>CASEMN010000006.1 GCA_949289045.1 uncultured Oscillospiraceae bacterium
TCAGAATCGATGTTTCTTTGCTTAAGCCTTAATCTCACCCGCATAGCGGGCGGTTGTTAAGTTCTCGTCATGACGAGAACTTTTCCGCTAAAGCATTAAAAGAAAAAAGCCTGTATAAAATATACAGGCTTTTGGTGGACGTTAACGGACTTGAACCGCTGACCCTTTGCACGTCAAGCAAATGCTCTACCAACTGAGCTAAACGTCCATTTCGCAAATGCAAGAGAAATTATAACTCAGCTAAAACAAAAAGTCAAGAGTAAATTTTAAAAGGTAAACTTATTAATTAAAATAGTTTTTTATAATCTCAGAAATAATCTTATCCCTCACATATCTGCGGTATGCTTTTTCTTCTTTACTGATGTTATCCGTAAAGAGGGATTTATTTAAAACAGCATTATCCGAAACCTGCATAAGTGCAGCCGCTGACATACCTGATAGTTTAGCACTTTTAAAAAACACAGCCGATTCCATATCAATACTGTTACAGCCGGATTTTATTATATCTTCAATATACCTATACTGAGCCACTATTGTATCGGTACAAAAAGTTTCTCCCGAATGCCATTTTGTATTAACTTCACAGCAGCACTTTTCTGTAACATTTGTTAACAAATTTAAAGCTCTATTATCCGGATAAACTTTTTCTCCAAATACATCCGGTAAAAATTTTTCAGAACCTATGTATCTACTGGCTCCGTCACCGCAAATACAATACTTTGGAATAACAATATCTCCTATTTTAAATTTTTCAGATAACGCTCCAACTGAACTAAGGAAAAGAATGTTTTTACATTTTGTAGTACCAAGCAGCAGCACTGCATCAAGCACCATCGGTGCACCGTACCCTGTTTTAACATATGTTATCTCTAAATCTCCGAAAGGTATATTCCATACTTTAAAGCCAAAGAGCGGACTCGATTTTACTACCTCTTTCACTTTATCCATATTAAATATCCGCTCCGGATTCCAGCCGGGAGATATAATTACATTTTCGCATATTTTCTCTTTACGTACACCGAAAGCAGAAAGAAACATCTTATCGGATGTTTCTACGCTTTTTGCTGCGCTCATCAAAAAATCATTATACTCCACCGCAATTTTCTCCTGTTGTTAAAATAAATTTCCTGTTTTTAAAGTATACCATAACTACGGAAAGCACACCAAATATTTACATAAAAAGGAAACTGCCGCCCTGAAGCAGCAGTTTCCGCAAATTGGTTTAGTATAAATTTTTACACGAACAAAATACCGATAAGAGGGAAATAATAAAGTGCAACAGCGCTTGTAATAAGAGTAAGTCCCCATGTATTGAGATATGCTCCGGCATAAATTATTGCATAAATAGGAGCAGCAATAATTTTTACAAAAATGTTTTTATCGGTTCCGTAAACTCCCTCCCACATTGCCATTGCATCGTCAATAAGTGGGAATAAATTTGTAAGGAATGAAATTCCAAGCCACAGCATTACATAGTGGTACCACTGTTCTCCTCCAACGAAGAAAATTCTTATAACTGCCGGGATGCCTATTGCAAAACCTAAGAACAGATTAAAGAGCATGGAAAAGAAACAGAAAAGGAACTGTCTCGCAGCTGTCGGGAAAAATTCATGTTCAACGTGACCGCACATTTCGCCTTTTGTAAAATAACGGTTATCGTCAACAGGACAGTCATATGTTTTACACATTATATGCTCCCAGTAACCGTGGAGATAAGCCCCGGGAAAAGTGAGCACCTTAATTATAAATCCTACCATATTCAATCAAGCTCGCCTCCGTCCTCAAGAAAAATCTTTTCGAGGGTTGTTTTACCCGCTTTAAAGTCGGTAACATCCGTAAGATATTCGTATCCGTAGTTTTCAAGGAATTCCTGAGTTTCTTTATATTTTTCCTCGTCGCCGTTGAGTATATAGCAGATACCCAAAAGGTTTGTGCTGTCTACAGACTGGTATGTGTTCTGAGATTTCTCAGCATACTCTATACCCTCTTCTGTCTTACCGGCAAGCAGGCACGCCACGCTGCGCTGACGGTAAATTTCTCCCAAAGCGTAGGTGCTGGTTACGCCCTCGCCGCCTTCGCTTCCGTTAAAGAGTTCTGCAGCAGCGTCAGCTTCAGCTATAGCTTTTTCGTAATCTTTATTCATTCTTGCATTGTAAATCCTGATAATATATGCATCGTAAGACTCGCTGTTAAGCTTAAGCATTTCATCACAAATTTCCAAAGCTCCCTCTGAATCCCCTGCTCTTACTTTAAGAGTTGCAAGCTTTGGAAGGAAAAGCCACGAATACTCATCTACATAATCCTGATTTTCAGAAATAATTTCAATAAGTTCATCTATGTCTTTTGAAGCGAGAGCAGCGGCATAGTAACGGTAATACTGAATAATTGCCGGATCGTAATCCTCATTTGCTGCAAGCTCGTCGAGAGCGGCAACAGATGCGTCGTAATCAATATTTCCATCTTCATCCGTCGCATCGCTTATGGCCTGGTTGGCATAAGTTGAGGTGTTATTGAGTTTTTCGCTTTTTTCGTAAAGCTTTTCAAGATATGAATTCCAGGGCTTGCTGAGAGTATCCTCGTCATAGCCAAGCTGTGAAATTATCTGAGAAGCATACATAATCATTTCGTTGTCCTCATAACACTTGAGCATATTTTTAACCACATATCCTCTGTCGTTTCCGGAAGCAATGCAGGTGTAATATGCATCCATGGCAGAAGTATATTTTCCATCTAATCTCATGGCATCGGCCTCTAAAACCGATTTAAAGCTGTCAGCTGATTTTGCGAAATCTCTTCCGGCAAAAATCATAACAGCAACTACGATAACAAAAAGCACCGTGCCTATCCAGCTTACATGAGTTTTCAGACGAGCCTTTTCACATTCCTCGCAGTAATCGCTTATATATTCGCCGTTTTCATCGGTCTTGCGTTCATTCTTTCCGCAGCGTATGCACAGTGACTCATCAATTTCTTCAGCACTCTCTTCATCCGCCTGTGAAACTTCTTCTGCTTTCACTTCTTCATTTTCAGCATCTTTCACAGTCTCTACGCCCTCAACGGTACGGTTTACAGTTGCAAGATTGTCCCAATCGGAAATTGAACCGTTTTGTTCCGCCTGTTCCTTAGCTTTGTTAAGCTCCTGCTGAAACAACGCCGCAAGCTCTTCAAGTTCTTCTTTTTCAGTTTTTTCCCTTTCGGGCTTATCTGCATTATCTGCTGAGGTTGCCGCTTCTTCCTGAGAATCAGTCGTCAACGACTTTTCCTCCTCCGGCAAACCTTCGCCCTTTTCTTTTTCTTTAAAATCTGACAAGGAAATACCTCCCTTAATTGGATTTTCTTTTATTAATAATTAATCGCTTTTCCATTTTATCACGGGAAAATTGCAATTTCAATTTTTTCAGCCATTGTTTACAAACTCACAACAAAATTCACAAATTCAAAACAACTTCAACCGGACAGTGGTCTGAACCGAAAATCTCAGGATGTATTGCAGCTGAAACAAGCTTATCTTTCATGCTCTCGGATACACAAAAATAGTCAATACGCCATCCCGCATTATTTTTCCTGGCATTGAACATATATGACCACCAGGAATATGCCCCTTCAAGGTCGGGATAAAAATGCCTGAATGAATCTACAAAGCCCGCCTCAAGAAATTTTGTAAACTTATCTCTCTCCTCATCGGAAAAGCCTGCGTTGCCGCGGTTGGTTTTGGGATTTTTAAGATCTATCTCATTATGGGCTACATTCATATCGCCGCAAACAACAACACTCTTTTTCTCAGAAAGCTTTGCAGCGTACTCACGGAAAGCATCATCCCATTTCATTCTGTACTCGAGTCTTGCAAGTTCCCGCTGAGCATTTGGAGTATATACATTTATAAGATAATACTCCGAAAACTCTAAAGTTATTACTCTGCCCTCATTGTCCTCAAGGAACTCTCCCAAACCGTAACTGACGGAAAGGGGCTCATCTTTTGTGAAAACTGCCGTTCCTGAATATCCCTTTTTCTCAGCATAGTTCCAGTAGCGGAAATATTCGTCCTCAGGCATTTCAAGCTGTCCTGCCTGTAATTTAGTTTCCTGTATACATATAACATCAGGGTCAAGAGAAGCCATGGCCTCGGAAAATCCCTTACCTATACAGGCCCTCAGACCGTTTACATTCCAAGATATAAGCTTTTTCATAAAATTCTCCTTTCAGCGAATTCATATCGGTATTGTACCATAAAAATCACCTGAACAAAAGAAAGACATAATCTTTGTGCAGTTGAACAATTGAGCTCACTGCAATATCGTTATATAATATCATTAAACGATATTGCTTTGAAAGGGGATGGTTTTTTGCCTCGCAAATCAATGGAATCACTGACAGAATCCATGTTTTATGTACTTATGGCATTTTGTCAAAAGCCCATGTGCGGAATCGACGTTGCAGACTATATCGACGAACGCACCAAAGGAAGATTGCAGATAGGTCCTGCCACCCTTTACACCATCCTTTCAAAATTTGAAAAAGAAAGATATATTGTCGAAATTCACGTAGAGGGCAGAAAGCGCACTTACCGAATCACTGAAAGAGGCTTGAAGGCTTACAAAGAAGAAGTTGAGAGACTGAAAAGCTGTCTCTATGACGCCGAAAACGCCGCCAAAGAACAGGAGGGATAACTTATGCCGAAAGAAAACAAGTATATACGTCGTCCCCTTCCCTGTCATCCATATGACGTTGAGGGAATTGAAAGCTGGCTTACAACCATGGCACAAAACGGATACCAACTTGCAAAAGTGCCAGTACGTTTCGGGTTTCTAACTTTTAGAAAAGATGAACCAAAGGACATAAGCTATCGCCTTGAAGCATCGCCTCAGGGCGAGGGAACATGGGGCGACGGCGGAACCCCTGAAGAACAGGCACTGGAACTGAGCGAAAAATACGGCTGGGAATTTGTGATAAAATGCGGAGCTTTCTATATTTATCGCTCTCCTAAACCACATACAAGGGAACTTAACACTGATCCGGAAGTACAGGCGCTTTCACTTAAAATACTGATTAAGAACAAAATCAAATGTCTTATTCCGGTTATAATTTGGCTTATATTCATTGCAGCATCGTTTAGCCAAAAAAGGATCCTCTCGCTTATAGAATCGCCGTCATTATCCTGGATTATATCGGTCATTTTGATTATCCTGATTTTAATCAGTACAGTTACGGAAATTATACGCATTAAAAAGCTGCAGAATACGCTCCACCAAAACGGAACCCTCAACCATAGCAAAAAGGTAAAAAATCATGGCTTAATTAACGTTATTAATAAATGTATGCCGATTTTCCTTATTGTATTGATAGTGATTATGGTTCTGTATATGTTTTTCCCTATGAAAAATACAACGGAGAATGATGGCAACGATCTGCCTTTTGCCACATTGGAAGACCTTTTTGCTGCCGAAAACTCAGAACATGATTATAAAATTACAGACGCAGTTTACACCGACCAAGGCCGCTGGCGGAGCATGTTTTCACCGACAAACATATACTGGCACGAACAAGCAGAAGCTACTGACACTGACGAAAATAAACTCTCCGGTACATTGACCGTAAACTATCACGAAACAATAAACGAAGCTCTTGCAAGAAAAACAGCAGAGGACTATTGCCGATACAATAAGAGAAAAGATGATATACAGGAAATAGAGCTTTCCGATATAAATGCGGATTATGTAAAAGCGTACAAAAGAGCTTCTGGCTATATAACGGTTATAATACAGAAAGGAAACAAAGCTGCGGAAATTTCATTCTTCCTTTCAGCAAAGGGCAATGAAAACTATGCAAATAAAATAGTACAAATTTTTGCGGAAAGCTTAGAAGTATAAATCAAATAAACAGCGGCTGAAACTTTCCAGTTTCAAACCGCTGTTATTTTTTGTCGGTAAGTCCAAGTATAAAATCCGTGGAAACACCATAATATTTGCTCAATTTTATCAAGTATTCTATCGGGAGACCTCTTTTGCCGTTTTCATACATTCCGTAAGCCTGTTTAGTGATGTTTAAAACGGCGGCTACATCCTCCTGCCTGAGATCATGGTCAGTTCTCAAATCATAGAGTCTTTTTGTATAGTCCACTTTCATTCCGCCTTTCGGGACTAATGATACAATAAATTATTTCATCACGACTTGACAGTAAACAATTTGTTTATTATAATCAGTTTAGTAAACAATATGTTTACTAAACTGATTATATTTATTTTGCAAAATATTTAAGGAGGAAGAAAAATGAAAGTGAAAAAAACAAAACGTTTTTTATCGGTTCTACTAGCGCTGATGATAATAATATCAGCAGTGCCGTTGAGCGGTATAAATGCCTTTGCGGCAGAAAGCAAGGATTATGAGTATCAGGTTTTTGAGGACAGTGTTGCTCAGGCCGATGAACCCGCAATAACACAGGACGCGGCGTATGAGGATGATATTCAGGAAAACGCCGCACACGACGCATTTATAGAAAGCGGGGATTACAGATACATAGTCCTCGAAGACGGCACGGCGGCAATAACAAAATATATCGGTGATGCTGAAAACCTTGTAATTCCGTCGGAGATTGACGGGTATAACGTAACCGGTATAAAAGAGTATGCATTTGAATATTGTGATTCAGTAAGCATTTCTATTCCGGAAAGCATAACAAGCATAGAGCGGTATGTATTTGAATATTGTCTTAATCTGGAAAATATAACTGTGGATTCAAATAATCCCGCCTATTCAGATGTTAACGGAGTACTTTTCAACAAAGCGCAAACAGAGCTGGTCAGATATCCCGAAGCCAAAAAGGATACGGATTATACTATCCCGTATGGTGTGACAACAATAAAGACTTATGCTTTTTATTTGTGTACATCACTGGTAAAACTTACAATTCCGAACAGCGTAAAAACTCTGGAAGGCGGTGCGTTTTACGAATGTACAGCACTTACGGATATTAATATTCCTAACAGCGTAACAAGTATCGGTGACTGGGCTTTTTACAGCTGTGACTCCCTGACAGATATTGCAGTTCCAAACGGTGTTACAAATATAGGAGAGTATACCTTCGGCGGATGTAATTCTCTTACGAATATAACGATTTCGAACAGTGTCACAAGCATAGGAGAATATGCGTTTGAATATTGCACATCATTGACAAATATTGCAATTCCAAACAGTGTTACAAATATCGGAAGCCATGCATTTTGGAATTGTACATCTCTTACCGATATTACTATTTCAAGCAGTATAACAAGCATAGAAGATTCCGTATTTGAATACTGCTCATCTTTGGCAAGTATTACAATTCCAAGCAGTGTTACAAGCATAGGAAAGTCTGCATTTCAAGGATGTACTTCTTTGACTGATGTTGTAATTCCGAACAGTGTCACAAGCATAGGAAAATCTGCCTTTCAAGCATGCACATCCTTGGAGAATGTCACAATCCCGGGCAGTGTAACAAGTATCGAACTCTCTGCATTTGAAAACTGTAAATCCCTGACAGATGTTACACTTTCCCAAGGAGTTACAAACATAGGACAATGTGCGTTTTCAGGATGTGAGTCTCTTACCGATATTGAGATTCCGAACAGTGTCACAAGCATGTCAAGCGATGCGTTTGATTACTGTAACGCTTTGGAAAATATAATTGTAAATTCAGAAAACACCACTTATTCCGATATGGACGGAGTTCTTTTTGATAAGGAACAAACTAATCTGGTTAGATACCCGGAAGGAAGAACGGCAGCAAATTATATTATACCGTACGGTGTAACAACTATTGGGAACTCTGCATTTAAACATTGTACTTTCTTGACAACCGTGGATATTCCAAACAGCGTAACACAGATGGGCTGGCATGTATTTCAATATTGCGCATCCCTCACAAGCATAGTAATCCCAAACAGTGTAACAACTATCGGAGCGTCTATGTTTCAAAACTGTACTTCTTTGACTGATGTTACAATTCCCGACAGCGTAACACTCATACTTGATAGAGCTTTCAGTAACTGCACATCCCTAAAGAAAATTTTCATACCTGACAGCGTTATGTCTTTAGGGTTTATGTTTGGAAAAGTATTTGACGGATGTGATTCTCTTACCATTTACGGCTACGCAGGCACTGCCGCCGAAACCTATGCCAATGAAAACGGCTTTGAATTTATCGCCCTCGATAAAACGACGGATGTAGCAACAGGCATTTCAGTTGCCGAAAAGGAGCTGAACATCCTCCCCGACGGATCAGAAATTAAAACCGCACTGCTTTCAGCCGAAGACAATAGAATTGTATTTGATATTTCACTTATCAAAGACGGTTCTGAGGTTCAGCCTAATGGTGAAGTTACGGTAAAAATCCCTGTTCCAGAAAGAATGGTCGGTTCTCTTCTTAAAGTTTACCGCGAAGAGGCTGACGGCTCCCTCACCGACATGAACGCTTATTTTGCAGACGGATCTATGATATTCACGACGGATCATTTCAGCAAATATATTATAACCGCTGAGGAGATTGTCTCTACCCTCAAAGGCGACGTCAACGGCGATGGTACCGTTGACGCAGCAGATGCGGTACTTGTACAGAGATATGATGCAGGAATGGTAACGTTCAGCGACACTCAGCTTAAAGCAGCCGATGTCAATTCCGACGGCACCGTCGATGCGGCCGATGCCGTTTTGATAATGCGTTTTGACGCAGGACTTATTGAAAGGCTATAAAAATAAATATATAAAAGAAAGGAAATCCATAATGAAAAGGAAAATCTTCACAGCGGCTTTAGTGGTTTTGACCGTTATGGCAATAGTAGTAAGCGGCATTGCAGTATATGCAGCAGGCAAACCTACATACAAAGTAAGCTCAGCGGCAGATAACGGAAAACTTACAGTTACTGTAACGCTTCCCGGCAACGCAAAAGCGGCAGGCGGCAACTTTACTCTTCAATACAACAAAGACAATCTTCAGTTTGACCATGTTGAAAACGGAACAATTGGCCAGTTTAACCCTACGTACGGCGAAAACACCATGCGTCTTTCTTACGCTTCTGCTTACGCATATGCCGAGGACACCATACTCGTCACCATCGTTTTCAATATTAAAAGCGGAAAAGTTTCTGCTGATGATATTTCTCTTCCTGCATATAAGCTCTATGACGAAAATGCCGAACTCATAAACAGTCAGGACGGTGGGGAACCCGACTATTCCTTTACCTGCAACCACGAATTCGGTGACTGGATAGTTACAAAAGAGCCCACCGAAAATGAGGAAGGACTCAAAGAAAGAGTTTGCTCTGTATGCGGTGAAACAGAAACACAGGTCATAGAAACTCTCGAGCCTTCCGAGACCGAGCCCTCAGAAACCGAACCTTCCGAGACCGAACCATCTGAAACCGAACCTTCAGAGACCGAGCCTTCCGAAACCGAACCATCTGAAACCGAGCCTTCTGAAACCGAACCTTCAGAAACCGAACCTTCTGAAACCGAACCCTCCGAGACCGAACCATCTGAAACCAAGCCTTCCGAGACCGAGCCTTCCGAGACTGAGCCTTCAGAAACCGAACCTTCAGAAACTGCCCCCTCTGAGACCGAGCCCGACACACCCGCTCCTGAAGCGCCCGAAAATCCCTCAACCGGTTCTTCCTCTCTTACAGGCGCTGCATTACTTGCCATAGTTGCAGCAGCCGGCGTTATTGCTCTGAGAAAAAAGAACAAGCACTGATTTATTCTATATACATTAAATAGCTTATAATTCAAAACACGGTATTTGAGCTTAGCTCACATACCGTGTTTCTTTTCGGTTAAAGCTATATTTTAATAAATTTATAGGCAAATGAAAATAATATGCAAAAACCTTACGTTTCAATATGAATACCCCCCATCTTATAAAAACTTTAATTCAGTAATAAATTATTACAATTTTACTTACATCTCGTTTTTTGTGGACTTTTTTCCCGCTTTGTTATATAATCTTTCTGTAAATCGCCTTTTGGAGGATGGCTTGACTATGAAAAAAATATTTGCATCTATAGGAATCTTTCTCGCACTTACTATTTTGTTTTCCTCCTGCGACCTTCCCACAGGGAAAGTAATTACCGTGGGCAGCGTTGAGGTTGACAAAGAAATTTATACCTACTATCTTGACAGTGCTGTTGCCTCTTCAGAAGGCGTGCCCGAAAGCACAACAATAATGAAGGAAGCGGCAGAAAACTGTGTGCGCTATATCGCAGTTAACACTGTTTTTTCAGAAATGGGCCTTTCCCTTTCTGACACCAAAAAGAACGATGTTTCACAAACCGTAAACGATCTCTGGCGCCTTTACGGAAACTATTATGAAAAAATAGGCGTTTCAAAGCAGACACTTACAAAAGTTTATGAAAGCAAAGCTTATGAAAACGCAATTTTCCTCGCCTATTATGACACAGACGGAATAACACCCGTGCCGGAGGAAACTGTGGAAAAATATTTCAGCGATAACTACGCAATAATCAAATCCATAAACGGTTACCTTACCGATTTGGATGAAAACGGAAATACCGTTCCCATGGATGCTGAAAATCGTCAGAAAACCACAACTTCTTTTGAAAGTTTCGTTACAAAAATAAACGCCGGCACCCTTATAGACGATGTATATTCCGACTATATAGGTCAAGAAGGCTCTACGGTTCAGCCTGTGGTAATAAGCAAAGATTCTTCCCTTTATCCCGAAGGATTTTTTGAAGCTGTAAAAGCTATTGAAGATGATAAAGCTGATGTTATTGTATTAGGAGATTACATTTTCGCCGTACAGCGTCTTGCTTCCGACAGCGACTCAAACCTTTATTACCAGCTTAACCGTGAAGACTGCCTTCTCAACATTAAAGGCGAAGAGTTCGAAGAACTTGTGGCTCAGTGGACAGGCAAGTATTCCTTTGAAGTAAACCAGAGAGCTGCTAAATCCTGCTACAAAAAGATAGCTGCAAATTCGAGCGCCTTTGACACTTTCGAAGATGAAACACTAAGCGAAACCGAAACTCAATAATCGCCCCGAAAGGATGACAAAATGAAACGATTTTCCTATTTAAAAACCATGCCCAAAACCGAACTTGTCCTTTGGACTTTGATGAGATTATGTATTGCAGTTTGGTTTTTTTATGAACTTTTCTGCGGCGAAGGCAAGGATTCTTTACAAGCGCTGTTTTCTTTGATATTTACATTCCTGTGGGACATGTTCCAGATTTTCGGCGGAAAATCATTTATCAAAAACGTAAGCAGCCATGCTCAGACTGCTTTGACTATTTTCATTTTCTTAGGTTCATTTTTATCAAAAGCTTTTGATTTGTTTTTGGTTTGGGAATGGTATGACATCGTTCTCCATATAGTTTCGGGAGCCATTTGCGCATGGTTCGGATATGACTTTGCCGTAATAGTTCAGGGCAAAAATAAGCCCCTTGCTCCTACTCTGGCAGCTCTTTTCTCTATAGGTTTTGCTTTCTTCATAGCGGTAGGCTGGGAATTTTACGAGTTTTCCATGGACAGAATTCACGGCACATTCCTTCAGTGTTCTCTCCCCAACTCAGATTCAGGACTTATTGATACAATGACGGATCTTATTGCCGGAGCAGTGGGAACAGTCCCGGCTACAATAATTACGGCAATGCAGAGAAACGGATACATCGGAAGAAACCGCAAAGCACGCAGAGAGCAAATTAAAAAAGAACAAGAAATTTGGAATAAGAGCTTTGAAATAGCACAAAAGCTTAAAGAAGAAGACAAAAAATAAATCATATATGAAAATTACCCGCATCGTTAATACGATGCGGGCTTTTTTATTCATATTTCGGGAACGAAACCGTAAACACGGCTCCTTTTGGAGGTGAGTCGGGGTTTTCAGGATCTGATAGCTCCCTGTTTTCGCCTTTAAGAGTACATCCCATATATTCCGCTGCACTTTTCGCCGCTGAAAGGCCTAAGCCTGAATGGCCGGTTTTACCAACGTAATACCTTACAAAAAGATATTTTAAATCTTCTTTACTCAGACCGTTTCCGTCATCGGCAATGCTGATATTTGTATTCATATCAGTATCGTAAACGTTTATTTCAACTGTGGTTTTTGCATAACGTATTGCATTTGAAAGAATATTTGAAATAATCGTCGAAAGAAGCTGCCGGTCAGCAAGTACTACTGTATCTTCATGTTCAAAACTGCACTTGATTTCAACCGACATCTGCATTGCATAGCCTTCTATTCTCTCTTCCTCTTCATTTATAAATTCAGCCAAATTTACCGGAAGCATATCAATCGGCTGATTGAGCGTATCAAGTTCAGAGAGAATAAGAAGTTTCTCAACCACTCCCGTAAGGCGCTGGCTTTCACGTATTATTACATCCGCTGCATCTTCAGGATTATCCATAACGCCATATTTTATCGCCTCGGCATAACCGTTTATGGACATAAGCGGCGTTCTCAAATCGTGGGACAGATTCTGCATGGAAATCGTATGGGCATCGTTATAAGCTTCAAGTCTTGCAAGCATCTCATTAATGCTTACCGTAAGTTTGTGAAGCTCCGCAGAGTTTTCGTTTATGGATACCGGCGTAAAATCTCCGTCGCCTATTACCTCCATATGATCACTCAGCTCTTTTATAGGCTTAGAAATGTTATCGGCTATTATATGGGAAGCGATAACAAAACATAAAAATGAAAAGACAATAAGCACCAACAGAGCCTGATTACTTGATTTCAAAGTTCCCAGTAGACTTCGCAGAGAAGCATATACATAGCATTTTTCACCGTTTTCGAGACCTATATTTACAGGTCTAAAAACAACCATATCATCTTTGGTTATTGCAGAAAATACATTTCCGGAACTTTTATCGGAATTGATTATTACGGCGTTTGAAATTTCTTCCTCTTCTTCATCATAAAAACCGATTACGGAATAAATTACTTTTCCATCTTCAGAGACAATAACCATATTTGTCCTATAGGACACGGCTCTACGCTCAACTTCCGTACGGTACAGCTTTCCTATTTCATCAACGCTTATATCTTTCTCATCTGCCGTTTCATAAATCTGTTCTATTGTACCGGCAAATGAATTCAAATCGTTTATGGTTCCCGAATACAGCATCAGCATTATAACGAAATTAAAAAAGATAATCATTACAACACTTATTATTGATATTGCTATCAGCAGAGGATTCAGCACGGTTTTTCTGAGTGTTTTAAGCTTTTTGTTCCCGTTTTTCCTCGCAATTTTTCTGAGCTGTTCAGGTTTTCTGTATTCGTTTGGCATTTTTATCACCCTATTCTGAACCCAAAACCACGTACAGTTTCTATTTTTACTTGAGAACCGCAATCGCTGAGCTTTTTACGCAGACGCTTCATTGCATCGTCCGTAGCTCTTGTATCTACATCACTGCTGCCAAACTTCCAAAGCTCTTTGAGAAGCTCATCCCTTGAAACTGCCCTTGCACTGTTGAGTGCAAGATAAGATATCAGATTAAATTCATTCGGAGTCAAATCAACAGTTTTCCCGTCTTTTGTCACCTCTCGCCTTGCTTTGTCTATTTTTAAATCTCCGCAGTTAATTATATCCTGATTTTCTTTATCAGGATTCATCATTTCCATACGGCGGAAAATAGCCTGAACTCTTGCCACAAGCTCTATAGGAGAAAATGGCTTTGCCATATAATCGTCACAGCCCATTGTTATACCTGTTACACGCTCCATCTCAGAACCTTTAGCAGACACTATTATTATAGGAACACTGCTCTCCTTTCTCAGGGTTCCGCACAAAGACAAACCATCTGTTCCCGGCATCATAATATCGAGAATTACAAGATCGGCAGGTTCTTTTTTAAATTTATCATAAAGGAGATCTCCGTTTTCAAAAGAAAAAACTTTATATCCGCTTTTTTCCAGAAAAGCTTCTTCAAGGTTTCTTATATTGGGATCATCTTCGGCTATATAAATAATCTTTTCCATTTTTCCTCCTGAATAAATGTTTTTTATAATCTAATTATAAATTATAGTAAATTGGTTGTAAAGAAAGCTTTTTGCCACAAATTTGCCACAGTTCGACCTTTGAATTGACAGATTTTTGTCGGTAAAATGTAAATATAGTAAAACCCATTACGGGAGAGAAGCTAAATGAAGATTGTTTTGGTAATTGATCAGTATGATATAGGAAACAACGGAACAACAATGTCTGCAAGAAACCTTGTAAACGCCCTTCGTGAAAGAGGTCATGAGGTAAGAATTGCCGGCATGGGCACCGAAGGTCAGGATAAATATGTGCTTCCTGAGCTTAAAGTTCCAGTTGCTACACCCATTGCTCACAAACAGGGAATGTCTTTTGCAAAACCCGTTGAAGCTACAATACGGGAAGCCTTTGAAGGTGCAGATGTAGTTCACTTTTATATGCCTTTTCTTCCCTTGGCAGTTAAAGGCAAAAAAATTGCCGACGAAATGGGAATACCCACCACCGGCGCTTTTCATGTACAGCCGGAAAATATAACCTACAACTGCGGACTGGCTCATTCAAAATTGGCTCCGGAAATTGTATATGAATTTTTTAAAAAGCGTTTTTATAACGGATATTCTCATCTGCACTGTCCAAGTCCCTTTATTGCCGGAGAGCTTAAAAGACACGGCTATAAATCAAAGCTGCATATTATATCAAACGGCGTTGATAACTGCTTTACCTACTCAAAAGGAGAAAAGCCAGAGGAAATAAAGGATAAATTTTCTATTCTTATGGTAGGCCGACTTTCAAACGAAAAACGGCAGGATCTTCTCATTAAAGCCGCTCTGATGTCAAAACACAGCGATAAAATTCAGCTTTTCTTTGCAGGAAACGGTCCCAAGAAAAGCAAATACGTAAGAATGGGCAAGAAGCTGAACAATCAGCCTTCCTTCGGATTTTACAGTAAGGAAGAACTTAAAAAGCTTATGTCAGTATGTGATCTTTACGTCCATCCAGCCGATGCGGAAATCGAAGCCATTTCCTGCATAGAGGCTTTTTCAAGCGGACTTGTACCTATTATATCCAACAGCGAAAAATCAGCCACCGGAGGTTTTGCCCTTGACAGGCGCAGCCTTTTCACAGCGGGAAGCGCAAAAAATCTCGCCGAGAAAATAGACTACTGGATAGAACATCCGGAAGAGCGCAAAAAAATGGAGATAAAATACAGCGAACACGGAAAGCAGTACTGTCTTGCCCACTGCGCCGCAATGATGGAAACAATGTTTAATGAAGCTATAGAGGAGAACCGAAATGGAAAACACTAACACCGTAAACACACCTGAGGAAGTAAAGCCAGACGAAGAACACGTCGTTAAGATGTGGACACCTTATAACATTAAGGTTGATGAAAATTACAAATTTATATCTGACAATCCTGTTTTCAATGCTGTTTCCGGCGGACTTAAAGCTTTTGCTCTGCCTGCTTTGGCGGGACTCAACAAGCTTGTATTTAAACTCGAAATCATAGGCCGTGAAAACCTGGAACCGCTTAAGGGAAAGGGATTTATCACCGTGTGCAACCATGTAAATCTCCTGGACTGCGGAATGATAGCAAACGCTGTGGGAAGACGTGATATTACGTTTACTACAATAAAAGAAAATTTTGAAATTCCTGTAGTAAGAATACTCGTTAAACTTTTAGGCGGTATTCCCATCCCCCGTTCTGCAAAAGCCATGGTAAAATTTTCCGAAGCAGTTTCGCAGCTTTTGGAAGATGGCCACGTAGTTCATTTTTATCCTGAGGCTGTTTTATTTCCCTATTATAACGGCATAAGAGGTTTCAGAAGAGGCGCCTTTAGTTACGCAGTTAAAAATAACGTTCCCATTGCGCCCATGATAATAACATACCATGACCCTGAGTCAAAGCTCAGAAAAAAGCCAATTGCAAAAATACATGTTCTGGAGCCGGTATATCCCAATACCGACCTTCCCGAAAGAGAAGCTATCAAAGAACTGAAAGATAAAGTTACATTAAGTATGCAGAACGCCTTTGATAATTCCGGAAGTTTAACGGATAACACTGCCGTTCTCGCAAAATACAAAAAGTGATAATACCTCTATCCCTCCATAAAACACACGAAAAATCCCGCTCTCCATTTTATATGGAAAAGCGGGATTTTTCTGTCCGAAACTTATTCAAAGTTAAATAGATCTGCATTTCTTTCACGAAACACGGCGAAAATTTTTTCTACTGTTCCGAAATCCTCAACAACCTCAAAGGACACATCGTCATCGTCCTCTGAGCAGACGAGAAGGATCAGCACCTCCTGCTTTTCGCCGTCTTCAACTCCCTCCGACACGGGAAGCAGCGCTGCATATTCGCTGCCCTCGTAGTCGATTATATCAAGAAGCTGAAAATCAATGTCGTTTCCCTCTTCGTCGGTGAGGGTTATTATTCCGTCGTTTTCGTTCAAGAGCGTTCCTCCTTATTCCGTTACAAGAGAGCATACAAGGTCTGCATACTCAGTGGGATTTTCAAGGGAGAAGCCCGCAATAAGCAGCGCCTGAGAGTAGAGCAGCTTTGTAAGTTTTGCCGCTTTCTCTTTATCATTCGCAAAGGCATTCTGCAGAGCTTTGAACATCTTGTGTTCACCGTTAATCTCCAATACCTTCTGGGCTTTCATAACTCCCTCTGTCTTCATTTTAGCAAAATATTTCTCCATTTCAAGAGTTATTCCGCCTTCACTGGTGAGAAATACGGGATGATTCTTAAGTTTATTTGAAATTTTTACCTTTACTACTTCGCTGCCGAGAGTTTCTTTCATAAAATCAAAGAGTTCCTTATTTTCTTCATCGGCCTTCTCTGCCTTCTCCTTTTCGCTCTCGTCGGCAATATCGTCATCGTTTACAGATTTAATCTCTTTGCCGTTTACATCGTGGAGCATCTGCATGACGAACTCGTCAACTTCGTCGGTGAGATAGAGAATTTCATATCCCTTTTCACGGACATACTCTGTCTGAGGAAGTGCGGCAATTTTTGCAGCTGTCTCACCGCAGGCATAGTAAACATATTTCTGATCTTCTTTCATTCTCTCCTCATACTCCGCAAGAGTAATAGGCTTATCGCTTTCGGAGGTTCTGAAAATAAGAAGGTCACGAAGCATTTCCTTATTTGCTCCAAAATCGTTTACAACGCCGTATTTAAGCTGCAAGCCAAAGCTCTCGAAGAATTTCTCATACTTTTCTCTGTCATCCTTCATGAGCTTTACAAGCTCCCTCTTGATCTTCTTCTCAAGACTTGAGGCAATAGCTTTAAGCTGTCTGTCCTGCTGGAGCATTTCTCTTGAAATATTAAGGGAAAGATCCTGTGAATCCACAACACCCTTTACAAAGCGGAAATGTTCAGGAAGCAGATCGGCGCATTTTTCCATTATCATAACGCCGCTTGAATAAAGTCTCAGTCCCTTTTCATAGTCCTTTGTATAATAGTCAAAAGGTGTTCTTGAAGGAACAAAGAGCAGCGCTTCATAGGATACAATACCATCGGTCTTTACGCTGATTGTAAGGATTGGATCTTCGTAATCCATAAACATATCCTTATAGAAGCTGTTATACTCCTCCCGAGTTACTTCGCTCTTGTTTTTATGCCAGAGGGGAACCATGCTGTTAAGGGTTTCTGTTTCCGTATATGTTTCGTATTTAGGCTCCTCGTCCTTATCCTCTTCTCCTTCTGCCTTTTCAACGGGGCGACTCTTTGTCACATCCATTTTAATGGGGAAATGAATGTAGTCGGAATACTTCTTTACAAGTGAACGAAGGGTATATTCCTCAAGGAATTCGGAATATTTATCCTCTTCTCGGTCCGCCTTAATATGCATTATAACATCTGTACCTACGGTATCCTTTTCACATTCGGTGATTGTATATCCGTCCTCGCCTTCGGACTCCCAGCAGTATGCCTTATCGCTGCCATAGGCACGGCTTATAACGGTTACTTTATCACTTACCATAAATGCAGAATAGAAACCTACGCCAAACTGACCGATAATATCAACATCGTTAGCATTACCCTCTTCGCCTGCGTGCTCCTGCTTGAACTGGAGTGAACCACTCTTTGCAATTACACCAAGGTTATCTTCAAGGGCTTTTTTATCCATGCCGATACCGTTATCGGAAACAGTAAGAGTGCGGTTTTCTTTATCGGCTGTGATTCTTATCTCAAAATCATCCCTCGTCATGCCCACGTTTTTATCGGTCAATGCAAGGTAGCAGAGCTTGTCCTCTGCGTCGCTGGCGTTTGAAATAAGCTCTCTGAGAAAGATTTCACGGTTTGTATATATGGAGTGAATCATCAAATCCAACAGACGCTTTGACTCCGCCTTAAACTGTTGTTTTTCCATTGTGATATCCCCTTTATAATTTAAAATTAGCACTCTCAGCATCTGAGTGCTAATTTATCATACAACTATTTTTCCTCTATTTCAATTAACAAATTGTAAATATTTCCACATACTATAAATAAACAAGCTAAGGCACAGTATTTTATGCCTTAGCTCTTTTAAAATTTATTTAATCCAAAACTGGTCCTTCGGAGGATTGAGAGTAATTTCCGGAGTTTTTCCCGACATTTCATATATTTTATCGGCGTAGTACATATCATGAATGGCTATGCCTATATTGTAAGCTATTATTCTTTCGGTATCGCTTTCACGTCCCGGTACTTTTCCGCTTACAACATCCGCTACTTCGGCAAAGGATTTAAATTTGTCAAAATTCTTGAATCCTTTTACATGATTTACATCATCTGCAAAAATTTTATCAAAGAACAGGTCGCAATTCGTAAATCCCCTTGTGTGAATGGGAACAAGCAGACAGCCCTCATCAAAACATTCATCCTCGCAAACGTCATCTTCAAAAACAGTAACGGCGGAAACAATGACATCGCTGCCCTTTACCAGCTGCTGACAGGTGTCGCATATTTCAAATTTCAGGTTTTTATTTGATGAAAAAATATCCTTGAACTGCTCATGCTGATTTTTATACTTCAAAAGCTTTATTGTCATTTCCCTATCTGGGAACAACGCCTCAAGAATTTTCATTGTAGCACGGGCAGTATTTCCAAGACCCATAAAACCGAGTGTCTTGAAATCTTTTTTCGCTAAAAGCTTAATTGAATGAGCAGCTACAGCTCCGGTTCTCATTGCGGTAATATAAGTACCGTCCAGAATTGCAAGCAGTTCTCCGTTTTCAAGATTATACAGCAATATTTCACTTTCAAGACTCGGGTTTCTTTCAGGATATCTTGTAACAACTTTTACACCCACACGTTTATCGTCCAAAAGTACTGTAGGCATAACGTTATAAAACACACCGTTCATGGGTTTCATGCTTATTTTTGCAGGAAGAATTGTTTCATTCTTTTTTGTCAGCATATCAGAAACCCATTCGTAACACTGCAAAGGTGTTATTCCCATATTACGAATCGTCTCGAAATCAATAACCTTCATAAAAATCCTCCTTCTGATTACCGGAATATTATTCGTCATCAAGCTTGAGAACAGCCATAAATGCCTCCTGGGGAACCTCAACGGTACCGAAGTGACGCATACGCTTTTTACCTTCCTTCTGTTTTTCAAGAAGCTTTTTCTTTCTGGTAATATCGCCGCCGTAGCACTTTGCAAGAACGTCCTTACGCATTGCCTTTACAGTTTCTCTCGCTATAACCTTTCCGCCAACTGCAAGCTGTATTGGAATTTCAAACATCTGACGCGGAATATTTTCCTTGAGCTTTTCAGCTATCTTTCTCGCTCTCGAATAGGCTTTATCAGAATGGATGATAAAGGAAAGAGCATCCACAATATCTCCGTTAAGAAGTACATCCAGCTTTACAAGCTGTGAACGGTTATATTTGTCAATTTCATAATCGAAAGATGCATAGCCCCTTGTGCGTGATTTAAGCACATCAAAAAAATCGTAGATGATCTCATTAAGGGGAAGCTCATAGTGTATATCAACTCTGTCAGGAGCAAGATAAGTCATATCTTTAAATGTGCCTCGTCTGTCCTGACAAAGATCCATGATCGCACCTACATAATCCGGCGGAGCATAAATGTGAGCATTGGTCATAGGCTCCTCGCAGTAGTCAATAACCGCCGGGTCGGGGTAATGGGTTGGGTTATCAACGTTTATTACACTGCCGTCGGTAAGATGTACCCGATAGACAACGCTGGGAATTGTAGTTACAAGGTCAAGGTTATATTCCCTTTCAAGACGCTCCTGAATAATCTCAAGGTGGAGAAGCCCCAAGAATCCGCATCTGAAACCGAATCCCAATGCACCCGAAGTCTCAGGCTCATAGGAAAGTGATGCATCGTTAAGCTGAAGCTTCTCGAGAGCATCGCGAAGATTTTCGTAATCAGCTCCGTCGGCAGGATAGACTCCGCAAAAAACCATGGGGTTTACCTGACGGTATCCGGGAAGGGGCTCATCAGCAGGATTTGTGGCAAGGGTTACGGTATCACCGACTCTTGCATCGCTGACTGTCTTAATTGAAGCTGTGATATATCCAACGTCACCCGCTCTAAGCTCGTCCATAGGCTCCATACTGGTAGCTCTCATGCAGCCTACCTCTACAACGGTAAACTGGGCTCCCGTTGCCATCATGCGCATTGTATCGCCGGCTTTTATTTTTCCGTCCTTAATACGTACATATACTATAACTCCACGGTAGCTATCATAAACCGAGTCAAATACAAGGGCTTTAAGTGGCTTTGATTCATCTCCCTCAGGAGCCGGTATATCCGAAACTATTCTTTCGAGAACCTGCTCTACATTTTCTCCCGTTTTAGCCGAAACTCTCGGAGCATCCAAACAGGGTATTCCTATAATATCCTCAACCTCATGGGCAACTCTTTCAGGATCAGCCGCCGGAAGGTCGATTTTATTTATTACGGGAACTATTTCAAGGTCATGGTCAAGGGCAAGATATGTGTTTGCCAAAGTCTGAGCCTCGATGCCCTGGGAAGCGTCAACTATAAGCACAGCTCCCTCACAGGCGGCAAGTGATCTTGAAACCTCATAGTTAAAGTCAACGTGGCCGGGAGTGTCAATAAGATTGAGCTCGTACTCCTCGCCGTCCTTTGCCTTATAGTTAAGCTTTACGGCATGGGCTTTGATTGTAATTCCACGCTCACGCTCAAGATCCATATTGTCAAGAAGCTGAGCCGTCATATCCCTTAGTGCTACGGAATTGGTGACTTCAAGAAGCCTGTCCGCCAGTGTTGATTTTCCGTGGTCTATATGGGCAATTATTGAAAAGTTCCTAATATTGCTTTTGGGTATTGCCAAAACCGTTCACCTCTGAATGTCAATTATACCTACAGCGTACCGGAAAAGTACGCCATTTCAAAATAACATAATATATTTATTTTATCATAAATTTCTTAATTTGTGCAAGAGTAAAGAATCAAGAGACGCTTACTGTAAACAAGCTTATTGCCTTTAAGCTAATTAAGTTTAAAAGATTAGATGATGTTAAATTGTTATTTATTTTAAAAAGGCGTAGTAAATAATTTAAAATTTATGTATAATTATGACAGAACTATGTTCTTTTATCATGAAGGAGGTATAACCTATGAGCAAATTTTGTAATGTATGCGGCAGCCAGTTAGAGGATTCCGCACTTTTCTGTCCGGTATGCGGAGCTAATTTATCAGAACAACAGCCGCAGCCTCAACCTCAGGCACAGTCAACTGTACCGCCGCAGCAGCCACCTTTCGACGGCTATGACATGCAGGCCGATATTGCCGCCAACAAAATACTGGCTGCATTAGGATACGTAGGAATGATTATCCTTGCTCTTGTAGCCGCCCCTAATTCAAGATTTATTCGTTTCCACGCAAATCAAGCTCTTCTTTTAGGACTGTTTGCAATTCCCGCAGCAATTCCTTTTATTGGCTGGATTTGGGGAATTTTCTGCGTAATCTGCCTCATTATGGGTATAGTAAACGCAATAAACGGACAGTTTAAAGAGCTTCCTCTTATAGGAAGATTCAGAATTATAAATTAACACCTAATACAAGCTACTTAAAACGGCGTAATATACGCCGTTTTTTTATGCCACAAAACGCTTATGCAATTCCGGTTTGCCTTTTTCTCATTTTAATCCAGCTGATAAAACCATAGATATCATTTACTAAAAACATAATAAAACAAACAGTCACGGAAACATAGGAAATATCCGTTAAAGAGGCCAAAAACCATAACACAATCAGCACTATATCATTTGCGGCATAGGCAAGAGCAAAATATGGACTTCTTCTGAAAGTAAGATAAACTGCTATAAAGCTGGTAGTAACCGAAAGCGTGCTGGGCAATAAATTTGCTGTATTAAAGAATTTTAAAATGAAATAGAAAATAATTGTCACTGCCGCCGTTAAAAGAAGCATAAATATAATTTCTGCAAATTTTAAATCATTTACTTTTACCTCTGATTTTTTCCCGTTATAGGGATTTTTAATCCACGAAACAAAAGCGAAAACCGCCATAGGCGCAGTCATCCCGAGATAGGTTATCATCTCACCGTAATAGGCAAATGTAAAAGAGATTATACCATAAAGAACGCTGAAGACAACAATCAGAATCTGTCCTAAAGGGTTCCCTTTAGCATTAAATATAAGAGAGGTTGCCCCTATAATTGACGCTGAAAGAGTCATATAATTTTCTCTGTCAAAGGCAAAAAAAGAAACCAAAATAAACAGTACCGACAAAGACCAGAGCAGCAGTTCTCCCTTTGAAAAATAATTAATTGCAGATTTTATTTTAACCATATTAAAATCCTCCAAAAAAATAAACACCCGCACACATCTTCAAAGACCTAACGATGTGTGAACGGATGCTATTGCATCTGCTACCCGGTGGCAGCTAACTGTTAAAGCATACTATACCATTACAGTAAAATCAAGATTTTTTGAAAATTTTATAATCAAATTTTATTTATAACTTTATGCGCTTGGCATATTTTCTTTTTTTCAGCAAAGAATAATTACAGATTTAAGAGTTTAATACTGAAAAACGCTGTTTATCTCACAAACAGCGTTGGGAAGGCAAGTGCTGAATAAATGATTTTTTTTAAAGCTTTTCTCGTAGGAGGTTTAATCTGCGCAATAGGACAGATTTTAATTGACCGCACAAATCTAACACCAGCCAAAATACTGGTTTCATTCGTGGTAGCCGGAGTTATTCTCGGCGGACTCGGTGTATACGACCCCATAGCCCAGTGGGCAGGAGCCGGAGCCCTCACTCCCCTTACAGGGTTCGGAAGTCTTCTCGCTCAGGGCACAAAAGAGGCCATTGCAGAAAACGGACTGTCGGGTATTCTGACAGGTCCCTTATCTTCAGGCGCTGCCGGAATAACCGCCGCTATGATAGGCGGTCTTGCGGTATCCTTTGTAACAAAACCTAAAGATAAATAAAAACAGCGTCTTACAGACATTTTAAAACTGTAAGGCGCTGTTCGCTTTCTTATATTTAATTAAAGATTAAAATTTAGCGTGCAAAAATACAAGAGCTTCATTATAATTTACCTTTCCTATTTCAGCAAGTATAAAGGCGTCGCCATCCTCATTTACAGCGATACTCGAATAGCCTGCTGCTCCGGAGTACAAAAGCTTTTTACTCCAGCTTTTTCCGCCATCAAAGCTTACCGCAGCGGTAAGTCCGCGTCTCGTTGTAAAGGAATCGGGATAGGAAATGCACAAAAACTCACCTGCTCTGTCAAGTGAAGCCATGCATATAGGAGTGCGAAGCTTGGTTTCAAACATACTCTCATACCAGCTTTCGCCTCCATCGGAGGAATATGAAAGGCGCTGGAACTGCTTTGGATGATACATTGTGCAAGGTGTGTTTTCACGTACTACCATTACAATATCGCCGTTCGGAAGCTCTGCCGCTTCACACTCGTTGCCGGAGCCTGCCTTCTCGCCTCTCTGCCAGTGCTTTCCGTTGTCATCACTATAAAGGACAAAGGAATCGCCGTCGTTACTTGCAGGAATAACAAGACGTCCAGCCTTTTCACCGTTTTTGATCTGAACTCCCTTTCCGGGACCTACCATAAGGGTATCTTTACGCACTCCGTCGGAACCGGACTTGACTTTACCCTGGAGTTTAGGAAGGGATATATTTTTCTTATCCTCCCAGTGGAGCTCATAATCCGAAGTAAGAAATCCTCTGTAGCAGTAAGTGTCATAATTAAATCCGCTTTCCTCTGTAGCCGTCATAAGCACAAAATTGATAAGTCCGGTTTTTTCATCGGCAACAGGGGTGGGGTTTCCGTACTTTCCCACTTTCTCCCCGTAAGTAAAGAGAACCTTGAGAGGAGTCCAGGTTTTTCCGTTATCAGAGGAGAATTTGCAGACAATATCTACTACTCCCGTGTCACGGGCTGAATTTTTTCTTCCCTCGGCACAAGCCATAAGTACATCGGAAGTAAAGCTTTTATCTCTTATATTGAGGAAATCCTTTTTGAGCCTTACAAGAGACGGAATACGGAAAGTTGAATATCCACCCTCTCCGTTTTCAAAAATAAAAAGAGGATCATCTTTAAAATTTTTAAACTTTTGCCAGCCCTGTGCCTTTGCCCATATAAATCCCCACAGCATAACGCAGAAAAGTCCCAAAGATGAAGCAAAGGAAACAACAGCAAAAGAAGAGGAAAAAGAACAGATAATATTCGCAATTAGAGTTAATACTCCGCCGGCAATCATAACTATTGTTCCCTCAGTTGTAAGGGCGAGGGGCTGAAAGAGATCGGCTATAAGACCCTTGTAAATAAGGAAAGCCAATAAAAGAATGCTTAAAACAGTTACAACTGCGGAAAAAATACGAAAATCGTTACCTATCCAAAATGTACCCGCATATACTGCAGGAAATGCCAGCAGGGCTATAACGGAAATTATGGAAAACTTAGCTGTACTGAAAAACAATCCATGATTTACTCTTATAAACAAAATAAGACCGGCAGTAAAAAGAAGATAGAAAACTCCTGATAAAACAGCCGCAAAAACCATTGAATTCGCCTCCGTTTAATTTTATATTTATGCTTTGAAAGCACTGTAAGCATTAATAATAATCCTGTGCTAACCGCATATTTTAACAAATATTCTGCTTTTCTTAAAAATCCCGCCGTTGTTTCTCGGCGGGTATTTTAATGAATCTATATAAATTACAGTTTCTTTTTTAAGACGGTAAAACAATAAATTACGCCTGCACAAATAAGCTGATAAATAAGCAGCGAGTATGTTTGCAGCTGTTCAAATCCCGAAAGAAAAGCCAAAAGTACAGTTAAACCTAAACCGAAGGCTGAAAGAATAGACTGTATAGCCGACAGCAAACCTTCGCTGTAATAAAGTCCGGCTGCGGCGTTTACAGCGGCAAGCATTGATTTTACGCTGCCGTTATGGATAATTTTCGCCTCAGCATTTCTCTTTTTCAACCGTTCCTTACGGTACATTTCTCCGGCAACAGCGCTGATTATTTTTACAGCGTTCTTGTGAAGTCCAAAGAAGTTGGATATAAGTTCTTCCGTAATATTGGCATCCGAAGTTCTGACAAGTATGCTTATTCCTTTGCTTTCCATCATCTTCAAAGACGCCTTTATTCCCGGATTGGCTTTATAGCCTACGACAAACATAGCCGCTATTTTTCCCGAAACGGCAAGGTACATAATCTGACGGTTATCGTGCCTGTATTTAAGCTCGCTCTCTCTTCCGGGAGCTTCTACGTTATGATTTATCAGCAAATCCCTGTTGCCGACAAGTACACGTCTGCCGTGTATCCAGGCGGAAAGTCCCAGCTTATCCTCATAAACAAGGTTTTCAACAGGCGGCAAAAGCTCACGCTTACCTAAGATTACTCGGTCAAAAACCTCTCCGCTGGGGCCGCCGGCTTTTATAACAATTGCGGCAGTATTGAGAATTGCTTCGTCAACTCTCATTCCGTGATAAGTTTTTATTCCGTATATAGTACATCCGCCTTCGCTGAATATATCGGATGAATCAAGAACCACAGCGTTTACATCTCCGCATTCTCCTACCGCTTTATGTCCCGAAATCATAGCTCCGATACGCACAAGCTTTGAATCAGCTTTTTCAAGAGGAAGGTTTGAAGCGATAAGGGCACAGAAAGGCAGCGCTACACAGGAAGCAGCAGCAAAAAGGGAAACGCCGCCGAAATAATCTTTCTTAACTACGCCGTAAACAATTCCCGCAACAATGCTCAAAACAAAAAATACGGGCATCATTACTTTTGAATATTTATTTGCAGGATCTGCCGCATATGTATTTTCAATGAATTTTGACGGGAATTTTATGGGTATAGAGCAGCGGATATCAGGGTCACCGAGTAAAAGTCCTCTGCCCACCTCAAAAGCGGTTTCTTTATCTTCAATTTCCTGAATACTGTACTTCTTTCTGAGGGGAGCAAGGAAATGAAGATTTTTATAAGCTCTTGAAGCTGTAAAATAATGACCTGCCAGATTAAACACGGTAACAATAGCCGCAAGGCAGCCATAAAGGGGAACCATATCTCCTGAAGAAACAGCGAAAGCCCATATTCCCTGAATAGCAGCCGCCAAAAGAGCAGCCGTAACGGCAGTATCAGCGTTTGGCTTTCCTTTTATAAGGTTTTCCGCACCTCTGATTGCGGAAATTCCTCCGCCTATCACTGCAGCACAAACTACGGCAAGATTAAAAGTTGTAAGCATCTGCACTCCGGCAGGTCCGCTCGACGAACCGGTTAAGGAAAACAGCATATACATTATCACGAAAAATACACACAGAGCAATTCCGCACAGAAGCCGAAACATCTCTTTTCGCAAAGCAGCGGCAACACGCGGAGTATCGGAGGCTTTACGCAGCTCTGTTCCGTCGTATTCCTCTTTAGGTTCCTGCTTCTTTTCCGTTTTTACTTTCGGAGCCTTTTGTGTCTTCTCTGATTTCTCCGCCTTCTTAACAGGCTTTTTTACTAAGCGAGAGGATTTTTCACCGTCATCCTCATTTTCTTCTATTTCTTCAATATCCTCATCGTCTTCAATATCAGCAAGATCTTCTATTCCAAAAATCTTAAAGCCTTTTACTTTTTCTTTTCTCTTCTTTTTAAGAGCCTCTTCAGCTTCTTCCTCATCTATTTTTTCAACCCAGTCGTCACCGGCATTTTCAAAAGCGTCAAAAAGTATCTGCCCTTCAATTTCCTTAGGTTCAGGAATTTTTTCCGCCACTTTCGGACGGATAAATCCGCTTTGTCTTGTCTTTTCGTTATTATCAGCTTCTTCAGCGGTTATAATAGTAGGCAGCGGAGCCAAATCCGCCGTAGCAGACATAGAACTGCGCTTTGTAACTATTCCGGGACGCTCTATCATTTCCGGCTTTCTGCTTTCAAATTTCTTCTGAAAATCCGCAGTTCGCTCTATTTTCTGAACAGGACGGTTTATAAATCTTCTGCGGTACTCATCGGTCTCTATAGAACCACCGGCGCCGACTATTGTCTTTGAATTTTTAAAGGCATTTCCATGGTATTCGCTTTCGCTGAGTCCGCCTATAACTTTAGTTTTTTCCGGCTTTTGCTCAGCTTTTTTCTCTTCATTCTTCGGCTCCGCCTCTGAAATCGGTTTTTCGCCTGCCGCTTCAAGGAGCTCGTCGGTTATTATATCGCTGACTTCTATTCGTTTTCTCGGTTCCAAAAGCTTGTCGATATCCTCCATTGATCTCGACATCAAAGCTTCTTCGCCTGTTTCATCATCTATTTTTCCATCTCTTGCGGCACGTACCTCCGCAAGTATTTTATCTATTGAAAAGTCGTCCAACTAAAGCACCCCCTTACAGACGCTGTTTTGCCACCTCGTACATCAAAATTCCCGCCGCTACGGAAGCATTGAGAGAATTTATTTTTCCTCTCATGGGCAGGGAAACTATAACGTCACATTTTGATTTTACAAGTCTGCCTATTCCCGCTCCCTCGGAACCGATTACAAGAGCCACCGCACTTTTTCCGAAAGAAACCGTATTCCAAGGCTCGCCGTCCATATCCGCCCCGTAAAACCATACTCCTCTTTTTTTAAGCTCATCTATTGTACCAGGTAAATTGCTCACTCTCGCAACGGGAACATATTCTAAGGCTCCCGCAGCAGTTTTAGAAACGGCAAAGCTCAAAGACGCACTTCTCCTCTTGGGAATTATCACCCCGTGAGCTCCCGCCGCCTCGGCAGTTCTTATTATTGCACCTAAATTGTGGGGATCCTCTATTTCATCACACACTATAATAAAAGGTTCCTCATCCCTCGACTTTGCAAGATTAAATATATCATCTATTGTTGAGTATTCATAGGCCGCTATGAAAGCAGCCACTCCCTGATGATTTCCGCCGCAGCAGATTTTATCAAGCTTTCTGCGGTCAACCTCTTTTACTACAACACCTTTTTCTCGGCACTGGGCTATTATTTTTCCCACTGAACCGCCACGCTCTCCCGCAGCTACCATAAGTGTATCTATCTCTCTGCCCGCACGAATTGCCTCGGAAACCGCATTGCGTCCGATAACAAGATTGGGGTTTTCTTTTGCGCTGAAATTATCCATTAATATATCCTCCGGGTATCTTTGCCAAAATAACCTTAAAATCGTACAAATATTGCTATATTTATTAGAGTATACCATATTTTGCGTAAAAATAACAGAAAAATATACATCAAAATTTAAATCCATATAAATAAAGTCGACAATCTGCTGCCGCAAAGGAAACGCCTGAAATTTATAACGTTTAACAACAAAACAAAAGGCACTGCGCCTTTACCGAACTTATGCCGATTAGCGCAGCACCTAAATATCATTTATTCAGTTTTCGTTATCACCGATACGAGCTTAAACGCTTTATTCAACCGTAACGCTCTTTGCCAAATTGCGGGGTTTATCCACATCAAGGCCCTTGGCACAGCTTACATAGTAAGCCAAAAGCTGAAGAGGAATAACCGAAAGACTTACGGCAAAATTGGGGTCTGTTTTAGGTACATAAACCGTAAATCCGGCAGTGTCCTCGACACTGTAATTTCCGTATACGGTCATACCCATCAAAAACGCTCCTCTGCTCTTAGCCTCTACTAAATTAGAAACTGTCTTTTCGTACAGCTCAGGCTGAGTCAGTACGCCTACCACCAATGTACCTTCCTCTACCAGAGAAATGGGGCCGTGTTTGAGTTCACCGGCTGCAAAAGCTTCCGAATGGATATAGCTTATCTCCTTAAATTTAAGGCTGCCCTCTAAAGCCACGGCATAATCAAGTCCTCTGCCTATGAAAAATGCGTCGTGGGCATTGGCATATTTGCTGGCGAACCACTGAATCCGTTCCTTATCCTCCAGAGTTTTTGCTATTTTTTCCGGAAGAGTCTGAAGTTCCTCTACTAATTCACAGCTGCGTTCCTCGCTGAGAATTCCTCTCTTTTCGCCGAAAGCAATTGCCATAAGATAGCAGGCAGCAAGCTGAGTACTGTATGCCTTTGTAGTGGCAACGGCAATTTCCGGTCCAGCCCAGGTATAAAGAGTGGAATCTGCTTCTCTCGCAATAGATGAACCTACCACGTTGACAATTCCCACAGTTTTTACTCCTCGCTCTTTACAAAGACGAAGTGCCGCCAAGGTATCGGCTGTTTCACCGCTCTGACTGATAATCACCGCCAGCGAGTCGGGCTCCAACACAGGATTTCTGTAACGGAATTCACTGGCCACATCAACCTCTACGGGCAAACGGGCTAAATTTTCAAACACATAACGAGCTGCAACTCCAACATGATACGCTGAACCGCAGCCGATAATATATACCCTCTTTATTCCCTTAATGACGTCATCATCAAGGTCAAGCTCACTTAAATCCACATGGCCGTCCTTTATTCTCGGACTAATGGTATCTCTCACTGCCGCAGGCTGCTCATGGATTTCTTTCATCATGAAATGCTCATATCCGCCTTTTTCCGCCGCCTCGGCATCCCACTCAATAGTTGTGGCTGTCTTTTCCAAAGGCTCACCGTCTATACTGAAAAATTCAATAGAATCAGCAGTAAGACGGGCAATTTCAAGATTGTCAATATAGTAAACCGTACGTGTATATTTAAGCAGAGCCGGCACATCGGAAGCTATAAGATTTCCGTTTTCCGACTGTCCCACGATAAGGGGACTGTCTTTACGCACAGCATACACAACACCGGGCTGATCCTCAAACAATATTCCTAAAGCATAAGAGCCTCTTACATGCATCATCATACGTGTAATAGCCGTAATAGGATCTCCCGCCGCTTCTCCGCTGTAATAGTAGTCGATCATCTGAACTACTACTTCGGTATCTGTCTGAGAAGCGAAGGTATAACCGCGGTTTATCATTTTATCTTTAAGTTCCTGATAATTTTCAATTATTCCGTTATGCACAACCGCAATTCTTTTGTTGCTGCTGTAATGAGGATGAGCGTTGGCGACGGAAGGTTCTCCGTGGGTCGCCCAGCGTGTATGACCGATTCCGCATTCGCCCTCAACAGCCCTTCCGTTATCCGTCATTTCGCTGAGAACTCTCAGGCGTCCTTTCGCCTTTACTACCTCTATTTTTCCTATCTGATTCTGTACGGCCAAGCCGGCTGAATCATATCCTCTGTACTCCAGTTTCTCCAGACCGTCCAATAAAACAGGCGCTGCCTGCACATGACCGGTAAATCCAACTATTCCACACATAGGCGTTTCCTCCGTTATTATTGTCGTAATATTCACAATTTCGCAAACGCATCCAACCAATAAAACTAATTTGCTGCAATTTACTCTAAAGGGCAAAATGCATTGCATTAGTACACCCACCGCAAAAACAGAAAGATTACCCCTCGAAGTTTCTGTTCAAGAACTTTTTTCCTTTTCTAAATTTTTTAAGCGAAATTGCCATAGGGGAAGAATACCACGAAAATTCTTTAAGAACAAGTTAAAAAACAGCTTTGTTACTGCCTTATTGAGGATTTTGACCCCATTTTGACCATATTAAAATTATTAAATTTAACCAACAGCCATACTTAATTTTAGTTAAATAATTAAAAAGACGTTAAGATTTCCCGTTATAATATACGCAATTTTTTCGGTAAAATAACCCTTTCAGGGTACTTTTTCAGATTACTTAATTAAAAGAAAAAACTATTAAAAGCGGCTTCCGACTAAAAATACAGTCAGAAGCCGCTTTTATATAATTATCAATATTAAAATTCAATAGGTTTAAAGAAGGAAAATGCTGGCAAGAGCAAAATAGATAATAAGCGTTACAGCATCGACGATAGTTGTAATCATGGGTCCAGCCATGAGAGCCGGGTCCAGATGGACAAGCTTTGCGAGTATGGGAAGAGTGCATCCGATTGCCTTCGCAACTACAACAGCAAAGAACATTGCACCGCTTACTACAAGAAATACAGAAAGTCCTCCCGCACTGCCTACAACAAACATTCTGGCAATATTGGCAGCCGCGAGTATTCCGCCGCATATAAGGCTGACACGAAACTCTTTCCAAAGTACCTTGAAATAATCTTTAATCTCGATTTCGCCAAGGGCAAGTCCTCTTATAACAAGGGTTGAGGTCTGGTTACCTGAGTTTCCGCCCGTATCCATAAGCATGGGTATGCATGCAGTAAGTCCCGCTATTGCGGAAAGCATATTCTCGTAATTCTCTATTATCTTACCTGTAAAAGTTGCCGAAACCATCAATATCAGCAGCCAAATAATTCTGTTTTTTGCAAGGGCAAAAACTCCGGTTTTAAGATATTCATTATCCGACGGATGAAGAAGAGCCATCTTTTCAAGGTCCTCGGTATTCTCTTCTTCAATGATATCAACGATATCGTCGATAGTGATAATACCCACAAGCCTTTTTTCGTTATCTACAACCGGAACACTCAAAAGGTCGTATTTACGGGCAATATCTGCAACCTCTTCCTGGTCCTCAAGGGTATTGACATAAATAAGCTGCTCGTCGTCATCCATTATGTCCCTGACCTTATCGGTGCCCTTACTCAAAATAAGACGTCTTAATGGGATTGTACCTATGAGCTTACGGTTATCATTTATACAGTAACAGGTGTAAATTGTCTCTTTATCAACACCGGTTTCACGGATGACTTTAATAGCTTCATCAACGGTGAGCCTGTCGTGAAGCTCAACCATCTCAATTGTCATTATGCTTCCTGCAGAGTTATCGGGATACTGAAGAAAGCTGTTAATAAGGGCTCTTGTTTCACTATCGGTATGAGCCAAAACCCTTTTAACTACATTTGCGGGAACTTCTTCAAGAAAATCAACTGCATCGTCAAGATAAAGGTCATCAACAAGGGTGGTAAGTTCCTTATCCGTCGCCGCATTTACAATATGAGTCTGATAATCCGAATCAAGATAGGAAAAAACATCAGCCGAAATATCTTTCGGCAGTATTCGGAAAATGAGCATCATTCTTTCCGGCTCGTTTTCCTCAAGAAATTCCGCAATATCTACAACATTCATTTCGCAGAGCCTATTTCTAAGTTCTGCAAGCTTGTTCTCACGAAGCAAAGCAAAAAGCTCATCAAACGCTTTTGTTTCCATAAATAAAAAACACCTCTTTCCCGGCTTTAAAAGTGCAGGGAAAGAGGCCGTTTGCTTTTATGAGCTAAAAAACACAAACGGAGCTTAGGCTTTCCTTTACACTTTTTTCGCCGCACAATCGCACGGGTACAGTGGCATTGCCGCCGTCTTTACTGTCCAAAAAAGCCCACCTCCGGTAAATTTTTCTGTGCTCTATTATTTTAGTCCTGAGACGGCGTTAAGTCAAGTGATTATGTGAAAATATGTGAAAAATGGACACAATCTTTATTTTTAGCCTAAAACAGATGATTTTAACCGTAAACGGGGGTTTTCAGTCGGTTTTGGATTTAAATTATGAGATTTTCTTAATTTTACGAAAAATTATCGCTTTTTCTTTTAATTAATTTCATTTTTGTTTCTCCTCTTAAATCAAAACCATCTTTCAGATTTTTAAAATTTTCATGTTTTTTAAATTATTTTTTCAAAAGTTGCTCTATTTTATGCAACCAAAGAGCTTTTTTAACGCTTTAGTGTGAGGTGATTTAATGACAAAAAGGCAAGGCCTTAAAGAAAAAGAAAAGCTTTTCTGCTTTTATTACTGCCGTACAAGAAACATAAGAGAAGCCGCTGCAAAAGCCGGATATACTCTTTTCCCCGAAAAAGCCGGACAAAAGCTTATCCGCGACAAACGCATAACCTCAGAAATCAAAAAGCTCGAAAAGCTTCAGGAAGTTTCCCAAAGGGAAGCCGCAGCAGGTTACAGGAGAATTGCATATGGCTCTGTCTGCGACGCAATAAGGCTGCTTTTCGCCGATTCGCCTCCCGAACCCGGTGAACTTGAAAATCTCGACTTGTTTTGCATTTCCGAAATCAAACGTCCAAAAGGCGGGGGCATGGAAATCAAATTTTTCGACAGACTCAAGGCACTGGAAAAACTTGCGGAGCTTTCCGGCAGCAGCGAAAAGGAAATTCCTCCATTCTATGCCGCACTGGAAAACGGAGCAAAGGCTCTCGCTGCATCGGAGGTGAAAAATGAGTAAAGCCTCATTTGTGCCTTTTTCAAAAAAGCAGCTTACAGCTCTTACCTGGTGGTGTCCCTCAAGCCCTTTTGCCTCCTATGACGCCATTCTCTGCGACGGCGCCGTAAGAAGCGGAAAAACCCTATGCATGTCCATATCCTTTATAGCATGGGCATTTTACAGGTTTTCCGACACCTCTTTTGCCATGTGTGGAAAAACTGTGACTTCACTAAGAAGAAATCTTCTCTCACCTCTTCTGCCAATTCTCTCTGAGCTTGGTTTCACCTGCCAGGAAAAAGTTTCCCGAAACTGCGTAGTCATCTCAAGAGGCTCCGTCACCAACACTTTCTATCTCTTCGGCGGAAGAGATGAATCCTCCGCCTCCCTTATTCAGGGTATCACCCTGGGCGGAGTTCTCCTTGACGAAGTCGCACTGATGCCACGCTCCTTTGTGGAGCAGGCTCTCGCAAGATGCTCCCTTGACGGTTCAAAATTCTGGTTTAACTGCAATCCCGAAAATCCCAGCCACTGGTTCCACCGTGAATGGGTTCTCAAGGCCAAAGAGAAAAACTGTCTCTATCTCCATTTCGTAATGGAGGACAACCCTTCCCTTACACCGAAAATTATTGAAAGATACAAGTCCCTATACAGCGGGGCTTTTTACGAGCGGTTCGTACAGGGAAAATGGGTTGCAGCAGAAGGCCTTGTTTATCCGTTCTTTTCTCAGGCAAACATCGCTTCTCCCCAAAATCCGTGCAGTGAGTTCTATATCTCCTGCGACTACGGAACCGTTAATCCCGCCTCTTTCGGTCTTTGGGGAAAAAGCGGAAAAAGCTGGTACCGTATCGATGAATATTATTTCGATTCAAGAAAGGAAAAGTATCAGAAAACCGACGAGGAATACTATGCAGAACTTGAAAAATTAGCAGGGGAAAGAAAAATACATGCGGTTATAATCGACCCTTCCGCCGCAAGTTTTATTGAGTGTGTACGCCGTCACGGCAGATTCAAAGCAATCCCTGCCGTAAACGATGTTGCCGACGGAATCCGCCTTGTCAGCGTAGCACTTAAAAACAGCGAGATTTTCATTTCTTCCTGCTGCCGTGACTCCATCAGAGAATTCGGCATCTACCGCTGGGACGACTCTCTCTCCAAGGACGCCCCCAAAAAGGAAAACGACCATGCCATGGACGATATCCGCTATTTCGTCTCCACCGTTCTCGCCCCCGCCTGTGATGACGGATTTTTCGCCGTGGCAATTGACCGTGTTTCCTGATTTCACAATGAAAAGGAGGTTTTGAATGCCCCTGTTTAAAAAAAGAAAAAGGGAAAATCCTCCCTGTGCCTTTTCGGTGCAGACAGGAAACACCGACTATCCCTTTAAAAATCTCGACCGCTATACACCCCTTTCCGGCGGCGATGCAGTCCTCTACGAAACTCTCAGAGAAGCTGTGCCTATAATTGACGCCGCAATTTTTAAAATCATACGCCTTACCGGAGGTTTCAAGGTAAACTGCTCATCAAAAGCTGCTCAGGCTTCTTTAGATGAGTTTTTAAATGAAGTTTCCGTAGGAGGATGCCAGACCGGAATAAACGCCTTTATCTCCACCTATTTTGAACAGCTTCTCACCTACGGAAATGCAGTGGGAGAAATAGTTCTTTCAGGCGGAAAAGTCGCCGCCCTTTATAATGCTCCTCTTAAAAATCTGGAAGTTAGAAAGGACGGCGGATGCGCCTTATCCATCTGTGTACGCTCAGGAGGAGGAGAAGCAGTTGCCGTACAGTATCCGGAGCTTATTCTCTATTCCGTCCTCAACCCATCACCGGGAGAGGTCACAGGAAATTCACTTTTAAAAGGACTTCCCTTCGTAAGCTCGGTACTCCTTAAAATCTACAACACCATAGGAGTCAACTTTGAAAGAGTGGGAAACGTTCGCTTTGCCGTAACCTACAAGCCTCAGAACGACGCCATAGACAAAGCCTATGCCAAAGAACGTGCAGCACAGGTTGCAAAGGAATGGAGCAGCGCCATGCACGACCCTCATACTGTAAGGGATTTTGTGGCTTTAGGGGACGTTGACATAAAGGTAATCGGAGCAGACAACCAGATTCTTGACAGCGAAATCCCCGTAAGACAGATGCTTGAGCAGATTGTGGCAAAAACGGGTATCCCTCCCTTTATGTTCGGCCTTTCCTGGTCATCCACGGAGCGTATGTCCGCCCAGCAGGCTGATGTACTTACAAGTGAGCTTGAAGCTTACCGCAGAATACTCACTCCCGTCATTCTTAAAATTTCAAACATATTTTTGCGTCTTTCAGGTTTTAATCCTGACTGCCAGGTTGAGTGGGATGACATCACCTTACAGGATGAGGTTGAATCCGCAAAGGCAAAGCTTTACTCAGCTCAGGCAGAGGAAACACTGTCAAATCTCGGTTTAAAGGCAGGTGAAGAAGATGAATAAAACCTTTGGAATTACATCCGTTAAAAAAAGCGGCGATGATGACAATAAGGACATGGAACTTATAAACCGCTATTCTAAGCGTCCTCTCAAACGTGATGAGGTATATATTTTCAGCCTTATTTTATGTGACAATGAAATCGACAGGGATTTTGAACAGTTCTCCGAAAGCTCCCTTAAAACTCTTGCGGAAATGTTTAAAGGAAAAAGCGGTATTTTTGACCACAACCCAAAAACGGAAAATCAGAGTGCAAGAGTGTTTGATGCATCAGTTATAGAACACAGTAATAAAAAGAATTCTGTGGGAGAAACTTATTTTACCCTTAACGCAAAGGCATATATCCCCATTACGGAAAAGACGCGCTCTCTTATTGAAGAAATAGAAACGGGAATCAAAAAGGAAGTAAGCGTAAGCTGCAGCGTTTCGGAAAAAATCTGCTCCGTATGCGGCTGCGATGTACGCTCGGCAAAATGCAGCCACACTCCCGGAGAAACCTACGACGGCAAAAAATGCTTCGGTATTTTGGAAAACCCAACAGACGCTTACGAATGGTCCTTTGTGGCTGTTCCCGCTCAGCCTGCCGCCGGCGTCATCAAAGCCTTTAAGGATAAGGAGGAAAAAGTAAAAGTGAATGACATAAAAGAAAAAATCTTTTCAGCGAAGGGAAGTATCACTATCTCTGAAAAGGAGTCTGCTGCTCTCAAAAAGGAATTTGAGCGTTTGGAAAAGCTCTCCCTTTGGGGAGAGGAATACAAAAGAGCTCTTACAGAAGATACCGTAAAGCTTTGTGCAGTCACTGTCCCGGAGCTGCTCCCCGATACAGTGCGATCAATCTGTGCTTCAATGGAGCCCGGCGAGCTTAAACAGTTCAAAAGCGCATTTGAAACAAGGGCAAAAAAGGAAATGCCTCTTTCTCCCCAGCTTGCTCCCATTGAAAACGGCGAAAAATTTAAATCAAACAATCAGTTTAAAATTTAAAAACAGGAGGATTTATCTATGAAATTTTCTTATGAAGGAATCGGTACTCTCTGCGCTACCTTTGAAGCTTCCGGAAGCATTGAAAAAAATGCTCCAGTAAAAATCACCGCAAACGGCACAGTTGCAAAATGCGCCGACGGTGACGCTTTTATCGGCATTGCCACTGCCTGCCGTGGAGGCGTTGCAACAGTACAGCTCAGAGGTTTTGCCTGTCTCCCCTACACAGACCCAGCTCCCTCTGTGGGCTATCAGAGCCTTGCTGCCGCAGCATCGGGAGTAAAGACCGGCGACGGCACCGAAAAGGTACTCATCACAAACGTAGATACAGCAAAAAAGACAGTAGAGTTTATGCTCTGATTTAAAGGAGGAAAAATATATGGCTAATTTTCAGAACATCAGACTTGAAAAGGGTATGTATCAGGTTCCCGGCGGCATCTGCGCCGCTCTCGAACAGGCAGACCCCTCAGAAAACTATAAGGGAACCTCTCTTGAGGGTCTTGACGCTTTTCAGCGTCAGCTTAAACGCTTCGACATAAAGGTTATGGGAAGAAACAGCGACCCTGTGGCAAAATTCTTCTCAACCTCTGATTCATCTGTGCTTTTCCCTGAGTACATCTCACGCACAGTACGCACCGGCATGGAGGAAGCAGACATTCTCGGAAAGCTCATCGCTACTGTTACAAAGATTGACTCTCTCGATTACAGAGCCCTTTCTCTTCTCCCTGACGACGATGGAAAAGAACTCAAAACTGTCGGCGAAGGCGCTCAGATCCCCTCAGCTTCAATCGCTCTGGGAGAAAATCTCGTACAGCTCCACAAAAGAGGCCGTATTCTCTCCGCTTCCTATGAGGCTATCAAGTACCAGAAGCTTGATGTTTTTACAATCATGCTCCGTCAGATAGGCGCTCACATTGCCCGCTCTCAGGCCAAGGATGCCATTGATACTCTCACTTCAATTGCTTCTGATGTTGAAGCTACCAGCGAAGACAGCATTACATACGCAGACATTGTTAAGACATGGAATGCTCTTCATCCCTACAGCATGACAACTCTTGTAGCTTCCATTACCGCAGCGGAAAAGCTCCTTGCCATCCCTGAATTTATGGACGCCACCGCAGGACTTAATTTCCATGCAACAGGCAAGCTTATCACTCCCCTTGGTGCAGAGCTTGTTAAATCCTTCCATGCTCCCGCCGACAAGATTCTTGCCTTTGACAAGAGCTGCACTCTCGAAATGGTTCAGGCCGGAGACATCACCACGGAGTTTGACAAGCTCATCGACCGTCAGCTTGAAAGAGCAGCCATTACCGTAACGGCAGGATTTTCTCCCCTTTCACCTGATTCCTGCGTTGCTCTTAATATTTAACAAAAGGAGCGGTGCCTGTGATTGACCCCGAAAAGGTGCTCAGCCGTCTTAAAATCATGACAGATATTGAACTCGAAAGCGAAGAAAAGGCACTGTTAATTTGCTCCGAGGCCGCTTCTCAGCTTAACCCCAAGTTGAGAAGCCCCCTTTACGGGGATGACCCAAGAGTTATCGCCGCCGCTGCTGCTTTGGCTCTTACTGCCAAAACAAAATACAACTCTCTGTCTTCCGGCGGAATTTCATCTTTTAAAGCTGGCGACGTTACAGTGGATATGGATACAAAAAGCGAGGAAATTTCTCAGGTGCTTTTAAAAGAAGCTCTTGCCGCTGCTGCCGACTGCCTTACGGACAGCGAATTTTTCTTCAGGGAGGTATGAAAATGGAGGTTGACTCAATTTTAAAGCGTTTTGGTCAGGACGTGAGAATCGCCGACGACGAAGGCTGGTCAACTGAAACTTTCAGAGCCTTTGTGCAGCCCATAAGATACAAAAACAAAATGTATCTCGATGGAATATATACTCCTGCGGGACTGAGTGAAAAGGGTTATTATCTCTACATCGGTCCTCCTGCCCATGACCTTACAAAGCTCGAAGACGCCTGCGTTTTCACCGACGAACTGAAACTTAAAATCGAACGTGCCGAAAAGGTATATTTTCAAAATAAGGTCTGCTATGTTTGGGCTGTTCTGATGAGTGTTACACAGGAGGAATAAATGGCTATTTATGAATTTATTAATCAGGTTCTGACACAGCTAAAAGAATCAGAAGAGCTTAAAGACATCACTTTTCTCTCTGAATTCCCCTCTTCCAAAAAACCGGTTCCAATTAAAAAGATTACGGCGGCACTTGGCGGAGAGGAAATTTCAGTTTCGCCCGGAGCAATGGGAGATATCTACGACTCAGGAAACGGAAGAGACGCCGAAATTGCTTTGCGTCTTACCGTTTATGCTCCCTATAAATCCGGCGGAGAGGAATGCCTCAAAGCTTTTTGCAGAATTTGTGAAGCGGCTTCCTTTATGGAAAATCTGTATATCAAGTCCTTTAAATGCGGTGATGTTTCAGCAAACAGAGATGCGGACGCTTTTGTACTTAAAGGAACAATTTCTTTCAGCGGAGAAATTGTAAGGGAGGCTGATTAAATGCCTGAGATAAAATTTAACTCTTCCAATAACGACTTAAAAGTCAAGATTAACGGTGCAGATGTTTCCCATGTTATTTCCACCGAAGTTAAATTTTCTTCAGAAACAACAGTTTCCGACACTTCTCAGGAATACGGCGAAGAGGGTGTAAACTCTCTTTTCGGCATAAAGGGAACATGTGAAATTGTGCGTTCAAAGCTCTTTTCCGCCGACATCATGGATGAAGAGGAAATATCGGAAATATCCATTGAAAACAGCAAATACAGATACATCCTCACCGGCTGCACACTTATTTCACTCGAGCGAACCGCTGAGCTTCATGACGGCGAAATGGAAAAATACACATACTCTGTTTCTCAGGGAAAAAAGGTGAAAATATGAACGAAGAAAACTATTTTACGGACAGCCTTTCAACAGAATATCCGGAACAGCTCTCAAAGCTCCTTGAACGAGACAGCAGACGGTATCCGAGAGATTTTTCCTATGACGGAGGAAACGGACAATGATACACGCCCTTTTAAGATACAAGAGCTTTGTCTTTGATAAGAACCCCGCCGAAATCACTTTTAAAGGTGAAAAAATTCTGAACACTGAGCATATTCCATTTTCCGGCTCTTTTCTTCGTGAACACGGAGCAAAGCCGAAAATCATCAAAAGCTCAGGTTCCTTCAGCGGAGAAAACCGCCTGAATCGTTCACTGGAAATTCAAAAGCTTTTCAACAAAGGCGGCGATGGAATCCTTTTTCTTTCGGATTTGCCGCCTTTAAACGCCGTTATGTCCTCCCTTTCAGTTTACGAAAAAAGCGGCAGCACAGATATTTTTTACGATATAGAGTTTTATGAAGTCCCCGCCGAAAAAGGAGAAACTGGCGAAAAATATATAACCGCCAAAGAGGGTGATTCCCTTTGGTCAATCTCCGCAGAGTATGACATCGACATTGAAAAACTTGTGGAACTTAACCCCCTATGCATCGACCCATGGGACGTTTCTGAGGGAGGCAGGATAAGAATAGCATGACATATACAGTTACTGTTTCATCAGAAAGCGGCTCACATATCGTTTTTCCAAAAAGCTTTGAAATTCGCTCTTCCATGGATACTCCCACAGATTCCTTTACGGGAATTTTTCCTTTTTCCTCTTCTCTTTCATTGGGAAATACAATTGAGGTAACTTCACCTGAAAAAGAAAGGCTCTTTTTCGGAACAGTGGAGGACCTTACAACAATCATATCCTCAGACGGAGTATTTACGGAAATTTTCGCAAGGAGTCCCGCTGCTGCACTTATTGACAACGAAGCTCTGCCCAAAACGTACAACTGCCCATCCTTTGAGGATATCTATAAAAATCATGCTCTGCCCTACGGCATCAAATCCTTTTCGGGAGAAAATTTAAGATGGCAGGGAAATTTCTCTGTTTTAAAAGGAGACAGCCACTGGGATGTTATTAAAAGATTCTGTCTTAGCGTTACAGGCTTTGAACCATTTATATCAGGGGATCTGACTCTGTTCTCAAAGCATCCGCAGAATTTTCTTCCTGAAAAGAAGCTTTCCGTTTCCAATTCTTTACCCGGATGCACTAAATTTTCAAAAGCGGAAATTACCGAAAGCTCTTTCGGCATAGTTGGAAAAATCATCTGCAAGGTGCAGAAAGAGGGAACCTATGCTCACAGCATATTGAATCCCTATATTGAAAATCCGGAAAAGTATAACGTTAGAATAGTTGACCTTACAAACACTCCCCTCTGGGAAAGGCAGAACAAAACCGACCGTATTTTCAGGCTCTCTCTCGAAAATACTCTCCAAATTGAAGCGGAGCTTTTTGACCCACCCCCGATTTTTACAGGCATGAAAGCCTCTTTTTCATCCCCCGCAGGAAAACAGGAAGAAAACCTTATGGTGTTTCAGCGAGTTCTTCGGCTTACTTCAAAAGGATACTACTGTACGGTTATTTTGAGAAAAAAGGAAGTGTAATTTATGTGGCTTACAAACCTTTCCGCTAAGAAAAACGAAAAACTGCCGGAAGAAGGTTCCGTAGTGGAATCAGGCGACAAAGCTCTTTCAATAAACAGCGCTTCTTTTGAAAAAGGCATACCTGTCTATGCTCCCTACGGCTTTGTATCCCTTCCTCCGAAAAATACCGACGTACTGCTTATCCCCTGCAAAAACGGTACTGTTTGTGCCGGAGTAAAGGTTGACGGCTCAGAGCTTAGAAACGGAGAAGTTATGATTTTTTCCGCTTCCGGTGCAAAAATCAGGCTGTGCCAAAACGGAGACGCCGTAATAAACGGAGTTACGGTTTCTTCCGACGGCACAGTTTACGCAAAAGATTTTATAAAGGAGTGACATACCCTTGGATATGAAAATAGAAAACGGGAATATAGTTCTTTCTTCTTCGGGAATCCCGGTTACTGTTGCTGGCGAAGAACTGACTCTTCAAAAGGCGGAAATCCTTTTGACTGTTCCCAAAGGCTCCTTTATTTTTGACAGGGATTTTGGAAGCCGTATTCATGAAATGAAGCTTAATGAAAGAGAAAATCCCAATGCACTGCTGTTTGAATATGCCATGGAAGTTACTGAAAAAATTCCCGGCGTAAAGATTATAGATGCACAGTATTCTCCCGGCAAAGGAATTATTACCATTGCCAGCGGAGAAAAATATAAGGAGGTGACCGTGGAGCTTAGCTCCTTAATATGACACAGCAGATAACCTATGACGGACTTCTTTCTCTTATGAAAGAAAAATACACTGAAATAACCGGAGTTAAACCTGAGGACAGCGGTGACATTGAAATCAGAATGAAGCTTTTTGCTGGGGAGCTTTATTCCCTTTACTGTCGTATTGCAGGACTCGAAAACCGTATTTTTCCCGATACTGCCGTTGGAATCGACCTTGAACGCCATGGAGCTCAGAGAGGCATTTACAGAAAAACAGCTTCAACTGCTTCAGGAAAAATTGAATTCATTATAGATGAAGCAGCGGAATTTGACATTGTAATACCCGAAAAAACCGTATGCGCCATTGCAGCGGAAGATATTTGTCAGTACGTTACCACTCAGGAAGCCGTGCTCTCCGCCGGTGAAACAAAAGTAACCGTTCCTGCCGAGGCTACCATAGAGGGTAGGGACGGCAACTGTGCAGCGGAAAAGATCACCGTTATGATAACTCCCCCCGTAGGAATAGACAGAATTATTAATCCCGAACCCTTTACAGGCGGCGGCAACAGCGAATCAGACGAAGCCCTAAGAAAGCGTATTATGGAAAGCTGGTCATCAATTTCCAACGGAAGCAACGCCTCTACCTACACGGAAATTGCACTGACTTTTGAAGATGTACTTAAAGCAAAAACTGTTCCCATCAACCGAGGAGCAGGTACGGTAGACGTAATAGTTGTAGCAAAAGACGGTAAATACACTATGGAGCTACAGCTTGCAATTTCGGAAAAGCTTAAAAAATTCTGTCCCGCCGGCATAAATCTTTATGTCAAAGAAGCGGAAACCTATGACGTTTCCCTTTCTTTGCTTATTAAGGTTAAAGAAAATTTTGACGAAGAAAATGTAACTGAAATATGCAGAGAGAGGCTTCAGGACTTTTTTGCAGATTTGGAAATCGGCGGAGAAGTAAGACTTTGCGATTTAGGTAAAATTTTATTGGAGGTAGAGGGAGTTGAAAACTACCGTTTTCTCAATCCCGAAAGTGACATTACCCCCCCTGCCGACTGCGAAGTAATTCTTAAAGAGTTAACAATAAGCGGGAGGTTTGAATAATGGGAGCAAAACAGAGGATGGAAGCCGCTCTTTTTCCTTTAGGCATTTATTCTCCTGAATGCATTATATTAAAAGGTGAAATACAAGCCTATGCTGCTGCAATGGACCTTGTAACAAATCAGTGCAACAATATAAGAAAAGAGATGTTTGCTCTTACGGCGGAAGGTGACGGCCTTACCAGAATGGAACATATTTTAGGCCTTAAAGAAACATCCCTGAGCACTGAAGAAAGACGTGAGAGAATACTCTCTTTAAGCTCACTGATTCCCGGAGAACCTGACACCGAATTGTTCCTGGAAAAGTTTCTTGAGCTTCTGAATATGAGATTTTCTTTGATTTTTGAGTCTCACAACTATGCCGTACGCTTAGAGCACGACGGAACCTTTTCCATGGAAGAACTCACCGCAGCGGCTGACTATGCCGTAAAGTACGGCCCTGCATTTATCCGTTTTATAACCGATATGCCTATGTACACCTGGGCTCAGATAGAAGCCCTTGACATGACCTTTTTTGACATAAGAGAAAAAGGCATACCATGGGGATTTTTTGACGAAACCCTTTAAAGGAGGTTTTTACAATTGGCTGCTTCAAACAAAACGCCTAATTTAAATTTAAACCAATGGTCCCTTGACGACAAACCACAGATGGAGGACGTAAACCGCGACAATCTGTTAATTGATACTACAGTGAGCAATCACATTGACGATATGGTTTCTCACCTTAACTCCGATGAACATGAAAAGTTTACTAAACGAATCGTTTTTACGGAATACTTCGGCAATAACGCTCCGTCAAAAGATTTCACATTCAGCATAAAACCTATTTTTGCCATTGCTTTTGCTATCGGACGTCCCCTTTGCGAATACTCAGGAGAAAAGGTAACTACATATTTCGGCATTGCTTCCAACAACTCAGGTTCCTCCGGAATCTCGATTTCAGGAAACACTGTAACAATAAAGAATACAGAGGATTCTTCTCCCGTCTCTCTTAACAAGGTAGGCATAACTTACTGCATCGCCGCTTTCGCATAAATATTGGTTTTTGGTAAATTTGTCCCGATTTTTTTCCAACATCAAAATTCTACAAAAAAGCACTCGGCAAATGTTCTATAATAATTTGCCGGGTGCTTGTTTATTTTGCACAGTAAACGTGCTTCATTTACGCATTTTCAACGAGAAAATACGGCAATTTTTTCTAACAAAATATACAAATAAGTACCACATATTTGTATGGCATTTTGATTAAAATAGTCAAAAAATATATTGAAATGCCCTTTTCCTTTATGTTAGAATATAATCAGATAATTATAAAAGATAAAGGACGGTGTGTGAACAATGACTAAAAAAAGCCCCGACTACGAAGTTCCCCTTTACCTGTTCCACCAAGGCAACAACGCAAAGGCATACGAGTTCTTCGGGTGTCACCGTGCCGGCGAAAACAGTTTCGTTTTTCGCGTATGGGCTCCTAACGCAGAGGCCGTAAGCGTAGTAGGCGATTTTAATTCCTGGAATTGCGCCGCTAATCCTATGGAAAAAATAAGCGACGGAGTTTGGGAAGCTGTTATAGACGACCTTCAGCAATACGATATATACAAATTCGCCATTAAAACCAAAAGCGGCGATACACTTATGAAAGCCGACCCCTATGGCTTCCATACTCAAACACGTCCCGAAACAGCTACAAAAATTTATGAAATTGACGACTGTTATACCTGGACCGATAAAAAGTGGATGTCTGCAAGAGCAAAGCAGTCAATTTACGAAAGACCGGTAAACATATATGAGGTTCATGCCGGTTCATGGAAACAGTATGAAGACGGCAACTTCTTCTCATACCGAAAGCTGGCGGACGAGCTCGTACCTTATGTCAAAGAAATGGGCTACACTCATATTGAGCTCATGCCTTTGGCGGAGCATCCCTTCGATGGCTCCTGGGGTTACCAGATTGTCGGTTATTACGCCGCAACTTCCCGTTACGGCACTCCGGCTGACCTTATGTATTTCGTTGATGCCTGCCATAATGCGGGAATCGGCGTTATTATGGACTGGGTTCCCGCTCACTTCCCCCGTGACGGAGCAGGACTTTTTGAGTTTGACGGTCAGCCCCTTTATGAATATGCTGACCCGAGAAAGGGCGAGCATAAACAGTGGGGTACAAAAGTTTTCGACTTCGGCAGAACCGAAGTTCAGAGCTTCCTTATTTCAAACGCTGAATTCTGGCTTGAAAAATATCACTTTGACGGACTGAGAGTCGATGCCGTTGCATCAATGCTGTACCTTGATTACGGCAGAAACGACGGCGAATGGATAGCCAACGTAAACGGTGGAAACGAAAACCTCGAAGCGGTATCCTTCCTCCAGAAACTCAACGAAGCAATTTTCAGAGATCACGGCGATGTTATGATGATCGCCGAAGAGAGCACTGCCTGGCCTATGGTATCAAAGCCTACATATATGGGCGGTTTAGGCTTTAACTTCAAGTGGAACATGGGATGGATGAACGACATTTTGAGATATTTCTCTCTTGACGGATATTTCAGAAAGTATAACCACGACTGTCTTACATTCTCATTTTTCTATGCTTTTTCGGAGAATTTCATTCTCCCAATTTCTCACGATGAGGTTGTTCACGGCAAATGCTCCCTCATTGGCAAAATGCCCGGTGAATACGAGCAGAAATTCGCCGGTGTACGCTCTTTCCTCGGCTACATGATGGCTCATCCCGGCAAAAAGCTTTTGTTTATGGGTCAGGAATTCGGCCAGTTCAAAGAGTGGGACTATAAGAGCGAGCTTGACTGGATGCTTCTTGACTACGACAAGCACAGACAGCTTCAGCACTATACAAAGACAATCAACGAGTTCTATAAAAAGAACGCTCCTTTCTGGGAAGTAGATTACAGCTGGGAGGGCTTCTCCTGGATTTCAAGCGACGACTATACAAACTCTGTAATCGCTTTTAGAAGAATGGATAAAAAAGGAAACGAAATCATCGTTGTATGCAACCTCACCCCTGTTGAACGCTCCGACTATAGAATCGGCGTTCCCGACGCAACAGGTAAGTACAAGATTGTACTTAATTCCGACGATTTGGAATTCGGCGGAGAAGGCAAAGGCTCTAAAGAAAAGGTCAAAATTGAGAAAAAGCCCATGCACGGCTTTGAACAGAGCATTAAGCTTGATCTTCCCGGACTTTCGACGATTTACCTTAAACATACCGCAAGGTAAATATAAGGTTAACGAATATTATTACTATTAAAATAAAAGGAGGACATTTTATGGCCCGTAAACAGGAATGTATTGCCATGCTCCTTGCCGGCGGTCAGGGAAGCCGCTTGGGAATACTTACCCGCAAAATTGCCAAACCCGCCGTACCATACGGAGGAAAGTACAGAATAATCGACTTTCCACTTTCTAACTGCGTTAACTCAGGTATAAACACCGTAGGTGTACTTACCCAGTACCAGCCTCTTGAGCTTAACGATTACATAGGAAACGGACAGACATGGGACCTTGACCGTGTAAACGGCGGCGTTCATGTTCTTTCACCCTACCAGCAGATAGAGGGCACACAGTGGTACAAGGGCACCGCAAACGCTATTTATCAGAATATCGATTTTATCGACAGATATGACCCGGAATATGTACTGGTTCTTTCAGGCGACCACATCTATAAAATGGATTATTCCAAGATGCTCGACTACCATAAGGAAAAAGGCGCTGCTTGTACAATAGCATCCCTTGAAGTTCCGTGGGAAGAGGCTTCACGTTTCGGACTTATGTTTACAAATGAGGACGGCTCAATTTATGAATTCAAAGAAAAGCCGAAGAATCCTACAACAAACAAAGCCTCCATGGGCGTCTACATCTTCACCTGGGAAGTTCTCAGAAAATATCTTATAGAGGACGAAAACAATCCTGAATCAGGCAACGATTTCGGTCATGATGTTATTCCTGCTATGCACGAAAACCATGAAAAGCTTTTCGCCTATCCTTTCAGCGGCTACTGGAAGGACGTTGGAACCATAGACAGCCTTTGGGAAGCCAACCTCGACCTTCTCAATCCCAGCGTTGATCTCGACCTTACAGATCCTTCCTGGAAGATTTACGCTAAAAATCCTGTGGCTCCTCCTCATTACGTTGGAGATAAAGCTTATGTACAAAACTCACTTATTTCAGAGGGCGGCATAATTGAAGGCACCGTAGACTTCTCAATTCTCTTCCCCAACGTTGTTGTAGAAGAGGGAGCAAAAGTTCTCGACTCCATTATAATGCCCGGAACAGTTATCAAAAAGAACGCTGTAGTTCAGTACGCAATAGTTGCAGAAAACGCTGTTATAGATGAAAACGCCATTGTAGGCAAGCGTCCCGAAGATATGGAAGACCTTGACCAGTGGGGCGTTGCGGTTGTAGGCTCCGGCGTCAAGGTCGGCGCAGGCGCTGTTGTTGAACCGAAAGCCATGATAGGCGAAGATATTGAGGGGGTGAAATAAATGAGGGTTAACCACATTCTCGGAATTATATTTTCAAACGCTTACGATGAAGCCATAAGCGAACTTACCGACGTGAGAACAATGGGTTCCGTACCCTTTGCAGGACGTTACAGACTTATCGACTTTATTCTTTCCGGCATGGTAAACTGCGGAATAGATCAGGTGGGAGTTATTACAAAAAGCAACTTCCAGTCCCTCATGGATCACCTTGGCACTGGTAAGCCTTGGGATCTTTCAAGAAAGACAGGCGGTATGTATCTGCTGCCTCCCTTTAACAACGCTCAAGCCGGCAGATACAAGAACAGAGTAGAGGCTCTTTACAATGTTCTTGATTTCATTCACAAATCTGTTGAAGAATATGTGCTCGTTTCAGACTGCAACATGGTATGCAATCCCGACTATGCACAGCTTATGCAGCAGCACATCGACACAGGAGCTGATATAACAATAGCCTATGCTCACGGAAAAGCTCCTGCTCTTAAAAATCTTGCCACCTTTGACCTTGACGAAAGCGGCAGAATAACCTCTGTTGCCGTAGACGACAAGCCGGAGGACAAAAACTATTCTCTCAACATGATGATAGTTAATAAGCCTCTTTTTGAAGAGCTTATAAGAGACGCTGCTGTACATAACCGTGAAAACGTCGAAAGAGATATTCTTCAGGCAAACGTAGATAAGCTTAAAATCTACGGTTATAAAGTAGAAGGCTTCTGCATGCCCATTGATTCAATCGAAAGCTATTATAAGGCAAATATGGCTTTGCTGGATAAGGACAACTGCCGCAGCCTCTTTAACCCTGACAGACCTGTTTACACAAAGGTTCGTGACGATATGCCGGCTCTTTACGGTCTCGGCTCAAATGTTAAAAATTCACTTATCGCCGACGGCTGTGTAATTGAAGGCGAAGTCGAAAACAGCGTTCTTTTCAGAGGCGTTAAAGTTGAAAAAGGCGCAAAGGTCAAAAACTCAATAATTATGCAGAGTGCAGTTATAGGCGAAAACGCAAATATAAACTGTGTAATACTCGATAAAAACGTAGTTGTTCAGCCCGATAAAAACCTTACCGGTGATAAGAACTATCCGGTATATGTGGCTAAAAACAAAACCATCTGATTAAAAGTTTCTCCGGATTCCGAAGTCTTAAAACGGCTTCGGTCTCCGGTATATTTTAAATTTTTTCTGCACAAGAGGAGGTCTTTTCATGAAAGTTCTTTATGTTTCCAGCGAAGCTTTGCCCTTTATGGCCAGCGGAGGACTGGGCGATGTGGCCGGTTCACTGCCTCAGGCTCTGCGTAAGCGACTTATCGGCTGCCGTGTAGTTATGCCCATGTATGACGGCATTTCTCAGGAGCTTAAAAATACAATGAAATTTTTAACAAGCCTTTCTGTTCCCGTTTCATGGCGCAGACAGTACTGCGGAGTATTTGAGGCAAAGGTTGACGGAGTTATTTATTACCTTTTGGACAACCAATATTATTTTAAACGTGACGGCATTTACGGATATTACGATGACGCTGAAAGATTTGCATTTTTCTCAAGAGCTGTTCTTGAAATGCTTCCATACATTGACTTTAAGCCCGACATAATCCACTGCAACGACTGGCAGTCCGCCCTCACTCCCCTTTACTACAGCATAATGTATGCTCAGAGAGAGGGATTCCAGGGCATTAAAACCGTATTTACAATTCATAACATTCAGTACCAGGGCGTTTACGGCAAAGAGCTGCTCAACGACGTTTTAGGCATACCTGAAAGCGCATATAACCTTATTGAATATGACGGAAACACCAACTTCATGAAAGCCGCCATTGAATGTGCAAACAGAGTTACAACCGTAAGCCCCACATATGCCCAGGAAATTCTTGACCCATGGTACAGCCACGGTCTTGATACGATACTTAACCAGCGTTCCTGGAAGCTTTCGGGAATATTAAACGGTATTGACACTGATAACTATAACCCTGAAACAGACAAAAATATTGCTGCCAACTATTCAGCTGAGCATCCTGAAAACAAGGTTAAAAACAAGATTGATCTCCAGCAGAATTTCGGACTTCCCCAGCGTGAGGATGTGCCCGTTGTTGGAATAGTTTCAAGACTTGTTTCCCACAAGGGATTTGACCTCGTAGAAGCCGTTCTCGAAGAGTTTGTTGCAAACAACGACGTTCAGGTTGTTGTTTTAGGCAGCGGCGACTGGCAGTATGAGAATTACTTTAAAGACCTTGCAGGAAGATATCCCGATAAGGTCGGCACAAGAATAGGATTCATCCCCTCTCTTTCAAGAAAGATTTACGCCGGTTCAGACATATTCCTCATGCCGTCAAAGAGCGAGCCCTGCGGTCTTTCCCAGATGATTGCTCTCCGTTACGGTTCTATACCTATCGTACGTGAAACAGGCGGCCTTAAGGACTCCATAACCGACAGCGGCGACGGAGTAGGCAACGGCTTTACTTTCTCTAACTACAACGCCCACGATATGCTCCACACAATGTACAGAGCTCTTGAGGGTTATAAGAACAAGGAAGGCTGGCAAATTCTTGTAAAGCGTGCCCTCGAAAGCGATTTCAGCTGGGGACGCAGCGCAAACGAATACATTAAGCTCTATAAGGCTCTCCTTAAAGAGGGATAATTTTTATAAATTCTTTGTTATAACTACTTCTATCAAATAAAAAAAACAAAAAGGGCGGTGAAAAATTCACCGCCCTTCGCTTTTATGGACTTTTTATCTGAATAAATCAAGTGACAGATTTTCTACAACAACTTGCTGTCCCTTTGGAGTAAAATGAACTCCGTCCGTTGTGTATTCCTTGCTCATCTCCTCTGCAAGATCATCCCCGCAAAGATAGTCGAGATCAACAAAACCATCGGCAGGACTTTCATCGCTCCGGATCCAGCGATTAAGCTGCTTTCTCATTTCGTCAATTTCCGTCGTCCATATAACGTCGTCGCCGCCGCCGAGAAGATTTCTTGTATATCCTCTCCATGCGGTTCTTGTAAACATATACACTTTGATGTTTTTCTTATGTGCTCTTTCAATAAGCTCTTTATATGCGCCGATCATTTCATCTACAGTGACATATTTCGCTATGCCCTGCATACTTTTGCACTGAGGATGTATTATGTCGTTATCCCCAACCTTAATGAAAATTTTCTTAACGCCAGGCAGATTGAGTGCATCTCTCTCGAAACGTTCCAGCATTGATTCGCCGTAAACCATTCCCAGTCTTCCTACACCGTTATCCATTAGCCGGTTTCCCTTGACCGCCTGCTGGAGTATTCCCACATTGCTGATTCCCGCTTCCTGAAGCTTTCTCGCAACCATAAGTGGAATATCATTGGCAATAGTGGAATCACCTATCAGAACTGCCGCTGAAGCCTCGGGAGCATATGTTTCCACATAATTTATAAGCGGAATTATTGCGTATTCTCCGAAATCTCCGTTAAGCTTCATGGGACTTCCAAGCATATTGGCAGATTTTGTGTGATTTCCGAACTGAGCGTATGTATGACCGCCAATCATACCGAATGTACGCATAACACCTGATTTTCTTACAAAAGATGAAAATACAAGGCGCTCAAGAGCCTCTACCTCCATGCCGATAGGATCAGAGGTAACGGTTCCTCCGGGCTCGATTGTCACACTCTCCCTGCCATGGAAAGTAACCTGTCTGATGGTATCCGGCTGTACCTTGCAGACACTTTTTTCTGCTCCTTTAGCCACTGTCATTGCATCAACTGTAAGAGGATGCTTGCCAAAGGCGTTTGAAAGGGTTACACGGATATTTTCACCGCCTATTGTGGGCTGAATTTCCGTGCGGAAGGTAAGGTGTGGAAGTCCGTGTTTGAATTGTCCCTTTTTAAGATTCAAAAACTTTGCGGGATCAAACTGTACCGGAGTCGTACTCCATGCACCTACCCAGTTTTCCTCCGAATAATTCGGATGTTCAGAATACCCGGCATCAGAATAGATCTGAGCACATTCAGAACCATAAGTTCCTGTTTTTCTTTGATGTGTCTCCATTTCTCTCCCCTGTTTTTATTCATAGAATAATATATCTCCATTTTCATAAGGCTATCCGCTGCCCTATAAAAAATGTAGGTGAAGAAAATCATTGCATCTTTATAATAGCATACTATATTTAATTTGTTTTCAGTTCACAATATTTTTTGTAAACTATCTAATAATAAGGTCATTATACACCATTTTTTTCGGCTTTACCAGCTCTTTATTAATTTTTCATAAAAATAGCAATTTTTTTATATTTATATAAAAGAAAAAATAAGAGCTCCGGATAAACCGAAGCTCTTATATCAATAATTATCAAAGAAAATTTAGGACACTTAAATTAGTCTTTGTCCTCTGCTTCTTCTTCGTCATCGTCAAACTCGATTTCAAACTCAAGCTTTTCGCCGCAGTTGGGGCACTCGATTGAGCCGTCCTCAAGGATGCTTTCGTCAACATAGACGCTCTCGTGACATGCAGGGCACTCTACTTCATAAAGGTCGTCGTCGCAGCAATCGCAGTCATCATAATCGCAGCAATCGCACTCATCCTCATCGTCATAGACATACTCTTCAAGATCACCGAGATCTTCGTCAACAGCATCAAGCTGCTCCGCCATAATATCAACATCATCGCTAAGGTCTGTAACTGTAAGTGCAAGATCGTCAAGGACATCCATCATAGCCTTGATAACCTTTGTCTCGCTTTTGCTCTCGTCAAGCTCAAGTCCTTCAACAAGACCTTTGAGATATGCTACTTTTTCTGTAACAGTCATTGGTAATTACCTCCCTAAAGTAAAGTTTTGGTTATTTTTATTTGATTTATGCACGTGATGAATATTCGCCTGTACGGGTATCAACGTTGATCATTTCACCCTCATCGATGAAGAGCGGAACCTTGATTTCTGCGCCTGTTTCAAGAACAGCGGGCTTTGTTGCGTTTGTAGCTGTATCGCCCTTGAAGCCGGGATCAGTCTTTACAACCTGAAGAGTTGCAACTGTGGGAGGCTCAACGCCGAAAACGTTGCCCTTGTAGGAAAGGATTTTGCAGACCATGTTCTCTTTAACAAACTTGAAGTTGTCGGAAAGGTCTGACTTGTTGATAGGAACAAGCTCAAATGTCTCGGGATCCATGAAGTAGTAAAGATCGCCGTCGTTGTAGGAGTACTCCATTTCCTTTCTCTCAATGAAAGCGGTGGGGAACTTATCTGTGGGGTTGAAAGTACGCTCAACAACTGAACCAGCAATTACGTTTCTGATCTTTGCACGGACAAAGGCTGCACCTTTACCGGGCTTAACGTGCTGGAATTCGATAATCTGATAAACGTTGCCGTCCATTTCAAATGTGACGCCGTTTCTGAAATCGCCTGCTGTAACCATAATATTATTCCTCCGAAAATCAGTTATTAACAGTAATAGTTTATACTATTACAGGAAAATTTTCAAGTCCCTATTTTATAGGTAACTCACAGTACAAAACCTTTGAATAAAAGGGTGAAAATCAGCTTTAAAACATATTAAAGCACAATGAGCTCTTCGGGAGCTTTGGTGAGGTTTTCGCATCCGTCAGGGGTAATGAATGCCATATCCTCTATTCGAACGCCGAACTCTCCGGGGAGATATATTCCCGGCTCAACGGTGACTATTTCGCCTCGTTTAAGGGGCTTTTCGTTTCTCGGTGAAAGAGTAGGCTTTTCATGTATTTCAACTCCTACTCCGTGACCTGTGCCGTGACCAAAGCATTTGCCGTATCCTTCTGCGGCAATTATATCCCTTGCAAGAGCATCTGCCTCTTTGCCCGTTATACCCTCTTTAAGACCGGCAAGGCAAGCATTTTTGGCTTTTAATACAATATTATATATTTCACGCTGTCTGTCACTTACTGAACCTACTGCCACAGTCCTCGTCATATCGCTGTGGTAGCCCTCAACCACTGCGCCGAAATCCATAGTGATGAAATCGCCCTTTTCAATCTTCTTATCTCCCGGCACTCCGTGGGGCATTGATGAATTTTTTCCGCTCACGGCTATTGTCTCAAAAGAAAGAGCTTCTGTGCCGTTTCTGAGCATGAAAAAGTCAAGCTCAAGGGAAATATCCTTTTCGGAAACTCCAGGCTTTATAAAGGAGAGTATATGATCGAATGCTTTTTCCGCAATTCTCTGAGCTTTTATAATCTTCTCCTTTTCCTCTTCGCTTTTTACCATACGCAGCTCAGAAATCATGTCATCGAGAGTATCGTCGCTTATAATCTCAAAATCTGAAAGAGACTTTTCGTAGCTTCTAAGCTGCGAAACAGTAGTTATTTCCGACTGGATATATATTTTCTTACAGCCATGTTTTTCGGCAATATCCTTTATCCTTGCGTTTACTCCTGTTTCGAGAACCTGACAGTTTTTGATTTTATTTTGGGCAGCCTCTATATATCTGCTGTCCGTAGCAAAAACTGCACCGTCCTTAAAGGCAAAGAGAAAACCGTCCGAAGAGGGAAAATCAGTAAAATAACGTCTGTTGATTTCATCTGTAATCAATGCTCCCTCTCCATCTTTGAGAGAGGCACAGAGCTTCTCGAGATTTGTCACAGTATCGCCTCCAGTGCTCTTAAAGCAAGTACATAGCTGTTTTTGCCAAAGCCTGCAATCTGTCCCACACATACGGGAGCTATAACCGAAGTGTGGCGGAATTCTTCTCTACCATGAATATTTGACATATGAACCTCTACAAAGGGCTTGCCCGTTGCGGCTATAGCATCACGGATAGCGTAGCTGTAATGGGTGTAAGCGCCGGCATTTATAACACATCCGTCATATCCGCCTAAAAGCACCGAATGAATTTCATTTATAAGCTCGCCCTCGCTGTTGGACTGGAAAAAATCACACTGAAATCCCATTTCAGCAGCCTTTTCAGCTATCTCAGAATTTATATCTCTGAGCGTTTCGCTGCCGTAAACGGAAGGCTCACGCAGTCCTGTAAGATTAATATTTGGCCCATTTATTATTTTAACCTTTTTCATTAGCTTTCACTCCGTTTATACGGTCAAATTCTTCAAGAATCGGTTTTTCACGTCTTCTTCTGCTCTCGAAAACCTTTACGTTTCTGGTCTCCTTACGGGCAGGATTTACAAAAACCGTAATGGCTCCCACTATGTTTCCACCTCTGATATCGGTGAAGAGCTGGTCGCCTATTACAACCATCTCAGAGCATTTAATGCCCATCATTCTGGCGGCTTTTATATATCCCCAGGGCATGGGTTTAAGGGACATTCCGATTGCAGGGATGCCAAGTGCACCGGAAATCCATTTTGCTCTCTTGGGCACTGCGTTAGAGAGAATGACCATTTTCATCCCCTTTGCCTTCATATCCTCAATCCACTGAGGCACGCCGGGAATAAACTCCTTTGAGCAGTCATAAGCTGTTGTATTGTCAACGTCAAGGCAAAGTCCCTTGCCGCCGATTCTCTCAATATCTTCGAGGGTTATGTCCGTAAGTCTGTTAAACCTGTAACGTGGCATAGCTTTGTTCATTTATTTGCTCCTCTCTTAATTTACAAAACACAAAAAGCGGACCGCTTGTGCAGCCCGCCTTATGTATTTACTTACTTGTATTTACGCTTACGAGCGGCCTCGGACTTCTTCTTACGTCTTACAGAGGGCTTTTCGTAGTGTTCTCTTTTGCGAACCTCCTGAATGACGCCGTCTCTTGAAGTCTGTCTCTTAAAACGTCTGAGTGCACTCTCAAGTGACTCGTTTTCTTTAACTTTAACCTGACTCATCTATATTCCCTCCCTCCGCTGATGCAGGGGTCTTATTATTTAGTGATAACACTTTGATTATTATACTATAACGAAAAGCGGCTTGTCAACCTTTATATTCGCTTTAGTCAAGGCGTTATCATAAATATTTTACATGGGTTTTACTACAATATTTACAAGTCTGCCCTTTACATAGAGCTCCTTGACAATATTCATGCCCTCAATTGCCTTTGCAATATTGGGTTCAGCCTTTGCAAGGGCGATAGCCTCGGCGCTTTCGATTTCAGCGGGAACAGTGAGCTTTGCCCTTACCTTACCGTTAATCTGAGCGACGATTTCTATTTCATTCTCCTTGCACTTTTCTTCATCGTATGTCGGCCACTTTGCTTCGTTTACCATGCCCTCAAAGCCGCATACCTGCCAGAGTTCCTCAGTAACGTGAGGTGCAAAGGGATTGAGGATTATAGTAAAGTCGCGAAGCTCTGCTTTTGTAATCTTACCTGTTTCATAGAACTTATTGAGAAGGCTCATCATTGCAGCAATTGCGGTATTGCACTTGAGTGCGTCAATATCACCGGTTACTTTCTTTATTGTACGGTGCATATCGCCCTCAAGCTCCTTGCGGTATTCGCCGTCGCAGACGATATCCTGAAGTCCCCATACTCTTTCAACAAAACGTCTGCATCCTTTGATGCTGTCGTTGTTCCAGGGGGCTGCCTTTTCAAAGTCGCCTATGAACATCTCATAAAGACGCATTGTATCTGCGCCGTACTCGTTTACGATATCATCGGGGTTAACGACGTTGCCTCTTGATTTACTCATCTTTTCGCCGTTGGAACCTAAGATCATTCCGTGGCTTGTTCTCTTTGAGTAAGGCTCAGATGTGGGAACTACGCCGATATCATAGAGGAATTTATGCCAGAAACGGCTGTAAAGCAGGTGGAGGGTTGTGTGCTCCATGCCGCCGTTGTACCAGTCAACGGGAGTCCAGTACTCGAGAGCTTCTTTAGAAGCAAGAGCATCATTATTGTGAGGATCACAGTAACGAAGGAAGTACCATGAAGAACCTGCCCACTGAGGCATTGTATCGGTTTCACGCTTTGCAGGGCCTCCGCAGTGAGGACAGGTTGTATTTACCCAGTCTGTCATCTGTGCAAGAGGTGATTCGCCGTTTTCTGTGGGCTCATAGGAATCAACCTTGGGAAGCTTAAGGGGAAGCTCTGACTCGTCAATCGGAACATATCCGCACTTGTCGCAGTGAACTATCGGAATAGGCTCGCCCCAGTATCTCTGACGTGAGAAAACCCAGTCACGAAGCTTATAGTTAACCTTTGCGTGACCCTTGCCCTCATCGGTGAGCCACTTTGTAATAGCTTCCTTAGCCTCTTCAACAGTCATGCCTGTAAGGAAACCGGAGTTTACCATTACGCCTGTTGCACAGTCTGTAAAGGCTTCTTTCTGAACGTCGCCGCCCTTTACAACTTCTACAATAGGAAGATCGAATTTCTTAGCGAACTCCCAATCACGGGTATCGTGAGCGGGAACAGCCATAATAGCGCCTGTACCGTAGGAAACAAGAACATAGTCGGAGATAAAGATCGGAATCTCATCGCCGTTTACAGGGTTAATTGCAGTTACGCCGTCAAGACGTACGCCTGTTTTATCTTTATTGACCTCTGTACGCTCAAAGTCTGACTTTCTTGCGGCTGTCTCCTGATATGCACGGATTTCGTCCATATTCTTGAGAACACCTGACCATTTTTCAATGTAGGGATGCTCAGGAGAAATAACCATATATGTTGCACCAAAAAGTGTATCAGGACGTGTTGTATAAACTGTAAGAGTGTCGCCTGTTGAAGCTGTGAAATCAACCTCAGCACCTGTTGAGCGGCCAATCCAGTTTTTCTGCTGAATCTTTACTCTCTCAATATAATCAAGGCCGTCAAGGTCATCTATAAGTCTCTGTGCATACTCAGTGATTTTAAGCATCCACTGGCTCTTTACCTTTCTTACAACCTCTGAACCGCAGCGCTCACAAACGCCGTTTACTACCTCTTCGTTTGCAAGAACGCACTTACAGGAAGTACACCAGTTAACTGCCATTTCCTTTTTGTAGGCAAGTCCCTTTTTGAACAGCTGGAGGAAAATCCACTGTGTCCACTTATAATAATTGGGATCAGTTGTGTTTATCTCTCTGCTCCAGTCAAAGGAAAATCCGAGGGACTGAAGCTGCTGCTTGAATCTTGCAATATTATTGGCTGTGACAATTTCCGGATGAATGTGGTTCTTAATTGCAAAGTTTTCAGTGGGGAGTCCGAAAGCGTCCCATCCCATGGGATAAAGTACGTTGTAGCCCTCAAGTCTCTTTTTTCTCGCAACTATATCAAGTGCGGTGTATGAGCGGGGGTGTCCCACGTGAAGTCCCTGTCCGGAAGGATAAGGGAACTCTACAAGACAGTAAAACTTAGGAAGAGTATAGTCGTTTTTCGCATGGAAAGTGCCTTTTTCCTCCCATATATCCTGCCATTTTTTCTCTGTCGCTTTAAAATCGTATGCCATTATTCATTCTCCCCATTTCCAATAAGGTCTTTTATATCTATCTCTTTCGCATCTGTCCAAAGACGCTCAAGATTGTAATATTCACGGCTTTCACCGAGAAATACATGCACAACTACTGTCTCGTAATCGAGAACTATCCAGCCTGTTGATTTGCCCTCTATGTGATCGGGCTCAATTCCCTTTTGAGAAAGAGCATACTCAACCTCATCGGCAAGAGCCTTTACGTGAGTTGTGGAAGTACCTGTTGCAATTACAAAATCCTCCGCAACTATTGTAAGGTCGCCTATTTCCATAACCTTTATATCCATCGCTTTTTTCTCATCAAGAGCTTTAACCGCAGCAGTAAGAATTTCTTTTGTATTCATTTCTTCACTTCCTTAATATAAATCGACGCTTTCATGGGCAAGAAGTATATAGTGGCTCTCCCACTTTGAATCGCCGTTATAGTATATCATATCATCAACAACAATATAATCGTCAAAAAGACTTCCATAAATTTTTTCAATATAATCAAGGGTATAATCTTTGCTGATTTTAAGAACTACAAAATCTACTTCGCCGTTCTTAACAACATCCCGCTGAGCTTCATACATTTCTGGGTAAGCCTCGTATTTGAGGTTAATTCTTGCAAAATATTTATTGACGGGCAGTTTATCCGCAGCCAAATAAAAACCGTGGTCAAGGAAACCGTAATTTATCATTGTAGAATCCGGAATCTGATTTATTATCTGAGCAAATCTGTACTGAACCGTATCTTCCTTTTTCTCAAAAAGAAGCACATCATTTCTGTTGCCGTCAAAGGTCGATGCAAAGGAAATTATCATTGAAGCGACAACGGCAACGGTGAAAATCGTTTTAGGCTTCGCCTTTTCAGGTATGTACTGCCAGCCTTCTTTCATAACGTCGCCCAGCACTGCCGCTCCGAGAGAAGCGTAGGGAATAAGAGCCCCGGGATAATACATATAAGCTGTACCTCCGCCGTAAATACCCAGGACGGATGCCAAAAACATAACGGGGAAGATGATTTTCGTCCGCCAGTCGGGAAGGTATCGTTTCTTTGCAAAGAGCAGGCCTAAGCCGCCGAACAGAGCTAAGACCATTGAAGGACCGATGCGCTCTATACCAAGTTTTACGTTGTTCCATAAAGTAACCAGCGTACTTTCATCAGACTGCACTGTAGGAGAATATCCAAATATGTTTTCAATAAAATATACTTCCACCAAATCGGAAACTGCTCCGTTAGCGATAAAGTAAATCAGTACGGGAATTGTAGGTATCAGCGTACCGCCTAAAAATACAAAACAGCTTATAAAGGATTCTTTTATGTGCCTGCGGGAAATCATTATAATGAAAACTCCCGCCATAAAAATGAACCAGGGCACAATAAGGGTAAACTTTGACCAAAAGACAAGACCGGAACATATGCCGTTTATAAGCAGGGTTTTATAATCCATGGGCTTTTCGGGATAGTCTTCTTTGAAATACCGAAGAAGTGAATAAAGCAAATAAGCCAAAAGAGGGAAAATAAGCTCTTCCGCCTGTCCGCCCTGCCAGAATGAGCCGTTGCCCATAGTGCAGAAAGCAAGTATCGGGGCTACAAAATAAAAGAACTTTTCGCCGCCGTAAAGCTTCATCATTTTATAAGTGAAATATAGGAAAAAGGTAAAGGAAATTATCTCTATAAGGAAAATTCCCCAGTAGCCGTTTGAGTCAAGAAGATAGGCTATTGTATAGAGAAAATACCAAATGGGTCCCTTTTGGTCGAATATGTCACGATAACAGACAAGGCCGTTTGCGATGCCCTTGCCCATGGTATAAAACATATTTATATCCGCACCGTTGTTAAGCGGGTAGAAAAATGAGTTTTTAGAGAAAAAAGACAGGAAGATAAGTGAAACAGCAGCAGCAAAAAGCATGACTGTAAGCTGTTCACGGTTTTGTCTGAGCTTATCTTTCAAAATATTCACCCGTTCTTGTTTTCAAAGTTTTTCAAAAGCATTTCGTTATAAGCCTCAACGCTGTCGGGATGTATCGCAAAGCCGTTATGGGCAAGCTCTTCAATACTGAATCTGAGCCCCTCGGTTATGGCCTCGTCAAGACTTTTTTCCGCAGCCTCACGCATAAGCTCGACGCCTTCATAAGTTCTGTCCGCCGAAATGAAATCCGCTATATACAAAACCTTTTCAAGAAGGCTCATATCAGCTCTGGCTGTGGTATGGTAACGCACTGCGTTTATAATTTCAACATCATTAATTCCAAACTCTTTCTGTATATAAACAGAGCCCGAAATTGCGTGCCAAAGCTTGGGATTAAGCTTTTCAGCACAGTTTAATATTATATCAGCATCTTTTATTATTTTCAACTGGACAGCGGGGGTTTCGTTCTTCATAACATCATGTACAAGGCCTGCTGTATATGCCTTCTCAACGTCGGCGCCGTATTTCTGGGCAAGCTTTCTGGCAGATTTTGCAACACACAAGGAATGCTCAAATCTTGCCGGGGTCAGCTTTTCACGTAAAACCTCAATATATTCTTCATTACTGTATGCTTCGCTCATCTGTAAAGACCCCTTTCAGTAATGTATTCTTCTATCTTTTCAGGCACAAGACCCGAAAGCCCTTCGCCTTTATGCAGTGCCTCCCTGACCTCAGTGGAACTGAGCTCCATAGGCTCAAGGGGAGAAATTTTTACCTTTGTCCAGTTTTCACCGAAAGTCTCTTTGGCGTACTCTATAAGCTTTTCATAATCGCTGCCGTTCTCTCTCGAGGCAACACAGAGAGTGCACAAAGAGAAAATCTCCCTGTATTCCCTCCAGAGATGAAAGGTCAAAAACATATCGGAACCCATGAGAAAAAAGTAACTGTTTTCCGGATGTCTTTTTTTAAGCTCCCTTAATGTATCCACCGTATAGCTCTTTCCGCCCCTGTTTATTTCAATATCCGAAACCTCTAAAAAATCAGTGGCTTCGGCGATTATTGAACACATATTGAGCCTGTCCTCAGCCGAGGCAAGCTCTTTCGCCTGTTTGTGGGGGGGAGTATAGGTGGGAATCAAAAGAATTTTGTCAAGGGAAAGCTTTTCCCTGAACTCTCCTGCAAGACGGATATGTCCGTTATGAGGGGGATTGAATGTTCCGCCTAAAATTCCTACATCTGCCAATAAAATTCACCTGACTGTGGGAACGGGGACGCTTGCCGTCCCCTGTTCCTTACCTGAAATTCTAACTTTTACAAAGGCAAAATCAATATTTCTTGCCCCAGTATCCGCCTTTGCCGTTTGTACAGCGGTCACGGCTGTTTCTGCCTACAGTCTTTTTTGCAGCGGGCTTTGAAACTGTCTTTTTTTCGGGCTTATGAAGCTCCGGATTATATTTATAAAACACCATACATCCGCCTATTACCTGTACAACCTCACTGCCTGTTTCAGCGGCAAGGGTATCGGCTACCTGACGGGGTGTTTCCGGACAGGACTCAAGGAGCACCTTGAGCTTAATAAGCTCTCTCTTTTCGAGAGCTTCAGCTGTCTGCTTTATCAGCCCATCGGATATTCCTCCCTTTCCCACCTGGAAAAGAGGTTCAAGGCTGTTTGCCTGTCCCCTGAGAGCTGCTCTTTCCTTACTTGTCATATGTTAACTCCTTTGGATTTTCAAATATATTCTTTAAGTTTCTCGCTTAGCATACGCATTGCGTTGCCTCTGTGGCTGATTCTATCCTTTTCCTCGCTGGTAAGCTCACCGAAACTCTTTTCACCTACATAAAAAACAGGGTCATATCCGAATCCGCCGTTTCCCGCAGGCTCAAAGCCTATTTTTCCTTCACAGGTTCCCCTGAGAGTTATCTCTCTTCCGTCGGGAAAAACACAGCACACAGCGCAGACGAATCTGCCTGTACGCTTTTCCTCCGGCACGTTTTCGAGATTTTTCAGAAGCTTTTCTATGTTCTTTTTATCGTTACCGTGCTCCCCTGCATAACGTGCAGAATAAACTCCGGGCTCTCCGCCGAGAGCGTCCACTTCGAGACCTGAGTCATCGGCTATAACGGGCATACCCGATTCACGGCATCCGCTGTGAGCTTTAAGGGCGGCATTCTCTTCAAAGGTAACTCCTGTTTCGTCAACATCGGAAAGGTTTACTCCCGCTTCCTCAGCAGTCAAAACCCTTACTCCCAAGGGAGAAAGTATTCTCTGAAGCTCTTCCCTCTTTTTAAGATTATGAGTTGCGATTAAAAAGTCCAAAGAATCCCCTCCTCTTCTTTTCTTCCTTTGCTGCGGGCTCTTCTTCCTCAGCCTCTTCTGAATCGGATTCGTCCGTCTCCTCTTCTGGGGTTACTCCCATTTCTTCAGCTTCTTCGGTCTGCGGTTCCTGGTCGGATTCCCCAGAAAAGTCCACACTGTTATCTCCTTCGGCTTCTTCGGCATAAGAAGAGGATGCGTCCTCTCCGTATTCTGATTCAGTGAATTCCAGATTTTCGCTATCATCTTTCTGTCCCGCTTCTTCATTTTCATCCTCCTCATCGTTTTCCGGCATAGCCTCGAAAAGTCCCTTTGCAAATGCCTCGGGGCTAAAGGGCTGAAGATCGTCTATTTTTTCACCGACACCGATGAATTTTACAGGTATTCCAAGATCATTCTTAATTGCAAGCACAACGCCGCCTCTTGCGGTTCCGTCAAGCTTTGTAAGGATTATACCCGTTATATCGGCAACGTTTTTAAATTCCTTTGCCTGATTTACTGCATTCTGTCCCGTTGTGGCATCAAGAACCAGAAGCACTTCACGGTCAGAATAGGGCATTTCTCTGTCGATTACCTTATAGATTTTTGCAAGCTCTTCCATAAGGTTCTTTTTATTGTGAAGTCTTCCCGCAGTGTCGCAGATGATTATATCGGCTTCTCTTGCCTTACCGGCACAGACCGTATCAAACACAACTGCAGCAGGGTCTGCTCCCTCTTTGTGCTTTATAATATCAACGCCTGCACGCTCTGCCCAGACTTCAAGCTGCTCTATAGCTGCGGCACGGAATGTATCCGCTGCGCCTAAAATAACCTTTTTGCCCTGGGCTTTGAAAAGGGCTGCCATTTTTCCGATAGTAGTAGTTTTGCCCGCTCCGTTAACGCCTATTACAAGTATTACCGAGGGGATTGTTTCAAGCTCCAGCTCTTCGCCGCCTCTGAGCATATCGGCGACAATTTCCTGAATGAGCTCCTTTACCTTTTCGGGTTTTCTTATATTCTTTTTCTGAACTCTCTTTCTGAGCTCTGAAGTAATATCCTGAGCGGTTTTTACTCCCACATCACCCATAACGAGAATTTCTTCGAGCTCTTCATAAAGCTCATCGTCAATTTCCGAATATCCGCCAAGCATACTGCTGATGGCTCCGGACATACTGTCACGGGTCTTTTTAAGACCTGAATTGATTTTTTTGAAAAGTCCCATTTTATTTCATCCCTTTCGGTTTGATAATCAGTTAAGGCCGATGCTGCTTGCCATTTCCGCCGTTTTAAGCTCAAGAAGCTTTGAAACGCCCTTTTCCTGCATTGTAACGCCGTAGAGAACGTCCGCTTCTTCCATTGTACCTCTTCTGTGAGTGATGAGGATAAACTGTGTGTTATCTGTCATGCGGCGGACATACTGAGCGTATCTTGTGACGTTTACGTCGTCGAGAGCCGCTTCAACCTCATCGAAAATACAGAATGGTGCAGGTGTAACCTTAAGTATTGCAAAAAGCATTGAAATAGCTGCAAGTCCCTTTTCACCGCCGGAAAGCAAATCTATGTTCTGAATAGCTTTTCCCGGCGGCTGTACGTTTATGTTAATGGCGCACTCCAAAATATTGGAGGGGTCATCAAGCTCCAGAGAAGCTTTACCGCCGCCGAAAAGCTCGGCAAAGGTCTGACCGAAATATCCGTTTATCTTATTGAACTGCTCCATAAACTGAACAGCCATTTTCTTTGTAAGGTCTTCAATGAGCCTGTAAAGCTCGTCCCTTGATTTTTCTATATCGGTTATCTGAGTGTTCATAAACTCATAACGCTCGGATACCTCTTTGTACTCCTCAATGGCGGCGACGTTTACGCTGCCTAAAGCTCTGATTGAACTTTTAATTTCTCCCAGTCTTCTCTGAGCCTTGGATGCGTCCTCAACAGGTTCATACTGTCTTTCAGCCTCATGACGGGTAAGCTGATATTCATCATAGAGCTTTGCTATGGTTTCATCGTTTTCACGGAGCATTGAAGCTTTCTGCTCCTCGAGCCTTGCAAGCTCTCCGCTGATTTTTTCCCTTTCCGTACTCTTTGTACGCTCCAGTATTCTAAGCTGTGAGCTTCGTGCCTCAAGAGAGTTTCGCTCTTCGATTATTTTATCAACTGAATCCTTTGAGCCGTCGCTGTCCTTACGGAGATTCTGAGCCTTTAATTTAAGCTCTTCGATTGCTCTTTTGGTCTCCTCGCTGCGGCTCTCGATTTCTTTAATCTCATCTAAGAGCTCATGCTCTCTGCCGCCCTGGCTGTTTTTGCGCTCATTAAGCTGCTCTATGCTCATGAGCTTTGCCTGATAGTCTTTCTGAGCGGAGAGAAGTTCCAGTTCTGTTTCGTTTTTCTCTCTTCTTGTATTTTCTATTTTTTCGGAAAGCTCCTGATTTGCCACATTAAACTCTTCGACCTTTTCTTTAAGAGCCTGAGTTTCGGCATTGAGAGAGTTTACCTCTTCGATTATGCTTTCAGCCTGTTTTCTTGTTTCCTCTGCTCTTAAAAGAGCTCTTTCCTTTTCAGCGGAAAGCTCGTCCATGGACTCAGCGGCAACATCAAGCTGCCCTGCAACAAGCTTCAAGTCGCTCTCCTTACGGATAACCTCTTCCTGTGTCCTGAGAAGATCCGCCCTTGTTCCGGAAAGCTCCGCTTCGCACTGTGAAAGCTCCTGATGAGCTTCGGCGTATTCGCTGCGCTTTGTGAGAAGGTCTTTTTCGAGTCTTTCGCACTCAACCGCAAGGGCTTCAATCTCATTGCCTCGGCTTAAAATTCCCCCTGTCTGAACACGGGAACCACCGGTCATTGAACCGCCTGCGTTTATAACCTGTCCGTCAAGGGTGACTATGCGGAAACGGTAGGAATATCTCTTTGCCATTGATATGGCGCAGTCCATATCCTCAACTACTGCCGTTCTGCCAAGCTGTGCGTTTATTATCTCCCTGTATGCATTATCGCAGGAGACAAGGTTTGAAGCTATGTCTACAAATCCCAAAGAATCTTCGAGACCGCTTTCATTAAGTATTCTGCCTTTGATTGCGGTAAGGGGAAGGAATGTAGCACGTCCGGCTTTTGACTGCTTCAAAAACTCGATTGCCCTTTTTGCCGCTGCTTCGTTATCGGTGACGATATTCTGAATTGCAGCACCTAAAGCCGTTTCAACTGCTGCGGAATATTTAGGCTCAACTTTAATGAGCTGAGAAAGTGCGCCGTGGATTCCTCTGAGAGTGCCTCTTCTGACCTCTCGCATAACAGTTTTAACTGAGCCTGAATAGCCCTCCATGTTCTTTTCGAGCTCTCGGAGCATATTGGCTCTTGACTGCTTATTCTTAACGAGAATACCTAAATCTTCATACTCTTTTTTGATCTTTTCAGCCTTTTCCCTGCGCTTTAAAGCTCGCAGTTCATAGCCCTTTGCGGCGTTCTGGAGACTCTCCGCCTGCTCCCTCGCCTCATCGAGTTCTTTGCGGCACTGCTCTTTTCTTTCAGTAAGAAGCTTTATGGTATCCTCTCTTGAAGAAAAGGTATTGTTGATTGTCTCAACTCTTGCCTCAATTTCATCAAGGGAAGATTTAAGGGTTGAAAATTCAACTCTTTTATCGCCGAGCTTTGCGGTTTTTGCGGTAATATCAGCCGATACAGCTGCACTTTCTGCACTGAGCTCTCCGATTTTAAGGCGCAGAGCCTGAATTTCGGCATCCTTTTCGTCAAGAAGCTTTTTCTTCTCTTCGGCAGATACTGTAAGAGCCTCAATTTCACCGTTTATTTTTTCTATCTCTTCATCGATGTTTTTGCTTGCATCTCTTGCGGACTCAATATCTCTTTTTATTCTGTCTATGGTTTCGCCGTTATGGAGAAGGGTGTTTTCCTCAACGGCTATCTGACCGTCAACTCTCGCCGCCTCTTCCTCACGCTGTGCGCTCATACGGCGAATTTCGTCAAGTTTTACGGTAAGTTCCCTTGTTCTTTCGGCAATGGAGTCGATTTCAGCTTCTGTAGCCTCAAGCTCTTTTTCAGCGTCGGTATACTGGGACTGTGCAATAGTGATTTTATGCTCCTGTCCTCTGAGCTTTTCTTTGTGCTTATTTATGATACTCAGCCAAAGACCTATTTCAAGCTCTTTTTTCTCCCCTGCAAGGACAAGGAATTTTTCCGCCTTTTCACTCTGAACTTTAAGGGGTCCTACACGGCTTTCAAGCTCTGTTAAGATATCACGGAGTCTTACAAGATTTTCCTCAGCCTGTGAAAGTCTTCTCTGAGCGTCTGCACGGCGGTAACGGTAATGGGAAATTCCCGCCGCCTCTTCAAACATCTCTCGTCTTTCGCCGGACTTTGAAGAAATCATATCGGCTATTTTACCCTGTCCCACAAGTGAATATCCGTCACGGCCAAGACCTGTATCCATAAACAGCTCGTTTACGTCACGAAGCCTTGAAACCTGTCCGTTTATTCTGTATTCGCTTTCGCCTGAGCGGTAATATCTTCTTGTAACGCTCACTTCGTCAGTATCAACTGAAAGTGAACGGTCGGTATTGTCCATACGGAGAGTAACTTCCGCATAGCCCTGCTTTTTTCTCGAAAGAGTTCCGTTAAAAATAACGTCCTCCATCTTTGAACCTCTCAGGTTCTTTGTGGACTGCTCGCCTAAAACCCACCTTACGGCATCGGAAATATTACTCTTTCCGCTTCCGTTGGGGCCTACAACGGCAGTTATTCCCTTTTCAAAATTCAGCACTGTTTTATCGGGGAAGGACTTGAAGCCCTGCATTTCCAATGCCTTTAAAATCATACTTTCAACATTCCTCTGTTATTTTCTCTGCTGTAACTTTATATTCTGAAACTGTGGGGTCGGGCACTATTTCCGGGAATATGCCCTTTTCCCTCAGCACTGCTATATTGCTCTTTTTCTGTCCCATCATCTGCGAAAGTGCTGATGGTTTTACATGGAACCTGTATTTTCCCTTTTCGCCATTTACGGCTTCGAGAGCTTTATTTAAATAAATCCTGCTCTGGCACAGCTCCTTAAAAGCCGGATGCCAAGGGCCTCCCAGATATCCTTCCTCAACTCCGCCGCCGGAGTGAAGTCCGCAGCGTATAACATTTATATTCTTTTCATGGAACATAAGTAAAAGTGAGGCACAGATTTCCACAGCCTCATCTATTGACTGTGGAATATATTCGCCTGTTTTCATAAGTCTTGCAAGCTCTGTTCCCTCAATTACGATGGTCGGATAAATCCTTACGGTATCGGGGCATAAAGCGGCTATTTTTTCGCCTGTTCTCAGAGCTTTTTCCTTTGTATCGCCGTAAAGTCCAGTCATCATCTGAAGTCCCAGCTCAATGCCGGCTTCCTTTATCATATGGGAAGCGTTTACCACATCCTCGGCGGTATGGCCTCTTCTGTTCATTAAGAGCACTTCGTCATCCATGCTCTGTGCTCCCAGCTCTACGGAAGAAACGCCGTATTCCTTTAATATATCTATTATCTCGCTGTTTATTGCATCGGGACGAGTGGATATTCTTACGGAATCAATGTTACCAAGGTCTATATGCTTTTTTGCAGCCTTTAAAAGCTCCAGCATATATTCCCTTTCTATGGCAGTGAAGCTTCCGCCGAAAAAGGCAAGCTGTCCGCCTTTCCCTCCTGTTTCCAGTGCGGTTTTTATGGCTTCATCAACATCTTTTCCATGGGGTTTACTGCTGCTGCCTGAAATAGTTTTCTGATTACAGAAAGAGCAGCAATGGGGACAACCCTCATGGGGCACAAAAAGAGCTATATTGCGGTGGTGTTTCAAAATCCCATCAGCTCCAAAGCCTCTTTTGCCGCCTGTTGTTCGGCGTGCTTTTTGCTTCTGCCCTGACCTTTGCCGATAACGTTGCTGTTAAGTCTTACCTCAACAAAGAAGTGTTTATCGTGGTCGGGACCCTCTTCACCTGTCAGGACATATTCGAGCCTTTCTTCGGGATTCTGCTGGATAATCTCCTGCAAGGTTGTTTTATAGTCCTTGAATCTCTCATCCTTTTCTGGGGGATTAAGAAGAAACGGAAGCACAAACTCCTTTGCCTTTTCAAAGCCTCCGTCAAGGTAGATTGCGGCAATTACTGCTTCAAAGGCATCGGCTAAAATAGAGGGACGCTCTCTGCCTCCTGTATGCTCTTCGCCTCTTCCCAGGAAAAGATAATCTCCAAGGGAAATTCTCTTTGCAAAGCCGAAAAGCGATTCTTCACACACGGAAGCTGCTCTCATCTTTGTGAGATCTCCCTCAGGCTTTGCGGCAAAAAGCTTAAAATAGTATTCTGCGCTAATAAGTCCTAAAACGGAATCACCTAAAAATTCAAGTCTTTCATTACATACGCTGCCATGGTGCTTTTCGTTTGCGTATGAAGAATGGGTAAGAGCCTCCTCTAAAATTGTGAGGCTTTTGAATTTATATCCGATTTTATTTTCAAGCTGTTTTAAATCTTTCAAATCATTCATCCTCTTTTCAAAGAGCTGCTTTCTCAGCTTCCGCTTCCATTGCCTCGGTTATTTTTTCGTTTACTCCTGTTTCAGCAAAAAGGACAGCCTGTCTTATGGCATTTTTAAAAGCCTTGGCATTTGAAGAGCCGTGAGCCTTTATTACAGGCTTTCTTACTCCTAAAAGGGCAGCTCCGCCGTATTCCGTATAATCCATTTTCTTTTTGAAATCTGAAAGTCCGCTTTTAAGCATAAGAGCTGAAAGCTTTGTTATTATGCTTTTCATGAATATGCCCTTTATATTCTTCATAAGGGCAAGGGCTGTACCCTCATACATTTTAAGAAGCATATTGCCTGTAAAACCGTCGGCTACAACTACATCTGCCTTACCGAAGGGGATATCTCTCGCCTCGATGTTGCCGATGAAATTGCAGTTTTTCTCCTCTTTAAGAAGTGCGTATGCCGCCTTTTGCAGTTCGCCGCCCTTTTCCGGCTCAGTACCGATATTGGCAAGGGCAACTCTGGGGCTTTCCATTTTCATAACCTGTTTCATATATGTACTGCCCATTACACCGAAACATCTGAGCATTTCGGGACGGCACTCGGCATTTGCGCCGCAGTCAAGGAGCATAAAAGGTTTGTCCGAAGAGGGCATAACGCTGCCTATACAGGGTCTTTTAACTCCTTTAAGTCTTTTTACTATAAATGTAGCGCCGACTGCAAGGGCTCCCGTACTTCCGGCGGAAACAAAGGCGTCGCCTTTTCCCTCTGAAAGAGCTTTAAGTCCTGCTGCCATGGAAGTTGTGCTGTTCTCTTTAAGTATAGTAGCCGGCTCGGCGTGCATATCCATTTCGTCTCCACCGCCTATAAGCTCCATTTTATCGAGAGAAATGCCGTTTTCCCCGGCGCATTTTTTTATCTTTTCTTCATCGCCTGCAAGAGCTATTTCTACATTAAGCTCTTTTACAGCCATCTGGCATCCCTTTAATATTTCAAGGGGAGCGTTATCTCCGCCCAGTGCATCAACAATTATTTTCATATCTTTCGAGCTCCTTTTCAAGGCTTTCTATTCCTCTTTTGGCAAGTGCCGCATATCGCTCTTTTTTATCCCTTATATGTGGTTCAATAGGGGGAAGCACCCCGAAATTAGCCCCCATGGGCTGGAAATTCTTTACAGTGGGGTCGCTTATATACGCCGCCAAAGCTCCCATCATTGTATCATTAGGAAGTATAAGGGGTTTTTTACCCAAAATACACGCCGCCGCATTTATGCCCGCAAGTATTCCGGAAGAAGCAGACTCCATATATCCCTCAACACCCGTAATCTGGCCGCCGAAGAAAAGTCCATCTCTGCCTTTAAATCCGTATCCGCTGTTTAAAAGCTCAGGTGAATTTATAAAGGTATTGCGGTGCATTACTCCATAGCGTACAAACTCGGCGTTTTTAAGAGCGGGAATCATGGAAAATACTCGTTTTTGCTCACCGAAAGTGAGGTTTGTCTGAAATCCCACTAAATTGAGCATTGATCCCTCGGCATTCTCTTTTCTAAGCTGGAGAGCCGCCCAGGGTCTGTGACCTGTTTTAGGATCTCTCAGTCCTACAGGCTTCATGGGGCCGAAACGCATTGTATCCATACCTCTTGAAGCCATAACCTCAATGGGCATACAGCCCTCATAGACATCCTTGCGCTTGTCGAATTCGTGAAGCTCTGCGCTTTTTGCATTTATAAGCTCATTGTAGAAATTTTCGTATTCCTCTTTGTTCATAGGGCAGTTTATATAGTCATCGCCGCCTCTGTCGTATCTCGACTGAGTAAAGGCGCTTTCCATATCGACACTTGCAGCGGTGACAATAGGTGCTGCCGCATCGTAGAAGCTGAGCCCCGCACCGCAGTATTTTTTTATATCCTCGGCAAGTGCGTCGGAGGCAAGAGGTCCTGCTGCAACTACCACTACGCCCTCTTTTGGAATCTCGGTTACCTCTTCATGGATAACTTCAATAAGTGGGTCAGAGGTGATTTTTTCAGTTATTATTCTTGAAAACTCATCTCTGTCAACTGCAAGAGCTCCTCCGGCTGCTACGCTGCACATATCGGCAGCCTCCATGCATACAGAACCGAAACAGCGCATTTCCTCTTTTAAAAGTCCTGCTGCCGATTCAAGTCTTGCGGCCTTAAGAGAATTTGAACACACAAGCTCCGCAAGACCTTCCATTTTATGTGCGGGAGAATATTTTTTCGGTTTCATTTCATAAAGCTTTACTTTTATACCACGCTTTGAAAGCTGCTTTGCAGCTTCACATCCGGCAAGACCGCCGCCTATGACAACTGCGCTGTTCATTCTTTTTCCTCCGCCTTTTCGGCGCTCTTCTTTCTTCTTGAAACTGTTACGGAATATCCGCAGCCCTCGTTAAGACAATGGACTATGCCGCCTCTCTTTTTGAAGAGAGATTTGCCGCACTGAGGACAGTTTTCTCCTGTGGGTTCATCCCATGTCATAAAGTTGCAGTTGGGATAATTGCTGCATCCGTAGAAAGCATAGCCTCTCTTTGTCTTTTTCTGAATGACGTTGCCGCCGCAGACAGGACACTTTGCGCCTGTTTCAAAGACAAGGGGCTTTGTATTTTTACACTCGGGATATCCCGGGCAGGCAAGGAATTTACCGTATCTGCCAACCTTTACGACCATGTTTCTGCCGCAAAGCTCACAGGGAATATCGGTCTGATCCTCTTCGAGCTGTATCTTTACGCCTTCCATATCGGCTTTTGCCTTTTTGAGGGTCTTTTCAAAATCATCATAGAACTTATGGAGAATTGCTATATAATCCTCTTTGCCCTCGCCAACTTCGTCAAGGGAGCTTTCCATTTCGGCAGTGAATTTTACATTGACAATCTTCGGGAATCTGTCTTCCAGAAGCTTTGTCATGGCTTCGCCAAGCTCTGTGGGATGAAGCTGCTTGCCCTCACGTTTTACATACTCACGGCTTACGATTGTAGTAATAATCGAAGCATAGGTACTGGGTCTGCCTATTCCGTTTTCCTCAAGGGCTTTGATGAGAGAAGCTTCCGTATATCTTGCAGGAGGCTGAGTAAAGTGCTGATTGCCCATTAAGTCTTTGAGCTTTAACACATCGCCTTTTTTAAGCTCCGGCAGCTTTCCGCTGTCTTCTTCATCCTGTCTGTCATCATATAAAACAGTATAACCGTCAAATTTAACTGTATATCCGCTGGCAGAGAAAAGACATCCGTTTGCCTCGATTTCCGCTTTTACGGTGTTCTGAATACAGGGAGCCATAAGGCTTGCCATAAATCTTTTCCATACAAGGTTATAAATTTTATACTGATCTGAGGTAAGGCTTGATTTTGCCTGTTCCGGAGTAAGTGATGGAACGGTGGGACGGATCGCCTCATGTCCATCCTGAGCGTTTGCACGGGATTTAAAGTAAACGGGTTTTTCGGGAAGATATTCCTTGCCGAAAGTTTCTTCGATATATGCACAGCCTTGGCTTCTCGCTTCTTCAGAAATACGAAGAGAGTCAGTTCTCATGTAGGTTATAAGACCCATGGAGCCGTATCCGGCAACATCGACGCCTTCATAAAGCTCCTGAGCCACTTTCATTGTACGCTTTGCCTGGAATCCCAAACGACGGGAAGCTTCCTGCTGTAGAGTTGAAGTGATAAAGGGAGGAGCGGGATTTCTCTTTCTTGTACCCTTTTTGACGTTTGAAACGGTATATGTGGCGCCCTCAAGACGGCTCAAATATTTATCTGCCTGCTCCTTTGAGGTTATCTTTACCTTTCCGGTTTCATCGCCGTAAAATGCCGCCATAAAGACTTTTCTCGAGGGTGGAGCTGTAAATTTGGCATCAAGGCTCCAGTATTCCTCAGGCACAAAGGCTCTTATCTCATTTTCTCTATCAACAATAAGACGCACTGCAACGCTCTGAACACGTCCGGCTGAAAGTCCTCTTCTTATTTTTTGCGAAACAAAGGGGCTGAGCTTATAACCTACAAGCCTGTCAAGTATACGCCTTGCCTGCTGTGCATTTACAAGGTCGATATCTATAGCTCTCGGATGCTCCATTCCGTTTGTTACACCTGTTTTTGTGATCTCATTAAATGTAACCCTGTTGGCATCATCGGGGTTAAGACCCAGAATTGTTGCAAGATGCCATGAAATTGCCTCTCCCTCACGGTCAGGGTCCGTTGCAAGATAAACTTTATCGCTTTCCGATGCAGTCTTTTTAAGCTCTTTTACAAACTTTTCTTTACCCTTTATAATTGCATATTTAGGCGCAAAGTCATTCTCTATATCAACGCTGAGCCTTGCTGCGGGAAGATCCCTTACATGACCCATTGACGCAGTAACTTCATAACCTTTTCCAAGATATTTTTTTATACTCTTCGCCTTTGCCGGCGACTCAACAATTACAAGTTTAGACATATTCTGATCATCCCATTTATTTGTTTATTGAAAATATATAGCGTTTTCCGCTTATGCACTCTGCCGCACCGGAAAGTTCCAGTTCTGTAAGAGCAGTTATGACAGCAGTAAAGCTTTCATTAAGCTCCACAGCTATTTCGTCTGCGGATTTGCCGTCCCTGTCAAGAACAGAGTACACTTTTAGCCCTATATCGCTGAGTCCAACAGGCGCTTCAGGCTTTTCATCAGAAATAAATTCTTCTTCCTTCTCCTCGTTTTCCGAACTAAAAACCTCTGACGCATCCCGGGAAAAATCCGCTTTATCCTTTATAGTATATGATTTTCCGAAATTATTCAAGTACCCGTTGTTGTTCTTATTATCTATTTTATTTGCTGCTCCTATAAATTTACGGCATTTGCTTATGGGAATTTCTTCCCCGTCGTTCACTATAAGCTCAGGATAATACATCTCATATACGCTTATTATTTCATTGGCAGTAAAGAGAGGCTTTGCTCCCTGCTCTATAAGTTTATTGGTTCCGAGATAGCTGGAACTGAGCACATCGCCGGGTACTGCATAGACAAGTCTTCCCTGCTCCGCTGCAAGACGTGCAGTAATAAGGGAGCCGCTCTTTTCGCCGGCTTCTATTACTATCACACAGCGGCTCATACCGGAAATCAGCCTGTTCCTCACGGGAAAGGTTCTTGAAGAAGCCGCAAAAAATGGAGGAAACTCCGAAACTACGGCTCCGTGCTGTGAAACAGCTCTTCTGAGAGGTTCGTTCTGCCTGAGATAATCTGTTCCGAGACCACAGCCCATAAATGCCACAGTTTTGCCCTCTACTATCATAGCGCCGTTATGACAGGCTGAGTCAACACCCAAAGCTCCGCCGCTTACAACGGTAATTCCTGCCGATGCAAGCTCCGCAGAGAGCCTGTGGGCAATATCTATTGCATAGCTTGAAGCTCTTCTTGTACCAACCATGCCTACGGCAGCAGGAGAGGAAAGCACAGACGGATCCCCGTCAACATAGAGCGCTGCGGGAAAATCGTCCAGCTCACGAAAGGCTTTTGGGTAATTTTCACTTTCAGGGGTAACTATATGCCAGCCGTTTTTACGGCATATCATTTCAATTTCAGCCGCTTTTTCAAGGGGCGTAGTTTCTATTTTCTTTATCTGATTTCTTGTAAGAACTCCGCTTTCCCTGCGTTCTTCGGGAGTAGCCACATAAAGCTGACTCATGCTGCCGAAAGCACTGATTATTTCACTGAGCTTTGCACCTGCTCCCAAAGCGCATTGTATCCATATCCAATAAAGTTCCTCATGCATCTTATTTTCTCCCCTTTACAAGCTCCCACATTATTATGGAAGCCGCCGCAGAAGCATTTAAGGATTCCGCTCTTCCTGCCATGGGAATTGTAATTTTTTTATCGCACACAGCAAAAACCTCTTCGCTGACACCTGCTCCCTCGTTTCCTATAACGCAGATGACTCCTCCTGAAAAATCAGCCTCGTCTATTTTAACGGAATCAATCATAGGAGTTGAAGCATAGGTTTTCATTCCCTTACTGCGGCAGTCGGTTATAAACTCAGGAAGAGAAGAAATTTCAATTACGTTTATTCTTATAAGTGCACCCATTGCTGCACGCTGAGCCTTGGGACTGTATATATCGCATCCGCCGCTTACAATAAGTCCGTCTATTCCGAGAGCCTCCGCAGTTCTTGCGACAGCTCCCAAATTTGACGGATCCTGAAGATTGTCGAGGGCTATATAGCATCCGTTATAGTTAAATTCAGAAATGCTATTTGCTTTTTTCCTGCAAAGGCAGAAAACTCCCTGAGGTGATTTTGTATCGGAAAGAGCAAGACTTACTTCTTCGGAAATCTCGTAGACATTCTTAGCCTTTTCTTCTATTGTCTTAACATAGGATTCATACTTTTTAAGGGCATCTTTGGTCAAAAATACACTTTCTATTTCTGCGGAGCTTATCGCCCCGTCAAAGCAAAGTCGAGCTCCCTCAAGGACAAAAAGTCCCTGCTCACGGCGCTGCTTTGACGATGCGCTGAGCTTAATAAGCTGTTTTACTTTTTCATTGGAACGGGATGAGATATACTGCATTTATATTACCGCCTTAGTGAAACTATCCTTAAATTTAAAGAAAAGAACGCCCGAGGGTGTGCCTCGAGCGTAATTTTTTAATTAGTTAAGAGCTGCCTTTGCCTGCTCAGCAAGAGCTGTAAATGCAGCGGGATCGCTGATTGCGATTTCAGAAAGCATTTTGCGGTTAAGTGTAACGCCTGCCTTCTTGAGTCCGTTGATGAAGGTTGAGTAGTTCATGCCGTTCATCTTTGCAGCAGCAGAAATTCTTGTGATCCAAAGACGACGGAAATCACGCTTCTTCTGCTTACGGCCAATGTAAGCGTACTGGCCGGACTTCATAACAGCCTGCTTAGCTGTCTTGAAAAGCTTGCTCTTTGAGCCGTAGTAGCCCTTTGCAAGTCTTAATACTTTATTTCTTCTTTTGCGAGTCATCATCGCACCTTTAATACGAGCCATTTATAAGTACCTCCGTTATTGTTAATTGAACCTTACGCCTTATTTATAGGGGATAAGACGCTTAATCTGTCTTACGTTTGTTGTATCGGCAACAGATGTCTTGCGAAGATTTCTCTTACGCTTTGTGTTCTTCTTAGTAAGGATATGTGACTTATTGGCATGGGCTCTGATGGGCTTTCCGTTCTTAGAAAGCTTAAAGCGCTTTTTAGCTCCGCTGTGAGTCTTAATCTTAGGCATATTAGAATTCCTCCCTAATTACTTGGTTGACTTCGGTGAAATGAACATAAGCATTGAACGACCTTCAAGCTTTGCGGGCTTTTCAACAGTTCCCTTTTCAGCACAGGCATCGGCAAAACGTTTCATAATATCAAGTCCGCTTTCGGGATGAGCCATTTCTCTGCCTCTGAAACGGATTGAAACCTTTACCTTATTGCCGGAACCGAGAAAACGCATAGCATGGCCGACCTTTGTTTCAAAGTCATGCGTGTCAATGTTGAGGGAAAGTCTGATTTCCTTAATCTCAATTACCCGCTGATTCTTTTTTGCTTCTTTTTCACGCTTTGCCTGCTCGAAACGATATTTGCCGTAGTCCATTATTTTGCACACCGGCGGCGTCGCCTGAGGGGCAATTTTTACGAGATCGAGATTTCTCTCAACGGCAATTTTAAAAGCCTCTTTTGCCGACATAATACCCAGCTGTTCACCGGAATCGGTTATAACTCTGATCTCTTTGTCACGGATTTCTTCATTGATTTGCATTTCCTTGTTGCTAATGGTCAAGCACCTCCAAAACCTTTCTGGTAATAATTAAAGCACGGACAGAAAACCGCCCGTGCCTGCAATACGAAACTATCCCCTAAAAGGAGAACCTGTTTAATATTGACCCCCGTCGAGCTTTGCCCCGAGGGTGAGAACGGTGCTGTTCTGCTTTGTTGTGCTATAGTATTTTATCACTCATTATAAGCGTTGTCAACACTTTTATTAAGCTAAACCTAAATATTCTTCAAGGGTAATTCCATTTGACATAATTTCCATTGCCGCTTCCTTACCAACATATCGCCAGTGCCACGGCTCATACTGAACCATTGTTATATCTGTTTTATCGGCTGGATATCGAAGGATGAATCCGTATTCCGCACCGTGTTCCATAAGCCATTTGAACTCTTTTGACTGGTCAAAGTTATGGTTTATGCTAACTATATCCATTGCAAGACCTAAATTATGTTCACTGGTTCCCGGAGGCAGAATGTTTGTAGCCGCTTTATCATAAGCTTCGTCAAAGGTATAGCCTTTATTTAAATAAAGCTTCATTTCGTTTTCAAAATTACGCTTTTGAGTAGAAATGCTTCTGTAACCGGAAAATGGAGTAAGTTTGCAGCCGTCTTCCAAAGCAGCGTTATACATATCTATATAGTAAGGCGCACACCTTGCATCCAGCTGACAATATGTACCGAAAAGTGTTTGAGAAAGCTGCGGCTTATAATTTTCCGGCAGGACATAGTTTTTATTTACAAAAGTGAGATACCATTTATCCTCATCAAACTCAACAGGTTTTAGTACTTTGCCGTAATAGGGCTCATCGGGAATCGTGTACAAATCTTTTTTAGTGGGGGATTCTTGAGCCGTTTCTATTTCGGTTTTTGTTTCTGATTCAGTCTCAAGCTCAGTCTGTGTAACTTTTTCTTCTGAAAAATCACTTGTCAGCACTTCATCGTATGTTGAATCAGTTTCTGATAATTTTGAATTATCTCCACAGGATGTAAAGAAAGCAACCGTAATTGATACTATCAAAATCAACAATGCTGCGGTCAAAGAAACTTTAGAGAGCTTTTTATTTTTCATAAACTCACCTTTCCGTAATATTTGTCACATATAGGTAAGAAACCAAGTCCACCCTTGGATTCTTAAAAAATCCAGAGGTGGTGTTTTTGATATTGTTTTTATTCGTCACGTCCGCAGCACTTTTTATATTTCTTGCCGCTTCCGCAGGGGCATGGATCATTTCTGCCTATCTTTTTGCCTTTGCGTACGGTTCTGCCCTTTTCTGAACCGTCTGAAGCTCCGCTTTCAGATGTAACCTTTGCAGCCTGCTCACGCTTTACATCCTCTTCGCTGGCAACTCTTACAGTAAGGAGAAGTTTTACGGTATCCTCTCTGATTGAACGTGTCATCTCGTCGAACATATCGAAGCCTTCGCTGCGGTACTCAACAACAGGATTGTGCTGACCGTAAGCTCTCAGGCCGATACCTCTCTTAAGCTCATCCATGGCATCTATATGATCCATCCACTTGACGTCAACATTATAAAGAAGAATCTTGCGTTCAAGATCACGCATAATCTTTTCGCCGAGCTCTTCTTCACGAGCTTCATAAGCTCTGTGTCCCTCTTCGATAAGAGCCTTTGCTGCCTCGTCACGGTTAAAGGTTTCGTGATTGCTGAGGTCATAATCGCTCTTTATCCAGCCTGCAAACTTTTCTCTGAGACCTTCAAGGTTCCATTCCTCATTGGGAAGAGCTTTGGGACAGTAGAAGTCGATAGCATCGGCAACAGTTTCATCGAGCATATGGAGAATGGAATCTTTGAGATTCTCTCCGTCAAGAACCTTGTTTCTCTGGTCGTAGATAAGCTCACGCTGACGGTTCATAACGTCGTCATACTGGAGAACGTTCTTACGTATTGCAAAGTTTCTTGACTCAATCTTCTTCTGAGCGCTCTCTATGATATTTGTAAGAGCCTTGATCTCAAGGGGAATATCCTCTTCACTTGTAATTGTATCCATTATCCTTGTAACACGGTCACCGCCGAACAGTCTGAGGAGATCGTCTTCAAGGCTCAGGAAAAATCTGCTTTCACCGGGGTCGCCCTGACGTCCGGCACGTCCACGAAGCTGGTTGTCAATACGTCTTGACTCGTGACGCTCTGTACCAATGATGAAAAGTCCGCCGGCTTCTCTTACCTTATCTGCCTCTTCGCCGATTTCGTCCTTATATTTCTTTTCAAGGTCAGCGAAAGTCTTTCTTGCATCAAGGATTTCCTGATTATCTGTATCGGCAAAGCCTGTTGCCTCTACAATAAGCTCTTCGGGGATTCCCATGCGGCGCATTTCAGCTTTTGCAAGGAACTCAGAGTTACCGCCAAGCATAATATCGGTACCACGTCCTGCCATGTTGGTGGCGATGGTAACTGAACCGAACTTACCTGCCTGAGCGATTATCTCAGCTTCCTTCTCATGGTACTTGGCGTTGAGAACTTCATGCTTTATTCCCTTACGCTTGAGCATTGCGGAAAGGACTTCTGATTTCTCAATTGAAATTGTACCTACAAGAACGGGCTGTCCTTTTGCATGGCACTGTTCTATCTGATCTATAACTGCATTAAACTTTGCTTTTTCAGTTTTATAGACAACGTCGTTGTTGTCCTTTCTTATCATGGGCTTGTTTGTGGGAATTTCCACAACGTCAAGCTTATAGATTTCGCCGAACTCTTCGCTTTCGGTCATAGCTGTACCAGTCATACCGGCAAGTTTATCATAAAGACGGAAATAGTTCTGGAAAGTGATTGTTGCAAGGGTCTTTGACTCATGCTCAACCTTTACGCCCTCTTTTGCTTCGATAGCCTGATGAAGACCTTCGTTATAGCGTCTGCCAAGCATAATACGTCCGGTGAACTCGTCAACGATGAGAACCTGTCCATCTTTAACAACGTAGTCTATATCTCTGTGCATTACGCCGATAGCTTTAATGGCCTGATTAATATGATGCTGGAGGGTCATGTTTTCGGCGTCCATAAGGTTTTCAACGCCGAAAGCCTGCTCCGCTTTTGCAACACCGCTTCTTGTAAGAGTGGCTGTCTTTGCCTTTTCGTCAACGATGTAATCGCCGTCAACCTCAGATTCAACATCCTTCTTTGTATCAATCTCTGTAACCTTTACCATTTTAAGTTTCTTTGCAAACTCATTTGCAAGGCGGTAAAGATCTGTTGACTGATCGCCGCGGCCTGAAATAATAAGAGGTGTTCTTGCCTCATCTATAAGGATTGAGTCAACCTCGTCGACGATAGCATAATAATGGCCTCTCTGAACCTTTCCCTCTTTATAGGGAACCATGTTGTCACGAAGATAGTCAAAGCCCATCTCGTTATTTGTACCGTATGTGATATCGGCGGCATAAGCTGCACGGCGCTGCTTATTGTCAAGGCCGTGAACTATAAGACCTACTTCAAGACCCAGGAAACGGTAAAGCTTTCCCATCCACTCAGAGTCACGGCGTGCAAGGTAATCGTTTACAGTAACGATGTGTACGCCTTTTCCCGAAAGAGCATTAAGGTATGCGGGAAGGGTTGCAACAAGAGTTTTACCTTCACCTGTTTTCATTTCGGCAATTCTGCCCTGATGAAGAATAATTCCGCCGATTATCTGTACGGGGAAATGCTTCATTCCGAGAACTCTCCATGATGCCTCACGGCAAACTGCGAAAGCTTCGGGTAAAATATCGTCAAGGGTTTCACCAGCGGCAAGACGCTCCTTAAATTTAGGGGTCATTGCCTTGAGTTCTGCGTCGGTGTAAGCAGCATAGGTAGGCTCAAGGGCAAGAACCTTTTCCTTAAGCGGATTTATGCGCTTAACCTCTTTTGCGGAGTAATCACCGAACAGCTTTTTTAAAATTCCCATTAAAATCACCTCAAGAAGAATTAATCTGCGCTGTATATAAATCAGGAATCCCCGTAATTTTCTGCGGGTTTAACTGAATTGCGTAGTTGATGCCTAAAAGGCAAAGTACAAACGGGTCAAAGCTTTATCACAAAGTAACCCATTGTAATATTTAAGACATTATAGCACAATCCCTGAAAAAAAACAGTAAAAATTTGCACTTTTTATTTTCCGCAAGAAATAAACCTTTTTTCAGTCATTGAAATAGCTTTTTTACTGTGATAAAATGCAGTTAAAGTTTAAGTAAAACAAAGAGCGGAGGCGATAAATATTATGAAAAGACAGGACTATATTTCCTGGGACGAATATTTTATGGGTGTTGCAATTTTAGCTTCTATGCGCAGCAAGGACCCCAACACACAGGTTGGAGCCTGCATTGTAAACGATAAAAATAAAATTATGTCCGTAGGCTATAACGGTTTCCCTATAGGATGCAGCGATGATGAATTCCCCTGGGACAGAACGGGAGACAAATATGATACAAAATATCCCTATGTATGCCACGCTGAACTTAACGCAATTCTAAATAACCCCGGCGGTTCTCTTGAGGGATGCAGAATTTACGTTCCCCTTTTCCCCTGCAACGAGTGCGCCAAAGCCATTATTCAGTGCGGCATAAAGGAGATAATCTATCTTTCCGACAAATACGCCGACAGCGTTGACGTTAAAGCTTCAAAACGTATGCTTACCGCAGCAGGAATAAAATATACAAAGCTCACCTTTAGCCACCCCACAATAACAATCGACCTTAAAGAAGAGAGCGTTTGATGCTGCGGACAAGTCCGCTTTCAAGCCGCACATTATCTTTCCGCAATAAATAAACAAAGATGCCTGAGATTAAGGTTTTCTCATTAAATACATCCTCAGGCATTTGTTCTTTAAATATTTAACACGAAAAGTTTTGCCGCCGCAGATTTTCTGCGGCGGCGTTTGTTTTGTTATCCTTCGGTTTTAAGACCTTTAATTAAAAAAAACAATCCTACTATCATTGAGGCAACCGGAATATAAAAACCTGTAATTGCCATACCGTAAGCGCCTTCACCTTTAAAGAGCATGCAACTGAGAAAACCGAGAAAGATTATTCCTATTCCAAAAAGCAGATATTTGATTGATTTAACCATGTTAAACTCCCCTTTCGCATAATTTTAATAATAAAAATCTACTCCCGAATCTGGCGATTTATCATAACAAACTTCAGGATGAATTTGAATACCGTCATCTCCAAACGTAAATGTAGGATCCCATTTTATTATCTGATGAAAATAACGTGCAGAAATACTAGATATCGAATCATCTTTAATATCTCTTTCTATATCGCCATAAACTACGCCGCCGTGACCTACTATTCTATCAATATACGCTCCATTTTCATTGAAAAATCCATATAAAATATCAATAGATTGTGCCATTCCCTTATCTTCATGATAAGTATCACAACCTGTACCGCTTACTGTTCCGGAATCCTCATATGAAGATATTATATAAGTCCAATGCACAGACTCCATATGTAAAGTAAAGCTATCACTCCAAGACACAGCTACCTGATCAACTAACTTATAAACAGGATTATGGCTCCAAGCCCACCAATATACAAATCGTTTTGTAACTCTTCCGTCCTCTACTTTTACGTGATTAACTCCTAACGTCGCCTTCCAATTTGTTCTTAATATTAGTCTTTTTCTTGTTTCTTCCGACAAAACATCCGAGTGAGTTTTTTTTAGTAATTCCTCTCGCAAAGATAAAACTGGCAGTTCAGCTGCCTTTAAATTATCAGATTCCACTCGTTTTACAGCCGATTCGTCAGATAAAAATTTGTTTAATTCCTCAATATTTTCATTATCAATAACAATATTATTATTTTTGTCTAAAGTATATTCGACAGCATATTCATCGGTCAATATTCCATATGTTGTATTGCTGTTTTCATATATTTCTTTTCTTTCAAACACTGACTTCTTCAAATCAGCAGGCATCATTTTTATAATATCATCAGGAAAACCCGCTTCTGTAAGATAATTATCTATTACTTTTTCATCAGTAGAAGCCGCAGCATAAACATTTGAAACCGCAAAGGTAAAAATAAAAATCAAGCAGCAAACAAAAGATAATAATTTTCTTAATTTCATCACAGTAACCCCTTTCTTATACATACTAAAAAAATAGATTAAACATAGTTAACATCTGATTAGTAATATGCAAAAGAGTTACTGTGCCATGGGAATCACCTTCCGTTCCGCAACTTTACAGCATTTTATATAGTTTTATAACTATAAATCTTTATATTTTATATAAAGATAATATCATACGCACATATAAATGTCAATTCTAAACATTTATTGCAAAGATTATAAGTAAAATAAAAGCTGTCTGAAAAAGGCAGCTTTTATTTTTTACGTATTCAGTTTTTCACTTTAACCTACAAATTCATATACACTATTTCCGTCCTTATCCTTTTCGTCATAGGAGGGAATTGAAAATTTCGGTCCGAGATAGACTATAAAAAGTTTATAAGGTTCGCTTTCAATGGTGAGAGATGTACCGGCAATGGCTTCTTCCGAATAAACGATAATATGAGAAATGCGTTCAAAAGCCATTTCAATTTCGACCCTTTTGCTGCCCTCAAACATCGACTTCTCGCCGGTTTCCTTTTCGTATCTTTCAAAATACTCATCGGTAAGAGTAAAATTTATTTTTGTGACGTTGCCTTTCTTTTCGATACCGCATTTATCCGCTGTCAAATCCATATCAGCTGTTGTAAGACCCGATACCTCCTTGAGCTTTGATTCAAGGGTATATGGTTCAAAGTCCTTATGGTTTAAATACTCCTCTACGGTCATGGGAGTTACTTTATTTACAGATTTCTCAGTTTCGGGATTTATGTCCTTTGTAAAAAGCATTTCCTTTGTTTCCCCGCCCTGAGAAGATGCTGATTTTCCGCAGTAAAGCTGATATACGCTTTTCTCATTTTCGGTTTTCATTATATTAATTGAAACCTCTGCGTAATCGCCGTTTTCATCAAGTATGGGCTCATATTTGTTGTCGAGTGCAGTAAGGACATTGCAAGAGGTATATTTTGAATTATTTCCGTTAACATAGGTTTCCTTCCAGTAAAAGAAAGGAGCGTTAAAAGAATTTTCAATTGCCGTTTTAAACTGAGTTTCAAATTCCTCCGGAGTAGGCTGGGCACAGCCTGCAAAGCCAAGGATAAATGCACATAAAAGAACAGCGGATATACTGCGTAATATATTCTTTTTCATACTGTTACCTCCTTATGCCTGTGCCGGTTCGGCCTTTAAGGACTGAGCCTCGTCGTACATTTTCATAACATCGTCAAGAATTGTGCGGCTGATACGCTCCTGCTTGAGAAGCTCCTGAGCCTCTACCCACGGTTTCATAACCTTGCCGTAGCGAAGGAGTATTTTTTCAGCTCTTTCAACTGCACGGGAACGTGCCTTATCCTGCTCGATGGTATCCTTGGGCATATTGAACGCCTTTTCTACCAAATCCTCATCGGGTACTTCTACTCCGTCAGGATAATACTTCTTAATTCTCTTTGACATCTTTACAAGACTCTTAGCCCTGCGGATATCGTATTTCTTCATTGTCTTTTCTTCTTTTGTAGACGCTTGCTGAGCTTTTGCTTCTCTTACCATATCCTTAGTAAATCCGGTAAGGTTATCAATTCCGTAATTAAGAAGCTCCTGAGCAAGCTTTACCTGATGAAGCATTTCCGGATTCTTGAATTTGTTAAGCTCATCAGTGAGAATAGTTGCAGCTTCCTTTTCCACCATAAGCTCTTTGGCATCTTTAAGGGCTTTCGCTGCCTCATTCTTCGCCTGCTTGCCTTTGGCATTCTTAACGTTTTGACGCAGTGCGGCAAAATCAGGTTCGGGAGCATTTACAAATTCGTAGGTTTCCCTTATACCCTCTACGTTGAGAGCTATTCTGTCCTCAGTAAGGCATTTGTTTTCGTAGTCATCAAACATAGCCCTGTACTCTAAAACCTTAATTATATTGCGGTGCTTTTCACGTGACATACTGTAAAAAGCAAAGGGAAGGAGATTAAGCACTGCACCTACAATTGAAAGGCAGCAGAGCACTAAAAACAGGGTGTTTCTTACCTGAGGTTCATAGAGGATATCGTAGTCAACAGTAAGTCCCATATATTCGTAAACGTAGGGAATTACATATCCGGTGCAAATAGTGATCGGTGTGGTGATAAGTCCCGCCGCTCCGAACATAAAGTCCATTCTTTTACCGGAAATATACTGCTGATAATCCTTTACCTCAGAGTGCATAACCTGGTTGTATACGTTGGCAAAGGAATTTATTACCGCATTTCCGTATATGAACACAAACAGCAGCAGCGGGATTTTAAAGGTAAAAGTCATGGCTGTAAGGAACAGGATATTCATGGAGTTGTGGAAAATAAGCAGCTTTTTATTGCCGAGTTTTCCAAGAACCCACGGGGTTATTGCCATTCCTATTCCGGAAGCCGAACCGAGCACAGTGCTGAGCAATCCATACTGTGTTGTATTCTGTACGCCGTAAATGTAAATCCACATAAAGATTACACCGCTGGCACCCTCAAGGAATCCGATAATACCGGCTATAGTTCTGAGCCACCAGTGCTTGTTTCTATAAATCTGAAGACATCCTTCAATAACGCCTACACGCTGAACATAGCTTTTTGAAGCGACAACTCTCTCCTTACATCCGAAAGCCGTAAAGAAGTTAAGTCCCAAACCGAGAAGAGCTGTAGGAACATATATATAACGGTATGTCGCAATATTTGTATATCCGCCGGTGAAATTTACAAGGATGGGAATAAGCAGACCTGTAATGGTCGGAGCCGCTGAATAAACAAGGGCGTTGATAGTTATGATTTTAGTACGCTCCTTACTGTCAGGGCTGATAACAGTCTGCATTTCACCGTATGTATCCGTATAGAAAGGCTGTACCATACTTACCGTTATGGCAAAACAAAACGTAACAGCCAAAAGGGAATTATACGACATGGTTTCAAAGGGCAGGAACATGAATATAGTTGAAAGTATTACAAGAGGGAATCCCATAATTGCAATATACGGACGGAATCTGCCGTATTTTGTTCTGGTATTGTCAACAATTCTGCCTCTTATAACATAAAAGATAAGATTGAAAACAGTCTGCACAGTCGCCATATACTGAAGATGTAAAGGCTTAATGCCGAGAGTAGCTCCCAAAAGAGTATTTCCGGCTGAAAGAGCAAGACAGCCTGTAATCAAAGTTATCAGCTGCTGACCCATGCCTCCGATACCCAAATTTACAATTTCCTTATAGGAAACATAATTACCCTTTGCGGGCGTGCTCCAATGGCCGGTTACATCTTTTATAACACTTGATGCAACTTCCTTAAATTTCGCCAAATCCATCTCCTCCAAAAAAATCACTTTGTTTAATTCTATTACAAAATAATTGTTAGGTCAACAACTATACAAATTTTGCTAATTATAAAACAAAATTTGTGCAGTTATCACTAATGCAAGCGATAACTTTAATGCAATTTCCCAATTAAAATTTCTCTAATTTATTAATGCATTTTTGTGCACACACAATTTTTACATATTTACACAGAAAAACTTATATAAAATAAAGGCGATGCATTACGCATCGCCTCGATTTATTAAATGAATAAATTATTCTTCGGGGAGGAACTTATTGTGAACAGCTGTAACTGCTCTGTCAGCATCCTTCTCGTCGATAAGAACGGAAATCTTGATTTCGCTTGTTGCGATCATCTGGATATTTACGTTAATTTCGTAAAGAGCCTCGAACATCTTGGAAGCAGTACCGGGATGAGTTTCCATACCTGCACCGACTACGGAAATCTTTGCGACCTGTGTATCGCATACAATCTTCTCGTCGGGAAGATCCACAACCTCTTTTACAAGCTCAACTGCAAGAGGTCCGTTGCCCTCGCTTACAGTGAAAGTGATGTCCTTTGTACCGTCACGGCCTACGGACTGAAGAATTATATCAACGTTTACTCCCTTAGCCGCAAGCTTTGCGAAAAGCTTAAAGGCAATACCGGGAACATCCGGAACTCCTACAACTGAAATACGGGCTACGTCTGTGTCCTTTGTGACACCTCTTACAAGCATTTTTTCCACGTTTGCTACCTCCTTAACTATTGTGCCGGGTACTCTTTTAAGGCTTGAAAGTACCTCGATTTCTACATTATATTTCTTTGCCATCTCTACGGAACGGTTGTTGAGAACCTGTGCGCCAAGCGTTGCAAGCTCGAGCATCTCATCATATGTGATTTCCTTGAGCTTTCTTGCACCGGGAACCTTTCTCGGGTCAGCGGTGTAAACGCCTTCAACGTCGGTAAAAATCTGGCAGCGGTCAGCGTGAAGTGCGCTTGCAATTGCAACTGCGCTGGTATCGGAACCGCCTCTTCCGAGAGTTGTAAGATCATCGTACTTATTAAGTCCCTGGAAGCCTGCTACAACAACTATATTGCGCTTATCAAGCTCTGCACGGAGTCTGTCTGTTTTAATAGACTTGATTCGTGCCATACCGTAAGCGGAATTTGTGTTGAAGCCTGCCTGCCAGCCGAGAAGAGAAATTACCGGATAGCCCAGCGACTCAATAGCCATAGCAAGAAGTGAAATTGACATCTGCTCACCTGCTGTAAGAAGCATATCCATCTCACGCTTTGAAGCTTTCGGATTAATCTCAGCAGCCTTGGCAATCAAATCATCTGTGGTGTCGCCCTGTGCTGAAACTACTACAACAACATCATTTCCGCTGTGATAGGTTTCTGTTACTATGCGGGCAACATTCATAACTCTCTCAGCGTTGGCTACAGAGCTTCCGCCGAATTTCTGTACTATAAGTCCCATAAGTTTCCTCCTGATTTATTTATAGGTGTTTACTATCATGGTATGATTAAAATTAAAAATCCGCTATTTTCATAAGTGAAAGGAGTTTGAAATCGCCTTTATTGCTCAGGCTCTCAAGCTCTTCTCTGAGAGACTTTTCACTGCCTGCACAAACAACAAATGCTTTTTCGTTCTCCGGCTGATTTTCTCTTTTAAGCTCCTGAACTCCGCCGAACTTTTCAGTAAGAGCATCCTTAGCTCCCTGTGCATCGGAAGAGGTAAAGCGTATATAAGCTGAAATCGGAAGTTCCATTGTATCTGCAACAAAGTTTTCCTTAGCCGGTCCCCAGCCGAAAAGCTTTCTCTTTTCAAGATGTCTTGCACAGTCGATTACGTCTGCAACCACTGCACTGGCTGTGGGAAGCTTGCCCGCTCCCTTGCCGTAGAATACCGAATCACCCAGAGCGTCGCCTCTGACAAGCACAGCATTGAAAACATCGTTTACATTTGCAAGCTGGCTGTGAGAAGAAACAAAGCAAGGTCTTACATAAACGGCTATTTTATCGCCGTCTTCAACAGGCTCAGTTGCACCTATAAGCTTTATAACTCCGCCCCAGTTTTCAGCATAAGCTACATCTTCGAGGGTTACATTGGTAATTCCCTCAGTGTAGATTCCATCGGGATAAACATGGTGCTCATAGGCAAGAGAAGCCAGAATGCAGATCTTTCTGCAGGCATCCATTCCCTCAACATCCGCTGCGGGATTTCTCTCGGCATATCCGTTTTCCTGGGCAAGTTTGAGAGCCTCGGCAAAATCCATGTTATCGTCTACCATCTTAGTAAGGATAAAGTTTGTAGTACCGTTAAGAATACCGGCTACAGCCTCTATTTTATTAGCTGCAAGGCACTGGCTCATGGGTCTGATAACCGGTATACCGCCGCCTACGCTGGCTTCAAACAGGAAGTTTACGTTATTTTCCTTAGCTGCCTCAAGAAGCTCATATCCCTTTGCAGCCACAAGCTCTTTATTGGAGGTTACAACGCTTTTACCGGATTTAAGGCAGGCCATAACAAAATCAAAAGCCGGCTTAAGTCCTCCCATTGTTTCAACAACAACGGAAATTTCTTTATCATTTTCTATCAAGGAGAAATCCTTGATAAATTTATCTTCATTGGGATCGCCGGGAAAATCACGCAGATCAAGAATGTATTTAATATCTACAGATTCCTGTCCGCTTCTTTTTACGATTTCCTTATTGTTGGTCTGTAAAACCTCAACAACTCCGGAACCGACTACACCGTATCCCATTACTGCAACTTTCATCTTATTCATCTTCCAATCTGCCACAGGCGTTTTTCAAGAAATTATAGCAGTCCTGTAAATCGCTAAAATATATTCAGTTTATTTTACCATAAACCTTTATCAGAATAAACCCCGATTTTCATTTTTGTTAAAATGTTGATTTCTCGGTTGTATTATAACAAATTATGGTATAAAATACTTATATCCTCGCTTTGCCAACAACAAAAAGGAGTGTGAAATATTTTGTCAAAACCGGCCACCATTTTAAAACGGCGTGCGTTTTTGATTAATTTCTTTTACTTCGCCGTAATAATTGTACTTTTTTATCTTTTTATGCACTATGCATTTTGGATTACTTTTCCGTTTTTGGCCGCTTTTGCTGTTGCAATGCTGCTGCAGCGCCCGGTAAACTTTATTACGAGAAAAACCCCAATTAAAAGAGGTCTTGCCAGTGTAATAATGGTTATATTATTACTTCTCGCTTTTCTCGGTCCCATTTCACTGATTATAGCAAAAATCATTTCGGAATTTATGGGATTTTTTGATTATGTGAAAAACATCCTCGACAATCTTCCTCAATTTCTTGAGCAGTTTGAAATAAGCCTTGCTGATGCAATTGCATTCCTGCCAGACGGAATAGAAAAGAAAATTATGGATACATTCGCTTCTATTTCCGCTACTCTTTCCGGTACAGGCGGACAAAACCTTGCATCACCCGACCTTCCTTCAATTGACTTTTCGATGTTAAAGGCACCATTGATGGGTGTTTGGAATACAGCAAAGCAGATTCCGTCCGCTTTGGTTTCAATTTTGATTGCAATAATTGCCTGCTGCTTTATGACTGCCGATTTCCCGAGAATTTCAGGCTTCATTAAGCGTCAGCTTCCTCCTGAGAAGAAGCACGTGATGAGAGACGCCAAAAACACTGTATTTTCTTCCTTAAAGAAAATAGTCAAAGCCTATCTTCTCATCATGCTCATAACATTCTCAGAGATGTTTATCGGCCTTAATATACTGAAAATTATAGGCGTTTACGAAAGCTCTTATATTTTCGTTATCTCCTTCGTTACCTGCGTTGTGGATATTGTACCGGTACTCGGCACAGGTACTGTTGTTCTCCCCTGGGCAGTTTATTCCTTCATTATGGGCGACATAGGAATGGGAATAGGACTTCTCATTATATATGGAGTTATTACTGTAATAAGGCAGATCATAGAGCCGAAACTCGTTGCAATGCAGCTTGGTCTCCCGCCGTTTATTACAATTATAGCTATGTTCTTCGGACTTAAGCTGTTCGGCTTTGTGGGACTGTTCCTGCTGCCCCTTGCAATTACAATGCTCAAAGTTTTGAACGATAAGGGCACAATTCATCTTTGGAAACGTCCCTGCGATGTGGAAGAAGAGTCTAAACCCGTGACGGAAAGTACGGAAAAAGCCGAAAAGTAAAGTTATTACCAGTAAAATCTATTAAATTTAAGAACCCGTCTTTCGTTATGAAAGACGGGTTCAATATTTTAACAGAAAAAGGGAAGTGTACCGCTTCCATTTTTACTATCATTAAATACAAGTATTCACAATTTAATCCAATATCTTTGGTCAATGACCCCGTTTACATTAATCTCGTTTTCCAAAACTCCGCCGTTATTAATTATGGTTTTTGCAGAAGCGATATTGGATTTGTTACACACCATAAGCACTTTATCAATGCCTAGGCCTTTGCACTTTTCCAAAGCCAAAGCGATCATCTTGGTTCCTATTCCTTTTCCTCTCTCAGATGGTCGTACTCCGTCGCCGATATGTCCGCCGTCAAAAAGCAGGCTTTCGTTTAAGTAATGCCGTATATTTACAGCTCCTACAAAAATATTTCTCTCTTCGTCTAAACAGAAATAGGTGGAATCGGGAACCAACCTGTCGGAGCCTGGATTATCTAAACCCTCCAAATAACTGTCATAATCTTTATAATCATTTTTTCTTATAGCATAGGGGATTATTCTTTCGCCGGACTTAGTCCATTCATCCATCATATCAACAAGTAACGGATAATATTTGCGTTCAAGTTTTACAAGTTTCAGCATAGTTCATCCCCTCAACTATTTCAGACTAATTACAAATTCAGCCCACAATAAGTTTTTTCTTTCCGTTTTTATTTCTCGGATATTCCTTTATTTTGACAATGTAATCTATATTTATAATTTCAGGATTTTCGTTATTTTCAATAAGCACAGCTCCATCTGTTACCTCTTTTATAACTCCCACAACCTGTGAATTAAATGTGGAAATTACACATTCCTTACCGATAAATCTCTTTGCAAGTTCTGTCATTGCTGCCCTCTCCTCTTTGTTCCTCATTTTTTTAATTTGCTTTGCAATAATTTTCTCATCACGCTGACCGGAATATATAATTATAAAAATCACTATAAACAGCATGATATATACCGATGTATTCAAATCACTCACCCTTCGGCACAAGATTTTAATTCATAATAACACAGGTATCTAAAACTATCAATTGTATAAAAATATAAATTCAAAGGTATCAAAACAGCAAAAAGTCCAATTCATATGGATCAGACTTTAAAAAACGAAGTAAAGTAAACTGTCCCGAGCACAGGACTAAACCATAACAAACAAAAAGCCCGGAGCACAAATTGTCTCCAGGCCTTATATTATGAGAAGTGTTTACAAAATAGATACCTGCTATAAACACGAGCGAAAAGGAAAAATAAAAAAGCCAAGCCCGGAACGTGAATTGCGTCCAGGCTCAGCCTGGTGGTAGAGACAGAGGGACTCGAACCCACGACCTCTGCAATGTGAATGCAGCGCTCTAACCAGCTGAGCTATGTCTCCGTTTTATTGAACGGATATTATTATACTCCAATCAGCATTGCCTTTCAAGGAAATTTTAACATTAAAGTAAGCGCTGATTTTCATTGTACCGGCAGTTTCTGAAACGATTTAATCCCATCGCAATCTACCATCTCCAGTTCTTCCCGCACCTTGACAAATCATAGTCTGCTATGTATAATTGTATAAAATTTTTGGACAGATTTATATACTGTGAATAATAAAATTACACAAAATCCACTGTTGTTAACATATTTACTTTTATTTTATAAATGTTTAAATTTTTCTCAAACGCATAAAAATCATTATTCGCAAAAAGGATTATCTTGCAGCACAGACTTTAACTAAAATATTCAAGACAAAACGCTGCTTTTTGCAAATTATATGCGTTAACCATTATATTTTGTCGGCTGAAAGTTGCTGCGGCAAGCGGATTGCTTTGCCGCAATTTTTATCTTTTGTCACCTTGAGTTAAGCTTATGTCAATTTAATACACATTATAACACGAAAGCTCATGGTATCGATTGCTGCAGCCATACAGATACTATCACTGTTTATTTGTTATTTTCCTGCTTCATCAGATAAAGTTTTTTAAATATAACATATAAATCCTGATTAAATATTCCATTTGATTTTCCTTTGTCGTATAATTAAGCTTGAAAATTATTATTGCATAATAATGATTAAATTAAGGATGTGACTTTAATGCTTGAAAAACTTACTTTTTTAAGTAAAAGAATTGCAAAAATGGACTATAAAGGTTTTTTCGATGTAATCGACCGTATTCACGAAAAAACCGGTAAATCCAAAATCGTTTTATTTTTTGACATTATTCACTGCGGCATAAAATATCAGGCCGGATATCTGGATTATGAGCTGTTTGAAATGTATGATTTAAACGCCAAACAGAGAGCTACCATCGTAACAAGAGGCATAAGCAACCATTATGTAAAAATATGCAATGACCCGAATTACAGACATTATTTCATCAACAAAAGCGAATTCAACACACTGTTTGATAAATATCTCAAAAGAGACTGGCTGATACTTGACGGTAAAAACGAAGATGCATTCAATGAATTCATCAAAGACAAAAAGGAAATCATCGCAAAACCCATTGACGGAATTCATGGCCGCGGCGTAACCAAGATCACTCCCGATGAAAACACATATGCGTATTTGATGAAGGAGAATCTTTTACTTGTTGAAGAGGTAATCGAACAGATTCCCGAACTCAATAAGCTCAACGCCACCAGCGTTAACACAATAAGAGTTATCACCCTGGGACCGGAGAGCAAAATAATTTTAGCTTATTTGAGAATAGGAAACAACAAGATTGTTGACAACTTCTGCGGCGGCGGCATGGTTGCTCCCATCAACATAGAGACCCATAAAATTGACTATCCCGCAACGGATAAAGTCGGCAACGTATTTTATAAGCATCCCACTACTCAAACCGATATTGTAGGATTTGAAGTTCCCTACTTTGATGAAATCAAAGAGCTCATTGCAGAGGTTTCAAAAATAGTACCTCAGGTTTCCTATGTGGGCTGGGACGTTGCATTATCCACTAAAGGCCCCTGCCTTGTTGAAGGAAACGACTTCCCCGGCCACGTTCTGTATCAGCTTCCTCCTCACAGAACTGACGGAATCGGCGTTTTACCCATATTCAAAAAAGTTTTAGATAAATAAGGTGATCTTATGTTTTTTATAAGTTTGTGGCTGAGCAAATTATATTATTTCCTGACCAGAAGACGTGCAACAACTGACAAATCAGGTATACTGGCAAGAAAAATAGATATAGACTTTATACAGCACGTTAAAAAGCCTCCCATCGTCATTGCCGTTACCGGAACAAACGGAAAAACAACAACCTGCAACTTTTTAGTTGATATTCTTGAAAAAAGCGGATACAAAGTAACCAGCAACAGGGAAGGCGCAAATTATCCCGCCGGTGTTTCCAAGGCGCTTATGAAGGGCGTGAGCATTTTCAACAAATCCAAAGTGGATGTTGCAGTAATAGAATTTGACGAATTAAGCAGCAAGGAAATCCTTCCGTTTTTACATCCTACTTATACAGTAGTAACAAACCTCTTCTTAGACACTATGAAGCGAAACGCTCACACCGATTATGTATTCAGCAAAATAGAAGAAGGTTTGCCCGAAGATACCACTCTGTTTTTAAACGCAGACGACTTAATCAGCTCACAGCTTGGAAAAAACAACAAAAAGATTTATTTCGGTATAGACAGACTCCCAACCGACTCCGAGACAAACCAGTCCCTTGTTCAGGATATAAGAGTATGCCCCAAATGCTATACTCCCCTTGAATTTGAATATTTCCACTACCATCATCTCGGCAAAGCAAAATGTCCCAATTGCGGCTATACAAATCCCGAACCTAAATATCGCCTGACTGATATCGATTATGAGAACAATCAGATTACAATAAACGGCGAGAAATATATGCTGGTCAACGAAGGCCTGTTCAATATTTACAACGAGCTGCTTGCAATTTCCGTTTTAAGCGAAATTGGAGTTAAGGATATTAACAAATGCCTCCAGACTCTGGAAGTAGTTAAGACAAGATACAATAAAACAACTGTCAAAAATATTGAGATTATAAGCCAGATGGCTAAGGGACAAAACCCCATTGCCGTTTCCCGTGCACTGGACTACGTTAAAAATTTAAAGGGAACAAAAGAAGTAATTATTATTCTGGATGACGTTTATGACAATAAAGCCGCAAATCATTCGGAAGTGGTGAGCTGGCTTTACGACAGCGATTTTGAAGCTTTAAACGGCGATGATGTCAAGAAAGTCGTAGTCTGCGGATTCAGAGCCTATGACTATAAAGTGAGAGCTTTGCTTGCGGGAATAGACGAGAGCAAAATATTTGTAAGCACTGTAGAAGCTGAGGCATACAAATATCTCGATTTAAGCGGCGAGGATAAAATCGTTATAGTTCACGATATTTATTTGAACAATAAAGCTAACGAAATAATTGCTAAAATAAAGGAAGTTACAAAATGAAAATAGAAGTATTATATTCGGAAGCAGCTAATTTGTACGGCGATTTATTCAATATTAAATATTTGGAGCAAACTATTCCCGATTTGACAGTTTATTATACCGGATTAAATGACAGACCTAAATTCGCCGATGAGAAGATTGATTTGATTTATATGGGACCCATGATGGAGAGATTCCAGGAGGTCATTATAAAAAAATTAATGCCTTACAGGGAGAAAATCAAAGAGCTCATCGAAAACGATGTTGTCTTTCTGATTACAGGCAACGCCCTTGAGATATTCGGCAGCAAAATTGACGACACCGAAGCTCTGGGAATTTTTGAAACAACGGCTAAAAGGAATTTTTCAAAGCACCACAACTCCTGCTTCATCGGCAAATTTGAAGATATGTATATGGTCGGCTTCAAAAGCCAGTTTGGTTCTTCCTACAATAACAGTCATCCATTTATCAGCGTTGTAAACGGATACGGTCTTAATAATGACGATAAATTTGAAGGAATTAAATACCGCAATTTCTTCGGCACTTATCTGATAGGTCCGCTGCTGGTTTATAATCCGCCCTTTACGGAATATCTGCTTAAACTTCTGAACCAGAATGTGGAAATAGCTTATAAGGATTCAGTTTACAAAGCTTATGAAATAAGAAAAGAAGAATATTTAAACTATACTTCACAGTTCCGCTGCTGAAAGTTTAACCGGCATAATAAAATGCCGGTTATTTTTTTACAAATATATCAAAGCTTACTTTTAACTTTTCTTTATCCGGCGCCTCCATACTGCCCACTGCTGAGCATATTAGTTTATTTGCACTGATTTATTTCATTACAGCGGTTACGGTGAGCGGCAATTAAAGCGAGAGTATCTCCCAAACTGACAAACAACGCCGAAACAAGCGAAAGCTCTTCATCGCTTAAATTCTTTGCTATACAGTTGGCAAGAGCTGTTACTCCCGCCGTAAGTTCACAGGAATTCAACAAAAACACCTCCCCTTTCATTATACGAAAAGTGAGGTGTTTTGATTTAATAAAACCGTATAAGGGATTTATTTATCATCAGATGAAGCATAAATCATATCAATGAGCTTTGCACTGCTCAGAACATTTTTTACTGCGTTTCTGCTCTCAAAACGTCTTTTAAGAATATCATCGGCAAAGCTTCTGAGCTCATTTTCATACATCTTGCCGTCATAGCAGTTTTCACATTCTCCGAGCTTTTCTCCGCCCTTGCCCCAAAAAGTATAGCCACGGTAATAATTAAAGCGTACCGCTCCTTTATCCCCTAAAAAGTCAATGTACTTTTCTTCTTCTCCTATATTCTGCGCCCATGCTCCTTCAAAGGAAAGGGTTATTCCACTCTCGCTCTGAGCTGTACCGAAAGCATAATCCTCTACATCTGACTTTATTTCGCTCTCCATTACATACCCGGCCTTACTGTTTTCACCTGAAGCCATGAGGGGAGACGAAATACATTTACCCGAAGCGGATTTCCAATTAACGCCGCCGAGGCAGTAGTCTATGGCATCAAAATTGTGCACACCTAAATCTATGAGCACTCCGCCGCCGGATTTTGATTTCTTGGTATAATCACTGCCCGCTCCCGGTATACTTTTCGAAAACCTGAAACAGCAGGAAACGTGATAGACATTCCCTATTTCTCCCCACTGAATAATATTGCGGACTTTTTCGAGAGAACTCGCAAACCGCAGACACACTCCGGCATCAAAAACTCTGCCCTTTTCCCGGGCAATTTCTGCCGTTTCAAAAGCTTCGGTATAATTCATTGCAACGGGCTTTTCAGTAAACACATCAATGCCTTTTAGAAGAAATTCCTTAGCAATTTTACAGTGGAGATTTGTATGGGTACAGATTACAACTCCGTCAAGTTCACCGCAGGAAAGAAGATCACGGTAATCGGTAAAGGTTTCGCACTGGGGATATTTTTCTTTAAGCTCCCTGAGTCTTTCTTCGTTTATATCCGAAAGGTACCTGAGATCTACATTTTCGAGCTTTACGAGGGCGGGAATATGAGCTGAGCAGGCCTTTTTCCCGCACCCTATAACTCCCATAACTGCCTTTTCCTTACTCAAAGCTTATCTCTCTCTTCTCTGCATCCGATTTATAAATGCTGTCAAGAAGCAAGGCAGTAGGCATGAGATTTTCAATCTTGTTGCGGCTTGCTGCATTACTGCCGCTTCTTACTGCGCTTACAAAATCGAGGAGCTCTCCCCTGTACATATCGCACTGTTCAAACTTCGGATTTTCTTTGAAAAGTTTCTTTCCGTCGTCACCGAAATAGACGAAATCCTTGCAGTAATAATATCTTATGCCACCCTTATCACCGAGGAAATCAATATACATTTCGTCCTCGTTTATATTCTGTGCCCAGGCTCCGTTAAAGCTGACAGTGATATCCCTGTCGGTTCTGATGTGGCCTGTTACATACTCTTCAACGTCGTTAATGCCGTCATTCTTTGGAGCATCTCCCCATCTGAATCCGCCTGTATTGTACTTTGAAATATCTCTTCCAAGCATTGCGTAGCAGTCACCGGTTACGGTCTTAATTGCAGGATTACCAAGGATGTAAAGAATCAAATCAAGATAGTGTACGCCCCAGTCAAGAAGCACTCCTCCGCCGGATTTTGCCTTTGTGGTAAAGTCGCCGCCGATACCGGGAATCATACGGAAACCTCTGAAGCTGCATACAACATGATAGATGTTGCCGAGCTTGCCGCCTTCAATATATGACTTAATGCGGTTTACTGCTGTGTTGTATCTCATGCACACAGCAATATTCAAAAGTCTGCCGGTTTCCTTTGACACGTCCAGCATCTTCTGTGCATCCTCATAATTCATTGCAACAGGCTTTTCTGAAAGAACGTCCTTACCTGCTTTCATTGCGTCAACGGCTACAATTGTATGATAATCGGTATGTGTGCAAACGAGAACTGCGTCAACGTCCTTATCCTTTAAAATTTCCTTATAATCGAGTACCGCTTTTTCAGCTTTGAGCTTTGACTTTGCCTTTTTTGCTCTCTCCTCTATAAGGTCGCAGGTGTATTTTACGTTGATGTTCTTATTGCGGATAATGTTCGGAAAATGCGCTGCATTGGCAATGCTTCCGCAGCCCACTACCGCAAGATTTACCTTATCCTTTTTATATATTTTTTCTCTCAGGAACTGTGCTCCTGCCTTAATATCATCCTTTGTGCTGCGGCTGCCGTATTCACGTTCAATTGTGAGATATCCGTCAAAGCCGATATCACGAAGAGCTTTGAGATATTTATCCCAGTCCACATCGCCTTTACCGAGAGGTGTTTCCTCATATACTCTGCCTTTAGGTGCTGTGAGTCCCTTTTTATCCTCTTCGTTTACAAAGCCGTAGACAAATCTTGTATCAACAGGCTCAAGGTTTCTTCCATCCTTTGCATGGGTATGTACAATATAGTCGCCCAGCATATATACAGCTTCAACAGGGTCCTGTCTTGCACACATTGTGAAGTTTGCAGGGTCAAGGTTTACACCGATACCGCCGTCAAGACCATCTATAAACTCTTTAAGAGTTGCCGCTTTTTCGGGACCTGTTTCAATGGCTAAAACTCTGCCTCTCTCCTTGGCATAGATACCAACCTCACGCATTGCAGACTGCATAGCCTTATAGACTTCGCAGTTTTTATCCTCGGGGATTACGCCGATATGAGTTGATATGATTTTAACTCCCTTATCAACTGCAAAGTCTATCATCTTTTTGCACTTTGCAACCTGACCGGGGTTATCCTTTGCTATCATAAATCCATGTCCGCCTAATTCTCCACAGTATGCGCTGATTTCAAGATCATTTTTAATAAGCAGCTTTTCGAGCTTCTGGTAGCTTCTTTCATTTGGCTTTTCAACATTGTATCTTCCGTAAGAAATACCTATCTGAACTCCGTCAAGGCCGATATTATTGCAAAATTCAAGAGCTTTGCTTACAGATCCTCTTATATTGCTGAACATTAATCCGATTTTCATATTTTCTACCTCCACACTGGATTTTATATGCAGATTATACTTTTTATCTTCAAAATCCTCTATGGCAAATGGTAAAATCGTACTGTCAAAAGGTATATACGTTGTTGACAGAGCCTTTTTTCTCTGATACAATCGCCCTATGGATAAGAAAAAGTACTACGACGAAACGGATATTTTGACAAACGGAACCTGCAACTACTTTTCAAATCTCGGAGGCGGAGGAAATTTTCTTCATATGCACCGCCAGATAGAGATTATGTTCTCAGTAAAGGGGGATCTTTTCGTAACACTGGGGGAAAACCGTTATCCCATGTCAACGGGAGACTTTGTAATAATTAAGCCTTTTGAACTGCATACCTTTGAATCAAAAAAGAAGCTTTCAAACAGATTTGTATCGCCAATTTTTCCCGATATTGTATCGGAGCGTATTGCAAATAGGCTCAGAGAAAGCGTTATCTGTCACGCAGACGGCAACGAATGGGGAGAAATAGTTTCCCTTTACAAAACCTTTAAGGATATGTCCCCAAAAAACAGAATGCTCTATTTTGAAATGATAGAAAATATAGTCATGGATGCAATATCTTTAAAGGCTCCCACAGAGAGAAACAATCTTTCAGATAAAATAATCGACTATATAACCGAAAATGCGTCATCGCCCCTGACTCTCGATTCAGTTGCCTCCGCCTGCTGCACCAATCGCTGTACAGTAAGCAAAATTATAAACACCCAGTGCAACCAAAACTTCAACAGCTATTTGAACAGGGTCAGGATAAGCCGATTTTTACAAAATTATATAGAAAATCATCCGTCCAATCTTGAAACGGCAGCTCAGGAAGCGGGATTTCAGTCCCCGCGAACTTTTTACAGAGCTTTTTTTGACGAGTTTAAAATGACACCGAAACAATATATTGAAAAGCTAAGCGAAAGCGAACATCTGAACAGAAAATAGCAAAACGCCTGCGGAATTTTTTCTTTCCGCAGGCGCTGTTGTTTATGATATTCTCAATCAAAATGTATTAAGTACAGGCTCAGTTTACTTTATCAGCTCGAGAAAAGCTTCATGGACTTTTCCGTTTGTGGCGACTATATCCCATATTTTTGTGGGATTGGCTTCCTCACCCTGCCAGCCGGTGACTTTTCCTCCCGCTTCTTCAAGAATAAGCTTTCCGGCGGCATAATCCCATGGTTTTAAGTGACGCTCAAAGTATACATCAAAACGACCTGCGGCAACATAGCAGTGGTCAAGAGCCGCTGAGCCTGTACGCCTTATATCCTCACAGGTGAGAAATATTTTCTGAAAAAGTCTGAAATTGCCCTCAGCCTCATCCTTATAGTAGGGAGATGTTCCAACGCATACAAGGCAGCGATTCAGTTTATCTGTACCTGTACAGTGAATGGGATTATCACCTAAAAAGGCTCCCTTTCCTTTCTCGGCACGGAAAAGTTCCCCTGTAAATGGATTATATACCGCTCCAAAAATGGTTTCTTTTCCGTCATAGTAGGCAAGTGAAACTGCGCTCATATTACAACCGTGAATTAAATTGGTTGTACCGTCAATTGGGTCGATAATCCAAATAGGTGTTCCGCCTTTATAATCGTTCTCCTTTTCCTCAGCAAGAAATCCAGCCTCAGGATAAGCCTCTGAAAGCTTCTCCATAAGAAACGACTGCACTTTAAAATCCGTCTGAGTTACATAGTCCGCCTCGCCCTTAACGGTTATGTTATGGGCTGACTCTTTATCCATAATTATATTTTTTGTTTCCAAAACAATTTCCAATGCTTTTTCAAAATCCATAGTTTTATTTTCCGTCCTTTGGAAGGCTTACTCCGCCTTTAGGTAAATTTTCCCTTATTAAAGCCGCCGCATAAAAATGCGGCGGCTCTTTTTAGAGATTAATTATATTTTATTCCTTTTGCGCTTTACGGTCAATACCAAAGCTGCACATGCTGCGCCGAAGGGCACAATCGCAATAAGGCTGTCACCAACGTCAACCGCTTGGGTCTGCTGTGAATTATCATTTGAAGTTTCTTCTGTCTGTTCGTCCAACGCTGTTTCGCTGGAACCTACATCAGGCTCAGTTGCTTCTTCCGTAGGTTCAGTTTGAGTCTCATCGGGAACAGATACTGTCTCAGAAGGCTGTGTTTCTGTCTCGGTAGTTTCTGTCTCGGTTACCTCTGTTGTATCTTCCTCAGTCTCTGTTTCGACTGGTTCTGTATCTGTAGGCTCTGTTACCTCGGTTTCTGTTTCCGTCGGCTCAGTTTCAGTGGATTCAACTACCTCGGTCGTTGTTTCAGGCTCCGAGGGCTCCTCTCCGCCAATAGCGCCAATTATGGAAAGTTCCCCAGTTTTGGGGTCTACCTCCATAAACTGACTGTACTGCTGCGTATTATCCACAGTATACTGGGTATCACCAAGGCAAAGCATAAGAATAAAATCCATAAGCTCAGTGTGATACATATAGCCAACGTGTTTCTGGTTTTTAAGGAACCACGTCTGCTCCGGAAGCAAACAGGTAGATGCATCAATTATCCTATCCGCTGAAATATGGTTATGTGTGGCATCTTTGCAGACCGTGTTCTGCTGTTTATAATCTTCGGGAAGAGTTTCGTCAAGATACGCACATACTGCATATCCGGAAGTGTATTTTGTATCAATAACATTGTCGTTTTGTTCATTGTAAGAAGGAGTGATGGGAACTCCCTGCATATTGTAATGGGATACAACATTGACCTTTACGCCGTTTTCCATAGCCTCTTCGAGAAGCTCAGGAAGCTTTGCCTGCACATTGTAGTGGTAGTTGTCAATTCTGGCAATAAGAGCGGCATCAGTTCTGGGATCAAGAAGATACGCTTTTGCGTCCTCATAGTCTTCAAGGGCTATGAGATCCCATATTCCCGGCATGGTGATGAAGGTATCCTGGAAAACTTCATCATAAATTCTATCCTGAAGATTTGCAAAAAGTGAATCCGCAAAGTTTACAAGGATGTCGAATACTCCCGCTTTGTCAAGAGCGTCAAAGAGAATATTTACGGCCTCAACGCCCACAACCTCTTTAAGTATACGAATAAGTCCTTCTTTATTTATTTCCAGCCTTCCGTTAAAGAGATTACCTACAATAGTCGTTCCTGTAAAGGCGGAAGAGAGCATTGTAAAGTTATCAATATTGTCGCTTCCATACATGGCAAGATAAGAAGCTATTATAGTGCCGCCCATGCTTGCTCCGGCAAGGTTTACTTTATCATGTCCGGTCTCCTCTTTTGCTCGCTCTACATATTTACGAAGCTCTTTTGCATGCTCCATTGGATCAAGACGCCAGTCGTAATTAAAATAATATACATGGTCTGCGCCTATTTTTTCAACGGCCTCACGTACAACTGCCGGTTCGTTTGCAGTAAACTCCGTATTATTGGCAAACTCCGGATAGCTTGCCATAGACTCAGGATAAATATCAGTAGTAATATTGTATTTACTGCTGCCGTCGGCATTACATGCTAAAGGCTCCAAAATCTCTTTTAAAGCAGGAATAAGGCTGTCTCCAAGTTTATTGTAATCTTTATTAACTGCAAAAAGTGCAAGAGGTCCAGCAATTTCTCCTACTAACTTCAAAATAGACTCAGTATCAGGAGCAAAAACCTGTTTTTCGTTCTCTGTACCCTCATCCTGCACAAGTGGCCACGCTGCCATACCGCTCACCACAATAAGCGGAGATGTTCCGCAATTGCAGCCATAGGCCGCAAACGCCGCCGAAGTACAGCCAAGCAGCATTACTACTGCCAAAATAACGGACATAATCCTTTTTACTGTTTTACTCATCTGCAAATTTCCCCCCATTTTTATTACTTTAAGGAAAGAATAACCAATTTAAATGAGAAAGTCAATAAAATAATCGGTAAAAAAATATAAAAATACTATTTATTAAGGTCATAAAAGGTATATTCTCATATATACACTCAAAACTTTGACACAGAATAATAGCTTAGATATATTGCAGAAGGAAATAACAGTTTTACAAATAAAAAAGACTAAACATAGATTACGTTTAGTCTTTTAGTTAACGGGTAACAAAATAAAACCCGAAGCTGCTTTCACGCTTCGGGTTCTTGGTCGAGGCGACAGGACTTGAACCTGCGGCATCTTGGTCCCAAACCAAGCACTCTACCAAACTGAGCTACGCCTCGTTATTTCTTATTTAATTTTCACGAGCCGCAGGTTCCTGATTTTTGCCTTACGCCAAAAATCTCTCGGACTAAAAACAGTCCGCAGGACTGTTTTCTTTACGTCCTCGTCCCAAGTCAGCTCCTTGCGGAGTGCAGCATCTTGGTCCCAAACCAAGCACTCTACCAAACTGAGCTACGCCTCGTTAAAATTTATTTCTGTGGTAAACCGACTTAGTGAGTATATCATATTTTAAGGAAAAAAACAAGATTTAAAATAACATTTTTATAAAGGGAAAAAGCAGGTGTAAAGCTTTTACAGCCTCTACCGAACATCAAAAGCGGCGGATAACTCCGCCGCCTTGATTTGGTTATTCAATTTCCGGAAGTACATGGGTATTGAAATAATCCTCTACCCCTTTTGGGCTTACGCCGCATATTTTTTTGCCGTTGACTCTTGTGCAAACCGCACCTTCGCACTGACCCATACAGAACACCGCTTTAAGGTCTACCTTATCTTTGAGATTTTTCTCCTCAATAATGTCCTGCAAACCGGTTATAATGTCGTGGGAGCCGCCGATATGACAGGCGCTGCCTATACAAACCTGAACCGTTACCAAAATATGCACCCGCTTTCCGTTTTATTATACGTTTATTAAGTAAAATCAAGAACACTAATTGCACTCTGCATGGTCTTTTCCAGAGCAAGCTTTCCGTAATTATCAACTTCAAGCTTATTCTTGGGACCGTGAGTAAGGCAGGCTGCACCGCCTATGCAGCCGTTTTCGCAGGCCATACCTTCAATAAAGTTTTCCTGAAGTACATTCTTGGAAGCTTTGAGAAGTGCTGTTCTGCACTCTGTAATACCGTTGCAGGAAATAGGCTTGTACTTAAAGTCAAGGTCGAAAAGTCCCTGCTCTTTAAGAGCCTGTTCAACGGCAACGGCAAGTCCGCCGCTTCTTGCAAATACTCTTCCGAAATAGGAAGCGTTATCAAGGCACTCGCCCTCAAGAGAAGAAATCTCTATATTCTTTGCGTCAAACAGTGCCTGCAGTTCCTCAAAAGTGAGAACATAATCCACATATGGCTTAACTGTATCAAGCTTTATCTCAGCCTTTTTAGCGATACAGGGACCTACAAATACCACCTTGCAGTCAGGCTCGATTCTCTTAAGATAGCTTGCTATCTGAGCCATGGGTGAAAGGTTATGGGAAATATGCTTTACCATTGTTGGGAAGAACTTATGAATATAGCTTACAAAAGCGGGACAGCAGGAGCTTGTAAGGAATCCCTTTTCATAAAGCTCGCTTGCCTCTTTATAAGCTACCATATCGGCGCCGAGAGCTGCTTCAACTACACTGTGGAAACCGAGACATTTAAGTCCCTCTACAACCTGTTCCACCTTTGCGTAGACAAACTGGCTTACAATTGACGGTGCAACAACTGCATAAACCTTATACTTTTCGTTGTTCTCGGAAGCCTTTATTGTACGGATAACCTCGAGAATAGAGGACTTATCGGCAATAGCTCCGAAGGGGCATTTGTAAACGCAGGCTCCGCAGGAAATACACTTTTCGTTATCAATAACCGCTTTTTTATCCTCATCCATTGAAATGGCATTTACCTTGCAGGCATTCATACAGGGACGAACAGACTTTGTAATAGCATTATATGGGCAGGCCTCAATACATCTGCCGCACTCAATGCACTTGCTCTGGTCAATGTGTGAACGGTGGTTTACGATACTTATAGCGCCTCTGGGACAAACGTCAACGCAGCGGTGAGCAATACATCCGCGGCAGGACGGAGTAACCTGAATTCCGTCAACGGGACATTCATCGCAGGCGATGTCGAGAATTTCTACAACATTGGGGTTTGACTTATCTCCGCCCATAGCAAGTCTTACACGCTCGCCGATAATAGCACGCTCCTTATAAATGCAGCAGCGCAGGGAGGGCTTTGGTCCCGGCATAATCGTCTTTGGTATGTTTACTATATTCTCTTCGAGGGTGCCGTCAAATTCAAGAGAAGCAACCTCTTTGAGCACCTTGTATTTGAGCTTTTGCACATAGGTGTCAAATAATCTCTCCATAAAAATCTCCTCTCAATTATCTATCCCCTACATTTTAAATCATTTAAAAATCATTTTCAATCAATAATATCTGGTTTCCACTCTTTTACCAAAACTTTCAAGCAGCTCCTTCAGTTTTTCTATCTGTTTAAGCTTAATACTTAAATCCTGAGGTAAATCTGGATTCTGATGAGCCGGATTTATAGCCGTTCCGATAAAGAGCTTGAGCCTTGTACAGTCTTCGAGGAGCATTTTTGCCATCATCGCCGCTCCGTTTTCTTCATCAAGAGTATTGAAAAACTCCGAATCGGAGCCGCTCTCTTTGTACTGCTTTAAAATATCAAGGGTTCTGCTTAAAGTAAGCACTCCTTCAGTGCAAAGGTCTATTCCTTCAATAAATCCAATGGGCGGCACACGTGGGTCAGTATATTTAAGAGAGGTTTTTATAGGCTTGCCTATTACCCTCGAAACTATATTGGCGCTGGTTCCGCCGCAGATAGTGTGTTTCCCCTCGCTGGCCATATAGTCTATTACCATTCTCTCGTCGTCCTCTTTATTCCTCGGAGGACCCGCAAACATATTTACAACCTTTTCATTTACAACTCCAACTACCAATACAGTGGAATCATCTCCCGGTCTGCCGTGGTAAAGGTCGTTTACGGTATCGGAAAGAGCCGCAGTAAGCCTCGGCACAGACATATCGAGGGCGACCGCATTTTTAAGCCATGCCGCCACATGATCCCATGTCCAGCCAAAATTGAGGGACTCGCCGACTCCTGCATATATAACTCCGTCACTTACGAGAGTGAGTATATCCCCGGCCTGAGCCTGAAATCTTGTTTCATAGACTCCTCTGCCGGAATACTCATTATATTCGCACTTGAACTGACACAGCTCCCCATCACGCAAATAAAAGCAGAAGGGATTGTCAAATTCTGCAAGATATCCTTCGCCTGTATCGGAAATTTCAAGAACGCTGAAAGTTGAATAGGCAAGCTTTCTCACACTGCAAACAGGCAAGGTATTGGCAACGGTAGCCACTGCATCGGCAACAGTTGCACCCTCTTTTAGCATAGTGGAAATTATTGTACTGGTAAGAGTCGCAAGGATATTCGCCTTTACTCCGCTGCCGAGTCCATCTGCAAGGACGGCAATTGTAGAATTCGGTGTACGGACTATGGAAACCTTATCACCACACAGCTCCTCGCCTTTTTTAAATAAACTTTTATAGGCGGTTTCTATATGAAATCTGCTCATTTGGATTCACCGCCGTTTTCAATCATATCCTTGAGCTTGGTCAAGGTGACCTTTGTTTCAGCCGTAGTTTCTCCTAAAAGACTTGCTATCTCCTGAGCGACGGTCATCTGCTTTTCGATAACCTTCTGAGCCATTTCTACAGAGCTCATCTTCATCTGATAGCTTGCCTTCTGTCTTTCCTCTTCTTCGGTTATATCCTTGAAAATACCCATTATATAGTTGCCGTCATCGGTCTTTATGATGCTTTGAAGCACGGTCGCTCCGTACTCAGTAAGCTCCGATTTTTTATCTATTATATTTTCTCCCGTATCCAGTACATAGAGGAAATCCGCCGGATCTATCAGCTCATATATTCCCTTTTGCAGCGCCTGAGTACGTGTTATTCCGAAAAGCTTTTCAGCAGCTCTGTTAAATTCGATTATATTAAGTTCTTCATCAACTATAACCGTTATATTGGGAGTTTCCGCAAGGACATAGTTTGAAAGAGATTCGGCACGCTGGCGCATAAAGGGCAGGCACATATTTATATCCGCTTTTCCCTGGAAAACAGCTATCGCCTTTTCACGACAGGAAGGATAACCACAGGAACCGCAGTTGAGCTCCTGTTCCGGAGTTTCTTTGCCGATTTTTCTGAGTATCTCACGAATTTCTCTTTCCGTTGGCATCAGCTTTCTGTCCGCTGTGCCTGCAAAGGTTTTCGAAAGCTCCAAAGGAGAATTAAGAACGGGGAAGCTGTCCCCTGTTTTTGCAACATGCTTTGAAAGCTCCACTCTGCCGAGAAATTTGCTGCGGCGGGTTTCGCTTGCCACAGGGCCGTTTATGCATCCGCCCTCACAGGCATTGACCTCTGCAAAGCAGCCTTTCAGCTCCCCTGCAATCATGGCTTCAAAAAGCTCCTTGCAGGCGTCTATATTATCAACGCCTATCATACTGTAAGGAAGATTATTTTCTATCTTTTTTATGCTCTTTATTATTCCGCCGGGGATTGGATAAAGACGGTTGATTTCGGAATTATCCTGTATAAATTCCTCCGGCTCACATTCTGAGATTTTTATATCCTCCTGGGAAGCCCAAAGGTCGAGATCCATAAAATTAAGTACGGCGTCAATTTCTTTACTGTGCCTTAAATCCTCAGACTCCGCTTTTTTGGCTATACATGGACCCACAAAAACTACTTTGCATCTTTCGCCGAAAGCTTTTTTAAGAAGTCTTCCGTGGGCTATCATAGGACTTACAACAGGGGCAAGATATTTTACTACGCCGGGATAATATTTTTCCGCAAGGGCATTAATAGCCGGACAGCAGGTGGTGATAATATTTTCCATACTGCCCTCTTTTATAAGGCGATGGTATTCTGCGGTAACATAGGCGGCGCCGTCGGTAGTCTGGGCAACACCTTTTACTCCGAGCTTTTTTAAAGCCCCCACAATACGCTGAGGGTCATCAAGATCGAACATGGTATAATAAGACGGTGCAAGAGATACATATACATCTTCGCCGTGGCGGATAAATTCCCTTACCTTTTCAAGATCGGAAGAGAGGGTTTTGGCGTTCTGGGGACAGGCATGAAGACAGGTTCCGCATAAGATACATTCATCGGAAATAATATGAGCCTGCTCGTCGGAAATCTTGATTGACTTAACGGGACAAACCTTTATGCATTTATAACAGTTTTTGCAGTTCGCCTTTTTAAGACCGATTATATTCATCACTCAACCACTCCCAACACATAACTGTTAAAAAATTCTTCTGTTTTCTCAGGTGTAAGAGAATGAAGAACTCCATCAACGGTAACACAAACTCCCTTTTGACACTGACCCATGCAAAAAGAACCTTTGAGTTCTACTTTGTCGTTCAGCGAGTTTTCCTTCACAAGCTTTTCAAGCTTTCCTATAATTTCACGTGATCCTCTTAGATGACAGGAAGATCCGATGCATATTGTAATTTCCATTTTAACCGCCTCTTTCCCGCTCCGCGGGTCTTCGTTACATTTTTAACTATTAGAATAAGTATACTATAGGCCGTAATTCCATTTCAATGGTAATTTAGCTTAAACTTTTGCTTCCACAGTTATGTAAAAAGCCGCACATCAAGCTGAGTCTGCAAGCATGACGCACACCGGTTCACGGTGAAAATCAGCTAAATTGCCTGCGATTAAATTTCAAATAACCGTATTTGAGTGTGTGAATTGAGCTAAAACTTGGATGCAAAAGTTAAAATATAAGCGACTGTGGTTAACATTAAAATAACTTTATTGATAAACTAAAAAACTAAAAGCCGCACTTTTCGTGCGGCTTTAAACAATTTGTTTTTACTTATTAAACCATATCGGAAGTGTTGGCTGCAATAACAGTCCTGCTTTCCCTCACTTTAGGAATAAGACCTATCCAGCTTTTTCCGGCGTTCATTACAAGCTCGTCTCCGTTTTCAGAGTACAGCTTAAGAGGATCATATTCATCGCTGCCCTTTTCCCAGCGGATTGTCTCATACTTTCCTCCGCTTATATAAATACCGGTTCCTCCTGTAAGGTCCATATCTATGCAGCCAAGACTATCGCCTAAAGATGTTACAGGCGTATAGAGAATTACGACGTTTTTAACCTTCATAACCTCTCCGCCATCCTGAGTCATGGGAGTTTCCCCCATATAGTTTGTGTAAAATCCTGTCTGAGAATCGTACTTAAAGGTATGGGAATAATAGCTTGAAAAAGATGTTGTTACCTGAAGGCAATCTCCACCGCCGAGAGTGCGGTCGCCGTCCTTTGAAAACTCAAAGGGATTGGCAGCCTCAGATTTCACCTGAGTTCTGAAACCTCTGTCCTCAATAAGCTCCCTTATCTCAGAACCGATTACATATCCTCTGTGCTCAATTGCCACATTCCTTGTGTTATCACGGTGTGTATAATTGGGCCCGAGATATATCCCGTCAAGGTGATCATAGCCGCTGCTCTCCAAGGCGTCATAAGCATATGTACTGCCGCCCCAGTGTACGAAAATTGCATCAAGTCCCTGGGCTATTTCCAAAAAGTCATGGCGTGCACTGCGCATGGAACCAACCTTTTCCGGAACAGTCTCCGGATCCGCATAAATCCACATCATTCTTGAAGCGCTGCCCTCAACAAGACCTTCTATAACAATATCCGGAGTGCACAACCCCCACTGTGGTCTTGCACTGGGAGCATTGTTTATCATAAAAGCAATGGGTCTTTTACCCACAGCCGACGGGGAAAATCCCGGTTCTCCCGTAAGGGGATTGTAAATCTGATTTTCTTCATTTTGCTCCGCAACCGGATCTCCCGTAACTTTACTGATATTTTCATCGTCAGGCGTTCTGCCCAAAATAAACAGAATACTGGCTATAAAGCATATTACAAAAACCGCTGCCGCCGTAAGCGCAACTATCTTTCTGTCGTTTTTTCTTCTCTTTGCATTTGAAGCGTTTGACATGTAATTACCCCTCTTCCTCAAGACAGAATAATAAATCCAGTGATATTATACTACCTAAATGATTATTTGCAAAGTCAATAATTAAAACTGCTGTCATTGACAAAACAACAGCTATGATGTAAAATTATTAAGCTGTACTCACTGAGCTATATGAGACATACGCCCCCTTAGTTAAATGGATATAATGAACCCCTCCTAAGGGTTAGTTATCGGTTCGATTCCGGTAGGGGGTGCCAGTAAGAAAAACGGACACACTTTGAGTGTCCGTTTTTCTGTTAAATGGATATAAGAACCTTTGGGTACGCACAGCGTCCCCAAAGAACCTTGTTACTCGCATCCGCTCGTAATAATGAACCCCTCCTAAGGGTTAGTTATCGTTCGATTCCGGTAGGGGGTGCCAAAACGCCGCAGGCATTTTACTGTCTGCAGCGTTTTTCTGCTTTTCAGTCTTAGTATTTTCTGCAAACGCTGTGCATCGTGCTTTATTTTTTCTTCGTCTTTTTCTTGTCCCGCTTCTTCATAATATATGCCACTGGGTCATTGATAAACAGATAAGCAAAAACTCCAACAAAGGGAATAAGGAAGAAAACACTTTGCATCGTATTTACAATATTGCTCAATGCAGGAACAAAAATATAAACTACGGACAACACTAAACCAAGCAACGGCAGCGAGGTGATAAAATAAAAAAGGAAATATATAAATTTTGTAGTCAGAGGTCTCAAGGAAACCTCCGCAAGCCAATCTACTTCTTTCTTTTTCGGAATAATTCCTCTTTTCATAAGGTCATAATGCTTCTCGACACTTCTCATGAACTGTCCCGCAGAAGTATAGCTGAGCCGTACTATCCACGAACAGGCAATTCTGCTTAAAATCCAAGTAGCACCAAAAACAATAATAGCAAGAAATCCGTTTGCGTTCATCTTAACACCTCCTCAAAAAGTCTCCAGGTAACCTAAATCATACAAGAACACTTTCATCCACGTTGTGCTGACCTTATCGCACCGTACATATAAAATGCCATCGTCTTCCAAAACCGCTGCGGCATAGTATGCGTCAGTTTCCAAAGTGTATATTGAAAAGTCGGAATTGTGTTCCTCAGTTACAATGTCTTTACTCGGGTCGGAGGCATACTGCGCCGAAATATCAGATTTAAGCCTCACCATGAAAGTTTCTGCCTGCTCACTGTTGACCATTTTAAAATATTCAAAATGCATTTCCAAATCATCGACAACAAGGCAGTCTTCAAAAAGGAAATCCGGATACTTCTCGCTAACCTGATCCACCTCTCCCTCAGGTGAATATCCTTCTTTTATAAGAAGCTCACGGATATAGGTAATGTTTACATCCGGCTTCGATGGATCTTCAAAGCCGTCATCCTCTTCACCGTATCCGTAATGGTTCTGGTCTGTTTCCACTGTCGCAGGAGGATCAAAAGAAAATGTTTTGAAATTGAAGTCCTTTAAAATAATCGGAGAAAAAAGGAAAAACAACATCAAAGCAGCAATTCCAAGCTTTTGCGTATATCCGATTATGAACTTTTTACGTTCAATCCTCTCTATTTCTTCATCTTCCAGCGGAGAATATACGTTTTTTTCCTCCGGTTCATCATAGAGCTCATCTAAATCTTCTATTTCTTCGGGTACATCTTCTCCCTCATAAGGTTTGTATTGTGCGGAATTATAATATGTTTCGGTTTCCGCCTCTATTTTCTTGCCGTATGAAAAACCAAGAGAGGCAATAAGGGCCGTGCAAAGTGCCTCTATTATCATAAAAATCTTTACGGCTCCCATGTTTCCCGTCCAAACCATAAAAAAAGCAAAAGAGGGAGCTGGAAGGACAAAAAATCCGGCGGCAGCCAAGAATAAAAGCATGGTATTGAACTTTCGCTTATCCTTTGCCCTTTTTCTGAGCCATCTGATAAGATATCTGTACCTTCTATCCGTTATATGTTCATGCATAAATACAGCAACATCTTCTTTAGTTACTCCAGCTGACATATACCAATACTTCGCAAGCTTAAAATAAATCACAAGGTTAATTACCGCAAAGACTATAAAGTAAGCCAAAATCATTATCTGCTCTGTTGTCATAGCAACCCTCACCTTAAAATTCATATATAAGTAAATATCAAATACATTATAGCAGTTTGATAATATAAATCAACGAGCTTTTACAGTCACTTAGCGGGACACTGTTTTAAAAATAAAGCTGCTCACAATTGCACAATTTTTCTATATGTATAAATATCAAAACTTAGAAACAACAGAATGTATTTTTAAACATCATCCGATGTAAATGATTTCCAAGGGTTTTTGTTGTTATGCACTATTTATGTGTATATTTTTTATAAAATTCGCAGAAATAGGTTGATAATTTTAGATTTATTGTTGACTTTATAGAAAAAGCTCAATATAATCAAATTGTATTTTATATACAAATAACAATACAGAGGGTGAGAAAATGAGGAAAAAATCTTTACTCAAGAAAGTTTTAGCGGTTACACTTTCACTTGTTATTGTGGCAAGTACAGTAAGCGCAGTGTTTACTGCATTTGCACAAACAAATACCGGAAACGGCAACCTGGTATTTGAAAAAATCTCCAACCCCGACGCAGGGGTAAGAGAAGCCGATGGTCTTGAACCCGGCGGAAACCGTGAAACCAGCTATGCCTGGAGTATGGCTGCAAGAGGCAACTACCTCTATATCGGAACAAACAAAAACACTGTGGGCGGCGTAGCTGCAGCTCTTGCCGGTTCTCTGGCAGGTCTCGGACTTAGCTCCGATACTATTTGGGCGGCTATTGACGCTTATACAAACGGAGAAATTCCGCAGCCCACATCTACAGAAGGCGGTTATATTTTCAGATGTGATCAGACAACAGGAGAAATAAAGATTATCTACAGAGCTCCTGCCGGCGTCGCTTTCAGAATGGCAATGGAGTATGACGGAGACGTTTACTTCGCTTCTTACTCTTCCGCAGCTAACGCTGCCAACGATATTCTCAGAATCGACGAAAATGACAACATCGAAACAGTATTTACTTCCTACAACGGTGCAAGCCTTCGTGCTGCATGCATCCATGACGACGGACTTCTCTATTTCGGAGGCGTTGACGCTCGTGAAGAGCTTGAGCCCGGAGACGAAGATTGCCAGAAGCTTGCAATTATCTATAAGGACCCCGTCGACGACACAAAGTGGACAAGAGTCGCAGACTACAAGGACTTCAAGCCCTACGCTACTGACCCTGCAGTTAGAAGCACAGTAGCAAGCCCCATTTGGGACATCTGCTCATATGACGGATACATCTACGCAAGCATCCCCAACAGCGGCGGATTCGTTCTTTACAGAGGCCATGTAGCTGAAGAAGGCGAAACAGCCAACGAGTACGGCTGGTACTGGGAAGAGGTAATCGGTAAATACAACGGCGTTAACAACATTTCCTTTGCAGAAAATCCCGAAGGAAACGTAACAGGTCCGGAAGCCGGCATGATCTCTATGTCAGTAACTCCCTTTACTTTCAATGGCGATCTTTATCTTATGGACTTTGACAATACAATCACTGCTGAAGTTACAGCCCTTGCTGGTATCCTCGCCGTTCTCTTCGGAGAGCAGGATGTTAAGCTCAGCACATATCTCAGCCCCATGTACACAACTCTTCAGAATCCCCAGAGAATCTGGCGTTATAACGAAGAGACAGGTAAATTTGACGAAGTAGAGGCCTTTACAAAGCTTATGGAAGGCACCTGCAACGAGTACCTTTGGAGAACAGCTGAATATAACGGTGAGCTTTATATTTCCACAATGGACTCCGCAGTAATCTATAATTACGTTACAAAACTTACAAATGGCAGCTTCCTTCAGATGACTGAGGAAGAGTTTGCTGATCAGATAAGTTACCTTAAAACTCTTCTCAACAAACTCGGCGTTATGGGCGATTCAAATGCTGTTGTCGATAAGATTATCGACCTTATCAAAAAAGTAACCGAAATGTTTGAGAGCTTCAAGGATATGGATCTTGACGATGCACAGGCATTCCTTGACAAGTACCAAGACTTGATCGACAAGATTCTGAACATGAACACAATCGATACTTTGAGCTCTGAGCTTTCCGCTCTTACTCCCGCAGAACGCAGCGGTTTAGGCAGCCTTACAGACATCACAGCTGCTCTTGAAAAGATCAAGGATATTCTCGGAAGAATCGACATTGAAGGACTTAAAATGTACATCTACATCTCCGACAGAGTTGCCAACGATACTTGGGGATTCGACCTTATTAAAACTGCAGACGGCGAAAACTTTGAGATCGTTACAGACGACGGATTCGGCGATAAGTACAACTACGGCGGACGTACACTGCTTACAACTGATTACGGACTTTATGTTGGTACAGCTAACCCCTTCTATGGCGCTCAGCTTTGGAGAATTACAAGTGAGGGCGACGAACCCACAACTGATGAACCTACAACAGACGAGCCTACAACTGATGAGCCTGTAACAGATGAACCTACAACTGAGGAACCTGCAACAGAAGCTCCCTCAGAGGACACAACAGCTCAGCAGCCGTCAACTGAGGCTCCCTCAGAGGATACAACAGCTGATGTTCCCGGCGACAGCGGTTCTGATGATTCCACAGACGTACCGGCAACAGGTTCCAGCTCTGACTTTATTCTTAAAATGGCAATATTCTTCGGTTCCGCTGCAGTAGTAGGAACTGTAGCTGCCAAAAAGAGAAGCAAGAAAAGATAACTTCTTGCATAATTTCAGAAAATATTAAAAACTGAAAGCGGCTTGTTGTCTGTTGAATGCGGACAACAGGCCGCAAATATTTGCGGCGAAAAATCAGAAATGACATTTTTACTTAAAATACAACAATATATAAAATTTAAGTATTATTCACAGAAATTAAACAATAGTATATTGATTTTAGTTATAAAACTCCATATAATAAACTTGACAAAAAATAAACAAAAGGAGATTTTTGTTATGGCAAATATTATCGCAAGCCCCACCCGTTATATTCAGGGCAAAGGAGAACTTAAAAACCTTTGCAAGCACGCAGAGCTTCTCGGAACTAAACTTTTTATCCTTACAAGTAAATCAGGACGCAGCCGCGTTGAGCCTTCAATAGCAGAGGGAATGAAAGAAACCTCCTGCACAGCTCATTATGAGGTATTCAACGGCGAATGCTGCGACACAGAGATAAACCGCCTTAAAGAAATTTATCTTTCCTCCGGATGCGACCTTATTGTAGGTATCGGCGGCGGAAAAATACATGATACAGCAAAAGCTATCGGATATTACACAAAGACTCCCGTCGTAATAGTTCCCACAATCGCTTCAACAGACGCTCCCTGCTCCGCTCTTTCTGTTATATATTCCGACGACGGCGTTTTCGACCGTTATCTTTTCCTCCCCGCAAGCCCCAACATGGTACTTGTTGACACAGACGTTGTAAGCAAGGCTCCCCTTCGTCTGCTTGTATCCGGCATGGGCGACGCTCTTGCCACATACTTTGAAGCACGTGCCTGCCAGCGTTCCAACGCTACAAACTGCGTTGGCGGAAAAACAACTTTTGCCGCTATGGCTCTTGCACGCCTTTGCTACGATACACTTATTTCTGACGGTGTAAAGGCTGCCCTTGCTGTTAAAAACAACGTCTGCACAAAGGCCGTTGAAAACATCATTGAGGCTAACACATACCTTTCAGGTATCGGCTTTGAAAGCGGCGGACTCGCAGGCGCTCATGCTATACACAACGGTTTGACCGCTCTCGAAGAGACCCACGCCCTCTACCACGGCGAAAAAGTTGCTTTCGGCACACTGGTACAGCTTGTTCTCGAAAACGCTCCCGATGAGGAAATTGATGAAGTAGTAAACTTCTGCATGGATGTCGGCCTTCCTACAACTCTTGCAGACCTGGGCGTTAAAGAACCCGACGAGAAACGTCTTATGGAGGTTGCAACTCTTGCAGCAGCTCCCAGCGATACTCTCGGAAATATGCCCTTTGAAGTAACTCCCGAAACAGTTTACGCTGCAATACTTGCCGCAGACGCCATAGGAAACTATTATAAAGGCGAATAATAAACATCGCTTCTTACGGTAAAAATAAAGGCTCCGGGGATTTCCCGGAGCCTTTTTGATTTTGTAGCTTATTTCTTTATTGTCTGTAAATACTGATTTGCGATTTCCTTTATTCCGTCGTCAATGGGAGCAAGTTTAAGAAGAGTTTTAACTTTGAAAGGTTTTATTAAGGCAAGTGCAAAAGGCGGAACCTTTTTCATAATATCCACTGTTCCCAAAAGCGAAAGCACATCGGGACTCTTTAGAAGATCGCCCACTTTATCGTTTATAGAGAAATAATCAGGTCTGATTTCTCCGGAATCGCTTCCAAACCAGTTTTTAACCATAGAATGTGCGTCTCCCGGAAGACGATATTCCGGATCATCCTCTTCGGCTCCCATTATTGTTATGGAATGAGTGCAGTCGCCTGCCTTTGCAGTTACAATGTTTTCGCCGGACTTAATAACGGCTTTGTCAAAATATGCAACCCTGTCGCAGGGGAAAGTAAACTCTTCGCCGTTTACTGTAAGAGTTACTTCAGGAAGGTTTGAATAAACCGGTATAATGGTTTCTCCGCACTTGCGCTGAACATATCTCTCTCCGCCTATATGGACAAAAGGTACATCTGACCAAAAGGCTTTATATACATAAAAGCTGTCCTTTTTGATTTTGCGGTCAAAGGTTACAAGGCCTTTATTGTTCCTACCCTTTACTCCGCCCTCATTACGGTTTGCAGCACCGAAATCAAACATATTCCACACATAGCTGCCCCAAAGCCACTGACGCTCTTCAATGGCTCTTGCGTAGTGCTCATGAAGCCTTGCCTGATAGGTTTCGCTGTAGTCTCCCTGAACTCCGCCATCCGGCGACTGATACTTTACAATTCCCTCGGCTCCGTACTCAGAAAGACAAAGCTTTACATTGGGGTTATCTTGGTGGAATTTATCGAACCATTTATCAATTGCATTGAAAGTTTGGAGATACCATCCGAAATAAATATTGTATCCCTGTATATCCGTTATCTTATTCAAGTCGGAATTGGGGTCACACATCATAACCTGAGCACTGGTTGTGGGACGGTGTGGGTCAAGACTGTGAGCAAGGTCATTCATCTGATTTAAAAACTTAACAAGCGACTTTGACTGTCCGCCCATTGAAATTTCATTCTGTATGCCCCAGCAGAAAATACAGGGATGATTTCTGTTCTGGGAAATCAGCTCACGGAGCTGAGATTTAGAGTTATCGATTTTCTTGTCGGAAAACCTTGATATAACAGGAACCTCAGCCCATACAAGGAAGCCCATTTCGTCGCAGGTATCATAAAAAATCTGGTCATGCTGGTAGTGGGCAAGTCTTATAGAGTTAGCGCCGATATCTTTGATTATCTCAAGATCCTCAATATGCTCTTTTGCAGTCAGAGCGTTACCCATATGGTAACGGTCCTGATGCCTCGAAACGCCTTTAAGCTTAATGTGCTTTCCGTTGAGGATGCATCCCTTTTCGCTGTCAAACTCAACTGTCCTAAAACCAATTCTTGTTTCGGCGCAGTCTATTTTCTCCTCACCGCTGAGAACAACACCCTTTAATGTATAAAGATAGGGATTTTCCATTCCGTTCCACAAAACGGGGTTCTCCACTTCAAGTACAGCATTGGGATTTTCCGCCGACGTCTCAGCTTTTGCAACAACGTCACCATCTTTGGAATAAAGGGCATATTGGACAGTTTTACCCGCCTTATTTCCCTGCATAAATCCCGTTACATTTACTTTCCAGCCGCTATCAGTCTTTACCGGATCGGCATAAATTCCGCAAAGTCCATCAGTGAGGCTGAAATGGCAGTCCGCCAAATCAGTGATAATATTAACGGATCTATATATGCCGCCATAAAAAGTGAAGTCCGCTGTGCTGGGATACACATCGTCAAAATCGCTGTTATCTACGGTAATTTTTATTTTATCGTCGTTTCCCGTAAGATATTTCGTAATATCATATCTGAAAAGGGAATAGCCTCCTCTGTGGGTTCCTACCCCTTCGCCGTTTACATATACTGCGGAAACGGAATTTGCGGCGCCTACTTCTATATAGGTTTTACCCGATACTCCGGAAAGCGTCTTTTCATAGACACACTCTCCACGATAATAATCGGCACCCTCCTGTCCGTCAACGGCATTCCAGCAATGAGGAATATTAACCGTTTCACTTTTTCCTTCTTTAGTAAACTTCCATTCTTCATTAAATTCTATAACTTTTCTCATTTTCTGCCTCCAAAATATTTTGTATTAAAACCGTAAAAACGGAATTATTATTTGATTTTTATGCTTCTTTAGCAGTTTCGGTATGTATTTCTTTAAGACGCTGGCTCATTTCCAAAGTATCTTTCTTGCCGAGATTGTAAATAAACATAAGGGCGACGAACATGAGTACGGCTCCCACGAGAGGAATAAGTATTGAAAGCCTTATAACTCCAAGGGCAGTTGCATCCGTTGTGGCTATTATATTTTCGGTATCGAAACCGATTGCGGCAAGAAGTATGGAAGTAAGGCCCTGACATACCGCCTGACCAATTTTTCTTACAAAAGAGTAGATTGCATAAACGGTTCCCTCTTCACGCCTGCCGGTCTGAAGCTCCTGATAGTCAACGGCATCCGCCACAAAAGACCATGTTGTAAGGGTAAAGAGTCCTGTAAATCCGTTTGCTACGCCTACCAGTGCCACATACATCCATCCGCCTGCTGTTGTTCGTGGGAATTCTATAAACAGCATTATTAAGAGAATAACTACCGAACCGATAATCGGTAAAGTGCACATCTCTTTTTTGCCGAATTTCTTCGTAAGAGTTGAAATAAAGGGAATAAAAATCATCATTGGGGCAAACATCAAGACATTTGCAACCATCATCATATCCGTATTTTTAAAGTATACCTGGAATACGTACTGTACGGTAACCTGAATGGAGAAGAAACAGGCAAGCTGTGCAAAAGAAGCAATGCATATTCCCATTGCCGGACGGTTCTTTACAAAAGCTTTTATAGCCTTTTTGAACTCATATTTCTCTGTATTTTTAGGAATAACTGTACGCTCAGTTGTAAGCAGATATGTAAGCACAAAGCCCACTAAACCGATTGCACCGGCCACAAGAGCTATCCAGAAAAATCTTTCGGGAATTATCGGTGAAATGCCCGTTGCGGCATCCTTTTCGCCGTAGATGAGCTTGGGCATAAAAATCATAAAGGGAACAGTAGCTACACCGGCACCTATACTTCTTAAGGACGAAAGAGAAGCACGCTGTGCTATATCATCTGTAAGCACTGCATTAAGTGAGCCGTAAGGTACGTTTGCTGAGGTGTACGCAATTGACCAAAGGCAATACATTACAAGGCAGTATGTAAACCTGAGTCCCACAGAAAGACCTCTTATATCTACAAAGAAAAGAGCTGTTGTAAGAAGTATCGCAAAAGAACTATAAAGAATCCACGGCCTGAATTTGCCGTTTTTACCCGGCTTTCTCTTATCCACAAGAGCACCGATAATCGGGTCATTACATGCGTCGAAAACCTTTGCCAGAACAACAATAATCGCCCACGCTCCTAAGGAAAGCCCCATGCCCTGAGTGAAATAAATCATCGCATAGCTGCTTATAAGCTGAAAGGACATATTGCAGCCAAAATCACCTAAAGTATAGCCTATTTTGTCCCTTACACCGAATTTGCTGACCTTGCCTGAACCTTTACCCATAAACAAAACCCTTTCAAATAAAATTTATAGAATGTGCAGTGCTCCGTCCTCATACCTTCCCACTTTCTTGTATACATGGGAACGTATGAGCAAAAATAATATAATTATTCTATAATGTTGAAATAAATATGTCAATAATGCTTATAAAAATAGATTTACAAATATATTCATAAATTTTAGTAAATTTAAATTATAAATTTGAGCACTTAACATTATGTATTGACTTTTTCATTGGTTTAATATACCATAACAAATCATACGAAATTAATCTTTATATATGGGAGAATTTTATGAAATTATCGAATATCAACATAAGAGATCCTTTTATTCTTGAAGAAAAAGGATCATATTACATGTACGGCACCAGAGCTAAAGATTTTGGCCAGCAGACGGGAGGTTTTGATGTATACACTTCCTCAGATTTAGAAAATTGGAGCCTGCCTGAAACATGCTTTGATTCAGAAAAAGCCGGTCTTAACAACGGGGTCAACTGGGCACCTGAAGTATACAAGTACAAAGACAGCTACTATATGTTTGCCACTTTTACAAAGGAAAACGGACTCCGAGGTGTATATATTTTAAAAGCTGACGCTCCCGAGGGACCCTTTTCAAATTATTCAGGAAAAGCGGTTACTCCTTATGACTGGGAATGCCTTGACGGAACACTGTATATTGACAACGAAGGACAGCCTTATATGGTTTTCTGTCACGAGCATACGCAGATTATTGACGGTACTATTTGTTATTTAAAGTTAAGCGAAGATCTAAAAGAAGCTATCAGCGAACCGACGCTTATTTTTTCAGCTACGTCCCCCTCATGGGTAAAAAAGATAGTAAAAGACCGACACTACATCACCGACGGCCCCTTTATGTACAGAACCTCCGGCGGAAGACTGCTGATGCTTTGGTCAACCCACATAGATAATAAATATGCTATAGCAATAGCCAGATCTGATAACGATAACATTGACGGAAACTTCGTTCATCTTGACCCTCTCTTCACACAGGACGGCGGCCACAGCATGATTTTCAGAGTCGGCTCAAAGCTGATGATTACATACCATGCACCTAATATAAGCCTCCTTGAAAATCCGGTAATAAAAGAGCTCATTGATACCGGGGACAACATTACAATAGCCAAATAAATATCAAAAAGGACGGGAACTTAAATTCCCGTCCTTTTATTATGGAATCAACAATAAGCTGCTGTAACCTTATTCCTTATCCTTATTTACCTCAATTTTTCCGTAACGGAAAGCTCCTTCAACGTCGCTTCTGGGAGCTCTGTCTGCTGCGGGAGCCTGAGGCTGTGACTGACGGCGTTCGCCGCCTCTTCTTGAACCGCCTTTGCGGTCATATCCGCCTCTGCCTCTTGTGCCGTAGCCTCTGCCCGTTGAGCCGCCTGTGGGCTTTACGCCTTCAGCAAGGGTAATTACAACTCTGCGGTCGCTGTCGCTTCCGATGGAGTGTGATACAACGCCCTCAACTTCCTGAACGGCAGTATGTATAATTCTGCGTTCATAGGGATTCATAGGCTCAAGAACAACATTTCTGCCGTTCTTTAAAACTCTTGCGGCGTTTCTCTTTGCAAGAGAGCGAAGAGTCTCTTCTCTCTTCTGACGATAGTTGCCGACATTAAGTGAAACCCTTGTATACTCGCCCTCATTGCGGTTTGCAACAAGGCTTACAAGATACTGTATGGCGTCGAGAGTCTCGCCTCTTCTGCCGATTATAACGCCGTAATTTTCTCCGCAGTCAATATCGAAGACAATGCCTCCGTTTGCCTTTTTTGCGATAATTTTAGCGTCGTCTATGCCGAGGCCGGAGAGAATGTCGAGAAGATAATCAGTTGTCTTTTTATCTTTAAACTCAATAATCTCTTCCTGAGGTTCAGCTTTCTCTGCCTGAGCGAAAACTTTCTTTTCAGTTTTCTCTTCATTCTTACTCTGAGCCTTCTCCTCCTTAGCAGCCGGCTTCACAGCCTCAGCTTTAGGAGCCGGAGCGGCAGCAGGTGCGTCGGGCAGCTCATAGTATGCCCTTACCTTTGCCTTGCCTCCGAAAATGCCCAGGGTTTTTCTGCCTGCAACGGCAAGTACCTCTATTTTAACCTCAACATTTTCAGGTGCAGCAAGCTGCTCAACAGCAGCCTGACGTGCAGCCTCAAGGGTTGAGCCCTTAGCAATCACTTCTTTAATCATTTATTTTCACCACCTGCATTTTTTGGAAATCAGTCCGCTTTTTTCCCCGCAACAAGCTTAAGGTTGTTCTCCATGGAGCGGTGCTCAATGGTTTCCTCAACCATAACCTTTGCAAGCACCTTCTGCGGGCTGTGAGTATGTCCTATGACGAGAGTCTGTAAGAACATAAAGAGGTTGGACATTGTCCAGTAAATACCGATACCGGCAGGGAACTGGAACGCAATGTAAACAGAAAACAGCGGCATACCGAATGACATGCATCCCATAGCAGGGTTCTTTGACATTTCGGGGTTTGTCTTTCTCTGACGGAAATAGCTCAGTGCACTGGTCATAAGAGAAGTTACACCTGAAAGCACAGGTATGAGCCAAAGAAGGTTAAGCACCTTAAAGTCAGGTGTTTCAGCCATATTTACTCCCAAAAAGGTAAAGTCAAAATTCTGAAGCTTTTCAGCTATATCTGCACCGAGATTAGGAAGAGAAGCTATTACTTCATCTGCATGGTTTATAACCGAAAGCTCAATAGTGTTTGCAGCTCTGCCGGTAGCCTCGCCGGTAATTTTCTGCACCGCAGCTGTAAGCGTATCTACAGTCTCTGAGGGAAGATGCAGCACATAGCTTAAAGGACGGTAAATAACACCGTAAAGACCTATCATTATGGGGAACTGAATCGCAAGAGGCAAACAGCCGGCACCTAAGGGATTTGCTCCCTCACGCTGATAAAGAGCGTTCATCTCTTCGTTTATCTTTTGCTGGTTTCCTGCATATCTCTGCTGAATTTTTTTAATTTTAGGCTGGAGACGTGTCTGCTTTGCCATGCCTTTCTGCTGGCTAATGGAAAGAGGAAGCAGAATCAGTCTGGTAAGCACTGTAAAAAGTACAAGGGACCAACCGTAATTTCCTACGATTTCGTAGCACCAGGAAAGTATCCAACCGAATGGAGCGTAAAAAATAGACATTTGTTTCCTCCGTATTGTTATTTCTTGGGCGGAACAGGGTCATAACCTCCCGGACAAAAGGGGTTGCAGCGCAAAATACGCCACGCCGCCAAAGCTCCGCCTTTGAAAAAGCCAAACCTCTCTATGGCCTCGTAGGCATAAGCCGAGCAGGTGGGGTAAAATCGACAGCGTGCGGGAAACAGAGGTGAAATCCGCCGCTGATAAAAACGAATCATTTTAAGCGCTGTTTTTTTCATTATTTCATTATCCCTGCTGATTTAAGTTGCTCACTCATAACTGCGTATATATCGTTGGAGTTGGAGTAGGTGGTTTTTGTCCGTGCCACAAAAACTATATCGCAGCCGGTTCCGGAAATGAGCTGTGGTTTGCAGCGGGCAAAAGCTGCCCTTATTACTCTTTTCGCACGGTTTCGGTGTACTGCATTGCCTATTTTTTTACCCGCAGTTATTCCTATACGACAAATTCCCGCACGGTTTTTGTTTACATACGTAACCAGTGCAGGATGTTTGTACGACTTTCCGCGCCAATAGGCACGGCGAAAATCACTATTTGTGTTTAAAACAACTGTTTTAACTGTTTCAGACAATTCAGACCACCGCTCACGGAGTTTTTCCCTTATTTCTTTATTTTATATTACCTTATTATTATATAAAAACAGGCACCATAAAATCAAAAACTACGGGTTCTCCGAATTAAAATAGGCAAAATCAGTATGTGAGCTGCTTTCTGCCCTTTGCCCTGCGGCGTGAAAGTACCTTGCGTCCGTTTCTGTCGGCCATTCTCTTGCGGAATCCGTGCTCCATCTTTCTGTGACGCTTCTTAGGCTGGTAAGTTCTCTTCATCTTTCTGACCTCCTTTTTTGAGGGTGATAAGCAAAAAGGCTTGTCCGCTTTTAATTTAAAAGCTGCCTCTTACTGACATTAAAAACACTTAACTGTAAATAAACAGTCTTGCAGAGATTCATTATATAACACACAGAGCAATAATGTCAACTAAATTTTATATATTCAAAGGGGTTAAATAAGGTTTTTTGAATTTTTTCTTTTAAACACGACAATGTTTTTTTGAAAAAAACTTGCATTGCCTTTTGCTTTGTGATATTATAATAACCTGTATGAGAAGCCGAAGGAGGTGTGACACTATGCCAAATATTAAATCTGCTAAAAAGCGTGTTCTCGTTTCTCAGACAAAGGCTGCTAACAACAAGGCAAGAAAGTCTGAGCTTAAAACAGTCATCAAAAAGGCAAATGCAGCTATCGAAGCTAACGCTGCCGATAAGGACGTTGCAGTTAAGGTTGCGGTTAAGAGAATTGACCAGGCTGCTGCAAAGGGTCTTATCCACAAGAAGAACGCTGCACACAAAAAGTCCGCCCTTGTTTGCAAGCTTAACGGTGCAAAGGCGTAAGCGACAAATTAATGCGGAAAGCAAGCCCATAAGGGTTTTAGCTATATGAACAGCCGGAAGGATTTTCCTTCCGGCATTCGTATTTTTACGGGAAATTTAGATTCTGAAACAAACTTCCGACATTAAATAACTATTCCGCCGTTGACTCCTAAAACCTGTCCAGTTATAAAGCCTGCTTCTTCCCCTGCAAGGAATACCGCTGCGGCGGCAACTTCTTCCGGTTTGCCTATTCTGCACAGAGGGGTTTCATCAGCAAGGGCAGCCATATCCTCAGGGGTAAAGGCGCTGTTCATATCCGTTTCAATAACCCCCGGGGAAACTGCGTTCACCGTTATCCCGCTGGGACCCACTTCCTTGGCAAGAGCTTTTGTAAGGCCTATCACCCCAGCTTTTGCCGCAGAGTAATCCACCTCACAGGAGCCTCCCGTCTCACCCCACATGGAGGTAATATTTATTATCCGTCCCCATTTATTCCTTATCATATACCCAAGAGCACGGCGGCAGCAATAGAACACGCCTTTAAGATTTACTCCTATCATGCGGTCAAAATCCTCGTCGGTTATATCTGTAAAAAGTTTTTGTCTGCCTATGCCTGCATTACAGATAAGCACATCGGCTCCCGAAAACTTCTCCTCGACAAAAACAAAAAGCTTTTCCACATCTTCGCTTTTTGAAACATCTGCCTTAAAGGCATAAACTTCTGCGCCTAAATCCCTTGCCGATTTTTCTGTTTCCGAAGCGGCATTTTCATTTTTCTCATAACAAAAAACAACATTATATCCCTTTTCGGCAAAGGCCAAAACCATGCTTCTGCCTATTCCCCTTGAGCCTCCGGTAACAACTGCAGTCCTTTTCATTTTCTGTTCCTCCGTATTTTATGCTTTTATTTTACACCGGATGGGCCATGATTTCCACACCCCTTAGAAAAAACAGTTCAACAATTACTTAAGATATTTAAGAAATTATTAAAAAACTATTGGAAATTTACTTTTCATCGTATATAATAGATACGTTATTGAAGAGGGAGTAGCTTGCGGTTTATCCGTAGTATTGATGCGTCATTACGGCTCTTTGCCCGCACATACTTTAAAAGAGCAAGACTTTTCATTATGCAAGCTGCATGGTGAAAGTCTTTTTTCTTTTTGCCAACCCTTTTCCAAAAATTTAAGTAAAGGACGTGATTTTGAAAAAATGGATATTTCCGTACTTTTTTCAAACTTTACCGAAATCCGCTGGCAAATGATAGTCATGTGGGTAATTGGAGCCATCCTAATTTATCTTGCAATTAAGAAAAACATGGAACCTTCCCTGCTTCTTCCCATGGGCTTCGGCGCAATTCTCGTTAACCTGCCCCTTTCAGGCGCTGTAACCCAGCTTGAAGAAATAGGACCAATTGATACCCTTTTCAATGCAGGTATTGCAAACGAACTTTTCCCCCTGCTTTTGTTTATAGGTATCGGTGCGATGATTGACTTCGGTCCATTGCTCAGCAATCCGAAAATGATGCTCTTCGGCGCCGCCGCTCAGTTCGGTATATTCTTTACCCTGAGCCTTGCTTCCCTTGTAGGATTTGAGCTTAAAGACGCTGCTTCAATAGCAATCATCGGTGCAGCTGACGGCCCCACATCTATTTTCGTTGCAAACTACTTTAATTCAAACTATACAGGCGCAATTATCGTTGCCGCTTACTCTTATATGGCCCTCGTGCCCATTATCCAGCCCCCCGTTATCAAGCTGGTTACAACCAAAAAAGAGCGCCTTATCCGCATGCCCTATAATCCCAAAGGTGTTTCCAAGACCACAAAGATTCTCTTCCCCGTTATGATTACAATCATTGCCGGTCTTGTAGCTCCGAAATCCGTCGCCCTCGTCGGCTTCCTGATGTTCGGTAACCTTATCCGTGAATGCGGTGTTCTCGACAACCTTTCAAAGAGCGCTCAGAACGAACTGGCAAACCTTATCACAATCCTTCTGGGACTTTCAGTTTCCACAAAGATGCAGTATCAGCAGTTCCTCAACGTTCAGACTCTTATGATAATGGGTCTCGGCCTTGTAGCATTTATATTCGATACAGTTGGCGGCGTTATGTTCGCTAAGATTATAAACCTCTTCACAAAGAACAAGATCAACCCCATGGTCGGCGCTGCCGGTATTTCCGCATTCCCCATGTCTTCCCGTGTTGTTCATAAGATGGGTCTTCAGGAAGATCCCCAGAACTTCCTGCTCATGCACGCTGCCGGCGCAAACGTTTCCGGTCAGATTGCTTCTGTTATAGCAGGCGGTATGGTTATCAGCCTCGTATCAGAAGCTATCAGCAAAATGTAAGAAAGGAGTCGGATTATGAATTTACTTTCAATTTTTACAGCTTTAACTCTTGCCGCAAACACCGGCTTCAATTTCAACATTAATCTTGACGGATTCCTTCAGACTCTTCCCATGATGCTCTACGGTATGCTCGGTATCTTTATGGTAATCATAGCCATAATGATTGGAATTAAAGTTCTCTTTAAGCTTTTCCCCGTTGATAAGGAAAAGAAAAAGAAGGATAAAGAAAATAAGGAATAAATTTCCACAAGCATGCAGCGGTTCTCTTTAATCGGAGAACCGCTTTTGTTTTGCTCAAAAACTTTGCAAAAATCAATTGTAGATTTCAATAAAAAAGCACAGTAAAAATTATATAACAATCGAATTGTAATATGCGGTGTAATTATGATAATATCAGTTACATTGATTTTAAAAAAATATCGGAGACAAGAACCATGAAAAAGAAAATTATTTTAGGTATAACCGCGGCATTGCTTGCAGCAGCTGTCGGTACGGGATTTGCCGTTCCTCTTAACCTCAGCGAACCGGCCAATGAACCTGCTGAAGGAATAAAGCCCTTTTCCTCATCATCTCAAATAGGCTGCAACTATTACAGAATACCGGCTATGATTACGGCAAAGGACGGCACAATAGTTGCTTCCATTGACGCAAGATACGCAGGCACCAACGATTCACCCAACGATATAGACATAGCCGTAAGCTACAGCACCGACAATGCTCAAACCTGGAGCGAACCGTCACTGGCACTGAGCTTTGACGAATGGCAGCACCAGAAAAATATTTTGAAGACCACAGGAAGTCTTTTTAACAAAAAGAGCTCATCTGCAATTGATACAAGCCTGCTCGTAGACAACAAAACAGGAAGAATCTTTTTGCTTGTAGACGCATTTCCGCCGGAAAGCGGAGCAATGTTTTCCGAGCAGAGCAGCGGATACACGGAAATTGACGGTAAAAAATATCTGATGCTCCGTAAAAAGGGAGAAAAAGATTATAACTATACTGTTCGTGAAAACGGAATCATTTACGATAAAAACGGTGAAAAAACGGAATATTCCCTTAACAGCAAAAACGAGCTGTTTAAAAACTCCGAACCTTTGACAGTCCGTCAGAAAAAACTCGGCTACTGGTATTATCTGCCTTACGGTATTCCCACAAGTGAAAAAGTGCCTATGAACATCATGTATGATAATGCACTTTTCCAGCCTATGAAAACCTCTTATCTTTATCTTCTTTACTCAGACGATAACGGCAAAACCTGGAGCGAGCCGATTGATCTTAACAAACAGGTAAAGCCCAATGATGCAGGATTTATGGGAGTGTGTCCGGGAAGAGGATTACAGATAGCCCAAGGAGACAACGCCGGCAGACTGCTGTTCACAACTTATTTTATCGATCCTGAAACAGGAGCGCAAAAATTTACTTCCATTTACAGCGATGACCACGGTACAACGTGGAGTATGGGAAATCCCATTGTTCTCGATGAAGAAATAGGAAACATGAGCGAAACACAGCTCGTCGAGATGCCCGACGGAAGCATTATGTCCTTTTCACGTTCAACAAAAGGAAATGTAACCTCATCGTACAGCTCCGACGGGGGTGTAACTTGGGGCAAGCCGCAGGCTGAAACAGAAATACCGCTCAGCGAGGGCGGCTGCATGGTTTCTGCAATTAACTACACAGGTAAAATTGACGGTAAGGATGCAATTCTGCTTTCCGCTCCTGCAGGAAACGGCAGAAAAAACGGCTTCATCTACGTGGGACTTATTACTGAAACTGCCAACGCCGATAAGCCCTATGAAATAGACTGGAAATACAAAAAAGAAATCACTCCCGCCGAAACTTATTTTGCCTATTCGTGTATGACTCAGCTTCCAAACGGCGACATTGCCATTCTTTACGAAGAGGCTAACACTGCTCAAACAGTGGACACGGTGGTACTTAAAACTTTTTCTGTAAGCGAACTGTGCGAAACAGCAATTTAAAAAAGTAATAGCAAAAGCCGCACCATTTTCAGTGCGGCTTTGTTTTGTACACGTTTTAATCTATTTATAATGAAATCTGCAATCTTGATATGTTGATACATCTAAAAGCTCAATACTATTTAACCAATTAGAAATTTGTAATATATTTGCGGCAACGACTTATCTTCTCTGTCATCGTCAACGCAGAATTTTTTGCAGCCTTTGGATTCATAGAATTGTTGAGCCGGAAAATTATATTTATTACATGCTATTAGTATTTCATGAGCACCCATTGATTTAAGTATATCGCAGCCTTCAGAAAAAAGAGCGGTTCCTATTCCTCTGCCCTGATATTCTTTTAATAAATTAAGGAGAAAAATCTCATAATTTTCACCGTGTACCTCTCTGCTTCTCTTTCCGCAGCACATATAGGCGACTATATTATTGTCATCTTCAGCTACATAAAGGAGCAGATTTTTATCGTCAACCAGCTTTTCAAATTTTTTAGACTGTTCTTTAATGTCATATCCATCAATTTTAGAATCGGGATAAATCCCGCGGTAAATGCTCTGCCATATAAGTCTCTTGATTTCTGCTATTGTTGTGCAGTCACTTTTCTGTGCCTGTCTTATTTTCATATCTAACATCCCCAAAAATAAATGCCTGCTGAAAAATTAAGCAGGCATAATTTATTATATTATTTATGATAAAGCTTTTTGGTCTGATATTTCGGCTCACAGGTAAGGTTAAGACCAAGTTTTCTGAAAACGGAGGAATCAACCTGTGAAAGCATAACTGAAGAATGAGCCTCGCAGCCTTTAAGCTTCGGAAGCTGCTCCATAGCAAGAGCCGCAGTTTCATCAGTAACAGCACTCATGCACAGGGCGATAAGCACTTCGTCGGTATGAAGCCTCGGATTATGGTTGCCGAGATTAGTAGTTTTAAGGTTCTGTATGGGCTCAATGATACAGGGGGAAATGAGAAGCTTTTCGTCGTCTATATTGCCAAGCTTTTTGAGTGCATTGAGAAGAACCGCTGCAGAAGCGCCTAAAAGGTTGCTCGTCTTTCCCGTAACAATTTCGCCGTCAGGAAGTTCAATGGCCGCTGCGGGATTTTCAGTTTCCTCAGCTCTGTCATTTGCCGCCTTAACCACTTTTCTGTCATCAACGGTTACCCCTGCCTTACTCATAAGCAGTTCAACCTTATATACCGCATCCGAATCGCCTCTGCCCATAAGCTTATCGCAAAGGGTTTGATAATAACGTCTTATTATCTCCTGGCATGAAGCCTCACGGCATACATTATCGTCAACAATACATTTTCCCGCCATATTAACGCCCATATCCGTAGGAGATTTGTAAGGACACTCACCTACAATTTTTGAAAGAATGGCGCTGAGAACAGGGAAAACCTCAACGTCTCTGTTATAGTTAACAGTAGTCTCGCCGTAAGCTTCAAGGTGGAAGGGGTCGATCATATTAACGTCGTTAAGATCTGCCGTAGCGGCTTCATAAGCGAGATTAACGGGATGTTTAAGTGGAAGATTCCAAACAGGGAAGGTTTCAAATTTCGCATAACCTGCTTTTATTCCACGCTTATATTCATGGTAAAGCTGTGAAAGACAGGTTGCCATTTTTCCGCTTCCGGGACCAGGAGCGGTGACTATTACAAGAGGTCTTGTAGTTTCAATATATTCGTTTTTGCCGAAGCCTTCTTCGCTGGCTATGAGAGGAATATTTCCCGGGTAACCCTCAATGGGATAATGAAGATATACTTTTATTCCCAAAGCTCCGAGACGCTTTCTGAACTTATCCGCTGCCGGCTGTCCCGAATACTGGGTAAGGACTACGCTGCCCACATAAAGACCTGCTGCACGGAAAGCATCGATAAGGCGCAGAACGTCATCTTCATATGTAATTCCAAGGTCTCCCCTGAGCTTATTCTTTACAATATCTGAGGCACATATCGCCACTACAACCTCTGCCTGATCCGCAAGGTGGAGAAGCATTCTGATTTTACTATCCGGCTGAAAACCGGGAAGCACTCTGGAAGCATGAAAATCGTCAAAAAGCTTTCCTCCCATTTCAAGGTACAGCTTATTGCCGAAATGAGAAATCCTCTCTTTTATATACTTCGACTGCATCTCGATATACTTATCATTATCAAATCCTATTGCTGTCATTGAATACCCCTCCCTCAAAATATTCCGTAAACACAACACAAAAACACCGCCCGCAGGCATCCTGTGCTTGCGGACAAATTTTAAAGTATGTCAGTTTTAACGGCTTTACATCAGCATAAAATCAAGAAAAATTATAAACTATTTATATTTACATTTCAACTGATTTTTATTTTTTTCACGTATTTCGGCACATATCACAAAAGCTGATTTGGTAAGATTTATAAAACTTTCACCGGCTTAGTTTTTTAAGTTTTCTTTCAGCTTATAATGAGAGAAAAATAAAATGCCTACGGCGGATTGAATCCGTCGCAGGCGCTTATTGTTATCTATTTTTGTAAATCAGTGTGCTAATGCGTGCAAGCTCAGCTTGCTGTGCGAATTGGATGCAAACTCAGTTTGCCAGGCTCAGCCTGCTGAAAACTGCATACGGTAGTATTTTGCATATATTCCGTCAATTTCCATAAGCTCATCGTGAGTTCCACGCTCCGCTATACCGTCTTCCGTAATTACTATAATCTCATCGGCTCCCCGTATAGTCGAAAGCCTGTGGGCAATTGTGATTGTAGTTCTGTTCTTCGAAAGCTCCTCAAGGCTCTTCTGAATATGCCTTTCGCTCTCGTTATCAAGAGCGCTGGTAGCTTCGTCAAGAATAAGTATAGGCGGGTTTTTAAGGAATACTCTGGCAATGGAAATGCGCTGCTTTTGTCCTCCTGAAAGCCTTGTGCCTCTCTCTCCTACAAAGGTGTTGTATCCGTCGGGAAGGCTCATTATAAAGTCATGTATATTGGCGTTTTTCGCCGCCTCCATAATTTCTTCATCGGATGCATCAGGCTTACCATAGGCTATATTTTCCCTTACGGTTCCACAGAAAAGATAAACATCCTGCTGAACTATACCTATATTTTTTCTGAGACTTTCAAGGGTGAAGTCCCTTATATCCTCTCCGTCTATGGTTATCCTGCCGTCCGTCAGTTCGTAAAATCTCGGAAGAAGCGAACAGATAGTTGTCTTTCCGCCGCCGGAAGGTCCTACAAGAGCTATACTTCTGCCAGCAGGAATTTTAAAGGAAACATCGGAAAGCACCGGCTCATCTTCGTTATATCTGAAAGTTACATGATCGTAGCTTACATCGCCCTTTACATTTTTAAGCTCTTTCGCATCAGGGGCATCCTCAATATCAGGTTCGGTCTCCATTATAGCACTGAAACGGCGGAATCCGGAAAGTCCCTTCTGTATCATCTCCGTAAGTTCTACCAGTATCTGAATAGGACTTATGAAAATTCCTATATACAGAGCGTACATGGCAAGGTCAGCAGGTTCCATTTTATCCTGGGAAATAAGATAGCCGCCGAACACCAGCACTGTAAGATACATAAGTCCCTGAAAGAAAATGTTCCATGCCGAAAAGCTGCCCATGCAGCGGTAATTTTCCTTTTTGGAGGTAAGGAAATTTTCATTGCTTGCGGCAAATTTCTTTTTTTCTATTTCCTCATTGGCAAAGGACTGCACAACTCTTATTCCCGAAAGAGTATCCTGAAGCCTTGCGTTTATATCGCCGATTTTTCTTCTGTTATCGAGAAAGGTGGCGTGCATTCTTTTGCTCTGTTTGGAAGAAAAAATAACCATCAGCACAACTATTACGGAAAGCGGAATTACCAGCCTCCAGTTGATAATTGTAAGGAAAATAAAAGAACCTATAAGTTTAATAAGAGATATAAAAAGGTTCTCCGGGCCGTGGTGGGCAAATTCCGAAATATCAAAAAGATCTGAGACAAGTCGGCTCATCATTTGACCGGAATTATTATTGTCGTAGTAGGAAAAGGAAAGCTTTTCGTAATGCTCAAAAAGCTCACGGCGCATATCCCGCTCCATCATGGCACCCATAACGTGACCCTGACAGTTTACATAATATTTGCACAGCGCCTGAATGATATACATTATGAGCAGCCCCGCAGCAAGGACGGGAAGCACTTTGATGATAACCGACTTTTCCTGAACGAAAATCGTATTGGCTCCCTCACGGAGAAGCTGCGGATAAATAAGGTCAATAAAGCTTATGACCGCCGCACAAAAAAGGTCGAAGAAAAATATTTTTCTGTAAGGCTTATAATAACCGATAAATTTTTTAAGCAGTTTCATTTTCCCCTCCCACCGTCGAAACGGATTTTCATATTTTTTGAAAAGATATTATACTCCTCTTATAACGTTTAAAGCAATAAAAATTTAAAAATCAATTCTATAAAGTCTGAAAGTAACTTTAAAATTTTTGGGCTGCCAAATTTCGTCATAACTGCATCGATATTTCATGCCAAGCTTTTTCATAACCTCACCGCTTGCAGGATTATTGACATCATGAGTTGCGGTGATATATCTGAAGCCGCAGCCTTTAAGCCATTTTAGTATTTCTTTTGAAGCTTCAGTGATAATCCCTCGGTTCCAATATTCTTTCATCAGACCGTAGCCAAGATCTCCGCCTCTGTTTTTTAAATCTATGCATCCAAGGGACACATATCCGATAACTTTTCCGGTTTCTTTAAGCTCGACGCAATATCGGCAGGAAAACTGATTTTCATATTGAGGCATTATATTTTCACTGAGATATTTTTCTGTTTCCTCCCTTGATTCAAAAGGGAACCAAGGAAGAAACTTATTTACCGTTTTGTCTGAATATATGGCGTACATATCTTCAATATCATCAAAAGTAAATCTTCGCAATATTAGCCTTTCGGTTTCTAAAACAGGCGTTGACTCAAGCCGCAGGGAACTTTTTGGCAATTCCTTTTCCATAAGAAAATTTTTAAGGGTAATTCCGTCTCTTATTACTTCATTATCACGAACTGTACTATAGCCGAGATTTTCAAAAAAAGCCTTAGCGGTTATGCTTGCATAGACGGTAACTAAATCGTTTTCCTTAGCAGCGGCATATTTTTCCGCTTCACGGCACAGGGCTTTTCCCGCTCCTTTGCCCTGATATTCACTATGCACATAAAGGCGGTCAAGATAGCCTGAATCGGTTATATCGCAAAAACCCACAATTTGGTTTTCTTCTACGGCAACTATCGCCTTTCTGCCGCTAAAGGAATCGTTCCACTTTTTGAGGTCACGGTTTTCCGGAGCCCACACTTTAATCTGATCAGCTGTATAATCCCTTTTATTTATTTTGTGTACGGTATTATAAAAAAGCTCCGCAGTTTCACGGCAGTCGCCGTTAGTATAATTCCTTATATACATTTATCTCTTACCTCATTAAAATTTCTCTTATGGTTTTTTTATTATACAGCATCTATTTTTTCTTTACAAACAAAAGGATATAAAAAAGCCGCCCTGAGGTGAAATAGTCAATAGTTAGTAGACATAAAAAAGCGAAACTAAGCCATCTGTTCAATTCTAAATTGGATAGGTGGCTTTCCATTTAGTTTACGAACAG
>CASEMN010000007.1 GCA_949289045.1 uncultured Oscillospiraceae bacterium
ACTGAATCTCAAATTCTTTCAGGGTTCCTTTTCGTCTTTCGTTGTTTAATTTTCAAGGTCCGTTATCGCCTCGTCCTTGTCGGTTGAAGCTTGATTATTTTATCACAGCTTCTTGCCTTTGTCAAGAACTTTTTTGAAGTTTTTCGAAGTTTTTTGTTTTTGCTTTACTTCGTTGTCCTCCGTTTTGCGGCGACTTGTACATATTACCACACCGATTTAGCTTTGTCAACACCTTTTTTCATTTTTTTCTAATTTTTTCTTGCACTGCTCTTTTGCTTCTGCTATACTTAAGCTATTCCATTATTTATAGTATTATAAGAAAGGGGTGCTGGATATGCCTATTAAAATAGATAACGCTTTACCTGCCAAGCATGTCCTTGAGCTTGAAAACGTTTTCGTTATGTCGGAGGACAGAGCTATCGCTCAGGATATCCGTCCCCTTAAAATTATAATCCTTAATCTTATGCCCACAAAAATTGAAACAGAAACACAGATACTTCGTCTGCTCAGTAATACTCCCCTTCAGGTTGAGGTTGAGCTTATGCACACTGCAACTCACAAGGCAAAAAACACCTCTGAGGAGCATATGCTTAAATTTTATAAGACTTTTGATGAAGTCAAGTATGAGAAATTTGACGGAATGATTATAACAGGCGCTCCCGTTGAAAATCTTCCCTTCGAACAGGTGGATTACTGGCCGGAGCTATGCGAAATCATGGAATGGAGCAAAACAAACGTCTATTCCACATTTCACATCTGCTGGGGCGCTCAGGCTGCACTTTATTATCACTACGGTGTACCAAAGCATCCTCTTAAAGAGAAATGTTTCGGCATTTTTCCCCACTGGCCTCTTGATTTAAATCATCCCATTATGCGTGGATTTGATGATATATACTATGTACCCCATTCAAGACATACAGAGACAAAGCGTTCGGACATAGCTCTTGTTAAGGATTTGCAGATCCTTTCTTATTCCGATTTGGCAGGAGTACATTTAATTTCAGATATGTGCTGCCGCAACTTTTACGCAACAGGTCATTCGGAATATGACAGAAACACTCTTTCAAACGAATATTTCCGAGATTTGCACAGAGGACTTAATCCCAAACTTCCCTATAACTATTTCCCGGACGATGACCCAAACCGAGTGCCTCCCATGACATGGCGACAGACCGGAAATATGCTCTTTTCCAACTGGCTCAACTATTTCGTCTATCAGAAAACACCGTATGATTTGTCAAATCTGTAAAATCCGCATATCTTAGAAACTGCAAAAGCCACCTGACGGTGGCTTTTTTCTTTTGAGCAATTGAAGCTTTTAATTAAAGCAATTTATAACATTGCTTCCCTTTCTTACTAAAGCAACAAAATCGTTTACTTCTACTTCTATCTCATGCCAGCCTTGTGAATAAACTTTATTATTCATAGTAAGAACCCATTCGCCCTGCGGAACATAAAACTTCTTGATTTTTTGTCCCTGATTCACAACAGGTGCAAAAATAATATCATCACCGAACATATATTGTTCATCGAGCGTATAACAAATTTCATCATCGGGATACTCAAAAAACATTGGTCTAACAATCGGATATCCCTTTTCACTTGCAATATTCATCTGCTCTTTTATGTAGGGCCTGAGATTTTCTCTAAGCATAATAAGATTTTTGAGTATTTCAAAGTTTTCCTCACCAAACGACCAAATTTCATTGGGATCTCCGCTCGGCTCCTTAAGATTGCTTTTTTCAATATGCCTTACTCTAGTTCCATGGAGCCTCATAACTGGTGAAAAAACTCCGAACTGGAACCATCGTACAATCAGTTCCCTGAAATAATCGCTTGTGGTATCTCCGCCATAAAAACCACCAATATCGGTATTCCACCAGGGAATACCGCACATTGCCATATTCATTCCTGCATGAACCTGACATTTAAGGCTTTCAAAAGTTGATTCAATATCTCCCGACCAGACAAGAGAGCCAAATTTCTGACTTCCAAGATAAGCACACCTTGTAAGTGTAATTATATCGTCACGGCCCATGCTTTTAAATCCATCATATGCCATCTTTGAATAGTAATAGGGATAGAGAAGTCCTACCACATCTCCTCTTCCTTTTTTCATAAGGAGATTATCAAACTGTTCGGGATGTATTTCCGGCTCCGCCTCATCGAACCATAAGGCATCAACACCGTTATCGATGTAATTTTCTTTAAGCTTACTCCAGACAAAATCTCTTGTCTCTTCGTTAGTGGCGTCGATTTCAGCCTGCCAGCCGTAAAACTCAAAAATCCTGTCAGAACCTCGGGTAGTTCTGATAAGCATATTTCTGTCTTTCATATGCCTATAATTTTCGCTGTTTTCGTTTATTGTCGGCCATACGGATACGACAAGATTTGTTCCCATGCTGTGCAGTTCATCGGTCATAGCTTTGACATCCGGCCAATATTTGGGATCAAATTTATAGTCACCCTGTTCTGTCCAGTGGAAATAATCCGCTATGATCACCGAAAGAGGAATTTTTTCATCCCTGTATCTTCTCGCAACCTCAAGAAGCATATCCTGAGTTTCATAGCGAAGCCTGCACTGCCAAAATCCTGTTGCCCAATATGGCATTTCCGGAGCATGACCCGTGAGATCAGCGAGAGTTTCGCTTACTTTCTTTGGAGTTCCACCTATTACAACATAATCAATAAGCTTTGATGCATCACTGTTCCACCGTGTTCTGTTCATGGCAAGCTCAACACTGCCGACAGAGGGATTATTCCAAATAAAACCGTAACCTAAAGATGAATAAACATAGGGAATTACACAGTTGGCGTTTGTGTTGATTATATCGTAAACTCCGCCCTTTAAATCAAAGGGATTATTCATACTGTGTCCCAAACCGAAAAAGTGCTCATTTTTATTTGCTTCAAAGCTAACCCTACATTTCCAGATTCCGCTGTGTTTATTTAAATAGTTTCTGTATCCGTTATAAAAGGTCAGCTCAGGCTGCTCTTCGAGAATTATTTTACCATCGTAATAAAAAGTAACTTTTCCGTTATTCCTGAGAACCGCTTTTGTTTTTCCCTGAGTCATTGATACAAAATTATCGCCTTCTTCAATTTCGCAGTCAACATCCTGAGGCATAAGAGTATAGTTTTCATCAATAACGCTACAATCTGGAAAACCCTGGAATCTTATAGCATTATCTGCACAGGGAGTAAGTCTTACAAGTTCTCCGCTTCGTGAAAATAAAATTTCATTCTTGTTTATTACGATGTTTTTCATACCGTCCTCCAAAATTATAATAAATTATTAAGTACATAATTTTTACAGCCAAATTTTTATTATCCGCAGCAGCTAATTAGCAACATTTTATTAAGATAATTAATCCAGCTTTTAAATTGTCATGTTCTATTATATATATTGCTTTTTATATTTTAAGATAATATCTCCTCCTGCTTTTTTCTGCTGAAACTGCTCAGCACCAGCTGATACGATTTATCCAGCATTTCTTTGAGCAGATCATCAGGTACTTCGCCATCAGGATTTATGGAATTCCAATGCGTCTTATTCATATAGTATCCGGGAATTATATCATCAAATTGCTGACGTAAGAACTCTCCCTCATCAGGATTCAGCTTCAATGTTATGTAATGGGGCTCGCCATCAGAGTCAAGACAAATTGCCGCAAACATTTTACCGCCAATCTGATAGCGTATCCAGTTCCATTCTATTTTTAAATCTTTGGTAACACCTTTTTTATTCAGCAAATAATTGTCGATCCACTCGTATTTCATAAACTCTCCTAATATTCTCAGACTCAGCTGTTATTTAACTTTCGCAAATTATCTATTCTCTCGGGGTTTTCCGTTGAAGCCCACTCTTTTAATTTATCACAAGGGAATTGCTTGCACTCACCGCAATTATTCTGTGATTTTTCAGCATTGCACCGATACAGTTCACAATTACCCCAAAAAACTTTTCCCTCAATCTGCCGGCACCCCTTACAATTTTGTTCGTTTTTAAATTTGCAGCTATCACAATCTATTCCGCAAACGCTATAATTCATCACAGCAAACTCCTCGAATATAATCAAAATATCTTAACCAAATTATAAGGGATAACATTATTTTTTTCAATGCAAATTGATGAATTTAGTAAGCTTATATATGAGCTGGAATAGTAAAATGACAGTGAAGTAATTCCATCAACAGTGAAATTTCATAATATGAAATTTAATTCTTTTCCCGGGAATAAATTTTATCTGTTTATATTTGCTGTGTTCTGGCGTATCATTATTTTATTTCAAAAAAAGACCGCACAAAGGCGGTCTTATATATAAATGAATATTTCTCTAACAAAAATATAATTATTATTTCGGAAGATATTTTGACAAAGGCTTTTTCAGCTTTCGGCTCAAGAGCACTACTGCCAACATTTTTATAATATCTCCCGGAATAAACGGAAATACACATGCCCCAAGGGTAGCCAAAATGGTAGAATGATTAATTACTATAAACCAAACTGTTCCAAAGGCATAGCAAGTCAAAGTTGCCAGCGTCATGACAAGATATAACTTAACAGGAGAGTCTTTAAAGCGCTTAGCGAAAAGACCGGTTATAAGAGCTGCAAATATGTAGCCGATTATATATCCGCCTGTTTTTCCGAAAAGCACACCTGCTCCGCCGGAAAAATTACTAAACACAGGTACTCCAACTAAACCCAAAAGCACATAGACAATCACACTTAAAGTGCCATATTTTGCTCCTAAAAGCACTCCCGCAAAATTTACAGCGAATAGGGCGAGGTTTATCGGTATCATAGGCAAAGGAATTTGTATCTGCGAACAGATACCTATAAATGCTGCAAAAACAGCAGTTGCACAAAGATAGTAAATTTTCTCTGGTTTCTTAGTCAAATTTATCACTCCTCATAACAGATTATCAATTCCAAGTTTTTCATGACACGAATTATTATAACTGCCTTTGAGAACATTGTCAACCTAAATTTAATATTAAGTTGACAAAGAAGGAAAAGAAAAATCCGCACCTTTCGGTACGGATTTTTACAATATTATTTATTCATGTATAGGCTCTAAAGTAAACAGGTTGTAAGCTTACTATATATTGTATACTATTATATAATAAGCATTGCAATCTATAATCACTGATGGATTTAAACAGTGGCGGGTGAAAGGAACTCATCCTTATGAGTATTATAGTACTCGCAATTTTTAGGCACTATAAAATTAATGCCTTTTTCTACGATTTCAAAAGTCGCATCGGTTATTGTACTGCTTTCTCCGTCGCATATCATAGGAATAGGTGTGTCACTGTGAACAGTTATTTTTTTGCCCTGCTTGAAAGTAACGAAATCATCGTATTTACCAGTAAGGTGATTACCAGATTTATATGCGGCGATGATCGGGAAAAGCTTTAACTTTGAAAGCTTCTTCTCAACTACGATAAAGTCAAGTTTTCCGTCGGTAAGTTTTGCGTATGGTGCACTTTTGAATCCGCCACCGTACCACTGAGCATTCGCAGCAAGGCAGAAAATAGAATTTATTGTAAAAGGTTCATCATCATCAATTTTGACGGTGATTTTTCTTGCAATTTTTCCCAAGAAGCAGTAAAGCGTTGAAGCAACGTATGCCATTTCTCCCGTCATAAAAGAAGGTTTATTAAAATCGTCCTTTTTAGCGCATATTACAGCGTCAAGTCCAACAGAGCAATGGCTTATACCCACTGTATCTCCTGACTTTACAAGGTCAAACTTTACAGCTGCTCCCTCAACCTGATTTTTAACGTCCAAAAGAGTTTCTTTATCTCCAAGCATTTTAGCAAAATCGTTACCGGAACCCAGAGGGATTATACCTACTTCCACATTATCAAAGCCGTATGCACCGTTGATTATCTGGAAGAGAGTTCCGTCGCCTCCGCAGGCGTATACTCTCATCCGTTCTCCAGTCATACACTTATTATGTACAAACTCTCTGCCGTCGCTTCCTGAAGTCGGCATATATATTTCCGCATCAATTCCCGTCTGCGCAATGTATTGTTCGATTTTAGGTTTAATAAATTCAGCCGCCTTTCCCTTTCCGGCATTGGGGTTAATTAAAAAATAATACTTCATAGCGCTCCTCCTGAATTTTTTCTTCCCCTTAAAGCGACATAGCGACAAAAGATAAAGCAGCACGCTGAAAATGCCTTAGTGTTTGGGGACTTTAGTATAATAAACCATTTAAGTGATTTTGTCAATTTTTTTAATAGAGTTTTTATAAATTTGTCTATTATTTACAAGTACGAATATGCGTACAAATCTATGACTTAAATAAAATATTTTGCGAAATCGACAACCCCAAAAATTTTTTTGATAATCTGTCGGACATATACTTCCAAACCGAAAAACAGACTTTTTTTAAAATTACTACTATTTATCTCTTTTTTTGAAATCCGAGCGACTGTTTCAGAAAAAATCCAGCCGGAAAAGGCAGAGCTTCCCCGACTGGATTTATGTATCACAATCACAATATTTTATTTAAAATACATATAAAGCTGACATTTTATCATTCCGTTATAAAGTTTTCTGCGCTTATCAGCTTTTCTGCCGAAAAACTTTTCAAACTCCTCAGAAGGACTTATTGCACAATAACTCCAGCCCTTTTTCTGCTGAAATTTCTCTCCCATAATCCGATAAATCTCTTCACACTCTTTAACAGTAAGCAGTCTTTCTCCGTAAGGCGGATTACAAATTACAGTACCCCTTTCAGTCTGAGGTTCAAAGTCTTTTATATCTCGGCAGTTAAGCACTATGTTTTTCTCAACTCCTGCACGTTTTGAGTTCATCCTCGTAAGGCGAAGCGCTTCTTCGTCAATATCAGAACCGAAAGCGGTAAAATCAGGATTATACTGTATTAAATCTCTGGCTCTGTACTGCTCAGTTTCCCAAACAGCCTCGTCGATAACCTCCCACCTTTGAGCGGCAAAGGTTCTGTTAAGTCCCGGAGCAATATTTTGTACCAACATCGCTCCCTCAATAAGGATAGTACCCGAACCGCAGAAGGGATCATACAAGGTATGATAGCTGCGAAGTCTTGAAAGATTTGCCATTGCGGCGGCAAGGGTTTCCTTTATAGGAGCCGCTGACGACGCAGGGCGATATCCTCTTTTGTGAAGTCCTATACCCGAAGTATCAAGTAGCAGCAAAGCCTTATCCTTCATAATTGAAAACTGAATCTGATGCACCGGTCCGCTTTCCTCAAACCAGGAAACACCGTACTTTGAACGAAGTCTTTCAACCACCGCTTTTTTTACAATAGACTGACAGTCGCTAACACTGAAAAGCTTTGAATTAAGACAATATCCCTTTACAGGAAAAGTATCTGTCTTAGAAATCCAATTTTCCCAAGGTAAAGCCTTTGTGCCCTCAAAAAGCTCATCGAAAGTTTTCGCTTCAAAGCTTCCAAGGACAATCTGTATACGTTCTGAGTAGCGGGAACCTATATTTGCACGGGCGAGAATATATTCGTCGCCCTCAAAGAAAACTCTTCCGTTTTCTGCAGCTACATTTTCAGCTCCCATATTACGCATTTCTTCCGCCACAAGACCTTCGAGGCCCAAAAGACAGGGAGCTGACATTTTTATATTCATAATTTCAACATTCCTTTGCTTTATTCATTAATGCAATTCGCTTTCTTTAAACACACTGCAGTATAGATTTTATCAAAAAAACAGGCGGGGCACAAGCCCCGCCGATTATTATCATTTATCTCTCAGGTTCAAGTAAACCGTAACCGCCATCCTTGCGGCAGTAAACTACGTTTACATCGCCTGTTTCAGCATTAAGGAACATATAAAACTGATGACCGAGCATATTCATCTGAAGAATTGCCTCTTCGACATTCTGGGGACGAAGATTGACCGGTTTTGTTCTAACCACATCATACTCTACTTCCTCAGCTATAGGCTCCTCATCAGCATAAGCTTCAAATGCGCCTTGACGAAGCTTTTTCTCGATTCTCGTTTTATTTTTTCTCATTTGTCTTATCAGGGAATCTGCACATCTGTCAAGAGCCTCGTTAAGAGTTTCGGCTCTCTCTTCAGCACGGAAAATCATGCCGCTGTTAAAAACGGTGATTTCAACTGACTGGGATGTTTTATCCACGGTGGCGGTTACTTTTGCCTCCGCCTCGTCACCGAAAAAGCGTTCAATTTTGCTGAGCTTTTTTTCAACACGCTCTTTAAAGGATTCTCTCGGTGTGCATTTACGTCCGATAACTGTAATCTTCATATTTCCATCCCCTTTAAAACGGTGAAACCTTTTCACCTGATTTACCAGAAACTTTGTTTCTGTGATTGTATTATAGCACATATACACAGAAAAGTATAGATGGAATATGAATAAATTATTGTTTTTATATGATTTTGGAAGCGTGACGTGTCACGTGACAGCCAACGTTAACGGAAACAGGAAGCCCGGCAATATGAGTGGCTCCCGCTTCAATATTTACCGCCAAAGCAGTGGTCTTTCCACCAAATCCCTGAGGTCCAATATTAAGATCGTTTACTTTTTCTAAAATTTCTTCCTCGAGATGTGCATAAAACGGATTTGAATTTCTTATGCTGACAGGACGACAAAGCGCTTTTTTAGCCAAAAGAGCACATCCCTCAAAATTCCCGCCAATGCCTACTCCCAGTACCATGGGAGGACATGGATTACTTCCTGCAAGACGGGCAGTTTCTACAACAAAATTTACTATATCCTCAGCCGAAGCCGCCGGGGTGAGCATTTTAAGACGGCTCATGTTTTCGCTACCGAATCCTTTAGGTGCGGCAGTAATTGATATTTTATCTCCCGGCACAATTCGGGTGTGAATAATTGCAGGAGTGTTGTCACCTGTATTTACTCTTTCAAGAGGATCACCCACAACAGAGCAGCGAAGAAGTCCATCTACATATCCGTCGTGAACGCCCTTATTCACGGCATCTTCGAAGCTGCCGCCGGTAATATGTACCTCCTGACCAACCTCGGCAAAAATTACTGCCATACCTGTATCCTGACAAATCGGTACATCCAGCTCTTTTGCGGCCTTGAGATTTTCACAAAGGTCACACATTATGGATTTAGGAAGAGCGGCTTCTTCACAGGAGCAGGATTCTTCTATTTTTTCCGCAAGGTCATCCGGTAAAACTTTATTAGCTTTTATACAAAGCTCTTTAACTGTTTGTGAAATCAGCGAAACATCTATTTCTCTCATATTTAGCACCTCTTAACTTAATATCAAAAAAACGGAGTGCAAAAACACTCCGTCATAATTGCTAACTGCTGCAAGTTACTGTCTGCCTGAAGAACTGCGTCTTGAAAAGCCGCCGTGTTTTGCCTCGGAGGAACGCTTTAAATCAGACATTTTCTCCTCGCTTACCTGCTTGAAACGAGCCATCATATCCTCAAAGGACATATTTTCGGTGGAAGCAGATTTTTGTCCCTGCCAGACATTGGCAGCCGGTCTTCCCTGCCTTGAGCCGTGGCGCTGTCCCCCTCTCGGACGTTCGCTGCGTTCTGAACGTTCAGGTTCTTGGGCGCGTTTAATGGAAAGGCTTATCTTTCCATCTTCGCCTATGCTCATAACCTTTACCTTGACCTCTTGATTTTCGCTCAGGAAATCACGAATTTCCTTTACATATGTAGGTGCCACTTCTGAGATGTGCACCATTCCTGTTTTACCCTCAGGTAAACTTACAAATGCTCCGAAATTCGTTAAACCTGTTACCTTGCCTTCCAGGATTGCTCCTACCTCTAACTGCATAAAAAAGCATTAACCTCCAATTTTATCTTTGCCTTCAGCTTCCGAAGGAAATATCGTAGTAGACTTTCTCGCTGGGTTTTACATAACCCAAACTGTCACGGGCGATACGTTCCATATATTCGTCTTCGTTACCGTCCTCAACAATTTTTTCAAGTTCTTTATTCTCAGCAATTTTTTCATTATACTGAGCCTGAACCTGAGCAAGAGTTTCTTTTTTCTCACTTATTTGTATCTGAAGCTGAATCAGCGTAATAGCAAAGTAACCCGCTAAGGCAAAAGCACCCAAAGCGAGCAAAAAACTTGTTTTTCTCTTTTTCGTTTTATTTCTATTTTTTTTCATATCTTAAACTTCTTTCGTTTTAAACAAGAAGACATAATCGGTTTAATAAATTATACAATATTACACCCTTCGGTTTCAATATGTAATCCGAATTAATTTAAAAATTTTTTTATCCTTTTTTAGCAGTTTTAACCAATTTATCCGATATATTGTGAAAGAGCTTCCAAATACCTTTAAATGGTGCAACTATTATTTTAACCGAAAACGTCACTGTCTTTTTTATACAGGCAGTTATAAATTTTGAAAATCTTACTGCTATACCTCCAAGAGCAAAGTAGTAAATAATCCATCCTGCCGCAATTCCGAAAATTATATACCACCTTACAGCGCCTCTATTTGCAGTAAGTATAAACACAAAACTAAAAAATGTCGCAAGTAAACAGTAAGTTATATCAAAAATAAATGCACTTTTCTTTTTTACGGATAATATCATCCTTAAAAGACGGAAAACTTCATAAAGTACGCCAAGCAGAAATCCCGCTCCACAGGAAAGCAGAAAAAGTCTCGTCTGCTCAGCAATTGAAATTACCGGCATCACCTGAACACCTTACTGAAAAATCCTGAGCTCTTCGGCATTTCATCAGCATAAGTAAGTGAAGAAATATTGCCCTCTAAAAGCAGCTCGCCCGTATCGACGCTCAGTCTGTTTATATGTAATTCGCTTCCCCTCACGGTAAGCTCTCCTTTATCGGTATAAACAATTACAGTCTGTTCATCAAAGCTGTCCACATCGGAAACTCCCGACACGGAAAGAGAACGCCTGTCCTCCAAAATCAGATTGTGGGGCATTGTCACTGCACCCGTACTTTTTACCTCTGCCATAAATAAAACCTCCTTTGCGTTATATAAAAATATATGCAGCAAAGAAGGCGTTTAGAACTTAAATTTTTAATTTTATTTTATTATTTTATACATAAGAGGAGCATCGTTTTTTGTTGCATGTTCGGTAACAGTCAGAACTTCGGCTTTTATTGTACCCGTTCCCATTGTTATCTCTATAATATCTCCTTCTTTTACGTTATATGATGCACGGGCTGGCTTTGAGTTAACCATTACCTTACCTGCATCACACACTTCATTTGCTATTGTACGTCTTTTTATTATTCGTGATACTTTAAGATATTTATCAAGTCTCATTTTTATTCCGTACAGTACCACATTTTATCCCTAAGAAAATTAAAAATGCAGTACCGTTCCTTTCAGTTTATTTTCTTCATAAAAAAGAAAGAGGGGACTTTTTAAAAATCCCCTCCCTTTGAGTTAAGTTCAATTATTTAACAGCATCCTTGAGAGCTTTGCCTGCCTTGAAAGCGGGAACCTTAGATGCTGCAACTGTCATAGCCTCACCGGTCTTGGGGTTACGGCCCTGTCTCTCAGCACGCTCACGAACCTCGAATGTGCCGAAACCAACAAGCTGTACCTTTTCATTTTTAACAAGAGCGTCAGTTACTGTTGCAAATACGGCAGAAACTGCATTCTCTGCATCTTTCTTTGAAAGTCCTGCTTTCTCAGCAACTGCTGCTACAAACTCTGTTTTGTTCATCTTTAGTGATCCTCCAATTTGTTTGTTTTATATATAAGGCGAATTTTCAGCCCTATTTACACTTATTTATTCTTTTGAACCTTTTGCCTCATCCCAAAGTTCATCAAGCTTCTCGATGCCAGCCGTTTTCATATCAATTCCATTTTCAGCGGCAAGAGCTTCAACTTTTGAAAACCTTTCGAGGAATTTATCAGTTGCGCCGGTAAGAGCCTCTTCTGCATCACAGCCGGCAAACCTTGAAATATTTACCGCAGAAAACAAAACATCGCCCATTTCTTCAAAAACATGGTCGGTGTTCTTTTCCGCCATCGCCTCTTTAAGTTCAGCTACTTCTTCCGTAAGCTTATCAAAAGCTCCGTCGGCGCTGTCCCAATCAAAACCAACCTTCGCTGCCTTATGCTGAATTTTCTGGGCACGCATTAACGCCGGAAATTCACGGGGCACGGAAAGCATTGACTGAGTCTGACTCTTCTGTCCTTTGGTTTTCTTTTTTATATCGTCCCAGTTTGAAAGCACCTCATCAGTGGAACTTACTTCCACAGTACCGAAAACATGGGGATGACGCTCAATAAGCTTTTTGCAAATTCCGTCCGCCACATCGGACAAAGTGAATCCGCCTTTTTCACGTTCCATTTCGGTATGAAAAACAACCTGGAGCAAAACGTCGCCCAGTTCCTCAAGAAGCATGGAGTTATCTTTTTTATTTATAGCCTCCACAACCTCATAGGTCTCTTCTATAAAATTTTTCTTTATGCTCTCATGGGTCTGCTCAGCATCCCATGGGCATCCGCCGGGGGCACGCAGAAGCTTTACTATTTCTACAAGATCTTCTACGCCGTAATTCGACTTAAATTCAAAGTTTTCGACCATTTTTCCGACCTTCATACCTACATGAAAATATTACCTTATTATACTACCCTAAAAGGCCGAATTTTTCAAGTCTTTTTGCAATTTTTTCTCCCTTTGGAAGCATGCGCAGATCCTCTCCGGAAATACCTTTTACAAACACCAAAAGAGTAAGATAAACAGCAGCCGCTGCCAATACGCTTATTAAAAGATTTATCGCTGAGGGCAAAAAGGCAAAATCCGTGAGATTAGAAAAAGTAAGTTTTGCAGTTAATGTACTCATACATGCGCAGAAAAAAGGTTTTAAAAACACCGATTTTATATCGGGCATTACTCCGGTTTCCGCCACAAGACAGGCAAGCTCATAAAAAACCACAATAATGCCGTTGAGTATTGCTCCCACAGGCGCTCCGTAAATATTTATTTGCGGATTTCCCACTAATATGTAATCGGCTACAATTTTGACTGTTGCTCCCATCATAAGAGATTTTACAGGAACGTCAGTTCTTCCCACAGCCTGGAGCATATGGGTTACAGGTCCGGAAACCGCCATTATGGGAGTTGCAAAACCAAAAGCCGTAAGCATGGGTGCAGCAATCTCAACCATATTAACTGTCCGTGTTCCTCCGTAAATAAGTCTCAAAATTGGTTCTGAAAGCACCGCCATTGCAAAGCCCGCAGGCAAAGCCACAAGCATTACCGTTCTTATAACCGAATTTATCGTTCTTCGCACTGCCTTTTTATTATTGATTGCCCAAGCTGCGGAAATTACTGGAATGGCGCTTATGCCCAAAGTCATAGTAATAGTGGGGACAAGTGAGCGAAAATCCATAACCGCTCCGTACACTCCGTAAAGATACACACTTATATCCTTATCGAGAGTTCCCGATGCCGATAAAGCTGCACCGTACATTTCTTTAATTACAGCTGTATCACGAAGAACAGCAGCTGCAAGACGATTCTGTACAGCTACGTTATCTAAAAAACTTGTAATATTAAGAATTATCGAACCTGTCATTACCGGCATAGAAAACGTTATCATTTCACGGGCAGTTTCACGGCTCTTCTGTGCAAGAGGAGAATTTATAAGCTCTGTTCTTGTAAAAATGCTGCCCTGAATTTTTTTGTAAATCCAAAGATACAGCCAGCCTGATACAGTTCCCACACTAACACCGAGTATTGCTGCGGAAGCTGTCCATGGATAAAGTAAACTTTGAGCTTGCTGGGAATCTGCCGCCGGGGTTCCGAAAACAGCTCCGGTAGTTTCGTATTCGCTCATTCCGTACTTCATAACCATATATGCAAATCCGATACCCAAAGCCATTTTTGCAACTGCTTCAATTACCTGCGACACAGCAGTAGGAACCATATTGGCAAGTCCCTCATAATAAGCACGATAAGCTGACATAATGCAGCAGAAAAATACTGATGGGGCAATGGCGATTATACATTTAAAAGTTTCCGGTGAATTAATGAGCCAAAAGGAATATGGATAAGCAAGAAGCAAAAGTAGGGCTGTACCTCCTATTCCTGTAACGGCAAACATAGAAAGTGCAACCCCAAAGGTCTTTTTCACCTGTTTAAACTTACCAAGCGCCATATTGCGGGAAACCATGCCAGAAACCGCAATTGGAAGCCCCGCCATTGATACGGCATAAACAGGAGTAAAAATATTATAGGCTGCGCTGAAATATCCTCTGCCTACCTCCCCTATAAGGGCGGTAAGAGGAATTTTATAGAGCAGCCCTATGACTTTTACAAGTACCGCTGATACAACAAGCACAAAGGCTCCGCTGAGCAGCGACTGTTTTTTTCTTTCTGCCAAAAACAACACTTCCATTCAGTTATGAATTGCTGTTTTTTGACATCCTTTAATTTGTTTTCCCCGAATTTTTTATTTAAGTTTTGCGGAACAGTTTGAGCAGAAGTTTGCGTTTGCGTTGTTCATTTTTCCGCAGACTTTGCACTCTACTTCATTTTTAAGACTGTTTTCCTCATCGTTTATCTTTTCAAGTGCGCTTGTATAATTATCTACGCTCTCAACAAGCAAACTTATTTCATCGGCATGGTCAACGCCGTTTTTGCAGGTATCGTAATAAAGTCTGCCTATATTCTCAAGAGCACGGTTTCTTTTATTTTGAATTTCCGCACTGTTTATGGCAGTAGTCGCCTTTCTGCCCACTGTTGCAGCGGCATTTTTAGCGGTCTGAATAAAATCATCAAATGTACTCATCTTTTAAGCTCCTTTTCTTTATAAAAATTCCCTGAGCAATGAGCTCTCGGGTACTTTATCCTCATCGAGACTCTCAAAAGCTTTGAGACGCTCGATTAAATCCCTGCTGATTTTAAAATGGGAATCGCTTTCGGGAAGCTCTGAAAGAATTTCCGACGCCTCCTTTGCAAAAAGACACGGTTCATATTCATGAATGGAGTTTACGGCGATATCACGGTTATTCTCAAAGGGAAAAAGATATTTTTTCTCGCCGTCCACAACCATATCCCATAGCCTAAAAGTATTTGCCGCACCGCTGTTTCGGTAATGATAATCTCTTATAAGCCTGCGGACAAATCTTAACTGCCAGCCGGATAAAACTTCATTTTCGTTTTCATCCTCAAATCCACCAATAAGATTTATAAAAATCCTAAGACTCTCCCCTTCAGGAAGCAAATCGGTAATAAGAGGATTCAAAGCGTGAAGTCCCTCTACAATCATCACGTCATATGAAGAATAGTCAACTCTGCGGACTTTATCGCTTCGTGTACCTATATGAAAGTCAAAAAGTGGAAAATCTGATTTACCCTCACTGTACAGCTCTTTAAAGCATTTTTCAAAAAGAGGCAAATCGAGAGCATGAACTGTTTCGTAATCAGGAGTGCCGTTTGGGAGCAGAGGGTAATCACCTTTAACTCTGTAAAAGTCATCAAGGGAAACGGTTATGCAGCGTTTTCCGTGTTCTTCCAAATCCTGACAAAGCCTTGCGGCAGTTGTGGTCTTTCCGGAGGCACTGGGTCCTGCAAGAAAAACTGTCTCGGCACTGTCAGAAATTATTTTTTCGCACACCTTTAAAAGGCTGTCGTCATACTTCTTTTCTGCCCGCTCCACTATTTTTCCCGGAGCATCGGCGACATCTTTATTAATCTGAGAAACAAAATAAATCACTTTTGAAAACCTCCTTTCCGGCGGCTTGTCACTAAGGGATTAATATGTTTGATAAAACTCTTTTATGCGTTCTTTACGCTTCATAAGCTCATCAAAGCGAGAGTTATATTCAAAGGGATATTTATAATTGAAAATTCGCTCTATGTATTTTCCGCAAGGCTCTTTAAGCTTTGTAACAGCTCCCGCTCCTGCGGCAAACACAGAATGACATTCTTCCATCATATAGATATTGTAAAGTCCTTCAAATCCTTTTTTGCACCAGCCGACGTTCTCGAGATTTCCAAGACATCTGCTCTGGCGATACATATAGTAGGGACTGTATTTTTCAGAAAGAACTTTCTGAGCGTTATCGAGCATTGAAGAAACCATACTGCCTGTTTTTACAAGCTCTCCGCCTGTTACTATTTCAGAAGAACGTTTAAGGGCAAGGGTATGGACTGTAACGCCCTCAGGATCAAGCGATGTGACCTTCTTAAGAGTTCGGCTAAAGCCCTCAACTGTATCATCCGGAAGTCCTGCAATAAGGTCCATGTTTATATTGTCAAAGCCTATTTTTCTTGCAAGAGAAAAGGCTTCCTCAGTCTGTGCTCCCGTATGGCATCTGCCGATTTTTTTAAGGACGTGTTCCTCAAAAGTCTGAGGATTTATGCTTATTCTCGAAACACCAATGTTTTTAAGCACCCTTAGCTTTTCTTCGGTTATTGTATCGGGTCTTCCTGCCTCTACGGTATACTCCGAAACAGTCGACAAATCAAAGGATTTTTCGATTGTCTCACCTACCATTTGAAGCTGCTGAGGAGAAAGCGTTGTAGGAGTACCCCCACCGTAATAAACAGTTTCAAGCTTTAGTCCAAGCTCCGACGCTATTTTTCCGAATATGGAAAGTTCTTTACACAGAAGCTCTGTATATTCGGGAATAAGCTTTGCCGCAGCCTTTACGGAATGTGAGACAAAAGAGCAATAACTGCACCTTGTAGGACAAAAGGGTACGGAAACATAAAGGCTGAAAGAATTAGGCTTAGAACGCTCCATAATCTCCTTTTCCGCCTTTGCAACCGTTGCCGCAAGAAGTGTTTTATCCTCACTTACAAGGAGAGAATCCATAAAATACTTTTTAGCTTCCTCCGCCCCATCTTTTTCAATAAGTGAATTCATAAGCTTTGAGGGTCTGACTCCTGTGAGCAGTCCCCATTTTGGAGTGTATCCCGTATATTCCGTAAGAAGAGTATATAGAAGAGTTGCCATTTTAAGCTCCCGCTCATCATCCGGAGCATTGCCGGGAAGAGAAGCTGTAAGAGTTTTATTATAATCCTCAAATTTAAGGGAAACCGTAAGAGTATATTCTCCCTTTTCGATTTTCTCTCCCGTATAAACCTGCCAGTCGCAGTTTTCACGGAGGACTTTTATATTTTCAAAGGGAAAAAACACCCTGCAAAGATTTTCTGTTTCATAATGGAATTTATGTCCGTCAACAAAAATAATCATCTTGTTCTCCGTAAATTAAAATTTATTTTCCTAAAATTAAAACGTCAAAATGCGTTTTCAAAATCACTTTATCTTTCTGAGATAACGGTTCTTTACCTTTTCTTCACTGAGAGTTGTAGAACGGTTATGTCCCGGGAAAACTGTATAATCCTTCTCCAAAGCTGCAAGTCTGCGGCAGGAAGCATCCATATCCACCGGATTTCCGCCTTCAAGGTCGGTTCTTCCGATTGTACGGCAGAAAAGGGTATCTCCTGAAAACATAACGTCACCGCAGATATAACATACGCCGCCCGGAGTATGTCCCGGAGTGTGCATTACTTTAATTTCAAGGCTTCCTACATTTATTACGTCACCCTCATGAAGAAGAATGTCTGCCTTTACCGGCTTCTGCTCACCATATCCTTCAGGAGGCAAAAGACTGTACTTTGTATCCTCAAGACACATTGCATCAAGCTCATGTATGGCAACCTTTGCACCTGTCTTTTCCTTTAAATCAGCAACACCCATAATATGGTCAAAATGGCCGTGTGTCAAAAAGATATACTCTACTTCTTTTATATCTTCGTTTTCCACAAGAGCGGCAAGTCTTTCATTATATCCGCCTGCATCAAACACTGCCGCTTTCCCTGTGGTTTCATCCACAAGCACGTAGCAGTTCGCCTGAAGAGGCCCTATGGGAAGAGTATATATTTTCATTATTTTTTCCACTCCTGAGTATCATAGATTATTGTTACGGGACCGTCATTTATGAGAGAGACATCCATATCAGCGCCGAAAACACCGTTCTCGACCTTTTCTACTCCCAAATTCCTCAGATTCTGAGTAAACCTTTCATAAAGGCTCACAGCTGTATCTACCGGCGCAGATGCGGTAAAGGAGGGACGGTTGCCCTTTCTGCAATCGGCACACAGTGTAAACTGGGATACTACAAGTATCCCACCATGAACATCCATAACAGAACGGTTCATCTTACCCTCTTCATCGCTGAACACACGAAGCTTTGTAAGCTTCTGCGCCATTAAATCAGCCTCTGCCTCGGTGTCTCCATCCATTACACCCAAAAGCACAAGATATCCTTTTTCTATACTTCCGGTTACTTCGCCATTAACGGTAACGCTGGCTTTTTTAACTCGCTGTATAACTGCTTTCATTTTTACATTCCGGACCTTTCTACGGACAGCATTCCGTTAATTTTACTTATTCTTCCGATTACAGAATTAAGATGCTCAACTCCGTTTACGGTTATTGTCATAAGCAGAGTGCATCTGCCGTCTTTAAGTTCCCTTGTTGTAAGAGAATGAATCATAACGTGCATATTTGCAAGCTGACCCGAAACATCGGCAATGAGTCCCACTCTGTCAATACAGGTTGCAAGAAGAGTAGCTTTGAACTCCTCTTTTACAGTATTGCTCCAGTAAGCGGGAATCCATCTGTCGGGTTCCGCCGCTGCGGCAATATCACGGGGCACATTGGTACAATTCCTGTTATGAATAGAAACACCGTGTCCTCTTGTTATAAATCCGATTATCTCATCACCGGGAAGAGGATTACAGCACTTTGAAAATTTAACAAGACAATTGTCGATTCCCTCGACAATTACTCCGTCGCTTCCTTTTTTCTTCTTTTCGGGAACAATCTTAATCTGGGATTCCTCTTTGGTTTTGAGAATTTTATTATATTCCTCTTTAATATGGGGCATCATGCGGATAACAGAAATTCCACCGTAACCGATTGCGGCATAAAAATCGTCAAGAGTTGCACAGTGCTGTCTTTCCGCAAGCTTTGTAAGGAAAGACTGAAGCTCCTGGTCGTAAAGACGTATGAAATTACGCTTAAACTCTCTTTCGAGTTCAGCTTTACCCTCGATAATGTTTTCCTCACGCTTCTCTTTCTTGAACCATGATCTTATCTTGTTTTTGGCTTCGCTGGTCTTTACAATTTTAAGCCAGTCTCTGCTGGGTCCCTTGCCCTGCTGAGAAGAGGTAAGGACTTCCACGATTTCGCCGGTCTTTACTTTATAGTCAATTGGCACAATTCTGCCGTCAACCTTTGCACCAATCATTCTGTTGCCAACGGCTGAATGAATGGCATAGGCGAAATCTATTACTGTTGCGCCTGTTGGCAAACTTATAACATCGCCCTTGGGAGTAAAGACGAAAACTTCCTCCGGCACAAGGTCGCTTTTTATTGTACGGACGATTTCTTCAACGTCCTCGGTATCCTTCTGGCTTTCGAGAAGCTGACGAATCCATGAAAGACGCTCTTCAAACTTCTGAGTTCCTGAAATGCCCAGTTTATATTTCCAGTGAGCTGCGATACCATACTCAGCGGTATAATGCATCTCCCATGTTCTTATCTGAACCTCAAAGGGAATGCCCTCTTTGCCGATAACTGTTGTATGGAGGGACTGATACATATTTGCCTTTGGAGTTGAAATATAATCCTTGAATCTTCCCGGAATAGGACGGAACATATCATGGATTATTCCAAGGCAGTTGTAGCAGTCTATAACTGTATCCACAATAATTCTTATGGCGTAAACGTCATATATCTCGTCAAAGTTCTTGTTCTGCATATACATCTTTCTGTATATGCCGTGAATACTTTTTACTCTGCCGTCAATATGGGCATCCTTGACAGATTTACATACACGCTCTTCAATTCTACCCTTAATTTCATCAAGGTAATCTCTGCGTGATTTTCCCCTGACCTCAAGGGACTTTTCTATTTCAGAATATCCCACCGGGTCAAGGTGCTTTATTGCGAGATCCTCAAGCTCCTCCTTAACGGCTCTGATACCGAGTCTATGAGCTATGGGAGCATAAATCTCAAGTGTTTCAAGAGCTTTATCCCTCTGCTTCTGAGGAGGCATAAACTCAAGGGTCCTCATATTGTGGAGTCTGTCCGCAAGTTTTATGATAATAACTCTTATATCCTCAGACATGGCAAGGAGCATCTTTCGAACATTCTCCGCCTGCACCTCTTCCCTTGTGGAAAGGGGCACTTTACCGAGCTTTGTAACTCCGTCAACAAGGGAGGCAACGGATTTTCCGAATTTTTCTGTTACGTCCTCAAGAGTTAAATCTGTATCCTCCACTACATCGTGAAGCAGCGCCGCAATTACTGACTCCTTATCCATTCCAAGTTCTGCTACGATTTTTGCAACTAAAATGGGATGAATAACATAGGGCTGACCGGAACAGCGAAGCTGACCTTCATGGGCTCTGTTCGCCGTATTGAAAGCCTTATCAATCTGTTCAACATCCTCAGGAGAAAAAATCGTCACAAGAAGTTTTCTCAGTTCTTCATAATATTCTTTCGGTGTTTTATCCATTTACCTCACCCCTTTTGCAGTGATTTAAGTATTTCGGAATTTGCAAGATCCACTTTTGTGGACGGGTCATGTATCTCTATAAAAGAGCCATTCTTTTTTAGTATGCCCATTTCGCAGAGAACTTCTGCGGCAATGGCTGTTTTACAGTAATTCAAATTAAATTTTCTGAGCCGCCAGTTTAAAAATTCAATAGGCAGACGCCAGCCGGAATTTGCAATTATGCACTTAAAAACAGCAGCAATATCCTTTCTGACAGGACAGGCTTTTTCCTTTTCCTCATCACTGAGTTCTTCCCCACGCTGCCATTTTTCATAAAGCTCGATACATGAGAAAAACTCTTCCTCATCTTCATCTGAGGGCCTTGCCTCAACAAGTCTTACGCTTACTCTTTTTTCACCTCTGAAAACGTTTGCCTCAACCGTGACTGCAAGATCGATTACATCACCGGGAATGAAGCCGAACTCTTCGGGAGAAACTCCGAACTTCACAGCGGTAATGCTGCCGTTTCCTCTGTGAGCGGTAAGGCGCATATGCTTGCCTCCACCCATTCCCTCAACCTTATCAACAGTCATTTTGAAAAGTCCGAAAACAGGTTTAGGATTTTCTGCTCCGAAGGGCTCTATGCTCTCTATTACAGGGAGAATCGCAGGAGTGATATACGACGGATTAAGACGGCAGGAAAGCTCCAGCGTCGGGAAAATATCTGAAAAGCTTGCTGCGTATGTATTTATCCTTTTTTCAAATTCATCTATATTTTCTCTGTTAATGGAAAGACCTGCTGCAAGAGTGTGTCCGCCGAATTTTGTAAACAGCTCTGAACAATCAGCAAGGGCATCATAAAGCGAAAAGCCCTCTACGCTTCTGCCAGAACCTTTCGCCTCACCTGTTTCAGAGTCAACACTTATTACAAAGCACGGTTTCCCGTACTGACGTGTAATTCTCGCCGCAACTATTCCTATAACTCCGCAGTGCCAGCCCTCGCCTTTTACAACGATAACTCTTGCATATTTTTTAGACGGATTTTTTTCTATTGTATCCAGAGCCTCTGAAAGTATAGCCTGCTCAGTTTTCTGACGTTCTTCATTTGCAAGGCTAATTTCGCCTGCTATTGTTTCGCTCAGTTCCTCTTCTTCGCTTAAAAGAAGATTAAGGGCTCTGTTTGCACTGCCCATCCTGCCGGCAGCATTAATTCTCGGAGCAAGGGCAAAGGCAATTGTTGTAGAATCCACTTCTTTGCCACCGCATCCCGCCGCATTTAAAAGTGCGGCAATACCAGGTCGTGGTGAAGTATTTATAAGCTCCAAGCCGCGTTTTACTATCATTCTGTTTTCGCCTGTAAGAGGCACAACGTCGGCAACCGTGCCAAGTGCAACTATATCAGCATACTCGTCGGCAAGGGCTTCCGATCCTGCATTTTCCAAAGCTGTAGCAAGCTTAAAGGCAACGCCTACACCTGCAAGACATTTGCATTCTCCATGGCAATCCTCTCTGTGAGGGTCAACAACCGCAACAGCTTTTGGCAGAACCTCTCCGGGCTGATGGTGGTCAGTTACCACAAGCTCCATTCCAAGCTTCTCAATATACTCTGCCTCTTCTATAGCGCTTACACCGTTATCCACTGTGACAATGAGCTTTACCTCTCTGTCATGAAGCTCTTTTATGGCTTCCATATTTAAACCGTAACCGTCGGCTTCACGGTCAGGAATATAACAGATTACATCCGCTCCCCTTGCCTGCAAATAAGAATAAAGCAGTGCTGTTGCCGTTACTCCGTCCGCATCATAATCTCCGTAAACAGCTATGCGCTCAAAATTATCAATGGCAAGATTTATTCTTTCTGCAGCCTTTTCCATATCTGCATACATAAAGGGATCGGAAAGGATTATATCCGATGAGAAAAACTCCTCAATGGCTTCGGGAGTATCAACTCCCCTTGAAACTGTCAGAAGCGCTGCAAGGGGATCAAGCTCAAAGCGTTCTGCCGCCATTGCCGCTTTTTCCTTGCTGTACTGCGCTATTTTCCATTTGCTCCTTCTCATCAATACACCCCGTTTCATATCTGCTTATTTTATCATTTTTTGCTTATTTATTCAATAATTAAGGGCGAATATTATAAAATTTTGAGCTGTAACAGAAAAAAACTGCCTTATTTCATTTATTCTTGACAACCAATAAAGCATTTAGTAGTATTATATCTATCTTTTATAAATAGATTTTACATATTGTAATTAATGCTAATCTCACGGATGTGAATTTATGGATGAATTATTTATACAAACAATAATACTGATTATTGGGGCAATACTTATTTATGTTTTAGTAAGACGCTCAAAGTTTAAAAAAGACAAATGTCTTAAAGCAAACTATAAATATGAGTTTTCAAGGATTCTATTTATAGTTTACATAGTAGGACTTTTAGGTGTGCTTTTGCTCCCCGTAATCAGAATGGGTTATTCAAATAACAACGGTTTTTACTGCCACATTGTGACCTATGAATGGGACTATAACCTTATACCGTTCAAAACTATTTCAGAACAGCTTGGATTTTTAAACAGCGACATGGATAAAGCTAAGAACGGACTGCTAAACCTGTTTGTAAACAGCTGTCTTTTCATTCCGTTCCCTGCAATTTTAAAATTTGCTTTCCAAAAGCTTAAAACCGTTTACTGTTTTCTTATCCCATTTGCTTCAATAATACTGTGCGAATTTTTACAGTATATCCCAGGCAGAAGGTCGGATATTGACGACGTTATATTGAACGCTGCTGGTCTTGCAGTCGGAATGGTAATTTTACTGCTGGTACAGAACAAAAAGTTTTTTAAAGTCCAAAGCGAAAACTAAAAACAGCCCTCCCGTAATCCAAAGACTGCGGGAGGGTTTCATGTACACTTATTTAATTTAACTTACTTTAATTAGTTATAAAGGAACTCTCTCAAAATCCTGGCATTTTCTGCAAAGTCAGGAGCAAACATACTCCTGCCACCCATACCGGTCATGCCGCCGTATGTTCCCTCTGCGGGCAAAGTCATGCGCTCAAACTCTACTCCAAGGAACTCGGGTGCTATAAGCATAAGCTTTGCAATTTCTCCCTGAGTGAAATTGGTCTGGATCATAGGAAGAATCTGATTGAGCAGCTCATTGAGAGTTGAAACACTTGCGTTCTTGACCTTATCGGCACAGGCCTGAACAACAGTCTGCTGACGCTTTACTCTCTGCCAGTCGCTGTCGATTTCACGGATACGTGCATAAGATAAAGCAGTCTTACCATCTAAATGGCTGACACCCTCATGTACATTTGTGCCGGGTACAGAATTAAGATACACCGCTTCTTCAGCAGTAAGGTTTACGTCAATGCCACCGATGAGATCAACTATATATTCAACGCTGGTGAAATTGACTCTTACAAAATGGTCAACGTCAACACGGAAACACTCTCGAACCTCTTCCATTACAAGATCCGCTCCGCCGTAACGGAAACAGTGAGTAAGCCAGTCATACTGACCCTTGTACGGTCCTTCGAGAATCGGAACACCCATACCACGTTCAAGACTTACAAGCTTTGCAGTATGATCCTTTTTATTGATGCTCAAAAGCATCATACTGTCGGAGCGAGCATTGTCGGAAAAATCTTTTGTACGCTCATCTGTTCCCAAAATAAGAACATTAAGAACATTTTCATCTTTATATATTTCCCCGCTGGGAATTCCCTGAGGATCAACCTGCTCAAGACCTGACAAGTCAAGATCTATCTGGTCCTCATCACCTTCCTGAATGGTTTCGTATTCTTTCTTACCGTCATCATAGTTAATTAGATTCAGCTTACCTTTTACGAAAGCAAAACCTGTAATAAAAGCGACCAGCAAAAGAAGAATCAGTACAAGAGCAACTATTTTACCTTTTTTCTTTTTCTTAGTAGCCATCATAATCCCCCGTCAAAATTTTATTTTATTATATGATTTTCGGCATCATTTTTGTGTATTGTAACACTCTGTCAAAACAATGTCAACCACACCGTCGTACCTGTGTAATATTTCTAATAAATAATTACGAATTTTAGAATATAAAGGAAAAAGTTAAAAATGAGCACCACATCATTACCAAAAGGCACTGATACGGTGCTCATATTACATTATGATTTTATTATACGGCCTGAAGAGTCCTCTCTCTTTCCGGTATCACGAAGTTTACCCTGACGAGAATAGTGACCATAGTGTCCATACTTATAGCCATAACTATAACTGTAATTATATCGCCTACTTTTGGCGCTTGCATCACTGTTGAAAATATATCCCAGCATATTTATTCCGCTCATATCAAGAGCCTGTATGCCTTCCCTTATACGCATCATCTTTGTATGGTCGTATCTTATAACATATAAAGCCGAATCCACATAGCGTGCCATCATCGATGCGTCTGCCAACAATTGTGCCGGAGCTGTATCCAAAATAACTATATCCGCACGCTGGCAAAGCTGATTAATAAGCACCTCCATATTGTGTCCGGCAAGAAGAGCCGCATCGGTTTTAGTACCTTCACCACCGTACAATACCTGTATAGTCTTCTCTTTATCAACTTTAACAGTACATAGCTCATCCTCAAGGGATATTTCATTCTTCAATACCGAAACGGTGCCTTCATGAGGATCTTCGTCACCGAGAACAGTTGCTACTGAGGGATTACGCAAATCACAATCCACCAAAATAACCTTTTTTCCCTCTCTTGCCATTAATATGGCAAGATTAGCTGCTACAGTAGTTTTTCCCTCACCAGGAATTGAGCTTGTGACAAGAAGTGTCTTAAGATTCTTTTCTTCAACTTCCTTAAGTATTCTCATACACAAATTACGCATTGATTCCAGATACAATCCAGGTATTCTTTGATTCAAAATGCATAACGGCGCTTCCTTATGATTCCTGCGTTTTTTGACTTTAACATAAGGAATACTGGCCAAATGAGTAAGATTTATGTGCTTTTTAAGTTGAGAGGTAGATTTTACGTTCTTATGCATAAGCATAAATACCGCCAAAACCAGTGCACTGAGTACAACACCCTGCAAAGCACCTTTTTTATAGGAGCCACGAATTACAACTTCCTTATTTGCATCTGCTGGAACTCCTGTTTCGTCAAGAATCTGAAGTTTTGTTTGACCAAAAACAAATTCGCCCACCTGAGGATAATATTCTATTACTGCGTGGAGCAAATCGTATGCCATCTGTGGATCATTTGATGTCACCGTCATAGTAAGTAAGTTTGCATTTTCTTCAGCAGTAACACTAATAGTTCCGGGAAGAGAATCTAAACCCATAGCATCAGCTACCACATCTGCCAAAACTCCGCTTGTTAACACATAGGGAAATACGGAAGCCATCTGCTGAGCAGATTGTGTATCAAGACTGTTTCCGCTGGTTGTAATTACAGACATTGTCGCTGAAGCAACATACTGAGGAGTATAAGAACGGGTCGTAGAAAAATACGATCTCAAGGTACAACCTACAATCAAAACTAAAAGTATTATCCACAACTTTTTGATAGCGTACAAAAAATCGGATACTATATTCAGTAAATCTATCTTCTCTGGATCTTGATTTTTTTTGATATCTTCCATTTTATTATATTCACTCATTGGCTTTTCCTCTATCTTTACCATATTGTGTATACCGGCTGTAGCTATAGCGGCCAACTGTTTGAGCAGTAAGGTTTTCAAAGGAAATAACTCTGTTAAGCACTACTCCTAAAACATGGCATCCCGTATTTCTTAAAGTATCCATAACGTCATTTATATCCTCTGCCAAAATGAAATTCTGACGTACAACAAGCAAAACCTCATCGGCACATCTTGCAAGCAGCTCAGCATCTCCTATGGTGCCTGCCGGAGGACTATCAATAATCACATAATCCACAAGCTTTTTGCAGGTGTTTATAAGTTTATACATTTTTTGAAGGTTTTCTGACTTCAATATATCAGAAGAAGTTGAGTAACTGTTTCGTCCCCCAATAAAGAACAAATTATTAACATGGGTTTTCATTACCAAATCTTCCGAATGTGTTCCGTCTGTAAGGAACTCGCTGAGTTCCTTTCCTTCCTCCGGCTGAACACCCAGTATCAGGAACTGAGACGGTCTGCGCAAATCTCCGTCAATAATCAAAATCTTCTTTTGGCGCTGTGCCAGACTTATTGCAATATTGGCGGCAACAGTGGATTTTCCTTCATTTTCAGAAACGCTGCTAACAAGAAGCACTTTGCTATCACGTTTAGCCATTTTGTATTCGATACGTGAAACGAATTTGCGGTAGCTTTCAACAAAAGAGAATCCTGCCAAGGGCTGGTTTACCAGCATCGCCTTTTTCTTGCGACTTAATAACTCTTTTAGAGTCTTAATCTTCGGTTCATAAGGAAGTTCACCAAGACTTGAAGCATCAAGCTTCAGTTCAACTTCTCTTTCCTGTTTAATTGTATCGCGGAAAAATGAAAGAACAGCAAAAAGGCCGGCAAGAAGAACAGCGGCCGCCAAAAAAGCAAGCTTCATAACCCGCTGTGCATTTAGCGGATTAGATGGAGACATAGGAATTTGAGGTTTATTTAAAGGCTCCATAACAGCATTACCTAAAGAAAAATAGGAGACCTTTGTATAATTATCCATAATAGCATGAATGGTATCATAAGCCACTCGAGGAGATGAAGAAGTTACTGACAGCTCGAGCAAATTTGTATCCTGAATAACATTGCTTTTTATTTCCGCATCAATTGAATCAACGCCAAGCTCTTCACACAAAATCTTATTCATAGCAGAGCTTTCTATAATTTTCTGGAAAGTTCCCGCCATTTCATTAGCCGTGCTTAAACTTGAATATGAGCCTACATCAAGTTTGCTTGTTATTGCAAAAGTTGCGGATGTAGTATAATCAGGTTCATATGTAACGCTTACTCCTACATATGCAAATATCGCCGCTGCAAGAGCAGCAAGCAAAATAACCCACCAATTGACAATAACATCGTGAATCAAAGTAAACGGCTCAATGCGGTTATTTTCCAGCATATCATTGATTTTTGTGTCCTTGCTCATATTTTTCTCACTCCTCTACCACTACAACCATTTTGGTAAGCCCTGTAACACCGGACGGCGATGTATAACTGTAATCAACCGTATATGTACCCGGAGTGCTGAAATCTACATGGTTGGCAATACTGATATCGTCACTAGTGATATTAAGAACACTGCTCTGATCATCCGCAAACTCATACTGCTGTGTACCACGCATAACGCCTGTGAGATATGTTTTCAGGTTAATCGCCTCGTCAACCTTTACGTAAAGAACATAATCGGATAAAGTCGGATAATACTTCTGATTTTCCTCACTGTTTCCTGAATCAATAATATTCATTTCAAGTGGCAACGAAACCGTATCTCCCGCACTGTTGCTCACCTGAGCGGTTATATTGTAAAATCCGGGTTCCTGAATATAGACGCTGTTGTCAAAGGAAATTCTGATTTTATTTGAAATATCTCCGTCTAAAACATCTTCAACTCTCATAAAAGAAGACGCATCTATCTTATCAAGTTCAGAAAGACTGATCCTCAAAGGAGCATCCAAATAAATACGCGGTGATTCATAATCGGTGTACTGCACAGTTCGTCTGCATGTAGCAAAGTTGTTTGATGAATCAAAAACAACATATTCTACCGTACGTTTTCCCTGTTCAGCAAAATGGGAAATAGATGAAATTCGAATAGCATCAGTAAGATCTCCGTCCACATCATCCCTCGCTGTAAGACCTTCAAGCAACGCTTTCTCTCCATCTTTTACACTGACCTTGATGCTATCTTCAGGGCACTCAAGTACAGGAGGAGTTTCATCCTTATCGAGATTTGACCATATTGTAAAACCGCCTAATGCCACAAGTGACAAAACAAAAAAAGCTATAACCGCTATTTGTATTTTTCTCATTGTTGTTGCTCCTTTTTATTACACCTTTTCATCAAAGGGAATCTTTTGAAACTGTATCGGCGCCTTGCCGGTGCACAAAAGCGTTGGATTTGTGGTAAACAAATCGTTCAAATAGTCTTCCGGATATTCCTGAGCCAAATATCTGTAAGCATCAGACATGTACGGCGTACGGTGTACCGGGCTGTGGGAATCACTGGCCACTGCAGTAATCAGATTATGGTTAAGCAGCAAAAAAGCCGTTTTTTCTGCATTCCTGCCGAACTTTCCCAGAAAGCTTCCTTTATTTACCTGCACAAAATATCCCTGGCCATGCCATTGCAACACCGTTTCGGGATTTTCCTGTACAAACATATACCTCTCCGCATGTGCTATTACAGGAGTCATCCCGCTGTTTTTAACTTCTCTGAGAATATTCTCGGCAAATACCGGGTCCTCCCCAAAATCAAATTCCATCAAAAGATTTTGCGTATTGTTAAGACCTACAAGCTTTTTTGCAGCTATTACCTCCGGCAAATCGTCGGTAGCAAACACTTCCATACCCGGAAGCAGTGTTATCGGTATCCCCTCGTTTTCTATGGCATCCTTAGCGAGCTTAAAAGCCTTTCGGTATGCTTCATCAAAATAGTTGTCATATACTCCGGGAATATTGCAGTGAGGTGTGGCAACTATCTGCTCAGTTCCGCTTCTGAATGCCAAATCCGCCATATCCAGTGTGTCATAAACAGTAACAGCCCCGTCATCAATACCGGGCAAGATATGGCTATGAATATCAACCATGGGCAGTTCCTCTTCCTGATTTTATATTATACAAATATATATTATATCATAGCTATAAGCTCTGCACAACCGAAAGGATGTTACTTGCGGCGGAATTTACAGGCAAAACTGTAAAGCTTTGTGAAAACCTTTCGCAGAGGTATTGAGCGAATCCAGATTTTAGCAAAAAAATCCCACCAAAAGTCTCCCGGCTCAAGCCATCTGTCCTTGCGCTTGACTTTTATTACCAGAGCAAAAATCTGTTCCGGTCTAACAGGCCCTTCAATTTCAGTCTGGGCGTCGCCTATTATATAATATCCGTCGGGCTTCACAGCATAAATCCTGTGCATTACATATTGTCCCGAATCCCTCTGGAAAAATACCATATCTCCCCGTCGCAGCTTACGGTCAGGGGCTTTGAAGAAAATTATATCACGGTTATGAATGAGAAAGGGGGACATACTGCTGCCGACAATACGCATAGACACTGTGTCTCCCGCTTCTACCAGCAGCTTGAGTCTTCCTACATATTCTCTTGTATTGAGCGTAGCGTTCTGCATAAGTTCCCTCTCAGATCAAAAATCAATGGCCATGCGGCTTGATTCTTCTTCGCTCAGCTGCGTTACCTTTGTCTGCATTACCCTGTAAACACGCTGGCAGAGATTGAGTACGCTTGGACGATGTGTTGTAACAATACAGGTTTTGTTAGGATGCTGCTGTACAATATTTCTAAGTACAGTGCGCTCAGTTGTAACATCGAGAGCGGAGGTGGCTTCATCAAGAAGCAGTATGGGAGCGTCACGGAGTATTGCTCTTGCAATGGCGATACGCTGAGCCTGTCCCTCGGAAAGACCTCTGCCTCTTTCGCCCACATTTGAATTTATGGTATTGGGAAGCTTCTCCACAAAATCCCACGCACAGGCGACTTTAAGAGCTTCTATTATTTCATCATCGGTTGCATCCTCTTTTACCATACGCATATTTTCCGCAATGGTTCCGGTCAAAATGGTGTTGCCCTGAGGCACATATGCAAACAGATGACGTGTTTCAGTATTCATGGGAACGCTCTCGCCGCTTGCAGAGCACAGTGTCACATCGCCGCTCTGAGGTCTGACAAGACCTAAAATAAGACGTATCATGGTGGTTTTTCCCTCTCCGGAGGGGCCCACAAGAGCGACTATCTCGCCGGGTCTTGCTATAAAATCAGAATTCGTAATAACCTGTGTTCCTTCTTTATAAGCGAAATTAGTATTTTCCATTTTTACGGTAAAACCATCCTTGATAAACTCATCCATTTTGCCGCTTTCGGGAATATGTACTTCTCTTGGAAGCTGTACAATCTCGCGGATGCGGTGAGCCGAAACGGAGCTGTTTAGAAAGCCCGGAATAATGGACACAACGCTGCTGAAGGCGCTGGAAAGCTTGCTTTTTTGCTGTAAAAACAGAGTCATCGTACCGTAAGTGATGCCATTGGTCCACAAGCGGAAAAGACAGTAGCCGAAAGCGGCAAACTGTACAATGGAGCCCATTATGGACATGACTATGTTTGTCTTAATTGAAAACATATTATATTTAAGGCTGATGTCCTTGAATTTTTGCTGCCACCAGCGGAGCTTTTTGCTGTAAAGTTTTGATATGCCGAAAGATTTGATAGTATCGAAATTGTAGAAGGTATCAACTTCAAAAGTCATTACCTCACTGCTCATTTCACGCATTTTTTTGTTATAATCCCTCTGCTTTTTAATGACAAAACGGGACATAATCAGCATAAGAGGCGCAGTGCCGAAAGCGAAAAGCGCCATTACCCAGTCATAGTAAAGGATCAGGCAGAAAGTGGCAACAAAGTTATAAATGGCAAGAACTATGGATGGCAGCCAGCTTATGGCATTGCCGCTGATAGTACCAACATCTCCGGTAAAACGGTTGAGAATATCGCCGTTTGTATAGTTATTGAGTGCCAGCCAGTCTGCGTCAACGATTTGGTCAAAGATATCCGCCTGAATGTCGTTGCTGATATCTATGCTTATTTTCGCATTGATTCGGCTGAGAAGACTGCCGAAAACAAGGCTGAAAACCGTACTGCCAACTGCAACGGTTATAAGTATCCACAGCTTGCCGGTGTCGTGTCCTGTGATAATATCAATAAGATATTTGCTCGCAACGCTGCTGACGAGACCTAAGGTAGTGCTGAGAATACCCAGAATCAAATAAAAAGCTATTACCCCTTTATAGCGGGCGCTGTATGAAAAAATCCATTTCCAGTCGTCGATTATTTCGCCGAAGGTTCCATCCTTCCAGCGGCGAATAAGAATATCCAGTGATTCGAAGCTTTTATTACTGCTTTGGTTTTCTTTGTTTTCTTCGTCCATAAGTACGCTCCCTGTAATTTTATACTCGATATTATTTTAACAATAATATCTGTTTTCCGCAAGAGGTGACAACATTTAACAATTTTCTCTAATTAGATATTGTAAAGTTTATTTTCAAGGCTTTTTACTGCATCCTCTGAAATATCGCAGTAAAGCTCATATACATCTATATCATTGAGCAACATCTCTGTATTATCTATTACGGTACGCTTAAAATCAGTATTCCAGTTATTGACCGTAAGCTGCGCAAACACCTCACCGAAAGCCCGTACACCGGAAAGACGCTCACAGCGGTTTTCCTTTGCCTGCCTTAACATTACAATTGCCTTTACGGGATATTTTTCATTATTGCATATACCGGAGCTTCCGCATATGGGCCAGCCGCAGGCATACCAGACTCCGTTTTCTTTTCGCAGCAAACAACGGTCCCCGTTTATGGTGCGGGAATCCTCTGTGTATTTTTCCCAAAGCCCCGCCTGGGTTGATTTGCCTACCTCTGAGGGACCGGAAAACAATATTGCCTCTCCCTTATGGCACAAAAAGGCAGTGTGCAGGATCATACCACCCCAGGAAATTATATGCTTTTCAAGGCTGAGAACGGAAATGAATATTGTATCCCAGTGAAGCTCTCCTGCGCTTTTTATATCTATCCAGACCTTCCATTTGTCCTCAGCTACCTGCAATGCGACGCTGAAAGGCAGATTGCTGCCAATAAGATATATAAATCGACATTCCCCTGTAGGGGTTTCCATTACGAGAAAATTAATTCTCCTTGCAAGCTCCTTGTTCGGCTTTTGCTCTATTATCCTTTCGCAGATGGGCTTCATATCCTCCGCAAATTCAATTTCATAATATACCTTATTGTCATCGGAAGAAGGCTCCGGGATTTCAAATTTACTCATGTTTTCAGGAATATCCATATTGTCAGGACGCTGAATCCTCATTGCCGTTTTTCCGAAACGATACCATTTTGTTATCATTGTTCATCTTCCTTTGCGGGAACGGTAGATTTTCCGCCACTTTCGTTTTTATACTTTTTCTGCTCTTCCCTGAACAAGCGAACTGTTTCTTTTGCATAACGGCACAGGTATTCCGGTACGCCGTTATAGTTGTCCGTTTCAAGTTTTGCGGTTGCAACACACACGGGGCAGACAACTCGAAGATTGCAGCTCACGCACTGAGGATTTAAGCGGAATTCCTTGGTTTTCTGAGAAATTTGATGCCATGCTTCTTCAAAGCCTACGTCAAAAACAGAAACAGCAGGCTCATCAAAAGTGACGCAGGGTTTCATTTCCCCTCTCCAGTTTACGGTGAAACCGCAGTTGCCCGCAAGACATGAAACACCGTCAGGATAATTATTATTTTCTTCTATTAACTTTAAAACTGCGTCAATATATTCGTGAGCCATTTCAGGAGTCCTGTCGTAACGCATTATTTCAAATCGTGCAGCTGCCGCCTGCTCAGGCTCAAGGCGTGACTGCTCAGAAATGGGAAAGCCACGCTCTTTAATGGCAGGTATCATGTAGGTATCCGTTTCAACAAGCATATCGAGCTCTTTGCCTATACGGAAAATATCTGCAAGATAAGAAACATTAGCACGGGTAACACTAAAGTTTATTTTCACAGGTACATTTCGTTCTTTAAGAAGCTTTAAAGCATTCATAGTCTTTTCAAAGCCACCGGGATAACGGCACAAATCTGTATATGCCTTTTCATCAGCCCCGTAAAGGGTCATATTTATACGGCGGGGCTTGTTTGCAGCGAAGAAGTCCGCCCACTCTTCATTTAAAAGAGTTCCGTTGGTGTTTACGGTTATATATACGCCGAGCTTTTTTAATCCAAGATAAAGCTTTTTGAAATCGGGGTACATAAGGGGCTCGCCACCTGTGAGCAGCAAAAAGAGAGTTCCCGCCTTCTGCATCTGCCCGGCAAGGGAAAGCCACTCGTCGGCAGTGCGAAGTCTGCCCTTTTGCTCCATTTCTTCACGGCTCAGGCGAACATAGCACATTTTACAGTTCATGTTGCAAAGAGGCAGAAGCTCAAAGCTGCCGTTTATCGGCACACTTTTAGCGGCGGCGTATTTTATCATATTTTTTTCAAGGGTATCATCAGAAGTATAGTGATTCATAATAACTCCTTTTTACAGGTTTTATTTAAATTATAACAATGTTGGAACGAAATACAATCCCGCTGTCAAAGGCTTTGTGCTGAACGCAGGCAGAAGGCTTTAAGATTACGGTAGCTTTGTGTGCGATTTGTTTGCAGGTTTAACCTGCCAATCCCTCCGTCAAGGCTTTCGCCTTGACACCTCCCTTTACACAAGGGAAGCTTGGCTTGTGCTGTATTTAAACTTTACAAGCACAATGTATACTATAGTTACAAACATTCACACACGTAAATAATAATGAATCACTTGTGATTTTAGAAAATTGATGTAACCAGTTTTTTATTGTATTTTATCTTATTTCCATATAAATAAAATGCTTTGTCAACGGCTCCCTTGTGTAAAGGGAGCTGTCAGCAACGCTGACTGAGGGATTGTTCTAATACACGATTAATATAATCGCACACTCCCTCAAAATTTTCATTTACATCATTATTAGCAATCCTTATTACAGTTAAGCCGTACTGTTCAAGATACTTCGTTCGCTCCGTATCTTTTTCGATTTCTTTATCAGTAAAGTGCTGTGAACCGTCAAGCTCTATCACAAGTTTAGCTTGCGCACTGTAAAAGTCAGCAATATATCTCCCAAGTACTTTTTGTCTGGAAAATTTTACTGAGTGATTTCTGAGAAAATCGTACCATAAATGACGTTCTTCTTTTGTCATATTTTTACGCAAAGATTTTGCTAAAGGTACTATGGATTTATTGTGTTTTCTTTCCATTTGTTTCGACAATCCCTCCGTCAAGGCTTACGCCTTGCCACCTCCCTTTACACAAGGGAGGCGGGGTGAGTGCTGAAATAAGATTTTCATATAAAAAATTCAAGAGGCGGGCGCAAAGCGCCACGCCTCTTTTTGGATCGATTAAATATGTCTTCTTATGAATGAAGGGGACGAGAAGAATCTTGAGTTGTAACAGTTCCCCAATGATTCCAGACAGTAGGTTGTCCTGCGCTTGTATTACCTTGATTCCACCAATACAAGACATCACCAGAGTCCACAACCTTATTCTCGTTCACATCTTGCCAGTGTGTAAAACCGCCTTCGGTTGCACTACCACCACTCTCATCTATATAAGTAATAATGTTTCCGTTTTCAACATTAAAAACATTATTCGAAGCGGTAAAGCAGTTATCATGGTAAAAGCTAGCATATCCCATAAACCAACCAAAAAGGTTATAGTTTCCTTCACGTTTTTCCCAAGGCTGCATCGGCGCACACGGATCTCCTGGATTACCATTATGTGAAATAGTAGTATCACTCTGGCATGCTACCTGAAAACACTGCGTTGCTGCTACAGCCTCATTCGCCTCAAATTTCTGTACCAGGGTCATCGGCTTAACCCATGTTGTTCTTCCCATTTTTTATTCCTCCATTAATAATTTATAATGTGAATAATCTTTAATAAAACTGAGTACCCCCTGCTCTATTTCTGAAGCATCGCCTTCGTAAGCAGCCTTTGCCTCGTCAATAGCCTCCTGAGCAGTTTTTGGAGACTGGAAAACTTTCCAAAGAAAAGCACAGGTATCATTAAGGGAAAGCATTGTGTTTTCAAAAACACCTACATCGCCTAAAGGCACCAGTACGGCTTCACCGCCGATTTCTCTTAAAAGAAAATCAGGATTTGCCTTATAACGCTTGTCTTGCAAAGCCTTCTCCAAAAGTTTTTCCCCCGTTTTATTATTTCTAAAATAAATACCGGAAACGAAATGGATATTCGTCCCCAATATTCTATTTACGTTTATTATGATACCACTTTTTTTGTATTTGTCAACAGTATCAAGATATTTTTTATTATAATAACCATTAATAGGCATAATCTAAGAAATCATTTTACTATTTTGTATTTTCTTAGGAGTTCAACACGTTTGCCGCCGATTTTCAGAGACGCTTTAGCGTTGTTATCAGACATTGATGCAGTTTCTTTGCGATATTTTAAAATACGGTCTGTCCACGCCACAGGCAGCAGATAGGGCTTTTTTTCAAGATAAGGATAACGTCCGCTCAACGCCTTTGCCGACGGGAAAACCGATTTAATCACCCCGCCTTTGGCCTTTTTGCCCTTTTTATCTGCGGCTACTGCACCCAAGGTCATATTGCTGCTGTGCTTGCGGCTCAAATCTGAATCGCCGTAAACTCCAGCTTCAAGCAAATCCTCAAGAAGCATTTCCTCGTCTGTCTCAATATTTCGCCAAATTTCATGCAGATGCATGGCATCGTAGTCAAAGCCAAGATATTTATCACAGATTTTAAACAGAGCCGCCGTAAACACTTCTCCGTTTACGTTCTGACACCTTTCATATACACTCTGCCAATCAATATTTTCTCCGTAAGCCTCGGCAAACAAAGCTATATCACAAACCTGACGAATACCAAAACCGCTGTGCAGAAAATGCTTCAAAGCATGACAGATTAGATAAAACAAATGATCTGTATAGCCGAGAGTCAAAAATCTTTCACCCTCCGCCTCTATTTCCACAGTATGCTCCCAGATTCCCTCAAATAGCTTGTTGAAATCTCCGTAAGCATCGGACTCGGGCGGAAACAAGCTTTTATGAAGCTCTATATAAATTGGGCTTTTGGCTTTGCCGTACCCCAATTCGTGAGCAGCTTCTATATCCTTTTCCGGCTCAGTCAGCTGCATGCCGAAATCCAGCATCGCTTTATGACACTGCATAAATTTCTCAGGTGGAATAAGGAGATCCTCGTCGCCTGAAAAACGGTAATCAGGATTCGGATACAATGAACGGCACACTATTCCCTTAACAACCAGCGGCACTGCATCTGCCTGACAAAGATGGGCATAAAGCCGCTTAAACTGAGCCGTCTGCACAGCCTGCATTGACACACTTCGCATTGCCTTACCGGCAATTACAGACGACATTTGCAAAGGTATGCTTTTGGCCGCTTCACAGGAATAGACCGATTCATATATCATAGGCAGTACATTATGCAAGTCTGCCAGTTTGAAAATCGTCTCCCACTGTTCCAAGGTAATTTCCTGGGTCCAATCCACTTTTTTATTTTCAAGTGAGGCTTTCAGTGCCTGCAAAAATAAAATGTAATCAGTTTTCATAAACATTCCTATCTTTATTTCAATTTCTTTTTATGCAACTGCCATATAAATCACACACATTTCCCGCAAGCAGCATACCGAGCACCGCTCCCAAAACATTGTGAATAACATCATCGGTTTCTGTCTCTCCGCACTGCAAAAGAAATTGCACCGCTTCTATCCCTACACTCAGGAATAAAGCCGCCATAGCCGTAATAATCAGACACTTTTTCACGGAGAGGTTGGGATATCCCACAGCGTACAGGGAAGCCCCGAAAGGCATAAACAACAGTATATTGAAAATATTAGTACGCAAATATTCCGTATTGCTGCCGTTAAAATAGTTTGTCCATGACGCAAAAGGTGTAAGGGAAAGCTCACGGACACTGCCAAAATCACGACTCAAAACAGTAATCGCTAAAATTAAAAATACAGATATCAAAAGCGCCACAAGGCTTAGAAAGCTTTTATTCTTGTCTTTTATGAAGTGCAGCCAGAACAGCATCGCTCCGAAAATCAGCATTACCGTTAAAATTAGAAGTATAGCTATGGGCAAACGGTAAATCGAAACCAGCATTTCCTTAAATATTTTAATTACCACCTGTTAAAGATTTAGTAGAGCATACTTTAGTTTATGCAGTTTAAGACAAAATACATTGCCTTAGCGCCTAAGAATTATTTTTTTCGCAAGATTTATATAATACTTAAACTCGTCAGTCCTGAAATAAATGAGCAGGAATATTAAATTAGGAATTACGGCAGTCAATACAACCATTATGGCGAAGTTTATATAGCCAACACCGTCGGCAAATACACGATTCGATATCTGCTGCATAATAAAAGCCATACCAAAAAGAAGAATTATTCTTCTTATATATCTAAAATAATATGGCCACACAGGCATATTAAATCCATGTTTATGTAAAACCATGGGATCATACCAAAGATTTACGCACAGTCGAGAAATCGAAGTTGCAGCTAAAACTCCAGCTGCTCCCCAAGGGTAGCTGAGAGCAATAGAAAGAACTACATTGAGTGCTGCAACGATTATAGGACGATATAACCCTTGAGTAAACAAACCCAGAGTGGAGCGAAAAGTCCACAGTGTATTCATTAATCCTGCAACAAAAAAGTTCGACGCCAGTGCAGCAACTATTCCAAAACTCAAAGTGAAATTTTCACCGAGCCAAATGGTAACAAATGGATTAAGCAAAGTAAAAAGTACTATGGCAGAAAAACCATACATCCAGTAATTTAAAAAATCTACCCTTTTAAAAAGTATATATCCTTCTCCTTTGCTTTCCTTTACAAAGAAATTTCCAAGACTTGCCTGTATGGCTCCGGTTATTTGAGTAATAATACCTGTTACCGCATCGATAATCATAACGAAATTTGACAGCAAACCGACCCATTTCAAACCTACAAACGCAGAAATGATAATGTTATCAGTACCATTGAGAACAACAAATGAGACTTTTGAAAGCATAAGCGCCTTAACGTCTCTGAATATCTTATTTTTTTCCTTTTTAGGCAGCTCATCGTCTTCGCCTTTGTCAACCACCGGATATTCCTTCTTTACCTTATAGGCAAGAACAATATTTTGAGCAATTGTACAAAGAATCTGAGTTACAAGATAAATTGTGAAAGAATGAAATACCAGCAGCAGAATTATTTGCAGCACTGAACGTATTAAATTAAATAAGGTACTATTATTGCTTATTACATAGGCTTTTTGATCCGCCTGAAGCAATGAATTGCGATAGGCAAAAAACCAGTAAGAAAAAACCGAATTGAGCAAAAACAATATGTAATAAAAGGTTAATCCGTCAATATCGGGCTGATCCTTAATAAGCACCGGAAGAAAAGGCACCAGAGCCAGACCTATAACAAGAACTACTGTTCCGATAATTGAATAAACCTTTTTATACAGCTTCATGAGTTGGCGTATTTTATTATAATCTTTCTCAGCTAACGGACGGTACATACTGTATACCATAGCTGTACCAAAGCCTAACTCTGCCAGCGACAGCATAGTTAGTATATTTGAATATAGCCCATTAACACCGAGATATACTTCATCAAGGCAATGGATAAATACGGTTCTGACCACAAAAGCCGTAAGCATAATAAAAATTCTGTAGCCAAGACCGCTTATCATATTTAAAATTGAATTTTGAACTCTGCCACGCTCTTTCATCTTTTTCCCCTTGTTGTATTGCTGATTTTAAGGTGTATAATTACTAAATTAAATAATTAGTACTCGGATTTTCTTAACGAAGAAACATCATAATCATATTCTACATCAAGATATACTTTCCCTTCTTTTTTCAATTGTTCATATACTTCTATATTTCTGTATTTAAGAATTTTTGCCGGATTTCCTCCGACTACTGCGTATTTAGGTACATCTTTTGTTACAACAGCTCCAGCACCGACGACTGCTCCTTCGTTAATTGTCACTCCTGGAAGAATTATTACTCTGCTTCCAATCCAAACATTTTCCCCTATGACAACCGGCTTCTTTACAAACCGCCGGTCATAAGGTATTGTCATTAAATCTTCTGAATCATAATTATGATTTGAAGTCCATATTTCACAATTACGTGAAATAATTGTTCCAGATCCGATTGTTATCCCACCTTCGCCTTTTGCATACAGCAATTCTCCAATCCAAACATTATCGCCAATAGATATATTGGAAGATGATGAGATATTGTATTTCGGACATAAATGTACATTTCTACCCACTTTTTTCATTGTTGAGTACAATTTATAAAGTCTTTTTCGCTCTTTGGCATCTGCTAAAGCAATGTGTAACCTGGTAAGCTTATTCATCTTAACTCACTTCCGTTTCTTGATTGAGATTAATACAAAGGCTTTCCTTTGCCTCTCAAAATGTTTAAAATGCAGCGCAATGCAAACTTTGATTTTCTTATAATGTATTCGCTTTTAGTTTCTTCAAACATTTCGCACAAGGCATAACAAAAATCCTTTTGCTCAGCCAGTTCGAAAAATTCATCACGCTTACCACTGCGAGCAGTGGACTCAATTAAGTTACGATTATATTTTATTATAGTATCAATTTTCGCGTCTTTCTTTTCTACGGGTAATTGTTCAAATATCCTTTTTCCTTTTTCTGTATTTACCAGTACAGTAGAAATTCCTTTGTTATCGTCCCAATTTGGGAATTCGGCCTCTGCCCCCCAGAAATCACCTATAGTTATGTCGCTTCCACTTTTAAGGTTTTTATATTTACATTCATAACACGACTCTTTCATAGTGACACCTGATAAAAAGGCTTTCATATACACATCAATAATTATAGGGTTATAGTATTTTTTTCCACTCTCAAATACTATGCTAACATTACTGTGATGCCAACCGTTATTCTTATTTCTGAATTCAAACTTTTTAAATGCAGATTTGTATTTTCTCTCCATGTATTGTTTATAAGCACTAAACATTTTCTGACTCGGTATGCCGTGGCAAATGAAATCAACCGTAAATAAAGAATCCATAACATTTATGTTAGACAGATATCTTTTCAACCCAGATACCTGACAAGGACAGCCGCAAAATAAAACAGGAACATGCCGCTTCACCAATTCTTTAATTTCGCGATAGACATATCCAATATCGCTCTGGACGTATTTTGACCCCTGCATCTGCTTTACCAAGTTTAAATCATTTGTCAAAACATGCTTAACCTGAAACTCTTCATCAAACACTGCACCACATACATAACCATTTTTACTTAAAAATAATTGTGCGAGAGCAATGAACATACCACCAGACGAGCTCGTTATTCTATCTTCTAAATTCTTATTTTTCACAGCACATGTGAGAATTTCATTACTATCTATAAAGGATTCACTTTGATTTAAAGCGGGACATACTTTTTCACACAAACCACATTCAATACATTTATTGCTATCAATGTTCGGATACAAAAACTCTTTATGCTCTTTTGTGAAATGAATTGCTTCAACAGGACAAGCATTTATGCACGCTTTACAAAGACAACACTGTTCAACTTTAACTTTATTAATCATTTTTTAGTTTTTCCCTTCCGTCAAAACAAACTTTATCTATAAACTGTTTTGATTCCGAAATCTGTTTATCCAGCATTTCCTGTACAGATTTATAATCGATTTCCTGCATTTTCTCAATTGAACCGTGATCACAAATACGAGTTTCAAGATTTAATCCGCATAATAAATCCCTCATTCTTGTATTAATTGACTCTTTACGGTTAAAAACAACAAATTGCTTTTGAAAAATCAGCGAAAAAGATGTTGCATGAAACGAATTTGACACTATAAACTCAGCATGATGCACTAACCACAAAAAAGCCAAGGGTCCTTCATCTTTAAAACATCTATCACAATCTTTATTAGATAAAAAAGAATATACCTTCCATCCGTTTTTATTCGCAAATTCACGTGTAAACCTGCTAAGCTCATTGTTATTATCAAAATCATACAAAAAAATATATGGTTCATCAATATTTAACTTCTTCTCAATAGACGCCCAAACATCTTTTCTTAACAAGAATACCGGATCTACCACTTGTATAGGATTACTTACTCCCAATTCTTTAGCTATTCGTACTCCCGATGATTCTCTTACAGATACAAAATTTAAACCGCTCATCCATTTTTTGATCTGCGGTTTCCACTCGTCTGCTATATCTTCCGTAGCAAAGCTGGCGGCATATGAAGCTTTTATAGATGATTCCGGAGCAAAATCCAAATAAAAAGCCGGATCTTTTCCGTTTTGGAAGAAGGTATTCCAAATTTGATCACTACCTGCAAAATATACATCGGCAATCGGTATATCGGATTTCAACTCCTCGTTTGAACGATATGTTCTCTCAGTTAATCGAAGATATCGCTTTGTGAATTTGTCAAATTCTCTTTTTCTCTTACCAAAACGATTTGTTAAACGTTTTGGCAACTTTGCCAAACAGTATGCTTCCCGTAAAAACGGTTTATTATATTTTGGATTGTTAAGACCCCAAAGACGATAATGACCGCTGAGATATTCTGGTTTATAATCAATTATTCTTACTTCATGACCACACTGTCCCAGATACGTCTCTAACGCATAAGCTTGCAAACTCGCTCCGACATTATATACATCATGACATGTTATTGTGTTTATCTTCATCTTCTATCACCCTATATATCTTTTCAATTTCCTGATAATTTGAGTAATCTGTCTTTGCACAGTTTTCAGCCAAAAATTTTAATTTATCGTGAGTTTTTAAAAGCTCACCTATTGCTTGTGCACACCCTTCATTATCGAGAGGTACAATTACATTGTTAAAGTCGTATTTAAAGAAACTTTATTTACAATAACAAAATAAACACTATCAAGAGTTAGCAATGTTTTTAATTGATACTTTTTTTATGATAAGCTTTATTATTTTTTCAATATAAATCATAATGAACGAAGCTACCAAAGACATTAAAACAAGTGAAACAAATATTAACAGTGGATATTTTGAATAGTATGCCAAACCGCCATACATGGGCATATAAAAGAACATATGCGTTAACCACATATTCATAGAATGGCTTCCAAAAAAAACAAAAGGTTTACTCAGCACAGAGAATTTTCTCACTGCAAGCAGATAACAAACAATAAATATCATACCTGAAAAAGGTGCAACAAACAGTGTAGGTGTATAACGACGTAAAACAATAGTTAAAAGCACAATCAAGGATAACAGTACAAAATAAATTTTTCCCGGCACTATTTTATTCCAAATTTTTTCGCATTTTTCCAAAATCGAATATTTATAAAAGTAAACTCCAATAAGCAGCTCAGCATAAGACATTCCGAGCCGCGCAATATGCTGAATTAAAAATCCGTCAACATATTTAAAACGCAGCAGATAGGACACCAAATAAATAAAAGGCGTTAAAACCGCTACAATAATCGGATGTTTCTGCACAGCTTTAAATACAATTGGTGACAAGAGCACCATCAAAATATATGTTGAAACAAACCACCATGCACCGTTATAGGTGTACCAGAAAGTAAAGAAATTTCCTAAAAAAGTTACAGGAGAAACAAGCCACTCAGCTGCTTTGCCGAGTATTGCTGCGGTAATACCAAAAAGGAACAGCACAATCCAGTAAGATTTAAGCAGACGAAAAATCCCTTTTAATCTGCCTTTCAAATATTCTTTTCCGTTTTCCTTTGATGAAATATAACTTGCCATTAAACCATATCCGCTGCAAAAACAATAAATCATTACGCAGCAGTCGGCTGCTTGTCCTATAAAATAGGTCAATGGTGTATCACCAATATAAACAAGAGGAATAAAAGACGGCTCAAGGGTACAGAAAAGATGCAGGCAAAGCATCGCTATAATAGCTACACCTTGAAGCTGCTTTGTTTCATTTTTTGAAATCATTCAATCACCTTATATATTTTCTCAAGTTCCTGAGAATTTGAGTAATCTGTCTTTGCACAGTTGGCAGACAAAAGTGTTAATTTATCGGGAGTTTTTAAAAGCTCCCCTATTGCTTGTGCACACCCCTCATTATCAAGTGGTACAATCACACCGTCAAAACCGTCTTTAAGCTGACTCCGGGCAGTGGCATAATTTGTGATTATTACAGGTTTTCCAAGAATTTGTGCCTCTCGCACCGCAACACATTTACCCTCGTATCGTGATGGCTGAACGTATACATCACAGGCTTTAATATACGGATACGGATTGCTTTTTTTGCCTAAAATTATCACATGGTTTTCCATGCCCGCTTCTTTTATTTTGCTTCTTATAAGCTCTTCGTCTCCGCCATATCCTATAAGGAACCATTTTACATCAACACCGCTCTCAACAATTCTGCGGCAGATATCCGGCACATTGTCAAAATTTTTGGCAGTGGAAAATCGTCCCACGGAAAGCAGCTTTAAAGCCTTTCCGCTGTTCATTTCATCACGTACATCTGATATATCAGCTTGTTTATGTATAAAGTCCGATGAAATTATATTTTCGACCGGCAGAATTTTCGACTCGAGATTGGGGAATTTTGAAATAAAACCTTTGGTACAGTCATCGGAAATAGATACAATGCGGTCATATTTTGACCACATCTTTTCTTCCGATTTTACATCAATATCCACAGTTGAATAATCCGTATGTATCCAGGCAATTTTCTTTTTTGCCTTTACTTTTTCGGCGGCAAAATAGTGAGGTGTCAGAAAACTGATGGCAAGATCATACTCTTTATCGCTGATATCCGGCATCGCTTTAACAGTATATTTATGGCTGTATTCAAGCTCTACACCATTATCGCTCTTTATATCATGTGATTTTTCATATTGCTTTGCCTTAATTTTAGCAATAGTTCTGCCTGCCGCTACTCCAAACAAACCCTTTTTAACTATCAAACTCATAGGGACTGCAAGACCTGTATACTCTTTTATTTCAGGAAGCAAATTAACTTTTTCAGGCAACAGGTCGAATAATTCACCTTCGTGCCTCATTAAAAAAAGACTTACATCATATTTTGAATAATCAAAGGATTCTAAAAGTCCTAAGAGCGCCCGCTCTGCCCCTCCGATTTCTAATGCGTGTGAAATGACAATTACTGATTTCATTTTTTCAACCACCTAAAACAATCGTCTCCGAAAATTCGATGAACAGGTTTCATCAGTCGACTTCTGAGAATTGTCTTTTTACTCATCCAGCTTTTTGAATACCAATGGATACTTACAGTATTTTCAGTTTTATTTAAAACTCCTTTAGGATCATCGTATGGGTTCATGTATTCAACAGGTAAAATCAGAACATTATCCAAAAGCTGCTTTTCCCCGTTTAATTTCAGTCCGAAAGAAAGCAAGGCTTTTGTATTAAGCTGCGGACATGTTACGGTTGGATAATTTCCATTCTCATCAGGTTCCAGTTTTCTATACTGTTCAATCATACTTTCTATGGTTGGATGATGCACTTCAGCGCCAAAGCCTAAACCTGTTGCAATATATTGCGGAGTTTCAAAGCCGTAAAAAGCACAATATTCAAGGAGAAAATCAGGGTTTCTTACAAGCTCAACATCTGTATCGAAATAAATACCGCCATGTTCACAAACGACCAAAAGGCGGACAAGGTCACTGAGAAAAGCCCATTTTTTGTTGTCATAGCAATACTTTATGTAGGGATTTTGCTGGATATCGAAATTATCCTCATTCCACTCGATAATTTCATAATCAGGGCAATACTTTTGCCAGCTGGAAATGCACTTTTGTACCGCTTTCGGCTTTTCGTTTCTGCCAAACCAGCAGTAATGAATTTTTTTAGGTATCATATTTCTATCCCCTTTTTCAAAACAGGCTTGTCAAAGGTACATGCTTGAACTGATCTGTAAATATACTGATTGAGCCTATTTTGGTTAAATCCATTAAAAAATATGTGAAAAAGAAAAGATAATACGCAGCAGTATACGCTTTTCTATTCCTGTCATGCTTCCAGATTGTAAACAGCATTTCGGGTATTACTACGGCTGAAAGCGCAGTAAAGTATATTGACATACGTCCAAAATAAATTGGATTCATGAACAATCCCATAGCGATGAAAACAAAGGAAATAATCATCATATTTACACCCAATATACACATACGATTTGCGCTCTCATTTATTTGCTTTCTGTATATGAAAGAAAGAATAACCGGCACTGCCTCAATTAATACTCGTATAGGATTGATTGTATAATCATCGAAAGTTTCTTCGGAATAATCTTTACCTACAACACTAAGCATTTCAAAAATAACATCAAGATTCATAAAAGCTATTATACATGCAATGATTACTACAAGCGTTCTTGCATCCCACACTTTGTTTTTTAGGAACGGTATGCACAGTAAACAAATGATATAGGGATGGAAAGACATTGCCAAAAGTAAAAACAGAAGTGCTCTGACATACCGATGATTTAAATAATTTTCTATGGCATATAAACTTATTGCAATCGCAATTGCCTGTTTTAAACCAGCCATGCTGAACATATATATACTAATCACGTACATCAGAAGCATTTCGCAGAATCTATCTGTGTGTCTTACATAAAACGTAAAATATAACATATTAGTTACAATCGCTGAAACAAATATAAACACCTGTGGATTGTCACTGATATACCGTTTAATTAATATCTGATAAATCTCAAATCCGCCATATGACTCCATCAGAGTTGATAAATTCAAATCATTTATGTTTACCATCTCAAATGCATGAGTATAAGCGGTTGTATCGTTATAAGAGCTTCTCAAACCTGCGAATAGTATAAAGGCAATTACAATACCCCAATATACAACGCGGGATTGCATATCATCTTTTATACCCAGTCTTGCAGAAGAATAAAAACGTGTTCTGTTTTGAATTACATAAGCAAACAACAAACTAACTGCTATTAAAACTAATAAATCTATCAACTTATTTTCCTCGCTTAATTACCAACATTGAGCTTTTTTCTATGTAAATAATTATAAAGCTGCACCGGAAGCAATCCTACAATTATAGGACGTAAAGAATAAAGATACATCCATTTAGGTAAACCAAATTTCTTCACAGCTAATCTTGAAACATACGCTTCATTGAGGCGAAATCTGAATTTTCTTCTTTTTGTCGCCATCTGATCATCTCTCATTTTATAAAGAGGTTCCTGTATATTTTTACCATAACGGCCAGATTCGTATATCTTAATCCACAAATGCCAGTCTTCAACGCGCAATAACCTTTTTCCCTCACTGTATCCGTTTACCGCTCTGATTGCATCTGCTTTCATCAAACACGGAGCGTGCGCATGAACAGTTCCAAAAACAAGACTTTTCTTTTCTGGATACTCACTGCCGCACTTGCCTTCTCCCCAGTCACCGTTTTCATCAAAATAAATCATGGGACAGCTGACCACTGAGAGATTTGGATCTTTTTCAAATTCTGCAATTTCTTTTTCAAACCTATCAGGCAATGAAATATCGTCTCCGTCCATGCGTCCGATATATTCGCCTTCAGCCTGTTTCAGACAATCATTAAGGGTTTTATTTAATCCCATATTCTTATCATGCCTGAGTAATTTGATTCTGTATTCAGGATGATTTTTAGCATAATCGGCAGCAATATCATATGTGTTGTCACTTGAACCGTCATCGCACATAATAAGCTCCCAATCTGTATATGTCTGCTTTGCTATTGAATCCAAAGCTTCTGGTAAAGTGGCGGCACAGTTATGTATTCCCATTATAATTGAAATCATTTCTTTTTTCTCCCAAGGCTTTCCTGTAACAGCCTTTCCCTATCTTCAAGTATGTATTTGAACAAGCTCTTTTGTTCATAGTTCTCTTTGACATTTTCATATCCAGCAGCGCCCAGCTGCTTTGCCAATTCTCTATCGGAATATATTCTGAGAACAGTGTCTTCTATAGCTTTTGCATCCTTCTTTTCCACTATAAGTCCATTGACTTCGTGATGAATCGCATCTGTGGGTCCCGGTATATTAGTACAAATTACAGGCAACTCCATAGCGCCCGCCTCTAAAACTGTAAGGCCAAATCCTTCTCTGTAACTTGGCATAACGTAGCAATCCATAGCTGCCATATATTTTTGGACTTCATTGGTAGAGCCACAGTATATAACACGTTCTTGAGTTTTTGACCACTCAAATAATTCCGTGTCAACTGAATCCTCTTTCTCCATACCTCCGATAAGCAATACATACATATCTTTATGAGAATCGAATAAGTTTCTGGTCGATGAAAGCAATTCATTAATTCCTTTATCACCTGTAATGCGTCCAACGAACCCATACACAAAAGCGGTTTCGGGGATGTTAAATTTTTTTCTTATTTCAGCTCTGAAAGTATTTTTCCTCGATAAATCAAACTTGTCAAGTGCAACTCCGCTGGCGCTTCCTTTGTGTACAACCGAGCCTTTGTTCTGAGGATATATTTTTTGTTCATGACAAAAATCCAAATTTCCTCGGCTGTCAGGTTCTATCCAAGTAGAAAGCTTGCATACAATCTTTTCTATCACTTTAAAAATTGTTCTCTTTAATCCGCTGAAACCAACGAAAGCCAGTCCCCACTGGCAATACAGACGTACAGGTACTCCGGCCAACCAACCTGCAAGCGAAGCATACAAAGAGGCATTCGGAGTAGAATACTGAATCAAGTCAAATTTATTTGCCCTGAAAATTTTGTACATCTCAGCACAGGCTTTAATCCCGCCTATGCTTATTCCTCTTTTCATACTGATTGGAATGTAATGGATATATGGCGGCAAAGAAGCTGCAAAATCATCATCTTTGTCGCAAATGAATGTTATATCGTAATCACTTTGTTCGTGCATATACTTTGCAAATTCAAGAATAAAGCTTTTTATAGTTCCCGAGATAGTCGTAATGAAACACAGTTTTTTCACTTATACATCCTCATTTCAAATTGTTTTGTATGTAATCATAACCTATTCAAATCTTCTTTCAAAGGTTTGTCACAAGCTTGCATTAGTGTTATTTCGAAATTATCATTTCCCTCAACAAATACTGGTCCATCTTCTGTTATCGCAATATCCCATCCAATTGCTCCGACATTATAAAAAAACTTATGTGCTTTAATCGATAACTCATACGCTTCATTTAACATTGGAACCTTATATTTTTCAAACTCAATTTTACTATCTGGATGCTTTTCAGTTTTTGTACCATATCCAGGTTTATAAAAACCATATTTCTTCAGATATCCATTATTTTGAATACCAATCGCCAGTCCTCCTGCCGCCCAATTATCAACATTTCCGGTAGCATTCGTACCCACTCGCAGTAACGAAGACAATACTTTTATATTACCGCCGGAATTTACTGTAACGACTCTCAATGTGTTAATTGAATTAGAGTTTAACTTATTGATTTCCTCTGATTGGTGAATTGATCTCTGTAATATATAACAACCATTCTTAATTTTTGAAAATACTGTTTTAAAATCTTCAAATGAAGCTATATGTTTAACAAAAGAAGCACATTCTCCATCAACAGATTTAATGAAATAATCAAATTCGTTTTTTAGATAGTCGACCGATTGTTCATCTAAACAACTAGAATATATCTTGCCATCCTTTATAATGCCAAAAACCTCCGGCACTGGAAATGAGTTAGCCTTCATATATTTGTAAAACATAAACTTATCTCTTAACAAACACACCTGAGATGTAAAACCCTGGCTATAATTTAAATTATTTAATTTTTTCCAAAATGAATTCTCGTCAATATAAGCCTTAGAAGATGCACCCTTTAAATCTAATCCGTATAATGTATAAAATGTATTTCCTCTATGATACTTTAAAACCCACTAAATATTTTCTAATATTCTTCTGATAGTGCCCTTCCTCTTTTTCTCAGGAAAATAGCTATTGTCAGTCGCATACTTAAAAGACATTGGCAGCCACAAAAAAGTCCATACAATAGTTGTCAAACAATTGACTATGGTTGATAAAAACTTTTTAATAGCTTTCTCACTATGCATTATTGCATGGCTTAATTTCTCTTTCATAACTATTCTCCCATTTTATAAATCAGCAATATGCTTAATAACTACACTATCATACATCATCATTACAATATCACTATCGTAATTTCCAAAACTTGGTTCGTTTTCGATACCGTTTACATTATTTTCAATTAATTTTACAAAATCCACTCCGGCACCATACGCATGAAGATATCCCCCACCAAATCTTGGATTTATTTCGGAAAGATAATATTCACCGTTTCTATACCATAAATCCACATCGATTGGGCCGCTAAACTTGAACACCTTTAATGCTCTACACAAAAACTCGTTTAATTTTTCATCTTTGAATGATACTGTTTTGCTAGCACCGCCAATTTTACTTTCAAGCTTTTTCTTACTAAACAGAGACACCACCTGATTACTTAGTATATCTACGTAGATGTCTGCATCAATATCCAAAGCATCACCCATAAATTCTTGAATAATCAAACTTGGATCTTTTAACATTGCATTTTCCAAAGACTCCATATCCGCAACCTTGCGAGCACCTACTGATCCACTTCCGTTTCTCGGTTTTACAAAAACTGGAAATTTAATTTTATTCTCTGCTAATCCATTTTTGAATGATTTGATATCACCATAAGTTAATACGGTCTTTATGTCATGCTGCTGTAAGTATTGATACATTTCATACTTATCGAAACAAATTCTAGCTGTGTCCTCACAAGGCGCTAATACTTTTACTCCAATTTCTTCAAACTCTTTTCTATGTTTGGCTAGGAGCATAATTTCCGGATCAATCAAAGTAGTTACTACCTGAATTTCTTCGGTTTTACATATATCTAAAATGGTTGGAATATAATTATCATCATCTATTCTAGGAACAATATAATACTTATCGGCCATATATATAGCGGGTGCAGTTACACTAATATCAGTAGCAATTATTTTCCCTATTTCTCCCATTGTTTTCTTGAAATCTTTTAAAAGCTCACACCTACGTCCAGCACTGCAAAATAATATATTCATCTTTTTCTCCTCATTTATTTGCTTTCTTCATACATTTTTTTATAATAGTCTCCGGTATTCCAAAGTTTTGCAAAGGGTTCTTCTTCCATTTCCTTTTTAAAATCTCTCATCATTTTGATAAAAGTATACTCCGGTTCATAATTCAATTCTTTTTTTGTTTTAGACCAATCCAATATTGATTGCAATGTATCTGGCTTTGATGAGTCATAAGTAATTACTGATCTATTATTTTCAGGTGAAAAGACTTCTACAATTCCTCTAATCATCTCTTCCAAAGAAACTCTTGTCGGAGATCCAATATTATAAAAGCCTCCATCCAGATTAGACTTAGCAGCTGCCACCACAGCCTTTGTGAAATCTTTTATATATACCATTTCTTTTACTCTTGTTGGATCACCATAAATGGCAATAGGTTCTCCTGCTTTTGCACGATCTATAAGATCTCTATAAGGCATTTTCCTCATTAGACCATCTGCATAGTGATATGCATTGGGATGATACTGGTAAATAGTAAAGAACCTAAAAATAAACCGTGATATGCCATATTCATTATGATAATTTTCAATTAAATCAACCGCAGCGTTTTTGGCTATTGCATAGATACTGTGATCTCCTGTTGCCGGATAAGATCTCGGCGCATCTGGATCAATTGGCTCTCCCGTTTCATGATATTGGAACAAATCATAAGGTGTAGTTGGAAAAATAATTTTTTTTGCTCCTGATTTGCGCATAAATTCCAATACATTCATAGTAGCCTCTGTTATAGTTCTAATTAAAGCCTGTGGATTAAACGAACATCTCGATGGCAATTCTCCTGCAAAATCAGCAACTATATCTATATTTTTACATAACAAACAGTCAAATGATTCTTTTTTTGTGATATCTACTGATATATATTCAATTCCATAATCATTAAAAAAACCGTTATCGGAAGTTCTTTTTCCAGCTGCTATAACATCAAATCCAGCTTTTTTCAATGCCAAAGCAGAATAAGCACCGAGATTTCCTGTTGCCCCTAACACTAATACTTTTGTTTCTCTCATTGTATGTTCTCCTTCACTCTGATCTACAGTCATGTATGTATCCGAATATACTCTTCTTCACTAATTCTATTTCTTACTTTTGTTATTTGATTGTCGCTGTTAACGTAAACATCCGGAAAATACCGAATAAATGGTCCTCCAAACGTAATAGAATAAGCTCCTACTCGATGATAAATAATTTCATCACCAATATTGAGCTCTGGCTGTTCTTCAATAGTCATTAATCTGTCATGATCCATACATGTATAACCACAAACAATTTGCTTGGATAGTGATGGCATAGGCTTTTTCTGTTTAATTGAATACAAATATCGATTTTTTATCCATAAAGGATCAATATTGATACGGCTGCCATCTGTAGTTACTATTCTCGCACAATCGGTATCCTTAACATCAACAACACTAGTATGAAAATCCACTACTGAACCAATGATAGCTGATCCTGGCTCTACAATTAATTTAGTTTTTGATAAATCAATACAATTTTTCAATTCATCTTTAATACATAAAATGTATTGCTCTGCCGAAGGTTTACCTTCTATCCCTCCAAAAAAACCGCCGCCTATATCTATAAATGACAATTCTAATTTATATTTTCGTATTAATTTTGCTGCATATTTTGCAATAGCCTTATACACATCTATGCTTCTTGTTACACTATTACAATGAAGATGTAGTCCTAAGTTTGTATTTTTTGAAAACTTATTTATTGTATTCAATGCGTAAGCAAATTGACCATTTCCCTCAGAAAATCCAAATCGAAATCCGTCTGCTGAATATCCTATGTCTTCTTCTTTAAATATTGTTGGATTCACATTTACACGTATTCCTATATATGCTCCCTCAGGTTTGATATTTTCTATACATTTCAAATCACTTTGAGAATCAATATTAACCAACGCACCGTTTTCTAATGCAGTTTTCATCATTTCATGTCCTTTTATAGGACCATTAAAAATAATGCTGCTATCTGCATATCCGCATAACTTTGCAAGCCGATATTCCTCATCAGAAACAACCTCAGCCATAATATTTTTGTTTTGCAGATATTCTAACAACCATGGCAATGAATTTGTTTTTACTGAATAGCCAAGTACAGAATTTGGCCATATCTTATTTAATGCGTTTTCAAACTGAAATATATTATTTCTTAATTTTTCTTCTGAAATTAAAAAATAAGGGGTATTCATTAACATTATTACTTCGTTCCTTTAAACTCTTCAATTGTAACATCTGATGAATTAGATGAATCTATGCCTTCACGTCGAATTACTGATAAAACAGTATCCATTATTATTTTTAAATCACCTAAAAAACTTATATGATCTACATAATATACATCCATATCAAATTTATCTTCCCAAGACATCGAATTACGACCATGAGATTGTGCGTATCCTGTCATTCCAGGTCTAACTTCATGTCTTCTTCGTTGTTTGTCATTGTATAAAGGTAAATATTTAGTTAATAGCGGTCTAGGACCAATTACACTCATTTCTCCCTTTAAAATGTTAATAAGTTCTGGTAACTCGTCCAAACTGGAATTCCTTAAAAACCTTCCAAAGTTTGTTAGCCTAATTATATCCGGCAGCAGTTCACCGTTCTCATCTCTTTCATCGGTCATAGTGCGGAACTTATACATATTGAAAATTTCCCCGTTAAGCCCGGGTCTCTGCTGCTTAAAAATCACGGGCGAGCCAAGCTTTATTCGCACTAAAACGGCAACTATCAGCAAAATCGGAGAAAGAACAATAAGAGCCACTAACGAAAGTATAAAATCAACAGGCCGCTTTATGTATTTTTCGTAGACCCCTTTTTTATGCGGAGCTTCCACAGTTTGCTTCTCTCTTACCTTTTCTGTTGTCATTCAAAACACCTTTTTATGATTTCTATAATAACTTCCTGCTGTTCGGCAGTCATCTTGTTATCGCTGGGCAGACATAAGCCTCTGTGGAAAATATCCATTCCCACATCTAACGGTTTACCGTCTTTTCCAAGAGCATCGCCGGCAATATAGGCGTTTGTCTTGGCCCTGCCGCTGCCTTCTCTTGTAATAAATTCATTCATACGGTATATCGGCTGCATGTGCATCGGCTTCCATATGGGACGTCCCTCGGCATTATATTTTTTCAGTGTCTCAAGAATTTCAGCCGGACAGCTTTTTCCTGATTCGCTTATATAGAGCTCGTCACATTCGCCTCTGACCTGTCTGCACATATTTTCAGGATTAATCAGCAGACATGACAGCCAGAAATTTGGCTCTGAATTCTCTGCATCATAGGGATTCATTTTAATGGGAAGTCCTTTTAAGCCTTCCTCGTATCTTTTATAGATAGCCTTCTTCTGTGCAATGTGCTCTTCAAGATAAGGGAACTGTCCTCTTACTACGCCTGCAATTACGTTGCTCATGCGATAGTTATATCCGGTTTCCTCATGCTGGTACCATGCCGCATTTTCACGGGACTGGGTGGACCACTTTCTTACTTTCTTTGCCGCCTCTTCATCATCTGTAAGGAGCATACCTCCCGAGGAACCGGTAATAATCTTATTACCGTTAAAGCTTATTGCACTGTATTTGCCAAGGGTACCTGTTTGTTTATCTTTGTAGGTCGCACCTAAAGACTCAGCAGCATCCTCAATGATGATTGCGCCATGCCTGTCACATATCTCCTGGATTTCCTTTGCTTTACAGGGAGTTCCGTAAAGATGAGCCGCCACCAGAACCTTTACATCAGGATAAAGCTCAAAAGCCTTTTCCAGCGCCGCCGGGTCTATATTCCATGTATCATATTCCGTATCAATAAATACAGGTATTCCGCCCTCGTAAACCACCGGATTTACCGTTGCTGCAAAAGTCAAATCAGAACAGAAAATGCGATCTCCTCTCTTGACTCCGGCCAATTTAACAGCCATATGCAGCGCCGCCGTTCCGGAAGAAAGGGCAACGGCATATTTTCGTCCTGTTTTTTCACTGGCAAGTCGTTCTGCTTCGTTGATATTTTCTCCAATAGTGGACATCCAATTGGTTTCATAGGCTTCGGCTATATATTTAAGCTCTTCACCATTATGCATGGTTGGACTGCTAAGCCAGATTTTTTCAGCAAAAGGCTCAATATTACCTCTCAAGGCTTTTCCTCTTTTCTGTTACAATTATATAAACTATCACAGCAACAGCATATCATCCGACATGCTGTTGCCACAGTTTTGCTATTAAAAATTTGGTTTCATAAAACATTCAATGTTTTTTAGAAATCATCATATCATGTATTCAGACAGCCTTAAAATTACTGCATATATCACATTTCAGATTCGGTGTTTACCTTGTCTTCATTTGCATCATATTCTTCTTCCTCATAGACTTCTTCGCTGCTTTTTCCCTGCCACATCTTGTATTCAGGCACTATCTCCTTGATATACGAACGTATATCATCAGCTTCTTCATAAGCTCTGTTGACTATTTCCAAAAGCTGCTTGCGGATTTTCTCTGCGTCGATTTTACCCATCTGAGCTACAAAGATACGCTCATTTTCAGTGCGAACAAGATTTTTTTCATCTATCAGAAGCTCTTCATACAGCTTCTCTCCGGGACGCAGACCCGTAAACTTGATTTTGATATCCTTATCCGGAATATGCCCTGAAAGACGTATCATCTTCTTTGCCATATCAAGTATTTTTACAGGCTCACCCATATCAAGAATAAAAATCTCTCCACCATGTGCATAGGCTCCGCACTGAAGCACCAGGTTGACCGCTTCAAGTATTGTCATGAAATAACGGATAATATCTGGGTGTGTAACAGTAACCGGTCCGCCCTCTTTTATCTGCTTATTGAAAAGCGGGAAAACACTGCCGTTACTACCTAAAACGTTTCCGAAACGCACCGCTGCATACTCTGTATCGGAAATCTGATTGAATACCTGCATGATTATTTCGCAGATACGCTTTGATGCTCCCATTACGTTTGTGGGACGCACTGCCTTATCCGAAGAAATGAGCACCATTCTCTTTACCTTATACTCATCCGCCGCCTGAGCAACTATATATGTACCCAATACATTGTTCTTTATTGCTTCGTTGGGACTGTCCTCCATAAGGGGCACATGCTTATGAGCCGCAGCATGATAAACTATATCGGGTCGGTATTCTGCAAAAATGCTGTCGATTCTCTTTCTATCGCGCACCGAAGCTATAAGAGTTACAAGATTAAGATCGGGATAATTTCGCTTGAGTTCCATCTGGATATTATAGGCGTTATTTTCATATATGTCCACAATTATCAGCTGCCTGGGGTTATGCAGCGCTATCTGACGGCAAAGCTCGCTTCCGATGGAACCGCCTCCGCCGGTAACCATAATTACATTTCCGCTGATATGTTCAGCGATTTTATCCATACGCAGCTGGATTGAATCACGACCAAGCAAATCCTCAATTTTTACTTCGCGCAGCATAGAAACAGTAACTTCCTGATTTACAAGCTGATAAATACTCGGTAAAAGCAGAACTTTACAGGCAGTCTCCTGACATATTTCCAAAAGTCCGCTCTGTTCCTCAGGAGTAAGAGTAGGTATGGCGATTATTATTTCCGAAATATCATATTTCTTTACCATTGCAGGAATAGACTTTTTGCCTCCCACTACCGGCACACCTAAAAGGTATGTTCCCCATTTTTCTGCATTATCGTCAATAATGCAGGGAACCTTACGGTTTATATGAGAGCTGCTTTTCATCTCATGCACAAGCATGTATCCCGCAGAGCCTGCGCCTACAACCATTGTGATTATGGGATTGGCTCTTGATCTTTTTGAACGCTTGAGCAAAATGCCGATAAAACGGAAAGAGTATCTGGAAAATATCATATACACTGAAAACAGTAACACATAAATCAAAATGTAGCTTCTCGGAACAGGAAGCCCCATAAGCTTCATTCCGCAGAACTGTATAAATGATGATGCCAATACTGCAATTGCAACATTGCGCAGTTCTATTATACTGGCAAATCTCCAGAGAATTTTATACATCTTACAGAAGATATTGACAATAATCGTACACACAACATTTATCCACATATATGTATGTACAGACTGGAGAAATTCAGGAGCAATGGCTGTAAAACTAAAGTCATATCTCAACCACAAAGCTCCCGCCATACAGCATATTATCATCACCGCATCCAGCAGCATCAGACCTAAGCTTTTAAAGAAAGCTTCTTTATTATAATGAAAACGACCGCCTTGAAAACTCATAAAATTACCCCTCTATATAAAATTTAATAACATAATAAGGCTCACACAGGATCCCTAAATAACCGCAATCAATAATATAATCAAATTCTATTAAGAAACCAAAAGCACCGTATCAATCCGTGTATTAATGCTTTTTAAACAAATAGGGATTGCGATGCTTTCTATTTTAACATATATGAAAGTTCTAAAATCTACATATATTGATATTGTATAACATATAATTAGTAAATTCAATTAGATAGCTTTAAAATTTTAACTTGTTTTAGATGATTTATTTATGGATATTTTTCATTTTTTTACAAAATAATGCAAATAATGACAATTTCCACTTATAAGTTTATCCCATTAAAGTTAAATAATCAATAGGATTTACATATCAATTGCTTTTTTGTATACAAGATATAAAAATTATATTATTATTCTTGTAATAGTAATCTATAATAAATATATAATCTACAAGTATTTTGTTCTGACTATTAAAAAATGCTTTTTAAAATCTAATTCAAATTGACTTCAGTGACATATGAGCTTAAAATATTAAATTATTTCTATTGACAAAAAATTAGTAAGTGTTATTATGAACATTGTTCAGTTTGAAAGGAGGAAATCAATGAACACTGTTGTAACTTTAAAGGAAGCGATTTTAAAGGTTAGCTGTGAGATAATTGCCCAGCAGGGCTGGACTGCCGTAAGTATCAGAAATGTTGCAGAAAAATGCGGTGTTTCCGTAGGTTCAATTTATAACTATTTCAGTTCAAAAGCTGATCTTGTGGCACAGACAATTGAAAGTGTATGGCGTGATATTTTTCATCTCTACGAGCACGCAGGAGATTTTGACGATTTTATAAAATGTATCAGATGGATTTTTGAAAGTGCGGAAAAAGGCGGCGAAAAATATCCCGGCTTCTTTTCACTTCACTCCATGAGCTTTTTAAGCGGAGAAAAATCACAGGGAAGAAAACTAATGGAACGCTCAAGACAACACATGAAAAAAGGTCTTTTGTCAGCACTGAATAAGGATGTAAACGTACGCTCAGACGCTTTCGGCGAAAACCTTTCAAAAGAACAGTTCATTGACATTATTTTCTCTCTGATTGTTTCAGCACTTTTAAAGGAAGATTATAACTGCACAGCAATTACTGAAATAATCAGACGCACTATATATTAATTTCCTCAAAGCGGGGAAATTTTTTTAAAGGAAAATGAACATCGTTCAGAAAGGATAACGATATAATGAATATAATGAAAGTAAAAAAGAACACCTTACTGCTTATAGCCTGTCTTGTATGGACAGCGGCGGGATTCAATATTCTGCGTATAGGAATTATGGCTTACACAGGTTATTTATCAGCCTTTAATATAATTTTATCGGCGGCTGTATTCGGAATTTTTCAGTACTTCATATTTGGCAAACTTGTCAGAAAGCATACAAAGAGAATAACCGATTATGAAGAGGAAAAACACTTTTTCCTGAAATTCTTCGATTTAAAATCTTTTATAATTATGGCTTTTATGATGACCGGCGGAATTTATTTAAGGACATCAGGCTTGGGTCCCGAAAGGTTTATTGCAGTTTTCTATTCGGGATTGGGTGCTTCTCTGCTTCTTGCAGGTATCCTTTTCGGCAGAAACTATTTCAAAGCATTGAGCCTTTAATAATAGAAATAATTAAAAGAGGAGAAAAAATATGCAGGCTATTGTAGAAACCTTATTCGACGCAGCGTATCTCATCACCGTTATAACAATCGGAATTATCATGATTGCCAAAAGCGGAAAAAACAGCCAGTACCGTCTTTTCGGCATTATGGCAATTGTCTTAGGCTCCGGAGATGCATTCCACCTTCTTCCCAGAGCTTACGCCCTTTGCACAACAGGTCTTGAAAACTTTACCGCCGCACTGGGTACAGGTAAATTCATCACCTCAATCACCATGACAGTCTTTTACGTAATTCTCTATTATGTCTGGAGAATACGTTACAACGTTAAAGGACAAAATGGCATAACTGCCGCAGTTTATATTCTGTCGGCTCTCAGAATTGTCTTATGTCTCTTTCCCCAGAACGAATGGCTCAGTGCAGAGGCTCCCATTTCCTGGGGAATTTACCGCAACATTCCCTTTGCTCTTTTAGGGCTTTTGATAATTGTACTGTTCTACAAAAGTGCAAAAGAAAACAATGACAAACCCTTCAAGTGGATGTGGCTCACTATTGTTCTCAGTTTCGGATTTTACATACCCGTCGTACTTTGGGCTGATGCAATTCCCATGATAGGAATGCTTATGATTCCCAAAACCTGCGCCTATGTATGGACAGTTTTAATCGGCTATCAGGCTATGAAAAACAGCAAATAAAATACCAAAAGCACGGAAAGCTTAAAGCATTCCGTGCTTTAATTTTTCTAATTTATTTTTTCGGTTTAAGCTCTAAAGATGCGGCATAATGCTTAATTACAAAGCTCTCTGGAGCAATTGCGTCGAGAAGCGCTCTGTGCTCTTTTTCCCATCTCTCTGTTTCCTCAGCGGTAAGGGACGCCTCTACTCCACGGCAGGCTTTCATTCGTCCGTGCCAGGTTTCTTTTGTAAAGGGAATATCAAACCTGTATTCTTCATGAAATACCGGCTCAAAGCTATCGAGAACACAATCAGGCACAGCAATGGGATGCACTGTCTCTCCGTTTCCGTTCCACATGGGATTGTACTTCAAAATAAGTTTTTCGCTTTCCCCTGCTATTTCATCTTCAAAGGGAAGCCACGACATAAAGAGAATCAAAAGTCTGCCGTCCTTTTTAAGCATCCTTACAAGATTCGGCGTGATTTTTTCATGGTCAAAATACCAGAAGCACTGACATGAGGTTATCACATCAAAGGTGTTATCTGGAAAATCAATCTTTTCAGCGGGTGAGAGAATATATTCTATATCCTGACCTCCTTCACTGGACAGTCTCTCCGCCTGTTCAAGCTGGCCTTTCGATATATCACAGCCTGTCCACTTTGCTCCGAAACGGTACATATTTCTCGGCAGTACTCCCGTACCTGTACCTAAATCCAATGCCTTCTGACCGGACACACACAGATTCCTTTCGGCTATCTTTTTATAAAATATTTCCGGGTAAATATCCCTGTACTTTGCATAGTCGGCCGACGCTTTATCCCAGTCAAACGCCTTGCCGTTATCAATGCGAATATCCTTGATTTCCATTTCATTCACCGTCCTTAAATAATTTTACACTAAAACCATGCCGCTTTTTCATCCCTGAAAACAGGCGTTTCCCCTTTTTCATAAGGGTCATATCTATCTATATTACATCCGAATTCCTGAAGGAACTCTATTTTTTCATCTTTATCCCACTGCACAATGGTCATTCCCTCAAAGGCTTCAACCTTGCCGTTATCCATTTTATTTTCAAAGTACCACTGAGCAATTGTCTGATTTTCTTTATGAAAAAATCCGGTTATAACCCATTTGAGCACCGCTCCCCGTGTATTCCACTCATTAAACCAGTGTCGAATTTTATCTATACCGTGATATTCGGGTCCCCAGCTTTCTATATACACTGCATCCGCAGAAAAGATTTCCTCAATGCCGGTACAGTCATTTTTTAGCCACATGGAAAACCATCTGCGTATTTTCTCTTCACGTTCAGTCAAAGGAACTCACTCTCCTTTACATAATAAGGGGAATTTACAGTTACAGTATACAGCAGGAGATTTATACACGCAAGACGAGAAAAACGCAATTACTTATATGTTCTGTTCATTACAAATAAAGCAAAAGCCTGCAAATGGGATTAAAGATTATCCCGAATGCAGGCTTTTATATTTTTATTTATGTAGCTTGGTGTACAAAATGCGTGCAGGCTCAGCTTGTTAGAAGAGACCGCCGTTATACTTTTTCTGTACTTTAAGTATGTAAATAAGTGACAGCACAAAACCGGATAAGGCAACAACTATACCGGCAATCGTACCACTTTCGCCCTTTACAGCTAAAGTAACTACAGCACCGATCAAAAAGAACACGCCTATACTGATAATACCCTTACCCATGCCTTCGCCGTATCCGTCAAAATCCTTGACATTTTTCTGGTGATAGTCATGAATAAGGTCTGTATTTCCACGGAAAATAAGGATACCGATAATAATAAATATTGCGGCTATAACCAGATAAAATATCGTCTCAAACTTCATAAAGATCCCCCTACGATATTATTTTTTGTTGTTATCTTCATCGGGATGACGCTTTTTGAACCATACATAGCTCAAAATGTAAAGCACTACCGTTGAACCCAGTGCACCCACAAAGAGAATCACAGCAAAAACTATAGTAGAAATAAAGGATGTTATAAGGGCAAGTATACCTATAACAACCCACATTATACCCCCTACGCGGTGAGTTTTGTTCCATACATCAGGGTCAGCTAATGTCCACGGAGTTTTTATTCCCATAAAATAATTATGCTTTATTTTGCCCATCATATTGCCGAGAACTATGAGCATTAAGCTTACACCTATCGATATTATAAGTCCTATGGAAAGTGTACCGGGTCTTAATGTTTCAGTAAGCATTACACCGTTTACAACAACAAAGAATGCTGTCATGAAAATTGCAAATATATCATAATACTTCTGAAACTTCACGTAGTTCTGCTTTTTGGGGTCAATTTTAGGCAGGAACTGGAACATTAATGCCAAAAGGAGCGGCAGAAAGAATAGAAACGCCGCCATGGCTTTGCTGCCGTAGTTGTCAACCTGTCCCTGAGCATTCCAGTGAATCGGCACGCTTTCGGGCAGATATGAATACGCTGCCAAAAACATTATCGGTGAAATAAAGGCAAGAACCCACATTGTTATAATTGATTTTTTATTTTTCATTATCCTCTTCTCCTTTCAGAGCTGCAATCCACTGGGTTATTTCATCAAGCACAGACATATTGATTTCATAGTAAATGCATTTGCCACGCTTGTCATCGGTTATAAGCCCAGCCTCCCGCAAAACAGAAAGATGGTGGCTTACCGTAGCCCCGGTCATGGAAAAACGTGAAGCTATATCTCCGGCGGTTTTCGCGCCGTCACGGAGAATATGAAGAATTTCTCTTCGTGTAGGGTCGCTCAGCGCTTTAAAAGTATCCTGAAAACCCATTCTAACCGCCTCCTTTTAATAGTTTTTATATTCAGTTTATATTACAGGGCTTACCATAAGTAAAAATGCAAAAATAGTTATTAAGGTTGAAAAGATTGAAACTCCGTTTACAAAATAGGCAAAACCGTTGAAGCTCTTTCGTATAAGCAAAACCGAAGACGGCAGAGCGATTGCGGCAATTGCCATTGAAATAATGGGAAGCGGAATAAGCTCCGATTTGTCTCCCCACCTGTCAAAACCGCCCTGCTCCGACCAGTGGAGAGGAACAGTATCAGGAAGTTTTTCTATTGTTATAAAACACGCTATCAGAAAGCAAAGAGCAAACAAAAAAGTGAAAACCGCTACGCTGTAAGATAAAGTATCATAGGGAAGCATAAATGATTTTGATTTTTTCATGCCGATCACTTCTTTCTAAAATTCAAACAATTAAATCAGCCCATATTAATTGGCATTTTTAAAGAATTTTCCTCCTCCCCTCATATCATTTAGAATTTCATCTAAATGTATTTTAGCACCGCCACAAAACGCTGTCAACAGTTATTTAGAAAATCATCTAAATGTTTTTGGGCAAAAAGAAAACGGTACATCCCGAAAGATGTACCGTAACTTTTAAAATTTTGAATTATAAGAAAAAGAAGAGAAGAGAAGCTGCAAGTGTTATAACAAAGAAAACAATTGCAATAGCTTTTGTTGCACGCTCAAGCTTTGCTTCCATCTTACGGCCCTTTGTCTTACCAAGGAAAGACTCAGCACCACCGGCAATAGCACCGGAAAGACCTGCCTGACGTCCTTGCTGAAGAAGAACGATAACAATAATGGCAATTGAAAGTATTATAAGAGCAACGCCTAAAACTATTTCATACCAGCCCATTTTTAAACCTCCGCACAATTATAGAAACTGATTTACTAATGAATTTTATCACAACGCTTAAGAAAAAGCAAGTTATTTTTATATTTAAATCCCTATTTATAACAAAATTTACCAGTATTTTTTATGCACAGACTGCACAGAATACTATCAGCAGGGAAAACCGAAAAAAATGCGTTTGCCGGCTTCCCCGCTATCCGTTAGTTTCCGGGGAAGCCCGGCTTAACGGTTTTAATATCCCGACGGTAATTTCGCTTTTTCAAAGAAATTTTTCCGCCGGGATTTCTTTTTGTTTACTAAGCTCTATACAAATGGTGGTTTATATATTTGTCTGCCATGCTCAGCCCTTGCAGCGACTCTAAATATAGTTTCTTCCATGCTTACACTATACACATATTTTTATGGACTTTATAAAACCATTATGTTAGAATGAGGTCAAAGATAAATCTCAATTTACTGAGGTGAAAAGCGTGAACAAGCACCGAAAGAAAATGGTGGCTCCCATTGTAATATCAGTCATTGTGGTACTTTATTATGTTGCTTATTTTGGCCTTTTAATCACAATGTTAGATGGTATATGGAAGTATGTGTTAGGCATTGCTCCTATTTTACTGTCAGCTGTAATGGTCAAAGTTTGCATAGAAAGAATAAAAGAAATAAAGGATGGCGAAGAAGATGATATTAGTAAATACTGATTACATCAGCGGTAAAAAATTGGAAACATTATCTCTTGTAAAGGGAAGTACAATCCAGTCTAAAAACATCGGCAAAGACATTACACAAAGTTTTAAAACTTTGGTGGGCGGCGAATTAAAGGCATATAATGAAATGATGAATGATGCCCGTGCGCTTGCCACAAAGAGAATGGTCGAAGAAGCCGAGGCATTGGGAGCAGACGCTGTAGTAAATATCCGATATGCATCATCAGCCATTATGCAGGGAGCCGCTGAGGTTATTGCATACGGAACTGCCGTTAAGTTCATTGATGAATAAAAAATAATATTTTAAAACTTTAACGCAATACGGCGTTATGACTATGCAAAAGTCATAACGCCGTTTTATTGTCGTCATCCAGTTTTCGTGGACTCATGTTAGTGACATAAACCGCTTTATAATTTACAGCTTTAACTGTTCCCCTGCATCCTCTGCGCTTAAAAACGCTCCCAGAGCAGGAAGATTCTTTGTGCGGTAACGGTGTTCCTTGGCAAATTCGCCCTCTACATAATCCCTTACCTCTTCAACTCTCTGACCCCTTTTAAGGTTCATTACCGCAACACCTATGGTATCTTTTGTTGTCTTTACACTTACTGCACCGGTATTTATAAGCAAGAGTCTGCCTGCTGAAGATTTAAGGATAATGTCCTTATCCTCAGAAAGCTGCACCATTGCGGTGAGAGGCGCTTTATCGGAATAAGCTTTCAGGAGCTTTTTGCGGTTCGTCTTTGTGGCATAGGAATTAAGAGGCACTTTAGCAGCCTTTCCGTTTTCAAAGACAAAGAGCATATGACCTGAATAATCCTTTGTAACCGCCATGAAAACTGCGTTTTCGCCTTCATCCATCTGAAGCTTTGAGGCTACATAATCTCCCAGAACACTTGCCTTTGTATCGTCAAAATCAGACGCCTTCGCCTTATAAACCTGGCATTTATCAGTAAAGAAAAGCAACTCGTCAAGATTGCTTCCCTCTATGGTTTCAAAAATCTCGTCACCGTCTTTAAGCTTATGCTCACCGCTCATACGCAGTGACAAAGGAGTAATCTTCTTGAAATATCCGTCCTTTGTAAAGAAAAAAGTTACGGGATAATCGGGGATTTCCTCTATTTCAGGCTCGTCTTCAAGGTCGGCAGTGTAGCAGATTTCGCTCTTTCTCGGCTGAGAATATTTATCCGCAACGCCCTGAAGCTCTTCGATGATTATTTTCTTTATTCTGCTGCGGCTGTTTAAGATATCCTCCATATCGGCAATCTCTTTCTGGAGATCTTCGATATCCGCTGTACGTTTAAGGATATACTCCTTATTGAGATGACGCAGCTTTATTTCCGCTACATACTCCGCCTGGGTTTCGTCGATTCCGAAGCCGATCATCAAATTGGGGACGACTTCGCTTTCCTCTTCGGTTCCGCGGATTATAGCGATTGCCTTATCAATATCGAGAAGTATCTTTTCAAGACCTTTGAGCAGATGAAGCTTATTCTTCGCCTTTGTAAGGTCAAAGAATGTGCGGCGCTTTACGCACTCGGTACGGAAGGCTATCCACTCGTTTAAAAGCTCCTTGACGCCCAAAACTTTAGGCGTGCCTGAAATAAGGACATTGAAGTTACAGGAGAAAGTATCTTCAAGAGTGGTCATTTTAAACAGCTTTACCATGAGCTTTTCAGCGTCAACGCCTCTTTTAAGGTCAACGGTTATTTTAAGTCCGTTTCTGTCCGTTTCGTCACGGACGTCGCTGATTTCCTTTAAGGCTCCGACTTTAACCTTTTCTATCATCTTATCGATAATAGCCTCAACAGTGGTTGTGGGCGGAATTTCAGTAATATCAATACAGTTATTTGATTTATCGTACTGATACTTTGCCCTTACCTTGATTCCTCCCCTGCCGGTCTGATAAATCTTTTCGATTTCTTCACGGTTATAGAGGATCTTTCCTCCGCCGGGGAAATCCGGAGCTGCAAGGGTATCGGCTACCTCATGGTCGGGATTTTTAATAAGTGCGATTGTGGTATCGCATATCTCTTTAAGGTTAAAGGGACAGATTGAACTTGCCATACCTACGGCGATACCTGTATTGGCATTTACAAGCACTGACGGGAATGACACCGGCAAAAGAGTCGGCTCCTTCATGGTGCTGTCGTAATTATCTACAAAATCAACGGTATCCTTATCTATATCCCTGAAAAGCTCGGCGCAGATAGGCGCAAGCTTTGCTTCGGTATATCTCGATGCTGCCCATGCCATATCTCTCGAATAAGCTTTACCGAAGTTACCCTTTGAATCAACATAAGGATGCAGCAAAGCCTCATAGCCCTTTGAAAGACGTACCATTGTATCGTAAATAGCGCTGTCTCCGTGAGGGTTAAGCTGCATTGTACGTCCCACGATATTTGCGGATTTGATTCTTCCTCCGGTTAAAAGTCCCATTTTATACATGGTATAAAGGAGCTTTCTGTGGGAGGGCTTGAAACCGTCGATTTCCGGAATGGCTCGGCTCAAAATAACGCTCATAGCATAGGGCATATAGTTTATTTCAAGGGTTTCGGTTATGGGCTGCTCAACTATTTCGCCCGCTCCGATTATATGTCCCTTTACAGGCGGCTCGTTTCCTGCCGGCTGCTCGGTCTTTTTTCTTTTTCCTGCCATTTGCTTTTCCCTCCTTTTATCAGCTTACGTCGGTCATATCAATGTAAAGATGTCCGCTTTCGGCTATGTGTTCCTTTCTGCCTGCAAGGTTATCGCCTAAAAGCAAATCGAACACCTGCGCCGTTTTCTCCGCTTCCTCCGGCTGTATCTTTATAAGACGGCGTGTTGACGGATTCATAGTTGTAAGGCTCATCATATCGGCGTCGTTTTCACCGAGTCCTTTTGAACGCTGAATTGTATATTTGTTATTGCCTATCTGATTTAAAACATCGGTCTTTTCCCTCTCAGTATAGGCAAACCATGTTTCGCCCTTACTGTTGATTTCATAAAGAGGTGATTCCGCTATATAAACCTTGCCCTCATTTATAAGAGTGGGCATAAGTCGGTAAATCATTGTAAGAACAAGGGTTCTTATCTGGAAGCCGTCAACGTCGGCATCGGTACAGATTATGATTTTATTCCAGCGGAGATTATCGAGACTGAATGAAGAAAGCTCTTTTGATTTGCTCTTTACTTCAACGCCGCATCCGAGAACCTTAATCAGGTCTGTGATAATATCATTTTTAAAGATTTTATCGTATTCGGACTTTAAACAGTTGAGGATTTTACCTCTTATGGGGATAATCGCCTGGAATGTGGCATCCCTCGCCTGCTTACAGGCGCCAAGAGCTGAGTCACCCTCCACTATAAACAGCTCTCTTTCGTTTATGTCCTTGCTGCGGCAGTCAACAAACTTCTGCACCCTGTTTGCAAGGTCATTGGAGCTTTGAAGTGTCTTTTTAAGATTTAATCTTGTACTCTCAGCCTTTATACGGCTTCTCATATTAATAAGTATCTGATCTGCTATTTTCTCAGCTTCCAGTCGGTTTTCGATAAAGTAAACCTCCAGCTGATGACGGAAAAAGTCTGTCATAGCCTCCTGAATGAACTTATTGTTGATAGCTTTCTTAGTCTGGTTTTCATAGGATGTCTGAGTGGAAAGAGATGAAACTACAAGAATCAGACAGTCCTCAATATCCTGGAATGAAATTTTACTGTCGCTTTTGAGATATTTGCTGTTCTGCTTCAAATATGCGTCAACCTGGGACACAAATGCGCTTCGCACCGCTTTTTCCGGCGCTCCGCCGTATTCCAGCCAGCTTGAGTTATGATAATATTCCTTGAGCCGCTTTTTATTTGAAAAACAAAGAGCGGCGTTTATCTTGACTTTATAATCGGGCTTGTCCTCACGGTCACGTCCTACACGCTCCGTCTGCCAGAACTGAGGTGTCGAAAATGCATCCTCACCGGCAAATTCCTTTACATAATCCATTATGCCGTCTTCATAGATATACTCATAGGTATCAAAGCCCTTTGTTGTTTCATCCTTTAAGATAAAACGTACTCCTGCGTTTACTATGGACTGACGCTTTATTGTCTCCTGATAATATTCAAGGGGAACATCAATATCGGTAAACACGTTAAGGTCGGGCTTCCATCTTATGCGTGAGCCTGTATCCTTTTTGGTATACTCCTCTTTCAGAAGCTTTCCGTCCGGCTCGCCCTGTTTGAACTTCATAACATAGCGGTATCCGTCACGGTGCACCTCTGCTTCCATATACTCAGAAGCGTACTGGGTTGAGCATAGTCCCAGGCCGTTGAGTCCCAATGAAAACTCGTAGCTGCCGCCGTTATTGGTATCATATTTACCGCCGGCGTACATCTCGCAGAAAACAAGCTCCCAGTTGTAGCGGTTCTCCTTCTGGTTGAAATCCACCGGGATTCCTCGTCCGAAATCCTGCACCTCTACGGATTTATCCATATATCTTGTCACTATTATTTTATCGCCGAAGCCCTCTCTCGCCTCGTCTATGGAGTTAGACAAAATTTCAAATATAGAGTGCTCACAGCCTTCAAGTCCATCAGAGCCAAAAATAACCGCAGGACGTTTTCTTACCCTGTCGGCGCCTTTCAGACTTGTTATATTGTCATTTCCGTATGACGCTTTTTTCTTTGCCATGGTTTTTTATGCCTCCACTGCGTAATGGTAATAATTTACACTAATCGGCGGGAAAATGTCAAGCTTACGCCTTTATGTTACATAATATTCTGTTATTCGCCATTGTTTTATATTTGCTGAATCTTATGATTTTACTGCTGCGTCTTACCCGCACTTTGACAAACGAGTAAGTTTTAACGCATGCACTTATAGCTGTTCCTTACCGTCAGTTGGTGTGCGACATGGGTGCAGGCTCAGCCTGCCGCAGGCACTTATAGTTGTTTTTACCGTCATTTGATGTGCGATATGGGTGCAGGCTCAGCCTGCCGCAGGCACTTATACTACGGTGCGCCGTATCTCAGTGTGCGTCTTATGTGCAGGTTTAACCTGCGCAAAACAATACCGGCACATTCGCCGTGCCGGCATTGTTTTAAGTGATTTATTTTATTTATCAGTAAACATCTCGATTATTCCCTCATATATCTTTGCGGGATTTTCGAGGAATTTCTTCTTGAGCTTCTCAACCTGAAGAGTATCCCCCACAAAGAGGGTGAGCTTCATAAGCTCTTCATCGGTATCGAGAACCTTAAAAGTAACATTATATCCGTTCTCGGTCTTTTCGGTCTCCACCTTATTCTCTTTCTCGCGCTGATTTCTTACAAGCAGCTTTATTGTGGAGTTTACCGTCTTTTCCCTTACGCTTTTGGGTATATCAAGCTCCAAAAGCTCTGCCGCTCTGCGTCCGCTTTCAGTTATAAACAGGGTTTCGTCCTTTTCTTCAACATTCCCTGTCTTTATCAGCTCGGAAATGGCGTCGTTTACCATAAAGTAATTGGCTACCTCTTCCTTTTGCAGAACCTCGTTTATCTGACCCTTGGTAAGCCCGGTTTTTACATTTTTCAAAAGATAGCAAATGAGTATTTTTATCTCAACAATATCTCTGAGTCCGCCGGGCTTGATTCCGCTGTCAAAAATATTATTCTCCATTAATTTCTGCCTCCGTTACGGGAATTATTCTCTGTGCCATTTAACTCCCTCAGCGGTATCCTCGAGAACAATGCCCTGTGCTTTAAGCTCATCCCTAATTCTGTCTGCCTCAGCCCAGTTTTTATCCTTACGAGCCTGTGTGCGCTTTTCGATAAGTGCTTCAATTTCGGCATCGATATCCTTTGACTTTCTGTTATAGAGAAGTCCCAATACTCCGCAAAGCTCATCAAATGCCTTTGATGCATACTCGCAAAGTTCCTTTGATCCGCTGCCGATAACGTTTGTATTGATATTCTTTACAAGCTCAAAAAGTGCGCCCAATGCATCGGCGGTATTAAGGTCGTCATCCATTGCGGCGATGAATTTATCACGCTTTGCATCGATTTCTGCCTTGATCTCAGCTGCATTTTCAGCCACTGTATCCCCTGCATTTTCCAGAGCAAAGTCAAGGCTCTCGCTGCAGTTATAAAGTCTTGTAAGAGATGCTTTGCACTGCTCGATAATATCGGTGCTGTAATTTATGGGGCTGCGGTACTGAGAGGAAATCATAAGATATCTGATGGGCTCATAGCCGTATTTCTCAGCAACATCTCTTACTGTGAAGAAATTACCCAGTGACTTTGACATTTTTACGTTATCAACATTGATATATCCGTTATGCATCCAGTAATTTGCAAAGGGAACGCCGTTGCAGCATTCGCTCTGTGCAATCTCGTTTTCGTGGTGGGGGAAGATAAGATCCTGACCGCCGCAGTGAATATCGATAGTCTTGCCCAAATATCTGCGAACCATTGCGGAGCACTCAATGTGCCAGCCGGGACGACCCTTGCCCCAGGGTGATTCCCAATAGGGCTCGCCGGGTTTAGCTGCTTTCCAGAGAGCGAAGTCCATAGGCTCCTTTTTAAGCTCGCCTACATTGATTCTTGCGCCTGCCTCCAAATCTTCAAGGGGCTGATGTGAAAGCTTGCCGTATTCGCTGAACTTTGAGGGGCTGAAATATACGTCGCCGTCAACGGCATAGGCATATCCTTTTTCCTCAAGGGTCTTGATGATGTCGATAATCTCGTCGATGTTCTCAGTTGCCTTGGGATGAACGGTAGCCTCACGGATGTTCATGCCCTTTGCATCGGTCCAGAACTCCTTGATATATTTTTCGGAAACCTCTTTAAAGGAAATTCCCTCTTCATTTGCTCTTCTGATAATCTTATCATCAATATCGGTAAAGTTCTGAACAAACTTTACTTTAAGTCCTCTGTACTCCATATATCTACGCATTACGTCAAAAACGCAGAGAGGACGTGCGTTACCGATATGGATGAAATTATAAACAGTGGGGCCGCAGGCGTAAATTGAAACCTCGCCCTCCTTTATAGTCTTAAGCTCTTCTTTCTGTCTTGTAAGAGTATTAAAGATTTTCATTTTTTTCTTCCTCCAGTTTTGCTATTTCTCTTTCGAGTCTTTCTATATGCATCTTCATAAGGCACATTTCCTGAGCGACGGGATCGGGAATATGAACCTGATCGAGGCAATCAATGCGCTTTCCGTTACGTTTTACCACCCTTGCGGGAACACCAGTTGCGGTGCTGTTAGGGGGAATTTCTTCCAGCACCACGGCTCCTGCGGCGATATTTGTATTATCGCCTACTTTAAATGGTCCAAGCACCTTGGCTCCGGCGCCAATAAGCACGTTGTTGCCTATAGTCGGATGACGCTTACCGGTATCCTTACCGGTTCCACCTAAGGTCACACCCTGATAAATCATTACATCGTCGCCGATTTCCGTTGTCTCTCCTATGACGACTCCCGTTCCGTGGTCAATAAACAGTCTCCTGCCTATTGTTGCCGCCGGATGTATTTCTATTCCGGTCTTTCTTGCGGCACGCTGGGAAATCCATCTGGCTATGAAAAAACAGCGGTGATGGTAAAACCAGTTTGCCCTTCTGTGCATCCTTATAGCTTTCAGACCGGGATAGAGAAAAAATATCTCAAGGCTGCTTCTTGCCGCCGGGTCACGTTCCTTGAAGCACTGTATATCCTCTCTGAGCCTTTGAAACAAACTATCCACCTCCATAAAAAAACTCCGTTGCCCTTTAGCAACGGAGGCGAAAAAACGCGGTTCCACTCCTGTTTATAACTCTTACGGCCTGTAACGGTGCCTGCCGCACAGAGATACTCGAAAAATCTTTCCCCCTGCGTGCTGACGGGTGCATTTCACCGTCCCAGCATAAGGCGCTTTTCAGCTTCCGCACCCTCTCTTGTATGCCGTAAAACGGTTACTTCTCCCGGTAATCGCATTTATCTTTTCCTTATATTATACTCCAAAGGTGAAAAAATTGCACCTGTTTTTTCTCTTACATTGTAACGTCAATCTGACGGCTGATATCAACAGCGTATTTGATGCCGGATATTACAGTGAGAATTGCTGTTATCCAGAGCAGGAAGTTTGAGAAGAATGAAAGATTGAAGCCTGCCGGAAGTATTCCCAAAGTAATAGCCTCTCCTGCAACAAGAATTACAACAATTGAAACCATCTGGCTCATTGTCTTTGCCTTGCCCCAGAAGTTTGCGGCAACGACAATTCCCTGGGCAGAAGCGACAAGTCTCAAAGAGGTTACGACAAACTCTCTTGTAAGGACTATCATTACAATCCAGATATTGCATATGCCCATCTGCATAAATCCAAGAAAAGCTGCCGTTGTAAGCATTTTATCAGCAACGGGGTCAAGAAGCTTGCCGAAAACGGTAATCTGATTATTTTTTCTTGCAAGCTTGCCGTCAATAAAATCAGTTATGGCAGCTATGCTGAAAAGTACAAGGCCAAAAAGATAGTTATGGGGAATTGCTTCAATTATTAGCGCCGCAAGAAAAAACGGCGTTAATATCATTCTTAAAACTGTAAGTTTGTTTGGTGTGTTCATCTGTTACCCTCCGAATTTTATAAAGCCTCGCCTATCAGGTCATAATCTGAAACGTCGAAAATCTTTACCTTTACAAAGTCGCCGTCATTAAGCTCTTCCTTACTGGTAAAGCTTACCGATGCGTCTACATCCGGTGCATCCATATAGGATCTTCCGTAGTAGCTGTCGGTATATCCGTCGTATCCCTCTACAAGAACATCCAATGTCTTTCCGATACATTCATTGTTCTTACATTCAACTATACCATATTGATCCTGCATAATCAACTCTGCACGATGTTTTTTTACATCCTCGTCAACCTGATCGGGAAGCTCTGCCGCCTTTGTGCCCTCTTCCGCAGAATAGGCAAAGCAGCCCAGACGCTCAAACTCAATCTCATTTATAAATTCGGCAAGGTCTTCAAATTCCTCTTCTCCCTCACCGGGGAAGCCTGTTATAAATGTTGTTCTGATTACAACATCGGGGATTTTTTCCCTTATCTTATTTATAAGAGCCGTAAGGGATTCTCTGTCCCCGGTTCTGTTCATGGCGGAAAGAATCTTTCCGTTACAGTGCTGGAGGGGCAGATCTATATAATTAAGTATCTTTTCATTTTCCGCAATTGTCTCAAGAAGCTCATCGGTAATACGGTCGGGATAGCAGTAGAGAAGTCTTATCCACACAAGGGACTCAATCTTGCAAAGCTCCTTTAAAAGGTCGCAGAGCCTGTTTTCTCCATAGAGATCCTCGCCGTAGCGTGTGGTATCCTGAGCTACAACCACAAGCTCTTTAACTCCGTTTTCTGCAAGGGTTTTTGCTTCTTCCACAATGCTCTCGATTGTTCTGCTTCTGAAAGGTCCTCTGATTGAGGGAATTGCACAGTAAGTGCAACAGTTTGAGCAGCCCTCGGAGATTTTTATATAAGCAGTATAAGGGGGTGTTGTAAGGATTCTCTCGCCCTCAAGGGGAAGCTCCTTTTTGGGAGGATATTCGCTTACCTCTTCCTCCTCAAAAACTCTGTCGAGAATATCGCCGATATCCTTATTGGCGCCGATTCCAACAACGGCGTCAACTTCGGGAATTTCCTTTTTGATTTCGTCACGGTATCTTTCAGCAAGGCACCCTGTAACTACAACGTGCTTTACACTGCCCTCGCCTTTAAGCTCCGTCATTTCAAGAATTGTATCTATTGCCTCCTGCTTTGCATCGGCAATAAATCCGCAGGTGTTGACTATAACCGCATCTGCTTCAAATGCGTCGTCAACAATTTCATACTTCTCTGATATTTTGGAAAGCATTATTTCGGCATCAACCTGATTTTTGGGGCAGCCCAGTGAAATCATGCCAACCTTTTTCTTTTCTTCATGATGACTTTTACTCATAATTTAATCCTCGCAATAAAAATCAATATCCTGCGCACATTCGCTCATTGCGCTTCTTATATCTGAATAGCTGTAACCAAGACGAACAAGGGCTGAAAACACTCTTTTTCGGCCCTTTTCATCTGTCAAACTATTATAATACTTTTTTCTTATGAGCGCAACAGCGGACATTTTTTCATCACCCTGAAGATTCTCGAGAGTACGCTCTATAATATCGCTGTCAATACCGCGGCGGTAAAGCTGATTTTTTATGCCTTTTTTGCCCATACCCTTGGACTGCTGATAATATTCAGCCATTTTTATAGCATAGGCTTTATCGTCAATAAGACTCAGCTCCTCTACTCGCTCCATAACCTGTGCGGCAACTTCCGGAGAAATTTTTTCGCACAGCTTGCGGTTAAGCTCAGCGGATGAATAATCCCGCCTTGAAAGCAAATCTATTGCCTTATTCATTCCGAAACGATAATCGGCTCGCTCTTTAAACTCACTAAACTCTTCATCGGATATCTTGGCCCCGGACTTCATTCCGCTGGTAAACCAGAACTCGTCATCAGTTGTAAAAACATACTCACCGTCAATCAGAATATGTATTTTTTTACCCTTTCCCTTTTGTGCGGTAAGTATCAAAATCAGTCATCCTCGTCAACGATTATATCAAGCTTTGCCCTTGCTGCCGCTCTGCTTATGGGCTTTGCCTTTGCTGTTTCAGCCTTTGCAGCAGGTTCTGTTGCTTCTGCCACAGCTGCCTTTCGTGCTGCTACACCTGTTTTATCCACTGTAAAATCATCGGGCTTCATGGCAGCTGTAAGCTTTTCTTTAATCTCCTCCATCATCTCAGGCTTTGAGCGGAGAAGCTCTTTTACATTATCTCTGCCCTGACCAAGACGCATTTCATTATAGGAGAACCATGCGCCGCTCTTATTTATAATATTGTATTTAACTGCAAGGTCGAGAATTTCGCCTTCCTTTGAAATTCCTCTGCCGTACATAATGTCAAACTCTGCATCCTTAAAAGGCGGAGCAACCTTATTTTTAACGATTTTTGCCCTTGTTCTTGAACCTACAAACTCATTGCCCGTAGCTTTGAGCTGTTCGATTTTTCTTACGTCAATACGCATTGAAGCGTAGAATTTAAGGGCACGTCCGCCGGTGGTTGTCTCAGGGTTACCATAGACAACGCCGATTTTTTCACGGAGCTGGTTGATAAAGATTACAAGACAGTTTGACTTTGCAATGGCACCTGCAAGCTTTCTGAGAGCCTGAGACATAAGTCTTGCCTGAAGTCCCACATGGGAATCACCCATATCGCCTTCAATTTCTGCTCTCGGAACAAGGGCTGCAACAGAGTCAACTACAAGCACGTCAATAGCTCCTGAACGTGCAAGAGCCTCTGTAATCTCCAGAGCCTGCTCGCCGTTATCGGGCTGGGAGACAAGAAGCGACTCAACATCAACGCCCAAATTTGCGGCATAGTGAGGATCGAGAGCATGCTCTGCGTCAACGAAAGCCGCTTCTCCCCCAAGCTTCTGAGCCTCTGCCACAACGTGGAGAGCAAGAGTTGTTTTACCTGAAGATTCGGGACCGTATATTTCGATAATTCTTCCTCTAGGAAGTCCGCCTATTCCCGTTGCGGCGTCAAGGGCAATTGAACCCGTTGAAATAGCCTCAACATTCATTGCTTTATTCTGTCCAAGGCGCATTACCGCACCTTTACCATACTGTTTTTCAATCTGGCTCAGCGCCGTTTCAAGTGCTTTCTTTTTGTCGAGCATATATAATCCTCCAAAACTTTAAAGTACAAATGTTCGATAATCTGTGTTTTATTATAGACTAATGCAGAAAAAAAATCAACATATTACTGAAAATAATATAGTTTTATTTTATATAGTGGATTTACGCAATAGTGGATTTACGCAGAGTTTAATGGGTTTTGGCTTGATGTAAGGGTGTACGAGTGGTAAAATCAAGGAGAAAAGCATAAAAAGGGGATAAAATTTAGTCACTACGGTGAATGATTTATCAAGGAGCTAAGCTTATGTGGAAACATCCGGAAGATAACACTCAGGCGATTATAACTGCTCAAAAGCATATTGAAAGCTGCCACGGCGGGGAAAACTTAATTCTGCCGGAAACAGCAATACTCTTTTACATGCACAGCGGAGAAAAATTTGTAAGGATCCATTACAGAACAAAACTATTGACAAAATCTTTTCCGAGGTTTTTGGCTTCCTGTCCTGTTTATCAGATAAAAGGACACAACATATGTTTTCTGGACGGCGGAAGAGGAGCACCTCAAGCCGTAGATACTTTGGAAACCCTTGCCGCCTTGGGAGTTAAAAACGTAATTACAGTTGGAATGTTTGGTGCGTTTTCAGAAGAAATAGAAAGCGGTGACATTGTAATACCAAACAAAGCATTTGTAGAAGAGGGAACCTCTCTGCATTATTATAGCAATATTGAGTATTCTCAGCCAAGCAAAGATTTGCTCAAAAAAGCCGCAGAGTATATCACGGACAGCAAACTTATGCCAATTGTTTCAACGGATGCTGTTTACAGACAGACTTTCTTTAAAGAGAAATTATGGCGTCAAAAAGGTGCAGTAGGTGTTGATATGGAAACCTCTGCCTTATTGAGTGTCGGAGCTTATCTTAACATAAACATTGTTTCAATCCTTATAGCATCAGATAAACATCCGTTAAATGAAAACGATTGCTCATGGAAATGGACAATGACAAAAGAAAAAAGATACGAGTTTTTCAGAAAGTGCTTAAAATTCGCAGAAAGTTTATAATTAGTAAAATTTTATCAAAAGGAGGTGTTTAATATTATCGATTTCACTCCCCTATGGAAAACTATGAGCGATAAAGGAATTACGCAGTACCAGCTGCTTAAAAGCGGTATTGACAACAAAACTCTTGATTCCCTTAAAAAGAATAAAAACATCACACTTTTAACTATGGAAAAGCTATGCAAAGCTTTAGACTGTACGCCAAATGACATTGTAAAATTCACTGACTGAAAGGCCGTCGTACTGAAAAGTAAACGACGGTCTTTTGTTTTATAAAAATCTGTGTGTGACGAATAATTTGTAATTCAAAATTCAGTTCATGCATTTGAATACAGGAAACAGTGCAAATATAATTTCACAATTTATTACTCTTTTTCACTATTGTTAATGATATTTTCATAAAAGTAATGTATAATGTGTAAGTAAATGTTAAATATGCTATGCATATTACATATAAGGAGGTAAGAAAATGGCTATTACCGTTAAAGAAGCTTATTTCAATTCTTCAACCGGCACAAATAAAATCCGCTGCCTTATCTGGCAGGACAAAGAACAGATTCCGAAAGCGATTTTCCAGATTGCCCACGGAGTATGCGAACACATTGAACGCTATGACGAATTTGCAAGATTTCTTGCTGAAAAAGGATTCATCGTCTGCGGAAACGATCATCTCGGTCACGGAAAATCCGCCGAAAGCCTTGAAAAGCTTGGCTATACCTGTGAGTACAATGGCCACATCAGAATGGTGGACGATATGCATATTCTCACAAAGATAATGAAGAAAAAATATCCCGATCTGCCCTACATTCTGTTCGGTCACAGCATGGGCTCTTTCTGTGCAAGAAACTATGCGGCTAAATTCGGCGATGAACTTTCCGGCGTTATTTTCTGCGGAACAGGAGATTTCCCACAGCTTATTTCCGCCGCCGAAGGTCCTGTAAAAGCTCTTACTGAAAACTTAGGCGCCGCCACTCCCGCAACCGGTCTCAGCCATGAATTCAACGTTATTATGAACCGCCAGTTTGCTTCCGGCGGCAGAACCGATTACGACTGGCTGAGCAAAAATCCCGAAAACGTCGAAAAATACATCTGCGACCCCTATTGCGGTTTTGTGATGACTTATTCTCTGGCAAGGGATCTGCTGATGCTCGCAAGTGAGTGCAGCAAACCTCAGTGGGCTCAGGAAGTTCCTGTAGGACTGCCCATTATGATGATTTCCGGTGCAAGAGATCCGGTAGGTGCAAACGGCAGAGGCATTATAAGCGTATGCGATAAGCTTATGCGTGCCGGTCATAATCCGGAGGTTATACTCTATCCTGACAACAGACATGAAATTCTCAACGAAGAGGACAGAGTAAAGATTTTCGGCGACATTTACACCTGGCTTACCGATGTTTTAAACGGTGAAGTTTTATAAATTAATAGGGTATAACATAAACACTCCAACGTAAAGTTGGAGTGTTTGTTTTATACTAATCTAATCTGCACACTATTTTTTCAGTAAGTATATCAAATTTTTCGCAATTACTGATCTTTTCCTAAATGAGAACTAAAAATTTGACTCTTTACACTTTTTCCTATTTAGAGAATAGCTTCCTCCAATAACCATAATTGCAAACATTATTAAAAGATAATAAAGGAACAGGGAGGCACTTATATTTTGGGATATCAAACCAAATAGCGCCGGAGACAGCATTATGCCAAAATAAGCAGCAGCCATCTGTACTCCCATAACAGATTGAGAAATATCTTTTCCAAAATTTTCAGGAGTCAGGTGCAGCATATTCGGAAAAACTGGACCGTTACCTAACCCTATCATAAATAGAGCAATACCGGAAACATAAGCAGGAAACGGTAAAACAATAATTATAATCGCTGCCAAAGTAATGGCCTGACCAAGTTTTATTATCCTTGTGCTGTTTATACTAATTGAAAGTATACCTGATAAAAACCGTCCAAGAGCCATACCGACATAATAAAACGTTATCAGAAATGCAGCAATATCTGCAGGAACTCCCCTTGAAATAACAAGAAAAGTGCTACCCCAAACACCACATGTATATTCTAATCCGCAGGAACCAAAAAATGACATACAGGACATACGTACCTTTTTATTTTTCAGCAGTTTAGAAAAAACTACAGTTTTTCCGTTTTCTGTATTTATCATTTTTGAGCTATACTGTACCTTTTTCCAAAGAGGAATGGAAATAATCGTAAGTATAGCAATGCAAATCTGAAATAAAAATACAGTTTTATATCCGCTTCGCCACGAATTATCAGAAAGAGCAAGTGACATTAAAAACGGACTTAGAGAAACACCTATACCATAAAAACAATGAAGAAAATTCATATGCACTGCTTTATAATGAAGAGCTACATAATTGTTCAGCGCTGTGTCAATAGCTCCGGCGCCAAGTCCCAAAGGAACAGAAAAAATACACATCCATATTATATTTTTAGAACAGGAAAAGCCGTAAAGAGCAACTGCGGTAATTGTTGTACTTACGGCAGTTATTTTTGCCGTACCTAAATAATTAATAAGTTTTGATGAAAACAGACTTGAAACAATAGTGCCTGCAGAAATAATAATTGTAACAAAATTTGCCCACGATACCGGTATATTCATCTCAGTATAAATTGCCGGCCAAGCTGCTCCAAATAAGGAATCTGGAATACCCAAGCCAATAAAAGCTATATATATCACCACTAAAAGTACAGCTGTCATTCGTTCGCCTTCTTCCTCTGAATTGCTTTTATTATAACAGGGCGAACGTATTGAATCTATAAGCAAAAAAAACTTATAATATAACAAAAACGCCAATTTTATAAAAATCAGAGGAAAATACCGTGAGTAAATATAATATATACGACCATTTAGAAGCTGAGATGTCAATCACAAAAAATAAACAGGAAACAATACAGCACGGAAATAACAGCTTTCCCTGTGCCCACTATGTTGACTTTTACAGAAACAAAAAGGAGTTTTATCCATGGCACTGGCATGAAGAATTGGAAATAGCTTATGTTACTAAAGGCAGTGTAACAGTATCAATCAACGATCAAAAATACACCCTCCAAGCAAATGAAGGTATTTTTATTAATACCGGTATTCTTCATGCATATTCCGGAGAAAATGACACAGAAGCTATTATGCCAAATGTACTGTTCAAACCAGCTCTGATATATGCAACTGCCGAAAGCGTTTATTATCAAAAATATATTAAACCTTTAATTTTTTCTACAAATTTATCACATATTCTTTTGAGCCCAAAAAACCCGTGGCAGACTGAAGTATTAATGCACATAAGAAAAGTTTTTATGCTTATGGATGAAAAAAACTACGGATATGAATTTAAAATAAGATCTCACCTTTCAGAACTTTTACTTCTGATTATTAAAAATTCCCCTGAACCTATCAATGATAAAGTTAAATCTAAAACTGAAGTTGAGCGTGTCCGTAAAATGCTTAACTTCATTCAGTTTAATTTTTCTGACAACATAAGCTTGCAACAAATCGCAGACAGTGTTTTTATAAGCCGTAGGGAATGTCTTCGATGTTTCAGACACATAGTAGGCATGTCGCCTATTCAATATGTCATAGAGTTAAGAATACAAAAAGCAAAGCGACTTTTACTTGAAACAGATTTACCTATTTCTGACATATACATAGCCTGTGGATTTCAAAACCAAAGCTATTTTTCAAAAATTTTTAAAAGCAAAACAGGCTTATCTCCTATGAAATTCAGAAATCTAAACTCTTAAGTTCATAAATAAAAGATGCACTGATACTTGCAATTGAATACACTTGGCTTACCGATGTTTTAAACGGTGAAGTTTTATAAATTTAACACATTATAAGTAATCCCAGACGGAGCGTTCCGTCTGGGATTTTATCTTGCCGAAAAATTAAATTTTATTATTCTTATATTGCTGTACACCATTTAAAGCTGTTACAAAGTGTATGTGCGGCACGGATGCAGACTCAGTCCGCCTGTGCTTCCACAATATGCTCAATTGACACTTTGTAATTATCTGATGCATTTCCTATTGTAATGAGGGTTCCGCCGTATTCCTCTGCATCATTCCAGGGTTCCGGTGAAGGACCGGTTTTAAGGCCGTAGGTCATCGTCATTCCATCATATGTAATAGAAGCGTCGTTTTCATGGTCATGGCCAAAGAAGAAATACTTTGTTGAACCAAGTTCCTTGCACAAATCAAAGAAACCAGAATCCACAGGAGCCGCTCCAGGAAGATAAGCGCAGCTGCCAAATCCGTATTCTTCAGGTACTGTATATCTTCCAGTTACTTCATCCTTAACAGCAAGCTCCTCAATAGCAGTCCTGGTCTGAGGAAGAGCAAAGTGAGTGAATACCATGGAGGGAACCGTTTCTCCCTCGTGCTCGGCAATACCCTTTACATTCCACTCGTACCAAGCCATCTGCTCATAGCCCATATAGATTTCTCTTTTTCCGGTTTCTCCGCCGTAATCATAATATCTTCCGTTATCCATCATGAACAGAGACTGAATTACTTTTCCGTTTTCAGTAATATTTACAACGTAGTTACCCACGCCATAAAGATTAGAGGGACCTTTTTCAAAAAGGCAATACTCAGCTTCCTCATATCTATCGCCCTGCCAGTTAAGCGTAGCCTTGCCCTCGGAATCATGGTTCCCAAACACTGTTGCCCATGGAATCTCATGTTTTTCTAAGCACTTTATAACCTGTCTTGTCAAAAAGTTAGTAGTAAGACCCGAAACGTTATCACCGGTAAGCACAATAAGATCAGGTGATGTCTTTTCAATAAGCGCATCAACCTCTTCCAGCGCTTCCTTATTGTCGGAAAGATTTGCCCAAAGCTGAAGGTCGGTAAGCTGAAGAATCTTAAATTCCTCATCGGGATTTTTCTCAACAGTCTGGATTGAGTTTATATCAAACTCATCGCTTGCGGCCCAAACATGTACATGCTTCTTTCCGAAAAGCGGGAAGCACAGAATAAAAGCGATTACCAAAACCAAAGCCAAAAATCCGGATATTACACCTATGGCGATTTTCTTTTTCTTTGCTTTTGTCATGTCCGTTCTCCTATCTCTTTAAATAATACGCACACAAATAGCGCCATGTTGAGTGTTTTTACTATAACATATGCATAAACTCACCGTCAATTATAAATCCAATCAAAAAAAGTCTGTTTTTAGAAATCATGCCTAATAATTCTAAATTCAAATGCCGTTTAGCATTTTCCTATTCTTGTAGTCAACAACATACAATATTTTAAATTTTATGGAATATTAAATTGACAAGCATGGTACATTTATGACATAATTTATCGTGAAAGGATGGGGAATTATGATAATTTTGTACTCAATTTTGATTCTCTTAGCTGTTTTTATTCTGATAACCCTTATTCGGGCAATTTTTTTCAAAGCACCTCCGGTAAAAAAAGAGGAGTTTCCGGAAGAATCGGTTAACGAAAAAAGAGCCGCAGAGAATCTTAGCGAAGCCATCAAAATCAAAACCATTTCACATGAAGACGAAAGTCTCACCGATTGGAATGAATTTGAACGCTTCCACGCTTTTTTAAGAAAAGCTTATCCGAAAATTCATAGCACAATGGAAATCACAAAAATTTCAAATGCAAGCCTGCTATTCAAATGGCAGGGCTCTGACGATTCTCTTGATCCCATTGCGTTTTTGGCCCATCAGGATGTTGTCCCCATAAGCGAAGGAACTTATGACGACTGGACTCATCCCGCCTTTGATGGATATAACGACGGCGAATTTATTTGGGGCAGAGGCGCACTTGACATGAAAAACCATCTGATATGCCTTATGGAAAGTGCCGAAACCCTTCTTGAAGAAGGATATCAGCCTGTAAGAACAATATATTTATGTCTCGGTCACAACGAAGAGGTCGTTTCCGGCGGCAATAACGGAGCCAAGGAACTGGCAAAAGAGCTGGAAAAACGCGGAGTTCACCTTGACAGCGTTATAGACGAAGGCGGAGCGATGCTTTCGGCTAAAGTAAAGGGACTTCTCGACGCAAACCTTACAGGTGTGGGAGTTGCAGAGAAAGGATACGCTGACTTTAAAATAACCGTTAAGGCAAAGGGCGGACACTCTTCTCAGCCTCCGGAGCATACAGCAATCGGAATTTTGGCAAAAAAGGTCATTAACCTTGAAAAACATCAGTTTAAGGGTAAGATACTGCCCTTCGTATATGACCTATTTACAAATATAGGCAAACATACTACATATATAGGCAGAGTGGTTCTTTGCAACCTATGGCTTTTGAAGCCGCTGCTTCTTAAAATCATGACAAAATTCCCGCCGGCCGCTTCACTCGTTCGCACCACCACCGGAGTTACTATGGCAAGCGGTTCTCCCGCCGCCAACGTTTTGCCACAGAAAGCAAGCGTTACGGTTAATTTCCGCATTATGCCCGGCGAAACAATAGAAGACGTTAAAAAACACATTGAAACATACATGGGCGGCGACGATGTTGAAATTGAATTTATAAAGGGCAAAGAGCCCAGCCTCGTATCTCCCACAGAAACGAGAGCTTTCGAGACAATCAGCCGTCTTGCAGTTGCCATTGATGAAAAAAACATTGTGGCACCCTATCTCGTTATGGGAGGAACAGACGCATATAACTATGAAAATGTGTGCGAAAACATTTATCGTTTTTCACCTTTTACTATCGACACTGCACTGCTTCTCACAACCCATTCCACAAATGAAAGAATCCCCATTGCACAGCTCAAACAAGGCGTAACGTTCTTTAAACGGTATATGAGAATTATGAGCGGAAAGTAGGAGAAAATATGGATTTTAAAGAAAGCGCATTCATGTATATTCTCGGCGGAATTGTAGTTTTGTTCGTCATTGCCCAGTCCCTTTTCTTTCTTATAAGAGCCTGGAAGCAGGGCAAAAAAATAGGTCTTTCAGTAGAAGCCATGCGTTCCGCCGTAACTCAGTCGGCACTTTTTAGCATCGCCCCTGCAATCTCAATAGTAGCAACGGTTCTCACACTTTCGGGAGCCTTGGGAATCGTTCTCCCGTGGATAAGACTGACTGTTATAGGTGCTATCTCCTATGAAGTTCCCGCAGCAGAATCGGCAATTGAGGCCCTCGGCTATACCGGAGGACTTGCAACGGAAATAGATTCTCCCTTAGGCTTTTCCGCCGCAGCATGGGTTATGACCCTTGGCTCCATAATGCCTTTAGTAATTATTCCCTTTGCCCTTAAAAAGGTACAAAAGGGAATCGGCAAAGCGGTAAATAAGAACGCTGCCTGGGCCGACGTTATGAGCGCCGCAGCATTTATAGGTCTTATCTGTGCTTTTGTAGGCAGAGCAATTGTCGGTCAAGGCGATAAAGCAGTTCTCGGCGACGGAGCCGGAATTCTTTCAGTAAGCGCATTAATAGTCTCAATGGTGGTAATGCTTCTGTTTATGCAGATACAGAAGAAAAAGGAAATAAAATGGCTTCAGTCCCTTGCTATGCCTTTTTCGATGTTCATTGCCATGGGAGTTGTAATGCTTTTAGCTCAGGTGCTTCCTGCAGACATTGCATGGCTCGAATGGAGGGGATAAAATGGATAAATATAACGACAGAACACATTTTTACGGCAGATTTTGGGTTATCACCGCACTGTTCCTGTTTATTATGATCCCTCTGCTAATAAGCATATACTATGATGCATTTCCCTCGGCCACGGTAGTTTTAAAGGGTCTTGCACCTATTGCACTGCTCTTTTACCCCACGGCTGTTATTGAGGTTATGACATACACTCCCCTTTTGGGCTCAGGAGCTACTTATATAAGTTTTATAACCGGAAACATAAATAACTTGAAACTCCCCTGCGTCCTCTCCGCTCTCGATACTGCAAACGTAAGAGCTAACAGCGACGAAGGCGAAATCCTTTCAACCATTGCCGCTGCAACCTCTTCAATTGTCACAACTCTTGTTGTAGCGGCGGGAGTTGTACTTTTCAGCCCCGTTCTCCCCTATATCACCGACCCGGATTCCCCATTTGCCCCGGCATTCAGCCAGGTTGTTCCGGCTCTGTTCGGAGCTTTAGGTATGAGCTACTTCGCAAAACACTATAAACTTACAGTGGTTCCTCTGGCAGCAATTTGCCTTCTGCTTATGTTTAAGGGCGACCTTTCAGTAGGTGTCCTCATCCCCGTAGGTGTTGTGGTTTCAATGCTTTCGGCTCATCTTATGTACAAAAAAGGCTGGGTTAAATAAAATCTAAACTGACTAAAGCCGTGTTTTGGATTATAAATCTAAAACACGGCTTTTTGCTTTGTAAATCTTTTTAAAGGCACAATACAAAACGGAAACCTCTAACAGAATAAAGTTATATACAAATTTAAAGCATAAATTTTATTAAGATGCTTTTTCAGTTGGATTTCTAAAATTTTAGGCTTATTTTCTAAATCCCAAATGTAAATAAGCTGGTATAATGCATTATGTAATAAAATTTCATTAAGTTAACTGTAATTTATATTAATATAAACTAATTTACAAAAGGATCGTGATAACTTTATGAGAAAATCTTTAAAAACCGCATTAAAGGTCATACTTTCCCTATTCCTCGTAGTTGTAATAGTAGCGCTGTACATACTTGTGCCACGCCACGGGAGCAAAATTGAAAGCGAAGAATGGAATGGCAAGGAATCCTATAATCCTCAAGCTGTTCAAACCCTCACTAAGGAAGAAGGAAAGCCATTTAACATTCTGATGCTTTCCGATTTACAGCTTGATGTGCCTTTTAAAAACAAAGACTATCTTAAAAGTTCGATCGACCAACTTGTTAAAGACAACGACCCCGATCTTATAGTTCTTGCCGGTGACAATGTTGCAGGTGTTCTTATGCACTTCCACATCAAAACCGTCGTTTCAATCATAGACAGCTACGATATTCCCTGGGCTGTTGTATTTGGCAATCATGACAGAGAATTCGGCAACAATTTGTATTATCAGGCAGAGCAGTTTATGGAAGCGGAAAACTGTCTTTTTGAAGTAGGTCCTTCAAACGTTGATGGATTAGGTAACTACGTTATAAACGTTACAGAAAACGGTCACGCTGTCTATTCACTGTTTATGATAGATTCCCAAAGCGAAATAGTTACGGATACGGAAAAATATTTCGACAATATACATGAAAACCAGATACAGTGGTATAAGGACAACGTTGACGCAATAAGCGAAATTGAAGGTCATACCGTTCCTTCCATGGCGTTTTTCCACATTCCCGTTCCTGAATACAAAACAGCTTATGACCTTGCCGAAAGCGGAAGCGACGAGGCTCAAATACTTTACGGCGTGAGAAACGAAAACGAATGTGTCCCCAGAGATAATTCCGGATTCTTCGACGTATTCAGAGAAAATGGCGGAACTCATATGTTCGCCGCTCATGACCACGGTAATAACTATTCCGTTGAATATAAGGATGTGGTCATGACATATGGCACCAAAACAGGAGATTACAGCGGCCACAGAGAGGATCAGATGGGCGGTACCTTAATTACCATCAACAACGACTATTCAGTTACAATCGAACAGATAATAATTCCCATTTCATAAAATCAGCAGCAAAAGCTCCGATGACTTTTAAAATCATCGGAGCTTTTGCTTTTATATATACCGCCTTTCTGAATACAGGTAAATAAAAAAGAAAACTTGCCGCTGAAGAAAAAACGATCAGCGGCAAGTTTTACACTATTCACTTATATCCGCCAAAACTCCCATGAAAATCGGAAGATTATTGGATTTATCAATAATCATATATACAAAGGGTCTGTCAAGAAATACTTCTTTTACCTGTGTAAGGGCCGCCGTATCTTTAACTTCAACTTTTGTCACCGCTCCAGCCTTTGTGCCCCGCTCATCAACGGTAATAAATGTTTTGTGAAATACGTCCCCTATAAATATATTGCCCATTGAACTCTTTGCCATTTTCGAAAAATCCGCTTTTCCCTCATCAAAGGCCAGCTCAATGCCCATATCTGAAAGGACATCTTTTAAGCCCATATTAAATTCACAGGTAAACTTCGGTATTTTTACACTTACCCTTTCGTTTTGGGCATTTCTGAGAATTGCTGAAATTCTTTCTCCTGTAAGGCTCTCAATATAATCATTTATATTGACATTCTCATCTGGAAGAAGCACCGCAAAAGCGTATTTTCCGTCTTTATAATCCTTTATAAAACCTGTGGCATTGTCATCTTCAAGATAAATATTTTCACCTGACGGCATCATATTTACAATGCGCTGTTCCCCTGAAACAGAGGTAAATGTACCGCTGCTTACGACTCCATTTATATAAGGCTCATCCCATACAGCGTCAAACATCACCCCATTCAAAAGGAACATTATGTCCTCAGAACTGATTTTATCGATAATTTCCTTTATCATTCCGTCGGTTTTATCGGATACCCATGAGTTCATATCCTTTACGGTTTGAGAATCAAAGGGAGCTTTAAAAACCTCCGCAGAATAATAATCACAGCATTTTTGCAGAAAATCATTTTCCGCCTGCAAACGGTTTTCATCGTCCCGCAGCCAAAGGGAGTTTGCAATTTTAACTTTATACTCATCAGCTGACCCAAGAGAATTTACATAGGAATAGAGATATTCGTTAAGCTCATCCAAAGGTATTGCGCCGCCCAGCAACTTTTCTATCTGAGTTTTTGTTTCGCCGCTTGCTCCGTTTCCGGTCATTGCTAAAGCAAGCTGCACTGATAAAGGAGAAATGAAAACGCTTTCATTTTTTCGTTCCTTTACACAGGCTTTGAAAAGCTTTGTATAAAACTCAAACTGCGACTTTGTAAATTTATCGTCGGCGCTTTTGCCTGAAACTTTATTTGCCGTTATTCCCGCCGTAAGCTCCGCCGCCGACACCTGCCCGGCGCATCCCGCAAAATTAACCGCCATAATAAGGGCAAGACCTAAACTTATAAAAACCAAAACCGCTCTCTTTATTTTCATTTCTATGCCCTCCTTTTATAATATGGTTCATAAAATCATCATTTTAATACTGCATAGAAACTATATGACGCATTGGCGTTTTTAAGAGCTCCGTCGTTCCAAATACCCGTCACCTGATAGATATATCCGCCTTTTTTAAGAGAGATTTCACCATTGACAACCTCTATTTTTTCGCTTTTACTTTCGGGTTTATCCCAGCAATTTTCCGGCCAGCAGCAAACAGTCAAAGAATCCGGCTCATTTTCAAAACTGAGTGCAACTTTGGCTGACGACGGCGAAATTTTTTTCATGAATTTGCGGCTTTGGAGAGGATGAAGAGAATCGGAGCAAATCCCCTGTGTTTCACCGTCAGAATCAATATACGTCCAGCAATAACTTGCAGAATCGGCAAAGATATAGTTTCCGTCGTCATATAAAACTTTAAGAAGCGGCGGTTTTTCCGGGGCAGCTTCATTTTTCTCTTCGCCGGAAAGGCTTTCGTCAGGGGATGTGTTTTTGCTTTCAAAAGCTGCTTCGGCTGTGGTCGCAATTAAAAAATCAGCAGACATAAAATTCATAGGAAACGGATAAACCTTTGTTTCAGTGTAAACTCTGCCGTCATCACTGCATCTTTCCCTGTCTATTATTTTATAGGTAAGTGCAGTATAAGACTCAGCAGCACCGTCACCGCATGCTCCCGTTGGAACAGGAACTGCCAGCAAAAAAATAAAAACCGCTATTACTACTATCCATTTTTTGTTTTTCATTTTCACATCCCCTTTCAGGTTCAGTCGGAATCTGCAAGAAGGGAAGATATCTCAGAAAGCTGAGATTCGGAGAGAAATACGTTCCTGCCACTTGTAAGATCACTTAGACAATCGCCGATAATTGTATAAACCATCTCGCTGCCGTCAGAAGATGTTACGGTTATTCTGTAACCGGCCTCCTTTACATCCTCCTCTGGCAGCTGATCATTTACTGCTGAGTTATCACCTGCAGCAGTACAGTCGACGCCCTCGTCAACTGAGGTTGTATTTTCCTCTTTAACATTATATTTTTCAATTGCATATACAATTTTTTCTACGCTTTCCGGCTCTTCGATTACTTTACAGTAATCATCATCCTGAATTTTACGCTGTATTTTTACAGAAGAATAGCTTTTTGATTCCTGTGTTTCAGGCGGCGCAGAATATGCGTTTTCATTAACGATATATTTATCCTCATTTCCTTTTGCAGGCAGCAATTTCGGAACATGAACAAAAGATAAAGTAATCGCACAAATAACAAGAGGAATACAGCTTATTATTATCCTGCGTCGGCGTCGGCGCTGTGCTAATCTTTCTTTACTTCGGCGGAAAATTTCCGTCTTACGTTCTTCAAAATCTCTCATAACAGCTCCTCACCGTCCTTTCCGATAATATTGCGAAGCTCCTTCTTCGCACGATATAAAAGATTATCCACCTGTTTTCTGCTTTTCTTCATGACCTTTGCGGCTTCCTCATAGGTAAGCTCTTCAAAATAGACAAGGTGTACCGCCGTATGCATTTCTTCGGGAAGCTCACTAAGCGCATCATTTACTGTACGTTTAAGCTCGTCCGTAAGCACTGATTCTTCAAGAATTTCACGGTCGTCGGAGATATTCTCCGCCTCGGAAAGCTCCTCAAAGGTCAGTTTTTTCCTGTGTTTTATGTAATTTAAAGCCCGGCTCCTGCCAAGCATAAACACATAGGTTTTTAGCGTCACCTTGAAATTATACCGTCGGCGATTGACCACAAGATCCGAAAAGGTATCTATGGCTATATCTTCAGCGGCATGAACGTCGTGCACATAACGATCAATAAAGAAAACCAGATTATCGAACAGCTCCTTCATTATATCGTCAAAGGCACTTTCATCTCCATCAAGGAAACGGCGGTAGCTACTTGCGCCGTTATCCATATTACTCCTCCTGACTGATTAATCAAATCGGGTCCCTTCACTTATTATACAACTGAGAATTGGTTAATTCCTTATTATTCCTGCAAAAAAATCTGTAAAAAACAAAAATGCCCTCTGCGATATAAACGCAAAGGGTATTTTGTTAAATTATGAATTGGCAATTCTCGGCATCCACATAGGTTCCTCCGACATGAGCTTACTCAAAGCACAGCGAAGAAGCTCCGCCTTTTTACCGAGATATTCTTTATTTTCCCAGAGATTTTCTCCCTTTTCACCGTGACAGAATACAAACATTTTGTTTTCTTCGCCATCAGCATCAACGGTTATCCTGATTGAGTTTTTCTCATAAACCGTCTCACTTTTGCCTGACTTTTTAAGCTGGGCTTTCAAAAATCTGTAGAGAAGCTCCGCTTTTACCGGCAGGTACTCCTCATCATCCCAAAGATTGTTATGTTCGCCGTAATCATTCTTCAAATCATACATTTCGCCGTAACTGCGTCCCTCATGGACAGTTATCTTCCAGTCCTTTTCAACATAACTGCACATATGCATAACATGGGGCTCGTGACGGTTTTCAGTTATAATCCAGTCTCTTTCACTGTCTTTTTCCCCTGTCCACACCTTGCTTTCATCCTGTCCGGTCATGGTGTTTTCCGGGGAAAGACCGCAAAGGGAAAGAAGTGTCGGCGCAATATCCACAAGAGACTGCAAGCTCTCACTTCTGACTCCCGCAGGAATATGATTTTTATACTTTACTATCATCGGCACACGTAGCAGATCCTCATAATGGAAAATGCATTTATGCCGCAGTCCGTGCTGACCAAACAGATCTCCGTGATCAGTTGTGAAAATTATTATTGTATCCTCTTCAATGCCAAGGGTCTTTAAGTTATCCAAAATCTTACCGATGTACTTATCCATAAAGGACATCATTCCATAAGCATAGGCAAGCTGCCGTTTAAGCTGACTCTTTATGTACAGATGACGCTGCAGCCCGTGTACTCCATAGCCTGTTTCACGGTATTCATCAAATTTAGGACGCTTTTTAAATACTTCCCTGAAATAAGGCGGATTCTTCTCATGCTCACTGAAAGAAAACTCCGGCAGCTCCATATCGGACGGATTGTACATTTTATCCCACGGAGACGGTGCCATCTGCGGATAGTGCGGGTCCGGAAAGCTTGCCCAAAGGAAAAATGGTTTCCCCTCATCTTTATACTCTTTCATCAGTGCATTTGTCCGCTCTGCAATCCACGTATTGTAGTGATATTTCTCAGGAATTTTCCAGTGTCCCATTGATTTAAGACGCATTTTTCCCGTAGGTTTGAAAAAGTAATCACGCCAGTTTTTAAGTCCGTTATCCTCCATCCATGCGGCGTAGTGCTGTCCTACCCACAATTCCGCTCCATGGTTGCGAAGCAGCTCCACATGGCCGAAACCGTAAAAATCACCGCTGAAGTTCCGCCAGAAATCAAGGTCGTGTAATGTCGGCGGTGCTTCAAGGGACGGATATTCCTCAGTAGATCTTACAGGCTGGAAATGCGCTTTTCCCACAAGTGCCGTTTCATAGCCGTTATCCTGAAGAAAACGTGATAATGTGGGAGTCGCTTCCGGCAGCTTTGTACCCAGCGACCATGCTCCGTGCTGGGACGGATACATACCGGTAAGTATGCTTGACCTTGACGGAGTACAGGTGGGATTCGGACAATACGCCCTGTCAAAAAGCATACCGTCCTCCGCCAGTGAATCAAGGTTCGGAGTTTTAAGCTTTGGATTTACAGCGCCAAGCATGGAATAATGCTGCTGGTCAGAGGTTATAAGAAGAATATTAGGTCTTTTCATAAAACTACACCGCCAAAACTCATGTAATTAAGATAATTAATCTGCTTGATTATTGTAATATACGGGCAAGGTTCAGTCAAGATGTATGGGAATTTGTGGGTAGGTTTTGTTTTAAACGCAGGCGCTTATAGTTGTTTCTTAACGTTACTTCGTGTGCGACTTGAGTGCAGGCTCAGCCTGCTTATACCCTTTTTATAAAAGAGTAAATCTCATTCCACGCCTCTTTGCTCTCCTTTAAAAACGACGCAAAATACTGGAAGTCATGGAACATTCCCTCATATTTTGTGAGTGTCACTTTGACTCCCGCTCTCTTTGCCCTTTCATAAAGCATATCGCTGTCACTTTCGGAGGTCTCGCAGTCTCCGCACTGAATAAGCATGGGCGGAAAGTCTGTGTAATCCCCGAACGCAGGCGAAAGATATGGATCTTTCGGGTCGCTGGTTCCGCAATAGGGCGTTTTACGTCTTATGTATTTTTCGTTTTCCTCGAAACTTTGATTTTTAGGCAATGAATAAAGAGGATCCGTATAACAGTTCTTACGGTAAGAGTCGCCGCTTGCAGTGAGATCTATAAAAGGCGAAACCGCCACAACAGCAGCAGGAAGCTCCTCTCCTCTGTCACGAAGTTTAAGGCAAAGAGCCAAAGCCAAATTTGCCCCCATACTGTCGCCAACCATAATTATCTTTTGGGGTTCAATTCCGCTTTTTATCACACCCTTATAAGCGGAAAGGCACTCATTGAGCAGCGACGGATGGACCTTTTCCTTACCCGCATTATAATCGATACTGTAAACGGGATATCCCGTAGAGGCATATCTTTGAGCGGCTTTCCTGTACATGGTATTCATGCCCATTGACGCTCCGCCGCCATGGATATGAAAAATTATCTTTTCTTCACGACAGTTTTTAAGTGACAAAATTTCAGTTCTTATTCCGCCGTAGATTTCCCTTTTATAATCAAAATCCTTCGGCGGAGTATACGGCTTTGAACTGAGCTTCACATTCCGTGAAAGGGACATATGATTCTTTCTGTAGCGATAGGTAACAATTCTCAGAACCGCTTTCACTGCCCTTGCTCCAAGGGAAATCATAAGTTTTTAAGCCTCCGGTTCATGTTCTTTACAAGAGGATTCATTATAAATCCAACCATAACTCCCGATTTAATCAGGCAGAAAACCTCGTTCCAGAGTCCGTAAAAGGCGAGCTTATCGTCACAGTGACGGCTTTCACCGTATTTCTTTCTGTATGTTTCACCAAGGAAAAAGTGCTTACCGGTGAGATTGTAAAACTGAAACAAATCATATTCCCTGTCGGCATACATGGAATTTAAAGGGTCGATGAATCCCGCAAGCTTCCCCTTTTCATCTATCATTATATTGGCTATATTGAGATCACCGTGTATAAGACAGGCTTTGGTTACGGGCTCCGAGAAAATCGCGTCAAACTTTTCCCATGCGGCGTTCATGGTATCCATGATTTTCCCAGAAAGCTCACCCTTATTATAAAGTGCCTGAGCTTCACGGAGAACTGCTTCGGCAAAGGGTTTATAGCAATCAATCCAAGTTTCATAAACGGGATTCAGGGTATCTCCGAAACGCTCGCTCTTATGGCTGTGGATACTGTGAAGGGCTGATGTCACATTCTCTGCAAATTCCATTCTCTTTTTGCGGTTAGTGAGGAAAAACGAAACATCCATACAGGCGTTTTTCCCCTCAAGCATTTCCATGCCGTAACAGTCAACGGGGATTTTATCATCAGCTTCACGGACAAAAAGCACTTTTGGCATCTTCACAGAAGTGCTTTCACCGAGAAGCTTTAAATCATAAGCCTCTTTCTTCAGCATATCCTGCGCTCTGAGAAACTTTACCACTGCTTTTGTGTTATCCGTAAAAGTGACCTTAAAGGCTTTTCCGAATGAGCCGCCGCCAAGATATTTTACTTCTGCCGCTTTCTTTTTAAGTTCCAATTCTGCGGCGGATACCGCATACTTTTTACCCTCCTCATTTGTCAGAGGTATCGGCGTTATTCTTTTGACCTCCATAGTTTGGCTCCTTTTCACTTATTTAGTTATCCATACTATATCAGACTTTTTTAATTTAAAACATTTCCCGGGAATACCCTTTTATATCCGTTGACGTTTTTTCAGCGGAACATCTGCCGGTACTCCTTGGGGGTCATTCCGTAAAGTGCACAAAACTGCTTATAAAATCCGGACGGATTAAGATATCCCACCTCTAAAGAGATATTCTCAACGGATAAAGACGTAGTTTCAAGCATTTTCTTTGCGGATTCTATGCGGTAACGGCTCAGAAGCTCCGAAAAGTTATTCCCTGTTTTTTCCTTTATTATTCTGCCTGCGTATCCGCTGCTGTATCCCAAAGATTCGGCAAAATCCGAAAGGCTTGCGGTTTTGAGATTCATTGAAAAATATCTGTGCAATAGTTCAATGGTTTCTGCATCTGTTGTTTCTCTTGTACGGCAAAGTTCAGTAAGCAAAAGAGCAAGATAACTTTTACAGGCACTGTACCAGAATTCACGCTTATAGAGGGATTCCTCCATAATTTTCGCTGTAAAATACTCCGCCTGCTCCGTAACTGAGTCAAAAATCCTCATTTTTTCGCTGCACTGTGACGGGATAATATCAGAAAATGACTCAAAAATCTCCCCAGGGATAACTATTTTGAGAATGACATCATCTTTTCCGCTGGGCATAAGGCTATGAACAAGCTCCGGATAAACAACGCACGCCTGTTTTTCCTTTAAAACACATTCTGCGTTCTGAGAGTCAATGTGCTGGATGCACTTACCTCTATGAACATAGATGAGCTCATAAAAATTATGGCTGTGAAAATAAGGTTTTTGAGTGGAAGTATGCTTTTTAATATAAAACTTATCGCTTTTCCGTATGGGGATAACAGGCCAACGGGATGGGAATTCACTCATTGTAAAGAAGTCGACGGCGTGTGCGGAATTTGAACTGAGCAATTCCAAAAGCTCCTGTGCGTTCTGAAATTCATTCATCATACGGGCGATGATATCTTCTTCGCAGAAAATATATTTTTCATCCTCCTTTTCATGGAGTCTGAGTATTTTTTCAAATTCCTTGCCCATTTTTTCTGCTCCTTTATGAGTGAATTTGACGGTGATTGCAGGTGGATTTATTTGTTTTCTGCTGTCGGACGAGGTGGAAATCAGGAATATAGATTTAACCTACCCGCAGGCACTTATACTCTGGTGCGACGTATCTTGGTGTACGTCTTATGTGCAGACTCAGCCTTCTGTCCGCCTGCAATTAAACAAAATGCCTGCGGATGGGATTCAACTCATACGCAGGCATAAAATTTTATTTATGCTAAAAAGAATTTGCAGAGCTGAAAGCGGACGTATTTACGCTTTGCTTACATTCAGCATTCACAAAAAAATATGTACTATATTTTCTTAACTCTTCAGAGTCAGCTTTATTTATAATCCGGTAAATATCCGTCTTTATGGTGCTTCTCATATAGCTCTTTGCACATTTTTTTGATTGCAGAAAGCGACAAAACCGCACCTGTATGTGGGTCCATTGCAACCGCTCTGTAAACATCCTCAAGCTTTCTTGTCTGTGAAGCTTTAATTGCAAGAAGCTGAGGAATAATGTTTGTTATATTTACTGCAGCACACTGCTCCGGAAGCGGAGGGCACTTCTGAGGAGTCAGACCATTGGCATCAGCTACAATGGGAACTTCTACACACGCATCCTCGGGAAGATTAGGAATAATTTTATCGGTATTAAGCACGCTTCCGTTAAATACAAACGGTTTCCCGGTATGAAGAGCTTCAATGATTCTTGAACCATACTCGTCGCTTCGCTTGTGCTCGAGGAAATTTCCGTTAAGTAAATTTTCCTTTTGTTTTTTCCAGTTTCTTATCTGATTTCGGCATCGTCTCGGATATTCATTAAGAGGGATTCTGTATTTTATAATAAGAAACGGATTAAATTTCTTAATAAACCAAGGCGTATATTCGCTGTTATGCTCAGACGACTCGGTCACATAGTATCCGAATGTGCGCATAATTTCAAAGCGTACGGCATCAAGCTTCGCCGATAATCCCCTATTGGGAGCAAAGGCCTTTTCCTTAATTTCCGGATATAAATCTCTACCGTTTTCATCTTCAATTTTAAGCAGCCAAGCTTGATGATTAATACCATAAATATCCCATTTCGTTTTCTCGGGATCCACATCAATCTGCAGCTTTTTGAGTAAATCTGGAACGCATGCCTGTACGCTGTGGCAAAGTCCAACAGTTTTTACATTGGTATATTTCTGCATGTATCCTGTAAGCATTGCCATCGGGTTTGTATAATTGAGAAAATATGCGTTGGGACATACCTCTTCAATATCCCTTGCAAAATCCTCCAAAACCGGTATTGTTCTAAGAGCCCTCATAATGCCCCCGACTCCGAGGGTATCGCCGATTGTCTGGAACAGACCGTACTTCATAGGAATTACAAAATCCGTAACAGTGCAGGGCTTATAACCGCCAACTTGTATAGCGTTGATAATATAATCGGAGTCTTTAAGAGCCTCTCTTCTGTCAAGACTTTTTGTAACGGTCGCTTTTCCGTGGTATTCTTTATTCAAAGCGACAATTACATTATAGGACTCGTCAAGACGCTGGGCGTCAATATCATGAAGAGCTATTTCAAACTCACCCAAAGATTCAGTCAATATACAGTCGCCCAATATGTTTTTTACAAAGACCGTACTTCCTGCACCCAAGAAACAAATTTTCATTTTTACCCCTCCGAATCTTTAAAAGTTATCGTGTTCAGATATTAAGATTTTGAAAGCTTTGGAATTCTGCTAAGGTGAATAAGCTTGTTTTTCTTCTTAGCAATGCAAACCATATACATCCAAACATGAAGAACCTCTGCCGCAAAATATTTTTGAAAATTCTTCATTTTTTAAGTTTTATTATTGCTGAAAGTCCGTTTATGAAATGCGTACAGGCTAAACTCGTATAGATTCAACCTGTACGCAAATATTTATACTGACTGTTTGCCGCCGCTTGATGCAGTTTAAAACCACTCGCAGGCACTTATAGTTGTTACTCGCCGCCACTTCGTGTGCGACTTGGGTGCAGCGTCACGCTGCCGCAGGCACTTATATTTTCTCATTTCTGTCAGTCTGTGTGCGAATTATGTGCAGATTTAATCTGCCTTTTCGGCTATGAAATCAACTCTGATATCGTCAAAGCCTGGTGACTTGATTGTGACAACGCCTTTGCCTGTCTGTCCCTTTGTCTTTACCCAAAAAGCGATATCGCCGCCGATAAGTGAAAGCTGTTTTGGTCCTATTACTTCAACTGCTCCTCTGACGGAAAGAGTTATTGCATTGTTCGCAAAGGCAAGACGGTTGCCGTTCTGGTCAACTGCAGTAATCTGTACCCTTGCGACATCGTAGGTTTCTGCTTCACGAAGAGTAAGCTTATCTGCATCAACTTTCAGCTTTTCCTTTGTAACGGCTGTCTTGATAACAGTCTTTACAAGCATTCCGTCCTTGTATCCCTCAAAGCGGTAGGAAACCTGCTCGTCGCCCCAGTCGCCTACATACTTTTCGATTATATTCATAAGTCTGCCAATACCGATTCCGCCGGCAACCATTCCCGCTCCTGCAAGGAGATAATAAGGAACAGGTATATTGGTTCCCTTTTTGCATCCCTCAATGAGAGCAGGCTTTATGAGCTTAACAGCAGCCTTATTGAGCTTTTCATCCTTTTCGAGAACATCTCCGATGAAGTCATCGGCAAAAATGGGCGGATGAGGAAGATTCGGGAAACGCTTGTGGTTTGGATAAGCTGTGCTTACATATGCTCCGTTTTTATAGAGCTTTACATAATCGCAGTTTGTGAAAATATAAATCTGGCCTTTCTGGCTTGCGGGATGCTCACCGATATCCATTGAAGAGGATACCTCCATTACTGTGTGGTCATCCTGCTGTGAAGCGTAAACGGAAGCCGCAAGCTTCGGAACACGGAACATATCCGTTACGCCATGATAGCAGATTCTGTCGCCGCTGCCGAAGTCCTTATGGGTATTGTAGTCAGCCATGCACCATCCGATTGCGCCGGAGGTTCTGCCGCTGCCATATGCCTTATTTAGAACTCTTGCATGACGAAGAGCATGCTCTACTCGTACATCCTCTTTATCAAAGCTCTTTGTGGGATACATATGGCCGTTGTGCTCCGTTACAAGATAGGGAGCTGAGAAGCCCGCCACAATTTCAGGAGGCAGAAGCACTACTTTTCCGCCGCTGTGGATAAAGTCGTTATATGTATATACGTCCTCAAGAAGGTGGCTTCTGGGGAAGTTTCTTACGCCGCCGGTCTGACGGGTATCATCAAGGGAATGTGCAAGAGCATTTGTCTGAGTGTAAAGCTCGTCGCAGTCCTGACCCTCATTGACTCTTACGCCCCAGAGAATTACGCTGGGATGATTTCTGTCACGGATAATCATGCGCTTAATATTATCAAGACAGTTTTCACGCCACTCACCTTCGCCTGTAAACTGCCAGCTGGGCATTTCGGTGAAAACCAGAAGTCCGATTTCATCGCAGCGGTTGAGGAAGTGAATGGAATCGGGATAATGTGAGGTCCTTACAAGATTGCAGCCGAGTTTAAACTTAAGCAGATCGGCATCGCTTTCCTGTGCGGATTTGGGCATTGCATAACCTACATAAGGGTAACTCTGATGACGGTTAAGTCCTCTTATCTTGATTTTCTTTCCGTTAAGATAGAAGCCGTCTTTGCGGAACTCAGCCTCACGGAATCCGAAACGAACCTCGGTTTCATCCTCTCCGCCGCTAAGTACGATTTTCAATGTGTAAAGCTTCGGGTTATCTATATCCCATGGAGTAGCGTTTTCTGCACGCCACTTTACTTTTATAACTTTACCCTCAAAGGCGAATTTCTTTGTCTTAACAGTTTCCTCGCCATCCATGAGGAAAAGCTCCATGGTGCCCTTTGTGCTCTCGGAAAAAGTGATATCCGCATCTATGAGCTTATTGGGCATATCGGCGTACTTTGTGCGTACAAATACATTTTCAATGTAAGTTTCGCTTACCTCTTCCAGCCAGACCTCTCTGTAAATTCCGCCGTAGCAAAGGTAGTCCACCACTCTTCCGAAAGGCGGAATTTCGGGACGCTCTGTTGAATCGAGCTCAACAGTAATGAGGTTCTCGCCCTTTACGGCAGTATCGGTAATATCAAAGGTAAAGGGTGTATATCCGCCTTTATGCTCTCCGATAAACTTTCCGTTAAGATAAACCTTTGAATAGTTTGCGGCTCCCTCGAAATGAAGCAGATACTTTTTGCCCTCTTTAGGTTCAAGGTTAAATGTCTTCTTGTAGCAGCTTACAAACTGATAATCCCTTTCATCAAAATAGTTAAAGGGAAGCTCCTTGTTTGTGTGGGGAATCTGCACAGTTTCAAAGGACGAATAATCATAGTCCAGTTTTAAATATTCCTCCTTAAAATCCGGGGAATACTTCCAGTCAAAGTTAAGATGCCATACAGTTCGCATTATTTTGTTTCCTTCCTTTCCTTTACATAGTAAAGTCTTGAGTCGTTGTCAAGCATCAGTCTTGTTTCTCGGTTGAACCCGCTCAGAGCATAACACTGTTTGGGTCTGAAGCCGGCATACATAAGCCCTGCACCGCTTACGGTGAACTCCTCTTTTTCTGTGGGCATACGGAATCGGTCAACAATAAAGTCGTAAACCTTGCCGTCCTCCAAATCGAAGGTGAAAAGAGGCGTTCCGTTAAGCACTTCGCCGAGAGCACGAAGATTGAAGCCCTGAACTCTCGCCTTTAAATCATAAATTGTATCCTCTTTAAGTGAGGCAAATTTAACTATATCCTGTCCCCCATTGGGCTGTATCCTGTTCTGGAAGAATCCCAGAATAGATTCACTCTTATCCTCTGAGGTTACCTGCCAGCTGAACTTGTTATCTTTAAAGCAGTCGCCTATTCTCGTAAATTCGCCGAACTGCAAAAGTCTGCGGTTTTCTTTATAGAAAGCAATCTGCTTTTTGGCAACGGCTTTTTCAAAAGGTGTGAGATGTGTGACATCCATTTCGTATCCTGTAAGACCGAATGCGGCTACATTGAAGCGGTGCTCAAAGGATGAAGGACGCATACTTGCAAAGCTCGGTGAACAGGAAACGTGCATTGTCATTACGGACTGGGGATATCCGTAAGAAGTTCCGCTCTGAATATGGATACGGTCAAGGGCATCGGTATTATCACTTGTCCAGCACTGGGGCATATAGCAGAACATACCTAAGTCAAATCTGTTGCCGCCGCTTGAGCAGGACTCGAAAAGAATATTGGGGAATCTGCCTGTCAATACATCGAGTATTTCATAAAGTCCCAAAATATAGCGGTGGAAATACTCGCCGTTATTAAAGTTCTCAGTAAGAGAAAAGACATCGGAGAAATGACGGTTCATATCCCACTTGATATACTCGATATTTCCCATTTTGAAAACATCGGTCATTGAATCGATTACATAATCCCTTACATCACGGCGGGTAAGGTCAAGATAATACTGATTTCTTCCCTCACTGGGCTCGTATCTCGAAGTCTGCATTGCCCAATCGGGATGGGCTCTGAAAAGGTCGCTGTCACGGCTTATCATTTCCGGCTCAACCCACAATCCGAACATAAGACCCAGATCGTTTATCTTTTTGGAAAGTCCCTCTATGCCTGAAGGAAGCTTCTTCTTATTTACATACCAGTCGCCCAAAGAGCATTTATCGTTGTTTCTCTTGCCGAACCAGCCGTCATCAAGTACGAAGAGCTCCGCTCCGATTTCCTTTGCCGATTTCGCAATTGAAACGATTTTCTTTTCATTAAAGAAGAAATAAGTTGCCTCCCAGTTGTTTACAAGCACCGGACGCTCCTTATACTTCCACGTTCCTCTTACAATGTTCTCCTTAACGAAACGATGCATATTATGGCTCATGCCGTTAAGTCCCTCATAACTGTAAGTCATTACTGATTCGGGAGCATCAAAGCTGTCGCCGGGCTCTATTTCCCAGCGGAATTCAAAGGGATTTATACCGTTCTGAACTCTCAGGATTCCATGGGGAGAAACCTCTGCCTTTGCGATATGGTTGCCCGAATAGACAAGGTTAAAGCCGTAGCATTCTCCTGTTTCCTCAGTACAGGAATCCGTTTTGATAATGAAGAAAGGATTGTGTCTGTTGGAGCTGCTGCCCGTAATTGAGCCAACGGAAAATTCGCCCTGGCTGAGCTTTTTCTCATGCTTATAGCGTTCTCTTGCCCATGTTCCGTCAAAGGTTACCATTGTATACTCTGCTGGAGGCAGGTCTATCTGAGCGCTCATGATATTTGTAAGTGTAACTTTTTCCTTGCCTGAGTTTACAACTCTTACGCTTCTTGTTATTACATCGGCATCCTCAAAGACTGTATAGAAAAGGTTGAGGAAAACACCGATCGCTTTATCCTCCAGCACTACGGTCAAAGTCTGTGATTCACCGTAGGAAGAGGGAAGTCCATTAAGGGTAGGCTTTACGTTTGTAACATCCGCCTTAACAAATTTGAAATCAGTTGTAAAGCATCCGTCGGGAGTTGTCATTGAAATTGCAGGTGAACGGTAGTCGCCTTTGCCATAGGATGAATACTCAAGGGCAATGTGATCAAGAGAGAAAACACCTGTCTCCTTTGAATAAAATGTGGAATTGCTGTATCCGGTTCCATGCTTATCGTATATAAACGAGTAATCCCCACACTCAGGAATCTTTCTTCCATAATAAAGAGACTCAAGCTGTCCTGACTCCAGCACGCGCAGAAGATAGCTTGTCCTTTTTGTTGAAAGATGGAACACATTGTTTTCTGTAACTTTAATCATATTGTCCTCCGGAATTTTTAAATTTATTTTCACGGTTATTGGTTTTTAAGTTAAAAAATTTATTCTCTTATGCAAAATTTACTAATGAGATTATAACATTTCGAGAAATCCTGTCAACAAATACGGCAATTATTGATTGTATATCTAAAGCAATAAATGATATATCAAATTATGTTTTATCGGTTTTAAAATATTTCTTACATAGCAGGCTGGCGGACACGTCCGCTTTCAAGCCGCCCACTAAGATACAGCGCACCAAAATGTAAACGCCTGCGTCTTAGTTTAGAACGCTGAACGCTGTCCACTTTCAGACACTCAGTACATATTCAGAATAATCAGTTTTATACAGTTTTAAATATTCCCCGCTGAATATCTTTTCGCTCCAGTTTTTATTTTCAGCATACCATTTAACTGTTTTTTCAAAGGTCTCGTCAAAATCATCCAAAGCTTTCCACCCTATTTCCTTTTGCGCCTTTGTGCTGTCCATGGCATACCGCAAATCATGACCTTTTCTGTCCTCTACAAACTCTATGAGCGAATAGGGTTTTCCCAGTATATCAAGAATCCTCTTTACAAGGGTAATGTTATCAATTTCACATCCACAGCCGATATTGTATATTTCACCCGATCTTCCTCTCTCAGCCACCGCTACAATTCCACGGCAATGATCCTTGACGCTTATCCAGTCACGGACATTAATTCCCTTTCCGTACAGGGGGAGACTCTTATTTTTCATTGCTCTGTAAATCATCAAAGGTATAAGCTTTTCAGGATACTGATTCGGTCCGTAAGTGTTGGCTCCTCTCGAAACGGTTACGGGAATACCGTAGGTTTTACAGTAAGAAAGGGCAAGCAAATCCGCCGACGCCTTTGAAGCCGAATACACCCCAGAAGGAGCCAAAATACTATTTTCACTAAACAGCTTTCCATGTGAATCAAGGGTAAGGTCGCCGTACACCTCGTCAGTTGAAATTTGATGAAACCGCTCAACCGGACATTCTCGGCAAGCCTCCAAAAGGTTCTGCACTCCCATAACATTGGTATTCATGAAGATTTCAGGATCCTTTATAGAACGGTCAACGTGACTTTCAGCGGCAAAATTTATAACTGTATCCGGATTTTCACGGCTGAAAATTTCAAATATTTCCCTCTTGTTTAAAATATCGGCTTTATAGAAAATCAAACGGGGATCTTTGATTTCACCTTTAAGATTATCAAAATTCCCCGCGTAGGTAAGCGAGTCGATACAGATTATGTTTACATCCGAGTGGCTTTGCAGAAGATGCTTCGTAAAATGGCTGCCTATGAATCCTGCCGCTCCTGTTACTACTACCCTTTTCATTTTCTGTTCAGCTCCAAAATTCAATTTGCACCTAAATTTTATACTATCCGTCTATAATTAGCAAGCGTTCCCCCAGCGAACTAAGTTCTAATATGCTACAATGTATTTTTTACAGCATAATATATAATCTCTTCGATTTAAGCTTTATCCAGCTCAGTCTGATTCAAGACATTTGAAAAACTCCTCAGAGCTTTTGCCATGAGCACGATTAAATCTGCCTAAAGAGTATAGGCTGCTCTCTCCCTGCTTTATATAGTTTACCTTTTCACGACAAGTAAATACAGCTTTAAACCCCATTCCTTTTACTATTTCCACAGTCTCATCACTAAAAGCACCAAAGGGAAATACCATTGTATCCGGTTTTCTGCCAGTATGCTCATAAATAAGATTCTGCTGTTTTTCAATATCTGTCTTTATAACCGCTTCGTAATGCTGGAGGCTCTCGCCAGACTTTCGCATACATCCCTTTCTGCCTTTATCGCTTGTATGTAAATCATAGGTATGATTCTGAAGTTCTACTCTCGGATTTTTGCTTAAAGCTTCTATCTGCGGCCAGCTTAAATGAGAATAGTCAAGGTGATGGTCTTCCACTTTCGTGAAAAGGTCCGCCGCCGAACCTATAATTGCAAGGACAGCGTACATATCATATTTTTCAAGAAGAGGCTCCACTAAAGTGACAAAGCTTTCATATCCGTCATCAAAGGAAATAATAATGGGCTTTTCCGGTATTTCTCCCTTACCCTCACAATAAGCTATAAGCTGTGCCATGGTTATGGCTTTATATCCCTTTTCCTTTAAATATTTAAAATCCGATTCAAGCTGAGCTGAACTTATCGCATACTTACTCCAAAGTTTAGAATTATCTGTCACCTGATGGTACATTATAATTGGCAGCTTAACTTCCGGAACAGTATTTGTACCCACATATTCAAAAGACTCCTTTTCTGAAATATATCCTGCGGTAAATATTGCAGCCAGTATTAAAAGAAGGCTTAATACAATTGCTAAGAATCTACTTTTAACCACTAAAACCATAAAAATCCCTCCGGATAGATTGTATGCCGAAGGGACTTTTAAAATGAATTTATTACTCGCCGCCGCTAATGAGATTATATGCCTTTTCCGGGTTATCGGTTATTATGGCATCAGCTCCTCGGCTATTGAGTTCTATTATTTCCTGCTCATCGTTTATAGTCCAGTATTGAACCGCAACATTCAAACTGTGAGCACGGTTTATTATTTCCTGAGTTCCAAGATTAAATCCAAATTTCTTATATGGAATCTGCAATGCGTCATATTTTATTTCTTCAGGGTCAAGGTCTATACCAAAAACAGAAGAAAAGTAAAATTTCAGCACCTCCGCTATACTTGCTGACCGAAGCATATCGTCATATTTTTCATCAAAATATTCAGTTATCTCCCCATTAAATGTACCCGCAATTACACGGTCTAAAATATTGCGTTCCGTCAATATACGGTAAAGCTCATCTGCGGCTCTTCTACCAATATCACCGCCGTCCTTTATCTCGATTATAAAACTGTATTCCTTTTCCTGGCTGAGAATATAATCGAGAATATCTTCAAGACGCACCACCTTTAGATCCTGTGGAATTTCATCTCCTCTAAGCCCACGGTAAGGATATGTCCCGTCAGGTGCCTGAAAATTTTCTCCTAAGTTAAGTTCCTGGAGCTCATCAAAATTTTTCTCCGACGGCTTTACTCCCTTTTCCTCGAAAAGCTCTTCAGAATTACTTGTGCGGTCAAAATCCTCGTCATGCAATAAAATCAACACATTATCTTTAGTTATATGAAGGTCAAATTCAAAAATATCCGTCTCAAATGTCTCGCTTGTAACGCAATCCTTAAAAGCCATAAAGGTGTTTTCTGGAAAAAGTCCTCCTCCGGAACGATGAGCTGAAACAAGGGCACCTGTATCCACTATGTATGGATTGGTAGTGTTATAGCTCGCAACCAATGCAGCCTCATCTGAACCGAGAAACAAAAAGACAGACCCTGCAACAGCAATAATCAGTACAACCGCCAGTAATGAAACAACAATTTTTTTCTTTTTCATGTTTTTCCTCCTGCATAAAAATCATAAATTTTCTTGGGAATGCTAAAGATATTCGCATAACGAGCCTATTTGCATCCAGCTTCACAGGAAATTATCCACTACGGGTTTCTTCGGCAATTATAGCACTATTTCACATATAATTCTATATATGAAAGATTTTTTTGATATATTTTTCAAATTATTGTTTTTTTATCGGATTTTTTAAAGTAGTAAAAAAGAAAGAATAGTTTAATAAAAAAATTTTTTAAAAAATTTGAAGATTCCTATTGCATTTTGTTCCTATCTGTGGTATTATTGTCAACGTTGCAGTGAGCAACATCCGGGTGTGGCGCAGTTGGGAGCGCGCTTGACTGGGGGTCAAGAGGCCGTGAGTTCAAGTCTCGCCACTCGGACCATTTTAACCTGTAGCCTTTGCGGTTACAGGTTTTTTCTTTAATTTTTCCATACTGCATAAGGCTTTGCGCATTTTGGTATACAGTACCTTTAATTAACTTTTCAAATTATCAAGGGGACTGTAATTTTTGAAGTTTGTCACGGTTTTCGCTGATGTCAAGTGTACATACTTTTTCACCATATCAAGCGTAGTGTGTCCGAGTATGAGCTGCAAACTGTAGATATTACCGCCATTTTCAAGATAATTTGTCGCAAACGTGTGCCGCAAAAGGTGTGCATGAATCCGAGGAGTAAATAGGTCTGCATCGGTTTTAAGTGATTTAAACATCCTTTCAATTACACAATTTGTGATTGGT
>CASEMN010000008.1 GCA_949289045.1 uncultured Oscillospiraceae bacterium
CTATTTTAAATTCGCCACTATACACTTTGTTTTTTCTTTCTGTTTTTCCCATAAAAATATGCACCTCCAAAAGTGTCTAACTTTTGGGGTGCATATCAGAAAGGGGCGGTTTTTAGTTTAAAATTTTCTATGATGTCAATACTATAACCGGTGATTTATATGTTTTATAAAAGAATTGCTGCAACGTATACGGTTATGATTTTTATTTTAGGATTTTTATGTGTAAACATTGTGACAATAATCAATTCGCCGGCGGCGGAAGCTTCTCAGCAAAATAACCGCAGAGTTTTGGAAGTTTCTGAGAAAAGGGGAAATATCTACGACTGCAATTTAAATCTTCTTGTAAATGAAGAAAAATACAATGCCGCAGCGGTAGCTCCTATTGGAGAATCAGCTTCCATAATGAAAAATTACCTAAGCGGTGAAGATTATTCTAACCTTATCTCACGCCTTTCAAAAGGCGAGCTGGTGCTGGTTAAAACCGGTGAAAAAATTGAAGATTCAGAAGGGATAACCTCTTTAAGCCCATATTTACGTTACGGTGAAAATCAGCTTCTTGCACATACTATAGGATATCTTGATACGGGATCGGGCAATGGAGTCTCGGGATTGGAAAAAAGTTATGATGAATACTTTACTGAAAATTCCGGAACCCTCAGTGTTGCGTATTACGTGGATGCTGTGGGAAGAATTTTGTCCGGAGGAGAAGACGAGATAATTTATGACGGATACAACAATAATTCGGGTCTGGTGCTGACAATTGACAAAGAAATACAGCGTATTGCGGAAGAATGTGCTGATGAAGGAAAGCTGGATAAAGGTTCCATAGTAATACTCGATGCTGAAAACGGAAAAATAAAAGCCATGGTAAGCCGTCCGAATTTTAATCCCAATGAAATCGAGAATTATTTGAACGATGAAAATTCACCTCTTATAAACCGTTCTCTTACGGAATATTCTGTAGGTTCTGTTTTTAAATTAGTAGTATGTGCCGCTGCGTTGGAAGCGGGAATTTCACCAAATTTTACACACGACTGCACAGGACAGATAGAGGTAGACGGTATTGTTTTTCATTGCCATAAACTTTCCGGACACGGAGTGCTGGATATGAAAAGTGGTTTTGCTCTTTCCTGCAACACGTACTTTATAAGTCTTGCACAGAAAGTCGGCAAAGAAAAAATACTTGAAACTGCTGAAAAAATGGGCTTTGGAACATCTGTTGATATTGCCCATTCCCTCAGCTGTGATGCCGGATATCTGCCGTCTTTAAACGACATAGCAACATCGGGAGACCTTGCAAACCTTTCTTTCGGACAAGGTAAGCTAATGGCGTCTCCTGTACAGATAGCTGCTGCATTTTTAACAGTTGCGTCAGGTGGTAATTATTGTTATCCCACAATAGTGGAGGGCTTTGCAGATGAAAACATGAATGTTACTCACTCTGAGCAGAAACCGCCGACGCCGGTGTTTAATGAAAAAATTGTAAAACAGCTTCAGTCCTTTCTTAAATATTCCGTTGACTACGGCGGTGGTACTCTCGCAAAGCCGGAGGGCTCAACGGCGGGAGGAAAAACCGCAACGGCTCAGACAGGCTGGTATAAAAACGGAGTGGAAGTTTATCACGCTTGGTTTGCGGGATATTATCCTGCCGATGATCCCAAATATGTAATAGCAATTTTAAAGGAGGAGGGTGACGGCGGCTCCACCGACTGTGCTCCCATTTTCAGAGATATAGCCGAAAAAATTGAGGCTTACGAAAGCGGCGGAGATTGACAAAATAATTTCTAAAGGATATAATTAATACGATATTTTTAAATGCTTTGAAGGAAAATATCGAAGAAATAGCTTTTTCAGAGAGAGAGCTCCGTGGCTGTAAGAGCTTTTACTGGCTTTCTTCGTGAGCCGTTCCTGAGCACCGTGTGAAGAATACGGCGTAGTTTCTGCGTTAAAGAGAAATTAAAGGTGGTGCTTTTTGCACAATTAGGGTGGTACCGCGGTTTAACCGTCCCTTATTGTACAGGAGGCATTATATTTTTTTGTAAAGGATTTGATAAAAGATGAAGTGGATGGGACTTAACGAGCTCAGGGAAAAATATCTGAGCTTCTTTGAGAGCAAAGGACATCTCCGCCTTGACAGCTTTTCACTTGTACCTCAGGGCGATAAGAGCCTTCTCCTGATTAACTCAGGTATGGCTCCCATGAAAAAGTATTTTACAGGAGAGGTTACTCCTCCCAGAAAGAGAGTTACAACCTGCCAGAAGTGTATCCGTACTCCTGATATTGAAAACGTCGGTAAAACTGCACGTCACGGAACATATTTCGAGATGCTCGGCAACTTCTCATTTGGCGATTATTTTAAGCATGAAGCAACCAAATGGGCATGGGAATTCTGCACAAAGGTTATCGAAATGCCCGTTGACAGACTTTGGATAACAATTTATGAGGATGACGATGAGGCTTTCGATATCTGGACTAAGGAAGTCGGAGTTTCTCCCGACAGAATAGTCAGAATGGGCAAAGCAGATAACTTCTGGGAGCACGGCTCAGGCCCCTGCGGTCCCTGTTCAGAGCTTCACTTCGATAGAGGCGAAAAGTACGGCTGCGGAAAGCCCGATTGTAAAGTGGGCTGTGAATGCGACCGTTTCACAGAGTTCTGGAACCTTGTTTTCACTCAGTTTGATAACGACGGCAACGGCAATTACACACGTCTTGACCATCCCAATATCGATACAGGTATGGGACTTGAAAGACTTGCCTGCATTGTTCAGGATGTTGATAACATCTTTGAAATCGACACAATGCAGAACATTATGTCACACATTGCAAGAATCGCAAATAAAAAATATCACGACAACGAAAAGGACGACATCTCTCTTCGTGTTATCACAGACCATATCCGCAGCACCACATTTATGGTAGGTGACGGTGTGCTTCCCTCAAATGAGGGCAGAGGATACGTTCTTCGCCGTCTTCTCAGAAGAGCAGCACGTCACGGCAGACTTCTCGGAATCGATCATCCTTTCCTTGCAGATGTTGCAAAGACAGTTATCGAAAATAATAAAAATGCATATCCTGCTCTTGCAGAGAAAGTTGACTTCATAACAAAGGTTATCAGCAACGAAGAAGAAAACTTCAGCCGTACAATTGATACAGGTCTTCAGCTTCTTGAAGAGGTTATCGCTAAGAGCGGCGATTCAAAGACAATCAGCGGTGAAGATGCTTTCAGACTTTATGATACCTATGGTTTCCCTCTTGACCTTACAAAGGAAATTGCAGAGGAAAAAGGACTCCATGTTGACGAAGAAGGCTTTACACAGCTTATGTCACAGCAGAGAATTCAGGCGAGAAATGCCCGTAAGGATGCCGGAGCTGACGCATGGAAAGCTTCCGGAGACGCAGGAGCCGACTTTGAGGCGACTGAGTTTACAGGTTATGGCTCAACTGAGGGCGAAGGCAAGATTTTAGGCGTTATTGTAAACGGTGAAAGAACCGAAAGCTATGAGGGCGAGGAAGAGTTTGCCCTTATTGCAGATAAAACACCTTTCTATGGTGAAAGCGGCGGACAGGCAGGCGATACAGGCGTTATCAAAAATGACAGCTTTACTGCCGAAGTCCTTTCAACTTCCAAGAATGCAGGAGGAGTATTTGTACATTCCTGCCGTCTTGTAAGCGGTACAGTTAAAGCAGGCGAAACAGCTTCTTTTGAGGTTGACAAAGAAAAACGCTTTGCCACAATGAGAAACCATACAGCAGCTCACCTTTTACAGGCAGCTCTCCGTAAGGTTCTCGGCAGCCACGTTGAGCAGGCTGGTCAGCTTGTTAACAGCGCCGAAGTACGTTTCGATTTCTCACACTTCTCAGCACTTACTCCCGAAGAGTTAAAGAGTGTCGAAGCTCTTGTAAACGAAAAGATTCTTGCAGCTCTTACGGTTACCACAACTGAGATGCCAATTGACGAGGCAAAGAAAAAGGGCGCAATGGCTCTGTTCGGTGAAAAGTACGGCGATGTTGTAAGAGTTGTTGAAGCAGGCGATTTCTCAGTAGAGCTTTGCGGCGGTACTCATGTTGACAATACCTCAAAGCTTGGACTTTTCAAAATTATTTCCGAATCCTCAGTTGCTTCCGGAGTAAGAAGAATACAGGCTGTTACAGGTGCAGGCGTACTTGAGTTCATTGAAAAGAATCTTAATCTTATAAACGAAAGCTGTACTGCTCTCAAGCTCGGCAATCCCGCAGACCTTGCAAGACGCTGCCGTCAGGTTTCAGAAGAAGTAAAGGCAGCAGAAAAGAAAGTTGCAGCTCTCGAAAACGAAAAGGCAGAGCTTAATACAAAGAGACTTCTCGAAAACTATAAAACAGTTGGCGAATATAAGCTTATTGCCGCAAATGTTCCCGATGCTGCACCCGACGCACTTCGCAGAATGTGCGACAGCGCAAAGAACAGCGATGAGGCAGTTGTAATAATCCTTGCAAGTGAGCAGAAGGCAAAGGGCACAGTAAGTCTTGCCGCAGCTTGCTCAAAAGCTGCCGTCAGTAAAGGCGCTCATGCAGGCAATATTGTCCGTGAGGCAGCAAAAGCTTGCGGCGGTTCAGGCGGCGGAAAGCCCGACAGCGCAATGGCAGGCGGCAAGGATCCCTCAAAGATAGATGAAGCTCTCAATACTGTCGAAAAATTACTTTCATAAAAGGAGCGAAGAAAATGGACTGCGTTTTCTGTAAAATCATCAGCGGCGATATCCCGTCATCAAAGGTCTATGAGGACGAATGGGTAGTGGCTTTTAAAGACCTTGAGCCACAGGCTCCCGTACACGTTCTCATTGTACCTAAGGAGCATATCGCATCGGCGAAAGAGATAACCGCCGAAAACAGCTTCCTTATTGCCAAGGTTTTTGAAGCTGCGGCAAAAATCGCAAATGAAATGGATTTAAAAGACGGCTTCAGAATCGTCAATAACTGCGGTGAAAAAGCAGGACAATCTGTTATGCACATTCATTTCCATATGATGGCAGGCCGTGAATTTACATGGCCCGCAGGCTGAGGAGGAGTAAAAATGTCTGAAGTATATAAGATGAAAATAGCAGGACTCGAAAGAGAACTGCCTATCTGCGCCGTAAACGACAAGCTTGATATAGCTGCATTTGTCATTTTCGGAGATGTTGAAATAACAGTGGCTTCCGCAACTGAACTTCTTAAAAAGTGCCCTGAGTTCGATTACATAGTAACTCCCGAAGCAAAGGGTATTCCTCTTGCTTACGAAATGGCAAGACAGAGCGGAAAGAAATATTTCATAATCCGCAAGGGCGCAAAGCTCTATATGAAAGAGCCTGTAAGCGTTAACGTTAATTCAATTACCACTGCCGCTGTTCAGACAGCTTACCTTGACAGTGCAGAGGGTGAGCAGATGAGAGGCAAGAGAGTCCTTGTTCTCGATGACGTTATAAGCACCGGCGAATCTCTTAAAGCTGCTCTTACACTGCTTGAAAAATTTGATGTAAATGTTGTAGGCATGGCTGCAATTTTGGCAGAGGGAGATGCCGCCGACCGTGACGATATTATTTATCTTGAAAAGCTTCCTCTGTTTTTCAAATAATACCGTAACGGAGCTGATCTTATGAAACGACCGATGGCTGTAACAGGTGCCTGTGCAGTCCTCTCCTTAGCGGCGTTTTTGCTGCTGGGGACGGGGATTGCCACAGTCACTGCAATTGTTGCAGCTGTCGGTCTTGTTTTATGTCCGCTTCTAAAAAACCGTGAAAATCGGAGTATAGTTTCTGTCTGTCTTGTCACAGTTATCTGTGCTTTTATCTGGCTCACATTTTATGACTGGGTGTTTTATGAGCCTGCCAAAAACCTTTGCGAAAAAGAAGTAACTATTGAGGGCGAAATAATTGCAGAGCCTTACAGAGCTTACGGGCAGTATTACACTGTTGTGAAAACGGAAACTGTTGACGGAGAAAAACTAAAAGTTAAAATAAGGCTTTCCATGAGCAGTTCACAGAATGCCGAACCCGGTGATAAAGTAACCTGTACCGTTAAACCATATCTTCTCACAGATGGCAGCGGAAAAAACAAAGCAGATGGAATTTTTATCGGCGGATATATGGGCGACGGCGCAAAAATAGAAAAAGGCACTGGATTTTCATTTAATCTGATCGTATATAAAGTGAAGAGTTATCTTCTTTCAAACATATCCTATGCTCTTCCCGGTGATGAGGGTGCACTTCTTAAAGGAATGCTTTTAGGCGATAAAACAGGCGTGCCGGAAGATATAAACGAAAGCTTTCGTCATGTGGGACTTTCGCACCTATTTGCTGTTTCAGGTCTGCATCTTTCAATATGGGTAGGTCTATTTTCTTACATAAAATTCAAAGACAACTCCCTTAGAGTTATGATGCGTATTGTTTCAGCTCTTTTTATTCTGTTCTTTATGTCCATTACAGGTTTTACTTCTTCAGTTTTCAGAGCGGGAGTGATGACTTTTGTCTTTCTTGGGGCACAAGGACTTGGCAGAAAGGCTGATGGCGTAAACTCTCTGGGAATGGCAGCGGTAATTTTATGTATGATGAATCCATACACCTGTCTTGAACTGAGCTTTCTTTTGTCCTTTTCTGCGACTTTAGGTATTCTCATTTGCTATAAACCTATTGAAGCTTTAGGAGAAAAAGCACAGGATAAAATAAAAGGAGTGTTTGGCAAAGCTATTAAATGGATTATCACTGCAGGCGCAGTGTCCGTAAGCGCATCCATATTTACTTTTCCCGTTTCTTCAATAGCTTTCGGAGAAATCTCCGCAGTTTCTCCTTTTGCAAATCTCATTGTGCCGTCTTTAGGTGCTGTGTCCATGATAAGCGGAGGCTTGGCGGCGGTATTTCCGTCAAATCCGATTTTCTTCTTTATAACAAAACCGCTTTTCCTACTGTGCGGTTTAATCAATAAGTTTATAATTAATTTCTGTCTCTGGCTTGGAAACTTTGAATTTTCTCATTTCAGAATAAGCGGTGAAAACGCTGCTGTTATCTGTGCGGGAATCATGGTGCTTTTGGCAGTTACATTTATGTTTAAAAATTACCGCAGAATTTTGCCGCTTACTTTATCCCTTTGTCTGCTGTTTGCAGTCTGTACCGAAATTTCCGAAACCTTTTTAAAGGCAAATACCCTTGAGATAATTGTCTGCGACAGCGGGGAAAGTCCCTGTGTTGTGCTTTCTGATGGAAAAAGTGCTGTCATTATGGGATCGGGGAGCAGCTATAACTCTGAAACCAGCATTGATAAAGCCCTTTCCTCTGCTGGAACGGAGAAGATAAACGCCATTGCCGCCACAAGGTACGATAATATTGCAAGTGTAGAAAGTATCGCATCAGAGTATGATATACCCATTGTGATTAACAGCAGTGCGAATGAGTTTTTGAGCGGAGATGTAGATACCCTTAATATTAGCGGAAACGGCGAAAACATTGAGTTTTCTCAAAAGGTAAAAGCAGAGTTTTATTCCGATTTTACAGTAATAACCTATAATAATTTCAGAGCCCTTATTTCTTATGACAGCGAGGGAAAAATCTCCTCCATTCCCGGCAGCGAAAAGGGATATAATCTGCTTATCTGTTCGGAAAAACCTCCCCGGGACTATGAAAATTTCGGATTTTCATATATAATAGTAACCTGCGATGAAGATTACTTTGATGAAAACAAAGGTGAAATATATTCTATAAACGGCAGTAAGGCGGTAACCGGAGAAATGGGAAACATTACGGTTTTCGCTCAGGAGGACGGAAGCTTCCGCATAAGGAGGAGCGCTTAAATGGCACGCATAACCGAGCAGAAACTTAAAGAGCAGATAAAGAGTAAAGACTTTTCCTCACTTTATTTTCTATACGGTGAGGAGAGCTATCTTGTAAAGCATTACGCTTCAAAAATAGCAGAGGGTGCAGTCCCCAAAGGTATGGAAGCTTTTAATCTGCATCTTTTGGATGGAGAAAAAACCACACCCGATGAGATTTTTGAAAAGACTGAAACAATGCCCATGATGGCAGAGCGCATATGCGTGAGCGTCAAGGATATGGATCTCGGAGCACTGGGGCAAAAGGAGCTTGATAAGATTTACGAGATAATAAAAGATGTTCCTGAAACCTGTGTGCTGATATTCTGGTACAGTGTAGATAACGACGATAAAAAGTCAGCTAAATGGAAAAATGTAATAAAGAAATTTACCGATTGCGGAGAGGTCTTCGAGGCTGCAAAAATGAGTCAGTCCCAGCTTGCTTCTCTTGTTAAGCGAATGGCGAAAAAGCAGGGCTGTGATATTTCCGATGCCGACGCTTCATATCTTGCCGGGCTTACAGGAGGAGATATGAACACCCTTTTCAGCGAAACGGAAAAGCTCTGTTTTTACGCTCAGGGCGGAGAGATAACAAGGGAAAAAATCGACGAAATCGCCGTGAAATCCGTTGAGGCATCTGTGTTTGACTTAGTGAAAGCCATCGCTGCGGGAAAAAGCGAAAAAGCCTTTTCGGTTCTCAATCTTCTCTTTTCTCAAAAGACCGAGCCTGTTATGATTTTAGGCGCAATAATCGGCAGCTACTGCGATATGTACCGTGTAAGAGCGGCTAAAAACGCAGGTCAGCAGCCGGCGGATGTGGCAAATTATTACGGATATAAGGGCAGGGAATTCAGACTCCGCAACGCTGCAAGGGATTCCGCTTCCCTTTCAGATGAGGCTCTGAGAAGATGTCTTCAGATTCTGTGGGACTGCGACGCACTTTTAAAAAGCAGCCGTACCGATAACCGTCTTGCTCTTGAGGAGACGGTGGTAAAGCTTCTCCTTGCCGCAGGAGGCGAAAAGGTATGATTAAAATAGATCAGGCTGTAATTGTTGAGGGAAAGTACGATAAAATACGACTTTCCTCAATTTTAGATACAATAATCATCGAGACAAATGGATTCTCCATTTTCAAGGATAAGGAAAAACAAGCTCTCATAAGGCTTCTTGCCGAAAAACGCGGGCTTGTTGTAATGACCGACAGCGATTCCGCAGGCTTTAAAATCCGTTCCTTTATTTCCGGAATGGTAAAGCCTGAAAGAATTATCCATGTATATACACCTGATATTTTCGGCAAGGAACGCCGCAAGGAGCACCCGTCAAAAGAGGGAAAGCTGGGCGTTGAGGGTATAGATAACGAGGTGCTCATTAAGGCTCTCGAAAGAAGCGGGATAAAGACGGGGGAATCAGATGCGAAAGCTCCAGAAGGTAGGCAGATAACAGCCTATGACCTTTATGAGGACGGACTTTCAGGGGGAAAGGACAGCTCCGAAAAGCGGAGAAAGCTTACTGATAAGCTTATGCTCCCGGAAAGGATTTCCACTTCATCCCTTATAAAAATTCTTAATATCACAATGAGCTATGAGGAATACAAGGCTCTTGTAACCGCTCTTTTCTGATGAAAAATGAGCGGTTTTATTTTTTATGTAACTTTTTCCGAAAAACTGCAACTAACTTTATGAGGCGCCGGAAAGGAGGAACCCAGTGGAGGATTTTGAAAAGCTTTTTTCCTGTTACTACGGTACGGTTTATAATTTTCTTCTGAAAATGACCAATTATCATGAGGACCTTGCCGCAGAGCTGACACAGGATACTTTTTATAACGCATACCTTGCCATAGGTGATTTTAAAGGCAGCTGTAAACCGGAAACATGGCTTATTGCAATTGCCAAGAACAGATTTTATATGTTTCTCAGAGATAAAAAGAAAGCAGCATTGTCCTTTGAAGAAATAAGCGGAGATACTGCCGATACAGACACTCTTTCACCTCAGGACGAAACGGTAAAAAGACAGGTGCTCATTCACGCACGTAAGGTTATTGATTCAATGGAGCCTAAAATGCGGGATGTTATGATTTACCGTATTTATTCCGATATGCCATATGCTCAGATAGGCAAATTGCTTTCGATAAAAGAAAATTCCGCAAAAGTAATTTTTTTCAGAGGCAAGGAGATACTTCGCAAAAGATTAAAGGAGGACTATGGATATGAAATATGAATGCAGTCTCGTAAAGGATGTTGTTTCACTTTATATGGATGACGCTCTAAGCGAAAAAAGCCGGGAGAGTATAGACAAGCATCTTTCTCTTTGCAGCGGATGCAGAAAGTTTTATGATGAATATAGAAGCGATGACGCTGTGGCAGAGCCGGAAAACGATATAAAGACATTTGTAGCTTTTTCAAAGAAAATAACCGACTATCGTAAAAATCAGCTTCTGTTTTTTGCACTTGTAGCTTTGCTGTTTCTCATTATGACCCGTCCGTGGTTCGGCTATGAAGGAGTAAATGCTATAGACGGTTTCAGTGTTCTGGCTCAGCCCTTCGGAGCTTTGGGCATCGCCGCTTTTATCGCATCAGTTTTTTATGATTTTAAGTCCTCTAAAAAACGCATGGCGGTGGGATTCATCGGAATTGCCTGTGTGATTTTATCGGAAATATATTATTTTCTCACTATCCCTGCCGGAAGTACTACGGGAATATCTTTTGGACTTTTTGGAATAACAATTCCATATCTGCCGGGAATAAGTCTTTCGGAAAGCTTTGAAATGGCTACCATATGGTTTTTCTGTGGTTTCGTGGTAACTGTTCTTGCCGCTGTTTCTTTTTATCTTTTCTGCCGCAGGATAAAAAAGTGAAATAAATTCTTTCAGCCGCCGATTTTCGGCGGCTTAAATTTTGTGCTGTGTTCCCTTTTAACTGATTTTTGAAAATTAAATAAATACAGACTTTTAATTCAATTTTTCTTTCAAAAAATCACCCCTCCACGCATACCTATTTTTATTAAGTAATCCCTCGAATTTTACCGTTTCCTATTGAAGAAAATCGTCTTAAGTGGTATCATATTATGAAATATAAACTTCTTGCGGAGGATTCAAGGTGTCAGAAAAAACAGTAGCTCAGGCGGAGCTCCAGCGCCAGAAAAACTATGCCGAAATGGTGCACACAGTGCTTTCGGCGAGAATATCAGGTGAGCCAAAGGCTTTTGTACACACATACGGCTGTCAGGGCAATGTGGCGGACAGCGAGAGAATAAAAGGTATGCTTTCAGAAATGGGATATACCTTTACTGAAAGTGAAGACGAAGCCGATCTTATTCTTTTCAATACCTGCGCCATAAGAGAACACGCTGAGGATAGAGTTTTCGGCAACGTAGGTGCACTTAAAAGCAAAAAGAAAAGAAATCCCGGCTGTGTTATAGCTCTTTGCGGATGCATGATGCAGCAGTCACAGGTTGCTGAAAGAATCAAAAACAGCTACCGTTTTGTAGATCTTGTTTTCGGCACCCATGTGGTCCATAAATTGCCGGAAATGCTTTATAAAGTCCTCTGCACAGGCAGCAGAGTTTTTGAGCTTCCCAAAAGTGACGGAGTTATCGCTGAGGGACTCCCTGTTTCCCGTGACAGCTCATTTAAAGCGTGGCTTCCTATTATGTATGGCTGCAACAATTTTTGCAGCTACTGTATAGTTCCCTATGTAAGGGGAAGGGAGCGAAGCCGCGACCCTGAAACTGTTGTTAATGAGGCAAGGGAGCTTGTAAAGCAGGGATATAAAGAAATAACTCTTTTAGGTCAGAACGTAAACTCTTACGGAAAAGATCTCCCGAATCCCATAACCTTTTCGGAGCTTTTAAAGCGCATCAACGATATTGAGGGCGATTTTATAATAAGATTCATGACCTCTCACCCCAAGGATTGTACCCATGAGCTTCTCGATACAATGGCAAGCTGTGAAAAGGCTGCAAGACATCTTCATCTGCCTTTCCAGTCAGGAAACAACAGGGTGTTAAAGGAAATGAACCGCCGCTATACAAGAGAAAAATATCTTGAGCTTGTAGAGTATGCAAAGGAGAAAATGCCCGATATCTCACTTACAAGTGACGTAATTGTCGGTTTCCCCGGCGAAACCTATGAGGAATTTCAGGATACGGTTTCACTTATCCGTGAAGTTGGCTTTACTTCACTTTTCACATTCATCTTTTCACCCAGAGAGGGAACTCCTGCTTATTCAATGGACGACCCGGTTTCTGCTGAGGAAAAGGGTAAATGGTTCCGTGAGATGCTGAAAGTCCAGGAGGAAATTGCAGGAGAACGTACAGCGAAGCTTGTGGGAACCACTGCAAAGGTACTTGCCGAGGAGCAGGATGAAAAGGGCTATGTTTCCGGCAGAACAGGCGGAAATGTAATAATCAGATTCAAATGTGATAATCCTGAAAAGGTAATAGGCAATTTTGTAAATGTAAAGGTTACAAACGCACTTACTTGGATTGTCGAAGGCGAACTTATAAACGATAATTAATTTTGCCATTAAGGCAGAGTTTTTTATAAAAGAAAATGTAAAATAAAAGGAGTACAAACATGAGCGTAGTTGAACTTACAAGACAGCTCGGCGCAGAGATCCAGAAGGATGAGCGCTATCTCAATTTCAGCAAGGCAAGAGAGAACAACGATAAGGATACAGAGCTTAACGATATGATCGGCAAGCTTAACCTTGTTCAGCTTTCATATCAGCAGGAAGCCGGCAAAGGCGATGAAGCAGATGCCGACAAGATGAGCGAGTATGACAAGCAGTTCCGTGAGCTTTATGAGAAGATTATGTCAAACCCCAATATGCTTGCATATGAGGCAGCAAGAAAAGAAGTAGATGACATGATGAACTATGTTATGCAGCTTCTTTCACTTTGCGTAAACGGTGAAGATCCCGCAACATGCGAGCCTGTTCAGGAGCATTCCTGCGGCGGCGAATGCGGAAGCTGCGGCGGCTGCCACTAATTTAAGTCCGTATAAAAGCGGCAATCAAAATTAATTTGACTTAAACAGGAGGAAAAAGAGAATGGCGGAGTACACTCCGATGATGAAGCAATATTTTGAGACAAAGGAGCAGTATCCCGATACCATTCTCCTTTTCCGTTTAGGCGACTTTTACGAAATGTTTTTTGACGATGCCAAGACTGTTTCCAAGGAATTGGAGCTGACTCTTACGGGCAGGGACTGCGGTCAGGCAGAGCGTGCACCAATGTGCGGCGTGCCTTTTCATAGTGCAGACGGATATATAGCACGTCTTGTGGCAAACGGACACAAGGTGGCAATCTGTGAGCAGACAGAGGATCCAGCTCTTGCCAAAGGTCTTGTAAAGCGTGAGGTAATAAGGGTAATAACTCCCGGTACGGTAATCGAGAGCAATATGCTCGATGAATCAAAAAACAACTTTTTAGGGGTAATCTGTTCCGACGAAACCTGCGCCGGACTGTGTTTTGTTGATGTTTCAACAGGCGAAGTGCAGCTTACGGAAATAGATGGTGAAAATTCTCAGAGTAAAATTATCAGTGAGTTCGGACGCTATTCCCCCAAAGAGATACTTGTAAACTCCCATGCAGCGGTGATACCGGAGCTGAGAAACTTCTTTTCAAAGAAAATTGAAGCAACGGTGGAACTTTTAAGCGGAGAAAAAACAGATTACGAAAAGTGTCTTGAGGTTGTCAAAAATCATTTCCAAAATTTTTCTCTTGATTGTCTCGAAAGCGCTCATCAGGCGGTATGCGCTTTAGGCTGTGCTTTGAGCTATCTTTATGAAACTCAGAAGACAAATCTTGAAAACATAACGGATTTCAGTTTTTACAGCGAATCAGGCTTTATGCAGCTTGACCCAAGTGCAAGACGAAACCTTGAGCTTACTGAAACAATGAGGAGCCGTGAGAAAAAAGGCTCACTTCTTTGGGTTCTTGATAAGACAAAAACCGCCATGGGCAAAAGACTTATAAGAAGCTGGATTGAACAGCCCCTTGTAAATTGTGCCGCCATAATAAAACGTCACAACGCCGTTGAAGAGCTTGTGATAAATATGGTTCTGAGAAGCGAGCTTATTTCACTTTTAACTGATGTATACGATATTGAGCGTCTGCTTACAAGGATTGTTTATGGCTCGGCAAATGCAAGGGAGCTTCGTTCTCTTGCCTATACAGTGGAGCATACAGCTCCCATAAAGGAGCGTCTTGAAGGCTGCACCTCAATGCTCTTAGGTGAAATCAGAAGAGATGTTGACACGCTCGAAGATGTCCACGACCTTATTGATGCAGCTATTACAGAGGATCCGCCCTTTTCTGTTCGTGAAGGCGGACTTATTAAGGACGGATTCAGTGAGGAACTTGACTCACTCAGAGAGATTGTAGGCGGAGGTAAGGAGTATCTTGCCAAAATTGAGGAAAAAGAGCAGGAGCGTACAGGTATAAAGAAGCTTAAAATCGGCTATAACCGTGTGTTCGGCTATTATATTGAAGTTACAAACTCCTATAAAGAGCTTGTACCCCCTGAATACATAAGAAAACAGACTCTTGCAAACTGTGAGAGATATATCACGCAGGAGCTGAAAGAGCTTGAATCAAAGGTTCTGGGTGCTCAGGAAAGAATAGTACAGCTTGAATACCAGATTTTCTGCGACGTAAGGCAGAGGGTATCCGAGCAGCTTCACAGAATACAGCAAACGGCAAAGGCTGTTGCAAAGCTGGACGTGCTGTGTTCATTTGCGGAAGCGGCTGTTTCAGGCAATTTTGTAAGACCGGATATTGACGACGGAGATGTTATTGAAATAAAGGACGGACGTCATCCGGTAGTTGAAAAGATGCTGGACGGTGCTCCCTTTGTTCCCAATGATACCCTTCTCGACTGCGGTGAAAACCGTGCAGCTATTATCACAGGACCCAATATGGCGGGTAAATCTACATATATGCGTCAGGTAGCGCTCATTGTCTTAATGGCGCAGATAGGTTCTTTTGTTCCGGCTTCAAGGGCGAGAATAGGTATAACAGACAGTATCTTTACACGTGTCGGAGCATCCGATGACCTTGCGGCAGGACAGTCAACGTTTATGGTTGAAATGAGCGAGGTCGCGGCGATACTTTCACAGGCGACATCAAAAAGTCTTATTATCCTTGATGAAATAGGCAGAGGAACTTCCACATTTGACGGAATGAGCATCGCTCAGGCAGTACTCGAATATGTCTGCGATAAAAGAAAGCTTGGAGCAAAGACTCTTTTCGCAACCCATTACCACGAGCTTACCGAAATGGAGAATACCATTGAGGGAGTTAAGAATTACAATATAGCTGTCAAAAAGCGCGGCGATGATATTACATTCCTCAGAAGAATAGTAAGGGGAGGAGCCGACGGCAGCTATGGTATTGACGTTGCAAAGCTTGCTGGAATACCGGGCACTGTTGTTAAGCGTGCAAGGATAATACTCAAAGACCTTGAAGAAAACGGTCATGAAATTCAGCATATACCCGCAGCGGTTAAGCAAGAGGAAGCAGAGCCTGAGGAAAATCTTCAGCTTTCACTTATTCCCGATTCTTCAAACGAGATTGTGGAAAAGCTTAAAGAGATAGATATTAATACCCTTACACCTATCGAAGCCATGTCAAAGCTCTATGAGCTTATAAAGCTGGCCGGAAATTAATATTTAGAACGAAAGTAAGCAGCAGATGAAACCGCTTATATAATTACCTGAAAGGAGGAAAACCGCAATGGGCAGAATAAACGTTTTGCCGCGACATATAGCCGAGCTTATAGCTGCCGGAGAAGTAGTTGAGCGGCCTTCCTCAGTGGTCAAGGAGATAATGGAAAACTCCATTGACGCAGGTTCAAAGAATGTAACAATCGAAATAAAACACGGTGGAATTACATATATACGCATAACCGATGATGGCTGCGGAATGGATGCTGAGGATGTAAGAAAAGCTTTCATAAGTCATGCCACAAGTAAAATTGCCACTGAAGAAGACCTTGCCGGAATTGGCACTCTGGGTTTCAGAGGTGAGGCTCTTGCCTCCATTGCCGCAGTTGCGAAAGTGGAGGTAATGACAAGACCTGACGGGGACGTTATGGGTACAAGATATTCCATTGAGGGCGGAGAAGAAAAAGAACTTTCTGAAGCGGGTTGCCCTGCTGGAACCACCCTTATAATCCGTGATATTTTCTACAATACCCCGGCGAGAATGAAATTCCTTAAAAAGGATGTCACTGAGGGAAACTCAGTTGCAGGAGTTGTGGACAGAATCGCCCTTTCCCATCCGGAGGTAAGTATTCGATTTATCCGTGATGGAAAGCAGCAGCTTTTAACTCCGGGAAACGGAAAATTAGGCGATACCATTTATGCAATTTTCGGCAGAGAGTTTGCCATGGGACTTCTGCCCGTTGACTATAATCTTTCAGGTGTCGGCGTAAAAGGATACATTTCAAAACCTGTCGCTTCAAGAGCCAACAGAGCCATGCAGTTTTTCTTTATTAACGGCAGACTTGTAAAGTCTGTAACTGCTATGAGCGCAATGGAAAACGCTTACCGTGACAGCATTATGGTGGGTAAATTTCCAGCCTGTGTACTTCATCTTTCGATGCCAAATGAATGTGTTGACGTAAATGTGCATCCGGCTAAGACCGAGGTGCGTTTTGCCAATGAAAAGCAGGTTTATGAAGCAGTTTACTACGCTGTAAAAAGCTGCCTTTCAAAGGATTTTTCAAAGCCTGAGGTTCGTCTTTCACAGAGCAGCCGTCAGAGTGACCTTTTAAAGCCTCCCGTAAAGGAGCAGAAAGGCGAGCAACTGAGAATGACTGCCGCCGAATACAGAGAGAAATTTGCACCAAATAGTGAAAATAAAAAAGAAAGTACCTTTATTGAGCAGAAGACCGTTATAAAAGAAAGTACTTTTGTCAGCGATACGAAAAAAGAAATTCCTAAAAGTGAACCTATAAAAGAGGAAGTTAAGGAGACGAAAAAAAGCTTTTTTGTAGCGGACAGCTCGAAACCGTCATATAAAACTGATACCTTCGCAGATGACAATGTTTCAACCCTTGCTGACTACGACAGAAAGTTAAGCCAAACCAGAGCCGAAAAAGTCATCAATGAAGAAAAAACACAGCCTGAGAAAATTGAGGTAAATCAGATTTCCGACAATGATAATATAAAAGAGCAAACTCCTCAGCTTGTTTCAGAGATAAAAGAAGAACCTTCCGAGCAGAAAGAGAATACTGTTCCATCTTTCAGGATAGTAGGTGAAGCCTTCAAAACTTATATTTTTGTGGAGTGTGAAGGTGAACTGCTTATAGTGGACAAGCACGCCGCCCATGAGAGAATGATATATGAAAGGCTCAAAAGGGAAACGGAGCATTTCAGCCAGGTGCTTCTAAAGCCTGTCACCATTACTCTGAGCAAAGAGGAATATTCCGTTATAATGGAAAACCTTGAAGAGTTTTCAAAGGCGGGATTTTCAGTTGAGGATTTCGGTTTTGGCACAGTAATAGTCCGTGAAACTCCCATGGAGCTTGACAGCGAAAGCATTACGGAAATAGTTTGCGAGCTTGCCGCAGCCCTTGCCTCAAATAAGATAGATGTAAGGAGCAGCAAAACGGACTGGCTTTACCATTCCGTAGCCTGCCGAAGCGCTATTAAGGCGGGAGATGCCACAACCGACTATGAAATGAAAAAATTTATCGGAGAGCTTTTAAAAAATCCCGATATCAAATATTGTCCTCATGGACGTCCGGTTATGATAAAGATGACAAGAAACGAGCTTGAAAAGAGCTTTGGCAGAATACAGTAAAAGGAGGATGCCCCTTGCCTGAAAAAATAAACATCGCAGCGATTGTAGGCCCTACTGCGTCGGGCAAGACGGCTCTTGCGGCATCCCTTGCAAAAGAATTCGGAGGAGAGGTAATTTCCGCAGATTCAATGCAGATATATAAAGGGATGAATATCGGCACGGCAAAGCCTACTGAGGAAGAAATGCTGGGTGTCCCCCATCATCTTCTTGGGTTTGCTGAGCCCGATGAAAAGTTCAGCGTAGCGTCCTTTAAGGATATGGCAGGAAAGTGCATTGCGGAAATAGCCGCGAAAGGAAAACTCCCTTTTGTGGCGGGAGGCACAGGGCTTTATATTGATTCTCTGCTGCAAAATATAGAGTTTACCCCTGCACAGACTGATTTTGAACTGCGAAAAAGCCTTTTTGACAAAGCGGAAAAAGAGGGAGTGCAGAGCCTTTTGGAGGAACTCAGAGCAGTAGACCCAAAGTCCGCCGAAGTTCTCCACGAAAACGATCTTACACGAATAGTAAGAGCTTTGGAGATATATAAGCTTACGGGAGTTACCGCCACAAAACAAAAAGAACTTTCTCGTCTTAACGAAACTCCCTATAACAGCGTCTATATAGGTTTGGACGCTCGTGACAGAAATTTTCTTTATCAGCGCATCAACCTGAGAGTTGATATCATGATGAAAAACGGACTTCTTGAGGAGTCGGAAGAATACTGGCGTGGAAATCCTAAGGGGACAAGCGTACAGGCAATAGGCTATAAGGAGCTGAAACCTTACCTTGACGGTGAAAAGAGTCTTGAGGAATGTGTGGAGCTTTTAAAGCAGTCAACAAGACGCTATGCAAAAAGACAGCTTACCTGGTTCAGGAGAAATAAAAACATACACTGGCTTTATATTGACGAAAATACACCTGAAGAGCTTATAGAAAAGGCCTCTGATATAATAAACAGGAGTTTTTATAATGAACAGTAAAACAAAGGAAAATATAAAAAAGGCACTTGCGATTTTTGCTGGTATAAGTTTGCTTGCCTATATAGGTTATCAGATATATATTATTTCATTTAATCCCTACGTCACTGAAACTGCTTATGTATACAGTACAAGCGACATTATAGATGCACAAGCAGTAGTAATCCGAGACGAATCCTATATAAGCAACAGTACTCCGGGAACAGTGGTTCCCATTGCTTCCGACGGAAAGCGTGTTGCAAAGGATGATGAGGTAGCTATAATTTTTGCCGATGAGGCAGGTGCTCAAAACTATAATCAAATACTTAAAGTACAGGAAGAAATTGAATATTATAAGATAATGAGCAATAAATCCGATGTGGGAACTATTGACGCAACTTTACTTGATGAAGAGATAAAGAAAAATTTTGACAAATGTCTTGATATTATAGATAAGGGCAATTTTGAAGACTTTTCAGAAAGTGCTAAAGAGGTTGCCGCAAGTATTACAAGCCGTCAGATTGCAATAGGTACTACAATTGATTTTGACGCAAAAATTACAGAGCTGAGTAATGAGCTTGCTGCTCTTAAAAGTGCAAAAAGTAATTACAGCACAATTTCCGCCCCGGTTTCAGGGTATTATATAAGCGTAGTTGACGGATATGAAAATGCGGCTGATTATGACAGCGTTTCATCTTTAAAACCTGCTGATGTCGATAAAATATTTGCATCCAAAGCCACTGTGCCGGCAGACGCAATGGGTAAGATAGTGGGAAGATTTGACTGGTACATAGTCTGCAACGTACCTACAGACAGCGTAATCGGTCTCGAAAAGGACGAAACCATAAAAGTTAAATTTCCCAACTCTTCCGTAGGCGAGGTTTCAGCGGTTATTGACAGCATAAACGACGGCGGTGAGGGAACCAGCACTATTATATTAAGGGCAAACGAAATGAATGAAGATATAACTCATCTGCGGTTTGAAGAAGTGCAGATAGTTAAGAACGAATATACAGGTTACAGGGTTTCAAATACCGCTATTCGTACAGTCGAAGGAGAAAACGGAGTATACGTTTTAAGCGGAAACCGAGTTAAGTTCCGCAAAATAAAAATACTTTATTCTACGGAAGAGTATTCGATAGTAGAAAAAATAAGTCCTGAGGAAGAGGCAGGATATTTGAGAATCTATGATGAAATAATTATAAAAGGGAAGGATTTATATGACGGAAAAGTTGTTGGATAAAGGCTTTGAAAGAGTAAGCGAAAACCTTAAAGCTGTTAGAGAAAATATTGCCGAGGCAGCTTTGAAAAGCGGTAGAAATCCGGAGAAAATAAAGCTCATGGCGGTTACAAAAACCGTTGAGCCCGAATATATTAATTTTGCAATTTCCCAGGGAATTGACCTTATAGGAGAAAATAAGGTTCAGGAGTTTATGTCAAAGAAAGAGTTCCTGAATCTCGAAAACTGTAAGGCACATCTTATTGGTCATCTTCAGACCAACAAGGTGAAAAAAATAATTGGCGAGGTTGATATGATACAGTCTCTCGACAGCGAACACCTTGCCCGGGAAATATCAAACCGTTCTTCGGCGTTGGGAATAGTTACCGACACCCTTATTGAGGTAAATATAGGAGGTGAGGACTGCAAAACAGGACTTGAAATGTCAAAACTTGAGGAGCTTATTTACGCAGTATCCGAGATGCCCGGTATAAAAGTGAGAGGTCTTATGACTGTTCCTCCTTTTTCAGAGGACAGCGAGCAGGCAAGAGGATTTTTTGCAAATATGTATAAACTGTTTATTGACATGAGAAGCAAAAAAATAGATAATATCAGTATGGATATTCTGTCCATGGGAATGTCCGGCGATTATTGCCAGGCTATTGAAGAGGGTTCAACTCTTGTTCGTGTAGGCTCGGCAATTTTCGGCAACAGAAGATATTGATAAAAATACACTTTTCAAAAACAGATAAGGAGGATTTTGAAATGGAGTTTATTGATAAAATTAAGAGGATTGTAAATTCATCCGATGAAGATTATTATGATGATGAATTTGATGGAACACAGGAGCTTGATGACGAATACGATGAATATGAGAAGCCGGCGCCCAGACGTGTTGAGCCGGTTCATACAGGTACAGATAAGGTTGTGAATATTCATACAACCGCACAGGTACAGGTTGTTCTTGTCCAGCCTGAGCAGTTTGAGGACGCTCAGTCAATTGCTGACCATCTTAACGCAAGAAAGACAGTAGTACTTAACCTTGAGTCTGCCGACAAAGAGGTTTCAAGAAGAATTGTTGACTTTCTCAGCGGCGTTGCCTATGCTAACAGAGGTCAGGTAAAGAGGGTTGCCAAAAAGACGTTCATGATAACTCCCTATGATGTTGATGTTATAGGCGGAGATATTCTCGACAAGCTTGAAAATAACGGAATGTTTTTTGACTGATTTTTCTATTGGGGGTAGTGAATTATGTTAACGCCTGCACAGGTCAGGAATCACCAGTTTTCCGCTTCGGGTAGGGGCACATACCGTGCTGCTGAGGTAGACGACTTTTTTGCGTCGGTGTGCGATTCCTATGAACAGATGTTCCGTGAAAACGGAGAACTTCTTAAAAAGATAGGACTTCTCGCCGATAAGGTTGAAGAATACAAGAGCGATGAGGATAATATAAGAGAGGCTCTTCTTACCGCTCAGAGAATGGCTAATAAGATTATAAGCGACGCTAAAGCTGACGCTGAAAAGAGACTTTCAGATGCATCACAGAAAGCGGAGCAGCTGACAAACGACGCTCAGCAGAAGGCAGATGATGCAATCACCTCTGCACAGAAAACCGCTGAAGCTCTGCTTTCTGACAGCCGTAAAAAGGCCGACGAAATATTGAATGACGCACAGCGTAAAGCTGACGAGCGCATAAATGCAGTTAAACGCAGCGTAACTCACGAAACTCTTGTTCTCGAAATGACAAAGAGAGAGGTAAGCGAGTTCCGTGCAAGTCTTGTGGCAATGTATAAAAACCACATTGAGCTTATAAATAAAATTCCCTTTATAGTAGAGAGCGAAAGCGAACCTGAAAATAAAGAGGAAGCTGTTTCTGCCTTTGAACAGGAGAAAGAGCAAAATCCTGAACCGGTTTTTACTCAGGAAAATGATGAGTCCCAGGAAGAAAAAGGTTTAGAAAGAGCTTTTGCTGAAGATGAACCTGTCTTCTCTCAGGAACCACAAGCTCCTGCTGCAGAAGAGAATTTTACAAAAGAAGATGAAGTGGCCGTTAAGGAAAATGAAGAAGTTGCTTCTATTCCAGAAGAAAATGACAATACTGTTTCAGAGGACAGTGGCTTTGCCATGAAGTTTGATGATACAGATGAAGTAATCGATGCGGATGAAGTTGCTGATAGCCAGGCGGAAGAGTCTGAATATGATATAGACGATGATGATGAAGGCTATGAGACGATTTCTCCTGACAGCTCCGATAAAGATGATTACGGCGAAGAGCCGATTTCATTCAGAAATCTTTTCAAAAGGAAATAAAGAGGTTTACCTATGTTGCAGGCAGTTACTTTTGCGGTTATAGCGCTTTTGACCGTTATAGACCAAATAACTAAATATATAGTGGTTTTATATTTAAAACCTATAGGTATGACCGACTTTATACCCGGAGTAAGACTTAATTATCTTGAAAATACGGGAGCAGCCTTCGGTTCTATGACGGGAAATACGGTTTTGCTTTCGGTTATAACTGCCGTGGTGCTTGTGGCTTTGCTTATAGCTTTAGGTAAAAAAGTGTTTAGTTCAAAAATACTCCACTGGGGAGTTGCACTTATAACTGCGGGAGGTATCGGCAACCTTATCGACCGTGTTTTCAGAGGATATGTTACAGATTTTTTTGAGTTTACATTTATAAAATTTCCCGTTTTCAATGTTGCCGATTGTCTTATTACTGTGGGAGCTGTAATATCAATAATATATCTTGTATATGATATTGTTGTTTCTATAAAGAAGGAAAAAGCTGAAAAGGCAGCGAAGGAACATAACGATGATTGAAGGTGCAATTTTCAGTATACCGGAAGAATTGGATGGCAGCCGTATAGATAAATGCGTTTCGCTTCTTGTAGCGGATGTTACCCGTTCGCGGGCTCAGCAGCTTATTGAAAGCGGAGATATTACAGTTAACGGTAAACTTGCGGGCAAAAGTTTAAAAGTGACCGCAGGGGACAGGGTGTGCATAAATGTGCCTGACCCTGAGCCTATTGAGGCGGTGCCTGAAAATGTTCCGCTGGATATACGCTATGAGGATGAATATTTGCTTGTTGTAAATAAGCCTAAGGATATGGTTGTGCATCCGGCAGCGGGAAATTATACGGGAACTTTGGTCAATGCCCTTTTGTATCATTGCGGCGACAGTCTTTCGGGAATAAACGGAGTAATGCGTCCCGGAATAGTGCACAGAATTGATAAAGATACCAGCGGGCTTCTGATGGTAGCAAAGAATGATTTTGCCCACAGAAGCCTTGCTCAGCAGATAAAAGAACATTCTTTCCGCCGTGAATATCAGGCGGTGGTTTACGGAAGGTTTAAAGAGCCTGAGGGCATTGTAGATGCTCCCATAGGCAGAAATCCTTCTGACAGAAAAAAGATGGCAGTCACGATGAAGAACTCCCGAAACGCTGTCACTCACTATGAGGTAATAAAGGAGTATGCATCTTTCAGCCATCTGCGTTTACGCCTTGAAACGGGAAGAACCCACCAGATAAGGGTTCACATGGCCTATTTGGGACACCCTGTTGCCGGTGATCCCGTTTACGGACCTAAGAAGGTCATCAAGGAGCTGAACGGCCAGTGTCTTCATGCGGGACTTATCGGTTTTGTTCACCCTAAAACCGGCGAGTATATGGAAATAACCAGTGAGCTGCCGGAATATTTTACAAGCTTTTTAAGGAAAATTGACAATGAAAAATGATAACGACAACGTGTTTTCAAAATGGCTTGTTGTTTCGGATATAGACGGAACGCTGAACAACAAGTTCCGCTTTATGCCTAAGCGCAATTACCGGGCAATTAAGTCATTTACAGAAAAAGGAGGCCATTTTGCTCTGGCTTCCAGCCGAGGAAAGGTTTCCCTTGAGAGGAACTATAAGCGACTGCCTGACAATTCAACCCCGTCAATAGTAATGACAGGTTCCGGAATTTATGATTTCAAGCAGGAAAAGTGGCTTTGGTACAACGAGATAGGAAAAACAGGAAAAGACTTGGTAAAAAGTATTTTTTACCGGTTTCCGTATGTTGAAATAGAGATTTTTACAAAGGACATAGTCTATGTTCTGCACGGAGGAGTTTTTTCAACTCTTCAAGTTTTCGGAGATAGATTGCCTCATAAATTCTGCAAAAGTTTTGATGAGATTCCAGATCATGATTGGGGCAAGGTGATTATTCTTACGCTTCCAATATACTGCGGAAAATTACTTAACCGTTCCCGTGAAGAGGGCGGAAGAAAGCTATACTTTACCCGTACCTCTCCAATTTCATTTGAGGTAATAGAAAGAGGTTCCGGTAAAGGTCATGCTGTAAGAAAGCTTGCGGAAATAATGGGTATTGATATGAATAATACCGCCGCAATAGGGGATTATTACAACGATGAGGATATGCTCTGTACCGTAGCTCTTCCGGCGGCCTGCGGACAGGCTCCGAAATACATCAAGTCAATAGCGAAATACCAGGCGTGCCACTGTAACAAGGGTGCAGTCGGGGATTTCCTTGAATACATTGAAGAAAATTTGCAAAGGCAAGGAGGAATTAAATTGGACGCACAGCTTAAGAAGACACTTCAGATCAATGCGTGCAAAATAAGAATGGGCGTTATTGAGGGTACTTTTAACGCCAAGTCTGGACATCCCGGCGGTTCTCTTTCAATAGCCGACATATTGTCGTATTTATATTTTGCCGAGATGCATGTAGATCCCAGTGACCCTGCTTCTCCAGAGAGAGACAGATTTGTCCTTTCAAAGGGCCATACGGCTCCCGCTCTTTATTCTGCTTTGGCGCTTAAAGGATTTTTCCCCTTCGAGGAGATTAAGACACTGCGTAAAAGCGACTCAAGACTTCAGGGACATCCCAGCATGAAGATGACACCCGGCGTAGATATGAGCACAGGTTCTTTAGGCCAGGGAATTTCTGTTGCAGTTGGAATGGCTCTCGGCGGAAAGCATGACGGCAGCACTTACCGTGTTTATACTATTCTTGGTGACGGCGAGCTTGGTGAAGGTCAGGTATGGGAAGCTGCAATGTTTGCCTCTGCAAAGAAGCTTGATAACCTTGTAGCTGTTATAGATAACAACAACCTTCAGATTGACGGTACTGTTGAAGAGGTTAACTCCGTATATCCCATCAAAGAGAAGTTCGAGGCTTTCGGCTGGAACGTAATTGAGATAAACGGACACGACTTAGACGAAATAGATGCAGCTTTCAAGGCCGCTAAAGAATGTAAAGGCAAGCCCACAGCAATTGTCGCTAAGACTATTAAAGGTAAGGGAGTTTCCTTTATGGAAGATCAGTGCTCATGGCACGGAACAGCTCCCAATGCAGAGCAGTATGAGACCGCAATGGGCGAATTAAAGGCCGCTTTGGCAGAACTGGAGGCGTAAATCATGGCAGATGTAATTAAAAAAGCAACCCGTGAGGGATACGGAGCAGCCCTTGTAAAGCTGGGCGATAAATACGATAATCTTATTGTCATGGACGCCGACCTTGCGGCTGCCACAAAGACAGGAATGTTTAAAAAGGCATTCCCTGATAAGTTCTATGATACAGGTATTGCCGAGAGCAATATGATTGGCGTTGCGGCAGGTCTTGCAGCAACAGGTCACATTGTTTTCGCAAGCTCCTTTGCAATGTTCGCAGCTGGCAGAGCTTTCGAGCAGGTTAGAAACTCAATCGGCTACACTCATCTTAACGTAAAAATCGGTGCAACTCATGCAGGTATTTCCGTTGGTGAGGACGGAGCCAGTCACCAGTGCTGTGAGGATATCGCTCTTATGCGTACAATCCCCGGTATGGTAATCCTTAACCCTGCCGATGATGTTGAGGCAGAGAAGGCAGTTTTTGCCGCCGCTGAGTACGAGGGACCTGTTTACCTGAGATTCGGCAGACTTGCAGTGCCGAGAATTTTCGACGAGGACTATAAGTTCGAAATTGGTAAGGGTGTTGAGCTTACCGAGGGTAATGATGTTGCAATTATCGCAACAGGTCTTATGGTAAACGAAGCTCTCATGGCAGCTGAGGAACTGAAAAAAGAAGGTATCAATGCGAGAGTCATTAACATGGCTACAATTAAGCCTCTCGATAATGATATCGTCATCAAAGCTGCTAAAGAGACAGGCGCAATCGTAACTGCTGAGGAGCACAATATCATTGGCGGACTCGGCGGAGCTGTTTCTGAGGTTATCTGCGAGAACTATCCTGTTCCCGTTGTAAAGCTTGGCGTTGAGGACACATTCGGACGTTCAGGTCCCGCAGTAGAGCTTCTTCACATTTACGGCCTTGATGCTGAGCACATTGTCGCAAAGGCAAAGCAGGCAATTGCAATGAAGAAATAAACCGATACTAATTTTCTGTTCAGCTTAGTAAACTGCATAATAAGCTATCAAACCCACAAAGCTTTTGCTTTGTGGGTTTTTGTCATCTTATCATTAAAGCATTTAGAGTTACTATTTTCTCCGGATTCAAACATTTGTTGCTTGAGTGAAAAGGTCTCTTTTTCATTCTATGATTCTCTGTTTAAATATGATATAATATAAACAATAAAATTGGCAGAATATCGTTTTAAAATTGAGAGGAAAGGGATGGGTGAATTCCTATGAGTACAAATGTGGATAAAGAAATTATTATATCTTCAGACGATGTTTTTAAAATGCTCGATGAAATACTTGAGAAAAGAGATAGTGAATGGTGGAATAATTTCTATTCAAATAGAACCCGTCCTGTTCCCTTTTTTAAAGATATACCGGATGAAGATTTAGTTTATTTTTGCAGTTCAAATTTATTTCATAAAGGCAAAGCTTTGGATATTGGATGTGGAAATGGAAGAAATACGAGATATTTATCAAAACAAGGATTTGATGCAACAGGTATTGATATTTCCTCAGAGTCAATAGGATGGGCAAACAAAATTGTTTACGGCAATAAAAATGTTCCATGTTTTAAAACAAAATCATTATTTGAATTTGAAGCAGAAGATCAAAGCTTTGATTTGATTCTTGACAGCGGCTGCTTTCATCATATAAAGCCACATCAAAGAGAGCGTTATTTAAAGAAAATTGAAAGATTATTAAAAAATGACGGATATTATTTAATGACATGTTTCAATTTGGACGGTGGTGCTAATATAACAGATTACGATGTGTATAGAGATTATTCAATGCATGGTGGACTGGGATTTTCAGAATATAAGATAAAAACTATTTTAGATTCTTATTTTGATATTTGTGAATTCAGAAAAATGAAAGAAACAGACAACATTGATGTGTTTGGAAAAGATTTTATGTGGGTGATTTTAATGAAAAAGAGAAGCATAAAGAATTAATTGGTGTCAAAAGACATGAAAATAAGCCACTGTTTGTACACTTGCAATTTACTGGTGGTTTGCCTCTTGTACCCAGTTTCTCTTCTTCTCTTAACGTCCTTATTTGGTAGGAGCAAAAGCTTGGTGGACTTTTGTCATCTTATCATCAAAGGGCTGGAAAATGCTGCTCTTTGTACTGATTATTTTGCAGGAAGTGCTTTTTATCTGCTTCGTTGGAATTTTAAGTGAATTTCGATGATAAAAATACATTTAACTTTATTCGTTCCCCGGAGTAAATCTCCGGGGATTTTTTTATATTCACTACAAAAGTTAAATTTTTTCAAAGAATGATTACAAATTATTTATAAATAAATTACGTTTCGGCACGTTCCTTGAAATGGCTATATTGTTATATATAATTAAATTGAACAGACAAATAAAAGCAATATAAATATCCTATAAATGTAATTGAAATTATTGTATTAATAGGGGGGAGCGTTGTGAAATTTATAAAATATCTTATCGCTTTAATTGCCTTATTGGCAGTGGCGGTATGTACAGGTGAATTTTATCAAGTTTATGTGTATGAAGCAAACAGCGGTGATTTTGCGGCATTTTCTCTTGATACAAATACTGATTTAAAGCAATTCTACGAAGATGTTCAGAATACAGCCGACGCTCATGGAGTTTTAGCTGTATGCGAAAGCATCAATTCCATAGGAGATAATTCCGATTCAAAAATAACCTTTTATTTTTCGGATATGGATTCCGCTAAGGAGTACATAAGTAATCTCAAAATTGAGGAAGGGTATTCCAAAAGTCTCTTTCTGTATGGTACCGATGTGGATTTTGAGGAAATGAGACAATGCCGTGAAGACGGTGATGCCTATATTAATCTCTTAGGGGATAAGGCGGACAAGCAGGCGTTTATTGATTTAATGGGCGAGAAATATGAATTGAATATGCAGTCTGTGAAAGATAAAACTGCCAATTATTTTTCCTCGGAAGCTTTTATAATTCAGATTGTGCTTTGGGTTATCGCCTGCGCTATTGTCGCTGTATTGGCTTTATATGAATCTATGATGATGCAGAAAGAAACGGCAGTGCGATGTTCTCTTGGAGAAAATCCATTTAAAATATATCTGAAAAAGGTACTTACTGATTCCGCTGTTTTGGTTCTGCTATTTTTGGCTGCATTTACTTTTTCTTCTGTCTTTACAAATTCGCTGTTTGCTTTCGGTATTTCGGCGGCACTCTTTGTGGTTTTGCTTTTGGTAAATGCCCTTGCGCTTTTGCCGATTTTCCGAGTGAAAATAGATAAAGCTTTCAGTGGTGCCGCTGGTTCTGCATCCTTGCTCTCAGCAAGTTATGCTCTTAAACTGATTACCTGTGTGTTGACTGTTCTGGTTGCGGCTATGGCAATAGGCAGCGTTTCTGAGGTTGTGAAAATTAAAAAGCAGGGAGACTTTTTTGAAGAATATAAAGATTATTCCTATATTCAGATGCTGCCTAAAAAAGGGTCATTGAACGCTAAGGAGCCTGTTGCAACTGTGAAATATCGCTTACAGAAAGAGTTTTTTGAAAATACTCTTTTGCAGACTCATTATACAAATCTTATAAATTTAAGCGACGGAGTAGAGCGTGAGCTGATTTTGTGCAATCGGAATGCAAAGGATAATCTTCTTAAAGCTATCCCAGGACTTACAGAAGAGAAAATAAGTGAAGAAAAAATGTATATAATTACGCCTGATTATCCGGGATATGAAAATGATACCAGATTTGCACAGCCGAATTTTTTAGGATTTGAGGGATACTTTTTCTGTCATGACTATGAAGTGGAATTGGTTCCTTATGAATCGGACGCCTATCTTCCGGCTACCAACGGCAGTGTCGATAGAATAGGATGTGAAGTTTATAAAAATCCAGTTATTCTTTTCAGCAATCTTGATGAAAGTGAGCTAAGTATACCGAATGATGCCGGAACCTTTAAAGGCATTGATGAAGAAACAGGCGTTGAAAATTGGGACGGAGGTTTGGATGCTCCTTATTATGATCAGTTTTTGATGTTTAAGGTGACCGATGCAGAGATACGAAAGTTTTTGGATAAATACAATTTGGAACTTAGCGGAGGCACATACGAAAGAGTAAACGTGTATGAGAATTTTAAAGCAGAGCATGAACGGGCGGAAAAAATGATGGGAATTTTCCTTGTTTTGTTTTTAGTTCTTTTCTTCCTGGAAACGGCTCTTATCAGTACGGTTATAAGGCTTGATTACAGCGTAAATGCCAAGGAGCTGGCAATTAAAAAAGTGCTCGGTTATTCTTTGCTGGATAAAAACAGGAAAATTTTTGCAATTACCATTGGAGTAATGATTCTCGGAATGATAGTGGCAGTTGTAATAAGTTCGGTATATAGAATTGCAAATCCCTTTACAGTTGCCGCCGGCTGCGGAATTCTTTCGGCAGCAGAAATAATTATAATTATCCGGAATATTGTAAAGACGGAGAAGGCTCAGCTTGTAAAAATTCTGAAAGGAGGCAGCTTATGATTACTATAAAGAATCTTTCAAAATCATTCGGAGAGAAAAATCTTTTTGAAAATTATTCCCTGCAAATAAATGACGGTGAGTTTGTGATTTTTACGGGGGTGAGCGGATGCGGAAAAACAACACTGCTCAATATGATAGGTTCGCTTGAAAGCGCAGACAGCGGGGAAATAGAAGTTGACGGAATGGATATAACACAAAAGAAAAATCAGCGTGAATATCTCAAAAGAAAGGTGGGATTTCTTTTCCAGAACTTTGCTCTTGTGGATAACAAGACTGTTGAAGAAAATCTAAAGCTTGTGAAGAACGACTGCCGCAGCGGGGTTTCAATAGAAGAGGCTCTCGAAATGGTGGGACTTTCCGATAAAGCAAAACAGAAAGTTTACAGTCTGTCCGGAGGAGAACAGCAAAGGGCGGCTCTTGCAAGGCTTATTGTCAAGAAATGCGACTGTGTTCTTGCTGATGAACCCACAGGATCATTGGACAGAAAAAATGCGGATACAGTTTTTTCCATACTTGAGAAAATCAATGAAAGCGGAAAAACAGTTATTATGGTAACCCACGACGAATCATTTAGAGAAAAAGGAAAGAGAGTGATTGAATTATGACATTTAAAAAGATGAATAACTTTGAAAAGGGAGTGGCAATTTTTTTCGCAGTTCTTTTAGGGCTCTTTGCCGTTTATAATGCCGTATGGTTTGCCTATAGAGAGATAAGGTATAAGCCTTTAACTGAAAATATAGAAAATCGCTACGGGGTGTATCTGACTGCCATAGACGATGTGAGTTATTCTGTAGCAAAGCCGTCGTATTTAAGTTTCACAGGCAACCTTAATCTGGTAGATGTACAGACACATGAGGGACTTCTTATTTGGCCTGAATTTCCATCAGGTTACAGGTATGCGGCAGATATTGTAGTCCGTACTGATAAGGAGGATGGCAGAGAAATTCCGGTTTTGGCGCCTATAATGATAGATGAAAATGGAAACTGGATTGATGATTCCGGAAATTATGGTAAAAAAGAACGTGAGATATTCGACAAAAAGCAGGAAGAAATTAAAGAATGGCTCTGCCTTGCAGATGAAATGTGGAATTTAAAGGAATAAAATCAAATAGTAAAGAGAAAATGTCCCCAACCGAAAAAGTTCAGATGTTTTCGGTTGGGGGCATTTATTGCCATCTACTTTTTGCTGTGGTATAATTATTACAAATATCAAAATTTTGTGTAAAATATTCAATGGCGAAAGTGGGGCTCACGGCATGAATATTAACGATATTTCAGTTTGGGAAAAGCTTCAAAAGCTGCTTACGTGGGAACAGATAGGCCAGATTAATGGCAAAAGAATTCTTGATTTTGGCAGCGGAAACGGTATAACGGCATCCTATTACGGTGCCAAAAATCAGGTCACGGCTATTGAACCGGATAAAGAAACCATAAAAGACAGATGTACTGAAAATACTTATGAGCAAATCTGTGGAGGGCTTGATAAGCTTAAGGCCCTTGAAGATGAAACTTTTGACGTAATACTCTGTCATAATGTTTTGGAATATGCATCGAAAGAGAGAACAGAAATCATAAATGAGTTTGCTAGAGTTATCAAAAAAGGCGGTACCTTATCAATACTAAAGCATAACAAGCCGGGACGAATAATGCAGATGGTTGTGTTGCTCAACAATTTTTCCCACGCTTTGGAACTTCTTGATGGTAAAAGCGGTAAGGCTGAAAAATACGGAAGCATAGATTATTATGAGGATGAAGATATTGTAAAATGCTGCGAAAAGTTTTCCATAAGCAAAATATACGGAATGAGAACCTTTTGGGATTTGCAGCAGAATCAGGATATACAGAAAAATGATGATTGGCAGCAAGACATGCTCAAAGCAGAGCGGCGTGTAAGCGAAATTGAAGAGTTTAAAAATATAGCATTTTTTCATCATATTTTGCTTTTGAGAAATAAGTAATAAAAAAGAACAATTTTTTATTTATTATATAACCTCAACCAAGTGCATTAAATGTAAAATAAAAAAAGGCTGAGTCCGAACGCAAAATGCGTCTGAAAACAGTCATTGAAATAAAAAGCCGACCACAGGGAGTCAACACCGCAAAAGAGTAATAGCGACCGGGAGCCGTCGTGAGTGCGTTTACAAACGAACAGGCGAAGGGAGCGAGGTCTTTTGCGGAAAAGGAGGAGCAGCATCGTGAGCGAGCTCTGATTTTAGTAAAAAATCGGAGCAAGCGATACAAAGCTTGCTCCGACGCAGGAAACTTTGATGAGTGAAATACCAGCTTGGATGCGAGTGACAAGCAAAAAGAAAAGGCTAAACATAGAACGCAAAATGCGTCCAGGTTCAGCCTGGTGCGGATAACAGGAATCGAACCTGCATGGATTGCTCCGCTAGATCCTAAGTCTAGTGCGTCTGCCAGTTCCGCCATATCCGCATAACAACTTATATATTATACCAAAGTTGCAGGGAAAGTCAATTGCAGCTTTGGAAAAAATATAACGGAGGAAAAATTATGGAACAGCTTAAATCAAGATGGACTGATAAAGTTGATAAAAATTGTCCGCTGCCGGAATATCCGAGACCGCAGCTAAGAAGAGAGCGGTGGCAAAATTTAAACGGAAAATATAACTATGCAATTTTGCCCCGTACAATTAAAAAGCCGCAGAGCTTTCAGGGGGAAATACTTGTTCCCTTTGGAGTTGAAAGTTATCTTTCCGGTGTAGGTAAGACTTTAAGCGAAAATGAAAATCTTTGGTATGAGCGTAAATTTACAGTACCGGAAGATTGGAAAGAGGAGCATATACTTCTTCACTTCGGGGCTGTTGATTGGCAGTGCAGAGTGTGGGTAAACGAAAAGGAAGCGGGATACCATGTGGGCGGATACGCTCCCTTTACCTTTGATATTACTGAGCTGATTAAAGATGGAGAAAATGTTCTTACCGTAAAGGTATATGATCCTTCCGATAAAGGTGATCAGCAGAGGGGAAAGCAGGTTCAAAAACCGGGAGGCATTTTTTACACTGCTACCTCGGGAATATGGCAGACTGTGTGGCTTGAACCTGTAAAAGAAAATCACATTGAAAAAATATGGTTTGTGCCGGATATAGATAATAACCGTGTGCAGTTTTTTGCAAAATCATCTTTGGATAAAGGTGAATTTAAGCTTGAAATCTCATTAAAAGGAGAGGCAAAAGCTCAGGCCACAGCGAAAAGTGGAGATTGGATAAGCCTTGACAATCCAAAACTTTGGTCACCAGAAGAACCTAATCTTTACGATGTAAAGGTAACACTTTTGCAGGATGGTACTGAAAACGATAATGCTGAAACATATTTCGGCATGAGAAAATTTTCAGTTGATAAAGATGAAAAAGGTATTAAGCGTCTTTTCCTTAATAATCAGCCATATTTTCAGACGGGTCTCCTTGACCAGGGATATTGGTGTGAAAGCCAGCTTACTCCTCCCACAGATGAGAGCATGGTATATGATATTGAGAAGATGAAATCCCTTGGTTTTAATATGCTTAGAAAGCATATTAAAGTGGAGCCGGCAAGATGGTATTATCACTGCGACAGGCTTGGCATGATTGTATGGCAGGATATGGTAAGTGGCGGACATACAAGTATGATGCTTTCGGGACTTTTCTCAAAACTTCATATAAAACCCAGTGATAAAAATTACAGATTTTTTGGCAGAACAAATCATTATAATCGTAAGGAATTTGAAAAAGAGCTTTTAGAAATGATAGACAATCTTCGTTTCTTCACCTCTATTTATTGCTGGGTTGTCTTTAATGAGGGTTGGGGACAGTTCGATACAGTGCGTCTTACTGACCTTGTAAAAAAAGAGGATCCAACGAGAGTGGTGGATCACGCCAGCGGATGGTTTGACCGAGGAGCTGGAGATTTGAGAAGCGTTCATCAGTATATTCTGCCTCTACCCGACGTAAATCCAAAGGATGATAGAGCTTATGTAATAAGCGAATACGGTGGATACAGCAGCGTTATTGATGGACATGTATTTGATAAGAAGAGAAGCTTTGGTTATCAGATGTATAAGGGCAAAGCAGAACTTACCGCTGCATATAGAAAGCTTATGGAAAATCAGGCTATTCCCCTTGTGCCCAAGGGACTAAGTGCCCTTGTGTATACTCAGCTTAGTGACGTTGAGCTTGAGGTAAACGGTATACTTACCTATGACCGTGAAGAAGTTAAAATAGACGAAGATACTATAAAGGAACTCAATGAAAAATTGAAATATTAAAATACGGATTTTAAAAAGAGGAGAGTAAAGTTTGGCAGGAAACAGCAAATCAAAGCTTAAAATTCTGAGTCTTATTGATATTCTGACTGAGAAAAGTGACAAGGACCATGTGCTTACAACGGCAGAAATATGTGAAGAACTTGAAAAGAGCGGGATTAAAGCAGAGCGAAAATCTATATATAAAGATATAGAAATTCTAAGAGAATACGGCTTTGAAATTGTACATGTAAGAACACCTAAAAGCGGTTTTTATCTTGGAAAACGGCGTCTTGAAATTCCTGAAGCTCATCTTTTGGCAGATGCTGTGCAGGCAGCGGATTTTCTGCCGGAGGAGAAAAAGAAAACTCTTGTTGAAAAAATATTGTCGTCGGTAAGTGAATATGAGGCCGAGAAGATTCTGTCAAAAATGTCTCCTAAGCCTTCAAAAACAGCGTCAGCTGATGCAATGTATGTGCTGGATGCAATACATACTGCCATTGATTCAGAGAAGCAGATAATTGTGAAATATGCAAGACGGTGTATTGTGGGTAAAGCACTTTCGGCGCAGGTAAAGGAATTCACTTTAAGCCCTTATGCTCTTACATGGACCGGAGAACACTATTATCTTATTGCCAACAACGGAAAATATGATAATCTTATGCATTTGCGGGTAGACAGAATACACCGTGCAAGGGTTATTGAAGAGAAGGCGAGACCTTTCTCCGAGGTTTCGGAATATAAAGATTTTTTCGATGTTTCTGATTATACTGAAAAGGTATTTAACATGTTTTCCGGAGAGGTTGATGAAATTCAGCTGGTATGCGATAATAGTATTATTGAAGAAATTTCTGACCGGCTTGGTACTGATGCAGAATATAAGCCTTATGATATCGGTACATTTGTAGTTAAGGCAAGAGCGGGAGTGAGCGAAGGCCTTGTGTCATGGTTATTCCAGTTTGGCGCAAAGGTAAAAGTAAAAGCTCCGCAAAATTTAAAGGATTTGTATTTGAAACGGCTTGAAGAAATAAACAGAGCTGTGATGATGCAGCAATAATATTCAAAAAACGGCGCTACAGAACTTCTGTAGCGCCATATTTAATTTTTAACCATATTCATAATTGTCGAATATTGCAAAGAAATGTAACAAAATATACAAATATGAAAAATGCACCATTTAAATTAAAAATGTTTAAAATTTTTATTGAAAATCTCTTGACTTTTTCTATAAAGGGATTATAATAAAAACAGAAAATAAATAAACCATTAATAAATCATTTCTGGCGAGAGGGGGCAAAAAGGATGGCAGCTTGGCTTTTTAAATCTCTTCTTCATGTTCTGAAGCTTGTCTTCAAAGTTGTAGTATGATAAGAGTACATACAGAAAAAACTCCGTAGACTTTTCGGAAGTCTACGGAGTTTTTTTGCACCTTAGCATTTTTAAAATGAATAAGTATGTAAATTTGCAAATTAAATAGTTGTTTTGGATAATAATTTTCTATTAAAAAATAAAATCATATTATAGCCTAATTTTGAAAAAAATTAAATTGTGTGTGATATTAATATTTTTTCTAATAATAAAATTGTTTTTTTGTGAAATGTGCTTGACTTTTCAAAATGTGTTGACTATAATTGCCTTGTGATTAAAGACAAGGAATAATTACGGAATATGCAGCAAAAGCATAAATATGCAAAATCTATTTTGGAAGTTTTGATTTGTGCTATTGATATTATCCAGATTTTAATGCTTTAGTAAATAAAGTGGTTGTATTTTGAGGAGCGAAGGAGGCAGAGCTATACAGGAAGCCTATTGAAAGTACTTATGTACGTTATTAAGCTTATACTTGGCCTTTAATGCGGCGGCCGGTATGAGAAGAAAAGCAGACCAAAACGGTCTGCTTTTTTATGTTTTTTAAAAGATAAAATGAAACGCCGCTTTATTTTTAAAACGGCGTTCTGAATTTATTATTTTTCGTTAAGAAGTTTTGCAAGCTCTTCCATGAAAGTGTTGATATCCTTAAACTGTCTGTAAACTGAGGCAAAGCGAACATAGGCAACCTCATCTATTTCTTTAAGCTTTTCCATGGCAAGCTCACCTACATGAATTGAGGTAACCTCTCTGTCTAAAGAATTTTGCAAAACGGCTTCAATTTCAGAAACAGCGTTTTCAAGAGTTTCAATAGATACCTGTCTTTTTTCGCAGGCACGAAGCATACCTCCAAGAAGCTTATCCCTATCGAAAGCTTCACGGGATTTATCTTTTTTTACAACAATAATCGGTACGCTTTCAATTATTTCATAAGTGGTAAAGCGTTTTCCGCATTTTATACATTCACGGCGACGGCGAATTCTTTCTCCTTCGTCGGTGGGTCTTGAATCAATAACTTTACTTTCTTCATATCCGCAAAAAGGACATTTCATTTAATCACATCCGCTCCTCTAAAATTTACTGATATATCGTTTAACATTATAACAAACAGGGAAAAAAAACACAATATATAGTTTATAAAAGTCACATTCGAATTAAAATTCTATTTTTTGAAGATACTTTTTGCTTTCAACTATTTCATCTGGAGACTCATAGCCGCTATTGTAAAGTTCAATGACTCCTGCGCCTTTGTATCCGCCTTCTCTCATAACTGCTGAAAGAGCGGCGAAATCGAAGTCTCCTTTTCCGGGAGGGATGCAGTTAATTTCGCTGGTATAGTCGCTTAGATGCAGATGGATTATATTTTTTGCAAATTCTTTTGCAAAAGATATGGGGTCAATCCCGGTTCTTACTGATTGCTTTATATCGAATACCATTTTGAATTTGTCTCCCAAAGTTTCACGCATTTTTGAAAGAAATTCTGGCGATTCACTTTTGAAGTCAACGACATTTTCCTGTGCGGTGATAATCCCGAAATTAGAGGCAGTTTCGCACAGAATGCCGAATCTTTCAAAATATTCTTCATCGCTAATGTTGTATTTTTTTCTGCATCCGTGTATTACAAGAATACCAATATTAAGTTTATTACAGGCATCAAAATATTTTTTGCAAAATTCAAGTCCGTCAGTAAAGCGTCTTTTGTATGCGCTGAAAAGCATATTTGATTCTGCAAAAGAGGTAAATGGATGCATTGAAGTAAATGAAATTCCATAGTGGTCAGCAGTGGATTTTATTTCCTCAAATATTTTTCCGCTCAGTTCACATTCCGCATTTACGAAAATTTCAGCAAGATCAAATCCCAGTTCACCTAAAGCTTTTATGGATTTTTCAGTTTCAAGGGGATAAAAACAGGCGGATGATGCTCCGATTTTCATTTAGCTTTCCTCCTATGGAAAAAATTTGCCGTTGCCGGCGGAGATGTTGCTGTAATAAAATATAGTCGGTGATTAAAATGTTTGCATTACATAAATTCAAGAGCTTTTTTAAAGATGCTTTAAATAATCTTTCTCCGGTTACAAAGTTTATTTTGAAGTGGGGAATAATATCAGTAACGGTTATGCTTTCTCTTGCGTTTATCCTTTCTGGTATAGCGGGAGTCTATACGGAATACCACAGTACTATAATAATCCGCGATGAGCTTGCCGAGTGTATAAAAAGAACTTTCGGATTGTTTTTATTTTCGGCGCTGTTTGCCCAGTGGATGAAGAAATAAGAAACATGTTTTAAATTATTTTAGCACAAAAGGAACTGCTTTTAAACAGTTCCTTTTTTATGTTTAATATACTTTTATGTTTTTAAGATATAGGCAAAATGTTATAATAATGTGGAATACAAAGATAATTTGAAAATTAAAATAAAATTTCAGAAAATCGTTCCAATTTCGCAGATTTTTCCTGACATATATTTATGAAGAGGTTAAAGGGAGATAGTAAGGAGGCAGAAATGGAAAAATACAATAGTACAAATCCTGCCGATATATCGGATGCAGAAATAGTAGATCTTTACTGGTTAAGGGATGAAACCGCCATTAAAAGAACGGATGAAAAGTACGGAAGGTTCCTATATACAATGGCCCTTAATATTCTCCATGAACACCGTGACTGTGAGGAGTGCAGAAACGATACATATTTAAGTACATGGAATGCTATCCCTCCAACAAAACCAGTGCTTTTCAGAGCATTTATTGCTCAGATAATGCGCCGCACTGCAATAAACAGATACTATAAAAATATAGGTAAAAGAAAAATCCCCTCAGAGCTGACGGTATCCATGGAGGAATGTGAAGGCTTTATTTCTGAGGAAAAAAGCTCAGATGAAGAGATAGATGCAAGAGAAATCGGCAGAATTATAAGCGATTTTGTAAGGGGATTGTCTCCGAAAAGACAGTATATTTTTATGGGCAGATTTTATTTTGCTGATTCAGTTGCCGTTATAGCTAAAGAACTCAAAATAACGGAGTCTGCCGTATACAAAGAAATAAAAAAACTCAGAAAAGATCTGAAGATTTTTTTGGAGCTAAAGGAGGTGTATGTGTGAATCAAAAAAATTTTAATGAGGCTATGGGATATATAGACGATGACCTTGTTGAGAGTTATCTTAGTCAAAAGGAAATGAATATATTTAAAAAATCAAATCAGGGATGGAGAAAAACAGTAAAATGGTTTTTGGCTGCGGCGTGCATCTGTTTTGCGATGATTTTTGTTATTCCGCTTGCACTTATCAATCTTGGCGGATTTGGTTCAGAGGATGACGGTTATTATGAAAGCACACATACACAGGTGAAAACCTATGATGAGCTTGAGGCAATTGTAGGCAGTGATACTTTGCTGTCAAATCTTGATTTTTCGTCAGAAGAATATACTTTTGAAATAGAGCATGAACCGAATAATGTCAGTGCTTATCACTCGGTAAGCGTCACAAGCACTGCGGAAGATCGTTTTTTCAATGTGTATGTTTATTTTCCGCCCTATGACGAAGATGAAACAGATTTCTGTTTCAGCGGAAATTTCAAGGTCATCAATTCTGTAAAGGTAGAAGTTGATAAAATTCGTGATGAGGGTTCGGCCTACGAATATGCTTTACAGTTTTACTATAACGGCTGCAAATATGTTGTAAGAGGCGGCGGAAACGAAAATGAAACTGAGTTCTGGAACAGAGTTTCTCAGCTTATTGGGGAATAAAGCAAAGTATTCGAAAGGAGTGCTTTTCATGATTAAAAGAAAAATAGCGATGACTGCTTTATCGGTTTTGACAATTATTCTCGAAATTCTGCCATACGGCGCTATATGTATTTTCATGGATGACGGTGGAATAGAAATCAGAAGAACATTTTCCTATTTTAGTTTGGTACCATATGGATATGCTAATTTCTCACCTCTGATTACGGCGTTGCTTTCCTGTGTGATACTTGTTTTGTGTGCAATACTTTGTTTCCGAAAAAGTCAGAAGCTTAATAAAGCACTTGCAACTCTATCAGGTTTAGTAGCAGTTATTTCCTTTATGCCATTTTTTATTGGATTTGGATTCAGATTTTATGGTGTCTTTGCAGCTGCAATCACAGCACTTTTAGCCGTTATTTTTATTCTGGCATTGAGTGTGAGAAAGGGAGAAATTGTTTAATCTTCGTGTTTCTGCTTTTTGAACTCCTTAAAAAATGAACTCTTTAAAAGAAAGGAGCCATTGCCATGAAGAAAAAAGTTATAATTATAATTTTGATAGTTTTTGCGTTGGTATCTGCGGCAGGAGCCATTATTGCAGTAAGTTCACCGTTTCCTGAATATGCGGAAAAAATAGAAATTCAAAACGGAAACACAGGTGAAAAATTTGTTTTGGCTGAAGAAGCGAAAGCAGCTTTACTTAAAGGACTTTCCGAAATTGATACCCGTGTTTCAGACATTAGAATTTTTACTGCGGGATATGAGTACAAAATAACTTTTTCATCGGGCATCGGCGAAAAAGAAATTGTCGTTAAAAATTCCGAACTCTTAGAAAGCGGCGGCCTAATGTACAAAGCGGACAGGGATATGATAAAACTTATTGAAGGTGTTTTGTCTGAAAATCACCAATGGTGGACTTAAATAAAAACAAAAGGGACTGCCGAAGCAGTCCCTTAGTTTATGTGTTATTTCAGTTTTCTTCAATAAGCTTTCTTACACTTACAAGCTTTACGCAAAGGCAGAGAAGCTCAGCTGCAAGTTTAAGCTCGTCAACGGGAGGATAGGAGGGAGCAATTCTTATGTTGCAGTCCTTGGGGTCGTTGCCATAGGGGTAGGTGGCTCCGGCGGGAGTGAGGTTAACTCCTGCCTGTGAACAAAGAGCTGCAACTTCTTTTGCACAGCCATCCATAACATCAAGGCTGATGAAGTAACCGCCGTTGGGTTTTGTCCACTTTGCAACACCTGTCTGACCGAGGTTGTTTTCAAGGCAGTCGAGCACAGCCTGGAATTTAGGAGCAAGAATTGCTGCATGACGTTTCATGTACTCGTTTACGCCGTTTACGTCCTTGAAGTATCTTGCATGGCGAAGCTGATTGAGCTTATCGTAGCCGATTGTCTGCATTGACATACGCTTTTTGATCATTGCGATGTTGTTGTCAGAAGCTGCGAGAGCTGCAACGCCTGCGCCGGGGAATGTGATTTTAGAAGTTGAAGTAAACTCGATAACCATATCTGAGTTGTTGTTTTCTCTGCAAAGGGGGAAGATGTTGAGAAGTTCGTCGTGATTTTCGGAAATATGGTGTACGCAGTAGGCGTTATCCCACATAACTCTGAAATCCTTTGCTGCGGGTTTAAGAGCAGCGATTCTCTTTACAACCTCGTCTGAGAAAGTTTTTCCCTCGGGGTTTGAGTATTTCGGTACGCAGAACATACCTTTAACAGAAGGATCTTTGACGTTTTCTTCAATGATATCCATGTCGGGGCCGTCCTCTTTCATGGGAACGGTAATCATTTCGATTCCGAAATATTCGAGAATGCCGAAATGTCTGTCATATCCGGGAGCGGGGCAGAGGAATTTGATTTCGCCCTGTTTGCACCAGGGTTCTGCACCTGCACCGTGAGTCATGCACTGAGCGATATAGTCGAACATCATGTTAAGGCTGGAGTTACCGCCGACGATGATGTTTTTAGGCTCAACTTCAAGAATTTCAGCGAAAAGTCTTTTGCACTCGGGGATACCGTCGAGAACGCCGTAGTTGCGGCAGTCGAAGCCTGTTTCGTCACGGTAACCGCTCTGCTCATTAACTGAGTTTAAAAGCTCGTTTGTGATATCAAGCTGATCTGCACCGGGCTTACCTCTGGACATATCAAGTTTGAGATTTTTTGCTTTGAAGCTTTCATATTCCTTTGAAAGCTCTTTTTCAAGAGCGACAAGCTCTGCCGCTGACATTTTTTCATACACTGCCATTGCTGATCCTCCCAGAAAATTATTCAAATTTTTTGCTAAACCTTGCACATTTTATCACATCAGAAAGATTTTTGCAATATCAAATTGCAAATCTTGCATTTTTTACTTTTGAGCACTGTGAATCTCGTCGGATGATGGGGAAAACTGCCTATATGCGATTGACAAATTTCATTTTTTTGTGCTATATTGACATTGAAATATATTTACTCTTAAATTAGTAATTTTGTAAAATTGATTTTCAATAATAGAAAATAAGAAGGTGCAACTATGAAATCGGTCAAAATAATGCTTTTGGCAATATACTTCCTTGTTCTTGCAGGAATATGCGTCATTTTTATGGGAGGAAATTCCGTTTCAGGAGCGATTGGAGCTGCTGTATGTTTCCTTATAAGTCTTTATCTGATAGTGAAGGGACTTATTAAAAAAGACTGAGATAAAATCTGATTATAAGGAGTCTGAGTTTTACGCAGACTCCATTTTTTCTCTTTCCGATGCTTTGCTGCAATTCTTGACAAAAGCAGGCTCTATTGTATAATATATTAGTTATACGTTTGAAACGATACAAAATCGGTATAAACAAGCTTTAGGGAGGAATCCGTAAATGGCAAAGGAACTTGCAACAAAATACAATCCCTCCGAGGTTGAAGATAGACTTTACCGTTCATGGCTTGACGGCGGTTATTTTCATGCACCTTTGGACAAGGATAAAAAACCTTATACAATAGTTATGCCCCCGCCAAATATCACAGGCCAGCTTCATATGGGACATGCTCTTGACAACACTCTTCAGGATATTCTTATCCGCTACCACAGAATGGCTGGATATGATACACTTTGGCTGCCCGGTACAGACCATGCTTCAATTGCAACAGAGGCAAAGATCGTTGAGGCAATGCGTAAAGATGGCATTACAAAGGACGATATCGGCAGAGACGGCTTTTTAAAGCGTGCCTGGGAGTGGAAAGCCCAGTACGGCGGAAGAATCATCGAGCAGCTTAAAAAGATGGGCTCCTCCTGCGACTGGGACAGAGAGCGCTTCACAATGGACGAAGGATGCAGCAAAGCTGTCAATGAAGTTTTCGTTCACCTTTATGAAAAGGGACTTATATACAGAGGCGAAAGAATCATCAACTGGTGTCCTCATTGCCTTACTTCGATTTCCGACGCTGAGGTTGAGTATGAGGAGAAAGCAGGTCATTTCTGGCATCTTCGCTATCCCTTCAAGGATGGCAGCGGATACCTTGAGCTTGCAACTACAAGACCTGAAACACTTTTAGGCGATACCGCCGTAGCGGTTAACCCCAATGATGAAAGATACCGTGATCTTGTGGGCAAGACTCTTATTCTTCCCATTGTTCACAGAGAAATTCCCGTTATTGCCGACGAGTACGTTGAGATGGATTTCGGAACAGGCGTTGTTAAAATTACACCTGCCCATGATCCCAACGACTTTGAGGTCGGTCTTCGCCATAACCTTGAGGTTATCAATGTTCTTACTCCCGACGCTAAAATCGTTGACGATTATCCCGAGTTCGCAGGTATGGATACAATGACTGCACGTAAGGCAATCGTTAAAGCTCTTGAAGCAGAGGGCGCTCTTGTAAGAATTGAGGATTACTCCCATAATGTTGGAACCTGCTACCGCTGCTCAACAGTTGTTGAACCGAGAGTTTCAAAGCAGTGGTTTGTAAAGATGAAACCTCTTGCAGGTCCTGCAATTGACGCTGTTAAGAACGGCGAAACAAAGTTCATTCCTCAGAGATTTGAAAAGGTATATTTCCACTGGCTTGAAAATATCCGTGACTGGTGTATTTCCCGTCAGCTCTGGTGGGGTCACCGTATTCCCGCATGGTACTGCGATGACTGCGGTGAAATCACTGTTGCAAGAACTGCTCCCCATAAGTGCGCTCATTGCGGCAGCGAACATATTCATCAGGACCCCGATACTCTTGATACATGGTTCTCTTCGGCACTTTGGCCTTTCTCAACCCTTGGATGGCCTGATAACACCGAGGAACTTAAGCATTACTATCCCACAAATACCCTTGTAACAGGTTATGATATTATTCCCTTCTGGGTTATGAGAATGATGTTCTCAGGAATCGAGCAGACAGGCAAGGCTCCCTTCGATACTGTTCTCATCCACGGACTTGTACGTGACTCACAGGGTAGAAAGATGTCAAAATCTCTCGGCAACGGTATTGATCCTCTTGAGATTATCGACAAGTACGGCGCAGACGCTCTCAGATTCACTCTTGCCACAGGCAACAGCCCCGGAAATGATATGCGTTTCTCCGACGAGAGAGTTGAGGCAAGCCGTAACTTTGCAAATAAAATCTGGAACGCTGCAAGATTTATTCTCATGAACCTTTCCGGCGACGAGAGGGCTCCTTATATCCCCGAAAACCTCGCAATTGAGGATAAGTGGATTATCAGCCTTTACAATAAGCTTGTACGTGACGTTACTGAATCCCTCGATAAGTTTGAGCTTGGTCTTGCAGTTCAGAAGCTCTACGACTTCATTTGGGATATCTTCTGCGACTGGTATATTGAGCTTGCCAAAATCCGTCTTAACGGTGAGGATAAAGAGGCAAAGGAAACAGTCAAGGCAGTTCTTATCTATGTAATGAGCGGCACACTTAAGCTTCTTCATCCCTTCATGCCCTTCATCACTGAGGAAATCTGGCAGACTCTTCCCCACGACGGTGAGACAATCATGCTTTCACCCTGGGATAAGTACGACGAAAGCAGAAACTTCCCCGCAGAAGAGAGCGAAATGGAAAAGATCATGGCTGCTATTAAGGCTATCCGTAACCGCAGAGCAGAGATGAACGTTCCTCCCTCAAGAAAGGCTCAGCTGTTTATTGAAACCGCTTCTGAGGATACTTTCAGAACAGGCGCTGTCTTCATGCAGAAGCTCGCTTCCGCTTCGGAAGTTACCGTAGGTAAGGATTTCTCCCTTGAAACAGCTGTTTCAATCATCACCGAGGATGCAAGAATTTACATTCCCATGGCAGAGCTTATCGACTTTGAGGCAGAGAGAGCAAGACTCAATAAAGAACTTGCAGCCGCCGAAAAGCAGCTCAGTCAGATTGATGCAAAGCTTTCAAACGAGAACTTTGTAAATAAAGCTCCTGCAAACGTTGTTCAGGGACAGCGTGACGCAGCAGAAAAGCTCAGGGATAAAATTGCAATGCTCAAAGACAGCATTGCAAGCCTCGGCTAATAATTAAATCAAATGATAGGCAGTGACAATTATGGAAACACCATATGAAAGGTCACTCAGCTATATTCATTCACTTCTTAAATTTGGCACCCGCCCCGGTTTGGAGCGGGTGTCTGCTTTGCTGGATGAGCTGGGCAGACCTCAGGATAAACTTAAATTCGTCCACGTTGCAGGCACAAACGGAAAAGGCTCTTTCTGTACCATGATGTCGGAGATACTTAAAAGTGCAGGATATAAAACGGGACTTTTCACTTCACCTTATGTGTTCGATTTTCGTGAGAGAATACAGATAAATGGTGAGATGATAAGTGAAGAGGAGCTTTGCAAAATTACCGCTGAGGTAAAAGCGGCGGCCGAAAAAATCGCTGTGAGGGATTTGCAGCCTACGGAATTCGAATTCATAACGGCAGCGGCTCTCAAATTCTTTGCCGACAAAAACTGCGATGTAGTGGTTCTTGAAGTAGGACTCGGCGGCAGACTCGATTCCACCAATATCATAAAAACGCCCCTTTTAAGCGCCATTATGTCAATTTCCCTTGACCATATGGCGGTGCTTGGTGATACAGTTGAGAAAATTGCGGCGGAAAAAAGCGGCATAATAAAAGAAAACGGAGTTACGGTATGCTTTAGCCGTCAGGATGAAAAGGCGGAAAAGATAATACGTAAAACTGCCGAAGAAAAGGGAAACGTGTATATAAAGAGCAGTCCGGAGGATATAAAGGTACTAAGCTGTGACCTGAGCGGCACAAAGGCTGTCTATAAGGATATGGAGATTTTTATTCCACTTATTGGCGAACATCAGGTATATAACGCACAGACTGTGGTGGATGCAGCCCTTGCCCTCAATGACAGAGAGTTAAATATTTCCCCGGAAAATATAATTGACGGTATATCAAAAGCAAGAATACCGGCGAGGACGGAGCTTTTCGGAAAAAATCCCCTTACAATCCTTGACGGAGCTCATAACCGTGAGGGAGTGGAAGCTCTTCTTTCAAATCTCAATAAATTCCTTAAAGGCAGAAAGCTTACCGTCATAATGGGCATGATGGAGGATAAGGAATATGAGTTCGCAGCTTATGAGATTTCAAAGCTTGCAAAGACATTTACCGGAGTTCTTCCGTCAAATCCGAGAGCTGTTTCTCCTAAAGTTCTTGCAGAAATAGCGGCGAAAAACTGCTCTGATGTTTTTATCTGTGAGAACCCGTCAGAGGCTTACAGAAAGATTTATGAAAAAGCACAGAAAGACGATATTATCCTTGTGTGCGGTTCTCTCTATCTTGCAGGGGATGTAAGAGGAGAGATAGTTTATCTTAACGGCGAAAGCAGATAATGTAAAATATTAATTTCATCCATAATATAACAAATTTTTTAAACCTAAACCTTTATCCTATTGGATAGAGGTTTTTCTTTTTTTATTTAGATTAACAGTACAAATTCCAGGGAGGTAAAAATATGAGCGTAACAATAAGTACCGGCAGCGATACAGCTACCGCTTATCTTACGGGGGAAATCGACCACCACACCGCCGCTATTATAAGAGCCGATATAGATTCTGCCATAGAAAAGCAGCATCCGGGGACGCTGGTAATTGATTTTTCAGGCGTTACATTTACGGACAGCTCAGGCATAGGTCTTGTCTTGGGCAGATATAAGTTTATGAGCGCTATGGGCGGAAAGGTGTGCGTCACGGGTCTTGACAGCCGGATGTACAAGGTCATGTGTCTTGCAGGGCTGGACAAGCTTGTGGCACTTGAAAAAAAGGAGGAGAAAAGATGAAACCTATAAACACAATGAAGCTGATTTTAGAAAGCCGTTCGGTAAACGAGAGCTTTGCGAGAGCGGCAGTTTCCGCTTTTGCGGCGCAGCTTGACCCGACCGTTGAGGAAATAAGCGACATAAAAACGGCGGTAAGTGAAGCGGTTACAAACTGTATAGTCCACGCTTACCGTGATATGCCCGGAAATATCTACATAACCTGTGAAATTTACGAAAACGGACTTTTTCGCACAAAAATCAGAGACTGCGGCTGCGGAATATCCGACGTGAAAAAGGCTATGGAGCCGCTGTTTACAACTGCCGGCGAAGAGAGGGCAGGTCTTGGCTTTGCTGTAATGGAAAGCTTTACCGACAAACTGCGGGTGCGTTCCGCTTTCGGCAAGGGTACCACCGTAACTCTCGAAAAACATATTTCGGGAAGATGATTTATGGAAAACCGTGAAAAGCTTATTGAAGAAAATCTTGGTCTTGTCCATGCCTGTGCCAACAAATTCCGTGGCAGAGGCACCGAGTATGATGATTTGTTTCAGGCGGGGTGCGTCGGTCTTATAAAGGCTGCCGACGGCTTTGACCCGTCACGTGGATTTGCTTTTTCCACCTATGCGGTGCCCGTAATACTTGGTGAGATTAAGCGTATTTTCCGTGACGGAGGTGCCGTGAAGGTAAGCCGGTCTCTAAAAGAAAAGGGCAGAGTGCTTCTCCATGAAAAGGAAAAAATGGCATCTGAAACCGGTACGGAGCCTACAATCAGCGCTCTGGCTGAGAGGCTCGGCTGGGAAGTAGAAGAAACTGCGCAGGTAATAAACGCAGCATTGCCTCCGGTTTCTTTAACTCAGGATGACGAAAGCGGAGGCGGCCAAATTGATGTTCCCGTAGATAATGAAAACGAGATGTTTGAACGCCTTGACCTTTCCCGAGTAATTGATACTTTAAACGAAAGGGACAGGGAAATAATAGAGTGGCGTTATTTTCGGTGTGCCACCCAAAGTGTAACGGCAAAGCAGCTGGGAATGTCTCAGGTACAGGTGTCACGGCGGGAAAAAAAGATTTTAACCCTGCTTCGAACTAAACTTGCAGTTTAATTTGTTAACAATCACAATAAACTATGGAAAAAAAACCGTTTTTGTGTTATTATAAATTCATCTATTTTTAAGGGTGATTATTTATGAATAGCTCAGGCGGTTTTTTTAATAAAAAAATAGTAAAGTCGGCATGTGCTCTTTTCTGTGCTGCCGGTCTGCTCCTTTCTGCGGCGGGCTGCGGTGTCAGCAGCAATGTAAGCGTAATTAAAAGCGATACTTCTTTAAAGGTTACTGAAGCGACAAGTTCCGGAGAAAGCTACCGTTTAATAGAAGATAATACCAATTTAAAAAAGGTTGCTTCCTCAGGACTTATTGAGCTTTATTTTGACAGCGTTACTATGGCCGGAGTTGTAAGGGAAACTTCAAAGGACAAGTATTGGTATGCCCTCCCCACTACCGGAACAGGAACTGAAAATGACAGCAGCGTTGTTTCTGCCACTGTTCTCTCTGGAGGAAAGATCTATTCCCTTAACTCTCAGGATAATTCGGTGGCTTTCGGAACAGTAGAGGCAAAATCAGATAGTAAAGGTCTTTATATGACCTATACAATGGGTATTGACGCTAAAACGGCAGCTCTTACAAGCAAAACCGTTAAAGAGGGAAGTATATGGCTTCAGCTTACGGTTAATTATGTCCTTCAGGACGGCAGTCTCTTTGTAAATATAGATATGTCAAAAACTCTTTGTGCACCGGGCATGACTATTCTTGATATCTCCCTGCTTGATTCCTTCGGAGCTGCTGCGACCTCGGCTGCAGACGATTATATTCTCGTACCTGACGGCAGCGGCGCTATAATTAAAACCGGCGTTGCTGATGAAACTTATGAAACCCTTAATTTTGGTGTTTATCAGCAAGCGGACGAGGATACATATTCCGCAATTGTTCCGGCTTTTGGTATAAAACAGGGGGATAGCGCATTTGCAGCTATTATCAGCAGCGGAGCAGAGCTTGCGACAATTACAGCCGAGCGTGCCGGAAGTGACGGAGCTCTCTATAACCGTACGGGAGTAGAATTTAATATAACTCCTTATTCCCTGGGAAAAACTCAGACTTATGTCGGTAATGAATCTTATGACGGTGAAATTGAAATTTGCTATCGCTTCCTTTTGGGAAATAACGCAGGATATGTGGGAATGGCGGTTGCCACTCGTGAACAGCTTATAAGAGAATCGGTGCTTTCTACTAAAACCGTTTCAGCCGGTGAAGATTTACCTCTCGTTCTCAGCCTTATAGGAAAAGGTGTTACAAGCGATAATCCAACGTCACTGTTTTCCTCTACAAAAACTCTTACCACTTATACGGAAGCTCTTGATATTTTAACTCAGCTTAAATCAAAGGGAATTGATAATATCGCCCTTCGCTATAAAGGAGTGTTGGACGGTGGACTTAATCAGGCGGATATTTTCGGTGCTGATATGATGCTCACCCTCGGTACGAAAAGCTCTTTTAACGATTTATGCAATTATGTAAACAGCCAGAATTTCAGTATATTTATTGAAACCAACGTGCTTTCGAGTGCAAGATATAATAGTTTTTCTTCAGGTAACTCAGCATATTCAATGAACGGCAACAGATTATCCCTTGCTTTTGACAATGAGCTTGCCGGAATTTACGGGGGAGAATATTTTACACGAACCCTTTTAGCGTCCGATAAAATAGATGATGCCGCCGAGCAGGTTATAGATATTTTTGAAGATACCACTGCCGGTATTTCTCTTGGAGATATGGGCAAAGTTCTCTATGCTGACTTTTCAGGGGATTACACTTCCAGAACCGAGACTGCTAACATAATTTCAGATCAGACAAAGAATATTTCTTCCGGACGCAGTCTGATGGTCAGCGGCGGTAACTTCTATATGATTAAAAACGCAAATTATATTTCTGATCTTCCTCTTTCTGCTAACGCTACTGAGACAGCTGCATATGAATCAGTGCCTTTCGTATCTATGATTCTCCACGGAATTTTCGATTATTCCGGTACGCCTATCAACTATGCGGGAGATGAAAAAGCAGCATTCTTGAGGAGTATAGAATATGGTGCCTGTCCGTCCTTCGAGTTTGTCTACAGAGAAAATGATGACGAAAGCGACGACGCTATTGTTTATACTCATTGGATGAATGCAGCGGCAAAGTATTATGAAGAGGCAAACGACGCTTTAAGCGACCTTCGTGACAAGCGTATTAACAGCCACTACATGGTAGCTGAGGGAGTATATTGTACCGAATACAGTACAGGTTCCATTATCTATGTAAACTATACCGCTGCTGATTACACAGTTAACGGTGTTAACGTTCCTTCAATGGATTTTGTAAGAATCAACTGATATTTTATTTAATTTATAAGCCGGATGAACACCCGTCATTCGGCTTATATTCATTAAATGGCGCATATATATTAACGGGTGATGCAGTTGAATAATTTAAAAAGATGGTTTATAGGAATAATTTCCGGTGTTTTGATATTTTCGGCGGCAGTTTCGGGCACATATCGGCTCAATGAAAAAGCGGTTATGTCTATTAATTCTTCGCCGGTTAATGAGACTGTTTTTATAATTGACGCAGGTCATGGCGGTATGGATGGCGGCGCCGTTGCGAAAGACGGAACTGTCGAAAAGGATATTAACCTTTCCACTGCATTAAAGCTCAGAAGTATGATGAACGCTTTGGGCTTTAAAACGGAAACTACCCGAACAGAGGATATTATGACCTGTGATGAGGGGCTTTCGACTCTCAGGGAGAAAAAAGTGTCCGATATAAGAAACCGGTTAAAGCTCCTCGAAAGCATTGAAAAAGGTGTCCTTATAAGTATTCATCAAAATTCTTATCCCAGCAGTACAAGTAAGGGCAGTCAGGTTTTTTATTCCGGTGGAAATGAACAAAGCAGTGTTTTGGCTGAATTTATACAAAACAGCCTTGTTTCGATGATTCAGACAGATAACCACAGAAAAATTAAAAAGGCGGGGACCAGTATATATCTGCTCTATCATGCCACAAAACCGGCGGTGATGGTGGAGTGTGGATTTATGACAAATCCCAGCGAATGCGAAAAACTCAAGGACGAAAGCTATCAGAACGAGCTTTCCTTTGGGATAATCTGCGGAGTTTTTGAATACCTTAAAAATTTGGAGGAAGTTTAATGGCAGTAAAATCAAAGGCAATTTATGTTTGCAGTCAGTGCGGATATGAAAGCGCAAAATGGTATGGAAAATGTCCCGGCTGCGGCGAATGGAATACAATGAACGAAGAGGTAAGAACTCCTGTTACAGGTTCAAAACAGGCAGGTGCTGCCGTAAGGATGCCCACGGCTGTGCCCATTAACAGTATAGCTGAATCCATGGAGCACCGCTATAAAACGGGGCTTTCCGAGCTTGACCGAGTTTTGGGCGGCGGTATAGTAAAAGGTTCCCTTGTGCTTTTAAGCGGTGATCCGGGAATAGGTAAGTCAACTATCCTTCTGCAAATCTGCCAGTATATCGGAAAAGAGCTTAAAATTCTCTATGTTTCCGGTGAGGAATCAGCTCACCAGATAAAGCTCAGAGCGGTTCGTTTAGGAGTTACTACGGATAACCTCTACATAATGTGTGAAACTGATGTTCAGAGTATTTCGGAGTTTATCCGCACTGAAAAGCCCGATATTGCCATAATCGACTCCATTCAGACTATGTCCATTTCCGACCTTTCCTCTTCTCCGGGAAGTGTCACTCAGGTAAGGGAGTGTACAAACTGTCTTACCCGTACAGCCAAGATAATGGATATACCTATAATTGTTGTAGGCCATGTCAACAAAGACGGAAATATAGCAGGCCCCAAGGTTTTGGAGCATATTGTGGATGCCGTTCTCTATTTTGAGGGCGACAGAAATATGTCTTATCGTATTTTAAGAGCGGTAAAGAACCGTTACGGCTCAACTAACGAAATCGGAGTTTTCGAGATGCTGGATAAGGGCCTCAGAGAGGTTGAAAACCCCTCTATGATGCTCCTTTCCGGAAGACCCAAGAATACTTCCGGAACCTGCGTTGCCTGTGCCATTGAGGGTACAAGACCCATTCTTGCAGAGGTTCAGGGACTTGTAGCTCCCAGTGGATTTGGAAATCCCAGAAGAATGGCGACGGGCTTTGACTATAACAGAATGTCCATGATAATCGCCGTCCTGGAAAAAAGAGCCGGTTACTTTTTCGGCAATATGGATGTATATATAAACGTTGTAGGAGGACTGCGACTGGACGAGCCTGCCACAGATTTATCCGTTGCCATGGCGCTGGTTTCAAGCCTTAAGGATAAAGCTGTCCGTGAGGATGTGCTGGCATTCGGAGAAATCGGACTTGCAGGAGAAATCAGAGCTGTTTCAAACTGTGAGCAGAGAATACTTGAAGCGGCACGTTTAGGCTTTACAAGATGTATTGTGCCTAAACACAATTTAAGGGGACTTTCACAGTCCGTTAAGGATAAAATAGAAATTATCGGCGTCAGAGAGGTGAGGGGAGCCTTTGAAGCTGTCAGCGAATAATAGTTTTTTAACTTATCCTGCTCTTCCTCAGGGAAAGGTCACCTGCGGAATTGTTGCAGGAAACTGTCCCGAAAAAATAACGGATGCTCTAAAAAAGTACGGTGTCCGGTTAATAAAAACGTCGGCGGACGAAAATCTCGATGAGCCTGTAAAATATCACCCCGATATGCTTTTTTATCCGTGCACAAATGGAGAAATCATTTTAGCGCCCTCACAGATTGAGCAGAAGCTTATACTTGAAAAAATGGGATTTAAAGCCGAATTTTCAAATCCTCTTAAAAGAAAATATCCCCATGATATAGCCCTTAACTTTTTGGTTTTAGGGGGATATATTTTCGGCAGAACTGATTTTGCCGATCCTCTTGTTTTAAAAAATGCTGCGGAGCAAAAGGCGGAGCCTATCAAGGTAAATCAGGGTTATGCACGGTGTAGCGTCTTACTTGTAAATGAAAAAGCGGCGATTACCGAGGATGAAAGCCTTTTTAAAGCTCTTACGGAAAAGGGAATTGATGTGCTTAAATTAGAGCGTGGATATGTAACCCTTGAGGGATATGACTGCGGATTTATCGGCGGAGCGGGTGGTAAAATATCAAAAGATACTCTTGCCTTTTTCGGGGACTGTTCCCTTCATCCTCAGTGGAGTGAGATAGAGGCTTTTCTCAGTAAATATAAGTGCAAAAGTGTTTTTCTTAACCGTGAGCCTTTAGCCGATTACGGGGGATTTGTTCCGATTAAGTGCAGCAATATATAAGTCATTAAAATTTGGTCAAATATATCAAATAATTATGAATTAACTTTACAAAATAATGAAAATATGATAAACTCCTCTTCGCAAAAGCGTGGCCTGGCAAAAGCTTTGTCACGCTGTTTTATTTGTCAGGCAAATAAAACAAGAACTGTATTTTTCAGGAGGAGAATTAAATGAAAGTAAAAACCGATTACACCTTAAAGGTGTTTCCGATTATTCTCTTTGCCGTCGGTATCATAATGATGCTTGCCCAGTGGATAACAGGAGTTAACCTCACAATGGTTGTGGGACTGGTTTACTGCTGCTTAATGTCCCTTGCAATAGCCATAGGAGTAATTTTTATGAAAAAGCTCTATATGTGGATTGTAGGCGGATACGCTGCGGCGTTCTTCGGAATTATTACATATCTGATTTTCAGGGGAGCGGATGCAGGCTTCGGAGCTTTTTCAACTGGACTTGCAGGCTTTTCAACAGCTGATCACCCTCTTTTCACCGGTGAGGAAAACTTCTTTACACGTCTTTTAGGAAATTTCCTTATAGCTCTTCCTGTTATTATGGCAATAGTGCTCCTTGTAGTTTTTGCCGTCAAAATAACAAAGAAGTTTACTTTTCAAAGAATCATAACCGGAGTAATGAGCGTTGTGCTTATGGGTACAACAGTGCTCTTTGTTCTCACTACCAATCTTCGTACAGAGCCGAAAACACAGCGTATGTGGGAGGGTCAGGACGAATACCTTAAAAACATGGACAAAAACGCCACCCGTGAAAGTAAGCCCAATGTCCTGTTTATATTAATGGATGATTTAGGTTATGGAGATGTTTCCGCAAACGGTTCAATTTATGAAACACCCAATATTGACAGCATTGCGGAAAACGGCGTCAATTTTGAAAACTTTTATTCGAGCTATTCCGTATGTTCTCCGGCACGTTTTGCCGCTCTTACGGGACGCTATCCATACAGAGGATATGCAGATAATGTTATGTATCCAACGATTTCAACTTTCAGTCCCTTTGCTCAGACAAGAATTTTCAACTCCATTGAAATGGGCAATAACTGCGACGGTATGCTTGGGGATGAAATTACAATAGCTGAGGCTTTCCAGAGCGCCGGATATAAAACAGGAGCTTTCGGAAAATGGCATCTGGGAGATTACGGCGAATATCTGCCTACAAATCAGGGCTTTGATTATTTCTATGGCAGCCACCATGTTAATGATATGGTTCCTTTCTATCATGCTACCGAGGAAAACGGAGAATATGAAATCGTAAAGGGAACCGATCAGTTAAAGGATCAAAAAGATGCTACAAAGTGGATTCATCAGGAGATAACCAGCTGGATTACCGATGTCGCACAGAGCTCGGACAATCAGCCTTTCTTTGCCTATTATGCTACGCCATGGCCTCATGCCCCGGTATTTGTAGGAGATGAATTTAAAGGTGAAACCGGAATGGGAACATATGCCGACTGTGTGACGGAGTTTGACTATTATCTGGGACAGCTTTTCGATACAATGGAAGATCTCGGAATCCTTGACGATACAATAATAATCTTTACCAGCGATAACGGTCCCGCTCTTGAGGGTTCGACAGCTGAGCTCAGAGGAGGAAAATATCTTGCCTATGAGGGAGGACAGAAAGTACCGTTCTTTATCCGATGGGATAACAGCGACGGACTTGTTCCGAAAGGCGAAAAGAGAAGCCAGACCTCCACTCTTGTTGACCTTTTCCCGACCCTTGTGGAAATGTGTTCCCTTACGGGAAACAGCGGAACCACAGATAACTATATGCCCTTTGACAGAGAAATCGACGGAGTTTCGATGGTTCCCGTTCTCAAAAACGATACTCCTGTACATACAAAGGAGCATCCCATTCTCCACATGAAGCGTGAAAAAATAAAGGCGCTTCAGTACACTGTTCCCACTGCTGATATTTTATCTCAGGAGGAGTACAGTGATTATAAATATCCGGTACTTACCGATAACGATTATGTAACCTTCAAATATTTCAGAAAAATGCAGAACGATAACCCGGCGTTTTTCGATAAGAACAGGAAAAACTGGCTCCATATTCTCACCGATGATGCAGGGGAGAACTACAACCGTTCCAAGGTTTTCCCAACTGTTGCCGATGAGATGAACGGCGAAATAGACAACTGGACAAAGAAGTTTAAGGAAAACCGCAGGGGAATCAATGAGGAATATTATAACCGCTGATTTTGTTAGGAGATTTTTTATATGCCGCCTATTTCAGTTTTAATTAAACCGGCTTCCAGTATGTGCAATATGCGCTGTAAATATTGTTTTTACGCCGATGTAACGGATTTCAGAGAAATTCGCAATTTCGGTGTAATGAGCCGTGAAACAGCGGAAAACCTCATAGAAAAAGCCTTTGCCTTTGCCGATAAAGGCGAGCCAATTTCCTTTGCCTTTCAGGGGGGAGAACCTCTTCTTGCAGGAATCGAGTATTTTAAGAATTTCACCGATTTTGTAAGGGAGAAAAACACAAAGGGTAACCCGGTGTATTACGGCATACAGACTAACGGAACCCTTGTTACCGAAGCGTGGGCAGAGTTTTTCAAAGCCAATAAATTCCTTGTGGGACTGAGCCTTGACGGCGACGAAGCAGGAAACAAATTCAGAGTTTCGGCAGAAAAAAACTCCACCTTTTACAGGGTGCTGCAAACGGCGGAAATTTTTAAAAATCACGGAGTCGATTTTAATATTCTAACGGTCCTCACAGGATACTGTGCTGAAAACGGCGAGAGAATTTATCGCTTTTTCAGGAACAAGGGCTTTCGCTATATACAGTTTATACCCTGTCTGCGTCCTTTTGGGGACAAGAGCGAAAGCGAGCTTTACATGACCGAAAAGCAGTATGGTGATTTTCTCATCAGGGTTTTTAATCTCTATGTTAAAGATTATGTCCGCAATAATTACATAAGCATCAGACAGTTTGATAACTGGGTGCAGATGCATTTGGGCAATCGTCCCGAACAGTGCGGAATGATGGGTCACTGTACATTTCAGTTTGTAGCCGAGGGCAACGGAAATATATATCCCTGTGACTTTTACTGTACCGATGAATGGCTTTTGGGCAACATAAATGAGATGAGTTTTACAGATTTTGTAAACGGAGAAAAAATGCGTTCCTTTATTTCGGAGAGCATAGAAGTTCCTGAAAAGTGCAAAAAATGCAGATTTTATCCCCTTTGCAGAGGGGGAGGCTGCAAGCGTTCACGGCTCGATAGAGATTACTGCGAAAGCTATAAACGTTTTTTCTCAGCGTGTCTTCCGCTATTCCGAGTGTTTATAAACGAGCCGAGAAGGTAATTAACTGTATTAAAGCTTAATAATAAAAAAGGGGATGTTTCACTTACACGGTGAAACATCCCTTTTTATACTTAATTTTATTCCTCAATTTCACCGTAACAGTATCCGTCACGGTATTCAGTGAGTCTTACTTTCGCAATTTTTCCCATAAGGCAATCATCAGCTTTGACTCTTACGGGAGTGTAGTTTTCCGTGTATCCTTCTGAAAATCCGTCATGGGTTCTCGATTCAAAAAGAACCTCTTCTATAGTTCCGAGAGCTTCACGGATTTTTCCTTCCCTTATTTTTTCGCACACCTCAATGGCTCTTGCGGCTCTTCTTTCCTTTTCGCTTTTTTCAATCTGATTTTCCATTTTGTCCGCTTTTGTACCGGGGCGTCTTGAATATGGGAAAACGTGAACCTTTTCAAAGCCTACTTTTTCGCAGAAGCGGAGGGATTCCTCAAAATCATCATTGGTTTCACCTGGAAAACCTACCATAAGGTCAGTGGTGAGAGAGGCGTTTTTGAAATTTTCACGAAGCTTTACGCAAAGGTCATAGTATTCCTGTGCGGTGTAGTGACGGTTCATGGCTTTGAGGGTCTTGTCGCATCCGCTCTGAAGAGAAATGTGGAACTGAGGACAGAATTTTTTAAGGGAAGCGAGAGCATCAATAACCTCATCGGTTATGTGGTCGGGCTCAAGGGAGCCTAAACGCACACGCTCTATGCCCTCGGTTTCGCATACTGCCTTTACTGCCATGGGGAAAGTAATATTTTCAAGATCCCTTCCGTATGAAGAAAGGTTTATACCTACAAGTACAATTTCCTTATATCCTGATTCTGCCAGATGCTTTGCTTCTTCCTTTATTTCGTCAAGAGGTTTTGAACGGACAAATCCTCTTGATGTGGGAATTATGCAGTATGAACAGCGGCGGTTGCATCCGTCCTGAATTTTAAGAAACGCTCTTGTACGCTCTTCAAAAGAGGTTATTGTATCGCCGGAAAATTTTTCTCCTATCTCATGAGTGCATACGTTGAAAATACGCTTTCCCTGACGGATATATTCTTCAATGAGCCTTAAAAGCTCCGTGTTATTTCGGTTTCCCATAACGATATCCGCCTGTGTAAGCTCCCTTGCCTTTTCAGGGTAAGCCTGAGGCATACAACCTGTTAAAACTGTTATGCAGTCGGGATACATTCTTTTAAAACGCCTTACTGCCTGACGGCTTTTTTTGTCTCCTGTGCCTGTGACGGTGCAGGAGTTTATTATATATATGTCGGCTTTTTCGGTGTGGGGAACTGTTTCAAATCCGTTTTTTCTTAAGAATTCTCCCATGGCCTGGGATTCGTACTGATTCACCTTGCAGCCGAGGGTATAAAAAGCAGCTTTCATCTGTTATCTCCGTTCTTTAATTTATGGTGAAATTATATTCCAAAGGGGTTAAAAAATCAATAACCAGCCGCTGTCTGTGGTATTTTGGAACTTTTCGGCATAGATTTTAGTAAATCGGAGGTGCTTGAAATGAAAAAGATAAGAAGAATTACCGCAATGCTTGCCGCAGGAGCGGTTATGCTCAGCTGTATTAGTTTTTCCGGATCTGTTTCAGCCGCAGAAGAAAATAAAGCGGAGACAAAAACGGCGCAGACGGAAACAGCTCAGACAATGCCTGTTGAGGTAAAGGCAAAGGCGGCTGTTTTAATGGATGTCACAACGGGAAAAGTGCTGATGGCCAATAATGAAAACGAAAGGCTGCCACCTGCGTCGGTCACTAAGATAATGACACTTTTGCTCGTGTGCGAAGCGATAGATTCGGGAGAGCTGTCCCTTACAGAAAAGCTCACTGCCTCAAAGGATGCAGTATCAAAGGGCGGCTCACAGATATGGCTCAAAGAGGGTGAGTCCATGACTGTTGACGAACTTTTGAAGGCGGCGGCCATTGCCAGCGCAAACGACGCCTGTGCAGTGCTTGCGGAGCGAATTGCAGGCAGTGAAGAGGGATTTGTCACTATGATGAACGAAAGGGCAAAGGCTCTCGGAATGAAGAACACCAATTTTGAAAACTGTACGGGACTTGATGATACAACTACAAATCATTATACCAGTGCCTATGATATCGCCCTTATGGGACGGGAGCTTTTAAAGCATGACCTTATACAAAACTATACAACTGTATGGATGGATTCTCTTCGTGACGGTAAAACCGAACTTGTAAACACAAATAAGCTTGTGCGGTTTTATAAGGGTACTACAGGACTTAAAACAGGTACAACTCAAAAAGCAGGACAGTGTCTTGCAGCATCCGCTCAAAGGGATTCACTGCATCTGATAGCAGTTGTTTTGGGCTGTGAAAGCAGCGACGACCGATTTAACGGAGCAAAAGCTATGCTCAACTGGGGATTTTCCAACTGGGTAAGCTATAAGCCTGAAATAAGCAAAGATCTCATAACTGATGTAAACGTTCTTCACGGAATAAAATCTTCTATTACCCCTGAAATTCCGGAAACTTCGGGTACAATAATCAAAAAAGGAGCTCAGGGTGATGTAAAGCAGGAAATAAATATTCCAGTTGACGTTGAAGCGCCTGTGGAAAAGGGGCAGGTAATAGGTACGGTTACATTTACTTTAGGTGATGAAAAAATAGGTGAATACAATCTGACTGCAGGTGAAGCAATAAAGAAAATCGGATTTCTCGATGCCCTTGCAATGCTTTTAAGAGGAGCGGCATGACTTTGTTCTAAATAAGAACAGACTGAAAATTATTTTTAAATATGGTGATATTGTATTGAAAAAATCCGGTTTATAAGGTAAGATATATACAACCGAATGGGCAAAAGACGTTTAAAACTGATATTTTGCACAAACGGGGTTTAAAAATGGAGGAATACAATCATGAGCGTAAAACTTATCGACAGATATGTGGGCGAGCTTGTAACACCTGCCGACATTGAAGCAATTGCACCTGAAGTTAAAAAGGCAGCGCAAGTTCTCGAGAGCAAAACAGGAGAGGGAAACGATTTCCTCGGCTGGCTTACTCTTCCCACTGATTATGATAAAGAGGAGTTTGCAAGAATCAAAAAGGCGGCAGCTAAAATCAAGTCCGACTCAGAGGTTCTTATTGTTATAGGCATCGGCGGTTCTTATCTCGGAGCACGAGCAGCTATTGAGTTTATCAAATCACCCAACTATAACGTAATGAAAAAAGATACTCCGGATATCTATTTTTCCGGTAACAGCATCAGCTCAACTGCTCTTAAAGAGCTCGTTGATATCTGCGACGGACGTGATTTTTCAATCAACGTCATTTCAAAATCAGGTACAACAACAGAGCCTGCAGTAGCTTTCAGAGTTTTCCGTGAGATTCTCGAGAAGAAGTATGGCAAAGAGGGCGCAGCGGGAAGAATTTATGTAACAACCGATAAGGAAAAGGGTACACTTAAATCACTTTCCGACCGTGAAGGCTATGAAACTTTCGTTGTTCCCGATGATGTCGGCGGACGTTACTCAGTTCTTACAGCAGTAGGTCTTCTTCCCATCGCAGTAAGCGGTGCTGATATCGACGCACTTATGAGCGGCGCAAAGGCAGCTCAGGATGCTCTTACAAGCGATGATCTTAACGAAAATGACTGCTACAAGTACGCAGCAATCAGAAACATCCTTTACCGCAAGGGCAAGAGCGCTGAAATGCTTGTAAGCTATGAGCCTTCATTCACAATGATGAACGAGTGGTTCAAGCAGCTCTTCGGTGAGAGCGAAGGTAAAGACGGAAAGGGACTTTTCCCGGTTTCAGCAGTTTTCTCAACAGACCTTCATTCTCTCGGTCAGTATATTCAGGAGGGTGAGAGACTTCTCTTTGAGACAGTTGTAAGCTTTGAGAAGCCCAAGTATGAAATCACTCTCGGAACAGATCCCGAAAATGTTGACGGACTTAACTTCCTTGCCGGTAAGACAATGGATTACGTCAATAAGAAGGCTTTCCAGGGTACAATCCTTGCTCACAACGACGGCGGAGTTCCGAACCTTGTTCTCTCTGTTCCCGAAATGAATGAGTATGAGCTCGGATATCTCATTTACTTCTTTGAAAAGGCATGTGCTGTTTCCGGCTATGTTCTCGGAGTAAATCCCTTTAACCAGCCCGGCGTTGAAAGCTATAAGAAGAATATGTTTGCTCTTCTTGGCAAGCCCGGTTATGAGAGCGAGAAAGAAGCTCTTGAAAAGAGACTCGGCGAAAACTAAAACGGATGAAACCGCTTTGGCGGATATTAAATATACAGGAGGAGATAGTAATGATTTCTCTTATTATCGGATGCAAAGGCTCAGGAAAAACAAAGCATTTAATCGCAGAGGTTAACGCAGCTGTTGAAAAGTCAAACGGACACGTTGTGTGCGTTGAGAAGGAAACAAAGCTCACTTATGACGTTAACTCACGTGCAAGGCTTGTTGCCGCTGATTACTTTGATGTTCACGGTTATGACGCTTTTTACGGTTTCCTCAGCGGAATCTGTGCAGGCGACCATGACATTACAGATATTCTTGTAGATGCTACACTGAGAATCGGTTCAAGAGATTATGAGGAGCTTGCCGACTTCCTTAAGAAGGTTGACAATCTTTCACAGCTTACGGACGCAAAGTTCACATTTACAATTTCCGCAGACGAGTCAGTTCTTCCCGAAAGAATTTACGAGTACTGCCAGAAAATCTGAAAACCGCTGAAATGAACAGTATGTTTTGACCGGAGGGTTTCTCTCCGGTCAAAATGTTGTGCTGTTTAAAAAAATATGTCACTATGTGTTGACAAAGCGGTGCGGAAAATGTATAATAATTTCCGCACAATATCAGGGGTGTAGCTATGCTTATTAATCTTGAGAACATATTCCGAAATGAGGGCGAGGTTCTTCCCCTTAATTTTGAGTACGATTTTTCCGATGTAGAGGTTTCCGGTGTGCATCCGGTAACAGCTCCGGTTAAAGTGACAGGTGAAATCCGAAACAGAACCGGCGTTGTCACACTTAATGCAAAAGCCGATTATACCTACTGTGCTCCCTGTGACAGATGTGCAGTGGATGTTAAGAGGGATTATTCAGTTACTCTTTCCTCCCTTGTCGTTTACGAGCTTAACGACTCTGATAACGACGAATTTATTCTTGCCGAAAATATGCAGCTCGATTTTGAAGAGCTCATGCGCAGCGAAGTTATTTTGTCATTTCCGTCAAAGCTGCTGTGCAAAGAGGACTGCAAGGGACTTTGTGCAGTTTGCGGCAAAAATCTTAATGAAGGCTCCTGTAGCTGTCAAAAGCCGACAGATCCACGTCTGGATGTGCTTAAGCAGCTTTTGGATAAATAATTTAGTTTTCAGTTTATTTTCACTAATCTAAGGAGGTGCTGACATGGCGGTACCAAAGAGAAGAGTTTCAAAGGCAAGACGCGATAAGAGACGTTCCAACGTTTGGAAGTTGGAGGCTCCCACCCTTGTAAAGTGTCCCAATTGCGGTGAGTACAAAAGACCTCACAGAGTTTGTGGCAACTGCGGTTCCTACAACGGCAAGACAGTTATAAGCAAGGAAGCATAAGTCCTTTACACACAGGCAAAGGTAGGGAAGTAGTCTTCTCTGCCTTTTTTGCTTATTATGTACAAAAACTGGGGAGGTGCATTTTACGTGCCGGTAATAATCAGCGATGTTGCAAAAGGATCTCCTGCGGATAAAAAAAGAATAAAACCGGGGGATACACTTGTTTCCATAAACGGACATGACATAGCCGATGTTCTCGATTACAGCTTTTATGCCGATGACAGTGAGCTTAAAGTAGTTACTAAGCGTGAAAGCGGAGCATTTCAGATAGTCCGGGTAGAAAAAGAGCAGGGCGAGGATTTAGGACTTATTTTTGAAACCTATCTTATGGATAAAAAGAGAAGCTGCAAAAATAAATGTATGTTCTGTTTTATCGACCAGCTTCCGAAAGGTCTCAGAGAAAGCCTTTATTTCAAGGATGACGATGCGAGACTTTCATTCCTTTTCGGCAACTATATTACCCTTACGAACCTTACGGAACGTGAGGTACAGCGCATTATGGAAATGCACATAAGCCCCGTTAATATATCCGTTCATACGATGAATCCGGAACTGAGAGTCAAGATGATGGCGAATCCCAATGCAGGTGAAGCTTTGAAAATAGTAAAAAGGCTTGCCGATGCGGGAATTTCCATCAATACCCAGCTTGTGCTCTGCCCCGGAGTAAATGACGGTGAAGAGCTTAAATACAGCTTAAAGGAGCTTGCAGCTCTTTATCCCAGTGTTCAGAGTATTGCGGCGGTTCCGGTGGGTATTACAAAATTCCGTGAGGGACTTTGTCATATTGAGCCTTATACAAAGGAACAGGCAGCCGAAACCGTTGATATTATAGAGCAGTTCGGAAACGAGTTTAAAAAGGATCACGGTACACGTCTTGCTTTTGCGGCAGATGAATTTTATCTTAAAGCAGGCAGACCCATTCCTGACGGAGAGTATTATGAGGAGTTTGCACAACTTGAAAACGGTGTGGGACTCTGGGCGGATCTTCGTGACTCATTTGCAAAGGCTCTTTCCGAAACTCAGGAATGCCCCAACGCTAAGGAGAGAAAAATCTCCATGGCTACGGGAACTTCCGCTTATCCTCTTATAAATTCCTTAGCTCAGAAGGCTCAGGAGAAGTTTAAAAATCTTCATATTGAAGTTACACCAATAAAAAATAAATTTTTCGGAGAGACTATAAACGTTGCCGGACTTCTTACGGGAACGGATCTTATAGATCAGCTTAACGGTAAGGATTTAGGCGAAGAGCTGCTAATACCTTCAGTTATGCTCAGAAGCGAGGGAGACATTTTCCTTGATGATTTGTCTCCGAAAGATTTGGAAGAAAGGCTGAAAGTAAAGGTTACACCTGTGGATAACGACGGATACGCACTGCTTTCGGCAATGATAGGAGAGTGAAAAAATGGCAAGACCCATTGTGGCGGTTGTAGGAAGACCCAATGTGGGAAAATCGACCCTTTTCAATAAGCTTGTAGGTTCAAGGCTTTCAATTGTGGACGATACTCCCGGAGTTACCCGTGACCGTATTTACGGCGACTGCGAGTGGCTGGGCCACCATTTTCTGCTTGTTGATACAGGCGGTATTGAACCTCAGTCGGATGATATAATCCTTTCACAGATGAGACGTCAGGCGCAGCTTGCAATAGACAGCGCCGATGTCATAATTCTTGTAACCGATGTAAAAAGCGGAGTTGTGGCTACCGACAGCGATGTAGCTGCAATGCTTCAGAAAAGCGGAAAGCCTATTGTTTTGTGCGTCAATAAATGCGACGGCATAGGCGATCTGCCAATGGATTTCTATGAGTTTTACAATCTCGGTTTAGGCGATCCCATAGCTGTTTCAGCGGTTCACGGCCACGGAACAGGCGATCTTCTTGATGAAGTGCTTAAATTCCTGCCCGATGAAAAGAGCGAAGAGGAAGAGGATGACATCACTTCCGTTGCAATTATCGGAAAGCCCAATGTAGGTAAATCCTCCCTTGTAAATGCCATTTCCGGCGAGGAGAGAGCAATTGTTTCAAACATTGCCGGTACAACAAGAGATGCTACTGATACCTATGTTGAAAATTCTCACGGAAAATTTGTATTTATTGATACAGCGGGACTTAGAAGAAAGAGCAAAGTCGATGACGCTATCGAAAAGTACAGTGTTATAAGAGCACGTATGGCAGTTGAAAGAGCGCAGGTATGCGTCATAATGATTGATGCTGTTGAGGGCTTTACAGAGCAGGATTCAAAGGTTGCCGGTATTGCCCATGATTTAGGCAAGGCGTGCATTATAGCTGTTAACAAGTGGGATGCCGTTGAAAAGGACGGCAACACCATGGATAAATACCGCAAAAAGCTTATGAACGATTTTTCATTTATGAGCTATGCGCCGATTATCTTTATTTCCGCAAAGACAGGTCAGAGAATAGAGCGCCTTTATGAGCTTATAAAGTATGTTGATTCTCAGAATGCAATGAGAATTTCAACAGGTAAGCTTAACGATATTCTTGCGGCAGCTACTGCAAGAGTTCAGCCTCCCACGGATAAGGGCAAGCGACTCAAGATTTACTACATGACTCAGGCATCCACAAGACCGCCAACATTTGTTTCTTTCGTAAACCGCAAAGAGCTTTTCCATTTCAGCTATCAGCGTTATCTGGAAAACCAGATCAGAGAGGTTTTCGGACTTGAGGGAACACCGGTGCGTTTTGTCATAAGAGAAAGAGAAGACAAAAGCAAAAACTAGCAGCGTGACGCTGCACCCAAGTCGCACACTGAGTGACGGCAAGGAACGGCTATAAGTGCCTGCGGGCAGGCTGAGCCTGCACCCATGACGCACACCGAATGGCGGCAAGGAACAGCTATAAGTGCCTGCGGGTAAGCTGAGCCTGCACCCAATCCTTACCCAAACCGACAATGAAAAATGAATAAAAACAGCCTGCGCTTAGGGTTAATTGTTAACTCTATTCGCAGGCTTTTTTATGTGAAAAAGATAGAAGCATAACAATATGAATATTAAAAATGAAAAATTTATATTTATTTTATCAATAATGCTTGACATGAGTTAAACTAAATGGTACGATGAGGCAAAATAATGAGGAGGTGCAATAATGCTTAACCAATTCGGACGTAAATTTAATATGTTCCCTATGGAGCTTGCATTTGTCGTGTATTGGCAGAAAAGCAGGCTTGCATTGTTGTACCCTTATCGGTGTAAAAAGACCCAATTTATATTGATAAAGATATACACAGTGCAAGCTATAATTTATAGCCTGCACTGTTTTTTATTTTGAGGAGGTTTTAAAATGAATGCGCAAGAGTATGTGAAAAACTATTATGCAAATTACGATGAGGACGGCAGACTCCTTTCAAAGCACGGGATGGTAGAATACATCACAACTATGAAATACATAGAAAAATATTTAAAGCCGGGTATGAGGATTCTGGAAATCGGAGCTGCAACAGGCAGATACAGCCATGCTTTGGCAAGAAAAGGTTATAGTGTAGATGCTGTAGAACTTGTAGAACACAATATTGAAATATTCAGGAGAAATACGAAAAAGGGTGAGAACGTCACAATTACACAGGGCAACGCTGTGGATTTGTCAGAGTTTAAAAACGATACTTATGATATAACCTTGCTTCTCGGCCCCATGTATCATCTGTTCAATCAGGAGGATAAACTGAAAGCTCTATCTGAGGCAATCCGAGTTACAAAGAAAGGCGGCATTATTTTCGTCGCTTACTGTATGGGAGATCCCTGTATAATCAATTTCGGATTTGTGAAAGGAGAAATTTTCAGTTTGATTGAAAAGTCGATGATAAATACGGAGACCTTTGATACCTGTTCAAATCCGGGAGATATATTTGAGCTTTGCCGAAAAGAGGATATAGATGAACTGAGAAGTAATTTTAATGTGACACAGCTTCATTTTGTTTCGGCGGACGGTCTGACAGAGTTTTTGTGCGACACAGTTGATAAAATGGATAATTCAATATACGAGATGTATTTAAAGTATCATCTCACCGTATGCGAAAGACAAGACCTGATTGGGTACTCTCATCATACCCTTGATATTTTCAGAAAGGAATAGCAAAGAAAATATAGATTGGAGGAATGAATTATGCTTAACCATAAAGGAACACAAACTTTAAAAACGGAAAGACTTATTCTCAGAAGATTTTATGTGTCGGACGCTCAGGCTATGTTTGAAAACTGGGCAAATGATGAAAGGGTTACCAGGTTTATGTCATGGCTTCCGCATACATCACCAAAAGAAACAAAAAAGCTTTTAAGAAAGTGGTGTATGGGATACAGAAAATCAAATACATACAACTGGGCAATTGAGCATGAAGGTAAGCCCATAGGCGGCATCAGCGTTGTAAAAATAAATGAGAGAAGCGAAGATGCCGAAATTGGATACTGTATCGGGTTTGACTACTGGAATAAAGGTATAATGACCGAAGCCGCAAAAGCGGTTATCGATTACCTTTTCACTGACATTGAAGTCAATCGAATTGAAATACGCCATGCTGTTAAAAATCCGGGGTCAGGGAAAGTGGCTCAAAAATGCGGCTTGACGTTGGAGGGAACGAAAAGAGAAAAGTTTAAATCAAACAGCGGAGAATTTTTGGATATAGCAGAATACGGCATTATAAGAAAAGAATGGCAGGTTAACCCTACATATAATCCTCACACAAACTAACTGAAAAGAGAAAGTAAATCCGATTGAGCTTTAAAGCCTGTTAAAGCAAAAATTAAGGCAATCCCTCAGATCTCGAAACTGACTGATGGATTGCCGCTTTTATTTTTACTGTTAAAATGCAGGCACTTATAGCCGTTCCTTACCGCATCTTGGTGTGCGACTTGGATGCAAACTCAGTTTGCTGCGACTTGGGTGCAGGCGCAGCCTACCAAAATAAAAAGAGACTGCTGAAAAGCAGTCTCTTATTTATTATCTTCTTTCAAACCGTTAGGAAGGATTAGACAGCACGTGTAACCTTACCTGAACGAAGGCAGCGTGTGCACGCATAAACACGGCAGGGTGAGCCGTTTACAACAGCCTTAACACGCTTAATATTGGGCTTCCATGTTCTGTTTGAACGTCTGTGTGAGTGGGAAACCTTGATGCCGAAAGAAACATCTTTACCGCAGAACTGACATTTTGCCATTTTTAGGCACCTCCTTTTGGTGTGACTAACAGAATAACGTAACTATGCTATCATATTCTTACAAAAATTGCAAGGATTTTTTTAACAAATCCCATACGAATTTTGGAGAATATGCGCTTTTTAATTTCTGTTCATATATTTTAACACATATTTCGTTGTAATTAAAGAGCTGAAAATGTATAATAGAAAAAATAATAAGACAAATAGATGAGGATGAAGGTTTATGAATATTACAGAAAGACTTAAAAATAAAGGTTTTACAGTATCCTTTGAGGTATTCCCTCCAAAAAAATCAGATGCATTTGAAAATGCTAAAGAGACAATGAAAGAGCTTGCCGCTCTTTCTCCCGATTTTATAAGCGTCACTTACGGCGCAGGTGGAGGAACTTCTCAGAATACAATCAAGATAGCCTCATATATAGAAAACGAGCTTGGCACAAGTGCATTAGCGCATCTTAGCTGCGTATCCTCTTCGAGACAGGAGATTTCAAAGCTCATCGACGAAATGAAAGAGGCTAAAATAGAAAACGTCCTGGCTCTCAGAGGCGACATTCCAAAAGACGGAGTGTTTCCGGAAGCCGGATATTATAAATACGCATATCAGCTTGTTGAGGAGCTTAAAGAGAAAGGCGGATTCAGCATTGGAGCAGCCTGTTATCCCGAGGGACACGTGGAGTGTGAAAGTCAGAGCCGTGACCTTGACTATCTGAAAGCAAAGGTTGACTGCGGATGCGATTATCTTACAACACAGATGTTCTTTGATAACAGTGTTCTCTACAGCTTTCTTTATCGTGCTCTTGCGAAAGGAATCGATGTTCCGGTAATTGCAGGAGTTATGCCTGTTACCAATGCACGTCAGATCAAGCGTATTACTGAGCTTTCAGGTACATCTCTTACACCTAAGTTCAGAACAATTCTCGATAAATTCGGCGATAATGACGTAGCTTTAAAGCAGGCGGGAATTGCGTATGCCATAGATCAGATAGTAGACCTTGTGGCAAACGGAGTAAGAGGTATACATATCTATACAATGAATAAGCCGGAGGTTGCAAGGCAGATAATGGAGAGTCTTTCTGAGATACTCAAATAAATTCTGTCTGTATGTAATTTAACGCTGGCCTTGAAATCGGAGGAAAAAGATGTTTAATACTGAGAAACTTGGCAAAGAACTGCTGTTTTTTGACGGTGCAATGGGTTCTCTGCTTCAGAAAAGAGGACTTGCTGCCGGAGCACAGCCTGAGCCATGGTGCATAGAAAGAGAAGATGAAATAAAGGAAATTCATCTTGAATATTTAAAAGCGGGAGCCGATATACTTACCACCAATACTTTTGGCGGAAACCGCTATAAAATGGAGCCTCTCGGATATAAAGCGGGAGAAATTGCCGCAGCGGGAATAAAATGTGCGAAAGCTGCCATAAAGGAATTCGGCGGTGATAGGGAAAAGTATGCCGCTCTCGATATAGGTCCTACAGGAAAGCTTTTAAAGCCCAATGGCGATACATCCTTTGAAGAGGCCTATGAGGTTTTCAGTGAAATTGCCGTAGCTGGAGAAAAAGCGGGAGCAGATTTAATTCTGCTTGAAACCTTTACCGATACCTATGAGCTTAAAGCGGCGGTATTGGCGGCAAAGGAAAATACATCCCTGCCGGTTTTTGCTACCTGTTCTTTTGACGATAAGGGCAAGCTTCTCACGGGAGCTGATCCCCTTGCTGCAATAGCTCTTCTTGAGGGACTGGATGTAGATGCCCTCGGTATAAACTGCTCAATGGGTCCCGACGAAATGAGAGGAGTATTTTTGCAGTATGCAAAATATGCGTCACTTCCCATTATCATAAATCCCAATGCAGGACTTCCTGTTTTAGTTGACGGAAATACAGTCTATAATGTTCTGCCGGAAGATTTTGCCGAAAGCTGCCGATTCTTTGCAGAAAACGGAGCGGCGGTAATGGGCGGATGCTGCGGTACAACTCCGGAGCATATAGAAAAGCTCACAGCTTTATGCGGCAAAATAACACCGAAGCCCTTGACAGATAAGGGAATCACCGTTGTTTCATCCTATGCAAAGGCTCAGATTATAGGCGAAAAGCCTGTTATAATCGGCGAAAGAATAAATCCCACGGGCAAAAAGCTCTTTAAACAGGCTCTTATTGATTCCGATATGGGATACATTCTTTCTGAGGGACTCACTCAGACTGAGAAAGGCTCCCATATTCTCGACGTAAATGTGGGACTTCCGGGAATAGATGAAAAAGAAATGATGGCAAAAGCTATAGAAACTCTCCAGTCCTCAATAGCTCTTCCATTACAGATAGATTCCGCTGACCCGCAGGTTCTCGAAAAAGCCATGCGTCTTTATAACGGTAAGCCTATGGTAAACTCCGTAAACGGCAAAGAGGAGATTATGGAAGCGGTTTTCCCGCTGGTAAAAAAATACGGCGGCGTTTTGGTTGCCCTCACCCTTGATGATAAGGGTATACCGAACACTCCCGAGGAGCGTTTTAAGATTGCGGAAAAAATCGTCCTCGCTGCTGAGAAGTATGGTATTAACCGTAAAAATATAGTTGTGGACGCCCTTACTATGACGGTAAGCTCTTCCGCGGATGCAGCGAAAATCACACTGGAAGCCCTTAAGATGATTAAGGAAAGACTTGGAGTTTCAACAATTTTAGGCGTTTCAAATGTATCTTTTGGACTTCCTGGAAGAGAGGTTATAAACTCTGCATTCTTTACCCTTGCCTTAGGAGCGGGTCTTGACTGCTGCATTATAAATCCCAAATCCGATGCTATGATGAACGCATACCGCTCATGGTGCGCTTTAAACGGCTTTGACGAAAACTGCGCCGATTATATTGCAGCCCTTACAGGCAGTGAAAATAAGCCCAAAGAGGAAAAGAAAGCGAGTCTTTACGAGCTTATTTTAGGCGGCGTTGAAGATAAAGCCTATGAAGCTGCAAAGGAGGAGCTTAAAACAAAGGCTCCCGAGGACGTTATAAAAGACTTTCTTGCTCCGGCTCTCGATGAAGCCGGCAAGCGTTTTGATACACTGAGAATCTTCCTTCCCCAGCTTATGGCATGTGCAAGAACGGCGGAAAGAGCCTTTGACGCCATAAGCGAATACTATAAGGAAAAAGGCGGAGAGAGAAAGAAAAACGGAAAAATAGTAATTGCCACCGTAAAGGGCGACAATCACGATATAGGCAAAAACATAGTCAGGGTAATGCTTGATAATTATGGCTTTGAGGTTATAGATCTCGGTAAAAATGTAGCCCCTGAAACCATTGCAGATTATGTAAGTGAAAACAAAATCGAGCTTGCGGGACTCAGTGCACTTATGACCACTACTGTGCCATATATGGAGGAGACTATTAAACTTCTTAATGAAAAATGTCCGTGGTGTAAGGTAATGGTGGGAGGAGCAGTGCTGACGGAAGAATATGCCCAGTCTATCGGAGCAGATTTCTACGGAAAAGATGCAATGGCAAGCGTAGAGTATGCCAAAAGAGTTTTCGGCTGTGAATAAAGCTTGACTTACAGTGATTTGATGCTATAAAATATTATGTGTATGTCTTTGTTTCCGTATTAATGGGCAGAAACAGTATTTTAAGACTGCAATTCCATAAACCAAGGCAGGATGAATGATAAATGTCACACTCACTTCTGAGAAAAATAGAAGAGGAATATCCGAATCTTTCAAAAGGTCATAAGAGAGTAGCAAAGTATATTGCAGAGCATTATGACAGAGCGGCTTTTATGACTGCATCAAAGCTTGGTGAAACGGTGGGGATAAGTGAATCCACCGTAGTTCGCTTTGCAACGGAACTTGGCTTTAATGGGTATCCGGAGCTGCAAAAGGCAGTTCAGGAGATGATACGCAGTAAGCTCACCGCAGTTCAGCGAATGGATGTCACCGCCATAAGAATAGGCGATGATATACTTACCAATGAGCTTTTAAGCGATGTCGAAATGATAAGGGATACAATCGAACAGACTTCCCATGAGGATTTCAACAGAGCCGTTGAAAATATCAATAAGGCGAAGAAAATCTATATTTTCGGCGTAAGAAGTTCTGCTCCTCTTGCAAGCTTTCTTGCTTATTATTTTAATCTTATCTTTGATAACGTGGTAATTGTAGATACCACAAGCGAAAGCGAAATTTTTGAGCAGACCTTCCGTATTGGTGAAGGGGATGTATGTATTGCAATCAGCTTTCCAAGGTATTCGAGACAGATAATAAATGCCATTAAGTTTATTTCAGACAGAGGCGCAAAGGTTATCGCCATAACCGACAGCAGTCATTCTCCCATGGCTCCCTATGCTTCAAATCTGCTTATTGCAAAGAGTAATATAGCTTCCGTGGTGGATTCCCTTGTAGCTCCCCTGAGCCTTATTAACGCACTTATTGTGGCGGTTTCACTGAGCCGTCGTGAAGAGGTTGCCAAAAACTTTGATGAGCTTGAGGAAATCTGGGAGCAGTATAAGGTTTACGATACAACTGAGGAGAGCACAGCCAATGAATGATATTGCAGCTGTAATCGGCGGAGGACCCGCCGGAATGATTGCGGCAGCCTATGCCGCCGACAGCCACGAAAAGGTAATTTTATTTGAGCGAAACGAAAAAGTGGGCAGAAAACTTATGATAACCGGTAAGGGCAGGTGCAACGTCACAAATGCCTGCGGGGAGATAAGCGAGATTATTTCCAATATCCCCGTAAATGGCAGGTTTATGTTCGGAGCTCTTTCGAGGCTCATGCCCTACGATGTTATGGATATGTTTGAGGAACTGGGAGTGCCCCTTAAAATAGAGAGGGGAAACAGAGTCTTTCCGGTTTCCGATAAAGCCAGCGATATAGTTGACGCTTTAAGAAGCTTTGTCCTTTCAAAAGGCGTAAAGATTATTAATGAACGAATTCTGACAGTTACTTTCGATGACGGAGAGTTTTCCCTTTATTCTGAAAGGGAAGAAAGCTTTTCCTCCGCTAAGGTGATTTTATCTACCGGAGGAGTTTCCTATCCGCAGACAGGCTCAACAGGCGACGGATACGAAATTGCAAAATCCTTCGGACATACTATCATAGACCCCAAACCCTCCCTTGTGCCTCTGGTTGTACATGAGGGCTGGTGCTCCGATCTTCAGGGGCTTTCCCTGAGAAATTCATCAGTCACCGTTTATGACAATAAAAAATTCCGTGAGATTTTTTCGGGTCTCGGAGAAATGCTCTTTACCCATTACGGTGTGTCAGGACCGCTTATTTTAAGTGCAAGCTCACATATGCGTGAAATGGAAAAAGGCCGATATGAAATTCATATTGACTTAAAACCGGGTCTTACTCCGGAGCAGCTTGACGCACGTATTCTCCGTGATTTTTCTGAGAACCTCAACAGGGATTTTATAAATTCTCTGGGAGCTCTGCTTCCGAGAAAGCTTATTCCAGTAATAGTAAAGCTCAGCGGCATTAAGCCGTCCCTTAAAATCAATCAGATTACAAGGGAACAGAGAGGGGAACTTGTGTCCCTCATTAAAGATTTAAAGCTCACTGTCACGGGCTTTCGTCCCATAAGGGAAGCGATAGTTACTTCCGGAGGAGTAAGCGTTAAAGAGATAAATCCCAAGACTATGGAATCGAAAATACAGCCGGGACTTTTCTTTGCCGGCGAAATAATAGATGTGGACGCCTATACCGGCGGCTACAACCTGCAAATTGCCTTTTCAACAGGGGCACTGGCGGGAAAATCTGTGTAAGAAACGGAGAGAATCAAAATGATAAACGTTGCAATAGACGGCCCCAGCGGAGCGGGAAAAAGCTCCATAGCGAAACAGATTGCATCAAAACTCGGATATGTTTATGTCGATACGGGAGCTTTGTACCGCACAGTGGGACTTGCAGCAGTACGCAGCGGCTTTGATCCCAAGGACAGCGGCAAAGTTGTGCCTATGCTTGATTTTATCAAGGTTGAGCTTCGCTATGTGGATGGGGAGCAGAGAGTCTTTTTAAACGGCGAGGATGTCTCAGAGGATATAAGACTTCCCGAAGTTTCAATGGCAGCTTCTGGAGTTTCAGCTATTCCTGAGGTGAGGGCTTTCCTTTTTGATTTGCAGCGAAATATCGCCGCAGAAAGCAACTGCCTTATGGATGGCAGAGATATAGGCACTGTGGTGCTTCCCAATGCCGATGTGAAAATATTCCTTACAGCTTCTCCTGAGGTAAGAGCCGAGCGAAGGCAGAAACAGCTAAAAGAAAAGGGTATAGATGAGCCTTACGAGAACATTTTATCCGACATTATCAAAAGGGATTATGACGATTCCCACCGTGAAACAGCTCCCCTTAAACAGGCAGAGGATGCAGTGCTGGTTGTAACGGATAATCTGGATTTTGACGGTTCCGTACAGGCAGTTATAGATATTATCAAAGAAAAAACACAAGCAAGGCAGGAGCAGCAATGAAACAGTTTGATTATTCAAAGGTAAGAAACTATAAGCTTTATCCCTTCCTTATGCCTTTGGCAAAGGTTGTGGTAAAGGCAATGTATGGGGTTAAGTACATAGGACTTGAAAACGTTCCCAAAGAGGGCGGATATGTAGTTGCAAGCAATCACGTAAGCTTTTTCGATCCGGTTATTATCGGAGCAAGCGGAATGAGAAGAGTTCACTGCATGGGTAAGGCAGAGCTTTTTGAAAAGCCCGGTTTAGGCTGGCTGCTTGTACATCTCAATGCATTCCCGGTAAAAAGAGGACAGAGCGATAAATCATCAGTTGAGTATGCAATCGACTGTGTAAAGCAGGGGGAGAATATCGGAATTTTCCCTGAGGGAACAAGAGCCAAGGATTATAAACCCGGCCAGGGCAAGGCAGGCGTAGCCCTTATTTCAAAAGCTACCGAAGCTGATGTTATACCCGTTGCAATTTACAGCGGAGGAAAGAAGCTTTCTCCCTTTAAGACAAAAGTTGTTGTACATTTTGGCGAAGTCATTAAGTATGAGGATTTAGGTCTTACAAAGGGAACTTCTTCAGAGCTTCGTGAGGCCACAAGAAAGATTATGGCAAAGATAACCGAGCTTTGGGAGGAAGAGGATTGCAAATAAAGGTTGCAAAAACCGCAGGCTTCTGTTTCGGAGTCAACAGAGCGGTTGATATGATATACAAAATGCTTGCAGACGGCAAAAAGGTTGCTACTCTGGGACCTATTATCCATAACGACAGCGTTGTAAACGACCTTAAAAGCAAGGGAGCTGTGATTTGCTCGAGTCCCGAGGAAGTGCCGGAGGAATGTACCCTTGTAATAAGAACTCACGGAGTGGGTGAGGATATAATAAAGCGTGCCGAAAAGTGCCCCGGTGGATATGTAAATGCTACTTGTCCTTTTGTTCAGAAAATTCATAAAATCGTAAAGAGTGAAAGCGAAAAAGGGAATATAATTTTAATTGCAGGCGACGATAAACATCCGGAAGTTGAGGGCATAAAAGGTCACTGTGTTGCCAATGCATTTGTGTTCAGCGACTGTGAGCACCTTAATAAAATTATGGAAGAGCATCCGGAATTTGCCGAAAAAGCAGTTTCTGTGGTATCTCAAACCACTTTCAGTGTTAAAGAATGGCAAAAATGCGTAAAAAAAATAAAATTGGTATATACAAATGCCGTTGTTTTTGATACAATATGTAATGCGACTGAAGAAAGACAGGCTGAAGCTGCGGAGCTTTCCAAAGAGTGCGATCTGATGGTTGTAGTCGGTGGAAGAGCGAGTTCAAATACGGCAAAGCTTGTAAAAGTGTGTTCGGCAAACTGTAAAACATATCACGTTGAAACCGCTGATGAATTAGAGTCGCTGGACTTTGCAGGATTTGAAAAAATCGGCGTTACTGCGGGTGCATCCACACCTGCGTGCATTATAAAGGAGGTACTTCAAACCATGTCCGAAATCTTAGAAAACAAAGAAGTCATCGAAGCAGATGCTGAAAATAAAAAGGAGGAAGCCGTATCAATGGATGAGATGAGTTTCTCTGAGGCTCTTGAAGAGTCTCTGAAGAACCTTACAACCGACCAGACCGTTAAGGGTGAAGTTGTCGGAATCTCTCCCAACGAGGTACAGGTTGATATCGGCAGAAAACATGCCGGCTATGTTCCGCTCAGCGAGCTTACAAACGATCCTAGCCTTTCACCTGAGGATGTTGTTAAGGTTGGCGATGTTATTGACCTTATCATCATGAAGACAAACGATGCAGAAGGCACAGTTATGCTTTCAAAGCGCCGCTATGACGCTATCAAAGCTTGGGATGATATTGTAAAGGCAAGCGAAGAGGGCACAATCCTTGAGGGTACAGTAACTGACGTTATCAAGGGCGGCGTTCTTGTTGTAACAGGCGCACTTCGTGTATTTGTTCCCGCATCTCTTGCAACTGCTTCAAGAGGCGAGCCCCTTGAGAACCTTCTCAAGACAAAGGTACGCTTCAAGGTAATCGAAGTAAACAAACAGCGCAGACGTGCTGTCGGTTCAATCAGAGCTGTCCTTAAGGAAGAGCGCAAGGCTGCTGAGGAAGCTTTCTGGGCAGACGCTGAAGAGGGACGCACATACACAGGTACTGTTAAGTCTCTTACATCTTACGGTGCATTCGTAGACATCGGCGGTGTTGACGGAATGATTCACATCTCCGAGCTTTCATGGAACCGCATTAAGCATCCCTCAGAGGTTGTAAATGTCGGCGATACAGTTGAAGTTTACATCAAGGCTCTTGACAGAGAGAACAAGAAGATTTCTCTCGGTTACAAGAAGGTTGAGGACAATCCCTGGGAGATCCTTCGCCGTGACTATCCCGTTGGCACAGTTGTTGACGCTAAGATCGTCGGCATCACAGCTTTCGGCGCATTTGCACAGGTTATCCCCGGCATTGACGGACTTATCCACATTTCTCAGCTTTCAACAGAGCATGTTGAGAAGCCCCAGGATGTTGTTAAGGGCGGCGATGTTGTTAAGGTTAAGATCACAAACATCGACTTTGACAAGAAGCGTGTAAGCCTTTCAATGAAAGAGGCTATGGCTCCTGCTGAGGAAGCAGCCGAAGAGGCAACAGACGCTGAATAATTAAACATTAAGCGACAGGGAAAAGCATTTGCTTTTCCCTGTTTTTGTATAGTAAAAGAAAGCTGTCCTTTTGGACAGCTCTTTTGCATCTTTTTAAATTCTAAATAAGTTCATCTTCCCCTAAAATATTCCATTATCTCCCTTACGGAATTTCCGCAGGGAAGTTTGTATTTTGGGTCGGGTATATTTTCGAGATAATGGGAGTCCGACGAAACTATGAACTCTGCACTTTTGAGAACTGGATATTTTTCCCTGAACTCATTTTTGTCTCCCTTTTCGGTTATCTCTGCAAACTTAAAGCCGTATTCTGGGGGAAAATCTCCCAAAGCGGAAATAATGCTGTAAGAAGCTCTGTTGATGTGAGCAGGATAACATATTCCGCCATATTCCTTTACTAAATCAGAAACCTCTCCTATGGAGATTGACGAAGCGGTTGTCAGAAGCAGATTTTCCCGGGAAATGGGATTATCCTCCGTGTCCGTCACAATCTGATTACCGAAAATTTCAGGTCGGTTTTCAATTTTCGGCAAAGTGCTCCTTACATAATCCGAAAAACTTACGGCTCCGTCTAAAGTTTCAAAAAGACAGACTGTATGAATCTCCTCACAGGTACACAGTTCCATTCCCGGTATGACTGTTATGCCCGCTTTTTCTCCTGCTTTTAAAGCTGACGGACAGTTAAGGGCTGAATTGTGGTCAGTGAGGGCTATGGCGTCATAGCCTAAAAGAGCTGCCATATTAACAAGATTAAATGGAGTCATTTCGTCATCGCCGCAGGGGGAGAGACAGGAGTGAAGATGAAAGTCGTAAAAAAAACTCATGATTCATTTTGCAGCAGGGAGCAGATTTCCACAGCTCCCTCACAGGAGTTTTTATGAGTTGTTAAAATCGCTATGCCGTGGCTTTCCGCTTTAAGTCGGGCGTCGGTGTCAAGGGGAGCAAGTTCAGTTAATATTATACAGGCACAGTCGGTAAGTGTAGCGACGGCTATGCTGTTGACGTTGCCCATTACAGTAAGCCATGCGTCACCGCTTTGGGCTTTTGCCATTACCCAGCTTAAAAGGTCTCCGCAGTAGCAGCCTGTAACTTCATTTTCAAGTGCCTTGCCTCCTGTTATAATTTTATAATCCAGACTTTCAGCCAATTCTTTGACCGTCATTGTCATTCCTCCTGTGTGTTGTGCCTGAACGGCGCAGGCATAAAGCTTTCCCGTTCCTTGTCGTCCATATTTTCTCCCATTCTGAAAACGCAGTCGTTTATGCTTGCAGTACCTCTTACAATATCTTCTGCCAATGCACGGCATGAGGGAGCACCGCAGGTTCCGCAGTCAAGGCCGGGGAGAGCGGAGTGTATTTCGTTAAGCTCATTGAGTCTTGTCATGGCTTCGATTACATTATCAGCGAGACGCAGAACGGAAAGCCCCTCTAAAGGTTTAGTCCATTTCATCTCTTCAGGTACTTCTCCCTTTTCAAGATGATTGCAGGAAACGGGCAGATACTTTCTGAGTTTTTGTATTCTCGCCTTTGCAACATATGGATTCTCAACAGTCAAAGGACCTCCCACGCATCCGCCGGAACAGGCGTTAAGCTCAATAAAGTCAAGGTCATTGAGCTTTTCGTCTTCCACCTGTTCTAATACCTTTATGACATTTTCTATTCCGTCGGCAGCAAGGTATTGCTCCCTTATAAGAGCGGAGGATTCCCCTCCGCTGCCTGCCCAGCTAACGCCTATAAGTCCGGATTTTTTCATAGGTTCCGGCTCTTCAATTTTATCCATTATCTGGAAAAGTACCGGATAAAGGTCTTTGATTGCAAAAGCTCCGTTTATGTTGGATTTATCAAGACATATAGGAGATTTTGCCGCTGTTATTTTCGCAGGACATGGGGTTATGAAAAAAACTCCAATTTCTTCAGGTTTTAGTCCCGTTTTTTTCACAGCTTCTTCCCTTGCTATCCTTCCGGCCTCCTCCATGGGGGAGGTAAGGGGCAGAACATGGGGGATGAGCTTTGGAAAACGCACCCTTATAAGCCTGCACACAGCAGGACACGCTGAGGAAATAACAGGACGCTTAAGCTGACCGCTGTTCATCATAATCCTTGTGGCTTCGCTTATAAGCTCCGCACCGGCGGAGACCTCAAAAGCATCGTCAAATCCAAGGGATTTCATGGCGGTAAGCACATAGTCCACATCCTCAAGGTTGTTGAACTGACCGTAGAGGGTGGGGGCGGGAAGCGCTATTCTGTATTTATATTCGAGGATTTTATTAAAGGGATCCGTCTGTGCACGCTTAGCGTGGTGGGGACAGATTCTTATACATTCGCCGCAGTCGATGCATCTTTCGGAAATGATGCTTGCCTTTCCGGCACGTACTCTGATAGCTTCCGTGGGGCATCGCTTGATGCAGTTGGTGCAGCCCTTGCACTTCTCCGCATCAAGGCGGACTGAATGGAAAAATTTATCCATTTTGTACCTCCGTGGAGTTAATGAAGATAGAATTTAAGGGTAATTGTAGTGCCTACGTTTATTTCGGTATCTATTTTCATTTCGTCGCTGTACTTTTTAATGTTTGGCAGACCCATGCCTGCTCCAAAGCCCAGAGAGCGGACGTTATCGGGGGCGGTTGAATATCCCTCCTGCATGGCAAGCTCAACGTCCTTTATTCCGGGGCCATCGTCCGAGAGGATAACTTCTATGTAATCGGGGGTTATTTCAACGTCGGCACGTCCTCCTCCGGCGTGAATTACCATGTTTATTTCCGCTTCGTACATTGCTATTGAAACATTTCTTATAATATCCGGCTCAAGACCTATCTCTTTGAGCATTTTTTTAACGCAGCCGGAGGCTTCTCCGGCACGGGTAAAGTCGTCGCCCGGTACATCATAGTGAAGCTTTACTGAATTCATTATTTTCCGCTGCCTCCTCTTAAACCGTTAAGGTAGAGGATTCCGCAGGAGGTAAACATTTCGCAGGTTGTGCAAAGAAGCACAATATCCCTTTCACGGGCAAGATTGATTATTGAGTCGTCGGGTTTTTTGCCTCTGACAAACACAATGCAGCACATATCCATCATTTCGGCGGTTCTTACAACCTGGGGATTTACAAGACCTGTAAGGAGCACGGCCTGATCTTTTACAAAAGCCAAAACATCGCTCATCATGTCGCTGCCGCAGGCTGTATGCACATCACGGCTGAGGCTTTCCTCACCGCAGATAACCTGTGCTGAAAGAAGTTCTTTTATTTTTTCAACTGTCATATATTTACCTCCGCTGTACAGTTTAAAATTGTGAAAAATTAATTTGAATATATTGTATAATAAAAATGATAAATTTACAATCTTTTTATGCATAAATAAGAAATCGAGATTTTGGATTTTGACAGACAACAATACAAATTCAGGCAGGCGATGAGCAAAAGGTTATGGAGTATTTTGCTGAAGAAGAATTAATAAGCAGTATATCGCAATAAGATTGTTAAAAACATAAACAAGTAAAAGAAAAATTCAAAAAAAACTTAAATTTTGCTGTTAATTCTTTAACAATCTATTGACTTTAGCGAAGTAAAAAGCCTATAATAAATCCAACGCGCAAAATCATTATCTTTTAAAGCGCATATTATATTTTTGCGAAACAATTATTAAAACCGGAGGTTTTACATTATGTCAAGAGTTTACAATTTCTCTGCTGGTCCTTCCATGCTTCCTGAGGAGGTGCTTAAAAAAGCAGCTTCCGAAATGCTCGACTATGAGGGCAGCGGTCAGTCAGTTATGGAGATGTCCCACCGTTCGAAGGTTTTCGACAAGATAATCAAGGACGCTGAAGCTCTTCTCAGAGAGCTCATGAATATCCCTGACAACTATAAAGTGCTCTTCCTTCAGGGCGGCGCTTCCGCACAGTTCTCAGCTATTCCTCTTAACTTCATGAACGGCAGCGGAAAAGCTGATTACATCATCACCGGTCAGTGGGCAAACAAGGCTTACCAGGAGGCTTGCAAATACGGCGAGGCAAGAATTGTAGCTTCTTCAAAGGATAAGACCTTCTCATATATCCCCAAGACAAAGAGAGAGGATTTCGACCCCGAAGCAGACTATGCATACATATGCATGAACAACACAATTTACGGAACAGTTTACCATGAGCTTCCCGATACAGGCGATGTTCCGCTTATTGCTGATATTTCATCCTGCTTCCTTTCAGAGCCCCTTGACGTTACAAAGTTCGCAATGGTTTACGGCGGAGCTCAGAAGAACGTTGCTCCCGCAGGTCTTGTAATTGCAATCATCCGTGAGGATATGCTTGGTAAGCAGAGAGATATCACTCCCACAATGATGAACTACAAGGTACAGGCTGATAACGATTCACTTTACAATACTCCTCCCTGCTATACAATCTACATCTGCAAACTCGTTCTCGAGTGGATCAAATCTCTCGGCGGACTTGAGAAGATGAAGGAGAGAAACGAGAAGAAGGCAAAGATTCTCTATGATTTCCTTGATTCCAGCAAGATGTTCAGAGGTACAGTTGTTCCTGAGGATCGTTCACTTATGAACGTACCTTTTGTAACAGACAGCGACGAGCTCAATGCAAAGTTCATCAAAGAGGCTGAGGCTCAGGGATTTGTAAACCTTAAGGGTCACAGAACAGTTGGTGGAATGAGAGCTTCTATCTACAATGCAATGCCCATTGAGGGTGTTGAAAAGCTTGTAGCTTTCATGAAGAAGTTCGAAGAGGAAAACGCCTGATTAAAATTTAATCAATACAGAGAGAGTGATTAAAATGTATAATATTTTAACTTTAAATAAAATTTCACAGGTAGGTCTCGGACGTCTTGATCCTGCCGCTTACACCTGTGCAAACGAAATGGAAAACCCCGATGCAATTATGGTTCGTTCTGCTTCAATGCATGAAATGGAGCTTTCTGAAAAGACTGTTGCCATTGCAAGAGCAGGCGCCGGCGTAAATAATATTCCGATCGATGCTTGCAGTGAAAAGGGTGTTGTTGTTTTTAATACACCCGGTGCAAATGCAAACGCAGTTAAAGAGCTTGTAATCTGTGCTCTTCTTCTTTCTTCAAGAAAAATTGTACCTGCAATTGACTGGTGCAAGACCCTTAAAGGTGAAGGCGATGCTGTTGGCAAGCTTGTTGAAAAAGGAAAGTCTGCTTTTGCAGGTCCAGAAATCAGCGGCAAGAAGCTTGGAGTTATCGGACTTGGTGCAATCGGTATCCTTGTAGCTAACGCAGCAAAGAGCCTCGGTATGGAAGTTTACGGTTATGACCCCTATCTTTCAGTTGATGCCGCTTGGAATCTTTCTCGCTCAATCCACCATGCAAAGACTCTTGACGAGATATATGAAAACTGCGATTATATTACAGTTCATGTTCCTCTTACCGATGAGACAAAGAATCTTGTATGTGCTGATACCCTCAAAAAGATGAAGGACGGCGTCAGAATCCTTAACTTTGCAAGAGGCGGACTTGTAAACAACGCAGACCTTATTGAGGCAATCGGTACAGGCAAAGTAGCAGCTTATGTTGTAGACTTCCCCTCCGATGACCTTATTGGAGTAAACGGAGTTATCGCAATTCCTCACCTTGGTGCATCAACACCTGAGTCTGAGGACAACTGTGCAAGAATGGCAGCTGATGAGGTTAAGGCATACCTTGAGAGAGGTGAAATCAAAAACTCCGTCAATATGCCCGCTGTTGAGCTTGGCGCAGTAAACGGAACAAGAATTTGCGTAATTCATCGCAATGTTCCTACAATGATCAGCCAGATTACCGCTGCAATCACTGCCGAAAAAGTAAACATCGATAACATGGTAAACAAGTCAAGAAAGGCTTATGCTTACACTGCAATTGATACCGACGGCGATGTAACCGATGCAGTTATCTCAGCTATCAGCGCAGTTGATGGTGTTCTCAGAGTAAGAGTTATTAAGTAATTAATAATACTCATACAATTTCACAGAAAAGATTAAACCCGTCTGAATTTCAGGCGGGTTTTTCTTTTATATATTGCTTGTTTAATTTCAGCATTGTTTTCAATAAGTCTATTTTTTCTTTTAATTCACGTATGTACTGGCAGATTAAATATAATATTGTCCGTTTGCTGAACTCCCATCGTATTTTACAATATAGCGAGGTTTCCTGTGCAGTTCGGGGGTTACCTTAATTCCTAAATTTTTAGTTAAAAAATAACCCCCCATGTGAATGGACACATGGGGATCGTTCTGTTATTCTTATTTACCAGCCATTTCAGCTCTTGCAAGCTTGATGCGCTCTACGAAAAGCTTACCTGTTTCGGTAATCTTCTTGTAGTTGCCTTCCTTAGCTCCTGCTGTAAGTGAGCTTCCTGCGCCTACTGCAACAGCACCGGCTTTAATCCACTGTGCAACGTTGTCAACGTCAACGCCGCCTGTGGGCATCATCTTAGCATAGGGGATGGGTCCGTGAATTGCCTTGATGATCTTGGGTCCGAAGAGATCGCCGGGGAATACCTTGAGAATGTCTGCGCCTGCTTCCATAGCAGTTACACATTCTCTTACGCTCATAACGCCGGGCATAATCGGTACACGGTAGCGGTTGCACATCTTTACTGTATCAAGGTCAAGGTAGGGGCTTACGATGTACTCAGCGCCGGAAAGCATTGCGATTCTTGCAGTTGCGCTGTCCATAACAGTACCGGCTCCGAGGATGATGTCCTCAGGTGAATATGTAGCTGCAAGCTCTTCGATAACCTTTTGAGCTCCGGGAACTGTGAATGTAAGCTCGATTGCAGCAACTCCGCCTTCGATGCAGGCCTCTGTAATGCGCTTTGCAGTGTCTGTTGAATCAGCTCTTACAACGGCAACAATACCTGCGTCAAGTATTCTGGTAATTACTTTTTCTTTATCCATTGTATATTATCTCCTTCTGTTGAGTTTGAATTTTTTATCTCTGAACTCTTGCGCCTGCGCCGCCGACTATTCTTTCAACCTCTTTAAGGCTTGCCATGGAGGTGTCGCCGGGAGTTGTCATTGCAAGTGCGCCGTGGGCAACGCCGTAGTTGACCGCTTTCTGAGGATCTCCTGTTTCCATAAGTCCGTAAATAAGACCTGATGCAAAGGAGTCGCCGCCGCCGACTCTGTCGTAAATTTCAAGGCCGGGAAGCTCAAGACCTCTGTAAATCTTGCCGTCAGCCCAGCAGATTGCACTCCAGTCGTTTACTGTCGCTGTTTTAACAGTTCTGAGTGTTGTGGCAACTGCCTTGAAATTGGGATATACCTTAACGGCCTTTTCTATCATCTTGAAATATCCGTCGATGTTAAGCTCCTTGAGGTTCTCGTCGTTGCCTTCAATTTCAAAACCGAGGCAGGCTGTGAAATCCTCTTCATTGCCTATCATAACATCTATGTATTTTGCAATTTCCTTGTTTACTTCTCTTGCCTTTTCGATTCCGCCGATATCGTTCCAAAGTGAGGGACGGTAGTTAAGGTCGTAGGAAACGATTGTGCCGTATTTCTTTGCAGCCTTGACAGCCTCGATTACAACCTGAGCTGTTGTCTCTGAAAGAGCTGCGAAAATTCCGCCTGTGTGCAGCCACCTTACTCCGAGAGTGCCGAAAATGTAGTCCCAGTCAATATCGCCGGGCTTAAGCTGAGAAGCAGCTGTGTTGCCTCTGTCTGAAACGCCTACTGCGCCTCTGATGCCGTAACCTCTTTCAGTAAAGTTAAGGCCGTTTCTTACAGTTCTGCCGATTCCGTCATATTTGCACCACTTGATAAGTGAAGCATCCACGCCGCCCTGGTATACAAAGTCCTCAACAAGTCTGCCGACCTCGTTGTCTGCGAGAGCTGTTACAACTGAGGTTTTAAGGCCGAAGCATCTTTTAAGTCCTCTTGCAACATTGTATTCTCCGCCGCCTTCCCATACTCTGAAACTGCGGGCAGTTTTAATTCTTGCATCGCCCGGATCAAGTCTGAGCATAATTTCACCGAGAGAAATCTCGTCAAACATACATTCCTCTTTTGGACGAAGTTTAAGTTCCATAAAATATACCTCCACAAAAAAGCAAAATAAACTTACAGAATAAATTTTATCACATTTTCGAATTCATTCAATAATAAATTTCACTCTTTTATTGAAATCTTGCTTAAATTTATAAAAAATACAATTAATTTGTTAAGACTAACTTGTTTAATATCAAATCCATGATATAATAATTCTGAAATCAGAAAAACAGATTTGTAAAAAACATAATAGCAGTTAAAACTGTAAATCGGAGGATATATTAATGAAAAGAAGTAAAGCTGCCAAAATAGCAACTTCCGCCGCTGCGTGTGTATGTGCCTTGTCTGTGCTGTTTTCCGGATGCGGAGCAGACGAGGACCTTGTATACATGAAGGAACTTCAAAGCAATAAAATTGACCTTTCGGGATATGAATTGACCTTTGAGGATAATTTCGACGGCAATGCTCTGGACACAAAGGTATGGACTTATTGTGATGAGGGCGGAGAAAGGCGAGGCGGCTACTGGATTGACGATGCTGTAAGCGTAAAGGACTCAAATCTCAGAATAGCGATAGAGTATCGTGAGGACGGCGAGCTTGGAAGTGGCTGGTATACGGGAGCAGTTGAATCCACTGCAAAGGGAAACGGAGCCACAGGCTTTTCACAGAAGTACGGATATTTTGAGGCGAGATGCAAAGTACCGAAAATCTACGGTGCATGGGCTGCATTTTGGCTGATGCCTGTCAATAATTTTAAAGACGATGTTCCCGGCAGCGGAGCTGACGGAAGCGAGGTCGATATATTCGAGTCCATGTATATGTACATGAAAGATCCGGATTATCAGAATAGCGTAACCCATGCGATACATATAGACGGCTACGGCGACAATCTCAAGAGCCTTGGTTCAAAGCATTTTTCAATGGAAGATTTATACGATACATATCACACCTACGGCTTAGAGTGGAATGAGAATGAGTATATTTTCTACATTGACGGAATTGAGACATGGAGGGTAAGCCAGACACCGGATAAAGAGGATTCTTCAAAGTTGTATAATAACGTTTCCCATGTGGCAGAGTATATAATACTTTCATGCGAAGTATCCGGCACAACAAAGGACGGCAAGGTTTATCCCGGTCAGGAGTTCAATGATAAGGGCGAGCTTGTCACAGCATGGAGCGGAAGCCTTGAAGGAAACGATAAAAACACTTCCTATGAATTCCTCGTGGACTATGTAAAGGTTTACGAAAAGAAGGCATGAGCGTCCCCTTAAACTGAAAAAGATGTTTTGAGGCGGCGCAGATTAATGCGCCGCTTTGACTTTGTGATGTGGAGAAGATTAATAATGGTTAAAGTAATAAAGAAAGCGTTTGCCGTCATTGGAAAAATGGGCTCGACTTTAGACGGTGAAGGTTTTATTCAGAAATTATGGGATGATGCAAACAGTCATTTTAGTGAAGTAGCACATCTGGCAAAGAGAGACACAAAGGGGAATATTGTGGGAATATGGGGTGCTATGTCCGATATTTCTCACTCGTATAAACCTTGGGAAGATGGCTTTAGTAAAGGTTTGTATCTGGCAGGAGTGGAATGTGACGATAATGCCGAGGCCCCTGACGGATGGACAAAATGGACAATACCTGGTTTTGAATATATAGTTGTTGAAAGCAATAACGGAGCATTTGAAGATACCCTCAGACAAATGAAAGAGGAGGGTGTTTCGCTGGTGGGAGCAGTTCACGATTATACCGACCCGGCAACAGGAAAGGGCTATATGTATTTCCCCATAAGAGAAGTTTGATAAATTTCAGTACGGCAGGTGAGAATATGGAAACTGAAAAATGTACGGTAACGGACATGACCTGTAAGGATTTCAGTATTGATGCATTGGAGATTAAAAAGGTAGATAAAAACACAGACTTAGCAGATAGACTGATTAATTTTGTGGAAAATTTCTCTTGGGAAGAAGTAAGAGAACATATGCTCCAAATACTGAAGGCATGGGCGTTTACTGATTGGGAAACTCCGTTTGCAGCAATAGTAAATGGTCAAATTGTGGGAATGGCTTCTATTATGAAGACGGACTATTATCCGTTACCTGAAATATATCCATGGATATCAAGTGTCTTTGTGACGGAAGATTATCGCGGCAATAGAATTAGTGAAAAGCTGATTGATTTTGCAAATGAATATGCAAAAGAATGTGGATTTGCAAGAACCTATATTCCGTCGGAACATATTGGTTTATATGAAAAATTCGGATACCGATATTTGAAAGATATAACCAATTACGGAAATGGAACAGACCGATTGTATTATAAAGAACTGAAATAATAAGGAGCTGGATTTTAGCACTTTTCCGGCAAACAAAATCACTTTACTGTCATAGACGGAAACGAGTGATTTTATAGAAATATTACCCCTAAAAATCCAAAATAAACATAACGGCAGGTGATAATATGAAAACTGAAAAATATACTGTAACAGGCATGACCTGTTCAGCTTGCAGCGCTCATGTTGAAAAGAGTGTGTGCGGTGTTGAGGGAGTAGAAAAGGCGGAGGTAAATCTCCTTACTAATTCAATGACCGTAACTTATGATGAGAGCAAAACAGACAGCGGAGAAATTGTGAAAGCGGTTGAGAGCGGTGGATACGGAGCCAGCCCTCAGAGCAGCGGCGAAAAGAGTAAAAGCGTTTCCGCCAAAAAGGGGATTTCAGAGGTTGAAAAGCATATTTCCGATATGAAAAAGCGGCTCATTATCTCCATAATATTTACTGTTCCGCTTTTCTATATTTCAATGGGCCATATGATGGGCTTTCCGCTTCCGTCATTTTTCCATTCGGTCAATAACGCCATGACCTTTGCATTTACTCAGTTCATTTTGTGCGTTCCGGTGGTGTTCGTAAATTTCCATTACTTTAAAAACGGATTCCGTTCACTGTTTAAAGGCGCACCTAATATGGATTCACTTATTGCAATAGGTTCGGGCGCTTCTGTGCTCTACGGAATTTACGCAATATATAAAATATCCTACGGATTTTCCGTTTTAGATTATGACATAATCGAGCAGTATTCAATGGATTTGTATTTTGAATCGGCTGCCATGATTCTAACCCTTATTTCCCTGGGAAAGCTTTTAGAAGCGAGAGCCAAGGGCAAGACCAGTCAGGCAATTTCAAGGCTTATTTCCCTTGCGCCGAAAACGGCTTGTGTGGAGCGTGACGGTGAAGAAAAGATAATTTCCGCAGATGAAATAGCTGTGGGAGATATACTCATAGTCCGTTCAGGAGAGGCAATTCCCGCCGACGGAGTTATAATCAGCGGAAACGGCTCAGTGGATGAATCCGCCATAACAGGCGAGAGTATGCCGGCGGATAAGGAACCCGGCGATAAAGTCACGGGAGCCACTATAAATAAGAGCGGATACTTTAAGATGAAAGCTTCAAAGGTGGGCGAGGATACAGCACTTTCACAGATAATAAAGCTTGTGGAGGAAGCGTCCTCATCGAAAGCGCCCATTGCGAAGCTCGCCGATAAAGTCAGCAGGATTTTCGTTCCGGCAGTAATTACCATTGCGATTGCAGCAGTTATAATATGGCTTATTTCTGGAGCTGAATTTGAGTTTGCAATGTCCATAGGTATATCGGTACTTGTAATTTCCTGTCCCTGTGCTCTGGGACTTGCAACACCTACGGCGATTATGGTCGGTACGGGAAAGGGTGCAGAGCTGGGTATTCTCATTAAGAGCGCCGAAGCTTTGGAAACCGCTCACAGCATAAAGAATATAGCTCTCGATAAAACCGGCACAATCACAGAGGGCAAACCTGTTGTGACGGATATTATAATCAATTCAAACCTTAAAGCTGATGCCGATGAATTCCTCGGAATCTGCGCCGCAGTGGAGAAGCTTTCGGAGCATCCTCTGGCGGGAGCAGTGCTACAGGAGGCAAAGGAGAGGAATATTGCAATTCCAGACGCAGAAGGGTACACCCAGAAAGCGGGACGCGGAATTTCAGCTCTTGTAGGGGGCAGAAGAATCTACGGCGGCAACGGAGCTTATATGGAGGAGATTGGTGTTTTCGAGGAAGTTTCAAAATCCAAAGCCCAGAGCCTTGCCGAAATGGGAAAAACACCTCTTTTCTTTGCCGATGACAATACGATAATAGGCATAATTGCGGTATCCGATACCATAAAGCCCACAAGTCCGGCAGCAATTGAGGAGTTTAAGTCAATGGGCATCAGTACCATGATGCTGACCGGCGACAATGAAACTACGGCAAAGGCAATAGCTTCACAGGCGGGTGTCACTGAATTTTCCGCAGGAGTGCTTCCGCAGGATAAGGAAAGGGTAGTAAGCTCTCTTAAAGAAAAAGGCGTTACCGCCATGATAGGTGACGGAATAAACGATGCACCTGCCCTTGTTGCGGCAGATGTGGGAATCGCAATCGGAGCGGGTACGGATATCGCCATAGAGTCGGCGGATATAGTGCTTATGAAAGGTGATCTCAATGAAGCTGTTGCAGCGGTAAAGCTCAGCAAAGCGGTTATAAGGAATATAAAGGAAAACCTTTTCTGGGCGCTTATTTACAATGCCGTATGTATTCCCGTAGCGGCAGGATTGTTTTATAATGTATTCGGACTAAAGCTCAATCCCATGATTGCGGCAGGAGCCATGAGTTTAAGTTCTGTTTGTGTAGTAATGAATGCATTGAGACTTAAATTCTTTAAAAACAGTAAAATATTGCCAAGCGGCAATAAAAACAGCGGCGAAAAGCCCACAGCGGCAGTTTCGTCCATAGCTATAGAAATTAAAGGAGGAAAAATAAAAATGGAAAAGAAAATGCTTATTGAAGGAATGTCATGCGGACATTGCAGCGCAAGAGTGGAAAAGGCTCTTAACGACCTTGAGGGAGTAAGTGCAAAAGTAGACCTTGAGAAGAAGACCGCATTTATAACTCTTACACAGGATGTAAGCGATGAGGTTCTTACCAAAGCCGTAACCGATGCCGGTTATGAAGTAGTTTCCATCGCAGGCTAAGCAAACTGAGTTTGGCAGCGTGACGCTGCACCAAAGCCGCACTTGAACTGGCGGTAAGGAACAACTATAAGTGCCTACGGTGTACACGTCTGCTTTCAAGCTACACAGCAGGCTGCATATAAAGATAATTTACATTTCTATTACAGCAAAAAGAGCGTAAAGGAAAGTTGTTCTTCCGTTTACGCTCTTTCTTTTTTGTTATATAATATCCATCAGATAGGGCACTTTTCTATTATTGCCGTCTCCTTTGTGTTTGTGAACACTCCCGCATTTTCGGAAATGCTCTGACCGTCGAAAAGCGAAAGGGTGAAATCACCTTTGAGGAATACCTTGTTTCCGTGGTCATCTATGGAATAGAAATCGGATTCCTTGAGGCTGAATTCTATTTCCTTTTCCTCTCCCGCCTTAGTGCCGAAACGCTTTACGGCAATGAGTGATTTTATGGGGTTTCTGTAATCTGTCTCAGGATAGGATACATAAAGCTGTAAAACTTCGTCGCTGTCCATATTTCCTGTGTTTTTGACTTTAACAGAAAGTGTAAGCTTCTCGCCGTCAAAGTTTTTATCTGTAAGTTCAAAATCGGTGTAGGTAAGTCCGTAGCCGAAAGGATAATCCACTTTCCCGCGGAAATATTTGTATGTGCGGTTTTCCATGCTGTAATCCCTGAAATCGGGAACATCCTTTATGTCGTGGTAAAATGTCACCGGAAGTTTGCCGGAGGGTGAAACTTTTCCGAAAAGGATATTTGCAATTGCCTTGCCGCCCTTGGCTCCGGGATACCAGCACTGTAAAATTGCGTCAACCTTATCTGCATATTTGCCGAAGCTGATGCATCCGCCGGAGAAGTTGAGGAGAATTATCTTTTTGCCAAGTTTAAGCAGCTTGTCGAGAAGCTGCTGCTGAACTTCGGGAAGCTCAAGAGTGATTCTGTCACCCTGTTTACCTATGTTTCCGCCGCCTCCGTTAAGAGCTCCGCCGGCCTCTTCACCCTCAATTGATGAATCGAGTCCGGTGCAGAATATAATAACGTCGCAGTTTTCGGCTTTCTTTACCGCTGCATCAGGGTCGGGGCTTTCTTTTTCATTATAAAGATGTATTCCTTGGTCATAAACTGTATCCTTGTTGCAGGAAAGTATAGCCTCGTGCATCTTTATGTAGCTTGAAGGACTTCCGGCATAGTTGCCTAAATATGCAAGCTCATTTTCTGAGTTGTAGCCTGTAAGGAATATTTTCTGAGCATTTTCTTTGAGAGGCAGAATACCGTTGTTTTTAAGCATTACAATGCCTTTTTCCGCAACCTCTACAGCGAAGTTTTCATGTTCGCTGCTGGCTATTTCCTCAGTGCCGATTTTGTTGAAGGGACATTCCGGGTCGAACATACCCAAAAGACTTCTTATGTATATAAGTCTTGCAACTGATTTTCTGATTGTTTCCTTGTTAGTGTATCCAAAAGCGCAGGAGAGGGGGATGAGCCTGTAAAGTGCTCCGCATTCAAGGTCACAGCCTTTATTGAGTGCGAGAGCAGCGCCTTTAAGTGGATTTTTCTCATACTTGTGTCTAAAAACAATATCGAGTATTGCACCGCAGTCTGATACGTAATATCCGTCAAAGCCCCATTCTTTTCTCAGAAGCTTTTCCATTAAAGTGGGGGAAGCGCAGCAGGGCTCTCCGTTAGTGCGGTTGTATGCACCCATAACGCCGCTTACCTTTGCCTCTTTTACCGCTTTTTCAAAGGCGGGAAGATATGTTTCAAACATATCCTTTTTAGTAGCTTTTGCATTAAATGTATGTCTTTCGGGCTCTGGACCGCTGTGTACTGCAAAATGCTTTGCACAGGCAGAGGTTTTTATATATTTTTCGTCATCGCCCTGAAGTCCCTTTATGAAAGCTACACCTAAAATGGAAGTAAGATATGGGTCTTCGCCGTAGGTTTCGTGGCCTCTTCCCCAGCGGGGATCACGGTATATATTGATGTTGGGCGACCACATTGTAAGGCCCTTGTAAATTCCAAAGTCGCCCTGACTTTGGCTGTAGTTGAATTTAGCTCTGGCTTCAGTGGAAATCATCTGAGCCACACGGAAAAGTATATCGTCGCTGAAAGTGGCAGCCATGGCTATTGCTTGAGGGAAAACTGTGGCTATTCCGGCTCTGGCAACGCCGTGAAGACTTTCGTTCCACCAGTTGTATTTTTTTATTCCGTATTTAGGCAGAGCCCGTGATGTATAAAGAAGCTGGGAAGATGCCTGAAGAACATTAAGCTTTTTGGCAGTTTGCTCTCCTTTTTCTCTGTGGAGCCGGCGGTTTTCTTCGGTAATCATTTTATGGTGCACACCCCTTGACAATATGTTTTTTGTATATTATAATGTTTTCGTGCACGTGCACGAAATATATAAAATATTGTACCACATCATGTAAATAAAATCAAGAGAAAAAATAAACGGAGGTGTTTTTGTGGCTATAACAGTTAAGGAGATAGCCCGTCTTGCAGGGGTCAGCAGGGGGACTGTTGACAGGGCGCTTAAAGGCAGGGACGGCATAAACAGGGAGACCAAAGAGCGAATACTCAAAATAGCACAGGAACACAACTATACGCCAAATCTCATAGGAAAAGCTCTTGTTTATTCAAAGCATCCCATAAAGGTGTCGGTAATACTCAACAGCGTCGGCAACGACTTTTTCAGTGAAATGAAGAGGGGATTCTTTGAAGCTGAAAGAGAATATTCATCTTACGGGATAATTCTGACACTTTGTGAGATCAAGGGATACAAAAGCGAAGATATTTTAAGGGCGATTGAGAAAATAGATGAAGATACAAAAGCGTTAATTCTTACACCTGTAAACGATGAAAAGGTGCGGGAAAAAATCAATGAGCTTACGGAAAAGGGAATTTGTGTAATTACCGTTTCAAGCGATATAGAGGAGTCGAAAAGAACCGCATATGTAGGCTGCGACTATCTCAAGAGCGGACGCATAGCGGGAAGACTTATAAGGCTTCTCAATAAAAAGGGTGCATCGGTATGTATTGCTACGGGAAGCGCCAATCATAAAGGACATATGAGCCGAGTTGAGGGCATAAGGTCATACCTTGAATACCACGGCAACGATATAAATATAGCGGGAGTTATAGAAAATCAGGATGATAATGAAACAGCTTATGTAAATACGAAAGAGTTTTTGAAATCCCATAGTAATATAAGCTTTGTCTACATTACTGCCGGCGGAGTTTCGGGAACGGTTAGGGCTGTCAGGGAGGAAGCTGAGAAGACAGGAAGAAGAATCGGAATCGGATGTTTTGACGACACTCCGGAAATAGAGAAGGCAGTAAAAAGCGGCGATATAGAAGCTACAATCTGCCAGCAGCCTTTTGAGCAGGGATATAATGCAGTAAAGCTTATTTTTGAAAAGATAGTGGCGAAAAAGGAAATTGACGAATTTAACTATACTCAGCTTATAATCAAGGTAGATGAATCGATGTAATTGGTGCAGTTTTAAAGGTGAAATATTGAACCTGTTTGCACAAAATGGGATGAAAAGTGCGAATTATAATTTAATTTATATTGTTATCAACCTGCGTTTCTCAGGCAGGTTGATTTTTTATATTGACAGAGAAAATGCTTCGTGTTAGAATGAAAACAGATGTTTTAAAACTAATGTTTTCAATAGAATGAGAGATGAGAATGATGCCGCCGAAACAAAAGTTTACCCGTGAAGAGATAATAGAAGCAGCGTTTAAGATTGTAAGAGAAAATGGCATAAAGGCTCTTACAGCCCGTTCATTGGCAGCAAAGCTTGAAAGTTCGCCGAGACCAATATTTACTGTTTTTGAAAGCATGGATGAAGTTCATCGGGAAACGATAAGGGCTGCGGAAAAGCTTTTTAACAACTATGTGCTCGAAGGCATGAAAGAGCCGATTCCGTTTAAAGGAAGCGGAAAGGCGTATATACGTTTTGCCAGAGAAGAACCTAATCTCTTTAAGCTGCTTTTTATGTCCGGTGACGGAACAGTGAAATCCGAAGAGGTTTTTGCATTTATTGACAGCACTATGGGTCATGTGGTGGAAGCTGCAAGCAGCGGATTCAATATTGATGCTGATGCTGCACGTAGGCTCTATCATCACATGTGGATCTATTCCCACGGAATGGCAGTTTTGCAGGCTACAGGAGTATGTAATTTTACAGATGAAGAGGCCGACGCTATGCTCTATGAAGCAGGGTTTGGACTTTATAAAATAATCAAGGGGTGAATTTATGGATATAATTAAAGTGCAGAATCTAAAAAAATATTTTGGAGAAGTACATGCAGTTGACGGCTTGTCTTTCACCGTAAAAGAAGGTGAGCTTTTTGCCTTTCTCGGTCTTAACGGAGCCGGAAAAAGTACAACTATCTCTATTATGTGCTCAACTCTCAAAAGAGACAGCGGTACAGTGATAATAGATAATATGGATATCGACGCAGACAGCGACAAAATCAGAGGAGAAATAGGTATAGTATTTCAGGACTCTGTCCTTGACAGTGTTTTAAGCGGAAAGGAAAACCTGAAAATCAGGGCAGGACTTTACGGGATTCATGCAGAAGAATGTGATAGGAGAATATGTGAGCTTAGTAGTTTGCTGGAATTGAGTGATTTTCTGAACAGACCAATGAATAAGCTTTCTGGTGGACAAAGGCGGCGACTTGATGTAGCAAGGGCACTTATACATAATCCGAAGATTTTGATTCTTGACGAACCGACCACAGGTCTCGACCCTCATTCGAGAAAAGCTGTGTGGAATGTAATAGATAAACTGCGCAGAGAAAAGGGCTTGACTGTTTTTCTCACAACCCATTATATGGAGGAGGCAGCGCAGGCCGATTATGTTGTAATTCTTGACAGTGGAAAAGTTGCCGCTGAAGGCACACCGCATGAATTGAAAAAACGTTATACCGGCGACTTTATAAAGCTTTACGATGCGGACAAAAGCGAGCTTGAAAGGTACAATATACGTTTTACTGAGGAAGCCGAATGTTTTGTTATTGCGGCAGAAAGTACGGCTCATGCCAAAAATCTGATAACAACTTATCCACAGCTGTTTGAGGATTTTGAAGTGGTAAAAGGAAAAATGGATGATGTCTTTCTTGCTGTTACAGGAAAAAAATTAAGGGAGGCGGAAGAATGAAAATCCTAATGCTGCTCACAGGCAGAAATATAAAAATATATTTTAGGGACAGGATTACTTTTATTACTTCCTTAATAACTCCGGTGATACTTTTAATTTTATACGTTACTTTTCTTCGCAGCGTTTACACAGATTCCATTATATCTTCTCTTCCGCCAGGAATAAATCTTCCCTCAAAACTTATAAATGGACTCACCGGCGGATGGCTTGTGTCGTCAATCATAGGTGTTTCATCGGTTACGGTAGCATTTTGCTCCAATAATATAATGGCTATGGATAAGGTAACCAGAAGGATCAATGATTTTTATGTAACGCCCGTTAAAAAGAGCACTTTAGCCATAAGTTATTACATAGCCAATTTTATAACTACGGCAATTGTAATTTTCTGCGGCATAATAGTATGTTTAGCTTTTCTTGCAACAACAGGATGGTATCTTACTTTAGGTGATATAGGATTTATAGCTTTGGACGCCTTAGGCTGTATATTTTTTGGTACATCTCTGGCTGCATTCGTAGAGCAGTTCGTATCAACTCAGGGAGCGGTAAGTGCTGTTTCTACTCTTATTTCATCAATGTACGGCTTTATCTGCGGTGCTTATATGCCTATTTCTCAGTTTTCCGAAGGTATACAGAAATTTGTAAGCTTTATACCGGGAACTTATGGTACTGTACTTTTGAGAAACCATTTTATGGGCGGAGCAATAAATGAACTTGGAAAAATCATCCCTGGTGGAAATGTTCAGCCAATCCGCGAAATGTTTGACAATACAATTTCTTTTTTTGGCAGTGAAGTTACAGTTCCTGTCCAGTATGGTATACTATATATTTCCGCTGCGGTTATACTATTTTTATATATAATCTCAAGCAAAATGCGAACTAAAAAGGCATGATGCGAGAAAAATTCTATGATAGAGAAAATACAACTTGACTGAGATATAAGCACCAATGAAAGTGTGAGTAAATTTAACACATTCATTGGTGCTTTGTGTTTCATAAATAAATTACGAATCGTACTTAAAAGGTATTTATAATCGAAAGGTTGTCCATAAAACTGAAAAAAGACTGCTTGACACCTCGTTTGCACCCGCATTTGCTGCGGCATACATTTGCCACACGGTATCTGGAAAACGGCGGTAATATGTACACTCTACAGCAGATTTTGGGACACAGCAGCCTTGAAATGGTGAAAAAGTATGTACACTTGACAAGCCAAAAAAACGTGGTCTATTTTTCAAGCTTCAGCCCGCTGGATAACATAGGCTGACAAAAGAAAAAACCTGTAACCGCAAAGGCTACAGGTTTAAATGGTCCGAGTGGCGAGACTTGAACTCACGGCCTCTTGCCCCCCAGAATATAGCAGAACCCTGTTTCAGTTCTTAGATTGCTGAGGCAGGGATTTTTTATTGTCTGCTGTCAGTAGTTTTCGCTTGTTTCAAAGGCGT
>CASEMN010000009.1 GCA_949289045.1 uncultured Oscillospiraceae bacterium
TTCTAACAAATTACGTCTGGTTGCGTTAGAGGTACCAGATTTCATATCCCTTTGGTGCCTTGTAGCGCAGCGGAAAGGAATGGTCATAAATATGAAAAATAAAAATATCTTCCGCTGGATTAGGGGAACTATATTTGTTGTTATAGCCGCTCTGCTTTTTTCTTACGTTTCGATGGTTGTGGAACGCAAGACCGTGGACGGGTCGTGGAACTACATGGGAAAGCTCAACGAATTTTATGAAATGCCTGAAAATTCAATAGATGTAATAGCGGTAGGCTCCAGCCATGCTTACTGCACTATGAATCCTTTGGAAATTTGGAACAACAATAATATCACTTCTTTTGTTCTCGCCACTCAGCAGCAGCCCCTTAATGCTTCATATTATTATGTTAAAGAAGCTTTTAAAACTCAGTCTCCGAAAGTGGTGATTGTTGAAGGGTTTATGGGCTACGTTGACTATGAGTATCCAAAAGACGGCGTTGCCTACGATGCTATTGACCCTCTTCGCCCTTCCCTTAACAAATTAGCTCTTATAAGAGAAATTGTCCCCAGTGATCAAAGAGAAAATTATTATTTTAATGTGCTCAAATACCACTCACGCTGGCGTGAGGTAAAAAAGCCGGATTACAATCCCGCATACAGACTGAAAGCTGACAGCTATAAAGGATTTGTTTTGCTTACAGATAATAAGCCTTTTGAAAAATCCGAAATTGATTACGAAAAAGTAAATCAGCTTGATATTCCTGCTGTTCCTCTGGAGGCTCTTAACGCGCTGAAAGAACTTATTACCGAAAACGGTGCAAAAATGCTGCTTCTTATAGCTCCTTATGAACACACAAATCAAAATGTCGCAGGTGTCATGAAAGCAGAAAGAGAATGGGCACAGGAAAACGGTGTTGATATTATCGATTTAAATGTCTTGTATGACGATCTTGGTATAGACGGAAAAACCGACTTTTATGATTCCGGCCACCTTAACGCATACGGTGCAAATAAGGCAAGCCGTTATATCGGAGATTATATTAAAGAAAACTATTCGATAGAACAAAATCCCAACGCTGACAGCGAAAAATGGAACAACGATTATAAAAAAGCTGAAGCAAAAATCAATAAAACCGACTCATGAAAAAAGTTCTCATGACAGATTTCAAATGTCATGAGAACTTTTTATTTTCTGATTAAAATTTCATTCCTGCTGATCAAGGGTAAGCTCAAAGGACGGCATAAATTCCTCTGTAAAAATATTCGCCTCAGGCACTCCGAGACTTCTGATAGCATCCTCAGTGGCAGCTTTTGCAGAGACAAATTCACGGTTTCCCGCCTTCTCCTCTTCTATACATTTTATAAGAGCGCTGATTTTATCCGCTGCCTTTACAATACGCCAAAGCTCTTTGTCCCCTTCCCTTTTAAAAAACATGGGAGAAAACTCTTCCTTTATATCCTCCGGCAGCATGGTCATTATCTTTTCGCAGGCAGCGTCCTCTACAGCTTTGTAGGCTTCCTTTGTGCCACTACTGAAATACTTTACCGGTGTAGGCATATCGCCGGTAAGTATTTCCGGCATATCGTGGTAAAGTCCCAGAAGAGCGGCCCGCTCACAGTTATAATTTTTTCCAAGGCGCTTATTGCCCAGCACCGCAAGAGCATGGGCAATACAGGCTACCTCATGGCTGTGCTCGCTTATATTTTCGCTCACTGTATTTCGCATAAGTGCCCAGCGGGTAATATATTTCATTCTCGAAACCATTGCAAAAAAACTTCGGGACATATTTTTCTCCTTTACCAGTCAAGGCCTCTCTTTATTGAAGCTTCAACTACATTTATAAACTGCTTTGCCACTCTCGGTGAACGTCCGCCTCTTTCGAGAGCCCATTTTTCTCCCTTGGCGTGAAGCTCCTCACTGTCAACCTCAAGGCCTCTGTCCGCTGCAATTCCGTCAAGGATATCGTAGAACTTCATTCTGTCGGGGTTTACAAAGGTTACGGAAAGTCCGAATCTGTCGGAAAGAGACATCTGCTCCTGACGTGCATCGCCAGAATGGAGGTCGTCACCGTCTCTGTCGGAGAATTTCTCCCTTACAAGGTGACGGAGATTTGATGTGGCATATATAAGTGTATTAGCCTGTCTTGCGGAAAGTCCTCCCTCAAGAGCGGCTTTGAGCTCTGCAAAGGAATCATCTCCCGCAGAAAACGAAAGGTCATCTATAAATACAATAAATTTAAGGGGCAGAGCCGAAAGTATCTTTATAAGAGCAGGGAACTGGCAGATTGCACTTTTGGGCATTTCAACCATTCTAAGTCCTCTGTCGGCAAACTCGTTGAGGATTGCGTGAACCGTTGAGGATTTTCCCGTACCTCTGTCGCCGTAGAGAAGGACATTATTTGCCGGAAGCCCCTCAATAAAGTTAATTGTATTTTCAACTACAAGTCCCCTCTGGTACTCATAGCTTTTAAGCTCTTCAAGCTTTATGGGATTTGTGCAGCCAATGGGCTCAAGGCTGCCGTTACGCCATGAAAAAGCTTTGTATTTTGCAAATACTCCGTAGGAATTTTTCTTATGGTATTCCCAAAGCTCCTTGGCTTCTGCGCTCCAGTCCCCCTCTCCCAAAGGTTCGGGAGCATTTCCGTTTTTCCAAAGAGGCAGGTTTTCACTGTGTACATTTTCATACATATCCTCAGGTCTTGCATTAGCAAGCTCCTGAAGAATTTTTAGGTCATGGGATACACCTGCAAGAAGACTGTCGCTGCACTGCTTACCGAATGCACTTCTTCTCGAAAATGGGTTATCATCAGAAAGAACCAGAGAAGCTATATATCCGGAAAGATTTTCTTCGGCTCCCGCATCAGCAAGGGCACAGAAAAGCTCGCCGTACTTTTCACCTTTTTTTTCATCGTCACATAACGCAAGCTCCGCCGCAGCTTTTACGGCAGGATTTTCAAGCACCCCTCTGTATATGCAAAGAGAGTCCAGCTCCCCTTTTTTTATTTTCTTCATTCTCAATCACCGCTTCCGTATAAATACGCTGTTTTCCCCTTTGTCAAAGCTTTTTTAACCATTTAAAGCTATGTTTTTTTGAGAGAGAACTAGCTAATTTTAATTTTACTCCCAGTTTTTTTACATGTCAATTAACACTAAAATGTTTTAGGGAATTACAGTGTTAAAATGTTAAATTTTTTCTTATTTTTCTATTGACGTAGATTTATACAGTGGTATAATACTTCGTAAGGACTTAGGTGTTTTAAAATCCGCACCGATGGCCACTTTATTTGTTTGGAGGATTGTTTATGTCAAAGATCTATTATCAGGAAGACTGTAACCTCGGTTATTTAAAGGATAAGACCGTTGCTATTATAGGTTACGGCAGCCAGGGCCATGCACATGCTCTTAACCTGCATGAAAGCGGAGTAAACGTTGTTGTCGGTCTTTATGAAGGCAGCAAGTCATGGGCTAAAGCAGAAGCAGCAGGCCTTAAAGTTATGACAGCTTCTGAAGCTGCAAAGGCCGCAGACGTTATTATGATTCTTGTTCCCGATGAGCGTCAGGCTAAGATTTACAAGGAGTCCATCGCTCCCTACCTTACAGAGGGTAAGGCTCTTGCATTCGCTCACGGTTTTAACATTCATTTCGGTCAGATCGTTCCCCCCGCAAACGTTGACGTTTTCATGATCGCTCCTAAGGGACCCGGTCACACAGTACGCAGCGAGTATCAGGAAGGCAAGGGTGTTCCCTGCCTCGTAGCTATCCATCAGGATGCAACAGGTCACGCTCTTGACATTGCTCTCGCTTATGCTCTCGGCATCGGCGGAGCAAGAGCTGGTGTTCTTACAACAACTTTCCGCACAGAGACTGAGACAGACCTCTTCGGTGAGCAGGCTGTTCTTTGCGGCGGTGTTACAGCTCTTATGAAGGCTGGTTTCGAGACTCTTGTTGAGGCTGGTTACGATCCCAAGAATGCATATTTCGAGTGCATCCATGAGATGAAGCTCATCGTTGACCTTATCTACAAGGGCGGCTTCTCAATGATGCGTTACTCCATCTCCGACACAGCTGAGTTCGGTGATTATGAGACAGGTAAGCGCCTCATCACTGACGAGACTAAGAAAGAGATGAAGAAGATCCTCACAGAGATTCAGGACGGTACATTTGCTTCCAAGTGGATCGCTGAAAACAACAACGGCAGAGCACACTTCAATGCTTGCCGCAAGATTGAAGCTGAGCACGAGCTTGAGCAGGTCGGTAAAGAGCTTCGCAAGATGTACAGCTGGAACGAGGACTAATCTCCACAGTTTAAGTTTATTTTAAACATATAAGCGGCGCAGGTTTCTGTGCCGCTTTTCTTTTACGGAGGGAAAAATGGGTATTTACGAAAGTCTAATAGAAAACGCCGAAAGCGGCATTTATCCCATGCATATGCCGGGACATAAACGAAACGGAAAATTTCTCCAGATGGTAAACCCTTATACAATAGATATAACAGAGGTTGACGGCTTTGACGATCTCCACGCTCCGGAGGGGATAATCCTTGATGCAATGGAGAAGGGCAAAAAACTTTATAAAAGCCGTAAATGCTTTCTGCTTGTAAACGGAAGCACTTGCGGAATACTTTCAGCGATATGCGCCTGTGTTCCCAAAGGCGGCAAGCTCATTGCGGCAAGAAACTGCCACAAATCAGTATATAATGCCATTGCTTTAACTGAGTGCGAAAGCGTGTTCATAATGCCGGAAACCGATACACATAACGGCATCTGTGCCGGAATAACCGCTGCCCAGGCAGAAAAAGCTCTTTCGGAAAATCCCGATGCTTCGGCACTGATAATCACATCACCTACTTATGAGGGCGTTGTTTCGGATATAGAAAAAATCAGCGAAGTCACAAGAAAATACGGTATTCCTCTGATTGTGGATGAAGCCCACGGCGCTCATTTCGGATTTTCCCCCATGTTCCCTGAAAGCGCTGTTTCAAAAGGCGCTGATATCGTGATACAAAGCCTTCACAAAACCCTCCCCTCTTTTACACAGAGTGCAGTTCTCCACATCTGCACCGAATTTGGTGGAAAATTTCCCGTGCAGCGTTATCTTTCCATTTTTCAGTCCAGCAGTCCATCATATATCCTTATGGCAGGCATTGACCGCTGTTTTGATATCCTCAAAAATGACGGTGCAGAGCTTTTTGAGCTTTACGAAAACAGATTAAAGAATTTTTACAGCAGTATGGAAGAACTCAAAGTCATAAAAATTCTGCCGGAAGAATATCCAAAAGGGTTTACCCGTGATATGGGCAAAATCGTAATTGACCTTTGCTCTTCTCCCCTTACAGGCGGAGAATTTTCTGAACTGCTCCTTAAAAAATACAAAATCCAGCTGGAAATGGCTTCCTCTGGCTATGCAATCGCCATGACATCAATTTGCGATACCGACGAGGGATTTAACAGACTTAAAGAAGCTCTCACGAAAATTGATTCATCACTTTTAAAGTCGGAAAGCACAAAGCAGTTTTCCCCTTTACCTGAGAAAATCGAGACCGTTCTTAAAATATCCGCGGCACTTTCAGCTTCTTCAAGGGATATTCCAATCAGTGAAACCGCCGGTAAAATTTCAGGGGAATTTATCTATGCCTATCCCCCCGGAATACCAATTATCGCTCCCGGCGAAAGATTTACCGATAAGGTTATCAATTCAATAGAGGAGCTTCTCAGCTGCGGCGTTTCGGTAAAAGGCTCCTCAGGAGCTTTCAAAGGCTCTGTAAAGGCTATTGATTATTGACACAAGGGGTAAAATCCGTTACAATAAGATGAAAGTATTTTGAAAGAGGGTGTATCCATGAAAAGAATAAAGACTTTGGCAACAAGAAACCTTGCTGAATCCGCAAAGAAGGGCGGCTGCGGCGAGTGCCAGACATCCTGCCAGTCCGCTTGCAAGACATCCTGCGGCATTGCAAACCAGCAGTGCGAAAAGAGCAAGAAATAAGGACTCAAATTATCGCCGCACTGCCCCTGAGGCGTGCGGCGATTTTTACTGCATATATTTAAGGAGACAGAAAAATGATACATCAGTATAAAATGGGCGGATACAATATTGTCCTTGACCCCAACAGCGGCAGCGTCCATTCAGTGGATGAAGTTGCATACGATATAATCGGAATGTACGAAAATCACACTCCCGAAGAAATCACAAAGGAAATAGTTGAACGCTACGGCGAAAAAGAGGGCGTCACCCCCGAAGATGTAGCCGAAGTTCTCGAAGATATAGAAACTCTCAAAAAAGAGGGAAAGCTTTTCTCTGAGGATACATACAGAAATCTTGCAATAGATTTCAAGAACCGTCCCACAGTTATAAAGGCAATGTGCCTTCATATTGCCCATGACTGCAACCTTGCCTGCAAATACTGTTTTGCCGGAGAGGGCGAATACTGCGGAGACCGTTCCCTTATGAGCTTTGAGGTCGGAAAGCAGGCTTTTGATTTTCTTATTGCCAACTCAGGTACAAGAAAGAATCTGGAAGTTGACTTTTTCGGCGGCGAACCTCTCATGAACTTTGAGGTTGTAAAGCAGCTTGTAGCATATGCAAGGGAACAGGAAAAAATTCACAACAAGAATTTCCGCTTTACACTTACCACAAACGGCGTACTTCTTGACGAAGAGGTTATGGATTTCGCTAACAAAGAGATGTATAACGTTGTTTTAAGCCTTGACGGACGCAAGGAAACCAACGACAGAATGAGAGTAAGCCGTAACGGTAAGGGAAGCTACGACCTTATTGTGCCTAAATTCAAAGAGATGGTCAAGCGCCGCGGCGACAAGGAATACTATATAAGAGGTACTTATACCCATTACAACACAGACTTTACAAAAGACATTCTCCATATGGCAGATCTTGGCTTTACAAAGCTTGCAATGGAGCCTGTTGTAGCTTCTCCCGATGCACCCTATGCATTAAAGGAAGAGGATTTGCCCACACTTTTCGACCAGTACGAAAAGCTTGCAGCTGAAATGGTACGCCGTGAGAAGAACGGAAAGGGCTTTACATTCTTCCACTATATGATAGACCTTGAGGGCGGCCCATGCATTGCAAAGAGAATTGCCGGCTGCGGAGTGGGCACAGAGTACGTTGCAGTTACCCCCTGGGGAGATTTATATCCCTGCCATCAGTTCGTGGGCGATGAAAACTATCTTTTAGGAAACGTCTTTGACGGCATTACAAACGAAGAAGTAAGAAGCCGCTTCAAAATGTGCAACATCTATACACGTCCCCAGTGTAACGACTGCTTTGCAAGACTTTATTGCAGCGGCGGATGCTCAGCAAACTCATACCACGCCACAGGCAGCATAGAGGGAATTTATGAGCTTGGCTGCAAACTTCACAGAAAACGTGTCGAATGTGCAATTATGATGAAAGTTGCACTTGCCGAATAATCCAAAGGTCAATATTATTTTCAAAAAATAAATACAAATTATTGAAATATAGGTGTGAAAAATTTTAATATTTTACACCTATATTTTTTCTTTTTTATAAATTTAAAGATTGATAAAATTATATCAAATTCATATTTTTAAATATTTAATTTTCTTTTTTCTCATTTTGCATTTCTTATTGTTTTTGTATAAAATTACTAATTTTAACTTATTTAAAATAAGTTTTAGGTGCAAAATATGCAAATTTTATTGACAGTATATGAAATAATTGTTAATATAAGGTTGCGGTATTCGAAATACTTCATTAAAGAAAAGAGGAATGTGAAATGAGTAAAATCAAAAAGGTTATCGCCGTATTGCTTGCTATTGTTATAGTTTGCGGTACGCTTACCGTCTTCGCCGACAGCGGCGCAGCACCTATTGCGGTTTCTCCTTCCGGCACATATCAGGCCGAGAAGATATCACATAAGGATGCCGGTCTCGGTGAAGTCGACGGACTCATTGAATATGATTCAGGAGAAAACGACAGAGGACAGAACTATTCATGGTCAGCAGCCGGATATGGTGACTACGTCTATGTAGGAACCTGCTATGCCGCTATCTGGCAGACATTGAAAATCATGTCACAGAGCTACGGAGTAAGCGCTGAAGCTTTTAAAGCGATAATGAATACTCTGTTTAACGGTACACTCTACGTTGGCGACGATGTAAACAACCCCTCTGATGCCAACAGATCGGTAATTGTTAAAATTCACGCCACCACAGGCGAGACAAAAATAGTTGCAGGTCCTGATACTCACGGCGGATATCGCTCGGCTGCCGTTTTCAACGACAAGCTTTACTTTGTCGGAACGGGACGCACTCCTTTCCTCCTTGAAATAGACCCGACAACTGATGAGACAAAAACTGTTTATGAAGCCGATCCTATTTCTGATCCCACAATTGCCACCGGTATAAGAGCAATTGCTGTTATTAACGGAATGCTTGCAGTAAGCATGATCAGCGAAACTGGTGCGTCAATTGTCGCTTCCGAAACCCCCTCTGCAGGCGAAAGCTCCTTTAAGACAATCGCCACTCAGGAAGATCTTCTTGACTATCCCGCATACCACTATACCGACGCTATTTTCGGCGGTTCCATCTGGGATATGATCGCCTTTAACGGAAAACTCTATATAACAGTTGTAACAGGTAAGGGCGGAAACAAGCAGTCCTTTGCTCTTTTCCGCGGCGAGGAAAAGGCAGACGGAACATGGGAATATTATCTTCTTGCCGGTGCTGAAGAAGACGGAGCAAAGTATCCCTTTGGTCTTGGAGCTGACCGTTCCGGTGCAGCTAACCTCATGGTCTATGATAATCACCTTTATATCGGCGGATACAACGATCCAATGGTGGCTCTTCCCGCTGCACTTTCAATGGACTTTGAAGGCATTTACAAAGATCTTGCATCTCCTGTAAACCTTTGGAGAATGGACGCTGATGAGAACTTTGAAATGGTAATCGGCGAACCTAATGAATACTTCTCCGAAGTTAAGGGCAACATGGGCTCAGGCTTTGATGACAACCTTAACCAGTATGTATGGCGTATGGAAGTTTATAACGATAAACTTTTCGTCGGTACATTCGATATCAGCGGCCTTGCCTATCCCCTTGTACAGTTCACAAACGGAGATATTCTTAAGCGCACACCTGAAGAGTGGGCTACACAGATTAAGTATCTTAAACAATTGATTGATCTTGTTAAAGACGGTGCAATTACTCTTCCCCGTTCAGCATCAACTAGCGTAAGCGCACTTTCAACACAGATAAACAGCCTTGAAGATCTTTTCAACAAGGGCGGAATCAATGATCTTGCAAGTACTCAGAAGCTCTATGAGATTCTCACGAAGCTCAACAGTGTTTATGCGATGGTAAGCAAATATCTGCCTGCAGAGATCACTAAGTATCTTGACCAGTTATTTAATCAGGATACACTTGACAATCTCTATTACTTCATAGAGACCTGCAAGTATCTCAGCCAGGCTGAGAGAGGATTCGACCTTTTCGTAACTGAGGACGGTTATAATTTCGAAACCATCACCAGAGACGGATTCGGCGACCCCTACAACCACGGCTGCCGTGTATTCGCAGTTACCGATCTCGGACTTTGCATCGGTACAGCAAACCCCTTCTACGGAACACAGGTTTGGAGACTTGATGATCTTTCAATGACCACCGATCCTACGGATCCTACTGATCCTGTAGATCCTACGGATCCCACAAATCCCACCGATCCTACGGATCCTGATACCACAGAGCCTACGGATCCCGCTGAGCCTACTGATCCCACTGAGCCTACTGATCCCACTGAGCCTACTGATCCAACTGATCCCGACACTACAGATCCTACGGACCCCGCTGAGCCCACAGACCCTGATACTACAGAACCTACTGATACTGTAGATCCCACTGAGCCTACAGATGATGCTGCCGCTCCTTCAGAGCCTGATACTTCAGATTCCACAGGCGGAAATACAGATGACTCAACACAGGTTCCCGGTCTCGGCGATGCTGGTGTAGCCTTCGGAGTTGCTCTTCTTGTAACTGCAACCGCAGCAGTTGTTATCACAAGAAAAAAGCGTAAATAAGACTTTTCATTTAAATCCCTTTAAATGAATTTATCCCCCGGTATCCTTTCGGATTCCGGGGGATTTTCGGTTTACAACTTAATTCCCAATGGTTTTTTATTTCATCTTGCAAAGCGGCTTGCGTTATATGTTGCTCTCACTCTGTTTAATTCAGCTGCGAAATACACGAGAACAAACCATTCGATAACAGAAAATACAAATGATGCTATCACAATACACAGAGCCATATATGTGAACTTATCTATATTATCATTAATGAGACGGGAGAACAGTGAAGGATCATAATAATGTGAACTGAAAAGGGGTGATGCAACAGCGAATATTGCTATGAGCCTCCATCTTTTTTCAAGCGCCGATGTTTCTATAGGCATTGACACTTTGCTTTGATACTCTTTGAGTCCCACTATAACAATATAGAATATATAAACCAGCATAAGTTCTGAAACAAGCTGGAACAAAGTAATAAACCTATAATTTGATAACATACTCGGAATCATATACAGAATCGAAGTAATAAGGTTATAGAAAATAAGAAAGCTTGCCGGTTTCAGGGCCTTGGAAAAAACAGGGGTTGTTCTTGAAAGTTCGAGAATTCCAAAATAGATAAATATAAAAGCTACGAAATCAGGGAAAATCACAATGGGAATACCAAATAAATTAAGATTAAGCTTTACTAAGAAAAATATAAGGCCAACAAATATTTTATTCATTATCCGCACCTCCATTTTTATGTAAATGGATACCATAGATTACCAAAATTATTCCTGTTAAAATACCGAGTAAAGCGCCTGTTGCTCCTGTGCTCAAGGAACTGTACAATATTCTCCAAATAGATTTCCCGGCATTATCGCTATAACTCATAACGTACGCTGCATTATAGTAAGAATAAAAGAAATTGGAGATCTGCGACATTATTACAAACAACCCCAATAAAGAAAGATGTCTTTTAATCACTTTGAAAATTTCATCGAGGAAATCCATCAGAGAACCACGTTCAAAGCGTTTTGCACTGTCTTGTACTGGAATGTTTTCAGGTGAAAAGATATCACCAGACATCTGTGCAAATTCCCCTTCAGCCTCTTCAACTTCGTTTTTCAGTTCTTGTTCATCCTTTAAAAGGCTATCTGTCGAAACAGAGAAAATTTTACTTATAAGTACAATTTTATCCGTGTCCGGCATAGCTTCGTCACGTTCCCATTTGGATACAGATTGACGTGAAACTTCCAGCATTTCCGCCAGTCTGTCCTGGGAAAAACCTGCGTCGCTGCGCAGTTTAAAAAGTTTTTCTCCAAAGGTCATTTTCATAACCCTTCCTCTGTTTTTTGTTACTCCAATAATAAGCTATGCCCTGTTTTTTTACAAGCAACTTATATTGGAATATATCGCAACCTGAGGTTGCGGAGCTTATTTTTGTTACATCTTACATATCCAAGTTGATTCTCTTGTTTGTTTTGCCGTACAAACTCACGGATATAAAAATACCGCCGATACATTCGTATCGGCGGTATTTTACATCATTGGTTTCTATATAAGATACAAATTAAAGGAATTTCTTGCGAAGCTCTTCCCCACTCATCATTGAAAGATAGGCAGGCGGGATATCAAAAACAGTCTTTGCCCCTGTTACTCCCTCTTTTGCAAGGCGAACTGCCGCTCTTGCATAAGCAACAAGGATGCTTGAAGTAAATTCGGGGTTTGAACCGAGCTTTAATGAATACTCAACAATATGGCTTGTTTCGCCGTTTACGCCGGTAACTCCGCTGCGGATAACAAATCCGCCGTGGGGGATTCCGCTGTGATCACGTTTGAGCTCTTCCTCGCTTATAAAGTGAACGGTTGTATCATAATCGGAGAAATAATTGGGCATATTCTTGATTTCAGATTCAATTCTCGCCTTATCTGCTCCCTCTTCAGCTACAACAAAACATTCTCTTGTATGCTTTTCTCTTGTTGTAAGGTCAGGGTTTTCGCCATTTCTTACTTTTTCCATTGCGCTCTCAACGGGAATTGTATACTGCTTTGCGTCCTTTACTCCGTCAATTCTGCGAATTGCATCGGAATGGCCCTGGCTTACGCCCTTGCCCCAGAAAGTATAGTCCTTGCCCTCGGGAAGGATGCAATTACCGTAAAGTCTGTTAAGAGAAAACATTCCGGGATCCCAGCCCACAGATATGATTCCCACATTTCCGCCTTTTTTCGCTGCGGCATCAACATTTGCAAAATGCTCCGGTATTTTTGCATGGGTATCAAAGCTGTCTACTACGCAAAAATTCTCTGCAAACTCAGGAGTCTGAACGGGTAAATCTGTTGCGCTTCCTCCGCAAAGAATAAGAACATCCAGTTCGTCTTTCATTGTACATACATCTTTAACGGAAAGCACCTTTGCGCTTTCAGTAAGAATTTTTAAGCTTTCCGGCGCTCTTCTTGTAAAAACAGCTTTCAGCTCCATATCAGGATTCTGTCTTACGGCAAGCTCAACGCCTCTGCCAAGGTTACCGTAGCCCACAATACCTACTCTTGTTTTGGTCATATCTGTCACTCCCTAAAATCTTTTTAGAAACATTTTAACACAGTTTTTTTATCATTAAAATAGTAAAATTTGCAGAAATAGCCGCCGCTAATCTAAATGATTGTAGGAAAAGAGGCGGTTTTTTCTCTATTGCAAACTTCGACAATATACGATATAATACAATAGAAAAAATGTCAGCAAAAAGGAGTTTTCCCATGAATAAATATAGAGATTTCGACAATTACCTTAAAGAATTTCCGACACCTGACGGAAGATACGGCGAGTATGGCGGACAGTACCTGCCGGATGAGCTTCTTCCCGCATTTAAGGAAATAGATGAGGCTTATGAGGAAATCTGCCACAGCGCTCAGTTTATAAGCGAGCTGAGAAGAATCCGCAAGGAGTTCCAGGGCAGACCTACTCCCGTTTACCACTGCGAAAGACTTTCAAGAAAAATAAGCCGTTGCCAGATTTATCTTAAAAGAGAAGATCTCAACCATACAGGAGCTCATAAGCTCAACCACTGCATGGGTGAAGGTCTCCTTGCAAAATATATGGGTAAGAAAAAAATTATCGCCGAAACAGGTGCAGGTCAGCACGGCGTTGCCCTTGCAACTGCTGCCGCATATTTCGGACTTGAGTGCGACATCTATATGGGTGAAGTCGATATTGCAAAACAGCATCCCAACGTTGTACGCATGAAGATGCTCGGCGCAAGAGTTATCCCCGTAACTCACGGTCTTAAAACTCTTAAGGAAGCTGTTGACGCAGCTTTCGACGCTTATCTCAGAGAATATAAGGATGCAATTTACTGCATCGGCTCCGTTGTCGGCCCCCATCCCTTCCCGAAAATGGTAAGAGATTTCCAGTCAGTTCTCGGCTTTGAGGCAAGAGAGCAGTTCCTTGAAATGACAGGCATACTTCCCGACGCTGTTACAGCAGCTGTTGGCGGAGGTTCAAACTCCATGGGTATGTTCTCGGCTTTCCTTGCTGATCCCGTTGAAATTTACGGCGTTGAACCTCTCGGTAAGGGTCACGGAATTGGCCAGCATGCCGCCTCAATCACCTACGGCAAGAAGGGAATTCTCCACGGTTTTGAAAGCTATCTGCTTCAGGACGAAAAGGGCGAACCCCTCCCCGTTTATTCTATTGCCAGCGGACTCGATTATCCCGCAGTAGGTCCGGAACACGCTTACCTCCACGACGTTGGCAGAGTAAAATATACATATGTGGACGACGACGAAGCCATGAGAGCATTCTTTATGCTCAGCCGCTATGAGGGAATTATCCCCGCAATCGAAAGCGCCCATGCCCTTGCGTATGCTATGAAGTATGCAGAGGAAAAGGGCACCGGCTCTATTCTCGTCTGTCTTTCCGGCAGAGGAGATAAAGACATCGATTATGTATACGAAAAATACGGCTGCGGCGAACAGTTTAATCTTGATTAATTAATCTACTTTTAGGCAGAGGAATTCTCTTTATCCCCTGCCTAAAAGTTTTTGCTTGATTAAAACTTAATTTGATTTTTCCAATGAAAAAGCTTATAATCGTTTGGTATTTGCTCTAATCCCAAAAATTAAACAATTTTGTTCAAATCTTTTTCATTTTCTGTTAATTTTTCTTTACCATAATCTTAGCTTATATATTGCTTAAAATTTTATGTTGGAGGAACATCATGGCTTCAATAGGTAAATTTATTAAATCCTCTGCGATTTACTTCGTTGGTAATGTTCTTACAAAAGTTATTTCGTTTTTCCTGCTTCCCATTTATACCAACTATATAGCAACAGCCGACATGGGCTATTATGATGTATCAATTTCATATGTACATATCATTGCCCCTGTAGTATGCATGGAAATATGGTCCGGCATAATGCGTTATATGTTCGACTATAACGAAAAGGACGGAAAATATAAAGCTATCTTTAACGGCTTTATAATTTTCGGCTGTTCGGTACTGATTTACACCATAGGCGCCGGCGTACTTGGAATAGTTACGGATATAAAAATGCTTTTCCTTATATTCCTTTACGGTATTACCTATATGCTGCATACTGTTTATTCCTACGTTGTCAGAGGCCTCGGCTACAATGCTGTTTTTGCCATTTCAGGAATTTTAGGCAGTCTTATAAACTCCGTTTCCAATATAATCATGATAATTTTACTGGACATGAGACTTGACTCCATGTATATCGCCCTTATTCTCGGTCTTGCTTTTCAGGTTATTTTCATGGAATTCAGAATAAAGCTCATCAAACATATGTCTTTCGACATGTTCGATAAAGCTATGATTACAAGTATGGTGCGCTTTTCCCTTCCCCTGTGCCTTAACTCTGCAAGTTTCTGGTTCCTTTCAAACTATAACCGTGTAGGTATTTCCAACACCCTCGGTCTTGAAGCAAACGGAATTTACAGCGTTGCCGCAAAATTCACCTATGTACTTGGTCTTGCCTCTAACTGCTTCTCTATGGCATGGCAGGAAATGGTTTATTCCATGGGCAACGAAAAAGAAAATAAATCAAAATTCTACTCTACCGCTTCAAACTATTACATAAAATTCCTTATGTACGGTACGGTAGTTCTGATACCCGCCGTAAGCGTTATATTCCCGTTTATGGTCGCCAAAGAATACAACGCCGCTTATGATGTTGTTCCCCTTTATCTGTTAGCTACAGTAACTAATATATACTCTGTTTTCCTCGGAAATATTTTCAGTGCGGAAAAGAAAACCAGTATCATCTTTTTCTCCACTGTGGCCGCCGCAGTAGTCAATGTTTCTCTTTTCCACCTGCTCGTAGGAGATATGGAACTTCAGGCTGCAAACATCGCACTTCTCTGCGGATTCCTCGTCATGATTGTATTCCGTCTTTTCCTTCTGCGCAAGGACTTCAAAATACACCTTGACTTTAAAATGCTCATCTTTACCACTATACTTTTCTGCATAGCCTATTACATCTATGCTACACAGACCAGAACCGTAAACTTTATTGCAGCAATTGTTTTCGGAATAATTACTATTATAGCCTTCCGTGATCTTTTGAAGAATGGCTTAAATGCAGTTAAAGGCAAACTTAAGAAAAAACAAAAAAATTAAGTATAGATAAAATCACCGCATATCTAAATGGTATGCGGTTTTTATTTCCATAAATTTACAGTTCCAAAAATCACGCCTTTATACACTTTCAAAAATATGCAAAACGCAGAAATCAGCAAATTTCGATGTTTTAGGTTTTACAAATGATTACTCGGGGTTTATAATGTGTGTTTGGAAATTAAATAAGGGGGAATGTTCAATGGGAAGAGAACTGACTGAAGGTAAGCCCGGTAAGGTGCTTGTGAGGTTTTCAATACCTCTTTTCATCAGCGTAATCTTTCAGCAGCTTTACAGTATCGCTGACAGTATGATAGCCGGTGTTTTTGCCGGTGAGGATGCTCTTTCAGCGGTCGGAGCTTCATACCCCATCACCATGATTTTCATGGCTGTGGCGGTAGGCAGCAGCATAGGCTGTACGGTGGTTATTTCAAGGTTTTTCGGCAGCGGAAACTACGAAAAAGTTAAAACCGCATCCTATACAACGCTTATATCAGGTCTTGTATTGTCGGTAGTTTTAACTGTTGCAGGTCTTCTTACATCTGCTCCGCTTTTGAAAATGCTACAGACCCCCGACAATATTTTTGAGGACGGAAAGCTCTACCTCAACATCTACGTTTGGGGACTCACCTTTCTGTTTATCTACAACCTGGTAACAGGTATATTCACTTCACTGGGAGATTCGAAAACGCCACTTTACTTTCTCATAGGTTCATCTGTGGGAAACATAGTACTTGACTACATATTTGTGGCGTTCTTCTACATGGGCGTTGCAGGCGTTGCCTGGGCAACATTTATAGCACAGGGTATATCCTGCATCCTTGCAGTTATAACGCTGTTTCTAAGATTAAAAGGATTAAAATGCACGGGAAAAGTTCCGAAATTTTCCTTTGTGATGCTCAAAAAGATTGCAGCAATTGCAGTTCCCAGCATCTTACAGCAAAGCTTTGTATCAATCGGAAACATCTTCATTCAGGGACTTGTAAACGGCTTCGGTTCATCAGTTATCGCCGGATATTCAGCAGCGGTGAAGCTGAACACCTTTGCAATAACATCCTTTACCACCCTTGCAAACGGTCTTTCAACTTTCACTTCACAGAATCTCGGCGCAGGAAAACCTGAACGTGTCAAAAGCGGATTCCGTGCAGGCTCACTTATGGCTTTGGTTGTGGCTCTGCCCTTCTTCCTGGTCTTCTTCTTCGGCGCAGAACCCATGATAAACGCCTTCATAAAAGACGCCAGCGAAGCTGCCGTAACTGCCGGAACGGAATTTTTCAGAATAGTTTCACCTTTCTACTTCATCATCTGCATAAAGCTTATGGCGGACGGAGTTTTAAGAGGCGCCGGCTCTATGGTCTGCTTTATGGTAGCCACTTTGTCAGACCTACTGCTGAGAGTTATCCTGGCCTTTGTATTCGCCTCCTTTATGGGTTCTACCGGCATTTGGATGTCATGGCCTGTAGGCTGGGTAGTAGCGGCAATCCTCTCCGTTATCTTCTACTTCTCCGGAACCTGGAAGAAAAAATATCTCAGAGATATAGGACAGGCAAAATAAAACATATTAAAAAGGAAAGAGCAGCTAACTGTTCTTTCCTTTTTTCTTTAAATTCCAGTTTTCATGTAGAAAAAAATTTTTAGCTATGTTATATTTGCTGTGTAAAATTTCCGAAAGGAGAGAAATATGGATATAGTCGAAAAAATGAAAAGCGGTGAGGTTTACTATCCAACCGATCCTGAACTTGAAGCAAAACAGCGTGAGTGCCTTGAAATACTTTACGATTACAATATGACTCGCCCCGGAGAAATAGAGAAAAGAGAGGAAATACTCAAGAAACTTTTGGGAGATATGGGAGAGGGCTGCTATCTTGAGCCTCCCTTTCACGCCAACTGGGGCATAAACACCCATATGGGAGATTATGTTTACGCTAATTTCAATTTAACCCTTGTTGACGACAACGATATATTCATAGGAAACAACGTCATGTTTGCCCCTAACGTAACAGTTGCCACTGCGGGTCACCCCATCCATCCGGAACTTCGCAGAAATGCCGCTCAGTTCAATATTCCCGTAAAAATCGGAAACAACGTCTGGATCGGTGCAAACTCTGTCATCCTTCCCGGAGTTACAATAGGCGATAACACCGTAATCGGAGCCGGAAGCGTTGTCACAAAGGACATCCCCGCAAACGTTGTGGCCGTCGGAAATCCCTGCCGAGTAATGAGAGAAATAAGCGAAAGGGACATGGAATATTACTTTAAAAATAAGAAAATCAACTTCGAAAACCTATAATTTTACCGCCGGATTAAATTTCCGGCGTTTTTTATTAGCTTTATACTATAGTATGGCAAAAATTCCTTGCATTGGCTTTTTGCTGTGTGTATAATATACTCATATTGTTATGATTATTTATAATCAGATTTGGAGGTCACCGAATTGGCTGAATCAGAAAAAAATTTCTTTATCCAAATGGAACATGATGTCATGGACTTTTGGGAAAAGGAAGAATGCTTTAAAAAGCTTAAGGAAAAAAATGCAGGACATGAACGCTTTCGCTTTCTTGACGGCCCTATAACGGCTAACAACCCCATGGGTATCCACCACGCCTGGGGCAGAAGTCTTAAAGATATTTTCATTCGTTACAAGGCTCTTAACGGTTACGACTGCCGCTGCCAGAACGGCTTTGACTCACAGGGACTGTGGGTTGAGGTTGAGGTAGAAAAAGAGCTCGGCTTCAAGACAAAGAAAGACATTGAAGAGTACGGTATGGACAAGTTCACCCGCAAGTGCGTTGACAGAGTTAAGCACTTTTCGGGTATCATCACTGAGCAGTCAAAGAGACTCGGTCAGTGGATGGACTGGGACAACTCCTACTACACAAACACAGACAAGAACATCGGCGGAATCTGGCATTTCCTGAAAGTCTGCGACGACCACGGCTGGATTCAGAGAGAATACAAGCCCATGCCCTGGTGTCCCCGCTGCGGAACATCACTTTCAGAGCACGAGATGACAGGCTCCTACAAGATGCTTACTCATAACTCAGTGTTCTTTAAACTTCCCGTTCCCGCTCTCGGATGCAAGATTATCGCATGGACAACAACCCCCTGGACTCTTTCTTCAAACGTAGCCCTTGCCGTCAACCCCGACATCGACTATGTTGAGGTAAAGGTTAAGAGCGACGAGCAGCACGTAATCCTCGCTAAGAACGCTATCAAATACCTTGAGGACGATAAGCTTGAGGTTATCAGAGGATTTAAGGGCTCAGAGCTTGTAGGACTTGACTATGAAACCTGCTTCCCCGAAATCGAGGCTCAGCAGGGCTTTGATCATAAGATTGTTGCATGGGAAGATGTTGACGCTGACGAAGGTACAGGCGTTGTTCATATCGCTCCCGGCTGCGGTGTTGAGGACTATGAGTTAGGTCTTCGCCTTGGTCTTCCCCAGATTATGCCCGTTGACGATATGGGTATTTTCCTTCCCAAATTCGGCTGGTTCACAGGTAAGGACAGCCACGATGTCGCTCCCGAAGTTTTCGACCGTCTTGAAAAAGCCGGTAAACTTTATAAAGTTAAACCCCACGAGCACAGCTATCCCGTTTGCTGGCGTTGTAAGTCAGAAGTTATCTTCCGTCTTGTTCCCGCATGGTACATCCGTACAGATGAAATCCGCCCGAAGCTCATCGAAGCAGCTTCAAAGGTAAAGTGGGAACCCGAATCAAACGGCAAGCGTATGAACGACTGGCTCAACAACATGGGTGACTGGAACATTTCCCGTAAGCGTTACTACGGTATGCCCCTGCCCTTCTATCCCTGTGAGGACTGCGGTCATGTTACGGTTATCGGCTCCAAGGCAGAGCTGAGAGAAAAGGCTGTTAACCCTGAGCTGGTTGACGCTCTTCCCGAAATGCACCGTCCCTGGATTGATGAAATCAAAATCAAGTGCCCCCACTGCGGCAAGGAGATTTCAAGAGTTACAGAGATCGGTGACGTTTGGCTTGACGCCGGTATCGTTCCCTTCTCAACCTTCGGCTATTTCGATGACAAAGAGGAATGGCGCAAGAACTTCCCCGCTGAATGGGTTACAGAGATGCGTGAGCAGGTTCGTCTGTGGTTCTATTCAATGCTCTTTATGAGTACAGTTCTCGAGGGCGTTGCTCCCTATGAGCGTGTACTTTCCTATAACACTGTTGTTGCTGAGGACGGCTCCAAGTTCTCAAAGACAGGCTTCATGATTAAATTCGACGAGGCTGCGGAGAAAATCGGCGCTGATACAGTCCGTTACCTCTATGCAGGCGCTCCCGTTGCCAATGACGTCCGTTTCGGATTTAACCTTGGCGACGAGGCAAGAAGAAAGCTTCTGGGCTTCTGGAACATCTATACTTTCTTCGACACCTATGCACAGCTCGATAAGCCCGTTTTCGACAACTATACAGTTGACAAAAATGCGCTCACACCTATCGACCGCTGGATGGTAATCCGCACAAACGACTTCATCCGCAAAGCAACAGCTTACATGGATGACTACAAGGCATATTCACTTGTAAAGGAATTTGAAGTATTCGTTGACGATATTTCCAACTGGTACATCCGCCTTAACCGCCGCCGTTTCTGGAAAACAGACGACGACAGCGACAAGATGGTTGCTTACTGGACACTGTTCAACGCTCTTCTTACCTGCGTAAAGGTTATGTCTCCCATCATTCCCTTTATGACAGAGCACATCTGGCAGAAGCTTGTAAGAAACGTTATGCCCTCAGCTCCTCTCTCAGTTCATCTGAGCGACTGGCCGAAGCCTCTTGAGGGATTTGAGGATGACGGAATCATCGAGCAGACCGCTCTTGCAAGAGGACTTATTGCAAACGCAATGCGTCTTAGAAACGAGCACCAGCTTAAAGTTCGTCAGCCCCTTGCAAAACTTTACATCTGCTGTGATGACGAGACAAAGGCAAAGCTTGCTGTTTCCGAGAAGAACATTCTCGATGAGCTTAACATCAAAGAGGCTCAGTACATTTCTGACGTTTCTGTTCTTGAGGACTTCTACCTTACAGTTAACTTCAAGGCTGCCGGCGCAGTTCTCAAGCAGAATGTAAACAAGATGAAGGCAACTCTTGAGGGACTTTCAGCAGAGGAAATGGCTGCTCTTGTTGAAAACGTAAAGGCAGGCAAGGCAACAGCTGTTCCCGGCTGGGACGGCGAATATGACGCTAACCTCTTCACCCTCCAGTCAAAGACCAAGGAAGGCATTGTCTCCTGCGAATGCGGCGACGAAATCATCATCGCTCTGGATGTTGTAATCACTCCTCAGCTTCGCAAAGAGGGTATTGTAAGAGATGTTATCCGTCAGTGCCAGCTTCTCCGTAAAGAGGCAGGATATCAGGTTGAGCAGAGAATCAAGGCTTATGTTTTCAGCTCCGACGCAGTTGTTATGGAAGCTGCCGAGGAAATGAAAGCTCATATGGCAAACGAACTTCTTGCCGATGAGGTTATTCTTTCAGCTCCCACCGGATGCGACCTTACAAAGGATGTTGAAGCTTCCGACGCCACTGTTTCAATCGGTGTTGTAAAGGCTTAAACTGTATAAAAATAAAAGTCAAACCTCCCCGGAGATAATCCGAGGAGGTTTTTTAGGTATACAGACAAGCCAAGCTTGTCGGGGAACCCCTTGATAGGGTTCCCCACAGAAAAACAGTCCACCGGACTGTTTTTCTTCCCCTCCTGATCTTAATCAAGGTAAAAAGATTTCGTCATCTGCGGATGACGAGGATGGGCTTCGCCCCTCCACCCCACAACCTTTTGTAAAAGGTTGACGAAAACTTTAATGTCTGCTGCAAATATGAGCAAATTACATTCAAAACGGCGCAGGAAAATCCTGCGCCGTTATTTTTTCTATATTCTTTTACTCTAAGAAGAACATTCCTTCACCCTGCTGCTTCCTTGTTTTCCACTCTCCCCGTGTGAAATCCGGGAACTCTACACAGGCTGAGTTATTCTCTATTGACTGAGCTGAAAGTGCAGTTATAACCATCCAGCAGGCTGCGTCGTAAACGTCGATTGGAGTATGTCCGTCGCCTTTTCTTACTGCATCAAAGAATGCCTTAAATACAAGCCAGTCCATTCCGCCGTGGCCACCCTTGACGCCGAAACGCTTGAACCACTTCCAGATGGGATGACGGTATTTCTTAACCATCTTTTTACCGCTTGACTTTATGCCTTCATACTTCAAATTATGGTTATCGTTTACAAAGGTGTTGCCGTCCTCTGTATAATATGCCTTTGTGCCGTGAACCTCAAAGCCTCTGCTGTACATTCTCGGAAGAGTTGTATCAAGCTGAATTGAAATTGTCTCACCGTTGGCACACTTTATAACCGTAGTAACTATATCACCCTGAGCAAACTCAACATCCTTAAGCTTTTTAAGGTTGTCGTACTTATCTATTCTGTCGGTTATGTATCTGTGAAGTCCCTTTGAGCACGATGCTGTGGAAGTAAGACTTACCATTCTGTTGCCGTAGTTTATATTGAGAACCTTAGCTATGGGTCCAATTTCATGGGTCGGATAGTTTTCGCAGTTTCTTGTCATATATTCGTGAAGCCTGTAGTGTCTGTTGACCTCGCCGAAGGATACCTCATAACGCAGATCGTGCTTGTATCCGCCGCCGCAGTGAACAACATCACCGAATATTCCCTCTCTTACCATGCGAAGCACTGCCAGCTCATACTCACCGTAGCAGCAGTTTTCAAGCATCATAAATGGTGTTTTTGTCTCTTCGTAGCAGTTTACAAGATCCCAGCACTCATCTACCGTATATGCTCCGCCTACTTCCATACCCACAGGCTTTCCGGCTCTCATTGCATCAAGGGCAATCTTACTGTGTGCCGACCAGCTTGCAGTAATAATAACGGCATCTATACTGTCATCCTTTAAAATTTCGTGATAATCTGTGTAACCTTTGGGCTCGCTTCTTCTCATTTTTTTGGCAAGCTTCTGTGCCTGCTCTATTCTGTCTTCATAAACATCGCATACCGCAGCGACATTAATATCTTTCATCCTGTACATAACCAGCTGAAGAAGGCCTATTCCTCTTCCTCCAAGACCAATCACGCCTACGTTAAGCTGCTCTTTCATGGACTTTTTCCTCCCCAAAAACAGTGGATTTTATATTTATTTAATATATTCATTATCGCTCATTCTATCATAGGCAAATATCAGTGTCAATGTCAAAAACGGAAAATTAAACTGTATTTAAATATCATTTTCGACCAAAATATAATGATCCCGTTTGACGTTTTTTTAGAATTATGCTAATATTCAAATACAGAAAACAGAAAGGAACAGTTATTTCTATGGCTGGCATAAAATATATCTTTTTTGACCTTGACGGAACCTTGACAAACCCTGCTGAGGGCATAACCAATTCTGTCGCCCATGCTCTTAAATACTATGGTATTTCCGTTTCGGATAGAACTCAGCTTTATAAATTTATCGGTCCGCCTTTAGCCCAGTCTTTTTCGGAATTTTACGGATTTTCTCCTGAAAAAGCCAAAGAGGCTGTGGAAAAATACAGGGAATATTTTGCCGATACCGGCATTTTTGAAAACAAAGTTTACGATTATATTCCCGAAGTTTTAGAAAGCCTTAAAAAAGCCGGATTTTCCCTTGCAATGGCTACTTCAAAACCGGAAGTCTTTGCAAAACGCATCGCCGATAAATTTGATCTGACCCAGTATTTCGATTTTATTGGCGGAAGTCTTCTTGATAACTCCCGAACCGATAAAGGAGAAGTAATAGAATACGTACTCAGTTCACTGAAAGCCGACAGAGAAAAAATAATTATGGTAGGCGACCGTTTCCATGATATACTCGGCGCTAAAAGATGCGGCGTTTTATCGGTAGGCGTACTTTACGGATTTGGCAGTTTGGCGGAGCTGAAAGAAGCCGGAGCCGACTATATTGCAGAAACTCCAAAGAAACTCGAAGAACTACTTATGGCTATATAAAAATAAAGCGTCTTTCCTCAAAAGAAAGACGCCTTTTATTATAGTATTATTTTATTCAACAAATCCTGCTTTTTGAATCTCGCTGAACGCATAATCCCTAAGCTCTTTATATATGGTTTCTCCAAGCTTCATGAGTTCCTGATTGTTTTCATCCTCACAAAGCATTGCAAAAGTTTTACCAATATTCTCCTCAACGTCTATTCCTCGACGCAAATTTAAATAGTAAAAGGAAAATGCCGTTCCGTCGGTTATATTTTCATAAAATCCCGGAAACTGTGATTTTAAATTATCATACAAAGCATTTACCGCAGTAGTAGCTAAAATCGGATTGGGCATATATATATGTGCGCTGGATTCTCCTGTAAAAACAGAAAGTACCTTTATTTCATAAAGTATTTCAGGATCGCCCACAAATTTTTTCAAAGCAGGGTCATTGAGTTCTTTAGGAGCTGCTTCCGCAAGAATAACTCCTATTTTTTTAGCTTTTTCAGAATTTCCGTTATTGCGGTGTCTCTTACTCTCTTCAGCAAGCTTTAAAACTTCGCTGTTATCGTCTCCGGTATTATTGCCCCCTGTGAAAATCTTAATATCGCTGTCATCAAATCTCATTTGTTCTGCTTACCCACCTTTACGGTTAAATTTAAAATTTTATTCGCCTGCTGCTGCCTTTTTCTCTTGGCGTTTTTTCTTAGATTTGTAAGAAAGCAGCTCGTCAATTATCTCTTCATCCACTCCACATTCACCTATGCTTCGGGGTTTATCATTATAGAAACCGTGAAAATCGCTTCCTCCGGTTCTAACAAGTCCGTGTTTATCGGCAATTTTTAGAAGTCTCTGCACATCCTCTTCGCTGTGACGAGGATGCCAAACCTCCACTCCGTCAAGCCCTAACTCTATGAGCTCCTCAAGCAGCTCGTAGTTATTATATGCACCGCAGTGGGCCAATACAGCAATTCCGCCTGCTTCATGTATTTCTTCAAGGACTTCTTTAGCGTCAGGATATTTAATATCTAATCCTATATAATTTGATCCGCCCGGAGTGAAAAGACTTTTATAAAGGTCGCCGTAAATTTCCGTGGCAAAACCTGCTTCCATAAGAGCACGCATAATATGCTGCTTATAAAGATTCGTTGAACCTGTAGCACATTTTAAAACAAACTCCGGAGTAATAGGATACTTTTTAGATGCCCTGAGCGTCATATACTGGCCGGCACGCCTTCTGGCAAGTGAAATTCTTTTGCATAATCCTTCAAGTCGGTCGGGACTATCGCACAAATAAGCGAGCATATGCACCTTTCTGTTTCTCTCAGTATCAAAGGCAGAAATCTCTACACCTGGTATAACGTTTACACCGTAACGTTTTCCGATTATCTTGCCTCTTACCGTTCCTGCAAGGCAATCGTGGTCTGTTATTGCAATTGTTTCAACTCCCCTGTTTTTAGCAAGCATTATAAGCTCCTCAAGTCCAAGAGAGCCGTCTGAAAGTTTGGTGTGACAATGTAAATCTCCTAACAAATTGATCCCCCTTTCCCTAAAATTTGCATACTCGAACATTAATTATGCAGATTTTTTGACAGCTTTTTTCATCCTTTTAATTATACGCTTTTTTTATTTTTATTGCAATACAGCTGATTATTACAATTCAAATTAATTAAATGAGTTGAAAAACAACAAATTTTTATCTCTTCCACAGCTTGTTCTTTTGTATTATAATAATCTACATCAGCAGATTAATTTTGCTTTTTATGTAAATTATGATTTAAAAAAGCTCAACCTTTAACTGTATGTATCCATATAGCTTCAAGATATACACTTTTATTTTACACGAAGCTCAATAAGACTATTCACATCTGAGCTTAAATTTCAATTAAAATCGCAAATATCAACAAAATCAGGGAGATTTTACATTATGAGTGAAAAAATATTGATCGGCATGAGCGGAGGCGTAGATTCATCCGCAGCCGCTCTCCTTCTTAAAAGACAAGGATATGAGGTAGCGGGAATTACTCTCAATCTTCTCGACAATGGAACTGCATCCGAAGAAGCCGCAAGGGTTGCACACCAAATCGGAATCGAACACTATGTTCTTGATTTAAAAGATCTCTTTAAAGAGAAAGTAATAAAACCTTTTACTGATGAATATTTTAGCGGCCGCACACCGAATCCCTGTGTTTTATGTAACTGTGAAATAAAATTCGGAGCCATGCTGAACTTTGCCCTTGAAAAAGGCTTTGATAAAATCGCCACAGGTCACTATGGCGAAATTATCACTGACGAAAAAGGTGTACATCTTAAAAAATCTTCTTCACCTAAAGATCAAAGCTATTTTCTCTCTATGCTTACTCCTTTCCAACTTTCTCATGCTATGTTTCCCCTTAACTCAATGACTAAGGAGGAAACCCGCTCTCTTGCAAAGGAGGCCGGACTTTCCTCCGCTGAGAAAAAGGACAGCCAAGAAATCTGCTTTATACCCGATAACGATTACGCAAGCTTCTTAACTCAGTTCACGGGACAAAGCCCCGAAGAGGGAAACTTTATTGATGAGAGCGGAAATATCCTTGGCAGACATAAGGGAATCATCCACTATACAATAGGCCAAAGGAAGGGACTCGGTGTAACTTTCGGAAAGCCCATGTTTGTAATCGGCATTAATCCACGGGAAAACACAGTGACCTTAGGTGAAAACGGCGCTCAGTACTCCTCAAAATTCACAGCGGACAAAGTAAATATAATAGAAAAGGAATACTCCGGCAAAACATTTGAGGCATTTGTAAAAATCCGCTGTCAGGCAAAACCGGCAAAGGCTTTCGTCACACTCGGTGAAAACGAAAATATGGAAGTCAAATTTACTGAGCCTCAGCGTTCGGTTACATTAGGACAGATTGCGGCGGTATATGTAAATGATTTTGTAGTTGCGGGAGGAAGGATTATTTCCTGCGAAAAATAAAACATGAAAATATACTAAAGCAATGTACCCATAAAACGGATTAAACGGCTATTAAAAAGGCCGGCAAAATCGGGTAAAACCGGGATTTTAGCTCAGTTGACAAAACACCTAATTAGTAATATACTAAATTCGTTATCGGCACATTTGCGCCGCATAAGGGCTCGTAGCTCAGTTGGGAGAGTGCTACATTCGCATTGTAGAAGTCGAGGGTTCGAATCCCTTCGAGTCCACCACCAGGCTGAGCCTGGACGCATTTTGCGTTCCAAGCTCAGCTTTTTCTTTTGCCTTTTTGCCTGCGTTTACAAAGTAATACAAAAAACTTAAAATATGACACTATGAGGATAAAACTAAAGAAGAACTTCAGTGGTACTATAAATCTATACTCGAATATCTTAAAGAAAAGGAAATGCACAAAACTCCCCAATGTTCCTATGCTTTGTTTATCAAAGAGAAATTTCCGTTTATATGGGAAGAATATACAGAAAAACTAATTTCCGACTAAATGCAAAACCGCCCCTGCTATCCGAACCGGATAACAAGGGCGGTTAAAATTTTAATGCTATTATTTTACAATATTAAATTACCGTTTAATTCTCTTTACGCAAAAGAAAATTCCTCTAAAATGAATTTTTTAAGAGTAATAATATTTGCATCAATTTTACCGATTATCTCCTTAAACACTTCATCACCCTGACCTGTGAGGTCATCCAGTCCCCAATCCTCCCTGTGTTTACAGGGCAAATAAGGACAATTCACATTGCATCCCATAGTTACCACAATATCTGCAGGAGGAAGCTCCCTCACCAGCTTACTGTACTGTGACTTCTCCATATCGATACCGTAAAGCTCTTTCATCAGCCGAACCGCATCCTGATTTATCTGAGATACAGTTTCTGTTCCGGCGGAACAGCTTTCAAACACATCAGATGCCAGATGCCTTCCGAGAGCTTCGGCAATCTGGCTCCGGCAGGAATTGTGAACACAGATAAAGGCTACCCTTGGTTTTTGTTTCATATAAGTCCCCTGACTTTCTCAATCAGAGCTTTTGCTTCGTCTTTTTTCAAAACCTTTCCGTCTACAACAAGTGCCGGAGTAGTCATAACACCGTATGCGGCAATCTGTGCAAAATCGGTCACATGATCGATATTTTCATCCATACCCAGTTCTTTGAGGGCAAGTTTAGCTGCCTCTTCCAGTGCGTTGCACTTGTCACAGCCGGAACCCAGAACCTTAACACCCGCACTTTCTTTTAATTTCTCCGCCTGTGCCATTTTTTCCGGGCTGCAGCTATTCCCACAACAGCACTTTTTCTGAGTTTCTTTCTTCTTGCCAAACAGTCCCATAATTAAATACCTCCTTAAATTAAATCAGAAATAATTGAAAATAATTAAATAAATATCCGACCAAAATAATACCGACTGTACAGATAACTGTAAACAGCGCCAAAAGCTTTGGCTTAACAGCCTTTCGCAGCATAATAAGTGACGGCAGCGACAGAGTGGTGACAGCCATCATAAACGATAAAACCGTACCCAGCTGTGCTCCTTTTGCAAGCAAAGCCTCCGCCACGGGAATTGTGCCGAAAATATCTGCATACATAGGAATTCCCACAATCGTAGAAAGAATGGCTCCTAAGGGATTATCGCTGCCAAGGACTGTTTCAATCCAGCTTTCCGGTATCCAGTTGTGAATAAGTGCACCAATACCTACTCCTATTAGAATATAGGGAAACACCTTTTTAAAAGTGCCCAGCATCTGCTCTTTTGCATAGATAATGCGTTCTTTCTTTGTTAAATTCGGGGACTCAATATCCACTTTCCCGGCGGAAAGAATAAAGCTTTCCACATATTTTTCCATGTGCAGTTTCTCTATAAGGGTTCCGTCCATGACGGCAACCACAAGCCCCAGCACCATATAAATCACTGCTACTTTCACACCGAAAACGCTCATAAGCAATACTAAGCTGCCCAAATCCACCATAGGTGACGAAATTAAAAATGAGAACGTCACACCTATGGGCAGTCCCGCACTGGTAAAGCCCATAAACAGCGGAATAGAAGAACAGGAACAAAAGGGCGTCACTGTTCCAAGGAGAGCGGCGATGATATTTGCCCCTATGCCGCGAAAGCGACCTAAAATTTGCCTGCTTCGCTCCGGCGGAAAATAGCTTTGTATATATGATATAACAAAAATGAGAACGCAGAGCAGAACGGTAATTTTCATCACATCATAGATAAAAAACTGAATACTTCCCCCGATGCGTCCCGTTACATCCAGCCCCAGAGCCGACAGAGCAAAGCCCACAAGTTCATTAAGCCACTTCATACCCAGCACCTGGTTTTGGATAAAATTCCATATTCCCATAAATACCCTCCTTTTATAATAAACATATCAAAAATTTTTGATGTGTTTTGTCGAAGCAAACGCCATCCAATATAGACGGCGTTTATTTTTTACAATCTGTGCATCCTGTTATTTGTTCTGTATTGGGTGTAGTAAGCTTTTCGAGCAGCTTAATTGCATAGGCTCTGCCGGAAGAACTCAAGCTGTAATGCATCCATTTACCCTCCTGACGGCTCACTACAATACCGGAATCACAGAGGATTTTCATATGATAAGAGAGGCCGGACTGTGTAAGATCAAGGGGCTCAAGCAAAACACAGGCGCATTTTTCTCCGCTGCGAAGCTGCTCCAGAATCGCAAGACGTTTAGGATCACAAAGAGCTTTAAAAACCTTTGCCTGTTCCTGATATGTTTTCTCCATACTCTCACCTCACATCAAAATATTTTGATATGTATTATTATATACATGACATTCTCATTTGTCAACAGCTAAGTTTTTTCTGCTTCGGTGTAAATTCTTTTGGCTCTCAATATCCCCATGGAAACTGTTTTCACAGTTTCAAGCGGCATTTAAACAGAAAATCAGTTTTTCTCCCATAACAAAACCGCCTGTGTCGTTCTTCAAGAAGCAGCACAAGCGGTATTTATCCGTAAAAGTTTACAGCCATTTTTTGTGTCTGAAATAAAGAATTAGCGCCACCACAATGCCAACGCTGAAAGCTATAAACGCAACATATCCATACGTCCAGTGAAGCTCCGGCATATTGACAAAATTCATTCCGTACCAGCCTACAAGCAGTGTAAGAGGAAGAAAAATCGCCGTAATCACAGTGAAAAACTTCATTAAATTATTCTGCTGCATTGAAAGCTGGGACTGATAAGTTTCTTGCATCTGAATTACTATTTCCTGTAGATTACAGACTTTATTTAAATATCTGTCCGTTCTGGAACCTAAAATTGTCAGTCTCTTTATTGTTGAAGATTTGAAAACCTTATTGTCATTAATTGCTATTTCATCAAAAACAGCGTCTATCTGCTCATAATAACGCTTCAGCCTCAAAAGCTTCTGGCGTCTTGCAAGAATTTCATCCATGGCAAAATCAAGTCTTCCGGATAAAAGCCTCGTCACTATATCATTCGTTTCCAGTTCAAAGGCATCAAGGTAATCCATATCCCCTGAGAATATCTTAACAAAAAATCGGCAGAGAATCTGCTCATTATTTAAGGAGCCTTCATCCTCAATAGCTTTTATAATTTTAAGGCAGTGATTTTGTGCCGGCTCATCCTCGCAGAAAAAGAAAAGATCGTTGGCGTCAATGTATATGATGATTTTTGAGTCCAAAACGCTTTCGCTTCTTATATCATACCAATTGAAGGCAATCAAATTAAAATATTCGAAGCTTTCAAAGCTTTCAATCTGGCTCTCCTTAATGTAACTAAATGCCTTTGGTTCCATAAAGGAAGCTACCTCGTGCATATTGCTGAACAAGACAACCTTTAGCACAGCTCTTTCCCTCCCTGACAACAGTAATAATTCTTTCCTTTTTAATTATATTATTGCCCTTTTTTCCTGTCAACTTATGCCTTTTGTTTATATAATACTGCACAATACGACAAAACCCGCACTTTTTCATAGTGCGGGTTTTTTGATTAAATATTATTCCTCTGTCTTTGTTACGGCGATTCCAAGCTCTTCAAGCTGCTCGGTATCTACCGAAGAGGGACATTCAGTCATAGGCTCGCTGGCATTCTGAACCTTGGGGAATGCTACAACATCACGGAGAGTCTCACACTGGAGCATCTGCATGACAAGTCTGTCAAGACCTATGCCGAAGCCGCCGTGAGGTGGTGCTCCGTATTTGAAAGCTTCAAGAAGGAAGCCAAACTTCTTGTGAGCCTCTTCCTTTGAAAGGCCGAGAAGATCGAAAATTCTCTGCTGTAAATCAGGATTGGTAATTCTGATTGAACCGCTTGAAAGCTCGATTCCGTTAAGAACAAGGTCATATGCCTTTGCACGAACCTTTGCCTTATCGGTTTCAAGATAGTTAAGGCACTCATCCATAGGAGCGGTGAAGGGATGATGCATTGCAACAAACTGCTGTAAATCCTCGTCCCAATCGAAGAAGGGAAACTCTGTAATCCAGAGAAGATTGTATCCCTTTCTCTCGATTTCAAGTTTATTGGCAACTTCAAGGCGAAGTGCACCGAGAACTGAAAGCACAAGGCTCTTTTTGGAGTCTGCCACAATAAGGATAACATCCCCTGTTTCAGCACCGGTTTTCTCCATAATCTTTGCCATTTCGTCCTCGGTCATGAACTTTGCAAAGGATGAAGTCATTCCGTCGGGAGTAAGTCTTACCCACGCAAGTCCCTTTGCACCGATACCTCTTACATACTCAGTGAGCTTGTCTATCTCTTTTCTTGTAAGCTTTGCAACGCCGTTCTTTGCATTAATTGCTCCTACGCTGCCTCCTGCTTCAACTGCTCCCTTGAATACGCCGAAACCGCAGTTTGCAGCAATATCTGTAAGGTCGCAAAGCTCCATGGCAAAGCGTGTATCGGGCTTATCGGAGCCGTAACGCTCCATTGCCTCTTTATATGTGAGTCTCGGAAGGGGAAGCTGGATATCAACATCGAGAGCCTCTTTGAAAACTCTCTTCATGAAGCCCTCACCAACTGCAAGGACGTCTTCCATATCCACAAAGGACATTTCAAGGTCGATCTGTGTAAACTCAGGCTGACGGTCTGCACGAAGGTCCTCGTCACGGAAGCATCTTGCAATCTGCATATATCTGTCAAAACCTGCAACCATTGAAAGCTGTTTATAAAGCTGAGGTGACTGGGGAAGAGCATAGAATGTACCCTTATGAATACGGCTGGGTACAAGGAAGTCTCTTGCTCCCTCGGGAGTTGACTTAATAAGCATGGGAGTTTCTATCTCAATGAATCCGTTTTCATCAAAATAATCTCTTGCGATTTTTGTAATCTTATGGCGCATGAGAATATTTTTCTGAAGGTCGGGACGGCGTAAATCAAGATAACGATACTTGAGCCTTGTAAGCTCGGAAGTCTGACAGTTTTCCACAATTTCAAAGGGAGGAGTTTCACTCTTTGCAAGGATTCTAAGCTCTTTGACCTCGATTTCAATTTCACCGGTGGGAATTTCAAGGTTCTTTGAGCTTCTCTCTCTTACAACGCCCTTTGCACCAAGAACAAATTCACTTCTGGCAGAAAAAGCCTTATCGAAAACAGCTCTGTCAGTATTGTCATCAAAAGCAAGCTGAACAATACCTGTTCTGTCTCTTAAATCAATAAAGATAAGGGCTCCCAAATCTCTCTGACGCTGAACCCAGCCAAATACCGTTACCTCTCTGCCCACATCCTTTGCGGTAAGAGTGCCGCAGTAGTCGGTTCTTTTAAGTCCTGTGATAAATTCCATTATTTGTTACCTCCCGTAAAAAGAGAATTTAAATCAATACCCTCTGCAAACTCTATTCCGTCGCCAAGGCTCTTTACAGCCTGCTGTACGCTTATGCCCATAAAGTCCTCGCCGAAAGTATCAAGCTTCACGGTGACGCTCCCGCCTGTATCCATATCTTTAAGGGCTGCCTCGCCGCTTTCAATTTCTCTTGAACCTATTACGACTGTATATCTTGCATTAAGTTTGTTCGCATATTTCATCTGAGCCTTAATAGAGCGTCCGGCAACGTCATAGAGAGCTGTAAGTCCGTCGCCTCTTATATCGGAAGCAAGTTTAACTGCAAGAAGCTTTGCCTCCTCATCGGCAGCGGCGATAAATATATCACAACGCTCATCTTCAGGCATTGGTGCCTGCTGTGATTTAAGCAGAAGCATGAGTCTTTCAATACCCATACCGAAGCCCAGAGACGGAATGTGAGGTCCGCCAAGCTCTTCTACAAGTCCGTCATAGCGTCCGCCGCCGCAGACAGTACCCTGTGCACCGATATCCTGTGACACGAACTCGAAAACAGTTCTTGTATAGTAGTCAAGACCTCTTACGATTGTGGGGTCAACTTCATATTCAATATTCATTGCCTCAAGGTACTTCTTGACCTTTTCAAAGTGCTCACGGCAGTCGTCACAGATATAATCCAGAACTACGGGAGCCTTTGAAGCGATTTCAGAGCAAATGGGACTCTTACAGTCAAGTATACGCATGGGATTGCGTTCAAGTCTTTCACGGCAGGTTTCACAAAGATTTTCCTCATTGCTCTTAAAATACTCCTTCAATGCCTGCTGATACTTAGCTCTGCACTGCGGACAGCCGATGGAATTAATGAAAAGCTTGAGTCCCTTTACTTCAAGGGTATCAAATACATCCTTTGCAAGAGCTATAACCTCTGCATCTGCCTCCGGCTCAGCTGCGCCTAAACACTCAACGCCGAACTGGTGGAACTCTCTGAGTCTACCCGCCTGGGGTTTTTCATAGCGATAACAGGATGTGAGATAGCAAACTTTTACAGGCAGGGGCTCATTGTGAAGTCCGTGCTCCAAAAATGCTCTGACTGCACCGGAAGTTCCCTCAGGGCGAAGAGTAATTGAACGGTCGCCCTTATCGGTAAAAGTATACATCTCTTTCTGAACAACGTCCGTTGTATCACCCACGGAACGCTGGAAAAGCTCCGTATGCTCAAATACGGGAGTTCTTATTTCTCTGAATCCGAAACGTTTTGCAGCGTCCAGCATAACGCTTTCAACATACTGCTGTTTATAACTTTCAGCGGGGAGCAAATCCTGGGTTCCCCTTATTGCTTTTGTAAGCAGTGCCATAAAACCATCCCTTTTCTTTGGTAATTAAATAAAAATAAAAACAAAACCTCCGTCCCGGCTAAGGGACGAAGGTACATTCTCCGTGGTGCCACCCTTTTTGAGCTTTCATAAAGCTCCACTTTATCCTTTAACGCAGGAAACGTCGCAAAAGCGATAGACTCCGAGGGTGTCTTTCAAAAAACTCACCTTAGGCACTCACAGCAAAATGCACCATTCTCTGAAAGGTTTTATTTATCTACTCTTCCTCATCAACGTCAGTTATATAATTTATGACTTTGGATTTACTATATCACGCCAATCAAGGTCGCCTCTGTCAAGGCTGTGTATAAGCGCTTCGGCAGTAGCTATATTTGTAGCAACAGGTATATTATGAACGTCGCAAAGTCTTAAGAGGCTTGCCTCGTCCGGCTCCCCTGCCTTGGGGTTAAGCGGATCGCGGAAGAAAAGGAGCAAATCTATTTCGTTGCACGCAATTCTTGCAGAGATCTGTTGGTCGCCGCCCTGTGAGCCGCAGAGGAATTTTTGTATTTCAAGTCCGGTTGCTTCGGATACCATTTTACCAGTTGTTCCGGTTGCGCAAAGCTTATGTCTGCTCAAAACTCCGCAGTAGGCAATACAAAACTGAACCATTAATTCTTTCTTTGCGTCGTGTGCCGTTATAGCAATATTCATACTCTATCCCCTCCAATTATTGATTTTTTTCACTAATTCAACTAATATTATCATATTTTCTATATTTTTTCAAGCCTTTTAAGGGGCAAATCTTCTCCTTCGAGTCTTTTCATAATTCTATCCGCTGCGGCATACATTTTTGTCTTTTTGGGAATTGCCCTTCCGTACATTGAAAGCTGAGCTGCATCGGCGCTGTACGGTACAATTCCTCTGAGCTGAACTCCCGCTCCGTCTATTACAGCGTCTATATCGAGATTCGCTCCGTGCTTTGTCTCCCAGCAGTCGAATTTATTGAGAATAAGATAAATTTCAGGTATCTCCATGTCATAAAGTCTATCCGCTGCCGCATGACAGCTTCTGATGCTCACCGTTTCCGCCGCTGCAACTAAAAGAGCCATATCGGCATTTGCGGCGGCAAGGCGGAAGCCTCTTCCGGTACCTGCGGGAGCGTCGATTAAAATATAATCGAAGCTTTCCTCGTAATTAAGCAAAACCTCGTGAAAGGATTCAGGGGTGAATCTGTCATCCCAGGATAATGGCGCCGCCAAAAGAGAGCAAAAAGGTGAAACCTGAGTTAAGGCATCCTTGCAGCGGCAGGCTCCGCAAATAACGTCGCCCCAGTTATAAAGAACCTTTTCCTGAACGCCCAGCATAATATCAAGGCTGCCAAGTCCGCTGTCGCAGTCCACCATCAGCACTTTTTGACCGTTCCCGGTCATTACCTGTGCAAAAAGTGTACACAGGGTGGATTTTCCCGTTCCGCCCTTACCGGAAACAACTGCTATTTTTTTCGCCATTTCTGCACCACCCTGTAAGTTTAATTAAAATAAACCTTTGATTTATCTGCTTTAATTAATAAAGGAGCTCTCCTACCTGCTGAGCAGGATCAATGCTTGAAGTGTCATTGAAATATGCGTCATATATCGCCTTTGCAACTCTGGCTGTATAAGCACTGTTCTTTGCATCCTCAACGGAAACAGCAATAGCAATCTGAGGATCGTCATAAGGAGCAAAAGTGATAAGGAAACAGTTTGTCTGCTTCTGAAGTTCTCCGTCCTTCTGAGCATAAACCTCAGCAGTACCTGTTTTACATGCTATTTCTGGGTCATAACCGCCGAGATAAGAATGAGTAGCACTGCCTGTATACTCGGCAACAAGGGACATACCCTTCTTTATTATACCGAGGTTTGTCTCGGAAAATCCGGTTTCCAAAGCAACCTCCGGCTGCTTTTCAAGAATAGTTTCGCTGTAATCATAGCTTTTTACGCTTTTTACAATATGAGGAACATATCTTGTGCCGCCGTTTGCAATAGTGGCACAGTAAGTGGCAAGCTGAATGGGGGTAACAAGAGTATCGGACTGACCGATGGAGGCCTGAACTGTATCACCGACCATCCACTGGGTACCGCCATGGTTTTGGGCAAATTCTTCGGGGTTGGCAACCATACCGGTAACTTCCGGAAGTTCAATTCCCGTTTTTTGTCCAAAGCCCATTTTGGAAGCGTAGAAATTAATTTTATCTATTCCAAGCTGATAGCCTGTTTCATAAAAGAATACGTTGCAGGAATGCTCAAGAGCATGAACTACGTTTATATCTCCGTTATTTTCAAGACAATAGAACTGGTTCGGAAAACGCCAGTATGAGCCGTTGCAGTGGAAAGTGGTATTTTCCGTTATAACGCCTTCCTCAAGGCCTGCAAGACCTATAAGGGGCTTAAAGGTTGAACCGGGAGCATAGGCGCTGAGCAGCGCTCTATTCCAAAGAGGAGCTCCGGAATCACTGTTAAGCTTTGCAGCGTTTTCAGAGTATGTTGAAATATCGTAGGTAGGATATGAAGAACAGGCGAGAACCTCTCCTGTATTAACATCCATAGCTACAACCGAACCTGCTGAATTTGAATATCCCTTTGATTTAAGGTCCTCAACAACCTCGGCAAGAGCCTTGTTTGCCGCAGTCTGCAAATTTTTATCAATTGTCAGAATAACCGTGTTACCCTGAACCGGGTCCTGTGTATACTCAGTGGATACATTTCCGTCACTGTCAGTTGTAACGGTCTTTTTGCCGTTTTCTCCGCGGAGATATTCCTCCATAACGGCCTCTATTCCGTCCTTACCTATAAGGTCGTCCATCTGATAACCAGCGTCCTTAAGCTCCGCATATTCGTCCGCATCCATAGCGCCGACTCTTCCTATTACATGAGGAGCAAGGGTGCCGTCAACATATTCTCGGTAAGGTACAACTTCAACGTCAACGCCTTTATAAAAAGTACCGTTCTCTTTCACTTTTGAAACAGTTTCAGTTGAAACGTCCTCGGCGAAAGTATAGGGATTACTTACCGAAAAAGTATTCATTGCCATACCGAAACATACGGAAGCAATATTTCTCGCATCGGTTTGGCTGTAATTTTGAAGAGAATACTTTTCTATAAGTCCGTCAAAACAGTTCTGAGCTGTAGCGTAATCGTTAAGATGAAGCATCTCTTTTGATTTAAGGTATGCTATCTCACTTTCAGCATCCTCTTTAAAAGCAATTTTTCCGTCTGAGCCAAAGACAAGGGGCAGAGTATCGTTCCACTCCTCACCCTGATCGTTCATGAGATTTATAAGGGAAAGTATAATTTCGTTTCGGCTTTCCTGTTCGCTGGAAGAAGGAAAATATGCAGCGTCAAAAACGAGGGAATTTCCCTGTCGGTTTATTACGAGAGGACTTCCGTTTCGGTCAAGTATTTCTCCTCTCGCCGCTTCTACCTCTACATCTCTTCTAACTGTGGAATTTGCCGCCTGAAGGTATTCTTCATGATCTATTACCTGAACTCCTACCATTCGTCCTGCAAACACAATAAAAGAAGAAAGCATTATTCCGACTAAAATGTAAAGTCTGAGCTTCATATTTGCCTTATGTTTAGTTTTCATGGGGCACCTCCAGTGCTATTCTTCCTCAGGTTCCCTTCCCATAGGCTCACGGCGTAAGGATTTTGCCACAGCACGAACAGGGAAATACATAATCGGAAGGAATAAAAGTGTATAAGCTACCGACGGCAGACATATTCTCCACAGCGGGAGAAAAGCGCCGTCAATTCTGGCAAAAACAAAGTAAAACAGCCAGAAAATAACATTGTGTACCAGCGTTAATCCGCCGCACAGACATAGCGCCGCCATAAAATTGTTTCTCATCATGTAGCGCACCAGGAAGCCGCAAAGAAAGCCCACAACCATCAGCACTACTGCATGATACCCCTGTCCCCTGGCCGCAATTGAGTCCCAAAGCATACCTGCAAAAAGACCCGCTATTGCTCCCCAGGTTTCTCGCTCAAACATTCCTATACATACAACCGCCGGAATCAATATAAATGCGTTTACGCCGAAAATATCGGGAATCCAAACTCCGCTGCTTTGAAGAAGAAAACAGCAGAATATGAATACCAGCGAAAGAGCGCGTCTTATAATTAAGTTTTTGTTTTCTCTAAGATACAACATGGACAATGCTCCAAACCCGGCGATTCAATACCGCCTTATTCTGCCGAATTTTCTCCGTCAGTCGTTATACCCTGACCTTCAAATTCGGTTATTACAAAAACCGCATCCAGCTTTGAAACGTCAACTCCGGGCTTAATAACGGCATAGGAGGAAATATCATGGGTGTTATCTCTTATTTCGGTAACTGTTCCTATAATAAGGTCACGGGGATAAACGCCGCCGATGCCGGAGGTGGAAACAATACCTCCCGTTGCAATAGCGGTTTCGCTTTCAATACCGGAAAGTTTAATAAGTCCCTGAAGTGAAAGCTCAGTGTCGCCTGAGGCAAATCCGCTTTCGCCTGTTCTTATTTCGTAAGCACCAATGCTTACCTGGGGGTCAAGCACGGTTTTTACAACCGAATAGGTAGGAGCTGTTTTTACTACAACGCCTGCAAGATACTCTCCGGAAATAACGGGATCATTTACGGCTACACCGTCGTTTGTGCCCTTATTTATAACAAAGGAATAAAACATATCCGCCGTATCACGGCTTATAACGCTTGCCGATTCAAAAACAAAGTCGCTGTGTTCTTCCTTTACCCCTAAAAATTCTTCATAAAGAAGATTTTCCTTTACGGTCTTTTCATAGTCCACAAGCTGTTTCTGATAGTCCTCAACCTGCTTCTGAAGTTCTTCAACCTGTTTTTTATATGTTCCGGCAGATACAAAGCCGCCGCCTATTTCCCCTATCTTTTCCGACACAAAAGCCGAAAGCCTCTGCACAGGCCCGAATACCGTTCCCAGTGCAGAGGACAAAACAGATGTGCCGTTATGCGAGGCTGCCGCCGCAACAGACGCTACAATAACAACGGCTAAAACGGCTGCAAGCACTTTAAGACGGGTACTGCGGAAAAATTCACGCATAACTATCCCTCACGGTACATTATTAATTTTACGCAGAAAGATTAATCTCTGCTGTCAAAGTTCTTGTTGGAGGTAAGGCTGAGCATATCCTTTTCAAGGCATTTGCCTGTACCGTCAACAACGCAGTCGAGAGGATTCTCGGCAACGTGAACGGGCATTTTTGTCTCTTCTGAAATAAGCTTATCAAGACCTCTGAGAAGAGCTCCGCCACCGGTGAGCATAATACCGTGGTCGATAATATCAGCGGAAAGCTCCGGGGGAGTTTTCTCGAGAGTTGAACGGATTGCGTCAAGAACCTGATTTACCGGATCAGCGAGAGCTTCACGGATCTCCTCAGCGGAAATCTCAATATTCTTGGGAAGTCCGTCCATAAGGTTACGGCCCTTAACGTCCATTCCGCCTTCACCCTCGTAAGGATATGCGGAACCAATTTTAATTTTAATATCCTCTGCTGTTCTTTCACCGATAAGCAGGTTATACTTTTTCTTGATGTAGGAAATAATAGCCTCATCAAAATCATCGCCGGCAACTCTTGCAGAGCATGAAGTTACTATATCGCCAAGAGAAATAACGGCAACCTCAGCGGTACCGCCGCCTATATCTACAACCATGCTTCCGGTAGCTTCGCCAACGGGAAGACCTGCACCGATAGCTGCTGCCATGGGCTCTTTAATAAGGCTTACATATTTTGCGCCTGCGCTTCTTGCTGCGTCATGAACAGCACGCTTCTCAACGCCTGTTACGCCTGAAGGCATACAGATCATAACTCTTGCCTTACTGAAGGGAGAGGTGCTTATTGCACGGCGAATGAAGGCTTTAAGCATATCTGATGTCATATCGAAATCTGCGATAACTCCGTCTTTAAGGGGACGCTTTGCGATAATTGAACCGGGGGTACGGCCGATCATCTCTTTAGCCTCTGTTCCAACCGCAACAACACGGGGAGGATTTGAGCGAACGTCAACCGCAACAACTGAAGGCTCTCTTATAACAATTCCTTTTCCTTTTACAAAAACAAGAGTATTCGCAGTACCAAGGTCAATTCCTATGTCCTGAGAAAATAACATTTTGGTTTACTCCTTTCACTTCGGGATTAAGTAAAAACCCCATAACTGCATTTTTGACAATAACAACTGTTATTATAACCCACAAGCGCTTGTTTCTCAACAGTTTAAGTAAAATTGAAACTAATTTTTTACTTTTTTATGAAAAAAACAATGATTTTTTTGTCTTTTTACACTGAGTTTAGCTTGATTTTAACGATTTTCAGCATATTAAAGCTATGTATAAACTTATAATATTCATAAGTGCTTTTATACTATCTCTTTCCCGGATACCACTCCGGCCTTTTTCAAAGCCCTTGCTGTCTGAGCTGCCGGCAGTCCCATTACCGAAAAAAAGTCACCGTCAATCTTTTTCACAAGAACGCTTCCGAGTCCCTGTATACCATAAGCTCCTGCTTTATCCATTGGCTCGCCGGTTTCAACATATCTGCGGCACATCTCTTCGCTGAGAGGATAAAACTCCACTTTTGTTTCGTTTACAAAGACCTCTTCGTAGTTCTCATTTTTTATGCAGACGCCTGTGTACACGCTGTGAGTTTTGCCAGAAAGCTTTAAAAGCATACACACTGCATCACTTTTATTTTCAGGTTTTCCTAAAATTTCTCCGCCGGAAGCCACAACTGTATCGGAACCCACAACGGTAAAATCAGTCTTCCCGCTTTCCCTCAGTTTTTCGAAAGCCGCAAGGGCTTTTCTCTTGGCCAATATGCCTGCGGCGTCTTTAGGCTCTGTTCCCGCCTCAAGCTCCTCGCTGCATCCGAAGGTTTTTACAGTAAAACGGTATCCCATATTTTCGAGTATCTCTTTTCTTCTGGGAGAACCTGACGCAAGTATCAGCTCCATAAGTATCACCGCCTTACTTTCTGCCTGTGGAACCGAATCCGCCGTCGCCTCTATCGGTTTCTTCAAGGCTGTCAACAACCACCGTATTCGCAAGGGCAACGGGCATGAGAACCATCTGGGCTATTCTCTCACCGGGCTCAATCGTATAGCTTTCTGAAATCTGATTGATTACCCCGACTTTAATTTCTCCCCGGTAGTCGCTATCCACGACGCCGACGGAGTTTAAAAGTCCAATGCCGTGCTTTATGGAAAGTCCGCTCCTTGGGAAAATGAAAAGTCCGAAACCCTTTGGAATCTCAGCAGCTATTCCCGTAGGAATAAGCGCTGTTTCTCCTCCTTTAAGGGTTATCCCCTCTTCAATGCACGCACACAAATCCATTCCTGCACTGCCCTCGGTTGCACGGACAGGTACAACCGCTTTTTCGCTGAGTTTTTTTATCTTGATTATTTCCAAATTATTCAACACCTCTGTAATAAAGTCCCCTGGTGAATTCACCTTTGGGCTTTTCTCCCTTTTCATAGGCCAAAAGCACGCTCTCGGCCTCTTCCCTTGTTTCGTCGGTAAAACGGAACATCCTGAAATCTACATTTGATATTTCACGAAGTCTGTCACCCATATAAAGGGGTCTGGAATTAAGGAGCTCACTGCATCCGAAATTACACATCACCGTGAAAGACGTTCCCTTTCTGTCGGTAATCATTCCGTGTCCGCCGCATTTGTCGCACTTAATTTTTCCGTTTGCGGCAGGGCAATTTCTCGTAAGCATAAGGGGAAGTCTTCCGTAAACTATTATGCCTCTGGGCATTTCTCCTCCAACTTCAGCGATTGCTCCGAGAGTCATCTCAAAAGACATAACACAGGCAGAAACTCCCATTTTTTCCGCTTCTTGAAGGCTCAGCGTATTCATTATATTTAACCCGAAATCGCCATATACCTTAAATCCTGCTTCACGGGCAAGACGCACCGAACCGATATTTCCACAAAGTGCGTTTTTTACTCCCCCGGCAAAAGCTTCGGAAAGCATACGTCTTATTGTCTCTTCCTTGCCGAACATTCCTCTCGGAACCTCTATGCCCAAACGGACGGGACCTACCTTTTCAAGTCCCTCACGCCATTTTTGAAGAGGTACAAAAACAAGGCTGCCCTTTTCTTCAATAACTTTTTTCGGTATCTGGTAAGGAGAGGAAAAACGGTAAATATTCCTTGTCTTTCCCGACATATGGGGATATATTGAAATTTTCTTTTTATCAAAGGGCACAGTTTTTATTCTGCCCAGTTCCTTTTCCAGTTTTTCAAGACCTTCGCGGCGAAGATTATTTACCGCCGACGCCGGCAGGGCAATATCCCCCACTATTTCAGCATCAATATCGGTGCAGTAAAAAGGCGTTCCGCCGGTTTTATTAAGCCGCTCTTTTACCTCTTCTTCGCTTGTAGAGCGTTTTACGGCTTTTTCACAAGGTTTTTCATCAGTTACAAAAACGGTTTTGCCCTTTGCCTTTATGGCAAGGCTCATATTTTCCCCTTCAGCTGCATAAAATGACATCTCACAGCCTACGAGGGGCACTTCCTTATGGTACAGGTTTTCGAGAGAGGAAAGCACACCTTTAGCGGCAGTTACATCGTCCTTCTCCCTTTTGCCGAACATCTCTTTTCCTCTGTGTCCGGTAAAATATCCGTCGGTAAAGCCTGAACGTGAAAAAACACTTCTGAGCCTTTCTTTTCTGTCAAAATTGTAATTTCCCTCTAATGCGCTTTTGCAGCTTTCCACCGCCGCAGCAACATATTCCGGACGCTTCATTCTGCCCTCTATTTTAAAGGAGGCGATGCCTGCATCAGAAAGCTTTTTCAGATACTCAATAAGCGATAAATCCTTAAGACTTAAATCGTTTCCCGTTCCTCCCGCAGCCGTAAAGGGCAAGCGGCAGGGCTGGGCACAAAGACCTCTGTTTCCGCTTCTGCCTCCCAAAACTGCGCTTAAATAGCACTGACCGGAAACGCACATACAAAGAGCTCCGTGAACAAAAATCTCCAGTTCCGCTTTGCACTGACTTGATATTTCCTCTATTTCATCAAAACTCATTTCACGGGCCAATACCACTCTTTTAAAGCCCATATCCTCAAGCTCACGAACACCTGAAAGAGTGTGAACGGACATCTGAGTAGATCCGTGAAGGGGCATTTGCGGAGCACATTTTCTTGCAAGAGCCGCAACGCCTAAATCCTGAACAATAAAAGCATCTACACCGGCAAGACATCCCTGCTCCATAGCTGACTGAGCAGTTTCCATTTCACGGTCGCCTACAAGGGTATTTACGGCAAGATATACTTTTACTCCTCTTGCGTGGCAATAGGAAACTCCCGCTGCAAGCTCTTCAAAAGAAAAATTTGCAGCGTTTTTTCTGGCGCTAAGCTCTTTTCCGCCTAAATAAACTGCGTCAGCGCCGCACCGCACTGCCGCAGTAAGGGATTCCATCGAACCGGCAGGAGCCAAAATTTCTCCTTTTTTCATTTATCTTTTTCCCTCTGCGGCAATCTTTGCCTGAAGCTTCTGAACCTCACGGCTGAGTCTTTCAACCTCTCTTCTGGCAACCTCAACTTCCATACGTGCTCTTGCGGAATCTTCAAGATAATCCTTTATCTGGCCTCTGAGATTGTCGGCGCTTTTTTCAGCCTTTTTATACATATCACAGTATTCGAGCGCTGAAAGCACCGCCGCCTGGGTAACGGACACCCCTGCGTTATCGTTCAAAATTTCCATCATTTTCTCATTAAGCTCATCGCCTAACGCTGCTGTATATTCAACGCTGTCATCGGTAAGAATAGAATATTCAGACCCACACACCGAAAGTTTTACTTTATTCTTTTCCATTTTTGCACCCCATTTTTCAAAAGATGTATACTCATTGTTATTATACAATATAAAATCGCCTTTATAAAGGCTTTTTTGCTCTATTTTACATGATAAATCCCGATTTTTGTCCGAACCTCCCATATTATGTAACAAATGCTCAATTATGTAAGAACAATTTCGTTATATTACCACCGTCTTTATGGTTGAAAACATGGAGATTTTAGTATAAAATATATAACATCTTCTGGATAAACGCACTTTTTTACATCATTTTTTGGAGGAATTGTATGAATTATTCATTGACTAAAGCTCAAGTATCAGAGCTCATACAACAAAAACTTTTACATCTGTTCGGCGTCTCTGCCAAAGAGGCAAGCTATGAGCAATTTTATAAAGCCCTGGCAACTATCGTAAAAGACATGATGAACACCGGCAGAAGTGAGTTTGACAAAAAGGCAATTAACGGCAGCGGTAAACATGTATATTATCTTTGCATGGAATTCCTCATGGGCCGCTCCCTTAAAAACAATCTTTACAATTTGGGACTTACCGAAACCGCAGAAGAAGCTCTTAAAGATTTCGGAATCACCCTCGAAAATCTCTACGAAAGCGAGCCAGACGCAGGCCTCGGAAACGGCGGCCTCGGAAGACTTGCCGCCTGCTACCTTGACGGCCTTGCCTCTCAGGGCTACCGTGCAACAGGCTACTCAATTCTTTACGAGTACGGCATTTTTAAGCAGAAGATAGTTGACGGCTGGCAGACTGAGCTTCCCGACTCATGGCTTCCCGGCGGCGACATTTGGCTCGTTCCCAAAGAGGAATGTTCAATAGAAGTACGCTTCGGCGGAAAAATAAACGACGGCTGGGACGGCTCATACCACTACGTTGAGCACACGGACTACACAAGCGTTTTCGCAGTACCTAACGACATGTATGTTTCCGGTAAAGACGGAAAGGGCATAAGCGTTTTAAGACTCTGGCAGTCAAAGGCTCCCGGCTTTGACATGAACCTTTTCAATCAGGGCGACTATATGCGTGCCATGGAGCGCACTTCAATGGCCGAAGTTATAAGCAAGGTGCTGTATCCCTCAGACAATCATCCCGAGGGAAAGAGCCTGCGTCTTCGTCAGCAGTACTTCCTTGTTTCCGCTTCTGTTCAGGATATTGTTCACCGTCATCTGCGTGAATACGGCACAATGGATAATTTTGCCGACAAAGTTGCAATCCACGTAAACGATACCCATCCCACAATGGCAATTCCGGAGCTGATGAGAATTCTTCTCGACGAGTGCGGATACGGCTGGGATGAGGCTTGGAAAGTTGTCACAAGCACAATCGCTTATACAAACCACACCGTTATGAAAGAAGCACTTGAGTGCTGGTCAGAAGACCTTATCCGCTCAATGCTTCCGAGAATTTATCAGATTACAAAGGAAATCGACAACCGCCTTAGAAAATTCATTTGGGACAGCACAGGTAATGCCGACGCTGTTGAGAGAATGGCGGTCATTTCTAACGGAGTTGTACGCATGGCAAACCTCTGTGTAGCTTCATGCCACAGCGTAAACGGCGTTTCCGCCCTTCACAGCCAGATTCTCAAAGACTCTGTTTTCAAAGACTATTATTCTCTTTTCCCTGCTAAATTCAAAAACGTTACTAATGGTATCGCTCACCGCCGCTGGCTCTGCCAGTCCAATCCCCGTCTTGACTCTTTCCTTTCAGAGCTTTTAAATGCTGATTTCTCACATGACGCTGCCGCTCTTTCAAAACTTGCCGCTTATAAGGATGACAAATCCGTACTCGATGAGCTTGAAAAAATAAAGACGGCTAACAAGAAAGACTTTGCAAAGCTCGTTAAAAAGACAAACGGCATAGATATTGACCCTGAATCAATTTTTGACGTTCAGGTAAAACGTCTTCACGAGTACAAGCGTCAAAACCTTAACGCTCTTAATATTTTAGCTCAGTATCTTGCAATAAAAGCCAATCCCAACGGAAACTTTGTACCGAAAACCTATATTTTCGGCGCAAAAGCGGCTCCCGGATACTTTATGGCTAAAAAGATAATAAACCTCATCTGCTCAATTGCCGACCTTGTAAACAACGACCCCGACATCAAGGGCAGACTCAAAGTCGTATATATGGAGGACTATAACGTAACTCTTGCCGAAAAGCTTATGCCTGCCGCCGATATAAGCGAGCAGATCTCTCTTGCAGGAACTGAGGCAAGCGGTACAGGCAACATGAAGCTTATGCTTAACGGAGCTATTACCCTCGGTACTCTGGACGGAGCAAACGTTGAAATTCATGAGGCTGTAGGCGACGAAAACATCTTCCTCTTCGGCATGACAACTCCGGAGGCAGAAGATCTCAAACGCAGAGGCTATCATCCCGACCAGTATTATCACAACAATCCGGAGCTTCATAGAATTCTCGATATGATTAACTCTGATATTGCCGGAAAAGCGTTCCGTGAGGTAGGCTTCGCCCTTATTAACAGCGATCCCTATATGGCTCTTGCCGATTATGCCGACTACCGCCGTGTACAGGAGCACATCTCCGAAGTCTGGAAGGACAGAGAAACCTGGAACAGAATGTCACTTATGAACATTGCAGGAGCCGGCAGATTTGCAGCAGACAGAGCAGTTAAGGAATACGCAGACAACATCTGGTTCACCTCTCCCGTAGAATAAAAATTTTTATTCTGAATCGGTTTTACAGTTTACAAAATCTTCACCGCTGACAGAAAAGCGGATTTATGGTAAAATAATTTTTAAGGGGGGCGAAGCTTCACGGCTTAGCCCCTTATTTTTGACAACAGGTGATTTTAATGAGCAATATCCCCTTTAATTCCCGTGATATAACCTATAAATATCCTTTAGGAGCCGTAAGCGGCGGCACTGAAATAACTCTGCGGATAAATCTGCCCAGATATTTGCAGTGCAGCTATGCTTTTCTTGTTATTCACAGAGATGACCTGTATCAGCCCCACTGTATTCAAATGGAGTGGAACGGCATGGACGGCGACGACCATGAGTGGTGGAAAACAGTTTACACTCTTCCCGAAACTCCCGGACTTTACTGGTATCACTTTGAATATGAAACTCCCTACGGCAGAAGCTGCATTTTCAACGGCGGAAACGGTATAGGCAGAATTGGTGGAGTAAGCGCAGATTTTCAGCTGACGGTTTATTCAAAGGATTTCACCGTACCCCAATGGCTCAAAGGCGGCATTATTTATCAGATTTTCCCTGACAGATTTGCAAAATCCGGCAATGGCGTAACCAACACACCTTCAAACAAAATTATGCATAGCCGCTGGGGAGACGAGCCATACTGGAAGCCCAATGAACACGGTAAAATTTTAAACAACGACTTTTTCGGCGGAAATCTCAAAGGAATTGAAGAGCATCTTTACAGATTAAAGGAACTGGGAGTCACCTGTCTTTACCTTAATCCGATTTTTGAGGCGTTCTCTAATCATCGCTACGATACCGGCGACTATTCGAAAATAGATCCCCTTCTCGGCAGCGAAGAGGACTTTAAAAGTCTCTGCAAAGCCGCAGAAAAACTCGGAATTAAAATAATTCTCGACGGCGTTTTCAGCCATACGGGAGATGACAGCATCTATTTTAATAAATACGGTCATTACGGAGAAAGCGGAGCTTATCGAGACAAAAACAGTCCTTATTATCAGTGGTATAAATTTAAAATCTGGCCTAACGACTACCAGTCCTGGTGGGGAATTGAAACCCTTCCCGAAGTAAAAGAGGAATGTCCCGATTTCATTAATTTCATAACCGGGGAAAACGGCATTGCCCGCAAATGGCTTCGCCTCGGTGCCTCAGGCTGGCGCCTTGACGTTGCCGACGAGCTGCCGGATATCTTTCTTGATTCTCTTCGCAAAGCAGTTAAAGAAGAAAAAAGCGACGCCTTAGTTTTAGGCGAAGTGTGGGAAGATGCTTCAAACAAGTATGCCTATTCCAGCCGCAGGAGATATCTCTTAGGTCAGCAGCTTGACAGCGTTATGAACTATCCCTTTGCTGCCGCCATACTTCACTATCTCAGAAGCGGCAACGCCGACCTTTTTGCCCAGTCGGTTATGACTATCCTTGAAAACTATCCTCCTCAGGTTATAAATATCCTTATGAACCATATAGGCACCCATGACACCGTCAGAGCTATCACTCTCCTCGCCGGAGAACAGTGCAGAAGCGGAGACAGACAGTGGCAGAGCGGAAGAAAGCTTTCTGAGCCTCAGTATGAACAGGGTATCCGCCTTATGAAAATGGCTTCGGCAATTCAGTACACTCTCCCCGGTGTTCCGTCCCTTTACTACGGCGACGAAGCCGGCATGGAAGGATATCAGGACCCATTCAACAGGGGCTGCTATCCCTGGGGAAAAGAAAATCAGGAGCTTCTCAATTGGTATAAGCTTTTAGGAAAAATCAGAAATACCTGTCCCGCTCTAAAAGACGGCAGTTTCGACTCTATTTCATCGGGAAACAAATGCGTAGCTTTCTCAAGAGAGAAAGACGGAAACGGCATTTTGACAATTGTAAACCGCAACGACTACACCCTTAATTTCATATTTCCACCTCAGTGGCAGTGCAGCGAATGCCTTACGGGAATTGAGGCTCAGTATAACTACATCGATATGCCGCCTATGAGCGCTGCTATTTTAGGTAAAGGCGAATGGGTGGAAAAGCTTGCCGAAGAGCTTTGCAAAAAAGAAAAATAGTAATAAATTTAAAAAATTTTCTTTGTTACCCGGGGTAACCTATTGCTTGTTACCTTGGGTAATGTGCTATCTTGACCTCAAGGAGGTGAAATCTATGTCTAAATATTCAAGCGGGGAAATCGCCGCAATATGTGGTGTCTCAGTTCGCACGGTTCAGTTTTACGACCGTCAGAACATTCTTAAGCCCTCCGAAATTTCAGATGGAGGCAGACGGCTCTATACCGTAGAGGACGTTAAAAAGCTTAGACTCATATGCATGTTCCGTTCCCTCGGTCTTTCTCTGGGCTGCATAAAGGAGATTTCTGAGCATGAAAGTGCAAATGAAATCCTCCTTACTCTTTTAGAAGAGCACGAAAAATCCATAAACGGAGAAATCGCCGTCCTTCAAAAGCAGAGAGATGCAGTAACATCCGTCAAAGAAGATATCCGCACCTATGGCTTTCTCACCGTAAATTCTTCCGTTGACATAGAGCACAGAATGAAAAGCAAGAAATCTTTGAAAAAACTGCACGCAGTGATTTTGACTATCGGTATAGTCATGGATGTTCTGGAAATAATAGGCCTCATTCACTGGATCAGAACAGGTGATTTTGTACCCTTTGCGGTGCTCTTTCTCATTGTCATAGCCTTGGGAATAATTCTTACGGCTCTATACTACAAAGGCGTAGTATATATCTGCCCTCACTGCAAAGAAGTGTTCAGGCCCTCTCTTAAAACCTTTCTTTTTTCCCCTCATACACCTAAAACACGAAAGCTCACCTGTCCAAAATGCGGCGTTAAGGATTTCTGCGTAGAGACAAGCGCCAAAGACGAAGCTTTCGACGACAAAGTCTAAATGCATCAAAAACAGCGTCCCCTCAAACGGATTCCTCCGTAGGGGACGCTGTTTTATTCGGCGTAGTTTATTTTAATAAATGACAGCTACAATCAGATGTTGGGCATATTTGCGCTGGGCATCATTAGAATTTTGCCCGTACCTCTGTAAACGTTTACAAGGCCTTCGCCGGAAGCCGCTGAACCAATAAGTGTTTTGCCTGAACGCTCAACGGTGAAATTAAGTCCTGCACTCCATGCAAGAGCAAGATTTCCGTCAATTTTTACTACATCATTTTCAAGAGTTATCTCAATAAGCTCCTCTTTCGGGCAGTCAGATTCAATGCAGAATACTCCGTTTCCGTTAAGGCTCAGGTTAAAAAGTCCCTCATTTCCTGCAACAGCCGAGGAAAGATTATTTCTCATAACCGTTTTATGCTTGAGATTTGAATCACAGGCAAGGAAAAGTCCGTCATCAAGAACTACGCTTCCGCCCCATTCGGCAGTATCGAGGAGAATAAGATGTTTGTATGTAGGCTCAAGAACCAATGTGCCGTTGCCCTTATATTCAGGCTTTATAGCTGATTCCTTGGTAACAGCTCCTCTGAACGCTTTTGACAGCAAATCTCCTGCACTTTTGATACCGGTAGTTGCGTTTACATTTCCCACTGACCACTGCATTGCTCCTGCTTGTACAGTAACGCTTGCAACAGATACATTGCAGATAAGCTGACGCTTTCTGATGTTCATTTTTGAAGAAAAATAAGCGGTTACGGCTCCACCGGGCATAACGCTCAAATCACGCTGCCATTCGGCAATGGCAAACGGTCCTTTTTGGTCGATGATTTTAACATCGTCGTTGTCCGTAAAATTTGAAATTCTGTACACTTTAATCATTCCTTTCAAGAATATATATTAAATTTATTTTAAATTAAGACTTACAGAAAGCGGAAAATGATCGCTGGGATAAACTCCGTCATAGGTGGTCTGTACGACTTTATATTCGTTTACAGTAAATCCACTTTTTGAAACCATTACATAATCTATGCAGTCGTTATCCAGTGCTTTTCCCCAGTTCTGGTAAGTGGCGCTTGTCATTGTCTTTTCAGTCAGGTATTTAGTATCGCTGAAATTTTCCACAGCGCTGCGATAAGTTTCGGAATCCTCTTCCGCATTAAAATCTCCCATAAGCACAGAGGGCATACCGCCGAATTGCTCAATTTTATCAAGCACAACCTTTATTCCGTTAATACGGGCTTCCTCACTTATATGGTCAAGATGAGTATTGAATACCGCAAACTGTTTACCGCTTTCTTTTTCCTCCAAAACAACATAACTGCAAATGCGGTAACAGGCGGAGCCCCAGTCTATGCTCATTTCATCGGGAGTTTCCGAAAGCCAGAAGGAGCCTTTATCTATGAGGGTATACAAATCTTTTCTGTAAAAAACGGGACAGCCTTCGGCATTTTTGGAGTCATCACGGTATGTAATTACGCTGTCATATTCCGGAAGCGATTCGCACAAATAGGGATACTGATATTTTGTACACTCCTGAAAACCGATAATTCCAGGGTATTCAGACTGAATATTTTTCATAATAAGATCCGCACGATAAAACCAGCTTTTCTTACCTAAATCAGAAGTGTTCTTACAGCGTAGATTGCAGCTCATTACCCGGATTTCACCGTCTTTAAGTTCGCTGCCTGCGACGGACACCTCCATTTGAGAAGATTTATAATGAGGATAGTAAAGCATGTAAGTACCTCCGATTGCTAAGAGAACTACTAAAACAATTGCAAGGATACTAAATAAGATAATTTTAACAGATTTTTTCATTTGATCACCTCTCTTTTGAGTATATATCACAATTCCATCAAAAGGTCAACGGATTTTGGGAAATATTGATAAAAAAATTAAGGACGGCAAAAGCCGTCCTTTTTTGATTGTATAATTGTATAAATATAAAGCTGTTAAAGTTTTACTCAGTCTTCCATGAGCTTTACGAGAACAGCTTTCTGTGCGTGGAGTCTGTTTTCTGCCTCGTCGAAAATCTCATCTGCATGAGCTTCAAATACCTCGGCGGTGATTTCCTCGCCTCTGTGAGCCGGAAGGCAGTGCTGAACCATACAGTCGTCCTTTGCAACGGCCAGAAGCTCATCGTTTACCTGATAAATTCCCTCAAAAGCCTTGCGGCGCTGCTGTGCTTCGCCCTCCTGACCCATTGATGACCAGACATCTGTAAAGATAACGTCTGCATCCTTTGCTGCCTCTTTGGGATCACGGCAAAGAGTAAATTTACCGGTGGGAACGGCGTAATTAAGCACGTCCTCATGGGGCTCATAGCCCTCAGGGCAGGCAACGCTGACAGTCATGCCCATTTTAAGTCCGCCTACAATAAGGGAGTTCGCCATATTGTTTCCATCACCTATATAGCACATTTTAAGTCCTTCAAGTTTACCCTTGTGCTCTCTTACAGTGAGAAGATCGGCAAGAACCTGGCAGGGATGGCAGAAATCAGTAAGACCGTTAATAACAGGGATGGAGCCGTATTTTGCAAGGCTCTCCACCTCACTCTGTTCAAAGGTTCTTATCATAATACCGTCAATATACCTTGAAAGTACCCTTGCTGTATCCTCAACGGGTTCTCCGCGGCCTATCTGCAAATCGGAGGCACTGAGAAAAAGTGCATATCCGCCAAGCTGATACATACCTGTTTCAAATGAAACACGGGTTCTCGTGGATGCTTTTTGGAAAATCATACCTAAAGTTTTGCCCTCAAGGCGATGGTGCTTGATGCCGTTTTTCTGCTCGTATTTGAGCTGGTCGGCAAGATTCAAAAGCTCGGTTATTTCCTCTGTTGTAAGATCGAGCATTTTAAGAAGATGCTTCATTTTAAATCAGTCCTTTCAGTTATTTTCTATTACATTTTTGAGTATTTCCATACCCTCATCAATTTCATCATAGGTTATTACAAGAGGCGGAAGGAATCGGAGAAGAGTCTTTGCTGTTAAAACAAGAAGTCCCTTTTCCACACACTTTGCTGCAACATCGGCAGCGGTTCCTCTTTCCAGCTCTGCCCCCAGCATAAGTCCCTCTCCTCTTACAGACTTTATACCGTCAATTTTAAGAAGCTGGGATTTGAAATATTCTCCCTTTGCCCTCACCTTTGTAAGAAATTCGGGAGTGAGTCTTTCGAGAACCTGTAAGGCTCCGGCACATACTACGGGATTAGCTCCGAAAGTTGTGCCGTGGGTTCCTTTCGTGAGAACATTGGCGCATTTTTCACCGGCAAGGCAGGCTCCTATTGGGAGTCCTCCCCCAAGTCCTTTGGCACTGGTGAGAATATCCGGTTTTACTCCGAAATGCTCCCATGCATAAAGCTTTCCGGTTCTGCCGACGCCTGTCTGAACTTCGTCGAAAATAAGAAGAATATCCTTTTGGGCCAAAAACTCAGCTGCAGCTTTTACATACTCCTTATCAAGGGGCATTACTCCGCCCTCACCCTGAATAGGCTCCATTACGACGGCGCATACCGTATCGTCAACTGCCTCTTTAAGAGCATCTAAATTATTTGCCTCGGCATATGCAAAGCCCTCAGGAAACGGGAAAAAGTAATTATGGAAAACATCCTGACCTGTTGCCGCAAGGGTTGCCATAGTCCTGCCGTGGAAAGAGTTAACAAGAGTGATGACCTTTCCTCTGCCCTCGCCGTAATGGTCAAAGCTGTATTTTCTCGCTATTTTAATGGCACATTCGTTGGCCTCAGCTCCGGAGTTACAAAAGAGCACTTTCTCAAAGCCTGCCATTTCACAGAGCTTTTCCGCAAGGAGGGCAGAAGGCTCATTATAGTAAAGGTTTGAAATATGCTGAAGCTTTGACGCCTGTCCTGCAACTGCATCCACCCATGCGGCATCTGCGTATCCCAAGGAGTTTACACCGATTCCGCTGGTAAAATCTATATATTTCCTGCCTTCGCTATCCGTGAGGGTTGCGCTCTTTCCCTTTTCGGGAGCGGCATTGAACCTGCCGTAAGTCGCCATAAAGTATTTATCGGCTTTTGCCTTTATTGTTTCAAAATCCATTTCATCAAGTCCTTTTTATAATTAAAGGAACATTGTTCCTATACCTTCATCGGTAAGCATTTCCATAAGTATTGAGTGCGGTATGCGTCCGTCGATAATATGGGCTCTGTGAACGCCTCTTCTGACAGCTTCCACACAGCAGTCGATTTTCGGAATCATCCCGTCGCAGATAACTCCCTGATTTTTAAGAGCCTGTACTTCGCTGACGTTTACAACGGAAATAAGTGTATTTTCATCGTCCTTATCTCTTAAAAGTCCCCTTACATCGGTCATCAGAAGGAGCTTTTCTGCATGGAGCGCCGAAGCGATTTTTGCCGCAGCAGTATCCGCATTGATATTGTAAACCTCACCGTTGGGGCCTCCGGCAACAGTGGAAATAACCGGGATATATCCCTTTGAAATAACATCCGTTACGGGAGTTACATCAACGTCGGTGATTTCTCCTACAAAGCCAAGCTCGCCCTCTCCCAGCTGCTTTGCTTTGAGAAGTCCCCCGTCAAGTCCGCAAAGGCCGATTGCCTTTCCCTTATGTGCTCCCAGAAGCTGCACAAGGCTCTTATTGACTTTACCGGCAAGAACCATCTGAACGATATCCACAGTCTCTTCATCGGTGTATCTAAGACCGTTTACGAACTTACTCTCCTTGCCGATTTTTTTAAGCATATCGCTTATTTCGGGTCCGCCGCCGTGGACAAGGACAACGTTTATCCCTACAAGTGAGAGAAGAACTATATCGGTCATAACCGCTTCTTTAAGCTCTTCGTTAATCATTGCGTTTCCGCCGTATTTTATAACTACGGTTTTATTGTAATATTTCTGAATATAGGGCAAAGCCTGCACAAGGACATTTGCCCTGTCACGATTTTCTATATTTTCAAGCATCCTAACACCCGCCTAAAATCAAAGACCCTTATCAGGTTCTGTAATCGCCGTTTATTTTAACGTAATCATAAGTGAGATCGCAGCCGTAGGCACAGGCCTCGGCCTCGCCGTCCATAAGGGTTACATCGATTGTAATTTCATCCTCGGAGAGAACTTTTTTTGCAATCTCCTCACTGAACTCGATTCCTGCACCCATACGGCAGACTTCACACTCTCCTGCCGCTGACTTAAAGGAAACCCCCGCCTTTGTAACGTCAATATCTGCACCGCAGTAGCCCATAGCACAAAGAACACGTCCCCAGTTGGCGTCGGAACCGAACATTGCCGCTTTTACAAGGGCGGAACAGATTACGCTTTTTGCTACCTTTTTAGCTGTTTCCTTATCCTTTGCACCTTTGACAGCACACATTACAAGCTTTGTAGCTCCCTCGCCGTCCTTTGCCATTGCTCTTGCAAGGCTTATGCAGATGTCCTTGAGAGCTGCGGCAAACGCCTTGAAGCTTTCGTTTTCGCTGTCTATATACTCATTTTCGCAAAGGCCGGAAGCCAGTACGCAAACTGTATCATTGGTAGAGGTATCACCGTCAACGCTGAGCATATTAAAGCTGTCTGAAACTGCCGCTTCAAGTGCCTTCTGGAGCATCTCCGTGGAAATATTGCAGTCGGTGGTGATAAAGCCCAGCATTGTAGCCATATTGGGATGTATCATACCTGAGCCCTTTGAAATTGCGCCGATTTTACATTCCTTGCCATCAAGCTCAAAAGATACTGCAAACTCTTTTTTCACTGTATCGGTAGTCATAATAGCCTGAGCTGCGCTGTCGGAACCATTTTCAGAAAGTCCCTTTACAATCTCATCAATGCCGTTTTGGATGGGCTCAAGGCTCAGAGGCTGACCTATAACGCCTGTTGAAGCAACTACCATATTTTCCGGGGAAATACCAAGGGCGTCGGCTGCTATTTTACCCATGCCCACAGCTTTTTCCATTCCGTCCGCATTGCAGGTATTGGCAATGCCGCTGTTGCAGATAATTGCCTGAGCCTTGCCGTCTTTAAGATTTTCCTTAGTAAGCGTTACAGGAGCTCCGCACACAAGGTTCTGTGTATAAACCCCTGCGGCAGTACATTCCTTTTCGCAGTAAATAAGGGCAAGGTCTTTTTTGGATTTATTCTTTCTTATTCCGCAGTGTATGCCGTTTGCTTTAAAGCCTTTAGGAGCTGTTACACCGCCGTCTATGTATTTAATCATCTTCATTTCACATCCGTTCGCCTTAAAATCAGTCTTTCTTTTTGCGGCTCAGAGCCAAAGAGCCGAAACCGCTTATTACAGCCATATAAAATCCAAGATCGTAGAAAAATCCGGTGTTGTTCACTTCATAGATTCTCGCATCGGTAAAAATTGACAGTACAAGGGAAATTGGGGCAATCCAGCCGTGCCATATGCCGCTGAAAAATCCCGCCGGTGTGTCTGAAGGCACATTTGAGGGAATACAGCCTGTAAGCATTGTACTGAGAAGCACCATGGCAATACCTGCCCATATGATTTTCACAACTCTTTTACTGTTCATAAAATCACCTTTCTCTTTAAAAGGCTCAGAATGAAGTGGGAACCATTGTAAGACCGGTTTTTTCGGGAAGGGAGAAAAGTATATTCATATTTTGTATTGCCTGACCGGCAGCACCCTTGACCATGTTGTCAATTGTGCTTACAACTATAAGGGTATTGGTTCTTTCATCCATGTGTAGAGAAATATCACAGAAGTTGCTGCACTTTACATTTCTCAGGTTTGCAACCTTTCCTTCTCCCATGACCCTTACAAAATATTCGTCCCCGTAAGCTTCTTCATAAGCCTTTCTTATTTCTTCCATTGTAACACCCTTTGCAAGGTGTGCATAGATTGTGGAAACAATTCCCCTGTTTACAGGAAGAAGATGAGGTACGAAAAGCACATTAAGCTTTTCCCCGGAAATCTTTGAAAGAGTCTGCTCGATTTCGGGAGTGTGTCGGTGAGCGGCGATTTTATAAGGAGAAAACGCCTCGTTGCAGGAGGGATAATGGGTTGTATCGGAAAGTCCTCTGCCCGCTCCCGTAACACCTGACTTTGAGTCGATTATAATTCCCTCGGTGCTTACAAATCCGTTTTTAAGAGCCGGATAAAGTCCCAGAGCGATACTTGTGGGATAGCAGCCGGGATTTGCGATAACGTCGGTTTTTGCTATATCGTCTCTGAAAAGCTCCGGCAGTCCGTAGACAGCCTTTTCATGGAGCTCATGGCAAATATAGCTTCCGCCATACCACTCTTTGTAATCCTCTTCGCTTTCCAGTCTGAAATCAGCTCCGAGATCTATAAATTTAACGTTTTTCTTGCTGCATTTTTCCGCAAACTCCTGTGAAATTCCGTGCTGAACACAGGCGAAAACTATATCGCTTGCATCGATAACGGCTTCGGCATCTGTGCAGACCATATCGCACACGCCATAGAGGGACTGATAAACCTCACTTATGGGTTTTCCCTCAAAGCTTACGGAGCAGACTCCGGAAATTTCAGCTTCCGGATGATTTATAAGTATGCGTACAAGCTCTGCACCAGCATAGCCTGTTGCGCCGATTATTCCTGCCTTTATCATTCTATATCAGTCCTTTATGAGTATCTTTTTAACTTCCTCCACCTGTTTGGAAACGTTTGCTGAAGCGGGTCCTCCAAGGGAAAGTCTGCGCTGTACGCAGTTATCAAGATTTATTGCATCATATACTCCCTCGTCAAAATCGGGACAAATTGATTTATATTCATCCAGAGGAAGCTCCTCTAAGGTTGTGCCAAGAGAAATGCACTTTGCAACCAGCATACCGGTGATTTTATATGCGTCACGGAAAGGTATACCCTTACCTACAAGCCAGTCTGCACAGTCGGTGGCGTTAATGAATCCGCCGGCGGCAGCTTTACGCATATTCTTTTCAAGGACGGTCATTGTATCAATCATGGGAATGAAAGCTGTAAGACACATTTTTACTGTGTCGAATGCGTCAAAGATTGCCTCCTTATCCTCCTGCATATCCTTGTTATATGCAAGGGGAAGACCTTTCATAACTGTCAAAAGTGTCATAAGGTCGCCGAAAACCCTGCCGGATTTGCCCCTTACAAGCTCCGCAATATCGGGGTTCTTTTTCTGAGGCATGATGCTGGAGCCTGTCGAAAATGCGTCGTCAAGCTCGATGAACTTGAATTCCCATGAGCACCAAAGGATTATTTCCTCGGAAAAACGTGAAAGGTGAACCATTGCAAGAGAGAGAGCTGAGGCAAGCTCTATGCAGAAATCCCTGTCGGATACTCCGTCAAGGGAGTTGAGGCAATTGCCGTCAAAGCCCAGTTTCTCAGCGGATATGCTTCTGTCTGTTTTATAAGTTGTGCCAGCAAGTGCACAGCAGCCAAGGGGTGAGTAATTCATTCTCTTTGCAGCGTCGCTGAGCCTTTCAATATCACGGGTGAACATCCATGCATATGCCATAAGATGATGGCCGAAAGTGATGGGCTGTGCTCTCTGAAGATGGGTATATCCGGGCATTACGACGTTTTTGTTTTCCTCAGCCTTTTTGCAGAGAACTTCGCAGAGCTCTTTGAGCTGGGCTTTAACGCTCTCACATTCTTTTCTCAGGAAAAGACGTATATCAAGGGCAACCTGATCGTTACGGCTTCTTGCTGTATGAAGTCGTTTGCCGGCGTCGCCTTTGCGCTTTGTCAGCTCACCTTCAATAAAGGTGTGGATATCCTCTGCGTCCGGGTCAATGGGAAGCTTTCCGGAAATTATATCCTCTTTGATCTCTCCCAGTCCCTCGATAATGCTCTGCATATCCTCCGCAGAGATTATTCCGCAGGCGCCGAGCATTGTGGCATGAGCTACACTGCCCTCTATATCCTCCTGAAACATTCTGCTGTCGAAGGAAATTGATGAGTTAAAATCGTTTGTCTTTTTGTCAACTTCTTTTGAAAAACGTCCTGTCCAGAGCTTCATGTCTGTCCTCCTTAAAACTGCCTTTATGGAAAACAGGGTGCGGATTAATCGCACCCCGGTTTATTCTTACTGTTTCTTATTTGCCCTCACGCTGTGCGTCAAGAAGAGCCTTAACCTTGATGGGAAGTCCGAAGAGATTGATGAATCCTGCGGAATCTGTCTGATCGTATACATCGTCCTCATCGAAGGTTGCGAAAGCCTCACTGTAAAGGGTGTAGGGTGAAGTTACGCCGGCGTTGATGATGTTGCCCTTGTAGAGCTTGAGCTTTACATCGCCTGTAACTGTCTCCTGAGTCTTGTCAACGAAAGCCTGAAGAGCTTCACGCAGAGGAGTGAACCACTGTCCGAAGTAAACAAGCTCTGCATAACGGTTTGCAACAAGCTCCTTGTAGTGCTGTGTATCCCTGTCAAGAGTGATTGTCTCAAGAACCTGATGTGCCCTGTAAAGGATTGTTCCGCCGGGAGTTTCATATACGCCCCTTGACTTCATACCTACAAGACGGTTTTCAACAAGATCTGCAAGACCGATACCGTTTGCTCCGCCAAGCTCGTTAAGCTTCTTTACGATTTCAACGGGCTCCATTTTCTCTCCGTCAATTGCAACTGCGTTACCCTTTTCAAAGGAGATTGTAACGTATGTGGGCTTATCGGGAGCCATTTCGGGAGAAACGCCCATCTCAAGGAAGCCGGGCTTATTGTACTGAGGCTCGTTTGCCGGATCTTCAAGGTCAAGTCCCTCATGGGAAAGGTGCCAGAGGTTCTTATCCTTTGAATAGTTTGTCTCACGGTTTATTTTAAGAGGAATGTTATGCTTCTCAGCATACTCAATCTCATCCTCACGGGACTTGAAATCCCAGATACGCCAGGGAGCGATGATCTCCATATCAGGTGCAAAAGCCTTTATTGTAAGCTCGAAACGAACCTGATCGTTGCCCTTACCTGTGCAGCCGTGGCAGATTGCATCTGCACCCTCAGCCTTTGCAATTTCAACAATCCTCTTTGCGATTGCGGGACGTGCAAAGGATGTGCCGAGAAGATAATCTCCCTCGTAAACAGCGCCTGCCCTTACTGTGGGATATATGTAATCCTCAACGAACTCTTTGTTAAGGTCCTCAATGTAAAGCTTTGAAGCGCCTGTTTTAAGAGCCTTCTCCTCGAGTCCGTCAAGCTCTGTTCCCTGTCCTACGTCGCCGGAAACTGCGATAACCTCACAGTTATTGTAGTTTTCCTTAAGCCACGGAATAATAATTGATGTATCAAGTCCGCCTGAATAGGCGAGAACTACTTTCTTAATCTCTTTCATTTTTATTGCCTCCTGAATGTTTTGTGAATTTATATTCTGTATTATACACCGATTATGCATAAATTCAAGTGTTTTTTGCATAAATATTCAAGTGATTTTCAAATTTGTGTATTTTAATCACTTGTGAGCTTCTAAAAGGGGCTTTTTTATGCAAAGCTGTTTTAAAAGCGGAGAAAAAGTAGTATAATCTATTACATATTATATTATAAGGAGAGTTGTGATTTATGCAAGGCTTTAAAGAGATAAATATACGTGAAATCAAAAAAAGTGTACAGGAAATGATAAGCGACGACTGGATGCTCATTACTGCCGGCGACGAAAAGGGCTGGAATACAATGACCGCAAGCTGGGGAGGCCTCGGCGAAATCTGGGGCAAGGATGCAGCTTTCGCATTTATACGCCCTCAGAGATACACTCTCGGATTTGTGGAAAAATCAGGAAAATTTACCCTGAGCTTTTTCGGCGGAGATTATAAAGATGAAATGAAAATCTGCGGCAGCAAGTCCGGCAGAGACATCGACAAAGCCGCAGAAACGGGACTCAAGCCCCTATTCACCGACTCCACTACGGGAATAGAACAGGCAAAAGTTATAATGGTATGCCGCACAATGGCAGTGCAGCAGATAGACCCTGAAGGATTTATTGATCCGTCGGTTATGAAATGGTATCCGGAAAAGGATTTCCACAAAGTATTCATCGGCGAAATAGAAAAAGTATACGTTAAGGAATAATTAAAATAACAGCGGCAAATTCTTCTTTTGAAAAGAGGAAATTGCTGCTGTCTGTTTTTTCGGGGAAAAGTTAATTTTTATACTTTTTTCATCCGTTTATACATCTTCTTAAAAGTATCAGTTTATATTGATTTTCGTTGACCCATCACATAAAATTTGATAAAATAAACTTAGTTATTTTTGCATATACGGAGGCGGTATTATGGTAAAAATTTCACCCTCAATTCTATCCTGTGATTACTCAAGAATGGGAGAAGAATTCGTCAATATGGAGCGCTGCGGAGCCGACTGGCTTCACATCGACGTTATGGACGGTCATTTTGTACCAAACATAACCCTCGGCGCCCCTATAGTAAAGGCCATGCGCCACGTCACCCACCTTGTTTTTGATGTTCATCTTATGATAAGCGACCCCGTAAAATATATTCCTGATTTTCTTAAAGCCGGTGCGGATATAATGACTTTCCACATTGAGTCTGATTCCGACCCAGCCGAGGCTATTAAACTTATTAAAGAAGCAGGAAAAACCCCGGGTATTGCCCTGAAACCCGCAACTCCCGCAGAGGCGGTTTTCCCTTACCTTAATGATATCGGAATGGTCCTTGTAATGACTGTTGAACCCGGTTTCGGAGGTCAGAGCTTTATGGTAGATATGGTGCCTAAAGTTGCCGCCGTAAAAGCTAAGTGCCAGCAGCTGGGGCTCGATAATATGTACATTCAGGTTGACGGCGGAATATCAGAAAAAACAATTACCCCTGTCGCTGAGGCAGGAGCAAATGTGTTTGTAGCCGGAAGTGCTATATTCGGTTCGGAAAACCCTGCAACAGCTATAAGCAATATGAAAAAGCTTGCTGACAGCGCAGGAAAATAACTGTTAAGCCAAACGTGAAAGCTTTGAAAGACAGTTTCTCTCACAAAGGCATTTCCACGCCTCCTGAGTTGAAGCTATAACGCTCTCACCTTTTATCCTTCTTGCAAATTCGCAGAGAAGACCTTTGGGATACTCGCCGCTGTTTAAAAAAATACGGTATTTACCGTTCATGCCGTAAAGTGCACTTTCGGGGCAGGAATTTCCCGTTTTAGTAAGCGCTTGGGCAGCTCTTGCGGCATTTTCGAGATTTTCAAATTCCCAAACATTTATAATTTTTTCTTTCAGATTCTTTTTTACAAGAAGCCTTTTAGGCATTATATCGGAATCTCCTGAGAGAACTGTAAAATTAAGTACACATCCGCCTTTGAGTGAAGGCGTTGCTTCAATAAGCATACGTCCCGAAGGGTCTATATCTCTTCCCAGCTCTATTCGAGCCATATCTAAAAGGGTCCAGATGACTCTGCGGGTTTCTATGTTAGAATAATCCATATCGTCGAAGGTTATGTCAAGGCCTTCAAGGTCTGACGGTGATAGCTCTATTATTATATTTTTGCTGTTGTCACTGCTTATCTTCATGGCTGCCTCCTCTTTTACAAAGATTACACTACTATCATAATATCCGGCAAACCTGTCCGCAATGAATAAATAATGGTAAGGAATGATACTTTTGAAATTTTTCGGTAACGGTAAAATCGAACTAAATCATAACAGCATACGCAATTATATGGCGGACATGCTCATTATGTCAGCCGCTCCCGCAGCTGTATCAGTATATTATTACGGCTGGAGGGCTGTATTAATTATCGCAATTTCGGCATTAACCGCTGTTATATGTGAATACCTGGCTTGTGCAATAACGAAAAAGGAAAACTCCCTTTCGGATTTATCTGCCCTTTTTACAGGCGTGATAATCGCACTGATGCTGCCCGTTTCGGTTCCCCTCTGGATGCCCGCCGTTGGCAGCGCCTTTGCCATTTTAGTGGCAAAGCTCCCCTTCGGAAGCACAACTAAAACACCCTTTGTCCCCGCTGCCGCCGGACTCGCATTCCTTATAATCTGCTGGCCCACAGGTATGTTTAAGTTCCCTGCCCCCGGCGCCGAAGTTCTTGCGGCAAGCGATCCACTTTTCGTTTCAGAAACCTCCCTTGCCGGAATGCTTAAAACAGGAAACTCTTTAAGCCCCGACTGGTTTAACTACTTCGATGTTTTCGTAGGAATGATTCCCGGTGCCATGGGCACTACAAGTATGCTGGTCTGTGCAGCTTTGGCTCTCTATCTTCTCATAAGATACCCTGACCGCTGGATATCCTCAGCAGGATTTGTAGCCGTCTGCGCATTCTTTGCCGTAATCTTCCCCAGAGTTATGTCGGGAAGAAAGATGTCCCTCGTCATGGAGCTTGCATCAGGAATGCTTCTTTTCTGTGCGATTTTCCTTATTACCGACCCCGCAACACAACCCGCTTCCCTTATTTCAAAGCTTTTATACGGAATGTCCGCAGGAGCTTTATGTATGCTTATCAGATACGTAGGTCCCTACGAAGACGGCTCTGTATTTGCGGTACTTCTTATAAATGCCGTATGGCCCGTTATTGACCCGTTTATAGAAAAATATCTTGTTTCTTCCGGCAAGCATAAAAAAGAAAAACCTGAAAAGAAAGAGCGAAAAAAATCAAAGAAAGCTTTTTTAAAGAAGAAGAAGGAGGCGGAGATAAATGGCTAAATATAAAACATCCTCTGAACCGGATACCAAAAAAATATTTGAAAACGGAATTCTAAGCCGAAATCCCGTTCTCGTCTATGCAATAGGTATCTGTCCTCTTATTGCCGTTGCAAAAAGTGCGGCAACCGCCTGCGTTTTAGCTATACTTTCTGCAATTCTTCTTATTGTATTAGAGGTTTTAACAGCCCTTATTCTTAAAAAAATGCCAAAATGGCTCAGAGTCGGCGTTTACGCTTTGCTCGGCGTTTTGATTATAATACCTTTCTATATGCTTATGAGCGTTTATATGCCCTCTATTGAAGTAAGCCTCGGAATATATATTCCCCTTTTGGCCGTAAATTCCCTTAACGTTCAGCGCTGCGAAGCTTTCGCAATAAAACACAGCGTAAAGAATGCCTTTTTAGATGCTGTTGCAAACTCCATAGGATATGCAATCCCGCTGATCCTTACTGGAATACTGAGAGAAGCTCTCGGTTCCAGCCGAATTTTTGGATATTATATTGACGCTCTTCCTCAGGCAGACGGATTTTTAATGCCTTTCTGCGGATTTATCATATTGGGCTTTGTTGCCGCATTTATTAATTTTATGAGGAACAAATTCAGAATAGGCGAAGAATTTGACGCCAGAGGAAACGACTTTGTATTAGACAAACAAAAAGATAAAGAACTTTATAATGATGAAGATGAAGATTCTCTTCAAAATGAAATAACCGTCGTACCCGAAAGCATTCAAGATACAGCTCCCGCTGCTGTTCCGGAGGTAAAAGTCACGCAAGCTCCTACTGAATCAGATCCTTCTGCAAGTTTTGAATCTTCAGTAAACAGAATAATGCATAAATGGGCTTCCGAAAATGACAGCGAAATATCACCGGAAATAAATGTACAGGAAGAGAAAACAGAAATTTCCGAACAGACGGAAGTAACTGATACAAAAGCAGCTGCTGTCCCCGATATATTAGCTGCAACAGTCACAGAAGAGACTGTTGCTTCCACTGAAGCAGCTGAAACTCCGGCTCCTAAAAAGACTACACGCAAACGTACTACTAAAAAGGCAGCAGAAGTTAATGGAGACGCTGCCAACTCAAGTGTTTCCGCTACTGATACAGCTGCTGCCGTTGCCACAGAAACTGCTTCCACTGAAGCCGTTGAAACTCCGGCTCCTAAAAAGACTACACGTAAGCGTACTACTAAGAAAGCAGTAGAAACTAAAGCAGACACTGCCGACTCAAGTGTTTCCGCTACTGATACAGTAGATGCCGTTGTCTCGGGAACTGCTTCCGCTGAAACAGTTGACGCTCCTGCTCCTAAAAAGACCACACGCAAGAGTACTACCAAGAAAGCAGCAGAAACTAAAGCAGACGCTGCTGACTCAAGCGTTTCCGCTACTGATACAGCTGCTGCCGTTGCCACAGAAGCTGCTTCCACTGAAATAACTGAAGCTCCGGCTCCCAAAAAGACCACACGCAAGCGTACCACTAAGAAAGCGGCAGAAACTAAAGCAGACGCTGCTGATGCAAGTGTTTCCGCTACTGATACAGCTGCTGCCGTTGCCACAGAAACTGCTTCCTCTGAAACAGTTGAAGCTCCGGCTCCCAAAAAGACCACCCGCAAGCGTACTACCAAAAAAGCAGCAGAAACTAAAGCAGACGCTGCTGACTCAAGCGTTTCCGCTACTGATACAGCTGCTGCCGTTGCCACAGAAGCTGCTTCCACTGAAACAGCTGAAGCTCCGGCTCCTAAAAAGACCACACGTAAGCGTACTACCAAGAAAGCAGCAGAAACTAAAGCAGACGCTGCTGATGCAAGCGTTTCCGCTACTGATACAGCTGCTGCCGTTGCCACAGAAGCTGCTTCCACTGAAATAACTGAAGCTACGGCTCCCAAAAAGACCACCCGCAAGCGTACTACTAAGAAAGCAGCAGAAGTTAATGCAGAAACTGCTGATGCAACCGCTGCGGAAGATGCGGGACAAGCCCCTGTTTCCTCCGAAACATCGGCCCCTAAAAAGACTACACGCAAGCGCACTACTAAAAAGGCAACCGAAACCGCTGAACCGACACAAGAAACCATGCCTAAGGAGGATTGATTATGAACTTATTTATTGATTTTATAATAACTGCTCTTTACGCTGCGTTTTTTCAAAATATAGTTTTAAGCGGCGGTTACGGCGTAGGTGAAGCCGTAAGAATAGGAAGCAGACCTAAGCAGATAGGTGTAGTTTCCATATTCGTAATGATTTTCTCCGTTCTGTCTGCTTCGGCCTGCCGTGCCTTCGACCTTATTCCCCAGGTAAACGCCTCCGGATTTATAGAGCATCTGCTTATTTTTGCAGGAACGGAATTTATAATCTATCTTTTGGTAATCCTTATTATGATAAAAGGCTTTAAGGCTTCCAAAAACTTTTCAAAACTTATAGGTATTGCAGGATTTAATACTCTTGTTTTGGCCATTCCGCTTTTAAACAGAATGAGTTCCTCAAGCGGAATAATAGAATCTTTGGGCATGGCAATAGGCGCTGGCGTTGCATTTATAGTTGCCACAGTTCTTATTAGCGTTGGCATACAGCGCATTAAAACCAATAAGGAACTTCCCGAAAGCTTCAAATTTACTCCTGCGGTTTTCATTTATATCGGACTTCTCGCCCTCGCCTTTATGGGATTTTCGGGACAGTCACTTTTCGTTTAAGAAAGGCATGAATTTCTATGGCAAAGAGGAACAGGCGCTTTAACGCCTATAAAACCGACAGTTATTACGGCTTTTCTAAAGAATATCCCGAAGGGGGAAAAAGTCCCGACGGACGTTATAATAAAAGAGTTATAAAAGGAAAAATTTTTTCCGGAATTAAAATATTTATAGCTTTTGCCCTCTTATTCACTTTCGTTTACTTCAGCGTAACGCTTATGCTTGATGTTTCAGACCTGCCTATTGCTACTCAGGCGCCTTCCGACGCAGAAGGCGGTGCAGCTGCCACTCCGACGGAAGAAGAGACAACTCCAGCCCCTCAGGAAACCGCAGTTAAAGGCGTTTACATCCAGGCCGGCACATTTTCGACCCCTGAGGCAGCAAAAGAATTTGCTGAAAACGCAATTTTAAAAGGCATTAACAGCGTAGTTATAGATATGAAAAATTCTGACGGAACAATAGCTTATCCGACTGCTGTTGCCGCTGCACAGGATGCCGAAGCTGCAGAGGGAGCAACAGAAAATCTTTCTGAAATACTCTCCGCTCTTCAGGACGGCGGACTTGACGTTATAGGCGTCGTAAACTGTTTCAACGACCCGTTGATGGCCAGAGCAAACACCGATATGGCGGTTCACTACAACAACACCAATGTGCTTTGGATCGACAACAGTCTCGAAAAAGGTGGAAAACCTTGGCTGAACCCCTATTCTCAGGACGCCCGAAACTATCTTACTGATATTATTAAGGAAGTTGCGGCCATGCCCGTTGACAGAATTATCCTTTCAGGAGTACAGTTCCCCTCAGGATATTCTCTTGACCTTGCCACATATGATGGCGAAGAGACAGGCGAAAGCAGAAACCAAACGCTGGTATCCTTTATTGAGCAAGCCGAAAGTGCTGCCGGGGAAGGAAAAATCATCGTCTCCATGACCGGCGACGGTGCAATTAACGGAAACTCTGATCTTTACGACGGCAATCTTCTCGACAGCGGAATATCCTGTGCCGCTCCCGATATGCGTCTTTCTCAGATGAAAAATGTAAAGCTTGGCGATAAAACCTATGCTTCTCCCGCTTCTCAGGCAGATGAGTTTATGCCCTTAGCTGTAAGCCAGCTTTCGCAACGTGCAAAAGTAGGCGGAAAAGAGATTACACTCTATCCAATAATTGAAGCCGATTCCCTTGAAGACGCTCAGAGCACAATTGATATTCTTAAAAACAACTCAATTGACGGATATATTTTATATAACTCAAACGCTAATTACGGATTTTAATCGGAGGCTTTAGCTATGTACACATGGGAAAGGATACCTCTCGAAGGCATCTTTAATACAAGGGATTTAGGCGGTATTGAAACGGCAGACGGCAAAAAAATAAAGCCCTGCCGTCTCATAAGAAGCGGTGAGCTTTTTAATCTCAGCGATAATGACAAGCAAACCCTTACAGACCGCTATTCGCTGAAAAAGGTTATAGATTTCAGAACCGGTGCCGAACGCAGCGAAAAGCCCGACCCCATACTGGATAATGTTCAGTATATCTGGGCTCCAATAATGAGCGAGGAAGCCATGGGCATCACTCACGACGAAGAAAGTGAGCGTGATGTCATTGCCGAGCTGTTCAGTTATCTTCAAGAGAATCAGTTAACTTTAGTTGACTATATGACAGGCATATATAAAATTCTTCTTTCAACACAGCAGGCACAGCGTGAATACGGACGCTTTTTCAGAGAGCTGCTTTCAAACGAAAGCGGTTCGGTGCTTTGGCATTGCAGCGCCGGCAAGGACAGAGTGGGCGTTGGAACAGCTCTTTTGCTTACCGCTTTGGGAGTTCCGAGGGATGTCATTATCAAAGATTATCTGATGACAAATACATTTACAAACTCCGAATATGAAAACGCCGTTAAATTTTTGAAATCTCAAAATGCCGATGAAGCTGTGATAAACGGAATTGAAGGTGTTTTCAAAGTACGTGAAAGCTATATTATGGCTTCTCTAAACTATATAGAAGCAAATTATGGCTCAGTAAATGAATACATAAACAACGCCCTCGGCATAACGAAGGATGAAATTGCAGCTTTGCAGAATATGTATCTCGAAAATTAATAAATATTTTTCCCCGTAAAAGCCGCATTGTATTTACACTTTGCAGCTTTTACGGGTTATTTTGACAAAATTTTCTTACATTCATTATGCCGCACAAATATCGTCGGTCTGTTTTTACTTATTCATACAACAATGAATCTTAAACGAAGAGGGGATCTTTATGAGAGAATCACTTGAGACTTTATGCAGCATGCTTTCCCAAAACAGAAAAATCATCAAATCGGTTTTCCCGCTGGAAAACAGTTATATTTACCCTGTCTGCGCTGAAATATTTACCGAAAAGCGCCAAAAGGCTCAGGAAGAAAAATTAAACAACTGCCGCAGGATTTTAAAGGAAAATACAGGAGTTTTTTCAAACTTCAGAGGCATAACAAAGGCTGTTATGATTTCAATGATGGCGGTTGATTCTAATCCGGAAGAAAAGCTTCGCCGCTCTCTTTCGGTTTACGCTCTTCTCAAAGAATACTTCTTTACCTCTCAGTATCTTCCCGTAGCATCTATGGCAATATCAAGTATGGCCCCTGAGAGCCGATATGAAGAACTATCTGCAAGAACGAGAAAAATTTATGAGGCCATGAGATCTGAGCACCCGTTCCTTACAAACTCTCAGGACTGCATTTATGCGGCTCTTCTTGCTTTGTCACCGAGAACCGATGAAGAGATAATCGAAGAAACCGAAAAATGCTACGACATTCTCCGCGGCAAATTTTTCTCTTCCAACGCCGTCCAGTCCCTCAGTCACATTTTAGCTTTTCTTGACGACTCCGCAGAAGAAAAGTGCAGCCGTACACTGGAGCTTTATGATAGACTTAAATTAAACGGTTGCCGATGCGGTACTAACTTTGAGCTGCCTACATTAGGCGTTGCGGCGATGCTTCCCGGTGAAATCAAGGATATAGCAAGAGACATTGCTGAAGCAAACGAGTTCCTTTCCCACGAAAAAGGCTTCGGATTTTTCAGTATAGGAGCAAAACAGCGTCTTATGTACGCAGGAATGATTGTAACCTCAGATATTATTGAAAAAAATAACATTACTGCACAGTCTGCGGCAGTAGGCGGTATTGTGGCACTGGTTGCCGCACAGGAGGCCGCTATATGCGCCGCTGTTGCAGCTTCCGCCGCTGCTGCAAGCGCATCATCTGCCTCATCAGGAAATTAACATAACATAAAACCTTTAGGTAAATCAAAAGTTTAAGGCTTCGGAAAATTCCGGAGCCTTTTGATATTGATAACAGTCAAATGTTACCCTTTTTATTTCTGATTTTAAGCTTTTATCTGAGCATTTTTCTTTAAAAATTTTGCAGTGGCAATTAAATCAACAATAATTAGCACACAGATGACTGGCAGCACAAATGTCTCCCAGAATGAAAATCCGGAGCCTCCGCCATTGCCAAGCTCAAAAAATGCCATTTCATAGCAGAAACAACTTATGAGCATCATACTCACAGGCACCCATTTTTCCATATGTCCTAAACCGTAAAGATACATTATTATTCCACCAACAGCCATACAGCCGCAGAGGAAAAAGCCCAAAAGTGGAATAAAGAATAACAACGAGTTGACATGGACAAGAACGCCCACAGCTCCTACAATAAGGGTCTGCTTTAAACTGCCTGTTTTGTAAAAAGCGGAAACTATTCCATAAAGATAAACAGCAGCAAGGGGAACTGTGTTGATAACATCAAAGGTATCGCTGTCAAAACGCATATTAAGCACATCGAACTTATTCAGCAGGAAAAATACTGCCGCAGCGGCTATCATCAAAGTGAGAACCCAACCTGCAAGCAAAAATAATGTCCGTTTACTGTTTTTCATCGTTTTCATCTCCTTTACAGCCAGCTTATAATGTCCAAAGTTTTGGTACTGCTGGCTTTTTACGCCTGTTTTTTAGCTTCGCAGAACTCTTTGAATTTCCGATTTTTAGCCACTGAAACTATATCGGCAATAATAAATGCACACAGAACCGGCAAAATAATCATCGTCCAAAGAGCATCTGCCGCACCAAATCCGGCATGACTGGAAATCATACCATATGCAAAATAGGTGAAAGGAAAAGCAGCAGTATTCATGCAAAGTATTCCGTATGATGAGGTCTTTTCAGCCTGAGAAAAACCGGCAATAAACATGAAAATACCTGCAATAGCAAGGACTGCGCAGATAAAAAAGCCTATGGGCGTGATAAAAAATATGCTGATTGCAACAATCACAGGGGCAATTAGACCTATTAAACAAGATAATAGCGGCTTAACAATACTTCCTGTTTTTTGAATCAAAGAAAACAGTATGTAAATCAAAGTTATAACTGTGGGAGCAATAACTAAAATAAGCATAACAGTTTCATCAACATCCTCAGGAAAGACATTTACTGCGGAAAGAATCAGAAATAATTCCTCTGCAATAAGCAAAAATGCCAAAAAAGAACCGGATGTAACAAATAATGTATGTTTACTTTTTTTCATGGTTCTCAGCTCCTTTGCGTACAATAATTATTATCATTTTGTGTGAATTTTTCATTGAAAAGCAGTTTAATTCACTTTGCTTCCTGTAGCGTTGTTTTTGATTTTTCGATTTTTGAAACGGAAACCATATCGGCAATAATGGATGCACACAGAACAGGCAACAGAATCACTGCCCAGAACGCTCTTGAGCCGCTTGAAGCTGACATAGCTAAAAGTATACTGTTAAAGGTAAGATACACGGCATTTGCACAAAGAACACCATATGAACCTGAACTTTCCGCTACTCCGAAGCCATAAGCTGTCACAACAAATGCTGCAATTATAAGTACAGCACCGCCTAAGTAGAACAATAGCAGCGACGGGATGATGTAGAAGACGGCAACCTCAGCAATTGCAAGCAATACTCCGATACCCCCAGCAACAATTACCTGTTTAAAGCTTTTCGTCTTTGCAAAAACAGACAACATACTGTACAAAAGTGCAGCCAAAAACGGAGTCAGCACCAAAGAAACTATAGTCTTTTCTTCTATATGCATAGGAAGCAAATTCAGTTCCCACAAAAATAAGAAAATTTCATCAAGAGCAAATAATGCAGCTAAAACCGAACCTATAACAAAAAGAAAACGAGAAAACTTACTTTTCATATCTGTTCATCACCTTGTATTTAAATTGAGCAACATCTTTTTATTTACATGGCATCACCCACCGTTCTTGTTGATTTATATATTAAATATATCTAAAGCATATTATTTGATATAGCGTTTACATTTTTACAATAGTATTTTGTCTGTTTAATGTCAATGTTAATAGTCACAAATTAATTCCACTTTACATATGCAGAATATACAAAGGCGGCTGTTTAACACCGCTTTTTCTCCGCTAAAATCGGTATGATACAAAATTGAGCAAGCAAAATCCGGGCTTCATCCAATGGATAAAAAGCCCGGATATATCTGTTATTTTATAAAGTTAAGCCGAAACTGTTTTTAGTTTCTTCTGCCGCCTTTGTGGAAATCTCTGCGGGGACGGCGTGTGTTCTCAGCGGGATTGTTTTCGGGAGTAAGTCCCTCAACCTCAATGAGAGCTTCACGACGAGAAAGGTTAAGTCTGCCCTGGTCGTCTATTTCGAGGACCTTGACAATAACCTCATCGCCTACGTTTACAACGTCCTCAACCTTCTCTGTACGCTTTACATCAAGCTGGCTGATGTGAACAAGTCCCTCTTTGCCGGGAGCGATTTCAACAAATGCTCCGAAGCTCATAAGTCTTGTTACAACGCCCTTGAAGATTGCGCCGGGCTCGGGATCGTTGGCAATTGTCTCAACCATAAGAAGTGCACGCTTTGCATCATCAATGTCGATTGCTGAAATGAAGATTGAACCATCCTCTTCAACATCAACCTTACAGTTGCACTCTGCGCAGATCTTCTGGATAACCTTACCCTGCTTACCGATAACCTCGCTGATTTTATCAACGGGGATCTTTGTGGTGAGCATCTTGGGAGCATACTTTGAAAGCTCCTTGCGGGGTTCGGGGATACATTTAAGCATTACTTCATCAAGAATATAGATTCTTGCTTTTCTTGTCTTTTCAAGAGCCTCTTTGATGATTTCGGGAGTAAGTCCGTGAACTTTAAGGTCCATCTGGATTGCTGTGATACCCTTGTGAGTACCTGCAACCTTGAAGTCCATATCGCCGAAGAAATCTTCGAGTCCCTGGATATCAACCATTGTCATGAAGCGGTCGCCCTCAGTTACAAGACCGCAGGAGATACCGGCAACGGGAGCCTTAATGGGAACACCGGCAGCCATAAGGGAAAGAGTTGAACCGCAGATTGAAGCCTGTGAGGTTGAACCGTTTGAGGAAAGAACCTCGGAAACAAGACGGAGTGCATAGGGGAACTCTTCAACAGAGGGGATAACGGGAAGAAGAGCACGCTCTGCAAGTGCTCCGTGGCCGATTTCACGGCGTCCGGGGCCTCTGCTGGGCTTTGTCTCACCGACGGAGTATGAGGGGAAGTTGTAGTGGTGCATATAGCGCTTTGCTTCCTCATCGTCGATACCGTCGAGAATCTGAGCGTCGCTTACAGGGCCTAAAGTTGTAACTGTAAGAACCTGTGTCTGACCTCTTGTAAACATACCTGAACCGTGTACTCTGCTGAGAAGATCAACTTCTGCAGAAAGAGGACGGATTTCATCTATTCCTCTGCCGTCAACACGCTTGCCGTCATCAAGAAGCCAGCGGCGGACAACAAATTTCTGAAGCTTGTAGAGGCAGTCGTCAAGCTTTGCTGTCTCCTCGGGATATACCTCGTCAAACTTCTCATGAACAGCGTCATAAATGGGCTGAAGTCTTTCGTCACGGATACGCTTGTCGTCTGTATCAAGAGCTGCACGTACATCCTCAATAGCGAATTCCTTAACAGCCTCGTACATTTCCGGTGCGGGATCGTTTGAGGGGAACTCAACCTTTTCCTTACCGATTTCAGCCTGGATGCCCTTAATAAACTCAACGATCTGCTGGTTTACTTCGTGAGCATACATGATACCGTTGAACATATCCTCTTCGGATACTTCGTTTGCTCCTGCTTCGATCATTGCAACAAGATCAGCAGTTGAAGCAACGGTAACATACATTTCGCTCTTTTCTTTTTCTGCTGCTGTGGGGTTAATTACGAACTTGCCGTCAACAAGACCTACAACAACGCCGCTGATGGGGCCGTCCCACGGGATAGCGGAAATTGAAATAGCTACGGAAACACCGATCATAGCTGTGATTTCCGGTGAGCAGTCAGGGTCAATTGACATAACTGTTGCGACAACGCCTACATCGTTTCTCATATCCTTGGGGAAAAGAGGACGGATGGGTCTGTCGATAACACGGGAAGCAAGGATTGCCTTCTCGCTGGGTCTTCCCTCACGGCGCTGGAAAGAGCCGGGGATTTTACCTGCTGCATAGAGCTTTTCCTCAAAATCAACTGAAAGGGGGAAGAAATCGATTCCCTCTCTGGGCTTTGCTGCCATTGTTGCGTTACAGAGAACTTCTGTCTCACCGTAACGGATAAGGCATGAACCGCCTGCAAGCTGAGCCATTTTACCGGTTTCAACTACAAGGGGTCTGCCGGCAAGTGTTGTTTCAAACTTTCTGAACATTCTTTTTACCTCTCTTTATATTTTTGTTTTTAAGGGAGGCATCGTTTTAGCAATAAATCCGACCTTTAAAAATCCTGTTAAAAGCCCGATTCACTGCTAAAAACCAGCTGCCTGTCCCTTTTTGACCTTTAAAATTGCGGTTTCTCACAAATCAAGGCAGGAAGAGTATGCCCCCGCCTGCCCTGCTTTTGCGAAAATTATTTACGGATTCCAAGTCTTGCGATGATTGAACGGTATCTCTCGATATCCTTCTTCTGAAGGTAAGCGAGAAGGTTACGTCTGTGACCAACCATCTTGTGAAGTCCGCGGCGTGAGTGGTGGTCCTTCTTGTGAACCTTAAGGTGCTCGGTAAGGTCGTTGATTCTCTTTGTGAGAACGGCGATCTGTACCTCGGGAGAACCTGTATCACCCTCGTGAGTAGCGTACTCAGCCATTATAGCCTGCTTCTCTGCATTTGTCATTTTTTTCACCTCTTATAAATATTTACCCGAAAACCCAGCATAAGGCCGGTGAAAACCGCTGTGCGGTGTACCCCTTATTCCGAGTAAAGGGCATAATGCGTAAGTATTATAGCACAAGAGGATAACAGTGTAAAGGGATTTTTTCTTTTAAAAAGCAAATATAAAAAATATTTTTAACATCTTTTTTAGCATGCTATCTTATAACAAACATATAGATGCAACTTTTTTCTTTTTCCTTATTAATATAATATATATTATTCTTTACTGATTCAGGATTTAACCTCTGTTTGCTTACCTTTATTATTTGTACCCCGTATATTCTTTCAATGAGCAGTTTCAAAAAGTCTTAATCATTTTTGGAGACTGTTTATACATTTATACTCGGCAATGTTTGTGTAATATGCACTATTTTTTCTCTTATTAATCTAAATTTTGTTCATTTGATATACATCTTTTGCCATGCTATAATACAAATTGTATCACCTTTTAATTTTAAAAACAATTTTTTCGCATATGGATAATCCGTTTATATAAACTGCAAAGATTTTGTTGGAGGATATTAATATAAACTTTATTTTTGGGGGTATGCACCGTGAAAATTGTCCAAGGCGCAAAAAATCTGATAACGGAGGTAACAACACACTGGAAAAAACCAAAGGAAGGCGAATATGTCTCCTATAAGGAATTCCTATATCTGGTTATAGGAAACGGCACCTCTATGGTCGCCTCATGGACCGGCTCAAACCTTTCTTTTTCCGCCGGGTGTATGTTCGTAGGCGCTATTTACGGACTTAAAATGCTCGATTTTGCAATGTTAGGCATTGTAAACCTTGTAATGAACTATCTGTTTTCTCCCATAAATATGATAATAACCGATAACCTCGGAACTCCGCCTAAAAAGACTATGCGCCTGATAAACTGGGCGAGCTTGGCTTTTTTAGTTTTGGGTATCGGATGTTTCTTTATTCCTCAAGAGTATTTCGAAGGATTTATGCCCGCTCTCCCTCAGGTAGTGGGATCAAAATTTCTCATTCAGGTTTTCAGTACATACTATAATATAATTGTTCTGAAAAAACTTTCTCCCAAATTCGGAAAATACCGCAGCTGGATTATCGCCAATATGCTTCCGTACATACTGTCCATTTTGCTGCTCACCTGGTTCCCATATAACACCCTTGAATATCACGACAAATTCTGGGTTATGCACTTATTCTTCTCTTTCTGGAACTGCTTCGTTTCCTGCTTTAATCAAACTACAAACATGCAGAACGTTATTTCTCCCAACACTACGGAAAGAACTAAAATAATGTCTTACGGCTCTTTCCTCTGGAGTTTGTTCCCGTCAATTTCAAACGTACTCTATCCTGTTCTGGCCGCCGTTGCGGGAGGCATGACTAACATTAACACTTACAGAATTGTTGTACCGGCAATAGTTATAGCTTTCGGCCCATTTTCGCTTTTCCTTGTTTTCGGCGTTAAAGACAGAGTTATTCAGGAAACTCAGCACAAACCTCAAATTGATATGAAAAAAGGCTTTAAAGAGGTACTTAAAAACAAATATCTCTGGATTACGAATATATCAAGCTGGGTAACTACTTTTTCCACCGGCGCCGTAAATATAGTAAATATGGTTGTTATTTACTCCATGCGTCAGGATTGGGTTATGGGCATAACCGCTACAATACTCGGAACCGCTAGTGTTCCGGGAATGCTTCTTGCTCCATCCCTAATAGGTAAATTCGGCAAAAAACGGATTGTGCTGGTAGCAAAATACGCTTCAGTTCTCTGCTCTTTACTCACTGCCGCCGGCGTATATATGGACAGCCTGATTATAATAATAGCCTCTACCTATATTTCGTCCCTCTTCACCTCATTGGCTTCCATTTCCACAACGGCCATGAACGCTGATATCTGGGACTATCAGCAGTATATGTCCGGCGAAAGGCTCGACTCCTGCATGGGAATTTTCGCATATCTCTCCGCCCCCATTACAACTGTAGGCGCTATGGTCGTTCCATATCTCTACGGCCTTGTAGGATTCACCTCCGACTGGAACATTCTTTATGACCCATCCCTGAGAACCTCAGTATTTATAATTACCGTTGCCATAGGAGCTGTAACGGGATTGCTTGCCACTGTGCCTTATCATTTTTACGATTTCACCGAAGAAAATCATAAAAAGATGATGGAAGAGCTCAAAGCACGTGCCGAAGAAAAAGAACACGAAACTCAAGCGGCAATTGAAGAAACAGTTTGAAAGGAGAGCGAAATAACATGAAGAAAAAAGTAATTTGCGTTTTTTCCGCAATTTTAGCGTTATTCACGGTTATGCTTTCGTTCTCCTCCTGCACCAGCGAAAGCAGCGACAACCTTAAATATAAAGAGGCTGAAAACGGATATGCCCTTTATCGGTACGAAGGAGCTTCTACAGAGAAAACTTTTACAGTGCCCGATACATATAATGATAAACCTGTAACAGAGCTGATGTCATTCTGTATTTCCAATTCAGAATATCTTGAAGTACTTAACATAGGAGAGAATTTAGAAAAAATAGACCCCTGGGCTCTCACAAACTGTCCTGTCCTTAAAGCCATAAACGTCAGCGAGAATAATAAATATTTTACGAGCGTTGACGGAGTGCTTTACAGCAAGGACATGACAAAGCTTATTGCATATCCAAACGGCAAAACTCCTCTGGTTACGGATAAAGACGGCAAAGTAACCGGCGGAGGCACAATTAAACTCCCTGAAACTGTTAAGGTAATCGGCGAAAACGCATTTTATATGTGCAGTAATTTATATTCCATTGAGTTTAACGAGGGACTGGAAAAGGTTGAAAATAAGGCTTTTCTTAAATGCACAAATCTATCAGCCCTTGAGTTCCCCGAAACCCTTACGGAAATAGGTGTCGATTCCTTCTCTTACTGCGACTCACTGACTCATCTTGAAATACCATCCTCAGTTAAATCAATCGGCGACTATGCATTTTTCTCAACCTCTTCTTCCATTGATAAAATAGTGGTTCATCAGCCAAACGCCGATTCACTTACCCTTGGCAAAGACTGGATACCAAATAAAAAGAACAACGTTAGAGAAAAAGTTACAGTTGAATATACAGGTTAAAACTGCTTAATTTTAAAGCTCCCGGATACGCTCCGGGAGTTTTTTAGTTTTATTCTTTTACTTTTCTCTTTAAAATAAATTTACAGGCTTTTTCTCTATACATTAAAGCGCCATTTTGTTATATTATACAGATTTCTAAATCAGGTTTGTCTTTTGTCATCATCGGGATTTACACTCAATATAATTATTTTGCAGCGAAAAGGTTACGAATTGAAGCTTCTTTGTAATATTTTTTAAATGTTTGTTTAACAATTAGTAACTTATTTCCCTAAAATTAGTCACAAGCTGCTGGTATTATAATGTCAGAAACAACGAAGGAGGTGAAAACGAGATGAAGGGCAAGGCTCACGTGCTTGTCTGTGTTACTCAACAGTCAAGCTGCGAGAGGCTTATTGAGGCGGGAGCGTCAATTGCAAAGTCCCAAGATATGCAGCTGAGTGTTATCAATGTTCAGCCTGAAAAGGATTCATATTCCCCCAACCCCGAGGCGATGGAACATCTTTACGGCGTATGTAAAAAGTTCGGAGCGGAAATGAACGTATATTTCAGTGATGCGCCGGCAGTGGTAACAGCAGTCTATGCGATGAAAAATAACGTTAAGGTAGTTACAGCGGGATTCCCCGGAGAGCAAAGTTCAAGATTTATTGCAGAAATCAGAATGCTTCTCCCTAAAACAGTAATTACCATGGTTGATTCAGACAAGAAAATTTATAATATGATACCCGAGGCAAACAAGAGCCTTACGGGAGTAAGAGTTTAAGACAAAAAGTCTTCATAATATATTTCGAATACCATTAAAAAAGCGTACAAGGTCATTTTTCTTCTTTCATATTCTCCTCAAAAAGCAGGCAGGACAAACACGTTGGTGTTTGCCCTGTTTGTTTTTTCTTATTAATTAATTTTGAGTTTATTCTATTCCGATTGATTTTACATTATAATATTTTGCCATCCAGAGATTAAACCACTGCTGTCTGTCATTGGTGAGATTGGCTGTTCCGCGAAGGGCGTTGTGAACATCATCAGGTCTTTTGTATCTTGTAACGGTTACGTCCTCTATTCCCTGAGCTTTCTGCTCTTCAATCTGACTTATTTCTACAAGAACCTCTTTGTGTGTCTGAATAATACTGTCAGCAGCATGAATATAGGAAACAAGATAAATTACAGTCAAAGCAGCTGCAAGACAGACAGTAACCAGTGAGGTATACCGCATGGGTTTAAATTTGCCTGCAAGTATTCCGGCGGAAATAATAACAAAGAATACGGAAAGAATCCATGAACGTCTTGAAAAATCCGAAGTAGCAGCCAGAACAACAATGTTGGCGGCAGCTGCCAAACAGTAAATTATCGGCACGGATATTTCGCTGAAAAGCTCCTTAACTGAAAACTTGTTTGTAAATGCAAATACCAAAAGCGCCGCAGCCAATATAAGCACAGGAATAATCATTGATTCCTGGGTATATTTCCACATTCTCTCAAACCGTTCACTTAAAACCTCAGCGGACAAGTTTATATCTCCGCCTCTTGCATAGTTTCCGGGTGCTGCAACAAGGAAGAGAAGTCCCGCTCCGGCGGAAAGAATTCCCGTAACACTCCATATGCGTATACGCTTATTTCTGATAATATCCAAAAGCACAAGCAGTCCCGCAGTCATTGCCGCTGCGCCTCCTGCATTTTCATTAGTGCAGCCTGAAATAAATCCGAAAGGAATCATCCCCACCGCCGCCAGCGTTCCCCACAGGGGACTAAGCTTTTTATGAAGACAGTAACGGAAAGGAATAAGATACAGCAAAATCAAAGTCAGCATCCAAAGATAGTTACATGAACCCGATACCCACAAAATCGACGCACCGTACTCGGGAACAAGGAACCACATGGCTGTGTAAATCATCAGCAGCCACGACGCCCTATGCTTTCTGAAATCCTTTTCCATATGGAAATAAATCAGAACTCCGCACAGTACGTAGATAAGGGAATTGAATACATCAAAAACGTTTTTGTCAAAAAGCATGAAAAACTGTACAATGGTATGGGCTACAACCCGTCCGCCCCATATGTTATAGTGATTTACCATTGAAATAAGTATATCACCAATTCCGCTGAGAAGCTTTGAATTCTCCGACGGCATGGGACTTTCATAAATATAATGGTATGTATAGTCATCGGCAGTGAAATCCGTGTTTAAGTTAAGAATAAGCATCGAAACAAATACACAGAGGATAACTGCTGCTATACTTATAATCCTAAGTTTCTCAGCTTTGTTTTTTTCATTGATTTTCATAGTTCCTAAAACCCTCCAAAATATTTTGTCTGTCAAAATACAGACCGTTGCATTAGTGCTTTTTTTAAATCGTAAACAAACTGCTTCTGCTGTTTTTTTAGGTATAATTTTACAAAGGGTTTTAAATAAAATTTCTTTGCCTCTACATGCTCAGTAAACTCAATTTCCGTTGAGTCTACCTTTTCGGTAAATACCCCGGTCCAGTGTCCTTTCATATTGGTGTTTTCCATATCGAACTCCCAGCGTTTAAAAGGTTCAGTCAGGGTAACTGTAAAAGTTGTGGGATATCCGTCCTTAGTGTATTCAATAAACTTATTCTCGTCGATAACCTCAGTTCTGCTTAAATCACTGCGCCAGGTATAGTTTTCATAATCCAAAACCATATCCCAAACTTTTTTGACATCCCTATTTATAACCTCTTTAATACTTGAAACCGCCATATTCAGCACCTACCTAAAACATAAACTTCGCTTTCAGAAATTAGGGGTTCTAATTAAAATCTAACAGGAATCTCTCTTTCTCTCAGGTACTCTTTAAGCTCACCGATAGGTATTTCGTTAAAGTGGAAAAGGGACGCCGCCAGAACTGCATCCGCCTTTCCTATTGTGAAAGCATCGTAAAAGTGCTCCTTGGCTCCGGCTCCTCCGGAAGCGATTACAGGCACTCCAACGCTCTCGGAAACCGCTCTGGTAAGTTCAAGGTCATAGCCCTTTTTCTGTCCGTCGCAGTCCATACTGGTGAGAAGGATTTCTCCCGCTCCCCTTTTCACGGCTTCCTGCGCCCATTTTACCGCATCAATACCCGTAGGTATTCTGCCGCCATTGAGATACACTTCCCAACCGCCCTCGGCTCTGCGCTTTGCGTCTATTGCACACACAACGCACTGACTGCCGAATTTATATGCAGCGTCGTTAATAAGCTGAGGATTTCGTACTGCCGCTGAGTTAACGGAGATTTTATCTGCACCTGCTCTTAAAAGCTGTGTAAAATCTTCAACAGATGATATGCCTCCCCCTACGGTAAAGGGAATGAAAATAGAATCCGCCACTCTGCGGACTATATCTACCATTGTTCCCCTGCCCTCATGGGTTGCGGTTATATCAAGGAGCACAAGTTCGTCGGCTCCCTTTTTATCGTACTCTATTGCACATTCAACGGGATCGCCTGCATCACGGAGATTTACAAAGCTTACTCCCTTTACAACTCGTCCCATTTTTACGTCAAGACATGGAATTATTCTTTTAGCATACATATTAAAGAACCTCCATTCCCGCAAAATTACGAAGCATATTAAGTCCTACGCTGCCGCTTTTCTCGGGGTGAAACTGCACGGCACAGAGATTTCCCTTTTTAACGGCTGCATCTATTACTGTTGAACCGTAAACAGTACGTGCCGCAACCTCTTCGGGATTATCAGCGGTAAGATAGTAGGAATGGACAAAATATACATAGTCGCCGTCCTTCGCCGAAGCAAAAACTCCATCATGCTGTTTCACTTCAAGGGAGTTCCAGCCCATATGGGGAACTTTTATGCCCTCTTCCAATGGAATTTTTCTGATTTTTCCCTTTAATATACCGAGTCCCTTTGCTCCGGGGGATTCCTCAGACTCTTCAAAAAGCAGATGAAGTCCGAGGCATATTCCGAGGAAGGGCTTTCCGCTGAGGGCTGCCTCTTTTACCGCATAGGTAAGTCCGCTTTTATGCATTGAGTCCATAGCATCGCCGAAAGAGCCCACTCCCGGCAAAATGACCTTATCCGCCTTTTCTATCTCTCCGGCATCTTTTGTTATAATACATGGTGCACCGATAAAATCCAAAGCTTTTCTAACGCTTTGAAGATTTCCTGCACCGTAATCTACAACAGCAATCATTTACAGCACCGCTTTTCCTTAGTAATTGGTTAAATCATTCTGAAATTTATTCTAACATAAAAGCATATACTCAACAAGAATAAATTTGATAAAATCCCTCTGCGCCGTTATTTTTAGCTTTTTAAACGAAAACCAAAACCAATATGCTTCTATTTTATAATGTAATGGTATGAAAGGCTCCTGCTAACAAGCATGGGAGAGCATCAGCCTAAATCCAGATTGACAAAAAGAGGCAAGTTTGATAAAATCAAAAGTACCTTTGAAGTTTTCTGAACTTCTATGGCATACATTTTCTATACTATTTATATATTATGGAGAGTTGTCCGAGTGGTCGAAGGTGCAGCACTCGAAATGCTGTGTACGCAAGTACCTAGGGTTCGAATCCCTAACTCTCCGCCAATGCGGCTTTGTCCGCAAATTAAAAGCCGCAAAGATTACTCTTTGCGGTTTTTTGTCTAAATAAATCTCCTAAAAAGAAGTGATGATATGTTCTACCGTGAGGATTGGATTATTAAACAGATCGAAACTTTGATTGCCGCTCTTATTGATGCTGTTTTTAAAAACAAATCATCAGAAAAAACATATGTACAGGAGCAAAATACTATAGACGAGCTTATTGAGAAAAATAAAATATGCGAAGCTGAGAATTTTATTTTTGAAAGAGCAAAGCTTGAAGGGACTGTAAATGACAGTGAATTTTTGCTTACCGTTCTTCATTTTTATCAAAGGCTCAACAATATGAGCGAGGAGGATTTAAACGCCGCTGGATTTTCCCATGATGAAATCAAAGATGGGCTAATTGATTTCTTTTCAAAGTACTGTGGTGATGAAAAAATAAAGGGTATAATTGAAAATGCGTATCTTGATGACATTATAGCCACAAGTACACAGGCAAATGAAAAAGAAGATGATTCAATATAAATGCTATATGCCAACATTTTAAATATGTATTTATTTCAGTAATATTTTATGAATATAGACTTACAAAATACAAACTCACCTACTCTTTGAATAACATTTAAGAGCAGGTGAGTTTTATATTAACAATAATACTGACTTGGTTTTATTCTTGTCCTTTAAGATACTCCAGCACCTGACCTGCATTAAGGTCGGGCTTTACCTTTTCCCATACCTTTTCTATAATTCCGTTTTCGTCAATGAGAAAAGTAGTGCGTACTACGCCCATTGAAACTTTACCGTACATCTTCTTTTCTTGCCATACTCCATAGGCCTTTATAGCTTCCAGCTCCTTGTCCGAAAGCAGAGTAAAGGGAAGAGAATATTTCTCGGTGAAATTGATGTGGGATTTTTCGCTGTCCTTGCTCACACCGATAACCTTTGCTCCGAGAGCTTCAATCTCAGCATTTGCGGCGGCAAATGCCTGAGCCTGCCTTGAACATCCCGGAGTGTTGTCTCTCGGATAAAAATACAGCACGATCTTTTTTCCTTTAAGACTTTCAAGGCTTACGGGATTTGAATCCTTATCGGGCAAAACAAATGATGGAGCTTTATCTCCCTGTTTAAGCATAATTTTTTCCTCCTTGAAATATAATCAGAATTTTAAAACTTCCAGTTTATCTTTTTCGGTTATGGGACGCAGAACCCGGCAGGGATTTCCTGCGGCAACTACTCCGGCAGGTATATCCTTTGTAACAACGCTTCCCGCTCCTATAACAGAACCTTCTCCGATTGTAACTCCGCCGCAGATTGTAGCGTTTGCTCCAATCCAGACATTATCTTTGATTGTAATTGGCGACGATGTGCCTACACCCATACTGCGCTGAACCGGATCAATTGAATGACCCGCACAGGCGATGCATACTCCCGGAGCTATAAACACATTTGCTCCTATTGAAACCGGGGATGTGTCGAGAATCACACAGTTATAGTTTATAACGGTAAGCCCATGGGTATGTATATTGAATCCGTAATCACAGCGAAAGGACGGCTCTATAAATGTCAGCGGATGACAGGTGCCGAAAAGCTTCTGCAAAATTTCGCTCCGCTTTTCCTTCTCCCATGGAGCGGTTTTATTATATTCCCAGCAGAGAGTCTTTGCGTTATCCTGAAGATGAGTCGGCATATCGGTATGATTTGAACAGTAACTGTTCTGTGATTTCATAATTTCCAGTAAATCCATTTTTACTACCTATCCTTTAAGCTTTTTAACAAGCTTTTCTGCTTTTCGTTTTGCCGAGTTCCTTGTATTGGTTAAATTGTTTGCCGCAAAATTAAGCATCTCTTGTCGGTACGGTGAGTTCTTGCCGATTTTTTCGAAAACCTCCATAACCTTTCCCGCTGCTACGTTTCGGCATTCATCAGAAGGCTTTCCCTTATGAATGAAAACCCTTTCACTGATTTCAAAAAGCGGCGGTATAAGCTTTTCTTCCAGTGACGGAAAAACGGATATTATCTTCGGTATTCCTTTGACAGCATTTCCGAATTCGGCAATATTTGTTGAATAGAGAAAAGGAATATAATCCTCTATAAGAAGTTCCAGTGTTTTGTCTCTGCTAAGAACGGAAAGATTTGCACAGGTAACTATATTACCCAGCCGTATAAATGTATTTTCACTTTTGAGCAGTGAAAATATTTCTGTTTCAATTCCCTCAAAAAGCTTTGGATTATGTCCGCTTATGCTTCTAACAGCCTTTTCCGCAGCGAATTTTACAGCGGAAGGTTCAGTGCTCTCAATTTCGATAAGACTTTTAAGAATATCCGGTTCTTTCTGTACCAATAAAGTAAAATCTGCTTTATTTTCTTTCAGAAGATTTAAAATCTCCTGTATTTCCATTTTTATTCCTTCTCAGCTTTGATTCTTATTCTAACGTAATCAACAAACCACTTTCCGTTTTTGTAAAGCCTTTCCTTGAGGGCGGAAACAGCCTCGTTTATTATTTCATCTGACTGTTCACTTTCCATATTCTCAAAGGGAGTTTTGATAAACATTCTTATCCAGTTTTCGAGCCCTTGCTGAGTATTCTGCTCTGTAGGACGGTTAAACAGTACGGCATATGTAACCTTAAGACCATATTTTTCCAGTATGGGGGTATACTCACCTATTGATGGGAAATAAAAAGTTCTGGGATATATAAGTCCACGCTTTCTGAAAGCTGTTTCAAGGGCAGAATGAACCGCTTCACAGTTTCCTTTTCCTCCAAATTCGCACACAAACTGACCATTGCTTTTCAATTGAGATGAGATATTACTTATTGTTTTTTCCTGTTTATCTGCATCAATCCAGTGCAGCATGGCATTTGAGAAAATCACATCTGCTTTCTCTTGCAAATCAAATTCTGCTGCATCCGCCATGACAAAATCGAAATTTGAATGAAGCTTTTTTGCCGTTTTTATCATATCTTCAGAGGCGTCGATACCTAAAACTCTATATCCTTTTTCAACAAGCTTTTCTGTTAGGCATCCGTTACCGCATCCTAAATCAATTGCCATACCGTTTTCAGAAGTATCAACCAGATTTAAAACGTCTTCACCGTATCGGCCTACAAAACTAAAATTTTTTAAATAATTTTCGCTATCCCACTTAATATTCATAAAATTACCTCCATGTTATTTTTCGGAAACTATCTTGCATATATCCGTCAGATTTTCCATTGTGAGCTTTTCGCCTCTTACGGTTGGAGGAAGTCCTGTTTCTTCTAAAGCTTTGTATATACTCTCTTTATCTATAGCGGTTCCTGAAGATACCGCGTTTACAAAGGTTTTTCTCCTTTGGGCAAAGGCTGCTTTTACAACGGAAAAGAACAGCTTTTCATCGACTCCCTCGAATTCAGGCTTTTCCTGTATTTCAAGCTCAATAACGGCGCTGTCAACTTTGGGTTCCGGCATAAACGAACCTCTTGAAACAGTGAAAAGCTTTCTCGGCACTGAATATCTGTTTACGGCAACTGTAACCGCTCCTGACTCCCTCGAACCTACCTCGGCACAGAGCCTGTCCGCCGCTTCTTTCTGAACCATTACTACAATCCTTTTAAGGGGAAGTCTGCTTTCGAGCAAACGCATAATTACAGGTGAAGTTATATAGTACGGGAGATTGGCACAGACGGAAACCTCCATACCCTGAAACTTTTCTTCAATAAGCTTATTTAAATCTATTTTCATTATATCGTCATTTACGACCTCTGCATTGGGAAACTCAGCGAGGGTTTCATCTAAAACCGGAAGAAGTCTTTTATCAAGCTCTACGGATACAACCTTTTTAGCTCTCTTTGCTAATTCGCAGGTAAGTACGCCTACTCCTGCTCCAACCTCTATAATTCCCGTGTTGTCGTTTTGCACGGCATACTCAGCCATACGGGGACATACCGACGGATTTACAAGAAAGTTTTGTCCCAGTGCTTTTGAAAACGTAAAGCCGTGTCGGGTTAAAAGATCTTTTATAACGCCTATATCAGAAAGTCTTTCCATTTAATTCACCTTTAAAGAAAAATTTATTAAAGCAGCCTTGTGTGGTTAATAATAAGCTCAAAGTTAAGTCCCAGCTTTTCCGCTGCTTCACGGCAGAGAACCATACGCTCAAGAAAAATTTCAAAATAATCCATAACAGCACAGATTCCCGTATCTATATCTATTTGCAGAACTATTATTTTCTTATCGCTGTAAAGTTCAAGGTCAGCTTTTCTTGCGGCATAGTTTACCCTGTCATGGATATCCTTTGAAATAACCGCAGTTTTTCTCACCCTGGAACGGCGAACATCGCTTTTATCGGCGATTATGAGAGCTGCCGCAATGGGAGAAACGGGAAATGCCGTTTTCTCATCGTGATAACCTATTGCGGAAACTATCTGTGCCGTCTCCTCAGGAGTAAAATCAAGTCTCGAAAGTATCTCAAATGCCATGGAGGCTCCGCTTTGTGCGTGTCCATGACGGTTGATGAGATTGCCTATATCGTGCATATATCCTGCGATTTTGGCAAGGGTACAGGTTTTTTCATCGTATCCGAGCCCCTGCAAAATCATGGAAGCTCTTTCGCTAGCTACGGCAACATGGGCAAAGCCATGCTCAGTTATGCCGACTTCTCCCAAAACCTCGTTGCTTTTTTCAATATAAGTGCGTATTTCCTCATTTTTTCTGATTTCTTCAAAGCTAAGCATAATTTCCTCCAATTCTTTCGGTGTTATGGACATTTTCCCACTTGTGATATATAATAAGTTTAGAAAATTTAAGGGGGTAATACCAATGGCAATTCTTGTAACAGGCGGAGCGGGATATATCGGCTCCCATACCTGCATAGAGCTGCTTAACGCAGGCTATGAGGTAATTATACTTGATAATTTTTACAACAGCAAGCGTGAATCACTTAAAAGAATAAAAGAACTCAGCGGCAAGGACTTCAAGTTCTATGAGTGCGACATCAGAGACAGAGAGGGACTTTGCAAAATCTTCGAAAACGAGAAGGTTGAAGCGGTTATCCACTTTGCAGGACTTAAAGCTGTCGGCGAAAGCTGTGTAAAGCCTCTTGAGTATTATGACAACAATGTAGGCGGAACCGTAACTCTTTGCGAAGTAATGCGTGATTACGGAGTAAAGAACATGGTTTTCAGTTCCTCCGCAACAGTTTACGGCATGAACAATGTTTCTCCTCTCCGTGAGGACATGCCTGCCGGCGGTACAACAAACCCCTACGGTACTACAAAGTACATGATAGAGATTATCCTTCAGGATCTTTGCAAGGCTGACAAGGACTGGAGCGTATGTCTGCTTCGTTACTTCAACCCCATCGGTGCACACAAGAGCGGCCGTATCGGCGAAGACCCCAACGGAATCCCCAACAACCTTATGCCCTATATTTCACAGGTTGCCATTGGCAAACTTCCTAAGCTGAGCGTTTACGGCAACGATTATGATACCCACGACGGCACAGGCGTAAGAGATTACATCCATGTTGTTGACCTTGCACTGGGACACGTAAAGGCTGTTGAAAAAGTAGAAAACTCCAAGGGAGTAAATATCTATAACCTCGGTACAGGCGTAGGTTACAGCGTTCTCGACATAGTAAACGCTTTCGAGAAAGCATCGGGAGTAAAGATACCCTATGTTATCGCTGACCGACGCCCCGGAGACATCGCAACCTGCTACTCAGACCCCTCAAAGGCTCTCAAAGAGCTTGGATGGAAAGCTGAAAGAGGAATTGAAGAGATGTGCGAAGATACCTGGCGCTGGCAGAAGAACAATCCCGACGGATATCCCGACGACTAATGCCCACTGAGGCTGAGCCAAAGCCACATTGGATTTGATCTACACATAAGCCACAAACTAAGTGGCAATAAATATTAATCACTTACCTGCGTTTGAGATTTTCCTCGAACGCAGGTTTTTGTTTCCACAAAGTTCAGTAGAAAATTTTATTTTTAGGTTTCTGCTCCTTAATCTTTACTTTGATAAATACGGTCTTTCAGACGCAGGCACTTATACTTTTGTGCACTGTATCTTGGTGTGCAGAATATAAGCGGACGTGTCCGCCGCAGGCAGTTATATTTATTTTTTACAATCAGTTGGTGTGCGAATTGGGTGCAGCGTCACGCTGCCTTGCTCACCCGTCAGAAATGAGAGTAGGTAGTGCGGGAGCCTTGCGGCTTTTCGCATTACTCTCAGCTGTTCGGAGAGCGAGGGAACGGAAAAGCGTTGCTTTTCCGTAAATCGCCGACACTCGCCCTTGGCGGCGATTTACCGAGACACTTTCTAAAGGTATTTATACTCAGAGCGAAAACCGTCAAGGCGCATAAATGCATTTTTGGTACTTTTGTTGCTATGGACAAAAGTACATATTAAAAAGCTTTTTGTTTAATGAGAAGCTTTATTTAAAAGGTTTTGTTTATTACTCAAACTTTGATATACAAGAAATTTTTAACGCTGGTATTTATACTTTTGTGCACTGTATCTTGGTGTGCGGAATATAAGCGGACGCGTCCGCCGCAGGCAGTTAAACTTTTGTACGCTGTATCTTGGTGTGCGGCTTATATGCAGGTTTAACCTGCCAGGCTCAGCCTGCTAAAAAACCGCCTGAGTAAGGTTAAATCCTAAACTGATATGCACCCCAAAAGTTAGACACTTTTGGAGGTGCATATTTTTATGGGAAAAACAGAAAGAAAAAACAAAGTGTATAGTGGCGAATTTAAAATAG
>CASEMN010000010.1 GCA_949289045.1 uncultured Oscillospiraceae bacterium
AAGAATTGTTTCTAAACTGAAAATGAGCCCGGTTAAGTTCCGAACTCATTCTCTTACTTGTTAATATTTTTTTGTCTAAACTTTGGGGTTCACTTCAAATTAATTACCGGGAGGTTTTCTTCTAATTAACCGACCTCTAAAGCTTCAACTCTTTCTTTGGCAGAAGCGTAAAGTTTTTGTATTTCCGAGAAATGGCTGTAATTTTCAGCCTGCTTTAAAAGTTTAACGGCGTCAACCCAGGGTTTTGCTGAACGGTTATAGAAAACTCGTTTATTCTGTTCGTCTCTGATATCCTTATTAAGCTTTTTAATCTTATTCTTTAATTCCTTCAGATCCTTGTTGAGCTTTTTAACCTGTTCTTTGTTCTTTTCCTCTTTAGCGTTGTAAAGAGCCTTGTAAATTTCGTCTTCCTGGTTGTCATAAACTTCTTCAATTCTGAAAAGCTCATTTAAAGCTGTATCGTCGGGGAGCTTGATTGTATCTTTTCCGTCATAATATTTTTTCTGATATTTTCTCGCCGTAAGTCTTGTGCGGCTGAAGTTAATTGAATACTGACGGATTTCTTTTTCTTCCTCTGTATTTTTGGGAAGTGATTTAGCTTTTTTAAGTTCTTCTTTAAGCTCTGCTATAGTGACCGTTTCAAGTCCACCAAGTCCCATTTCGGAAATTCTCTTTGCGTTTGCAACCTGAAGTTTTCCGAGCTCTTTATCGAAACGGTTCATTTCTTTCAGTACAAAGGGAGCAAGCTGAATTTCGGTATTGTGTTTCTGAGCCAGTTTATATTCTTTTTTGGCTTCGGATTTAGCTTGCTTGTACTCTTCTTTGGCTTTAGCCAGAGCCTCTTTATCTTTTGAGGCCTTTACCTGTTTGATAGCGTCTTTTGAAATGTTCTTGATCTTATTTTTTGTGAGCTTTGCAGGCTGTTCGTTTGAGAGGCTATTTGCGCTTTCGACCATCTCAACAACTTCAACAAGGTCACGGTCGCTGAGGTTATTATTGCCGTAGTCTTCAAAGAAAGCACGGATTTTAAGAACCTTTATCATGCCCTGTTGTTTAAGCTCAGTAAGGTCGTAGAAGAAATAGGGGATAACGTTGATCAAAGCTCCAAGAGCGGAAACGATAATCAAAATGCGAAGCATTGAAGCAAGAATATCAGGGTCGTAAAGTGAGAAGTAAGAGATATTTGCGCTGCCGTTCGCTATGGCATCACGTATTACGTCGCCAACGACTGCGCCGTTGTCCATAACCCTGTTCATTACTTCCGGATTGTTCATAACAGATCTTGCAACTGTTTCGTTTATACCGAATTTTTCATAAATCATAGGAAGGACACTGCTTGTAGCGAGAGTAACAATTCCGCCCAAAGCAGTTATTGTGGAGAACATTCCATCGATTCTCTCTCCGGAAACATACTGCTGATAGTCACGGATATCTGCCTGAATTGTAGGCGTAAGAATCTGAGCGAAAGCGTTCATAAGTGCGTTCATCCAGAAACATATGACGAGTATAGTAAGGACATTTAAGAAGGGATACATAAGTAAAATGAACACAACGTTAAATACGTTTGTCATTATAAGTACGCCTCTTTTTCCCCATTTTCTTATGCATATAGGGGCAAGGAGCATACCTACCAAGCCGGCGTTTTGACAGAATAGAGTTATTAAAGAATACTCGGAACCGGTGCAAATACCGCCGTAGTTGTAAAGCCACTGAAGCATTGTGTTAACTGCCGACTCCAGGAATCCCAGCCAGCCGGCAAGGGCAATAATCCAGAAATATTTGTTTCTTACAACTTCTCTAAGTGAGTCCATGAACTTTATCTGGATAACGTGGGTCTTAGCCTGTACGATTTTTTCCTTTGTGTTAGCGTAAATTACTATGCAAAGGCCGATCGAAATGATGCACAAAGGCGGATAAATATATCTGTAAAGCCTTATATCGTACATGTTGTCGTTTGTGAAAAGCTGTGCTCCTAAAGGCATAACAAGGCCGAGAACAGAGGGTGCTAATGAATACACAACACCTTTAATTGAGGCCACATCCGTTCTTTCCTGAGAATTTGGGGAGAGAACGTGAAGAAGGTTATCATACGCCTCATAAAAGAAGTTGTAGAAAAATTGCTGACCAAAGTTAAGCAGCAATACCACAACGCAGGTTGCAATATATGCCTTAGTTCTGCCGAAAACCATTCCTGAGCCCACGATGCTCTCAAGCTTATCATATGGGAACCAGACGAAAAGTATTGTAATAAGTGCGCTGGGAATACCTGTTTTTACTATGTATGGACGATATTTACCTTCTTTGCTTCTTGTGTTGTCAATCATATTGGCTCTTATGCCTGAAAGAGGAATGTTAGACAAAACAGAGAGAACATAAAGAATGTACATATCAACGGGCTTAATGCCTATGGTGTTGCCTATCAGTACATTGGTGGTTGACAAAATCATGTTTGTCGCCATAACCGCCAGGAACTTAACGCCTATACCGCCGCCTGCGTAGGCGAGTACTTCTTTGTAGGGCATATAATTGCCTTTGGCGGGTTCGTTCCAATGAAGTCTGACATTGGCGATCAGTTTGCCGATTTTAGATGTTTTTTTCTGATCAGCAGTTTTCACTTCATCAATTCCTTCCTTAGTTTTTTGCATATTTTTGCATTTTACGGCAAAATAGATTTTACAAAAAAACGAAAGCACAAATTTACTTTACCGTAAAAACAAAAATAAGCTCAGAGAAATCCGACTGTATCCAGCGCATAAAAGCGGAGATTGCAAATTCCTTTACGAGAATTTCACTGAGCAAATGCGTATAAAATTTCACAATTATTGTATCATGCTTTAATATTTAAATCAAGAAATTTGTTGAAGTATTGAATAGCTGATAAAATAAACAGTCCGACAAATCTAAAAAAACAGCCCCGACTAAAGTCAGGGCTGAAAAATTTAATTTATATCAATCCATTTTCGGAAGCTTATCAAAAGAGGCCTGCAGTTCTTCGTCGGTGGGTATATAATCTTCCATTTTTCCGTCGTGGAATTTTTCATAGGCCACCATGTCGAAATAGCCAGTTCCTGTAAGTCCAAAAACAATTGTCTTTTCTTCGCCTGTTTCCTTGCAGCGCATGGCTTCGTCAATGGCAACTTTTATGGCGTGAGCGCTTTCTGGAGCAGGCAGAATGCCTTCAACTCTTGCGAATTGCTCCGCAGCTTCAAAAACAGCTGTCTGGGGAACTGAAGTTGCTTCCATAAGTCCGTCGGCGTAGAGCTGGGAAAGAGTTGAGCTCATTCCGTGGTATCTAAGTCCGCCGGCGTGGTTGGGAGCGGGAATGAATCCGCTGCCAAGGGTGTACATTTTAGCAAGGGGACAAACCATGCCTGTGTCGCAGAAGTCATAGGCATATTTTCCTCTTGTAAAGCTGGGGCATGATGCTGGCTCTACGGCGATAATGCGGTAATCTGCTTCTCCTCTGAGCTTTTCTCCCATAAATGGAGCAATAAGACCGCCAAGGTTTGAACCGCCTCCGGCGCAGCCGATAATGATGTCAGGCTTTATGCCGTATTTGTCGAGAGCTGTTTTTGTCTCGAGACCGATTACGGACTGATGGAGCAGCACCTGATTTAAAACGCTGCCTAAAACATAGCGGTATCCTTCCGTGGTGGTTGCCTTTTCGACGGCTTCTGAAATAGCGCATCCAAGGCTTCCGGTAGTTCCGGGATGCTCTTCGAGGATTTTTCTTCCCACCTGTGTCTCTGTTGAGGGAGAGGGGGTGACACTTGCACCATAGGTACGCATGACCTCACGGCGGAAGGGTTTCTGCTCATACGAGACTTTAACCATGTATACTTTGCAGTCGAGTCCAAAGTAGGAACATGCCATTGAAAGAGCAGTACCCCACTGACCTGCTCCGGTTTCGGTAGTAACTCCTTTAAGTCCCTGTTTTTTAGCATAGTATGCCTGAGCAATAGCTGAGTTAAGCTTATGGCTACCGCTTGTGTTGTTTCCCTCGAATTTGTAGTAAATCTTTGCGGGAGTCTGAAGTTTTTCCTCAAGGCAGTAGGCTCTTACAAGAGGGGAGGGACGGTACATTTTATAAAAGTTTCTGATATCTTCGGGAATATCAAAATAAGGTGTGGTGTCATCCAGTTCCTGCTTAATAAGCTCTTCGCAGAATACGCCTGCAAGCTCTTCGGCTTTCATGGGCTCATGTGTGGCAGGGTTTAAAAGGGGTGCCGGTTTGTTTTTCATATCGGCACGCAGGTTATACCATGCCTTGGGCATCTCGGATTCTTCAAGGTAGATTTTGTAGGGGATTTTTTCTGTTGACATAGTTTAAGCTCCTTTCTTAACTGTCAGGACAGAAAACAAAAAGATCCTGTCCCAGTATTTTTGCTGGGACAGGATCGTATAAATCTATCCTGCGGTGCCACCCGGCTTGATGTACAATTACAGTACACCCACTTTACGCATACTAACATATGCAGACTTTTGTTTACGGAGAGTCATGCTCCGTCTCACATACTCTTAAACTTTTCCCGAAAAAAGTTTTAATTTCTGATCGCCCTCGGAAGTCCATTCGGTTTTAGGCTTTTCACTGCAATCCCACCATCTGCAGCTCTCTGAAGAAAAACTGATAAAACTTACTCACTCTTCCTCATCGGTTTACTATATTTTATCACTCGACTTTAGCGTTGTCAAGTGGTAAATGAATAAATTTTATTTATAAGTTTTGATTATGTTTTCGGCCACAGTTCGCTTTGTAACACACCTGTCCATAGCCTGTTTTTCAATATAGCGGTGTGCATCGGCCTCTGTCATGCTTAGGTTTTCAATCAGCAGCCATTTAGCACGGTTTACAAGGCGGATTTCCTCCATCTTCTCTTCCATAGAGCTGTTTTTCTTTTCAAGACGACGCAGTCTTTCCCGTGCCGCTGTCATCCATTTAAGAGCCTGGGAGAGCATTTGAGCCGAAGTAGGTTTAGGGAGGGTAAAAACTCCCTGATTTGCAACCTTTGTGTTTATTTCGGCATATACGTCAGATTTTATAATAAGCAATGCAACGCTTTCTTTATCGCCGCAAATATCTATTGCAAAATCTTCACCAAAATCGTCGCTTAAAGGGGCATTGATAATTATAAAATCATATTTTCTTTCTGCTACCGCACGCTTTGCCGCCGCTATGCTGCCTGCAAAATTAACAGGATAGCAGTCTGCTTCGGAGAGCAGAGTGGTAACGGCGCTGTTAAATTTTGTTGTGGATGAAACAATGAGGGTGCTGTAAGCACGCTCCTGAAATACCATTTTGCTCCCCCCTTAAACATCAGTGTTTTTTGGAAAACCTACTTTTTGCAGTAAGCCGATATCAGAGATTTCGGCAAATACTTTTCGATAAAGCTGCTTTTTAAAGCCGCTTGTGCAGCTTCTTCGAGAGAAAGAGGAAGTGTTTTATATTTTGCCAGCGTTTCGCTGTCAGCTGTAAACAGGTTTATGTCGGCGGCATCAGGTAAAGTCAGCTTGTTTTCAATTCCATACATTCCTGCATAAATAAGCAAAGTGTAGGCGATATATGGATTTGCGCTGGGGTCGGAGGAACGCAGCTCTGCTCTTTTGTATTCTCCTTGAGCTGCGGGAATACGAATAAGCTGCGAACGGTTTTCGCTTGACCAAGTTATATATTTTGGAGCCTTATCCTTGCCCAGACGCTCAAAGGACTGAGATGACGGATTTAAGAAAACAGTCATATCGGAAATGTTTTCCAGTATTCCAGCAATCATGTATGGCATTAAATCCTCGTCGCTTTTTTCGCTTTTAACGGACATATTAATATGAAGTCCGCTGCCGGGTTTGTTCTTTAAAGGCTTCGGTGAAAAATCGGCGCAAAGACCGTTTCCGGCGGATACTGTCTTTACTACTGCCGAAAATGTAATGGCGTTATCTGCGGCGGTAAGGGCATCAGAATAGCGAAAATCTATTTCGTTTTGTCCCGGACCTTCTTCGTGGTGGGAGCCTTCAGGACGTATTCCCATTTCTTCGAGAGTCAGACAGATTTCACGGCGTATGTTTTCTCCTTTGTCATCTGGAGCGATATCCATATAACTTGCGCTGTCATAGGGCTCTTTTGTGGGGTTTCCGTTTTCATCCAGCTTAAAAAGATAGAATTCCATTTCCGAACCGAAGGAGAAGGAGTAGCCTGCATTTTTGGCGTCGGCAATAGCCTTTTTAAGGAGAGTTCTGGCGTCGCTTTCAAAAGCTCTGCCGTCGGGATATGTTATATCGCAGAACATACGAACTACACGGCCGTGTTCCGGTCTCCAAGGGAAAACTGCGATAGTTGATGGGTCTGGGTGAAGGAAAAGGTCTGAGTGCACCTCCCCGCCGAATCCTGCAATTGCCGAAGCATCTATTGCGATACCGCACTTAAAAGCACGCTCAAGCTCTCCCGGCATGATGGATATATTCTTCTGTTTTCCGTAAACGTCGCAGAAAGCGAGCCTTATAAACTTAACGTCTTCCTCGCTGACATACTGCATAACCTCTCCGGCTGAATAATTCATAATCCTACCTACCTTCAATTAATTTGCAACGTACATTTGCTTATATGGATTTTTGCTGTTAGGAGTAATAACAGTAAACTGAGAATCCATTATTTTATTAATATCAAAAGAGAAAAGCTTGCAGAATTTTTCTACATATTCTCTTATTTCGGCTAAATCTTCTTCGCTGGCTGGGGAGACGTTTACCTGACCGGGAAAGACAATTCCTTTGCAGTCGGAGCGCAGGAATATTTTTCCTCCGTGCATTCCTGTTCCGGTAAAATTACCCACTATTTTTTTGCCGTCTTCGTTAAGGCCTAAAACGATTATAAGACCGCCTGCTTGATATTCGCCTAAAAAGCTTCCGGTTCTGCCGCCTATAACCATTACAGGAAGCATATTGTCATATGCCTTCATATGTATTCCGGCACGGTATCCGGCGCTTCCCTTTACATAGATTTCTCCGCCTCGCATTGCATATCCTGCTGCATCGCCGACGCTGCCGTCTATTACAATCTGTCCTGCGTTCATAGTGTCGCCTACGGCGTCTTGAGCGTTGCCTTTAACGGAAATAACCGCTCCGTTAAGATAAGCTCCCAAAGCGTTTCCGGGAACGCCCTCGATTGTGATATTTTTATTTTCCATTCCGGCTCCTAAAAAGCGTTGACCGATGCAGTCGGTAATGGTGCAGCTTTCGGAGCTGTTTCTTATAGCTTCATTTAAGTTTCTGTAATCAAAATCTTTAGCACACAGTACCATAATATTTTACCATACCTCCGAATCTTTTTCTATGTTATTTACACCAAAGGGGTAAAAAGACTTATAGCAGTTAATGATTTATTATTCACCTGCGTGAGAAATTCCCAAAATCTCAAGTTCTTTTGAATTAAGTCCAACTCCTCTGAGCATTAAACGGTTGCCCCTGAGAGCCTCAATGGAGTTAATTCCCATGCCGCCCATAAGTTCCTTTATTTCGTGCTTCCAGGCAGTCATAAGGTTTATAAGTCTTGTTTTGCCTTCTTCGGGGTCAAGCCTTTTTACAAGTTCAGGACGCTGTGTTGCAATACCCCAATTGCAGTTACCGCTTTGGCAGTTTCTGCAAAGGTGACAGCCCATAGCAAGAAGGGGAGCAGTGGCCACATAACAGGCATCGGCCCCAAGGGCGATTGCCTTTACAACATCAGCAGCACTTCTTATGCTTCCTCCTGCAACAAGGGAAACGTTGTTGCGTATTCCCTCGCTGCGAAGACGCTGGTCAACTGCTGCCAGAGCCAGTTCAACCGGTATACCCACATTGTCACGGATTCTTGTAGGTGCGGCTCCTGTGCCGCCTCTGAAGCCGTCTATTGCTATAATGTCCGCTCCGCTTCTCGCAATACCGCTGGCAATTGCGGCGATATTGTGAACGGCTGCAACCTTTACGATAATGGGCTTTTGATACTCCGTAGCTTCCTTTAAGGAGTAGACAAGCTGTCTGAGATCTTCGATTGAATAGATATCATGGTGGGGAGCGGGAGAAATTGCATCTGAGCCTTCGGGGATCATTCGTGTGCGTGAAATATCTCCGACGATTTTAGTTCCTGGCAAATGTCCTCCGATGCCTGGTTTTGCACCCTGACCCATTTTGATTTCTACGGCGGCTCCGGCTTCAAGGTAATCTTTGTGAACGCCGAAACGTCCCGATGCTACCTGAACAATGGTGTTTTTGCCGTAGACGTAAAAATCCTCGTGGAGTCCGCCTTCACCGGTGTTGTAATAAATGCCAAGCTCTGCCGCCGCTTTGGCGAGACATTCATGGGCGTTGTAGCTTATTGAGCCGTAGCTCATTGCAGAGAACATTACGGGCATTGAAAGCTCCATATGGGGTCCCATATCACAGATAAGCTTACCGTTTTCGTCACGGCGGATTTTCTCAGGCTTCTTTCCTAAAAACACCCGTGTTTCCATAGGCTCTCTCAATGGGTCAATGGAAGGATTTGTAACCTGAGAGGCGTTAATAAGGATTTTATCCCAGTAGACGGGTATTGTTTTGGGGCTGCCCATGGAAGAAAGAAGCACGCCGCCGCTGTTCGCCTGTTTATAAATTTCTTTTACCGCATCGTCACGCCAGTTTGCGTTGGGACGGAAATTACAGTCGCTCTTAACAATTTTCAATGCCATTGTGGGACAGAATGAAACGCACCTTTGGCAGTTGACGCATTTAGTATCGTCGCTTAATATTGTTTTTGTTTTTTCGTCGTAAATATGTACTCCGTTAGCGCATTGCTGTACGCATATGCGGCAAGTAGTGCATCTTTTTTCGTTTCTTACAACTTCAAATTCAGGATATATAAATTCGATTCCCATTAATAGCACCCCTCTTTCACTCTTACAATAACCGGTTCTCCGCCGGCGGGAGCATATATATTTTCAGCATCGGGCTCCATCGTACGAATAGATGCTTCTTCGCTTGCAATATAAACCTTGTCGTCCTTGCTTCCTACTACCATGGAGCGGAGCTTAAGGCGGTCGTTGAGAGCCATAAGACCTCCCTCAAAGCCTAAGACTATTGAAAAAGGACCGGTGATAAGAAGACTTGAGAACATCATTCTGAGATAGTTTAAGACTTTTCTCTCTTCCTCGCTCTTCTGAGCTATTGTGCTCCAGAAGGGAGCGGCAATTACGCTTGCTGCTTCTTCGAGAGTGAGCCCCTGTCTTCTGAGCAGATAGTCCATTATATATGTTATAACCTCGGTGTCTGTTTGCAAGGTGCATTTATATCCGAACATCTCAATAAAACGGCGGTTAGCGTCATAGGAGGAAATTTCACCGTTGTGTACAATGGAATAATCGAGAAGCGCAAAGGGATGAGCGCCGCCCCACCAGCCGGGGGTATTTGTAGGATATCTTCCGTGAGCGGTCCATGAGTAGCCCTCATATTCATCGAGTCTATAAAAGTATCCTACGTCTTCGGGGTAACCTACGGCTTTGAAAGCTCCCATATTTTTACCGCTTGAAAAAACGTAAGCTCCTTTAAAGCGGGTGTTTATCTTCATGACAGTTCTTGCAACGAACTCTTTTTCATTTTGCTGTTTGCGCTCTAAGACGGATTTAAGGGGAGCTACAAAATAGCGCCAAATGAAAGGCTCATCGGTAATTTTAGGGGTTTTTCTTATTGGTATTTCCTCAGCCTGAACAATTTCAAATTTATCTTTAAGATATTTTTCACAGTCGGATTTAATCTCTTTATCATCATAGAAAATATGCAGCGCATACAGTTCTTTATATTTAGGATAAATGCCGTACCCGGCAAAGCCTCCGCCAAGGCCGTTAGACCTATCATGCATAGGCTTCATGGCTTCAATTATTTTTTCTCCGGTCATTCTTTTTCCTTCTTTGGAAATAACTGCGGCAATAGCGCAGCCGGAGGGGATGCGTACTTGACCTTCTAAGTACATGTTGTTCCACCCTTTCGGAATAAAATAAAAAAACAAAGGCGTTCATTTAACCGAGAGAGACACTTCTCCCGTAAATGAACGCCTTTGCTCATCAATGCTGAATTTTATCACAGGCGATAATATTTGTCAACGGAAGAATTTAAAAAGTACGACATATGGTAAAATACACCAAAAATTTTTGTAAATGCACAGCGAATGTCTAAAAAAACGGCGTTGACAACGGCGTTTCTGTGTTGTATAATTTGGCACATGAAAAGGCAAAGGCGTCTTTGAGGGCAACCTCATAGACGCCTTTTCTTTTTTTATAATTTCTTGCAAAGGGGAGTCCGTTATGGAAAAAGTTCCTGAGTTTTTTGGCTGTCTTGTGTTTGATGACAGAGTTATGAAAGCAAATTTGTCGTCAGAAGTATATCAGTCATTGAAAAAAACAATTGATGAGGGCGCAAAGCTTGATTTGTCAGTTGCAAACGCTGTAGCTTCTGCTATGAAAGATTGGGCTGTTGAAAACGGAGCAACACATTTTACTCACTGGTTTCAGCCTTTAACAGGTATTACTGCGGAAAAGCATGACAGTTTTATCACTCCTTCTCCCGATGGCGGAGTAATAATGGAGTTTTCCGGTAAAGAGCTCATAAAAGGCGAACCGGATGCATCCTCATTCCCGTCAGGAGGATTGAGGGCTACCTTTGAGGCGAGAGGCTATACCGCATGGGACCCGACCTCCTATGCGTTTATTAAAGGAAAGACTTTATGCATTCCCACCGCTTTCTGTGCTTACGGCGGTGAGGCACTGGATAAAAAGACTCCGCTTCTTCGTTCAATGGAAGCTCTTAACCGTCAGGCGCTGCGTATTTTGAGACTTTTCGGAAACACCGGAGTAAAGTATGTACACACCAGTGTCGGTCCTGAGCAGGAGTATTTCCTTGTAGATAAAGAGATGTATGATAAGCGCAAAGACCTTATTTATACCGGCCGCACCCTTTTCGGTGCACGTCCTCCCAAGGGCCAGGAGATGGATGACCACTATTTCGGAGTAATTAAGCCGAGAGTAGAGGCATATATGGAAGACCTTGATAAAGAGCTTTGGAAGCTGGGCATCTTTGCTAAAACCAAGCACAACGAAGTGGCTCCGGCACAGCATGAGCTGGCTCCGATTTATCAGACTACTAATATCGCTACCGACCACAACCAGCTTACTATGGAAATGATGCAGAAGGTTGCAGCAAGGCATGGACTTGTATGTCTGCTCCATGAAAAGCCCTTTGCCGGCGTTAACGGAAGCGGTAAGCATAACAACTGGTCTATTGCTACTGATACAGGCGTAAACCTTTTAACTCCCGGCGAAACACCCCATGAAAACGCACAGTTTCTCCTTTTCCTCTGCGCAGTAATTAAGGCTGTTGATGACTATCAGGATCTTCTTCGTATTGCCGTTGCAACTGCAGGTAACGACCATCGTTTGGGCGCTAACGAAGCTCCTCCGGCAGTAGTTTCTATTTTCCTTGGCGATGAGCTTACGGCAATTCTCGAATCCATTGAGAACGATACTGCCTACAATGCAGCTAAAAAGAAGACCATGAAGCTCGGCGTAGACGTTCTGCCTAAATTCCCCAGAGACACCACCGACAGAAACAGGACTTCGCCCTTTGCCTTTACCGGCAATAAGTTCGAGTTCCGTATGCTCGGTTCTTCAAACAGCATTGCCTGTGCAAATATTATGCTTAACAGCGCTGTTGCTGAGTCTCTTAAAATTTATGCTGACCGTCTTGAGAACGTAGAGGATTTTGAAACTGCTCTTCATGAGATGATCAAAAAGACCATTAAAGATCATAAGCGTATTATCTTTAACGGAAACGGTTATGATGATACATGGATCAAAGAGGCTACCGAAAACAGAGGCCTTCTTAACTATCGTACAACTCCCGATTGTATGCCTCATCTTTTGGATGAAAAGAATGTAAAAATGCTCACTGCTCATAATGTATATTCAGAGCCTGAGCTTCAGTCGAGATGTGAAATTATGCTTGAAAACTACTGCAAGACAGTAGTTATTGAAGCTAATACAATGGTGGATATGGCTAAAAGGCAAATTCTTCCCGCAATTGAAGGCTATGCGGCAGATATAGCTAAAACCGCCGCCGCTAAGAAGAGCGTGGACTCCGACATTCCCTGTACATATGAAAAAGAGCTTCTTAAAAAGCTTTCTGTACTTACTGATCAGATAGCCGTAAAGACCGACGAACTTGATGAGGCTGTCATGAAAGTAAAAGCTCTTTCAGATGTCGAAGAGGAAGCCTATGGCATAAGAGACAATGTTCTTTCTAAAATGAGCGAGCTTCGTGCCGTTGCCGATGAGGCAGAGACGATGATGTCAGAAAAATATTGGCCTTTCCCAACATACGGCGAACTGCTTTTCGGCGTAAGATAAATAAAATTCTAAAGGTGCTGTTCATCGGCCGCAACAACGTTTTGCTTGTGCGGTCGATGAGGCCTGTCTACGGAAAAAAGCAGAAAAAATAAATTTTTATTTGAATATAGAGCCGTTTTGGATTAAAATAATGTCCGGAATATAATACACTTGTGAAAGGCGGAAAGAATTTGGATAAAATACTTGTGCTTGATTTCGGCGGTCAATACAATCAGCTTATTGCAAGGCGTGTGCGTGATCTTCACGTTTATGCCGAAGTGAAATCTTACAGTAAAATAACTCTTGATGAAATAAAAGCAGCAGGATATAAAGGTATAATTTTTACCGGAGGACCCAACAGTGTATATGAGGAAACCTCTCCTCACTACACTCCTGAAATACTGAATATCGGCGTACCGATTCTCGGTATCTGCTATGGCTGTCAGCTTATGGCATACATGGGCGGAGGCGAAATATGCAGTGCGGGAAGTATAAGCGAATACGGTAAAGTAAAGCTTTACGCAGGGGAAAGCGTTCTATTTAAAGATGTTGACAGCGAGAGCATCTGCTGGATGAGTCATACTGACTATGTAAAGGAGGTTCCGGCTTCTTTTAAAGTCACGGCTACAACCGATAACTGTCCATGCGCCGCGATGGAGGATGCCGATAGAAAACTTTACGGTGTTCAGTTCCATCCGGAGGTAACTCACACCCAGTGCGGAAATCAGATTCTCAGCAATTTCCTTTTCTCTGTCTGTGAATGTACCGGAGACTGGAATATGGCGGATTTTGTAACAGCTTCCGTGGAAAAATATAAAAAATACCTTGAAGGCAAAAAGGTACTGTGTGCTCTTAGCGGAGGCGTTGACTCTTCCGTTGCGGCCGTTCTTCTCCATAAAGCGGTAGGAGATAACCTTACCTGCGTTTTTGTAGACCACGGTCTGCTTCGTAAAAACGAAGGCGATTATGTAGAAAAAACCTTTAAAGAAACCTTTAATATGAATATTATCAGGGTCAATGCCCAGCAGCGTTTTCTCAATAAACTTGCCGGCGTTACTGAGCCTGAGGAAAAGCGTAAAATTATAGGCAGTGAGTTTATAAGAGTCTTTGAAGAGGAAGCAAAAAAGATTGGTAAAGTACACTGCCTTGTACAAGGAACAATTTATCCCGACGTAATTGAAAGCGGAGCGGGAGATGCTTCTGTTATAAAGAGTCATCACAATGTAGGTGGACTTCCCGACGTAATAGATTTTGACGAGATAGTTGAGCCTTTACGTGACCTGTTTAAAGATGAAGTAAGAGCGGCGGGAGAACAGCTTGGCATACCTCATGACCTTGTCTGGCGTCAGCCCTTCCCGGGTCCCGGTCTTGCAGTGAGAATCATAGGTGAAATAACTGCTGAAAAGCTTAAAGTGCTTCAGGATGCCGATGCAATTTTCCGTGAAGAAATAGCTGCGGCAGGTCTTGAAAGAGATATAAGCCAGTATTTTGCGGTGCTTACGGGGAACAGGAGCGTAGGCGTAATGGGTGATGCAAGAACATACGGTTATACTGTCGCCCTTCGTGCAGTAAATACCGATGACTTTATGACTGTTGACTGGACAAGACTTCCCTATGATGTCCTTGAAAAGGCCAGCAGCCGCATTACCAATGAAGTTCGCAGTATAAACCGAGTGGTTTACGATATAACAAGTAAGCCCCCGGCCACAGTTGAATGGGAGTAAGCGAAATTTAAACTTTCTCCTTATCGTATTTTAAGTAAGATAGGAGTATAATATAATGACAAAGTATATTTTTGTAACCGGAGGCGTGGTTTCCGGTCTGGGCAAGGGTATAACGGCAGCTTCTTTAGGCAGACTTTTGAAAGCAAGAGGGCTTAAAGTTGCGGCGCAGAAGCTGGACCCGTACATTAATGTGGATCCCGGAACAATGAGTCCTTACCAGCACGGAGAGGTATATGTAACCGAAGACGGAGCGGAAACCGATTTGGACCTTGGACATTATGAGAGATTCATTGACGAGGACCTCAACAGATACTCTAATCTTACAACGGGAAAGGTCTATTGGAACGTATTAAATAAAGAGAGACGAGGGGAATATTTAGGTTCAACAGTACAGGTTATTCCCCATGTGACAAACGAAATTAAGGAGTTTGTCTACCGTGTCGGAAAGCAGACTGATGCCGACGTTGTAATCACAGAAATCGGCGGTACAATAGGAGATATAGAGTCCCAGCCTTTTATTGAGGCGGTAAGACAGATTTCTCTTGAAGTGGGCAGGGAAAACAGCCTGTTTATTCATGTAACCCTTGTGCCTTTTTTGAGAGGCTCCGACGAGCATAAGTCAAAGCCTACCCAGCACTCTGTTAAAGAACTTCAGGGTATGGGAATCAATCCCAATATAATTGTGCTTCGATGCGACGAACCCCTTGAAGAATCAATCTATAAGAAAATAGCTCTTTTTTGCAACGTTAAGCCTGACTGCGTTATAGAAAATATAACTCTTCCGAATCTCTATGAAGCACCCCTTATGCTGGAAAAAGCGAATTTTTCCTCCGTTGTTTGTAGAGAGCTTGGCATAGATGCTCCTGAAGCTGATCTTTCCGAATGGAAGGCCATGACACAGCGAATGAGCGGAGATCTTGGCACAGTTCAAATCGGACTTGTAGGAAAATATGTTCAGCTTCATGACGCATATCTTTCTGTTGCAGAAGCTCTGCGCCATGCCGGTTATGAGTGCGGAAATAAAGTTGAAATAAACTGGATTGATTCCGAAACAATCAACGAACAAAATTATAAGGATGTCCTTTCTGGTCTTGACGGAATTATAGTTCCCGGCGGCTTCGGCGGCAGGGGAATAGAGGGCATGATTTTAGCTGCCCGCTACGCCAGAGAAACGCATCTGCCATATTTTGGAATATGTCTCGGAATGCAGATTGCGGTTATTGAGTTTGCAAGAAACGCAGCGGGAATTTCCGATGCTGATTCCGGAGAGTTTAACGAGCTTTGCCCCCATAAGGTAATAGACTTTATGCCGGGACAGAGTGGTGATATAGATAAAGGCGGAACCCTGCGCCTGGGCAGTTATCCCTGTATTATTAAAGAGAATACTACAATGGCAAGGTGCTACGGTGTAAATGAAATCCACGAGCGTCATCGCCACCGTTATGAGTTCAGCAATAATTACCGTGAGGTTTTGCAGAATGCCGGTCTTACTTTGAGCGGAACTTCTCCGGATGGAAGGCTTGTTGAAACGGTGGAGCTTACTGATTATCCTTTTTATGTGGGCGTACAGTTTCATCCTGAATTTAAGAGCCGACCCAATAAGCCGCACCCACTGTTTAAAGGGTTTGTTTCAGCATCTGTAAAGCATAAGGAGGAGTCAGATATATGAGTTTACATGAAGAATGCGGGGTGTTCGGCGTAATAAGTCCAAAGTCCCAGAATGTTGCAGGACTTACCTATTACGGACTTTATGCCCTTCAGCACCGTGGGCAGGAAAGCTGCGGAATTGTTGTTAATGACGACGGAGTATTTACTTCCTATAAAGATACAGGACTTGTTGGAGAAGTTTTTTCCGGCGATGTAATGTCGAGATTTCCTGAAGGTACAATGGCGGTAGGCCATGTAAGGTACGGTACAACAGGAGGTACTACAAGACTTAATTGCCAGCCCATTGAAGTAAACCATCAAAAAGGAAAAATGGCTATTGCCCATAACGGAAATCTCAGCAATGCCTATGAGCTGCGTAATAAACTGGAGCTTTCCGGCGGAATTTTCCACACTACAAGCGACACAGAGACAATAGCTTATGTTGTAATAAGAGAGCGGCTTACATCACCCTCAATTGAAGAGGCGGTAAGCAGAGCCATGAATACCCTTGAGGGAGCTTATTCAATAGTGCTTATGTCATCTGCTAAGCTTATAGCGGCCCGTGACCCTCACGGCTTTAGACCTTTATGCTACGGTCAGACAAAGGACGGCACATATGTAATCGCTTCCGAAAGCTGTGCCCTCCAGTCTGTGGGAGCTTCCTTTATAAGAGATTTGCTTCCGGGAGAAATCCTTGTTTTCAGTAAAGACGGAGTAGAATCCCGAAGGGAACACTGCGGAAAATGTCCCGGACGCATATGCATATTTGAATATATCTACTTTGCCCGTCCCGATTCTGTAATAAACGGAATATCTGTTCATGAAGCGAGAATGAGAGCGGGCAGAGCTTTGGCAAAGGCACATCCCGTAGATGCCGATATAGTAATCGGCGTTCCCGATTCCGGTCTTGATGCAGCCTGCGGATTTGCTGCTGAGTCTGGTATTCCCTACGGAATAGGACTTATTAAAAACAAATATATCGGCAGAACCTTTATTTCTCCCGGTGCCAGTGAGCGTGTAGATCAGGTTAAAATCAAACTTAACGCAGTTGAGAGCACCGTGAAGGGCAAAAAAGTGGTTCTCATTGACGACTCCATAGTGCGAGGCACTACCTCTGAGCGAATAGTAAAACTTCTGCGTGAGGCAGGGGCAACCGAAATTCACATGAGGATTTCGGCTCCGCCATTTATGCACCCCTGCTATTACGGAACAGATATAGATTCCTGCGAAAATCTTATAGCCTGTCATTATACAGTTGAAGAGACAGCTAAAAAAATTGGCGCAGATAGTTTAGGTTATCTTCCTATCGAAGATTTAAAAGAGCTGATTGGCAGCACAGATTACTGTTCTGCTTGTTTTAACGGCGATTATCCGACCTCTGTACCGGAGGATACGAGAAAAGACCGTTTTGAAAGAAAGCTTTCCGAAAGGGACAGCGGATGCAAAAATACTCGGAGGTGAAAAAATGGAGAGGAATTTTAACAAAAAGATTATTTTAGAGGATGGCTCTGAATATTACGGTTACGGCTTTGGTGCAGACTGCAGCAAGGTTACCGAAATAGTATTCAACACCTCTATGGTCGGCTATCAGGAGATTATCTCCGACCCGTCTTATACCTATCAGGCAGTTGTTATGACTTATCCCCTTATAGGCAATTACGGTATGGCTGATGACGACTATGAAACAAAAACCCCTACCATTGGAGGATTGGTTGTACGAGAATACAACGATTTCCCCTCAAATTTCAGAAGCACAAAGACCCTTGGCGAGGTAATGAAGGAATATAATATTCCCGGAGTTTACGGCGTTGATACCCGTAAGCTTACCCGTTCAATAAGGGATTACGGAAGCCGAAAGGCTTATATAACCGATGCAGATACACCGGTTTCTGAGGCCCTTGAGATATTATCAAATACCGATATACCCCGTGATGCAGTGTCAAAGGTAAGCTGTAAGGAGCCTTGGCTTGCTAAGAGCGAGGACGGAAAATTTAAGGTTGTGGCAATCGACTGCGGAATGAAGCTCAACATAGTTCGTTCCCTTTGTGCAAGAGGATGTGACGTAACTGTTGTTCCGTGGAATACTTCGGCTGCTGAGATAGAAAAGCTAAGCCCCGACGGAGTGTTTATTTCAAACGGACCGGGAGACCCTACCGATGCAGTGCCGGTTATTGAGACAATAAAGTCTCTTCACGGAAAATATCCGATTTTCGGCATATGCCTTGGTCATCAGATAATCTCCCTTTCATACGGAGCGAGCACATATAAGCTTAAATTCGGCCACAGGGGAGGAAACCACCCGGTAAAAAATCTTCTTACGGGAAAAATTGAAATCACCTCCCAGAACCATTCATATGCCGTTGATTCCCAAAGCCTTAAAGACACTCCTCTTACGGTAACCCATATCAATATTCTTGATTCAACCGTTGAGGGTGTAGAGTGCGTGAAAGACAGAATTTACAGTGTCCAGTACCACCCCGAAAGCGCACCGGGACCTCAGGACAGCTCATATTTGTTTGACCGCTTTATAAACATGATGAAGGAGGCGAAAGAGAATGCCTAAAAGGACCGACCTTAAAAAGATACTTGTCATAGGTTCAGGACCTATTGTTATCGGACAGGCTGCCGAGTTTGACTATGCGGGCACACAGGCTTGTCTTGCCCTTAAGGAAGAGGGATATGAGGTTGTTTTGTGCAACTCTAACCCCGCCACCATTATGACTGATACCTCCATTGCCGATAAAGTATATATGGAGCCCCTTACTCTCGAATATGTTGCGAGAATACTCCGTTATGAGCGTCCCGATGCAATAGTCCCCGGTATCGGCGGACAGACGGGACTCAACCTTGCCGTTCAGCTTGAAAAGAAGGGAATTTTAAAGGAATGCCGTGTAGAGCTTCTGGGAACTGATGTTAACAGTATCGAACAGGCTGAGGACAGAGAGCTTTTCAAAGAGCTTTGCGAGAGCCTCGGAGAGCCTGTACTTCCCTCCATGATAGCAAACTCTATGGAAGAGGGACTTGAAGCAGCTGAAAAGATAGGTTATCCCGTTGTACTTCGTCCTGCTTTCACCTTGGGCGGGACAGGCGGCGGCTTTGCCGATAATGAGGAAGAGTTCAGAACAGTTATGAAAAATGCTCTTTCACTTTCACCCGTTCATCAGGTACTTGTTGAAAAGAGCATAAAGGGATTTAAGGAAATTGAGTACGAAGTAATGCGTGACGCAAACGACACCGCCATTACAATCTGTAACATGGAAAACCTTGACCCTGTCGGTATTCACACCGGTGACTCAATAGTTGTCTGTCCTTCTCAGACTCTTACAAATAAAGAGTACCATATGCTCAGAGACAGTGCTCTTAAAATAATCAGAGCCCTTAAAATTCAGGGCGGATGCAATGTACAGTTTGCCCTTGATCCCAATTCTTTCCAGTATTATCTTATCGAGGTTAACCCCCGTGTTTCACGTTCATCTGCTCTTGCTTCAAAGGCAAGCGGATACCCAATTGCCCGTGTTTCTGCAAAAATCAGCGTGGGTATGACCCTTGATGAAATCCAGCTTGCCAATACCCCTGCATCCTTTGAGCCTACTCTTGACTATGTAGTTACAAAGATGCCTCGTTTCCCCTTTGATAAATTCACCGATGCCAACAACAGCCTCGGAACTCAGATGAAGGCTACCGGCGAAATAATGAGTGTCGGCAGAACCATAGAGGAGAGCCTTTTAAAGGGAATACGTTCACTTGAAATCGGTGTTTACCATCTTTATATGGCTAAGTTCGATTCTTACACTGCCGAGGAGCTTATGGAATATATTAAGCTCGGCACCGATGACAGAATTTATGCCATAGCACAGCTTCTCCGTCTTGGGGTAAAGGAAGAGGAAATCTCCAAAGCTACAAAGATAGATATGATTTTCCTCAGAAAGCTTAAAAATATAACCGATGAAGAGGAAAAGATTAAAGCAGCTAAGGGAGACGAATCCGTTCTTTATGAAGCAAAACGAATGGGATTCTCCGATAAAGAGATAGCATATCTTTGGAACATGAGCGAAACTGATGTTTTCGAAATGAGAAAAGAAAAGGGAATTTTCCCTGTCTATAAGATGATAGATACCTGTGCTTCTGAGTTTGAAAGCTATATTCCTTATTTCTATTCGACCTATGAAGAGGAAAACGAATCCATTGTTTCGGATAAGAAAAAGGTTGTAGTTCTTGGCTCAGGACCTATCAGAATCGGTCAGGGCGTCGAATTCGACTATTCCACCGTTCACGCTGTAAAGACCATTAAAAACGCAGGCTATGAAGCTATAATCATCAACAATAACCCTGAAACTGTTTCAACAGACTACACAACTTCGGACAAGCTTTATTTTGAACCGCTGTGTCCGGAAGATGTTATGAATATTATAGCTCTCGAAAATCCGGAGGGCGTTATAGCTTCTCTCGGCGGACAAACTGCCATTAACCTTGCACAGCCCCTTATGGAGCGTGGGGTAAAAATTATAGGAACCGACTGTGACGCCATCGAAAAGGCGGAGAACAGAGACTCATTTGAAAAGCTTCTTCTTGAGCTTAATATACCTCAGCCAAAGGGACAGGCTGTTACCAATATTGAGGACGGCGTAAATGCAGCCAAGAGAATCGGCTTCCCGGTGCTTGTAAGACCCAGCTTTGTTCTGGGCGGACGTGCAATGCAGATTGTGGCCAGTGAAAATCAGCTTCGCCACTACCTTAAAACTGCCGTTGAAATCGACGTTGACAAACCTGTGCTTGTTGATAAATACATCATGGGTAAAGAGGTAGAGGTAGACGCAATCTGTGACGGCAAGGATGTTTTTGTTCCCGGTATCATGGAGCTTGTTGAGCGTACAGGCGTACATTCCGGCGACTCAATCAGCGTTTATCCGTCATTCAGCATATCTCAGAAAGTAAAAGATACAATCCTTGACTATACCAAGAAACTCGGCCTCGGAATAGGTATTGTAGGTCTTTACAATATCCAGTTCATCGTCGATAAAAACGAGGATGTATTCATTATCGAGGTTAACCCGCGTTCTTCGAGAACAGTTCCATTCCTTTCAAAGGCTACGGGATACTCTCTTGCAGATATAGCAACTCTTGTAATACTTGGCAAGAGCCTTAAAGAGCAGGGCTTTACTGAGCTTTATCCCGCAGAAAAGAAGAGATGGTATGTAAAAGCGCCTGCATTCTCTTTCTCAAAGCTCAGCGGACTTGACGCATATCTCTCTCCTGAAATGAAGTCAACGGGAGAGGCAATCGGATATGACAATAAGCTTACCCGTGCCCTTTATAAAGCCCTTCAGGCTTCGGGAGTTAAGATTCAGAATTACGGAACAGTATTTGCCACAATAGCCGATGACGATAAGGAAGAGGCTCTTCCTCTTATCAGACGTTTCTATAACCTTGGCTTCAACATTGAAGCAACTGAGGGAACTGCGAATTTCCTGAAGGAACACGGTATAAGAACAAGAATAAGAAAGAAGATAAGCGAAGGTTCAACGGATATTCTTGATTCTATCCGTCAGGGTTACGTAACTTATGTTATTAATACCAGAGACGTGATGTCGGAAAATAAAATAACCGATGGAGGAGCAATCCGTAGCTGTGCCGTTCAGAACAACGTAACAGTATTTACAGCACTTGACACTGTGCGAGTGCTGCTGGAAGTTCTGGAGGAAATCACTCTGGGAATTTCTACAATTGATGCATAAAAAATAGGGGGATGAAAAATGCGCTTTACAAAAATGCAGGGACTTGGAAATGACTATTTATATATTTACGGCGAACCGAAAAATCCTGAGGAGCTTTCAATAAAGCTTTCAGACCGTCATTTCGGAGCGGGTTCTGACGGAATTATTTTAATTCTGCCTTCTGAAATTGCAGATTTTAAAATGCGCATTTTCAATGCGGACGGCAGCGAAGCCAAAATGTGCGGCAACGGCATACGCTGCGTCGGAAAATATGTTTATGATAAAGGATATACCGACAAGACCAACCTGAAAATTGAAACCCTGTCAGGTATACGTACCTTGGAGCTTTTCACGGAAAACGGAAAGGTCAAAAAAGCTTCCGTAGATATGGGTAAGGTTGAGGTAAGCCCTGAGCTTATTTTGGATGTAAACGGAGCGGCAGTAACCTGTACCCCAGTTTCGGTGGGCAATCCTCACGCCGTGATTTTTGTTGAGGATATCGAAAAAGCTCCCCTTACCACTTCCGGACCTATTATAGAGCACCACGAGGCTTTCCCGGGAGGAGTAAACGTGGAATTTGTCCAGGTTCTCAGCAAAAGCTCTCTGCGTATGCGTGTATGGGAGAGAGGAAGCGGCGTTACCATGGCCTGCGGAACTGGAGCCTGTGCCAGCGCTGCTGCGGCAGTAAGCAAGGGCTATTGTCCCAAAGAGGAGAAAATATCCGTTATTCTTGACGGCGGAACTTTGGAAATTGAAGTTCAAAAGGATGGCACAGTTATTATGACAGGCCCCGCAGAAACTGTTTATGAAGGAGAGGTAAATATATGACGGTACCAAAGAAAAGCTATGGCGATTTACAGGATTCATATCTGTTTTATAACATTGCTCAAAAGACAAAGGCATACCTTGAAAAGAATCCCGATAAAAAGCTTTATCGAATGGGAATAGGAGATGTGTCACTTCCTCTTTGCGACGCAGTTATAAAAGCTCTTCACTCTGCCGTAGATGACCAGTCGAAAGCAGACTCCTTTCATGGCTATATGCCGGAGTGCGGAGCGGAGTTTTTAAGAGAGGCAATTGCCGATTATTATGGTAAAAGAGGCGTAAAGCTTGACGCAGATGAGGTTTTTGTCTCAAGCGGCGCCAGCGACGAGCTGGGAGATATTTTAGATTTATTTGATCAGAGCAACACCGCTTTAGTAATAGAACCCGCTTATCCCGCTTATGTGGATGCAAACGTAATGGCCCGAAGAAAGATAATTCACCTTGCCTCAGGCAGGGAAAACGGCTTTTTACCTCTTCCTGACGACAGCTCAAATGCAGATATAATTTACCTTTGCTCTCCCAATAATCCTACGGGAGCTGTCTTTAACCGTGAACAGCTTCAGAAATGGGTGGATTTTGCAAATAAAAACGGTTCTATTATTCTCTTTGACGCTGCATATGAAGCCTTTATCGAAGAGAACGAGCTTCCCCACAGTATTTTTGAGCTGGAAGGGGCAAGAACCTGTGCGATCGAAATCTGTTCTCTTTCAAAGACAGCGGGCTTTACTGGTACACGCTGCGGATATACGATTATTCCAAAAGACCTTGAGCGATGCGGCATGAACTTAAATAGTATGTGGGTGAGAAACCGCACCACAAAGACAAACGGTGTTTCCTATATTATCCAAAAGGGAGCGGCGGCAGTATTTACCGACGAGGGAATGGAACAGATCCATGAGAATATAAAGGTTTATAAAAACAACGGAAAATGTCTCATGGAAGCTCTTGATAAATTAGGTATCTGGTATTGCGGCGGCAAAAATGCGCCTTATATCTGGCTTAAATGTCCCAAGGGCATGGACAGCTGGCAGTTCTTCGACTACTTGCTCAATGAAATTCAGGTAGTTGGAACTCCCGGCGAAGGCTTCGGAGCCTGCGGAGAGGGATATTTCCGTTTTTCAACCTTCGGCAGTCCCGAGGATACAAAAGAGGCCGCAAGGCGTCTGGTTGAGCTTTTAGGATAATTTAAAATCTGTTTTGTTTAAAAATAAAAATCACCGGACTTCGTTTTTGACGTATCCGGTGATTTTCTTTTTATAATTTTTGACTGTTTTTGCAGGGAAACAGAAAATAGTGCCTGAGGCGAAATTTAATATGAGAAATGAGTTAGGTTTTACGCATATTTATATTTTTTTCTTTTTGCCACAAAGAAAATAATGCTTACAATAAGGGCTAAAAGTTCCGCAGCCACAATTGCAAACCAAATTCCGTCGATGCCTAAAAGTACTGGAAGTACAAGTATTGCTATTAGCTGAAAAACAAGGGTTCTCATGAAAGCTATTGCCGCTGAAACAGCGCCGTTATTAAGAGCTGTAAAGAAAGCAGAACTGAAAACATTAAAGCCGCTTATTAAAAAGGATATGGCATATACTCTGAATCCGTGAGCGGTAAGCTCAAAAAGTTCGGCGTCATAGCCTACAAACCAGCTGGCAAGGGGAGAAGCTAAAAGCTGAGAAAAGGTCACCATTAAAAATCCGAACAAACCGGTAATAATAAGACTTTTACGGAACAAATTTTTAAGTTCATCAGTGTTAGCGGCTCCGTAATTAAAGCTTACAACTGGTGCGCTGCCGATAGCATATCCAAAGTATACGGCGGAAAAGATGAAGTTTACGTACATAATTATACCGTATGCGGCAACGCCGTTTTCCCCGGCAAGCTTCATAAGCTGAAAATTGTAGAGAATGTTTACAAGAGAGGCCGAAAGATTTGTCATAAGCTCAGAAGAGCCGTTGGTGCAGACTTTAATAAGAACCCGCATATTGAGCCTTGCCTTTGTAAGACGGAGCAGGCTGTTATTTTTTCTGGCAAAATAGATAATTGGTACAACGGCGCCTACAAGCTGGCTTATTACCGTTGCCGCCGCAGCTCCTGCTATACCCCATGTAAAAACAGCTACGAAAAGTGTGTCCAAAATAATATTTGTAACACCTGCGGCGACTGTTACGAATAAACCGAGTTTTGGCTTTTCTGCGGCAACCAAAAAACTTTGGAAAGCACACTGGAGCATAAATGCGGTTTGGAAGGATATTAAAATTCTGCCGTAAAGCACGCAGTCCTCAAGCATCTGACCGGAAGCTCCCAAAAGTTCAGAAATGGGACGTATAAATATTAAAGCAATAACGGTCAACAAAATTCCTACTGCAATTGTTACATAAACTAACATGGAAAAATAGCTGTTTGCTTTATCTCTTTTGCCTTCTCCGAGGGTTTTGGAAACAACTGCGCTGCCGCCGGTTCCGATAAGAAAGCCCACTGTGCCCATACCCATCAATACCGGCATTATAAGGTTTACCGCTGCGAAAGCCGTCTTACCTGCGAAATTTGAGACAAAAAGACCGTCTACAACGCTGTAAATAGAAGTGAATACCATCATAATAATTGATGGAAATACAAATCGCAGAAGTTTGTTATATGTAAAATGGTCGGATAACTGAATTCTCATTTCTATTCCTTTCCTGTTCTAAAATTTTAATCTGAATTTTCTTCGTATTCCTTACGAAGAAGCACGGCGTATTTTTCGCTCAGTGAAAGAAAAAGCTGAAGTTCGTTTTCGGAAAATTGCCTGAGAACTTTTATTTCCGCTTTCAAAACCATATCAGCACTGTTTTTGGCAAGCCCTTCACCTTTTTCAGTTAAAACAAGTATTTTGCTTTTTTTGTTATTTTCTACGGGAGTAAGACTGATGTACCCTTCGCTTTGCAGATTTTTAAGGGCGGAGTTTACAGTTTGTCTCGGCAAAGAGAGCATATTACATATTTCTGCCTGAGTGTACTGTGTATCGGTTTCACGCAGAAGGTAGAGAATCCAAAAAGCACAGTCGGATAAACCATAGCTTTTAGCGAAATTGTGATAAATTTTATCGGTATCTTTAAAAATACGGTTGTAGCGTATCAAAATATCATGTAAATACTGAGTTTCCATAAACTTCACCTTTGTTAATTTTTGTCCGAAATCGGACTACTGCGTATTATAATCCGATTTAGGACAAAAGTCAACTGAAACGCGATCAGAAAATCAAAAAAATAAAGCTCTGTACATTCACCCTTAGAGGTGCGGTACAGAGCTTTGCTTTATTATTTATTCAAAATAAATGGGATTGCTTATGCATTTTGCGAAGGGAGGAATGGGAAGTCCCGCATCGGGCGGGAAAATAAATTTTATCACCTGTTTGTAAGCCGCTTTTTTAATAGATTTATATTCGCTGACTATTTCGGCTCTTATAAATCCTTTTTCACTTACTTTAATTTCGGCGCAGTGACTTTCGGGCTTTGAGGCTTTGTATTTGTAAACAATTCTGTCGTTTTCATAAACTATAACAGTATCATTTCTTTTTAGTTTTTCAGCCTCAATTTTCACTTTAAGTCCCTGCCGGAATTTTACCGTATCGCCCTGAATAGAATCTGAGCACCTTAAAATAAGGGATGGGCCGTTGACCGATGAAGTTATGTAGGAGTTTCCCTTTTTAAGAGCCATTAAAATATCGTCGGAAGTGCAGAAATCGGCGCATACAACAGTTGTTGGTACAGCTAAAAGGTCTGTTACATAATAGTCCCTGTGATAGTCGCTGCCGCCCACTGCGGAGATTTTTTTACCCTGGAGTAAAAGTGAATGCCACCATTTTAAAGCTTCCATATTATCTATTCTCTGCGGGCCGTTCCAGACCTCCACGCAGTCAAAGTCAAAGCCTTCTCTCGGCATATGCCAGCCGCAGTTTTTGCATTCGGGATGGTTTAAAGAAATTACGGCACCGTTTTCTTTAGCCTGATTGTAAATCGGTAAAAAATTCTCAAAGGTATTCACACAGTAGGGGAGGGTAAAGGGACGCTTTACACCCCAGAAATTTATATGGCCGCTGAAAGCTGTAAGTTCGCAGCCCTTAATTACCAGTATATCTTTATAATTATAATCGTTGTAAGCTGCAACACTGTTATTGTGGTCTGTGATTATAATATAATCAAGATTTTTCTTTACGGCTTTTTCAATAAGCTCTGTTGGAGTGCATTTACCGTCGCTGTTAACGGTATGAAGGTGAGTATCGCCTTTAAGCCAGCGCTTTTCCTTTTTCTTAAAGCTTATATTGTATATTGCCTTTAACCCGTCTGCGGTTCGGTCAACGCCCACTATGATTTTCCATTTCCCAGCTTTTGGAGTACATTTATCATATCCGGGAGTGGAATATTTTTCGCTTATAGTAACATCCTGTTTTACGTTGCCTGAGGCTCCTACCTGTATTCCGTCAGGGCCAATAAGACCGAAATCCAAATTGCCCTCTTCTTTAGGCAGCCATGAATGGGTGATTCGCAGAACTTCAGTGTTTTCAGGTACTTCGAAGTCAATGCAAAAACATTTCTTTAAAAGAGATTTGTCAATTGTTTTTTCAATAATTAAATCGCTTTTCATATAATTCTCCTAATACATAATTCTTTGTGATAATCATACATTATTTTGTTTAATAAGTCAAAAAATATATTGCAAATGATGATGCGGTATGCTATATTTTGATTACAAAAATAAAAAGTGAGGGGTAAAAATGGAAAAAGAGAGCAGTCTTGCTGCTAAGTCAGTAAAAAGAACTTCGCCGTTCCGTTACGGAATAGGTATGTTCGGAACGTCAATTCCCATTAATATGTTTAAGTCCTTTGCAGCAATATTCTATGTGGATATGCTGGGACTTGACATGAAAAAGTATTCCTTCGTGCTGTTCCTTTACACTTTCGTTGACGCTATCGACAATCCAGTTTACGGATTTCTTTCGGATAGAACCCGTACAAAATGGGGCCGCAGAAGGCCATGGCTTGTTATAGGTGTGCCGCTGTTGATTTTATGTTTTATAATGTTCTTTAATGTGCCGTCTTTTATAAGCGCCGACAGCAATATGCTGTTTATTTATATGCTGCTTATGTACATATTGACCGGTACTCTCGATTCGCTGATGAATGCAAACTACGGAGCCTTGTTCCCGGAGCTTTTTCATGAGGATACGGAGAGAGCTAAGACAAACGCCATAAGGCAGGCTTTCCAGCTTGTAGCTATGGTAATAAGTATCGCTCTTACTCCTATGATAACAAACGCCATAGGTTACAGCAAAACCTCGATAATTTACGGCGTAGTAGCTCTTATTGTCATAATGTACTGTACTTTTGGCTGTAAGGAAGACCCAAATTCCTGGTCCACTGAAAAGCCGAAAATATTTTCCAGTATATGGGATCTTCTCAAAAACAAAAAGTTCTGGATTTTCGGTTTTACGGGAGCTTTCTATTCCGCAGCTTTCGCACTTATATCTCAGGCGGTACCATTCTATGTAAAATATACCCTAAAACTTGAAAGTGATAAGACTACTATAATGCTTGCGGCAGTTTTTGCCGTTGCACTTATAGGTATTCTTATTTGGACACAGATAATAAAGCACGTATATATAGTTAAGGCGTGGAGAATTTCCTTTGTGGTTATGGCCATTGGTATAATTCCCATGTATTTTACCTCAGATCTTATTACAGCGGTATGCATTGCTGGTGTAGTAGGTCTTGGAGTTGCAGGATGCCTTACAACTATGGACTGCATCGGAGCAAAGATCATGGACGAAGACTATAAATTGCACGGCGTCAAGCGTGAGGGAATAATTTCAAGCTGTTTAGGTGTTATGAACAGACTTAACGGACTGTTTACCTCTGCGGCGTTTTATGTTGTTGCAACTTTTTTCGGATTTGAAAACGGCGATAATCCCGGTACAAATCCCGCAGTTGCCTCAAAAATGCTCCTTATAGTTTTCCCGGCTGTTGCCGTAGCTCTTGCCGCTGTTTTCTCAATGTTCCTGCACTTTGAGGATGAAAAGAAAAAATGAAATACCTGATTATAAACGCTGATGATTTCGGCTATAATCCCCAGCAGACAAAAGCCATTAAAGAGCTTTATACCGAGGGCTTGATTACTTCTACCTCTGTTCTTACTGTTGCAGAGGATGCAAAAGAAGCCGCCAAAACTGCCGCTTCTTTAAACATTCCCGTAGGAGTACATTTGACAATTAATTCCGACAGTGAGCAAAACAGATGGAAGAGCCTGAGCGGAGGTGAGTCACTTTCCGATGAAAAGGGTTTTTATTCTGACCAGTTAAAGCTTGCTTTTCACGGTAAACGCAGTGAAGTGGCTGAGGAGCTGGAAGCACAGTATCGCTTTTTAACCCGAAACGGCTGTACAGTAGACCATGCAGATAATCACTGCGGAACTTTGTACGGAATTAACGGCAGAAGATTTTATATTGAAGCTTATGAATTCTGTGCTGCACATTCACTTCCGTACCGATTCCCAAAGACGCCTTATTTTCTGGAGCGTCAGTTGGGACGAAGTATTCCGAAGTTTTTAATCGCTCTGCAAAAGAAAATTGTCAATGAGGGAGAGAAGCGAGGCGTAAAAATGCTCGACGACCTTGTTTCAAATCCATATTCCATGGATAAAATCGGCACCTATTATGCTTTGAGAGAATATTATCTCAAAGCGGTGGACAACTGCATAGACGGCGTTACAGAAATGTTTCTGCATCCTGCGTACCCGATTGACGGGGATAGGGAGTGGGAGAAAAGGGTAATGGAGCTAAAACTTTTAAAGAGCGGCGATATTCTCCAGCGTGCTGAGGATAAAGGTGTAAAGGTAGTTTCATGGAGTATATTCAATGAAATTTAAATAATAATACAAAAAACGCATTTGTCTGCGATTAAACAGGCAAATGCGTTTTTAATCTTTAATAATCAGTAAGTAAGGATAACGGCAAACAGTTCGGCGGTTTTGTCCGATTTGTTTGCAACGCCGTGCTTTTCTCCGCCGTAGCAGATGCAGCTGTCACCGGCTGAAAGAGTTGTTTCACTACCGTTGTCGTTATAAACAACATCTCCGCTCATAACGAAGAAGATTTCCTCTTCATTTTCGTGAACGTGTTCTCCGATTGAGCAGCCGGGTTCAAGGGTGATAACGGCTGTCATTCTGGATTTTCCGTGAATCTCGTCGGCGTTCAGAATATGGCGTATTTTAACGCTGCCGTCGCCGCCTCTCATGGCTTCGTTTACCACGATATTCATGTCGCTGTTTCTTTTAATCATAAATTAACCTCCGGTTCTTCTCGTCCAAAAAGGACTTATTTTATCAATTTGATTATATCATCTGTTATCATTTTTTGAAAGACGGATTTATTGCTTAAAAAAAGAAAATATGGTATATTATCACAAGCAAGGAGGAGTTCCTAATGGATTATAAATCAGAAGTAAAAATAGTAGGATATTCAAACTGCGGAGAAAGTCTCTGCGCTGCCGGAGGACGTATATCCACCCAGCCGGGAGATGTTTTTGATATACTTGAAAAGTCAAAGGACGCCGAAAAGAATGCGTCTCTCATACAAAAAGTTACAAAGTCAGGGCACAATTCGGTAATAGAGCATCTGTTTTTTAATCTGGCTTTCCGCAATGTATCTGTTGTTGTAGAGCAGTTTATGATAGAGTTCCGACTGGCGTCGTTTACAGTTAAGTCGAGAAGATATGTGGATTTCGGCGATGCCGGATTTTTTGTTCCGGAATTTTCTTCTGAGTCGGTAAAGGAAAAGTATACTGGGCATATGTCAAAGCTTTTTGATACATACAATAAGCTTACGGAAAAAGGAGTAGCAAAAGAGGATGCCAGATTTGTGCTTCCCTACTGTTTTTTCAGTAACTTCATCTGCTCAATGAACGCCCGTGAATTCCTCAATGTTTTGAGGGCCATGCTTTACGGCAGAGGCAGTAAATATCCGGAGATAAAGAAAATCGGATTGTTACTTTTAGAGCAGGCACAGGAAATTGCTCCCGGAGTTATGGAAAGCTTTAATAATTTCGGCAAGACTTTTAATGATAAGCCGGATTTCTCTTTCCTTTCCTCAAAGGGCAAGTATGTAAACGAAAAACCTCTTGTAGAGCTTATTTCATATACCAAAAACAGCGATTTGGCAGTTGCGAAAACAGCTCTCATAAGTGAAACCGCTTTGAATCAGGACGAAGTAAACTCTGTTGTTTCCGACGAAGAAACAAGAAAGAGGATAATTGACGCCGTTATTGACTGCACCAGACCACGTCCTCTTGAGGCTGCAAGCTATACTTTCAGGCTCAATAATGCATCTCTTGCCTGTATTACACATATTGTCCGCCACCGCATCCAGTGCGTAACAGTGCCGGAGCTTACTTCTTCCAATCGAGGAAGATATATAATTCCGCCTGCTGTAAAAGCTGATGCAGAACTGCTTGAGTTATATACCAACGCTTTTTCAGAAACTGAAAAGCTTTATAACGAGCTTAGAGACATGGGGGAGAGCAAAGAAAATCTTGTCTATGTTCTTCTCAGCGGAAACACCCTTGACCTGACAATTACAATGAACGCAAGAGAGCTTCTTCTTTTCCTTAAACTCAGAACCTGCCAGCGTGCCCAGTGGGAGATAAGGGATTACGCCTATCTTATGCTTAAAATGCTTAGAGACAGCGCTCCGGACATTTTCAGAAGATACGGTCCCAGTTGTTTTGTAACAGGTGTATGCCCTGAAGGCAGGCTTTCCTGCGGAAAAATTTCTGAAATAAAGAACCGTTTTTCTGGGGAGAATTTTTTACCCCAAGACCTTATTGATTAAAAAAATAAAAGATGAACTTTAAATTAACATCCGCCGGCAGAAAGGCTTTACCTTATGCCGGCGGATGTTGCTTTTTGTATTCGGTTCAATAATTATTTTGGAATTCATTTGATCTGTCTGTACGTTCATTTCTAAAGAACTTTGGGGATACTCCTACTTTTTTCTTGAAAATTCTCGAAAACTGCAGCACATCGTCGTAGCCAACCGAGGCGGCAATGGTGCTAACGGAAAAGTCGGTAGACCAAAGAAGAGTTTGTGCTTTTCTTATTCTGCAATCTATCAGATGTGCCTGTGGGGAGCGGTCGGAATATTTTTTAAAGAGCTTATTCAGATAATGTCTTTCTACGTTTTCTGCGTTGGCAATATCTTCAATGGTAATATGCTTTGAAAAATTGTTTGCAATAAATCTGAGAGCGTTTTTAAAATGCTCCTCCGCTCTCGAATATGAAACAGAGGAGAAATTCAGTTCGTCAAAATCCTTGCTGAGTATACTCATAATGTTATAAAAATAGCTGTTGAGAATAAGATGCTTGTCGTTATATTCCCATTCACCTTCGATAATTTCTTCAAACAAGGCCGATATTTCTTTAATTCTGGAATATTTAAAGGTTTTCTTTTTTTCAGAAAATCCGACCCTGCTGAACATTTCATCAGAAGCCGTACCGGAAGCGTTCATCCAGTAATAGACCCAAGGGTTTTCAGGGTTTGACTGATAAACGGCAAGCTGTCCCTGTTTGACTACAAAACCTTCTCCGGCTCTGAGTAGCTGACCTTCGAACCTTCCTTCACCGGATATAACAAAATGAATTGTATTGCATTCAAAAACGTGAGTTACAACCGGCTTTTCAGGGAAACAGATTTGCGTGCCTATTTCGTAAATATAAAGCTCTTCGGACATAGGCGACGTGTTATAAGTTACTCTCATACCCTTTTCCATAGTGTACCTCCCTGATTTTGGATACATTATGCCATATAATGGATTAATCATACTATTTTTTTATAATAAAAAACAATGTACAATTTGAATAAAAGAATAAGTGCGATAGATTTTTTTTATACAATGAAGAATATACTGTCCTGCATTTAATAAAAAATAAAGACGCAAATAGGAGAAGGAAAAGTTTTTATGGATAAATCAGTAAATAAAAAGTATAAAGTTTTACCTTTAGGTTCTGTAAGACCTACAGGTTATCTTAAAACTCAGATGCTTTTACAGGCAAAAAATCTTACCGGAAATATGGAGCTCTATGATGAATTCGGCTCAAACAGCGGATGGCTCGGCGGAAGCGGTGAGGGCTGGGAAAGAGGCCCGTATTACGTAAGAGGGCTTGTAGCTCTTGCCTATGCCTTAAATGATAAGAGTCTCATAAAACGGGCAGCGAAATGGATTGATTACGCTGTAGACAATCAAAAGGATAACGGAGATTTCGGAAGCAGTGAAATCTTAAAAAAGGAAATATATTTTAAAAGCCGCCACACAAATGCGGAGCAGTGGTGGGCGAGAATGCCCATGCTCATGGCAATCAGAGATTACTATGAGGGGGAAATGAACCTTGGTAACGAAGATAAACGTATTCTGCCCTTTTTTGATAAATACTTCAGGTTCCAGAAAAAGTACATAAAGCTGTATCCACTTGCAAGCTGGGCAAAACACCGGGGAGCCGATAATATTGAAATTGTTCTGTGGTACCGTGAAAAGTGCCTTGAAAAAGGTATGTCAGCCCATGAAGTCAGCTGGCTTCTTGACCTTGCGGAGATTCTGCTTAAACAGAGTTTTGACTGGGCGGAGTCTTTTGAAAAGACAAATACCAGGGAACACGTTGTAAACACCACTCAGGGCTTTAAATATCCTTTTTATAAATATCTGCTTACGGGAGATAAAAGGTATCTCGGCAGTTTAAAAAAGGGACTTGAAAGAATAGGTTCAGATCACGGTAGAATAGATAATTTGCCAAATGCCGATGAGGGAGCAAAGGATAACAAAGCCACCAACGGAACGGAAACCTGCGCCGTTGTTGAAGGAATGTTGTCCTTTGAGCTGGGGGGAGAGATAACAGGCGAAAGTTATCTCTACGACCTTCTGGAAAGCTATTGCTATAACAATCTTCCCAACTGCTTTGACTATGAAATTTCATCATATAACTATTTTCAGCTTGAAAACAGTGTACTTATGAGCCACGGTCAGCACGGCTTCTGCAACGACCACGGCGACAGCAACGCCCTTGGAATAAGCGGCTTTGAATGTTGTTTCAGTAATCTCCATATGGGATATCCAAAGTTTGTCCAGAATATGTGGTTGACGGAAGGCGACATTCTTGTGCTTGCCGCTTACGGCGCAAACGAGTTGGAAACAAAAATAAATGGCAAACGAATTGCCTTTGAAGAAATTACGGATTATCCCTACATAGATACAGTGAAACTTCTTTACAAAGGAGAAAAGACCAGATTAAAGCTTAAACTGCGTATTCCTAATTGGAGCCGTGAAACTCACATTTATGTTAACGGCGAAGAGACGAAAATTAATGTCTGTGACGGCTATGCCATGATAAACAGGGAGTTCAGTCCATCCGATGTAATCGAAATAGTATTCAGAAGCGAAATTAAGGTACATGACTTTCACCTTAATACAATGTATGTAAAAAAGGGAGCCGTAATTTACTGTATGCCTGTTGCCGAAGACTGGCGTCAGATTAAGAACTTTGATTACCGCGGAATAAAATACGACGGAAAGGAAAACACAAAAAACTGGGAGATATATCCCAATGAGCCTTGGAACTTCACTTTCAGAAAAGATACTGAAATGAAGTATGAAGAGAACAGTAAATACAGCTTTCTTTTGCCCTCTTCACCCGAAAATATTCCCGGGAAAATCCTTCTTACAATGGAGCGGGCGAAGAACTGGAACCTCTGCGGCAACATAGCGTCAACAATAGAGGTAGCCGATACCGATGGAAAAGAATATAAAAAATATCTTATTCCCACCGCTTTTACAAGACTTAAAATATCGGTATTCCCGAAAATATCAGATAAAAAGCTTTCAGATACAGTAATGGATGTAAAAGCCCTTGAAAAAATAAAAGCGTCCCTTGGAAAGGTTCCTGAATTTAAAACCAATTTGACAAGAGGATACGGTTTAGCTCAGCTTTCCTTTAAGGTGAAACACTCACCAAATTATTCTTACCGTATAATCTGGGGAGAGCAAAGCGGAGAATATGCGTATATTTCCGATTTGTTTCCCGAAAACCCTTATTCTTATGGTGGAGACCCATACGGAGCAAGAATTGCAAAGGATAAGATTGCGGTGAGCCTTGAAGAAAATAAAACATATTATCTTCGCATAGTGTGTCTGTGTAAAGGTAAGCCTTTTGAAATCTCTGATGAAGTACGTTTTAACTGATTAAGTCAGAAAAATAAATAAAAGAATTTGGAGATGATGAAATTTGCAGGTGTCAAAAAAGATTAGAGAGGGAATGGACTTTGTTAAGCTGCGTTGGTCCAGGTGAAAAGACGAATCTAAAAGAGTTTATGTCCTACTGTATCGGAACTTTAGGCATATGCGGATTTACCTTTGTGTGCAGCGAAATGGTAGCTTTTACGGCGGGATATTTCTGCGGTTCCATTATGGAAATAAAGCTGATGGATTTTACAATCATCACTTTTATAGCCCTTGTTGTAAAATATGCTACTCTTTATATTGAGTCTATAAATATGACCATATTTGAAAACCTTGGTCATCTAACCAGCAGTAAGGCCAAAAAGGCCGCTGCGACTTACATAATATGCACTGTTGTAGGTATTGCCTTTTATTTTGTTCCGTCAGCTCCTTTTGATTCAATAATTAAAGGACTTCCGGGAATTATCGGTAATACTCTTACAGTAATGGGAGCGGGCGGACTCGTAAACTGGTATTTAAGAGGCAAGCTCTGTAAAAAGTACGGCAGATATAAGCCATTTATGATGATTTACGGAATACCCGTAACTCTCATTACAATAGCGATTACTTTTGTTCCCACTACCCTTGATTACACAGTAAAGCTTGTACTTCTTCATTTTCTCTTTACTCTCAGAGGAAGATTTACTTCAATTTACTGTGATAACCCCACCGCCATTGTTGCCCTCATAACCCCAAACATGGTTGAAAGACAGAAGTATTATTCCATCGGCGGAATTTTTACAGGAAATCTGCGTTCAATCTTCAGAATAATATTCCCAATTCTCATAGTTTCAACAGGCGGATATCTGGCAGTAGAATCATACAGAGTTTTTATTCCGATTCTTTCTGTTATAAGCTTGCTTATTGGCCTGACTTTTGTTAAAGTAAAGGAAAGAGTGGCAGTAAATCAGGTTGAGATGCCTAAAATCGATTTTAAAAAGAGCGCCAAATCTCTTTTTGAAAACAAATATTTCTGGATTATCAATCTTGCTAACACCTTTGCTCTTTGGAATGGTCTTGCCGACGGCGTTATAAACTATATATTCATTTACCAGCTTCGCATGGAGTGGATTGTTGGTGTAATTTCAATAATTGGAGTTACCAGTGCTGTAGGCAATATAATGACTCCATGGCTCATTAAAAGATTTGAAAAACGCACATGTATTCTTATAATGAGAAGCGTTTGGATTGCAATGATAGCCCTTTATCCTGTGGCTTTAAAGCTGAGAAGTGTAGCTATGCTCATGGTGATAATTTTCATTCGTTCAGCAATTTCCGCTGCCTGTAACGGTATTACAACCAATATGGGCGCCGATGTCCTTGATTATCACCAGTGGAAAACGGGAGAGAGAGCAGACAATATTTGCATGGTTTACAACTCCCGTGGCTACTGTTCTGGGACTTGTATCCCCGTGGCTCTTGGAACAATTCGGATACACATCTGACTGGGATGTTCTCTTTGACACCTCTATTTTCTATAACGTCATGTATGTTTACGTTTTCCTCACTATCGGCGGACTTGTTATTTCGACTATTCCGTATCTGTTCTACAATTTTACAAAAGCCCAGCATGATAAATGTGTGGAAGAAATAAGGCTTCGTGAAGCTGCCGCTGAACCGGTATTGACCCAGGAGGTGGCAGAGTAATATGAAAAAATTCAGATTTATGCTGCTCATTCTGCCGGTGATGCTTGCTGTAATTTGCTTGTCCGGCTGTACAGCTACAAAAACAGCTGATGGAATAGAATATAAAATTGAAGACGGAAAAGCAATAATAACCGGTTATACTGATACAACAACAAGAACTGAAATTATAATTCCCGATGAATTTGAAGGTGTGCCGGTTACTGAAATCGATGATTTCGGACTTTTCAACGCTGAATCAGTTGAGAAAATAGTAATAGGCAAAAACGTTCAAAAAATAGGCGGCTGGTCCATGACAAATGAGCAGAAGCTCAGAGAATTTGAAGTGGACAGCGAAAATCAATATTTTACCGCTGTTGACGGAGTGCTGTTTTCAAAGGATATGAAAACCCTTATTTATTATCCTCCCGCAAAGGGGATAGAGTTTAACAATCTCGGTCAGGCAAAGGAAATGACCCAGTACGTTATTCCTGACGGAGTTGAAACTATAAGAACCAAAGCTTTTTATAAGTGTTACTATGTGGATAAAATAGAAATTCCGGACAGCGTAAAAACTATTGAAGAAAAGGCTTTTCATAGATGCAGCGCTTTAAAAGAGATTAATTTACCCGATTCTCTTATTACAATCGGTAAGGATGCCTTTGCGTATTGTTCTGAGGAAACATCTGTAACAATTCCGTCAAAGGTTGAAAGTATAGGCGAGTATGCCTTTTTCAACTGCCCTAAAATAAAAACGGTAGAGGTATTAAGAAGCGAAGATGAAATCGAGCTTGGAGAAAAATGGTATCCTACCGATAACGGCAGAGAGATAAAAGAGCTCCAAATAAATTGGAAATAAATTTAAAAATGAGGTTGCTTTATGGCGGTTTTTAGAGCTGGAGAAAATATTTTTGTACTTGAAACTGAAAACTATCAATATGTTTTAGGTGTAGGCAGCGATGGATTACTGCGTCATCTTCATTGGGGCGAAAAAGTCCAGCCTGGTGATTTTGAAATCAAGGTGTTTGACGACATAAATTCTAACCATTCCTATTTAGACACAATATGTCAGGAATATTCGCCTTTCGGCAGTAAGCTTTTCCGTGACTGTGCTTTTAAGTGCCGGTTTGGCGACGGCGTTCGCGATGCTGTTCTTGTGTTTAAAGACTATGTGATTTCAGAGAACACATTAAAAATTTTTCTCGAGGATATTCATTACCGCCTTGAAGCTGAACTTTTGTACACCGTTTATGAAGACTGCGATGTTATGGGAAGAAAAGTGATAATACGCAATACAGGTGAAGAGTGTATCGAGTGTGAAAAAGTAATGTCCGCAGAGCTCAGCTTCCCGGAAAAATGCGAATATGAAATTATAAACACAAACGGAACCTGGTGGGGAGAATATCAGGTTGTTAAAGAACGTCTTTCAGGAGGCACACTTTCCTTTGAAAGCCGAAAGGGAACCTCCGCCCACGGCAACGCTCCATTTTTTATAGCTAAGCCTTGTCTTGATGAAAGGGGCGAAAAAACTCTGTTTGGAGTTCTCGAATACAGCGGAAGCTTCAAGGTTTCCGTAAGCCGTGACGGCTTTAATGTCACACGTGCAATGGTTGGTGTAAACGACTTCGATTTTATTGTTTCTCTGAAAAGCGGAGAAGAATTTTCGGCTCCCTGGGTTTATTTCGGATGTACGGAATCTGTGGATGAGGTTTCCCGCATAATGAACCGCTTTGCTTTGAAGTATGTTTTCCCGGAGCAGTTCAGGGAAAAAACTCTTCCGGTATTATATAATTCATGGGAGGCAACAGGCTTTGACGTGACCGCCGAAAGCCAGAAAAGGCTTGCGGAAAGGGCGGCGAAAACAGGGGCAGAAGTCTTTGTAATGGATGACGGATGGTTCGGAGAGAGAAAGGACGATTTTGCGGGACTTGGTGACTGGTATGTAAACAAGAAAAAATTCCCTAACGGCCTTTCTGAGCTTATAGATCATGTAAATGAACTGGGAATGGATTTTGGTATCTGGATTGAGCCGGAAATGGTAAATCCCGACAGCGACCTTTACAGAGAGCATCCTGACTGGATTTATAATTTTAAAACAAGAACCCCCAGTGAAATGAGAAATCAGCTTGTACTGAATCTTACAAAGCCCCAGGTCAAGGAATTTGTCTTTGATTTTATAGATAAACTTCTTTCTGAAAACAATATCAAATACATAAAATGGGATATGAACCGTCCTATTTCCGAGCCGGGTGCTGAGAACCTTCGGGACGGCAGAGAGCTTTGGTTCAGGCATACAATGGCAGTTTATGAAATTGTGGATAAGCTGAAAGAAAAGTATCCCGAAACACAGTTTGAAGCCTGTGCTTCCGGCGGAGGAAGATGTGATTACGGCGCATTCCGTCACTTTGATGAAATATGGACCAGTGACAACACAAAGCCGATTGACAGAATAGAAATACAAAACGGCTATGCTCTTATAAATCCCACCAAGGCAATGAGAGCGTGGGTTACAGACAGCTCCGATGCACCTTTGTCCTTTAAATTCAATATATCTATGCAGGGAGCTTTAGGTCTCGGAATGAATTTGCTTGACTCAAGTGAAGAAGAGCTTGCCTGTATGAAGAAGTATGTAGAAATATATAAGGAGAACCGAGAAGTAATACAGTTTGGCGACCGCTATGGCCTTATGAATTTAAAAGACCATATGCTTAATGCAAATGAGTTTGTAAATGTAAAGAAAAGTAAAGCAATTATTTTTGCGGCCTGTGTTAACACTAAGTTTTTGCATCGCAGTTTCAAAATTAAGCTAAAAGGTCTCGAGGCAAACAGCAGGTACAATGTTGAAATAGGTGAAGATAGATTTGAAAAAAGCGGTTCATATTTAATGAATGTCGGTATTGAAAGGGACTTTGGCGGGGATTATAAAAATGAAATTTGGACTGTAAATAAAATCAATTAATCTGAAAGGAGAATGTGCAGTTGCAGATAAGAGCGGCAAACTGTTCTGATTTGAAAGAGGTAAAAAAGCTTTACCGAAAGGCGTTTCCAATAATAGAAAGAAAACCGTTTTTTATGATTTGGGAGAAAACACAAACCGGGGAATCGGAAATTCTTGTTTTTTCAGTTGATGGTGAATTTGCGGGCTTTGCGGTGACGCTGATTTCAGCAGATCTTGTGCTGGTGGATTATTTTGCCGTTAGCGAAAACTACCGAGGCGCCGGTATAGGCAGCGAAGCTCTTAAAACACTTTTTGCCCGATATAACGGCAAAAGAGTGATGCTTGTAGCTGAGGAAGAAAATCCAAAGGCGTCGAATGCTGCTCAAAGAGCAAAGCGCATTAAATTTTACCTTAAAAACTCAATGGTTGACACTATGGTAAAAGTTAGCATTTTCGGTAACCGCTTTCGTCTTTTGTCGTATCCTGGAAAAGTAAGTGCAAAAGATTATCTGACTGTAAACAATAAAGTTATGGGCAGCTTTTTTACCAAATTTACCGGAACAAAAGTTTATTAAAATACATTCCTCAAAAAAACGGAAACCTGCGTTTACCTCAAAGGCATCGCAGGCTTTCTGTTTTTAGTTTATGTTAATAATTATTATATGTTAAATTTTCAATATTTCGCTAAAATTTGAGTTAAAATTAAAACTTTAAGATTAATAAAGAATTGGAAAAATTAAGGCTCTAGATATAAACTTCGTCAGAAATTCCAAATAAGTATCTTGTATATATTAAAGGAAAATCTTACTTCAAAACGTGAAGGTTATTTAAAATTCTTTTTTGTTTTTAACTGAAAAAACGTTTTCCTTGAGAAATAATTCGAGCTGTGCTTTGTGTATTTCATTTACGCCTCGTATATTATTGGTAAAACAGTTAAGGCAAAAGTTTGCCTCTTCTGGAACAGGAGCTTTGCAGTTAGGACAGATTTTGTTCATGTTTATACAATCCTTTTGAATTTGATAAAAAACGAATATGCATTAATAGAATATATTCAAACCAAATTATTGTCAAGTTTAGCTATTATCATTCATCTTTGATTTATCACTCTTTTACTTCCCCATAAACATAGCCACAGAAACAGGAGCGAGTAAAAAGGATACGCAATCGGCCAAAAGTGCAGCCGCAAGAGTAAAGCGTGTTTTTTTTACTCCTACGGCTCCGTAGTAAACGGTTACCGCATAAAATGTAGTTTCCGTAGAACCCATAATAACTGAGGCAACTCTGCCTGAGAAAGAATCCGGTCCGGCGGTTTTTAGAAGGGCTTCATACATAGTAAGAGATCCGCTGCCTGAGACAGGGCTCAAAAGCACAAGGGGGAGCACATCTGAGGGAATTCCGGTAATTGATGCAATTGGTTTCATAAACCAGAGAATGACGTCAAGGCCTCCTGAGGCCTTGAGTACCGATACGGCGGCAACCAGGGCTATAAGAGCCGGGAGTATACTCAAAAAGGTGCTGAAGCCTTCCTTAGCGCCTTCTATAAAGCAGTCCATCACAGGGGTGCCTTTAATTAAACCGTAAACGATTATAAATACTGCCGTAATTGGTAAAATCCAGTCCGTAAAGGTCATTTTAATATATCTCCTTTTTTCGGAAACACACGGATAAAATTTTGGCTGCTGTAATACCGGCTGCAAGGGCGGCGCAGGAGTTAAACCAGGCGGCGGGCATTATTTCCATGGGGTCAGCACTGCCGTACTGGTTTCGGAGCATGGCGACGGTTGTGGGGATTATGTGCATTGCAGCTGTATTCATAACTACAAAAAATATCATGTTGTCCGTTGCGACCAAGGGATTTCTGTTTTCTTGATTCATTAACTTCATGGCTTTTATGCCTAAGGGCGTTGCAGCATTGCCTAAACCCAGTATATTTGCTGTAAGGTTCATTGAAATTGCGCCTGCGGTCTCTGAATTTTTTTTGAGGCCTGGAAAGATAAATTTTAGTATCGGATACATGAAGGCACCGATTTTTTCAGTAAGACCTGACTCAGTTGCAATTCTCATAAGTCCGCTCCACAGGCAGAGCATACCGAGGAGTTTTATTGCAAGCTCAACGCCGCTGTTTCCCGCTTCAATGAGAGCAGAGGATACAGCTGACATGTTCCCTAAAGCTGCAGCGGCAAAAAAAGAAAAAATGATAATTGCGGGCCAAATTATGTTCATCATAGCGATTACTCCCGGCGATAATTCTGTTTTAGAATTTAATATTTTAAATTCTACATTTTGCTAAAAAAACGCTTCCGACTTTTTACGACAGTTTATGTTTCAGATATTGACATTTTTGCCACAAATTGGTATATTTTAGTAGAAGCAAGCAGAAGAATAGGAGTGAGAATATGAAGGCGACAGGAATAGTAAGCACGATTGACGAAGTAGGACGTTTGGTACTTCCTAAAAAGATAAGAAATCAGTTAGACTTAAAGCAGGTAGAAATTTTTATTGACGGAGACAGCATTGTATTAAAAAAATATAATCCTTCATGTATATTTTGCGGAAGCGCAGACGCAACTGTTGAGTATCACGGAAAAAAGGTGTGCGCCGACTGCATAGCAAAACTTGAAAAAATTTCCGATATTGCCGGAGATAACTGATATCCCATCTTAAAAATAAAAACCATAGTTCAATTTATGTTTGAACTATGGTTTTTATTCTTTTAGTGTCTATTTGCAATATAAAGTCAGGGGGGCTGTCCTTTATAGTTTTGCGGCATTTTTTTCATATACCTTTAAATCATCGTCCCAATGTTTAAACTCTTCTTTACCCCGGTTATCGGTTATGGAGAAATTATTTTTTATGTATTCTCCAAGGTAAGCGGTTGCCTTCTGAGCGCCGTAAAAATTAAGGTGATCGCCCTTATCATAGGTGTCGTTCTTCCAGTCGATATTAAGTTTATCAACTATGAGGTTCATGTCAAGGTATGTAAGGCCATATTCTTTTGCCAGCTTATCGACACCGTTATGCTTTTCATATGACCAGTTAGCGGGTGAAGCCGTACTTACAAGTACCAGTTCAATATTCTTTTCTTTGCACAGTTCAGCCATCTTTCTGAAATAGTAAGTGCAGACCGGGGGAAGTCTTTTGGCTTTATCGGTTTTCTTCATATATTGAGGGGTACCTTCATAGGGTACTATTTTTCCGTTTATTCTAAAACCTTTAAGCTCATCACGCCATGTATAGCCTTTGGTTTTATGAAAATCATTGATTCCAAGTCTTTTCCATCTGTTATGATATTCAAAAACCGGCATAAATTTTGATGCTGTATTCTGTGCTACTCTGAAAATGTCACCCAGGCGGCCTTCGGCGCGGTACATAAGGTTAGCTTCCAGAAAAACTACCTTAGGATTCTGGGATTCGGTGAAGCTGACTAAGAAGTTGTATGTATCCTGAACGTATTGGCGAGAAGTGCCGCATACATAAGTTGTATAGCCGTAATCTCTCCAAATTTGCATGGGAGAAAATGATGTAAAGCTTTCGCTGTCGCCTAAAATAAGGACATCTATTGTATTGGGCTTTTCTCCAAGAAATCCGTTTGCGGTTGTGTTGTGCATGTTGCGGTTATCTTTAGGCGAAACAATCCATGAAATTCCGCCCAGCATAAGTACAAGAATCATCAGGAAAGAAGTGATTCTGAAAAACTTTTTCAAAATTCTTTTTGTCATTTAAAATCCCTCCTTAGAAACCGGCGTACATGGGATCAACCGGTGCATATCCCATTCCGTAGGCTCCGAAAACGATTATGCACAGGATTGCCGCATAATAAACAGACCATCTTACAAAAGTATTTCTTTTGGCGATTTGTGCTCCGGGAGAAATGCCTTTTTCACGCATTACGCTGATGACAAAGACAATGGCAACGCCTATTATAACAACTACGAAGTCTTTAATATCCATTCCGAGCTTTAAAAGAGTTGAGCCGGAAAAAGTGCTGAGAGAGAAATCGGTTACCATTATTTTGAACATGTTAAGACCGGCTCTCAAACCGTTGGCTCGGAAGAAAAGTTCTCCGATATTTATAAGGATGAAGGTTTTGATTATCTGCATTATTCTGTAGGGCAGTGCTTCGCGGTTAATGTGCAGTTTACCTGTGATTTTTCTGACAAGGGGCAGAGTAATATTACCCATGGCGATCATGGCAAAGTGATAAAATCCGAAGAAAATATAGCTCCAGGCCGAACCGTGCCAGAGACCGTTGCAAAGCCATACTACACCTAAAGCCAATGTGCCGGAGATTAGAGGTCCGTAATAGCTGCCTACTTTTTTTCTTGCGGCAGAGGTAAGTTTTTTAAGAGGTTTAGTAAGTGAAAGGGGATAGTATACATAATCCCTGAACCATGTGCCGAGAGTGATATGCCATCTTGTCCAAAATTCTGAGATATTTTTTGAAAAGAAGGGCTGGCGGAAGTTTTCCGGTATTTTTACTCCAAATATTTCGCCTATACCTATTACTATTTCCATAGTACCTGAGAAATCCATGTAAAGCTGGCAGGTATAGCAGAGCATGGCAACGAAAATAACGGTTCCGTCATAGCTTTCATAACGGTTAAAGACGGTTTTAACCAATAAATTCAGTCTGTCGGCAATGACAATCTTTTTGAAAAGTCCGAAAAGAATTCTCTGCATTCCGCTTATGAGGTTAGCGTATACAATTCTTTTTCCTTCAAAAAGTGAATTTGCGGTATCTGAATAGCGGCATATGGGGCCTTCCATTATTACGGGGAAAAAGCTCATAAACAGAGCAAGCCTGCCGAGGTTTTTATCGGCGCTGATTTTTCCCCTGTAAACGTCAACTATATAAGATACTGCCTGTAAAGTATAGAAAGAAATACCTATTGGCAGAGCAAATTTAGTTGCGGGGAAAACATCAGGGAGACCAAGAAGAGTTAAAAGGTTATTGACGTTAGTGCCGAAAAAGTTAAGATATTTCAGGCAAAGCAATAATCCGATATGTATGCACACCATGAAAACTACGACTGCTCTCTGCTTATTTTTGACGGATGCCTTTATTGCTTTACGTTCTTCCTTTTCGGCTTCCTGAATTTTCAGTTTGCCGTCTGAGGCGATTGTATTGAGCCACAGTCCGGTGTAATGAATTGAGAATGTCGATAAAAGCAGGTAAATAATAAGCTTTCCGCTGATGCTCCAAAAGAAAATATAACTGGCAATGAGCAGGATTTTCCAGCGGTGCTTTTGAGGTGTAATAAAGTGCATTCCAATGACCAGCGGCAAGAAAAGCACTAAAAAGTCAACGGTATGGTATGACATTATTCCTCCTCCTGAAGTCTGAGAATCATGTTCCAAAGACTCTGGGCAGAATTAAAGTTGGACGGGATAATTTCCACTGTGGGAACAGTGATATCAAATTCGTCTTCGATTTCCGAAACGATAGAGAGAATTGCAAGTGAATCAAGGCGATGAGCGTCGATAAGGTCTGTGCAGGTTTCGTAGTCAACGTCGGGCTGAATTTCTTCAAGGATTTCGATTAATCTTTCCATTTTTGTTACCTCTTTCATTTAAATTATAGATGTGTTTAAAAAGTCTGTGGGAGTTTGCTCACGGATTACGGAAAAGCCCGTTTTCTGTGAATATGTAAGTATCCTCGGTAGGGCTCTTGTAAGGAAAAGGGATATGCCTTCCGTCATACAGTAGGCGCCGGCATTTTTAAATACAAAAACGTCGCCTTTTTGTATTTCGTTTACAGGGTACTGCTTTACCAAAATGTCGTTTACGGTGCAGAGAGCTCCGCAGATTGTTATATGTTCATTTTCACCGGATCTGTCGGGGATGGTTTCCATATATGGTATTTTCATGGCCATGCTCTGACCGTAATAGCTTATGTGATTCATTCCGCCGTCGGTAATGCAGTAAGTTTGCCCGCGGTTTGATTTAATGTCAACCGCTTTTGTAAGGTAAACGCCGCAAGAGGCGGTGATGAAGCGTCCAAGCTCCAGTGTGAGTTTTCCGTCAAAATTCAGAGAGGCGAGAATGTTTTTAAATTCACACAGGAACTCTTTTTCATTAAATTTTTTGTCCTCTCTAAAATAGCTAACTGGAAGTCCCGGACCGTATTCCAGCTCTTTGGGAACAAAATTACATTGGCTTTTAAGTTCCGAAAGGAATTCGTTGATTTTTTCTGCTTCTCTTGTAAGACGTTTAAGTGACGTTTTCTGTGTGCCCGAAAAATACTGTATTCCGACTATAGAGGCAAATTCATTATTTTCCCTTAGAATTTCTATTATTTCATCCTTTGTCATTCCGAACTGATTGCCGGAAGTAAGCCGCAAAAGAACATTTATCTTTCTGCCGTATTCCTCAGAGTATTTTTTAAGTATTTCCCATTGTGAAACGGATTCGGCAGTGTATGTCCCTATGTCTGGATAGTCCCTGAGCATCATCTGTGTGTCGTCATCATTTTTATATACGCCGGAAATCACAAGTTTTTCCATGGGTATACCGGATTTTACGCAGACGCTGAATTCTCCGGGAGAGCAGACTTCAAGACGCTCTGTCAGAGCACTCAGCGTCTTTATAATAAACGGATTTGCTTTCATAGCGAAGCAAATTCCGATATTTTTGCCGATGCTTTCTTTAATGTATTCCACTCGTCTTTTTAAGATATCCAGATCGAATATGTAAGTAGGGGTACCGTATTTTTTGGCAGCGTATTGTATTGTTTCTCTGTCCATATTTTCACCTCTTGAGATGAGCCAGAGCGCCGCGGTCAATTTTTCCGTTTTTGGTTATGGGCATACTGTCAAGCTTTGTGTAAGACGTGGGTATCATGTATACGGGGAGAACTTCGGAAAGACTTTTTCTTATTTCTTTACCTGTAGTTTCTCCTGTGAAAAATGCCAAAAGTTTTGATTTTTCTTTAAGGAAAACGCAGCAGGCTCTTTCAACGCCATCTACTTCCGAAAGAGCTTTTTCAATTTCTTCAAGCTCTATTCTGTGGCCCATGTATTTAATCTGAAAATCCTTGCGTCCTGCAAAGTAAAGGTTGTCATTGTCACCCCAGTAGGCAAGGTCGCCGGTTCTGTATATGGGTTCCATATAATTCTTATTTACCGGATTCTGAACAAATCTGAGACTCGTTTGCTCCGGATTATTGTAATAGCCGAGACCTAATGCAGTACCGGATACGCAAAGTTCTCCCGTTACTCCTTTTTCGGTGACAATGCTGTCGTTATCGCTCAGGAGAAATACACGTTCGTTTGGGAAAGGTTTACCTATTGGCAGTCCGTCGCTGTAATCCATGCTGCGGTCAACTTTATGGTAAGTGCAGTTGCAGGTGATTTCAGTAGGGCCGTACAGGTTTACGAACTGAGCTTCTTTAAGTGCGTTCATCCAGTTCTCAAGATGTTTTTTAGGCATTGTTTCTCCGCTGAAAAGTATTTTGTTTACCTTTTCGGGTACTTTGTAATCAAGTCCGTGAAATGCGCTTATAAGGCACAGAGCTGAAACTGCCCAGACCATTGTAGTTACTTCTCTTTCGCATATGTAATCTAAAAGCATTGCAGGGGAGGAGAAAAGTGCTTTCGGTATTATTTGAAGAGTGGCACCGGTTTTCATGGCTGAATAAATATCCTTTACGGAAACATCAAAGTCAAAAGGCGCCTGATTTCCGATTACATCGTCTTTTGTGATTGAAAAAATCTCAGTAAAGTTGTCAATGAAATCAATAACGGAACGGTGGCTTATTAAAACGCCTTTGGGAACTCCCGTGGAACCGGAGGTGAAATTTGCATACAGTGGGTCGGTGTCTATCATTTTTTCTCTGATAGATGAAAGCAGTTTTTCATCTGCTTCTTCATTGATAAGCTCTTCAAAAGTGATGATTTTGATTTTAGGCAGAGTTTCTTTAAGAGACTGTACCTTTGAGTTTTCTGTAACTGCAATTTCTGCTTCGAGGGTTTCAGCTATATGGCTTATTCTTACGGCAGGAAGCTCAGGGTTAAGCAGAACATAAAAGCAGCCTGCATAAACTGCACCGAAAAAAAGTTTTAATGTGTTTACGTTTTTATCCATAAATATAGGTACAGGGGTATTTGGTTTGAAATGTCTGATTAAGGCAGTACCGATTTTTTTGGCATCTCTTCGGAGCTCTGAAAAGCTGCAGAAGCTTATCTCATCCGCTGCGGCAATTTTTTCAGGATAGTTAGCTGCCGATTTTTCGAGATATTCAAGAACGTTTTTCATTGTAACCCTCCTGTCTGTTTTATTGCCTACATGATAAAAGTTAACTATAAAATCAACCTTCATTTAATCTTAAGATATCTAAAGAAACCCCGTTTACTGACAAATTCTGTCAATAAACGGGGTTCTTGAAATTTTTAATATGCTTTTGGAATTATGATTTTAAATTCTGTGGAAAGACCTTTTTCCGGTGGATAAATTAGACGAATGTTACCGTGGTGAGCGTCGATTATTTTTTTGACTATGGCCATTCCGAGGCCTGTTCCTTTACCTGAGGTTCTAGACATATCTCCTGTTGTAAACGGCTCAAAAATAGCTGTGACCATGTTTTCTGGAATTCCTATTCCGTAATCGCCAATGGTGATTACAGCGCCGTAGGTTTCGCTGTTTACTTCAAAGAAAATGCAGGTCCCCTTCGGATTATACTTTACAGCGTTTATAATTATATTTTCAATTACTCTTCGGAATAATGCTCTGTCGATTTTACAGTAAATTGGAGTTTCGGGAATTTCAACCTGAAGGTCAAATCCGGAAATTTCAAGCTCCTGATATTTTTCGGCAAGATATTCTTTGCAGAATTCACAGATATCGCACTTTTCGGTATTTGCCGTAAAATCAGGGTGTTCCATTTTGCTGTATTCAAAAAACGAATCCGTAAGGGCGGACACGGCCTCCGCTTTTTTCTCAATGATTTTAATATATTTATCTTTTGTCTCTTCTGATACCATACCGTCGCAGATTGCCTTTGAATATCCTTGTATAACTGTTATGGGAGTTTTTAAATCATGAGAAATATCTGTTAGTATCCTCTGGCGTTCTCTGTCGAGATACTCTCGCTTTTTTTCGCTCTCTTCAAGCCGCTGCGAAAGGTCGTTGAAGTTTTCCATAATTTCTTTAAATTCATAAGGACCCTTATATTTGTCTAAATCAAAAACTGCACCTCTTGTTACGCCTAAAACTGCTTCGTTAACTGGAGCAATATATTTCTTAATTTGACGGCTTATCAGCAACGAAAAAATTAAAAGGATAAGGAAGAAGCAGGGAATAAGTATCCACCAAAGCTTGTAAACGGAGGTAAGTGCGTCATTATAGTATTCAGCGTTAAGTTCGGGCGTTACCATAATTATTGTTCTTTTTAATCCGTTATCGTTAGTATAAGTGAATTTTGATATACCATAATTTTTTGCGAATTTGCCTGTTAAAAAATTGAATTCTCTTTCTGTAAGATATTCTTTATCACCGAATAGAGAGCCTTCTACTATTCTGTAGTTTGCATCTAAAATGCTGAAATCGTTAACAAATTTAACGTCGTCTTTGTAAGTTGCCTTTATTACCATATAATAGTATTTATTATTTTTAGACATGCCTGAAACTTCAATGAAATCATCGTTATTAAAATCAGGTATTTTATCTATTTCACTTTCAGTAAAAGAGATGCGAGGGGAAACATTATCGCTTTTAATAATAATGTTATTGTTTTCGTCTAAAATTAAAATTCTGGTATCCTTGTAGCGGTTAATGGGTATAGAATTAAAATCATCCTGCTTCAATTCGTCAAGATGGTTCGTTATGTTACTCATAGTAGGTACATTTACAATATTGTAGATGCTGAATTCCATGATCAAATACACCATCATGAACAAACCGATTATCGAAATGGTAAAAAGCATGAGCCATCTAAGATAAATTGATGTAACGCTGTTCTTTCTAAATTTTTTAAACCGCATCTATTTTATACCCCAGTCCTCTTATAGTTTTTATATATTTAGGATTCTTCGGATCATCCTCAATTTTTTCTCTTAAATTTGAGATGTGTACCATCATGGTATTATCGTCGGTTTCAAAAAACTCTCCGTTTATACAGGCGTAAAGCTGAGCTTTCGTATATACTCTTCCGGGAGAGCTCATCAGTTTAATAAGAATTTTAAGTTCTGTAGAAGTTAGGGGAACAAGGGTGTCTTTTTTTGTTAGCACAAAATTTTCAAGGTCAACGCAAAGTTCACCTATTTTAAGGAATCTTTCTTTTTTACTTTCAGCTGCATCGCTGCCCAAATGATAAAACCTGCGAAGGCTTGCGTTTATTTGAGCAATAACCTCCATTGGATTAAAGGGCTTTGTTATATATGCGTCAGCACCGATGTTGAGGCCTAAAATGCGGTCGTTATCGCTACTTTTTGCTGAGAGAATAATTATAGGTACATTGCTGAACTGTCTTACAGCTTTTGTAAGTTCATATCCGTTAATTTTAGGCATCATTATATCCAGAACCAGTAAATTGAATTTTTCGTTTTGTATTGCGCTTAAAGCCTGGGCTCCGTCGCTGGCAGTTGTAACTTCAAAGTTGCTGCCCTCAAGATAAAGACGCAAAAGCTCCGAAATGTCAATATCATCTTCAGCTATTAAAATTTTGTATTTCAAATTCTTCACTTCCTTTTCATCATCCTGTCTATTTTATATAGGTCTATAGTAAATATATCATTAATTAAAGCTAAAGAAATCTTAAGATTGCTTTGTTACAGGAAGAAAATACAAAAAATAAAGAAAAAGCGGCAGCTTATAAGCTGCCGCCTGTACATTTTATGGCTTTGCCGTCAGCCTGTAAAAGTATAGTAGATAATATTAAATTATTCGGCTGAGGCAAACTGGCTTTTGTAAAGTTCGGAATAAAATCCGCCTTTATCAAGAAGTTCTTGATGTTTGCCTGTTTCAACAATTTGTCCGTCATTCATAACCAAAATCATATCGGCTTTTCTGATTGTTGAAAGACGGTGAGCTATAACGAAGCTGGTCTTATTTTTCATCAGCTCTTCCATGGCGTCCTGAATTAAAAGTTCGGTTCTTGTATCAACAGAGCTTGTAGCCTCATCGAGAATAAGAACTGCGGGATTTGCCAAAACAGCTCTGGCAATTGTTAAAAGCTGCCTCTGACCCTGAGAGATATTTGTGCCGTCCTCTTCAAGAGCCATATTGTATCCGTCGGCATAGGTGGAAATAAAGCTGTTGGCTTTTGCGGAAATGGCTGCATTTTTGATATCCTCTTCAGATGCATCCATGTTGCCGTAGGCTATATTGTCATGAACTGTTCCTTTGAAAAGCCATGTGTCTTGCAAAACCATACCGAAGGCTTTGCGTAGCTGTGCCCTTGAAAGCTTTCTTATATCAATTCCATCAACTTTTATGCTTCCCGAATTAATATCGTAAAACCTCATTAATAAGTTAACAATGGTGGTTTTTCCGGCTCCGGTGGGACCGACAATAGCTATAAGCTGACCCGGTTTAACGTGAAGGTTGAAGTTGCGTATAAGAGGCTTGTCCGGCGAATAGCTGAACTCAACGTTTTCAAAAGAAATTTCTCCTTTGGGTGTGGGAAGATCGTATTCAACCGTTTCTTCAGGTTCATCTTCCTGTTCGAGAAGAATGAACACTCTTTCTGCCGAAGCAAGGGAAGACTGTATGTTATTTGCGATATTTCCAAGGTCGGAAATAGGCTGGGTAAACATTTTTGAGTAAGTGATAAAGCTTGTAACGTCGCCGAGAGTAATCAGCCTTTTGAAAACATAAACGCCTCCGGCAACGCAGATCATAACATAGCCTATGTTGTTGATGAAATTAAGAAAGGGCATAATTGTACCGGAAATAAACTGAGCTTTTCTGCTTGAAGTATAAAGCTCTTCGTTAATTTCATTAAATTCATCAATTGCCTCTTTTTCGTGGCCGAAAACTTTAACGATATTGTGACCGTTATACATTTCTTCAATATGTCCGTTAAGCTCTCCGGTACGATCCCACTGAGCACGGAAATATTTTCTGGAACGCTTTGCAACGAAAAGAGCAACTATGAGACAAGCGGGAATTACTGAAAGAGTGATAAGGGTCATTTCCCAGCTCACGTAAATCATCATTGCCAAAACGCCTATAAGGGTTGCAGTGGAAGTGATAATTTGAGTAAAGTTATTCTGCAGGGTGTTGCTGATGTTATCTATGTCGTTCATAATTCGGCTGAGAATTTCGCCTTTTGTGTTACTGTCAAAATACTTCAGGGGTAATTTTGAAATCTTTTGGTTTATTTTCTCACGCATATCCCTGACAACTGTTTGAGTAATGCCGGCCATTGTGTAATTCTGTACAAAAGTAAAAATTGCACTGCCAACGTAAACTGCAAGCAATATTAACAATGTCTTTCCTATTGCACTCATATCAATTTGCTGACCCGAAAGCCTTACCTGAATTTGCTGCTGAATAGCGTCAACCGAATCTCCCAAAAGCAAAGGTCCGATAATATTGAGAATGGTCGCCGCAATTCCTCCAAGAAGTGCTATGATGACAGGAAGTTTGTGGTTCGCAAGAAGCTTTAAAAGCTTTCCGGCTGTCTGCACTGAACTGACTGGTTTTTCACCGGGAGGTCTGTTGCCGGCTTCACGGCTGAAAGCTCTGATTTTTTTAGTAGGAGACGATTTTGTTTTTTTCATTCTATCTCCTCCTTTGAAAGCTGTGATTCAACAATTTCTCTGTATACTTTACAGGTTTTAAGAAGCTCTTTATGAGTTCCCTGACCGGCAATCTCTCCGTCGTCAAGTACAATAATTTTGTCAGCGTTTAAAATTGTGCCAACTCTCTGAGCTACTATTATCTGTGTAGAATCAGCAAAATTTTTTTGTATAGCTGCTCTGAGCAATGCATCTGTTTTAAAATCCAAAGCTGAAAAACTGTCGTCAAAAATATAAATTTCTGCGTTCCTAATAAGTGCACGGGCGATGGAAATACGCTGTTTTTGTCCGCCGGAAAGATTTGTGGCGTTCTGTGAAAGTCTGCTTTCGAGCTTTTTGGGAAGCTGGTTTACAAAGTTTGCCGCTTGTGCGGTTTCAAGAGCCTTCCACATCTCTTCTTCAGTTGCGTCTTCCTTGCCGTAACGCAGGTTATCTGCAACAGTACCGCTGAAAAGCAATACCTTTTGGGGCACATAGCCGATTTTTTTATATAGGTCGGATAAAGCCATATCTTTAATATTTGTTCCGTCAACAAGTATCTCGCCGGAGCTTACGTCGTAAAAGCGGGAGATAAGATTTATAAGAGTTGTTTTTCCGCAGCCGGTGCCGCCGATAATAGCGGTGACTTCTCCCGGATTTGCGGTGAAACTTACATTATTTATAACATTTCTCTCTGCTCCATCGTAACCGAAAGAAACATTTTTAAACTCAACTTTTCCCTGGCCGCCGATGGAAACCGCAGGAGTAAGTGGTTCTTTAATCATGGGTTCCATGTCAAGAATTGCACATATACGTCTTGCTGAAATTGCAGCACGAGGAACCATTACAAACATGGAAGCGGCAAGTCCTACGGCAAAAACAATCATAATAAGATACATCATAAAAGCCTGAAGGTTGCCTATAGTTCCGGCAATTTCCTGTGCCTGAGTGGTAACATCCATGTTGTTTACCTGTCTGCTGCCAAGCCAAATGAGAGCGATTATCATAGAGTACATTAAAAACATTGCAAGAGGAATAAGAGAAGCGAAGAGTCGGTTTGTTTTTAATGCTATTTCAGTCAGTTCAAAATTAGCTTTTCTGAAGCGTTCCTGCTCATGCTTTTGTCTGTTAAAAGCCCTTATAACTCGAACGCCGCCTAAACGCTCACGTACAACCTGATTTAAAGCGTCGGTTTTCTTCTGCATTTGCTCGAACCAGGGAAGTACTCTTTTAACGACAAAAAGAGCAATAAGAGCGATTATCGGTATTACTGTAAAAATAACCAACGACAGAGTTTTGTTCATTGTGAAAGCCATAATGGCGCCGCCGACCATCATTATCGGAGCGCTGATAATCATTCTCATACTGACAAGCACAAGGTTTTGAATTTGTGTAATATCATTAGTAGAACGTGTTATCATTGACGATACGCCGATTTTATCTATATCGCATTGAGATAAACTTTCGGCTTTAAGAAAAACCGCACGGCGCAGCTCTTTACCGAATCCGGTTGAAGCTTTGCTTGAAAAATAACTGGAAAGTACAGCCGCAAAGACACCGAAAATCGAGGCAATTATCATAAAAAAGCCCATGATGTAAATATAAACGAGCTTGCCTCCTGCAATGCCGTTGTTCATTATATCCGCCATCATAGATGGAAGAACCAACTGCATTGCACTGTTGATAAGAATGAAAATTGTGGCAAAAATTGCCGACCACTTATAATTTTTGAGGTAGCTGAGAACTTTCAGCAAGTGATCCACCCCCATAAACATTTTAAAATTAATGGTTGATAAAGGCCGCCTAACGGTCTTTAAATTCAAAACATATAAAATAATAGCAAAGAATTACAACAGAAGTGTTAAGCAAAAATTAAATTGCTTACACAATCAGCATAATTATATCATTACTTAACTAATTTTGCAAAGATTTAATAGGAATATATTTAATTCGAGCTTTTTCTTCATTTGTCATAAAAATAATTTGAAAGTAAAGTGAATTTATGATAAAATTTCTATAAATTTATTTGTTTTTCGCGGAGGAGCGGTATGGAAAAAGATATAATTGTAAAAGCGGCAAATACTGTGCCTAGTGAAAGGCAGTACAACTGGCAACAGATGGAATTTTATGCATTTGCCCATTTTGGAATTAATACATTTACAAATCGGGAGTGGGGAAAAGGTGATGAATCCCCGGCTCTTTTTAACCCTACGGATTTTGACGCAGATCAGTGGGTTGAAGCTATTAAGTCTGCCGGGATGACAGGACTTATTTTAACCGCCAAGCATCATGACGGATTTTGTCTCTGGCCGAGTGCTTATACAGAGCATAGTGTTAAAAATAGTCCATGGAAAGACGGTAAGGGTGACGTTGTAAAAGAGGTGTCAGAGGCCTGTAAAAAGGGCGGTATAAAATTCGGAATATATCTTTCGCCTTGGGACAGACATGAACCAACATACGGAAGCGGTGAGGAATATAATACCTTTTATAAAAACCAGCTTCGTGAGCTTATGACTAATTACGGGGAGCTTTTCTGTCTGTGGTTTGACGGAGCCTGCGGAGAAGGCAAAAACGGTAAGAAGCAGGAATATGACTGGGAAGGTTATTACGCTTTAATTAGAGAGCTTCAGCCTAATGCTGTAATAAATATCTGTGGACCTGATGTTCGTTGGTGCGGAAACGAAGCAGGAAAATGCCGTGAATCCGAATGGAGCGTTGTACCTTCATCTATGGTAGACAATGAAAGGACAGCGGAAAAATCCCAGCAGGAAGATGACGCTTCTTTTGCGAAAAAAGTTGACAGTACCGACGAAGACCTTGGAAGCAGAAGAGTAATTGAGCAGGCAAACGACTGTGTATGGTATCCCTGCGAGGTAGATACCTCCATAAGACCGGGTTGGTTTTATCATAAAAATCAGGACAGGAAAGTTAAAAGTTTAAAGAAATTAATTAAAATATATGAAAGCTCTGTAGGCGGAAACGCAAGCCTTCTTCTTAATATTCCTCCCGATAAAAAAGGACGTATCGCTAAAGCCGATGTTAAACGGCTGAAAGAATTTGGCAGCTATCTCAGAAATACATATTCTGAAAATCTTGCAACAGGAGCTAAGGCGAAGGCCAGTGAATGTGAGAATGATAAAGTGTCTGCAGATATGGCGCTTACTGCAGATAAAAAAGAATTCTGGAAGCCCTGCGACGGTACGGAAAAGTCAGAATTTACAGTTGATTTCGGAAAAACTGTTCAGTTTAGCCGAATTGTTTTAGGTGAACAGATTTTAGTAGGCCAGCGTGTCGAAAAATTCAGTATTTACGCCGATAAGAAAGGAAACTGGAAAAAGGTTTTCGACGGAACAGTAATCGGATATAAGAAAATTTGTAAATTCCGTAAGACAAAAACTTCAAAGATAAAAATTATATTTGAACAGTCAAGAGTTTGTCCCACTCTTACAAAGCTGGAGGTGTACCGCTGATATGGATTTCGGAATGCCGACCCTTATAGAATACGACAGTATTGAGGAAAATGCGGTTTTGTGCCGAAAGCTGGGACTGAGCTTTCTTGAACTTAATATGAACCTGCCTTTTTGTCAGACGTTTGGAGATAAAGACATTGTGCGGTTAAATAAAATTTCTCAGGAAAACGGAATATATTTTACGCTGCACCTTGATGAAAATGCAGATTTCTGTAATTTTAATCCTGTAATAAAGGCCGGCTGGCAGCGAGTGCTTAAAGACACCTTATCTGCGGCAGCAGAGCTTAAAATCCCGCTTGTGAATATGCATTTAAATAGAGGCGTTTGGTTTACTCTGCCCGATAAAAAAGTTTTTCTTTATGAAAAATATGCTTCTCACTATGAAAGATCCCTGAATGAATTCAAAGGGATATGTGCTGATTTTTTGGGTAAAGTTAAGGTTTCGATTGAAAATACAAACGGTTTTCTATCTTTTGAAAAAGAAGCCATTGAAAACCTTATCAAGGAAGAAAATATTGGTGTTACGTGGGATATAGGTCACTGTGAATCTGCTGGCAATAAAGATGAAAGCTTTATGCTGAAAAACCGCAATAAGCTTTATCATATGCATGTTCATGATGCTTTTGAAAAAAAGGATCATCTGCCCTTAGGCGATGGAAAAATAAACCTTAGCGAAAGGCTTAAAATTGCCGAAGAAGCAGGATGTCGTTGTGTAGTGGAGGTGAAAACCTCTCAATCTCTTTGTGATTCGGTTCTCTGGCTTAGAGAAAATAAATATATGAAATGAGGGGAGAATATGGCAAAATACGAAGTTACGTTAAAGGGAACCTGCCAGGAAGTGTTGTCTGTAGTTGAAGATGCTGTCAGCAACAGTGTTTCCGCTACCTGTGAGGATTCCAGCGATTACTGTGTAGGCGATGTCAAGTGCGCTGTAAGAGTTTATGAACGTTACAGCTGGAGCGGTAGTAACCGTGTAAGTCTTAGCGTGACGGTTCTCGAACATGATGGTGAAGTGTTTTTGACAGCCATAACTTCCGGCGGCAGCCAAGCTATGTTTTTTAAAGTAAACACCATTGGTGAAGAGGCCTTTCTTGATGAAATTTCCGCAGCTATTGAGAATTACAAAAGCGGAACGGAACAATAATTTTAGAGCAAAAGCTTTTATGTTACTACTCATATCGTGTAAAATCAAAGGCGACCATCCTCTGGGATGGCCGCCTTTTGAATGCTATCTATAATGCCAATCAAAATTCAAAATCAGCAGGTATGTTGCTGTGAAAAATAATTTTTTTATTTAATTTTTTAGCGTATTCAATTTCCTTTTTAACTGAACTGCCTATATATCCGTCAATATCTACTACATATATAATATCGCTCATTTTTATTTTTTCGTAATGTGCTTTTTTTAGATTTTCCAGCATTTCCGGCGTGATCTCTGTTTCTTGTTCATTATAAGTGCATTGCAGAACATTAAAACCTTTTTTGCTTTCAAGCAGAAATGCTATATTTATCATTTCATTTGAAAATTTCATGCTCCCGCAAACGGTAATTATTTTCATTATTTTTCTCCTGTATTAGCATTTGGTTTCATTTTTTAAGTTGAAGCTCTTAGGTAATTTTTACCGTTTTATTAAAGAAAACTATCTTTGATTAAAATTACGGTATGGATTAACAGCCATACCGTAATTTGATGATTATTAAACCTGCGCTGTTTCAGCTTCTGAAATCTGATTAGTTACTTTGCCATTGTTATTTTTGATTTTCTTAAAGAAAACTATGAAACAGATAAGATGTGCCGCAAAAGTTATTCCCCATGTGACGGGATAGGATATATATAACGTTGTAAGAGTTCGGTTAAGAGCGAAGATAGTGTAAATCCAAACTATTCTTAGTCCGCATGCACCTATAAGCGAAACAACGGTCGGTACAACTGAATATCCCAAACCTCTTATTGAACCGCAGCATACGTCCATCATGCCACATAAATAATAAGTAAGGCAAACTACCACCATTCGGTTAAGTCCATATTGAATAACTTGTAGGTCTTTAGAGTAAATTCCCAGCAGCTGGTTACCGAAAATGTAAGCGCCTCCGCCTAAAACTGCACCAACTACAAATACCATTATGAGACTTCTCAAAAGAATAGGAACAATACGATTGTATTTTTTAGCTCCCATATTCTGGCTTGTGAAGCTCAGGGATGCCTGATAAAGGGAGTTCATCGAGGTATAGACGAAGCCTTCAATATTTGAAGCGGCGGTATTACCGGCTACTGCGATTGAACCGAAGGAGTTTATTGATGACTGAATGAGAACGTTTGAAATTGAGAAAACTGCACCCTGAACTCCGGCGGGAAGACCTACCTTAATAATTTCAAAGAGTTTATCCTTGTGTATTTTGAGCTGCTTAATGTAAAGTTTGTAGTTTCCAGGGCTTTGCATAAGACACCAAACGACAAGAAGTGCAGAGACAAACTGCGAGATAATTGTAGCTATTGCAACGCCTGAAACTCCCATTTCAAAAACAATTACAAAGAAAAGGTTAAGTGCAACATTTATAAGTCCTGAAATAGTTAAAAAGATAAGAGGACGTTTTGTGTCTCCTACGGCACGCAGAATAGCTGCACCAAAGTTATATACCATAAGCAAAGGCATACCGCAGAAAATAATTCTCATATAGAGAACCGACTGGTCAATAACATTTTCCGGTGTGCCTGTAAGAAGCAGCAAAGGCTTTGCAAGGGCGATGCCGGCAAAAATAAGAAAGATTCCTGAAATAAAACTTAAAAGGATTGATGTATGTACAACGTCGCTTACGTTTTTCCAATCCTGTGCGCCGTAATATCTTGCCATAACAACACTGCTGCCGATGGAAAGACCGATAAATATATTTACTATAAGGTTATTGAGGGCGCTTGTTGCGCCTACCGCAGCCAAAGCGTCGCTTCCGGTGTAGCGTCCTACTACGATGATATCAGCGGCGTTAAAAAGCAGCTGCAAAACACCCGAAAGCATAAGCGGTATTGCAAACTGAATAAGCTTGCCCAAAATCGGTCCGTTACACATATCGATTTCATATGAACGCTTCAAATTTTACTCCCTCCCGTAACTAATAAAAACCTGTCTGTATATTCTATATCTCTTTTATACTTATTACAACAATTTAAAAGTTTTTTGTTCGATTATATAAAAAAGACTTTAATAGCAGCTTTGGTTTTGACGTTTTGAAAATTAACGATGGCGAATATAAGCAAATAAATAGAAGATTGCAATAACTGAGAATAAGGTAATGTATTGCCCGCCTTGAAAAAGGCAAAAATTAAAAGTATAATGGTAGGCGGCAAAAAACGGAGGTGTATATATATGGATATAGAAAAAACAGTAAAACTTCTTACCTTTAACGGTGGTGTGTCTGGTAAGGAAAAAGAAATGTTTTCGGTTTTGAAAGATTTACTCTCAGAAAACGGAGAAATTACGACTGACAATCTCGGCAATTTTTTCTGTACCATAAATAAAGGCGCTAAGGGAAAGAAAATCCTTCTGGATGCCCATATAGATAAAATAGGACTTATTGTTAAATTTATTGATGAAAACGGATTCGTGAAGTGCGATTCCTGCGGCGGAATGGATTGGCGTGTTCTTGCCGGCGAGGAAGTTGTCATTATGGGCAAAGAGTCTGTAAAGGGAATTGTGTGCAGTGTTCCTCCACATCTTTCCTCGGGAGATGAAAGCAAGGCGCTGGACAGTGATTCATTGTATATTGATACAGGCTTTGACGGCGAAGCTTTAAAGAAAAAGATTGCTTTAGGCGATAGGGTATGTGTGGAGAAACCCTTTGCAAAGCTTCTTTCAGGATGTATTACTGCTCCCGCTCTCGATAATCGAGCCGGTGCGGCGGCGATAATTGCCGCTTTGAAGCTTCTTTGCGAAAGAGGGCATAAAGGAGAAGTTACCTGTGCTTTGACAGTTCAGGAGGAAGTTGGCACAAGAGGAGCAGGACCGGCTGTATTCAAAGTGAAGCCGGACGAAGCGATTGTTGTAGATGTGAGCTTTGGCCTTTCTCCGGGACTTAAAGATGAAGAATGCGGAAAGCTCGGTAAAGGTCCTATGATAGGTGTATCTCCGACCCTTGATGAAAATATTACAAACACTCTTATAAAAGTTTGCGAAGAAGAAAACATTCCGTTCCAGCGTGAGGTAATGGGAGGCAGAACCGGAACAAATGCGGATGTGGTAAGTGTAAATTCCGGTGGAATAAAAACGGGACTTGTCTCCGTACCTCTCAGATATATGCATACCGCCGCCGAGGTTGTAGATACAGCGGATATTGAAAATACTGCGAAGCTTATAGCCTGTTATATTGAGAAAGGAGGCTGCTGTGATGACTGAAATCCTTAAAAACCTCTGCAATGCAAATGGCATTTCCGGCAGGGAAGATGAAGTAAGAAAGCTGATTCTTTCGGAAATTAAGCCTTTTGCACAGTGTAGAGTAGATGCTCTGGGAAATATAATCGCTTTCAAAAAAGGTAAAAACTCGGCGGCTTCAAAAATAATGCTTGCAGCATATATGGATGAAGTAGGCTTTATGGTAAACTACATTACCGAAAGCGGATATGTAAAGATTACTCCTGTGGGAGGAATTGACCAGCGTGTAGTTTACGGCAGAAGAGTAATAATAGGCAAAAACAAAATAACCGGTGTGATTGGTGCAAAAGCTGTGCACCTTCTCAGCGGCGACGAAAAGAACAAGGTTCCTGACTTTTCCGAAATGTATGTGGATATAGGAGTCGAAAGCCGTGAAGAGGCTGAGAAATACGTAAGCCTTGGAGACAGTGTTTATTTTGATTCGGATATTTATCCTTTCGGTGACGGATTTATTAAAGGCAAAGCAATTGATGACAGAGCAGGATGCGCCATACTTATCGACATGATAAAGCAGGAGCAGCCTTATGATCTGTATTTTGTCTTTACCGTTCAGGAGGAAGTGGGTACAAGAGGAGCCAAGGCGGCAGCCTTTTCCGTAATGCCAGATAAAGCGATTGTTGTTGAAACAACCACTGCCGCAGATATTGCGGGAGTCAGCGGAGAAAAAAGAGTCTGCGAGCTTGGCAAAGGTCCCGTTGTGTCCTTTATGGACAGAGGCACAGTTTATGATAGTGAACTTTATTCTCTGGCTTTTAATATTGCTGAAAGAGAAAATATTCCCTGCCAGACAAAAACTCTTGTGGCGGGCGGAAACGACAGCTCAGCTATTCATGTGAGCGGTGAAGGAGTTAAAACTGTAGCTGTATCTCTGCCTTGCCGTTATCTTCATTCGCCCTCATGTGTAATATATGAAAAGGATTATGAAAATGCGCAGAAGCTCATACCGCTCCTTGCCGGGGAGATGGCGTCTTGCTGAGACTGCTGGAAAGTAAAACGAAACTGCCTTTTCCGGCAAACCCAATGGCTATAGAAATTGAAGCTCTCATAAAAACCTATGGGTTCAATACATCTTTTGTCATGTTCTGGATTCAGGAGCTTGATGGCAAAATAACCGCTGCTGTTTCAAAGGTGGATTCCCATGTGACTGTTGCAGCTCAAAAGGATTTTGACTCTCAGGAGCTTAATGAATTTTTGAATGTTATCGGTTTTTCATCTCTTTTAGGTGAAAAATGGGTTTTGGATGATTTAGGCTTTAAAATTTCCGAAAAAGGCATTATAATGAAATACAAACCCACAATGAGCTCAGATGAAAAAAACGAGCCTATGACTTTTGAATGTGAACCGCCCTATAGAAAAATTTATAATCTTCTGAAAGAGCCTGATGCTTTCGGTGAAAGTATTTCCTCTTATGAAGACTGGCTTTGTGATTTATCTGCAAGGGTGCGAAATAACTGCGCCAGAGTTTTGTTCCGTGAAAGGGAAGACAAATGTATTTCCTGCGGAATGTTCACTTTTGAAAGCGACAGCGGAGCGGTAATAGGCGCAGTGGCAACACATAAAGATTTTCGTAGTAAAGGCTATGCATCCGATATTGTAAAAGAGCTTTGCACAGCTGCACAAAAAGAAAAAAAGGACGTTTTTCTTATGTGCAGAGAAGATAAGGTATCTTTTTATAAAAAACTTGAATTTAAAATAACGGGAGAATTTTCTCTTTGTCAGGGAGTATATAATGAATAACTTTTTTAAAATTGACAAAAAAATAATTGAGGCTTCTGAAAAGGCAATGGAGCAATCAGAAAAAGCCTTTAAAAGAATAGACAGTATAACAGAATATAATCAGCAAAAAGTTCTTGCCGCTTTTATTGATAATAAGGTAAGCGAAAATCATCTTGGAATCTCCACAGGCTACGGTTACGGTGATCCGGGAAGAGAAACCCTCGATAAAGTAGTAGCTCAGGTCTTCGGCGGTGAAGATGCGGTAATGCGTCATACCTTTACCTGTGGCACTCATACCCTTGCAACGGCTCTTTTCGGAATACTCCGTCCAGGAGATACAATGCTCTGTGCTACGGGTCTTCCATATGATACAATTCAGCCGGCGATCGGTATAACAGGCACTCCCGGTCAGGGTTCTTTGAAAGATTTAGGCGTAAAATATATTCAGGCAGATTTAGATGAAAAAGGCGAGCCCGATATTGAAAAAATCGTATCTCTTTTAGACAGCTCTGTTAAAATGGTATATATTCAGCGTTCAAGAGGATACAGTCTGCGTCCGAGTTTGTCAGTTGCCAAAATCGGAGAGATAGCAAAGGCTGTAAAGGCGGTCAGTGATGCTGTAATAATGGTAGATAACTGTTACGGTGAGTTCGTAGAGGAAACAGAGCCCCTTCAGGTTGGAGCAGATCTTATTGCCGGTTCACTTATAAAGAATCCAGGCGGTGGAATAGCTCCCTGCGGAGGATATATAGCCGGTAAAAAGGAATATGTAGAGCTTTGTACATACCGCATGACTACTCCCGGTCTCGGCAGAGAAGTGGGAGCCACACTGGGACAAAATCGCAATTTGTTTATGGGATTTTTCTCAGCACCCCATGTTACTGGTGAAGCTCTTAAAACCGCTGAGTTTACTGCTTCACTTTTCAATATTTTAGGCTATGATGTTACCCCGAAGCCGGGAGAAGTGAGGGCGGATATAATTCAGAGCGTACTGCTTAAAAATGAGGAAGCCCTCATTGCCTTTTGTCAGGGAATGCAGAAAGGCGCACCTGTTGACTCCTACGTTACTCCTGAGCCCTGGGATATGCCCGGATATGACAGTAAGGTTATTATGGCAGCGGGAGCTTTTACATTAGGTTCTTCAATTGAGCTGTCTGCCGATGCTCCTCTTCGCGAGCCTTATGCGGCGTGGATGCAGGGAGGACTTAATTTCCACAGCGGAAAGACGGGAGTAATGCTTGCCGCTCAGGCGATGTTTGAAAAAGGACTTATCGTTTAAGGAGGAACAGCCATGTACGAGTTTGACGGAATTACACCTCAGGCGCTTTTTCTCCTTGCTGATAATAAATTCAATGACAGCAAACCTTTCTATGAGGAGCATAAAGCTGAAATTAATCGTCTTGCGGTAAAGCCAATGCGTCAGATAGGAGTGCTTCTTTCGGAGGATATGGCAGAGCTGGATGATAAAATGGTATTAAACCCAGTGAGAATGGTTTCAAGGATAAGACGTGATACAAGGTTTTCAAAAAACAAAGCTCTTTACAGGGATAATATCTGGATTATGTTTATGCGTTCAAAGCAGGACTATAAATTTCTTCCCTGTATGTGGTTTGAGGTAACTCAGAATTTTTATTCAAGTGGAATTGCCCTTTTCCGTTCTTTGCCGTTTCTTATGGAGGTTTACCGAAAAGAAATATCGGAGCATCCTGATGAATTTCGAAAAGCAGTTAAAAGCGCAGAGAAAGCGGGATATGTATTTACAGGTGAAGCTTACGCCAGAGAAAAACCGGGCCTTTGTCCCGAGGACCTTAAAGTCTACTATAACGCAAAGGACTGTGCTTTTATCAGAATGAGTAAAAACTTTGAGGTTATAGGCGACGACAGAATAATTGATGAGCTTAAACAGGGATTCAAAGCGTTGAGTCCTTTATATAAATTCCTGCTTCGTGCTTCGGAGCGGGCAGAACAGGAGGAAAATTATGGCAGCAGATAAATTCTGGTCACACTTTAAAAGCGGAACAGATATAAGAGGTGTAGCTGTTGACGGCGTAGAGGGAGAGCCTCTTGATTTAACCGATGAGGTAATAGAAAAGATAACAAAGGCCTTTGCTTGTTTCATTTACGAAAAGGCGGGAAAGAACGGGCTGAGCGTTGCAGTGGGACACGATTCGAGAATATCAGCCGAGCGTATAAAAGCGGCTGTAATAAAAGCCCTTGTAAAAAGCGGTATGAACGTTATAGATTGTGGACTTTCTTCCACTCCTGCAATGTTTATGACAACCGTTGACCTTAAATGTGATGCATCTATTCAGATAACCGCAAGCCATCATCCCTATCACCGAAACGGTCTTAAATTCTTTCTTCCCACAGGAGGACTTGAAGGCAAGGATATTTCAGTGCTTCTTGATTACGCTGAAAGAGAGCATTTTATAATTTCTTCTAAAGAAGGAACAGTTAAAACAGAAAACTACATGGAGCGTTACAGCAAAAATCTCTGCGATATGATTAAAAAAGGCGTAAACGCAGATGACTACGATCATCCCCTTAAAGGCTATAAAATCGTAGTTGACGCAGGTAACGGTGCAGGCGGATTTTATGCGGAAAAGGTTCTCAAAGTTCTTGGCGCTGATACTGAGGGCAGTCGCTATCTTGAGCCGGATGGAATGTTCCCCAATCACATTCCAAATCCCGAAAATGAAAAGGCCATGGAATCGATTTGTGAAGCGGTTAAAGAAAGCCATGCTGATTTCGGTGTAATTTTTGATACTGACGTTGACAGAGCGGGATGTGTTGACAGCTTCGGCAATGAAATAAACCGTAACAGACTTATTGCTTTGGCATCAGCTATCGCTCTTGAGGGCAATGAGGGCGGCACAATAGTTACCGACTCAGTAACCTCTTCGGGACTTAAAGAGTTTATAGAAAAAGATTTGGGCGGAGTTCATCACCGCTTCAAGAGAGGCTATAAAAACGTCATAAATGAGTCCATAAGACTTAACAATGAGGGAATAAATTCACCCCTCGCCATAGAAACCTCCGGTCATGCGGCTTTGAGAGAAAACTATTTTCTCGATGACGGAGCGTATCTTATAACTAAAATCATTATAAAGCTTGCCTGTCTCGGTAAAGAGGGAAAAACCCTTACGGAGCTTACCTCCGCTCTTAAAGAACCTGTGGAGAGCAAAGAAATCAGAATGAAAATTCTTGAAGAAGATTTTGCTGCCTGCGGCAACGGAATTATTTCTGCTCTTGAGGAGTATGCCGAGAGCAAATCTGACTGGCATATTGCTCCCGATAACCGTGAGGGAATAAGAGTTTCCTTTGATAAGGAGAACGGCGATGGCTGGTTCCTTCTGCGCCTGAGTGTACACGATCCCATAATGCCCCTCAATATTGAAAGTGACAGTGTGGGCGGGGTAAAGAAAATTGCCAAAAAGCTTTTTGAATTCCTCAAAACTGTTCAGGGACTTGATATATCTCCCTTTGAGGATTTTGTAAAATAATTTAAGATTTAAGTTTTTTAATGAAAAGAGCCGCTGTACTTTTTATGTATAGCGGCTCTTTAGGCTAAATTTATTTTATTATTTTATATAATTCAAAAATTTTATTGACATTTTTGCATATAAGCCTTATATTTTCTTTGTGAGGTAAAAGAGGGGAGCAGAAGATGAAATTAAAAAAGATATTTTTAACAATATTTTTGGCGGCTTTTGGTTTAATGGTTTTGAGTTTTTCGTCTTCCGCTTACGAAAAGACTGAACTTAAATTTAACAGTGACGGAAAGTTTACAATTCTTCTTTTCACTGATATTGAAGAAACTGAACTTCCTATGAGTGATTCCGTTAAGTTATGGAATGCGGCTATTGAAAAAGTAAAACCGGATCTTATTGTTTATAACGGAGATAATCAAAAAGTCCAGCAGAGTACCGACGCTTTTGAAAACGTGAAACAGGCGATTACCGAGATAACGAAACCTGCGTCAGAAAATTCAATTCCCTTTGCGGTAATATTCGGTTCAAACGATGCTAATTGTGGAGTTTCAAAGGATAAACAGCTTGGAATATATAAAAGTATATCCGGCTGTCTTAATGGCAGCGAGAATACAAGCTCTTCGGGAAGCGGAGCTTTCAATATAACCATAAAAAGCAGCACTAACGAGAGTGATGCTTTCAGTCTTTGGTTTTTTGATACATGTACTCCATTAGGTGATGATGATACGCCCTTTAAGCCTTCGGCACAAAAGCAGGCTGAAAGTCAAAATCAATGGTACGAAAAGAAAAGCGAATTGCTGAAGGAAGAAAATGACGGAAAGCCGCTGCCGTCTCTTGTTTTTCAGCATGAGCCAGTTCCCGAAATATACAATTTACTTAAAAAAACAGATTCTAAGTCTTCTGATTCCGTAAAAGGACAGGGAGATAACTCTTCAAATTATTACATAAAGTCAGATGAAACGTCAGGTACACTGAACAAAGGTCCTTATTTTTCGTCTTACATGGATGGCAGATTTGATTTGTGGAAACAGCAGGGCGATGTAATCGGAGCGTTTTTCGGTCATGACCACAGAAACGATATTGGAGGAACTGTTGACGGCATTTATCTGTCACAGACTTTTAAATCAGGAGTCAGAGGCTACGGAGAAGCGAAGTATTCAGGAGTAAGAGTAATAACTCTCGATGAAAACGATACTTCTACGTTTGATACATATTCTCTTTCTTTACCTGATTTAATCGGAATACCCACTAATTTGTTTACGGTGTTCAGAACCTCATATGCTGTAACTGTAAAAATAGCTGCTTTTGGAGGTATAGGTTCTGCTCTTGTTGTTTTAGCTGTGGCTGCGATTAAGCGGATTTTAACCAGAAGAAAAAATTTAAATGGATTGTAAATAGCTCATGGATACTGATATAATATCAGTATCCATTTTACTTTTCTGATAAAAGCAGGTGATTTTTTTGCTGAGATTTATTTTGGGACGTGCGGGAAGCGGAAAGACCCATTATATAAGAAATACTTTGGCAAACCTTGCCTTGAACGGCGTAAACGATATTATTCTAATAATTCCGGAGCAGTTTTCCTTTGAAAGTGAAAAAGCCATGTTGGAGCTGCTCGGAGAAAGCAAAGCGCAAAAAGTTGAAATACTCAGCTTTTCTCGCCTTGCTGATTCCGTTTTCAGGGAATACGGCGGAGTCAGCGGCGAGACAATAGGCGACGGTGGTAAAGCGGTTTTAATGAGCCTTGCCCTTGAAAGCGTAAGTGATAAACTTACTTTGTATAGAAAACACAGCAAAAACACCGCTGTAATTGCAGATTTTTTAAATCTTCGCAGGGAGTTTAAAAAGGGCAGCGTTACAACCGATATGCTCATGGCAGCTTCCGAAGGTATGGAAAAATCGCTCCTGAAAGCTAAAACCGAAGAGATGTCTCTCGTTTTTGCCGCATACGACGCACTTTTAAAGCTGAATTTTTTAGATGAAGATGATGTGCTCACCCGTATGTGTGATACTCTCGATACCCATAACTTTTTTGCCGGGAAAACCGTTGCAATAGACTCATTTAAGGGCTTTACGGCTCAGGAAATGCGAGTAATAGAAAAAATCATCGCCCAAAGCGACGACTGCTATATCAGTCTTTGCTGCGATACTTTAAACGATGATAAAAACGGCGCCGGTACCTTTTCTCTTATTCAGAGAACCAGTATGAAAATCAGGGAAATTGCGAAAAAGAGCGGCAAAAAAATTGCAGTTCCCGTTGTTTTAAGTGAGGGGAAAAGATTTAAGGATGAAGCTCTTTCTGCTTTGGAAAAAGGCATTTATGAACCCTCATCACTTTCTTACAGCGGAGACGGAAAAAATATATGTGTCTGCCGCTGCCGTGATATTCACGATGAGTGTGATTATGTTGCCTGTGAAATAAAGCGGCTTATGAGGGAAGAAAACTTCCGCTGCCGTGATATTGCAGTTGTTGCAAGAGATATTAATTTATACAAAGCGGAGCTCCAGGGGGCTTTTGAAAGATATTCGGTACCATTTTACCGTGACGACAGAAAGCCCATATCCTCACAGCCGCTGGTTGCCCTTGTAAGAAATATTCTTGACTGTGCCAACAGCAGTTTTTCTACTTCAAGTATTATTAATGTCTTAAAAACAGGACTTGCAGGATTTTCTCCTTCTGAAACGGGAGAACTGGAAAATTATGTGCTGATGTGGAGCATCAGCGGGAAAAGATGGCTTTACGACTTTACACAAAATCCCTTTGGACTTACTGAAGATACAACAGATAAATCAGAAAAAGAACTTGAAAAAATAAATAGCCTGAGAAAGCGGATTGCAGTGCCTGTGGGAAAATTTGCAGAGCAAGCGAAAAAAGGCGGCGGTGAGAACATCTCCAAGGCCATATATGATTTCCTTATGAAAATCAAAGCGGGAGAGCACTTAAAGGAATATGCAAAAGAGCTTGAAGCTGACGGTGAAACGGCTCTTGCCGCAGAGCAGGGAAGAATATGGGATATGCTTATGGGTGTCCTTAACGAATGTGCAGTTACCATGGGCGAAAATCCCGTTACATTAAAGCGTTACAGCGAGCTGTTTGAAATTATGCTTGCCTCCTGCGATATGGGAAGTCTGCCACAGGGACTCGATGTGGTAAATGCCGGCAGCGCCGACAGAATAAGAATGGATTCTCCAAGAGCGGTATTTGTAATGGGAGCCTGTGACGGAGTATTTCCCTTGCAGATAACCTCTTCGGGACTTCTCACCGATGCTGACAGAAGAGTCCTTTTAAACCTCGGTATGGAGATTTCGGAGCCAGGTGAATACAAAGCTGTGGATGAGCAGTTTTTGGCTTATAACACCGTCTGTTCGGCTCGTGAAAAGCTTTATGTAACCTGTGCTGACAAGCTGTCTGACGGTACAGCTGCGTCTCAGTCCTCAATTATTACCGAAATTCAGCGCATAGTACCAAACTGCATTAAAACCGACACATCACTTCGCAACGAAATAGAAAAAATAGAGAGTGTCCGTTCCGCTTTTGAGCTTTACCCCGACGCTTTTAAAAAACAGGATGAGTTTTCCCAGACTCTTAAAGAATTTCTTTCTCAAAGGGATGAGTATTCGCAGAAACTTAAAGGAGTAAAGCGTGCGGTAGAGAATAAACCAGCGGAATTTGAAAATCCGGAAATATCGAAAAAGCTTTTTGGAGAAAATATGTATTTCTCCGCTTCTGCTATAGAAAGCTTTTATTCCTGCCGTTTTAAATATTTCTGTCAGCGCGGGCTGCGCCTTTCGGAAGATAAAAAAGCAGAGCTTGACCCCATGAGCAGAGGTACGGTAATACACTATGTTCTTGAAAACCTACTTAAAAAATATCCTGGCAAAGCTTTATCAGAGCTAAGTGAAAAAGAGAGAGAAGAAGAGGTAACAAAGCTTTTAGAAGAATACCTTTCAATGCATATGGGCGGCGAAGAAGAAAAGACAAGCCGTTTTCTCTTCCTCTATCGTCAGCTCAAAAGAGTTCTTGTCTCAGTTGTTGAGAGGATAGCAGAAGAATATCTTGTGTGCAAATTTATGCCTGTTGATTTTGAGCTTAAAATGGATAAAGACGGTGACATACCGCCATATGAGCTTAAACTTAAAGATGGAGGGAAAATAGTAATCCGCGGCAGTGTTGACCGTGTTGACCTTATGGAAGAGAACGGTGTTTCATACATAAGGGTTGTGGATTATAAATCCGGCGGCAAAAAATTTGCTCTTTCCGACGTCTTGCAGGGACTAAATATGCAGATGCTCATTTATCTTATGAATATAGCTAAAAACGGCTCTGAAAGGTACGGCGAAATAGTGCCATCAGGAGTTCTCTATATGAGTGCCGCCCTTCCCTCTGAAAGCGCCGCTTCAAGAGATGATGAAAAAGCGCTTGAGGAAAAGCGAGACAGTGTTTACCGCATGAACGGTATTGTTTTAAGAGATATGAAAGTAATTCAGGGCATGGAAGAGAATATGGCAGGACGCTTTATTGATGTTAAATATAATTCCAAAAACGAGCTTACGGGAACTCTCATTACCCTTGAGGAAATGGGCAAGCTCTTTAACAAAATGGATAAAATCATTGAGGATATGGCTGAATATCTCCATGAGGGAAAAGTTGAGGCTCTTCCCAGTGAGGGAGCAAACTATAAAAATATATGTCAGTGGTGCAGCTATTCCTATGTATGCGGAAGAGAAAAGGATTCGCCTGTAAGAAATCTTGCAAAGTTTTCAAATGATGATGCCCTTAAAGAGCTTAGAAAGGAGGCAAAAGAGGATGAGCAGAAACTGGACTGATGCCCAGAAGGCGGCAATTGATGCAAGAGGCGGAACAGTGCTGGTTTCCGCTGCGGCAGGTTCCGGAAAAACTGCAGTACTGGTTGAAAGGGTTATTTCAAGACTTACGGGAGAAAATCCTTGCAGTGCCGACAGCCTTTTAATAGTGACCTTTACAAAAGCGGCGGCTAATGAGATGCGTTCGAGAATAAGCGCAGCTATTGAAAGCCGTCTTGCCGAAGATCCTGCAAATCAGCTTCTTTTAAGGCAGAAGCTTCTTCTTCACAGTGCAAAAATTTGTACAATAGACAGCTTCTGCGGAGATTTTGTAAGAGAAAACTTTCACGCTGCAGGAGTGTCTCCCGATTACAGAATACTCGATTCCAGCGAAAGCGGAATTATAGGAAATTCAATTCTTGCCGATATCTTTGAGGAGCAGTATGCTTCCGGGAATACCGACTTTGAAAATCTTAATCTGCTTTTCGGAAAAAACGGAAACGATGAAGCTTTGGCAAATCAGATACTTAAAATTTACAATTATGTCTGCGCCTGTGCATTTCCTGAAAAATGGTATGAGGATATTTTAAGTTTATATAATCCTGACTGTGAGATAGATAACCATCCGTGGATTTGTGAGATTCTCAGAAAAGTAAAAGAGACCGCTGATTATTGCCGTAAAATAATAAATAATTCTCTTTCTCTTATGGAGGGCGATGACCTATACGATAAATATTCCCTGTCTCATTTTACTGTTTTGTCCTATCTTCAAAAAATAGAAGAATCCTGCGATAAGGGATGGGACGAAACTCTGAAAATAATAAAGGCGTTTAAAGCTCCGTCCATAGGAAGAGCTCCTACGGGATATGACGGACCATTAAAGGAAAGGGTTTCCGTAAACTATAAAGCCGTTAAGGATTTAATAGGCGGTCTTATAAAATATATGCCCGTTACTGCCCAAGAGTTTAAGGAAGATCTTGCCGCACAGCGTCCCTTTGCTAAGCTTCTTATATCTCTGACAAAAGATTATGCCAATCGTTTATTCCTTGCTAAGAAAGAAAAGGAAGCCTATGATTTCAGCGATATCGAGCATCTTGCCATAAAGCTTTTAGTTGAGGAAAAGAATGGCGAAATATGCAAAACTCAGCTGGCGGAAGAGTACGGGAATAAATTTACTGAGATAATGCTCGATGAGTACCAGGATACAAACAGTGCTCAAGATATGATTTTCAGAGCTATTTCTAAAAATGGAGAAAACCTCTTTATGGTTGGTGACGTAAAGCAGAGTATTTACCGTTTTAGGCAGGCAATGCCCGAAATATTCATAAACCTTAAAGAAAAATTTACCCCTTATAACGGTAAAGATTATCCCGCTAAAATTATCCTGGACAGAAACTTTAGAAGCAGAGCGGGTGTTACCGAAAGCATAAATCTTGTTTTCAAAAAGCTTATGAGCCGTGAGGCAGGAGAGCTTGATTACGGCGAGGAAGAATCCCTGAAAGCGGGAGCGGAATATCCCGAAACCGATAACGCCCAGTGCGAGCTGCACCTTTTGGAGCGAAAGGGCAGGGCGAGCACTGCGCCTATGGAGGCTGAATATATAGCCGAATACATAAAAGATGCCGTAGAAAAGGGAGAAACCTATGTAACTGAAAAAGGTGTTATCCGCAAGGCAAGATACGGAGATTTCTGCATTTTAATGAGAAGCACCAAAAAGAATGGAGCTGTTTACAGCGAGCGTCTGAAAAATAAAGGAATCCCCGTTTACGTTGACCTGAAAGGCGGGCTTTTTGAAACACGCGAGGTAGCAGATGTAGTATCATATTTAAAGGCAATAGATAACCCTGTAAAGGATATTCCTCTCGCAGCGGTTATGATGTCTCCAATTTACGGATTTACTCCCGATGAGATGGCGGAAATCAGAATGACAGAAAAATATGCTCCTCTTTATACAGCGGTGCTGAAAGCCTCAGAAGCGGGATTTAAAAAAGCACAGGAGTTTACCTCCGATCTTAGAAAATTCCGCCGTCTTGCCGCCGCTTCTCCGTCAGACGATTTAATCAGAACAATCCTCGAAACCACCGGATACATGACTGCCGTAAAAGCCATAAGCGGCGGAGAACAAAGGTGTGCAAATCTCTTAATGCTCATTTCCTATGCGGAAAAATTTGAAAAGTCAGGATATAAGGGCGTATCGGGCTTTGTAAGATTTATAGAATCCATTAAGGAAAGCGATTCCGATTTTTCAGCTGCGTCCACAATTTCTGAAAATGCCGATGTAGTAAGGATTATGACAATCCACGGCAGTAAAGGTTTGGAATTCCCTATATGTATTCTTGCAAACTGCGGCGCTGCATTCGGCGGAAACAATTCTGATCCTGTGGTTTTAAGTTCTGCTTTAGGAATTGGAATGAAAATGCGAGACTCACAAAGAGGAATGATTTTTGACACTGCCGGATATGAGGCAGTGCGTCTTGCCAATAAACGTGCCGATGTAGCTGAGGAGATGAGGGTGCTCTATGTCGCAATGACAAGAGCTAAAGAAAAGCTTGTAATTACGGGAACTGTATCAAATATAGAAAAAGCGGTTTTGTCGGCCACCGTTTCAGGAGAAAGTGAAGCGAAGCTTCCCGTTCAGGGCGTTATTAACTCAGGAAACTTTTTAAGCTGGATTATCCCGCCTTTGGCATTTCATCCGGACTGCGGCGAATTACGCAAAATGGCATGTTTTTCAAACAGGTGTATTGATTCCGATTTTTCCGTAAAGCTCTTTACATCCTATGAGAGCGAAGAAGCCGATGAACAGACGGAACAGGAAGAAGAGTGCGCAGGCGTATCCTCCAAAATAATGGAAGAGATTAAAAAGCGTGCCGAATATGAGTATCCCTTTGAAGCGCTGTCAAAAGTCGCTGTAAAGCTTTCTGCTTCTCATCTTGAAGAGGAAAAGCCGGACTATGATTTTTTCTGCTCTTCGCGTCCCGCTTTTCTTGAGAAAAAGGGTCTTACTCCCGCACAGAAGGGAACTGCGACACATAAATTTATGCAGTTCTGCAATTTTGAAAGGGCTAAGGAAAATGTTTCTGAGGAAATACTGCGGCTTAAATCGAGAGGATATTTAAGTGAAGCGGAAAGCGAAGCAGTTGAGACCGAAAAGATTGAGAAATTCTTTGAGGGGAATCTTGCGAAGCGTATTTTTGATTCCGATACTCTTATGCGAGAATATAAGTTTGTAACTGAGGTAAGTGCAGGAGAATATAACCCCGAACTTTCCCAAAATCTGAAAGATGAGAAAATTGTTATTCAGGGAATTGCTGACTGTGTGTTTGTTGAAAATGGCAAAGGGGTTTTGGTTGACTATAAAACCGATAGGATTTCTTCGCCCAAAAAACTTATAGAGCTTTATAGAAATCAGCTGAAAGTTTATAAGCGGGCGATTGAAAAAAGCCTCGAGACTCCTGTAAAGGAAGTACTTCTTTACTCATTCCATTTAGGCAGGGAGATAGAAGTAAATATATAATTTAATTGCTTTTGAGAGTAAAAAATTTAATTTTTAAATAAATTTAATTTATTTGTCAAATAGCAGTTGCATTTTTATTTAGGTTGTGATAAAATTCTATAACGATATATGTGCAATTTAGTGTGCAGTCGAAAGAGGTGACATACAATGAAAAAAGGAATTCATCCCGATTATCAGCCCACAGAAATAAAGTGTGCATGCGGCGAAGTTATTGCAACATCTTCCACAAAGCAGAATATGCGTGTAGATATTTGCTCAAAGTGCCATCCGTTCTTCACCGGCAAGCAGAAGCTTGTTGACACAGGCGGACGTGTTGACCGCTTCAATAAGCGTTATAACACTGGCAAATAAGACAGTCGAAAAACAAGGCGGTGCAAAAGAGCATCGCCTTATTTTTTGCCACTTTATTTCGGACGGTGGAAAAATGGATAGTTATAAAACGGTAGCTTCAAGAGGAAGCGATGAATTTATAGTTAAAAAGTCAAGGTTTATCGGCCATGTGTGTCCCGTAAAAACACCAGAGGAAGCGATAGAATTTATAAATGAGATGAAATCTCAGCACCGTGAGGCAACTCACAATGTGTATGCCTACTCTTTAAGGCAGGGACAGCTTCGCCGTTATTCCGATGACGGAGAACCGCAGGGAACAGCCGGTATGCCGGTGCTTGACGTTATCTTAAAGGAAAATCTTGTGGATGTGGCAGTAGTTGTGACAAGATATTTCGGTGGTATACTGCTTGGAACCGGAGGACTCGTTAGAGCATATTCCCATGGTTCGAAAATAGCCCTTGAGAGCGGCGAAATAATAACAATGGCCATGTGTACTTTGGGTGAAGTTCGCTGTGACTACAATTTTTACGGACGACTTGCAGCACTTCTTCCCGAAAAAGAGGCTATTGTAGAGGATACGATTTTTGAAAGCGATGTTCTTGTAAAGTTCAGAATTTCTGAGGATAAATTTGAAGGACTTAATGCCGCCGTTATTGATTTAAGTAACGGACGCTTTCACTGCGATGAAAAAGAAAAAATTTTTTGCAGACTTTAAAATTAAATAAAGGGAAAAGAGCGATTTTTGCGTATATATTAAACGAACCGAAAAAATTAGGTACAGCTTTTGTGCAGTTATGTGCTTTTTGGGAGGTATAGGCAATGAACGTAAGGGAAAAGACTCTCGAAATTGAGGAAAGAACTCTTTCGCCTTACGGAATGCTGTGTCAAAACACAAAAGGACGGGTAAGGCCGGAGGAAGAGTGTCCGGTAAGAACTGCTTACCAACGTGACAGGGACAGGATTATTCACTGTAACGCCTTTTTGCGTTTAAAGCAAAAAACACAGGTTTTTCTTTCTCCCGTAGGAGATCACTATCGTACAAGGCTTACACATACCTTTGAGGTTTCACAAATAGCTCGAACAATTGCAAGAGGACTCAGGCTCAACGAGGATTTAACCGAGGCTATCTCCTTAGGCCATGATTTAGGTCATACGCCTTTCGGCCACGCAGGAGAACGTGCTCTCAATGAGATTTTTCCCGGTGGCTTCAAGCATTACAAACAAAGTCTACGTGTTGTAGATGTTATAGAAAAAAACGGCAAAGGACTTAATCTTACATATGAAGTGAGAAACGGAATAGTTTGCCATACAACTGGCACTGAGGCATCAACTCTTGAGGGCAGAGTGGTAAAGCTTGCCGATAAAATCGCCTATATTAATCACGATATAGAGGACGCTGTCAGAGCTGGAGTAATGAAGGAAACCGATATTCCCGAAGAAATTTTAAAAGTGCTTGGACGTTCAAAGTCTGATAGAATTAATACGCTTGTTATATCTGTTATAGAAAACAGCGGTAGAGATATAACACTCGATATGGATACTGAAATTGCTTTTGAAAAGCTTCACTCCTTTATGTTTGCAAACGTTTACACTAACCCCATATGCAAAAGCGAAGAGAGTAAAGCTATGGATACGATAAAAAGACTGTATGAATATTTCACTGCAAATCCTGAGACTCTTCCCGGTGAATACGCTGTTATAAGAGACAGGGACGGTGCAGAACGTGCGGCTTGTGATTATATAGCAGGAATGACCGATCACTATGCAGTCAAAACCTATACCAATCTGTTTGTTCCCAATTCATGGACAATGCTGTAAAGGTATAATTGAAAGTCAATAAGGATAATATTTAAAGGCGAAAGGAGGCGGAGAGATGGCCCTTGGAGAAGAATTTTTATCAGAACTGAGAATGAGAACTGATATAGAAAACCTTATTTCCTCTTATGTGGTATTAAAGCGCAGAGGTAAAACGCTTGTTGGACTTTGCCCCTTTCATAATGAAAAGACGCCGTCTTTTACTGTTTATCCCGAAAGCCAGTCCTTTTACTGTTTCGGCTGCGGCTCCGGCGGAGATGCAGTTACCTTTCTGAGAAAAATAGAAAATCTTGATTATATAGATGCAATAAAAGCCCTTGCTGATAAAGTAGGTATGACAATGCCCGATGAGGGCGGATATGATAAAACTATCAGCGATAAAAGAAGACGCATTTTAGAGGCTAACCGTGCCGCTGCAAGATATTTTCATTCGTGCCTTATGGCGCCGGAAGGACGAGAAGCTCTCGAATATCTTCTAAGGCGTGGCCTTACAAAAAAGACAATTGCTTCTTTCGGTTTGGGCTTTGCCCCTAACAGCTGGCACAGTCTCATAGATCATATGCGTTCTCTCGGTTTTACAAGACAGGAACTTGTCTCTGCTAACCTTGCCAATGAAAGCATAAAGAATGACAGGAAAAATGTATACGACAATTTTCGAAACAGACTGATGTTTCCGGTTATAGATATAAGAGGCAATGTTGTGGCTTTCGGTGGACGTGTTCTGGACGATTCAAAACCTAAGTATATCAACACATCTGATACTCTCGTTTATAAAAAAGGTCAGGGTATCTTTGCTCTTAATCTTGCCAAAAATGGAAACAGCGAAAGAAAGCTGATTTTAGCAGAAGGCTATATGGATGTAATCGCACTCCATCAGGCAGGATTTACCAATGCTGTTGCCTGTCTCGGAACCGCTCTTACAAAGGAGCAGGCGGGAATTATAGCACGATATGCCGATGAAGTAATCCTTTCATATGATAACGACGGAGCCGGACAGGCAGCCGCAAACAGAGCAATACAGATTTTTTCAAAAACAGGAATAAAAATCAGAGTGTTGTCTCTAAGCGGCGGCAAAGATCCGGATGAGATAATTAAAAATCATGGTCCTGAAAGATTCCGTGCTTTGCTTCAGGGTGCGGCAAACGATACAGAATATAAAATATTAAAGGCGAGAAATAAATACGATGTTTCAACGGACGACGGAAAGGTAAGCTTTCTTAATGAGGCTACCGATGTTCTTTCATTTATTTCTAATTCAATAGAACGTGAAGTGTATGCCTCAAGACTTTCAGGTGAGCTAAATATTTCCAAAGAAGCAATTCTTCGTGAAGCTGAGAGAAAGTATAAAGCAAACCGAAGAAAAAGCGAAAAGGCACAGTTTAGGCAAATCCAAAGAGATTCACAGCCATCAAATGACCCTGTAAATCCGGACAGGGCAAAATCGCCTTTGGGAGCAAAAGCAGAAGATGTGCTTTTGGCGACTATAATGAAAAATCCAGATTTTCTTGAAAAAATAGACGATATACAGCCGGAGGAATTTATAACCTCCTTTAACGCCCGTGTTTTTGCTTTTTTGCGGGACAGAATAAAACAGAATCTTCCCTTAGATTTAAGTTACTTTTCCGGTTCATTTACTCCGGAGGAAATGGGAAGAATCGCACTTTTGCAGACGATGTCTTTTACAGTCAGCAACACCGTTGCCGAGTGCAGCGATTGCATAAAAACAATCCGACGGGAAAAAGCCAATATGATCAAAGTCGATCCCGCAGGGGCCAGCGACGAAGAATTTTTGAAGCTTTTTCAGAATAAAACAAAGGATACATAACGTAAGGAGAAAGTAAAATGGAAAATGTGGACAAGAAACCAAGCGTTAAATCCCTGATAGACAAAGGCAAGCAGAGCGGCCGTTTGACAACAAACGAAATCGATGCAGCCATTGTCGAAATGGATTTGGATATCGAAGAGCTTGACAAGCTCTACGATACAATAGAGGGGCAAAATATTGAAATAATCGACGATTTTGGTGATGGAATCATCGACGGAGATCTTTTTGACGGAGCTTCTTCCGCTTCAAAAAGTGCAGAGCAGGATGCGGCAATCGCAATTGATGCCAAGAACCTTGCTATGGATGACCCGGTAAAGGTTTATCTTAAAGAGATTGGTACAGTGCCCCTTCTTACTCCCGAGGAGGAAATTGAGCTCGCTATCCGTATTACCGAAAATGATGAGGCCGCTAAAAAGCGTCTTGCCGAGGCGAACCTTCGTCTTGTTGTAAGTATCGCTAAAAAGTATGTGGGCAGAGGAATGCAGTTCCTTGACCTTATACAGGAGGGTAATTTAGGCCTTATCAAAGCTGTTGATAAGTTCGATTATACAAAGGGCTTTAAATTTTCAACCTATGCCACATGGTGGATAAGACAGGCTATTACAAGAGCTATTGCAGACCAGGCAAGAACCATAAGAATTCCTGTCCATATGGTTGAGACTATCAATAAGGTTAAAAAGACAAATAGCCAGTTGCTCCATAAAAACGGCAGAGATCCGACCGCTGAGGAGATTGCCGCTGAGCTTGATATGCCCGTTGATAAAGTTCGTGAAATTCTCCGTGTTGCTCAGGAGCCGGTTTCTCTTGAAACACCCATTGGTGAGGAGGAAGACAGCCATCTTGGAGACTTCATTCCCGACGATGAGGCTCTTGCTCCAGCTGATGCTGCTTCAATGCTTCTTCTTAAAGAGCAGCTTGGTGAGGTTCTCAAAACTCTTACTCCCAGAGAAGCAAAGGTTCTCTCTCTTCGCTTCGGTCTTGAGGATGGACATCCCAGAACTCTTGAAGAGGTCGGTAAGGAATTTAAAGTTACAAGAGAGCGTATCAGACAGATTGAGGCAAAGGCTCTGCGTAAGCTTCGCCATCCCAGCAGAAGCAAAAGACTTAAAGATTTCCTTGATTAATTCTTAAAATTTTACAACTTATAAAAACAAATCCGCTTTGTTCGTTTGGTAGAGCAAAGCGGATTTATCATTAGGGGATTTTACTTTTTAAAATTTGAGATAGTTCAAAAATAAATAAGGTTTACCTATGAGCTTTGATTTGTAGCTATGTATCCACGCAGGATAATAACCTGAAGCGATAGCTGTTTTTTGAGAAGGAAGATTGCTGTTATCAGTAAAATAATAGGGTATTAGTCCTCGATTTAAAAGCTCTGATGTAAGTCGGCTTACCCCCGCCGAAGCGATACCTTGATGTCTGTATTCGGGGAGAATATCTACCCCTATTTGGCACATTTTCTCGCAGTCAGCGGTAGCACATGCAATACCTGCAAGTGTATCTCCGTCAAAAACGGCAATCCCAAGTATTTCCGGTGACAGGCTTTCAGTATTATATTGTAAAGCGTTGTTTAAGTTTTTATATTTATAATAATTATGAATTTCTTTCTGCTCTAAAATTTTAAAAGTATAATTTCCATTTATATCAATTATTTTGATTTTTTCAACATCAGGCAGATAGTAATGGCATAAACCGTAAATAAAAGAAGCGTTTATAACTTCATATTTTGACTTGCCGTTAAGGCGCTTTTTCACAAATGGCATTACGTCTTTTGATGCGTTGACAATAACTCCGTTTCCCATACTGATAATTTCGCACCGTGGAGTGCGAAATGGTAAAGCTCTTCTGCCGGGAAGCTTTTCCGCTTGTGTAAAAATAATATCGTTTTTCAAAAAATCATCAGGGGAGCAGTTGTAATCTATTGCAAGCTGATTTTTAACTATTTCCATTATCTGATTGTTATCCATATTTTCACCGTACTTTCTCTATGATATTATAGTTTATATCGCAGAGATTAAAAAGTCCATATTTACGGTAAATGACAATCAGCGTTATTTACGTTTTCGGTATTCTTTTATAAAATTCAGCTGTTGCTCGTCATCAACCATTCTGTCAAATTCAGTTGAATTGGAGTTTACTGAAAAAACAATTATAAGAAAAATTAGTAATATGATTATTGCTATAAGAATTAATATTTTCATATAATCACTCCATGTTGCTGTGCTTGGTGTTTATACTGAAGTTTAAGCCTATTATTGCAAAGAAAAATTAGTATATTATAACTTTAATGTAAACAAAATTTTGCCTTGCTACTTCATTATATGCAGATACACGATTAATGTATTTAATTCGTATAAAATTATCATCATGACAATATAACCATCAATAACAGATTTAAGTTAAATTAATCAGAATGTAGCCTGAAACAGATTAAAAATCAATAACCTGAATCATGGTATAATATAATTGCTCCGGAGGTATATTGTGTGTATAAAAGAATACGGGACCTCATGGATAAGCACGACATGAATCAAACACAGGTTGCAAAATTTTTAGGTATGTCGCAGACAGGATATTCAAAATATGAAACAGGTGAAAACGACTTGCCTACTGCGGTGTTAATTAAACTTGTGAGGCTTTACAATACAAGCATTGATTATCTGCTCGGAGAAACGGATGAAATAAAGCGATATCCGTAATTAAATGTAATTTACGGAAAAGGAGAACTGATTTTAATCAGTTCTCCTTTTAAAATGTTTAATTATAATACATACACTCCGGAAGATAATACTACAATTTCAAAATTTTTAAATTGCAGATATTTAAAAACAGGTTCTTTAAATCTGCAATATTCATCAACCTCAAAAGTTTTAAGGTCAATTGTTTTTATTGCGTTTAGACCTGGACAGGATACAAAAAGTTCATTTGCGTATTTTGAAACATGGTATGGAACAAAAAAGGCAAGAGAATCTTTGGAACCGAGTCTGAAAGCGAAGCGTCTTGTGGAAGGTGAATATTTCAGAACAGCATTTCTTTTTCTTACAACGCACCAAAAGTTTGAACCTTCGGCGGCAGCGCAGCTGACAGGAGCACCGTCATATATGAGATCTCCCGTCCAAATAAGTTTTCCAGCTTTGTCAAAAATTCCAGCTTCGCCGTTGTTGTAAATAACTGCCGTTCTTTTTCCGGAAAGTTCAGCCGCCGAGCACCCTATTGGATCTGCGAGCTGTTCGGATATCTCTTTAAAAGCATCTCCGAATTTATTCATATAATATGTGCTTTTAGTTAATGTAGTAATTTCTCTTGTGTCAAAATTGCATCCGAGAATACGCAGTTTGGTACCGGCGTTTTCTATATTAATTTTTTGAATAAAAATTAAACCCTTGGAATAGGGGATTATATCAACAGGAACAAAGTCCAGTAATTTTTTCATGAAGTATACACCCGATTATCAGTGAAAATTAGTCTGTAATTGTGTTTTGAGATAAAGAATACCTTTGCCGTTTTAATAAAAACAACAAAAGCTTTAGGATTCATTTAATTTGAATTTGGACTAAATCATTTAATTATTAAACGTAGATATTAAACTTTAAATATACTTGTATCTATAATGATAAAAAGTAAAAAACAACACAATAATTTTACTTCATTATGTAGGTCTGGTCAAGATAAATATAAATTTTTTAAAAAGAAAGGAATTAAAAATTAATTTTACCGTTTTTGAAATCTTCGGCAAACCAGACGGAAGGCACTTCAAAGCTTTTGCCGTCAAGATACTGAAGAATGTCAGCAGGGGTAGTGAAATTGAAAATAAGTTTATATGAATAAAGCGCTTGCTTTTTGTATCCGCTGCCTTTATTATAGCTGTTTCTGCCATATTTACCGTCTCCTAAAAGGGGATGACCAATGGATGCCATATGCGCTCTGATTTGGTGAGTGCGTCCTGTGAGTAAATCAATTTCCAAAAGGCTTAAACCGTTTTTAAAACCTAAAACTGTATACTTGGTTTTGATGTATTTTGAGCCCTTTGAAGGTGTGCCGGAGATAAATACCATGTTCTTTTTCTCATCCTTGAAAAGGTATCCGTCAATAACATCTTCTTTTTTGGGAAGTTTGCCGTGAACAATGCACAGATAAAGCTTTGTAAGTTCACGGTCCTTTATTTTTTGGTTGAGAATTCTCAGAGATTGTGCATTTTTAGCGGCAATAACAATTCCGCCTGTGTTTCGGTCGATTCTGTTGGCAAGGGCAGGAGCAAAGGAATTTTCGTTTTCGGGGTTGTATTCGCCCTTTTCGTAAAGATACCTTTTTACTCTTGAAATAAGTGTGTCTCCGTATTCGCCCTCGTTGGGATGAGAAAGTATGCCTACTTTTTTGTCAAGGAGCATAATGTTTTCATCCTCGTAGATAATATCAAGATTTTTTGAAGCGGTCATAAAGTCATATTTTTTAGGCGGAGCCACAAAAAATTCGTCGTTTATGTAAAGGTCAATAACATCACCTACTGAAAGGCGTGTTGAAATCTCTCCACGTTTACGGTTAACTTTAATTCGTTTTGTTCTGATATATTTGTACATCAAAGATTGAGGCAGCGCAGGAACTGCCTTGGAAAGGAATTTATCAAGACGCTGTCCTGCATCGTTCTGTTCTATGGTAAAGCTTTTCACGAAAATCTCCCTATAGCGTAATTTTATTTTAAATAATATTATATCATTTTTTGTCACTTTTCAAAAGTAGTAAAATGATATATAATGATAATAAATTTTCATTTTTTTGATTAATGAAGGGAAGTGTAAAGAATGCATGAAGGGCACAGAAAACGTCTGAGAGAAAATTTTCTGAAAAACGGACTTGATAATTTTCAGTCTCACAATGTCCTTGAAATGCTTCTTTTTTACACAATTCCCAGAAGTGATACAAACGAGACTGCTCACAGACTTATTGATAGATTCGGATCACTTTCGGCGGTGCTGGAGGCTCCAGTTGAAGAGCTGATGAAAGTAAAGGGAGTAGGTGAGCGCACAGCGACGTTTTTGCATCTTATCCCTGAGATCACAAGAGTATATCTGAAGGATAAACAGGAAAATGTAAAAATTTTAGATACTCCCGAAAAGGTTGCTGCATATCTCTTGCCGTACTTTGTTGGAAAGACGAAAGAAAATGTTGTGGTACTGTGTCTCGATAACAAGTGCGCTGTTAAAAATTGTTCAATTATGGCAGAAGGTTCGGTCAGCATGGGAGACATTAACAACAGAAATTTAATTGAGCTTGTTATACGCAGCAATGCAACATCTGTTGTCATTGCTCATAATCATCCGAACGGAGTACCGGCTCCATCAAAAGAGGATGTAGAAACTACTTATATGCTTGCCTCGCTTTTTAAAAGTATAGACGTAGTATTGTCAGACCATATTATTGTTGCCGGCGGAGAATGGTGTTCCATGGCATCAAGCGCAAAATTTGCGCCTATTTTTAATTGAGAGGAGGAAGGTTTATGGATAAATTTAAGCTTGTAGCTCCATATAAACCGATGGGAGATCAGCCGGAGGCAATATCACAACTTGTTGACGGACTCAATCAGGGATTTAAGGAGCAGACTCTTCTCGGTGTTACTGGTTCAGGTAAGACCTTTACAATGGCAAATATTATCGCTGAGGTTAACCGTCCGACACTTGTTCTTGCTCATAATAAAACCCTTGCCGCACAGCTTTGCTCTGAGTTCCGTGAATTTTTTCCCGAGAATGCCGTTGAATATTTTGTTTCCTATTACGACTATTATCAGCCGGAAGCCTATATTCCTACAACTGATACCTATATAGAAAAAGACTCTGCAATCAACGATGAAATCGATAAACTCCGTCACTCAGCAACATCGGCTTTGTCTGAAAGACGTGATGTAATAATAGTTGCCAGTGTTTCGTGTATTTACAGTCTTGGTGACCCAATAGATTACCGAAGCATGGTAATATCACTTCGTCCGGGAATGGAAAAAAGCCGTGACGAGCTTATAGAAAAGCTTGTGGATATTCAGTATGAGCGAAACGATATAAATTTCATCCGAAATAAGTTCCGTGTCCGTGGAGATGTAGTTGAGATTTTCCCGGCATATTCAAACGAGAACGCCATAAGAGTTGAATTTTTTGGCGATGAAATCGAGAGAATCAGCGAAATAAAGGCTCTGACAGGCGAAGTTAAAGGCGTATTGTCCCATGCAGCTATTTATCCTGCATCCCACTATGTTGTTTCCGGGGAGAAGATGGAAAAGGCTATTGAAGAAATAAACGTCGAAATGGAAGAAAGATGCCGTGAATTTGAGAGTAAAGGAAAACTTCTTGAAGCTCAGCGAATAAGACAGCGCACTACCTATGATATGGAAATGCTTCGTGAAACGGGCTTTTGCAAAGGTATTGAAAACTATTCGAGAGTTATGTCCGGCAGAGAGCCGGGAGCGGCTCCCTGTACGCTTCTCGATTATTTCCCTGAGGATTTTGTGCTCTTTGTGGATGAATCCCACGTTACACTGCCCCAGGTAAGAGCTATGTACGGTGGCGATCGTTCAAGAAAGGAAACCCTTGTAGAATTCGGTTTCCGTCTGCCCTCGGCGTTTGATAACAGACCTCTTACCTTTGATGAGTTTTACAAAAAAGTTGGACAGAAGATTTTTGTAAGTGCAACTCCCGGTCCCTTTGAGCGTGAGAGAAGCAGCCGTATTGCAGAGCAGGTTATCAGACCTACGGGACTTCTTGACCCTGAAATCATAGTTAAACCTACTGAGGGACAGATTGACGATATAATTTCTCAGATAAATATCAGAACTCAGAAACAGGAACGTGTCCTCATTACCACTCTCACAAAGAAAATGGCGGAGGATTTAACGGATTATCTCGAAAATCTCGGAATCAAAGTCAGATATATGCATCACGACGTTGATACAATTGAGAGAATGGAGATTATCCGTGATTTAAGACTGGGTGAGTTTGATGTACTTGTGGGAATTAACCTTCTTCGTGAAGGACTGGATATTCCCGAAGTATCCCTTGTAATCATTCTCGATGCCGATAAAGAGGGCTTCCTGCGTTCAGGGACTTCTCTTATTCAGACTGTGGGAAGAGCGGCGAGAAATGCCGAAGGCGAGGTTATAATGTATGCCGACAGCGTAACTCCGTCAATGGAAGCAGCTATAAAGGAAACATTCCGACGCCGCGAAAAGCAGATGAAATATAATGAGGAACATTCAATAACACCTCAGACTATAAAGAAAGATGTAAGAGATGTCATTGAGATTACCTCTAAATCCTCTGACGGCAAAAAACCTGACAGCAAGCTCAGCCGCAAGGAGAGAGAAGCTCTTATTGTACGTCTTACAGCTGAAATGAAGGCTGCCGCTAAGATTCTTGAGTTTGAGCACGCTGCATATCTGCGTGACAGAATAGAAAAACTCAGAAAAGGCAAATAAATATCTATATTATGACATTAGTAAAACCGGCCGCAGCTGTGAAGTGGTATAAAGATAGGAGACACAAAAAAACGTGTCTCCTATCTTTTGTTGTATAATGAAGAAAAGGCGGTGAAAAAATGCGAAAAGAATATAC
>CASEMN010000011.1 GCA_949289045.1 uncultured Oscillospiraceae bacterium
ATATTCTTTTCGCATTTTTTCACCGCCTTTTCTTCATTATACAACAAAAGATAGGAGACACGTTTTTTTGTGTCTCCTATCTTTATACCACTTCATATTGGACGGCTTTTTTTATTTTCACTTTATCAGTTTTATTATAGGTCAAATTAAAATAGTTAAGTTTTTTATTGGTCTTTTCTCTCCTGAGCCTTTTTGAGAAACTTCTCCTTGTAAACTATAAATCTTTCATGAACGCCCTCGCCTATTTCGCCTTTTTCATCTGAGGCCGTTACTTTAAAAATAAGCTTTCTGCCTTCTACCGCCGTAAGCTCAGCGCAGGCGGTTACCTTCATACCCACAGCAGTTGCAGCATTATGGCTTACATTTAAAAGAGTACCGACGGTTGTGCTTCCCTCTTCGAGAAATTTATCGGCACATTTTGAAGCGGCGTTTTCCATAAGGGCAAGCATAAAGGGAGTTGCAAAAACCGGAAGAGAACCGCTTCCTGCGGCTATTGCTGTATTTTCATCAGTCACAACAGTTTCAGAATAACATTTTGTTCCTATTTCAAAAGTCATTATTAGTTCTCCTTTGCAAATTGATTGTTATAATTTTACCACAGACCTTATTTGTGTACAATAATAATTAAGCTTAGTATAAAAGATATAATTTACACATCAGCTTGATTTTTGTGATAAATTTATAAAATAATACTGATTAACTATTGAATTTTGTTGCTTTGTATGTTACACTCCCGATATAATTATTTGTCTTAACAAAGGAGTGTGTTTTTTATGAAAACAGGCAAAAAGTTTTTAGCCGCACTATGTGCCCTGGGCGTGCTTACAACAGGTTTTGCTGGCTGTACAGCCGGAAAATATGACGTCCCGGATTTAAGCTCCCAAGCTCTCTCATTTTCCTCTGAAAATGAAGATCAGCTAAAAAAGATCACCGATGAAAAGCTTTCTTCTTATGTAACCCTTTCCTCCGGAGAAAGCATAGAGCTTAATCTCGGAGAGGAAAAAACTTTCGATCAGGTTGTTTTAAGAGAAAAAGGAGATAATCTCAATAAATTCTCAATTTCCGTATATGCCAATAACAAATGGGAAAAAGTCTACGAGGGAGACAGAATTTTAGAATATCGCCTTTGCTATATCGGAGATGTAACCGCTGAGAAAGTTAAAATTACAGCTGAAGACTGTATAGAACCGGTTAAGTTAAGCGAAGTACAGATAAGAGCCAGTGCAGAAAGAACGGAATCGATAAAGGTAAGCCAATATATTTGCTTTGACGACCACTTTGATGAAATGGCGGCAAGAACTGACAACAGCTTCAGCGGATATTATAACGTTGTAACCGACGCTATTATAATAGGTACAATTTCTCTGGATGAACAGGGAAAGGTTGTAATAGCAGGCGGAGAGGAACAGTTTGCAGAGCGTATGGAAGCTTTCCGCAAAGCCATCGGTGAAAATGATACAAAAATCTGGGTCACCGTTGGATTTGATATGAAAGACGCTGAGGGAAACAGAGACCATAACGCCACTGCTGACTTTGTAAATGAAAACATTGAAGCAATTACTGCGAACATTAAAGCATTTACTGAAAAGTACGGAATTTACGGCGTTGACTACGACTGGGAATATCCCGAAAAATCCTCACAGTGGAAAGCTTACAATAAAATCATAACCGAAACCGCCAAAGTAACAAAAGTATCCATAGCCCTTCCTCCCTGGGGAATAAAGCTCAGCGACGAGGCGATTGCTGCTCTTGAACATGTAAACGTTATGGCGTACGACCTTTTTGACGAAAGAGGCGACCATGCAAACAGCTTTGTTGCAGGATGGGATTCAATTAAAAAAGTTATGAAAAGCGGAATACCCATTGAAAAAATACTTTTAGGCGTCCCCACCTACGGCAGAACTACAGATAAATCCGGCGATGCATGGCCCAGCTATAAGGACTATGATTTAGGAAAATGGGGAAATCTTATAGAGGATTATCCTTATACAACAGCTGACGGCGAAAAAAAGACCTGCGACGCCTACGTTAACAGTTACGGACAGGTAAGAGATAAAACAGCTCTTGCCATAAGCAGCGGGGCAGGAGGAATTATGATATTCCGTGAGGGCTGCGATTCAGATTACACGGAGCAATATTGCCTTCACCGTGCAGTAGAAGAAGTAATTGAGGCAACCGGAAAGTAAAAAAACATAAAAGTATAAAAGTCAAAAATACCCGTGATCATGTTTCAAACATTTTCACGGGTATTTTATATTATAAGGAAAACAAAAAACAGCACTGCAAAGGAGGGAGCAGTGCTGTTCGGGAAAGGTGTTGAAAATACAACCCCTGTTTTACTCTTACTTATCCTCAAGTGTCTCATTGTTTCAAAGACATCAATCCATACTTTATTTTAATTCTATAAAGCTTTTCCGTCAAGGGTTTAAGGGCTATTATAAGAAAAAAAACTGTCGCAGCGGCATGAACAAGGTCGAAAGGCAGTCCGGAAGCGTAAATAGAAAGGACTGTCTGCCAGTTTATCGCCACTACAGAGGAAAAAAGCGTTGAAAGATTCATCAGTCCTCCGTAAATTATAAGAGTCGAAAGACCTCCGAAAATTATGACAAGAGGATACTCTTTTTTTGTAATCGGCTTTCTGCCGAAAATAAGTCCTGCAAGAAAACCTATTATTCCGCAGCAGAACATCTGCCAGGGAGTCCATGGGCCCTGACCGAAAAAGAAATTGGAGACAAAAGCCGTCATGGCTCCCGTCAAAAATCCGCTTTCTGCTCCGAAGCAGATTCCCGTTATAATTACAATTGAAACCATGGGCTTAAACTGAGGCAGCATGAAAAAAGCTCCTCTTCCCGCAACACCTATGGCACACATTGCGGCGATTACCGCAAGCTCCCTGGCCGACGGTTTACGGCTTTCAAAGGACATGAAAAAGGGAAGCATCGTTAAAAGTATTATTAAAAGGCTGATGAGATAATACTTTCTGTCCCCTAAAAATATAATTCCGAAAGCTATTACAGCGGGGATGACTATTAGTATAATAAGGCAGGAAAGCAGCATGTGCCTGTTAAAGCCATGTTTTACTTTTTCTCTTTCGAGGCGAGACATCGGGTAATAACCTCCTTATTTGTAACAGCGTCAGGAACTACAAAACGGCTCATTCTGTTGGCGGCAGTGGTATAAAAGCTGTTGCCTGTGAAAAATTCATTTGCCTTAGCCGTTGAAACTGCCTCTCCGCAGAAAAGCAGGGTGCAGAAATCTGCATACTGAGCACAAAATTCTATATCGTGAGATACGGCTATTACCGTAACCCCTTTCAGGTTAAGCTCATTAATTATCTGAGCAAGTTCTTCTTTAAAACAGCAGTCAAGTCCCTTTGTAGGCTCGTCCAGTAAAAGAACGTCGGGTTTTGTGAGAAGCACCTTTGCAAGAGCAGCTCTCTGCTGCTCACCGCCGCTTAAATCGTAGGGATGACGGGAAAGAAGATTTTGGAGGTGAACCTGCTTTGCCGCCTCCCGTGCAGTTTTTTCCTTTTCCTCACGGCTCATTTTTACATTAATCCCCTCTTCTATATCTTCAAGAAGAGTTTTCTTTACAAAAAGTGTCTGGGGATTTTGGGGAAGCAGCGCAATTTTAAGTTTTTCTCCCTTTTCCCCTATTGTGATTTTTCCTCTGTATGCCTTTAAATTACCTGAAATAAGGGAAAGAAGGGTTGTTTTGCCCGCTCCGTTGCCACCTAAAACAGCGTGGAAAGTCCCTTTTTTAACTGAGAAATTAAGGTCCTTTATTACATCTGAGCCTTTTTTCTCGTACCTGAACCACAAATCATGTATTTTTATAGCGTCGGGAAGATTTTTTTCGTCGTGATTTTCCTCTCTCTCTTTTTCCGCCGGAACTTTATCTTTCATATACTCCGAAAGAAAAATTCTTCCGTCACGTACAGTCAGCGGAAGTTCCCCTTCAAAGCCCGGGTTTTTGCTATGCTCGAGAATTTCCGACGCAATCTGAACCGGAGCCGGCATAGCTCCCGCCATTGGATTGCCCGTTTTCTTTAAAAGAGAGTAGGCTTCACAGGGAGAACAGGAAAAACTTCTGCCCTCTTCCATTACAATAACCTTATCTGCAAGGGGGATTACCTCTTCGAGACGGTGCTCTGAAATTATAACCGTAACTCCCAAAGCGGAGTTTATTTTTTTTACGGCCGCTAAAAAATCGGCGGCGGCTATGGGGTCAAGCTGTGAGGTTGGCTCGTCAAGGATAATCACCTGGGGCTGCATCGCCATTATGGAAGCCAGATTTAAAAGCTGCTTCTGTCCGCCGGAAATCTCCTCAACTCCCTTATTAAACCACTGCTGTATACCGAAAAAGCTTGCCATTTCCGCAACTTTAAGTCTTATGCGGCGGGGCTCCTCCCCAAGGGATTCGAGACCGAAGGCCAGTTCATGCCAAACTTTATCGGTTACTATCTGATTTTCCGGGCTCTGCATAACGTAGCCTATTTTAGAAACAGCTTCCCGCTGTGACAAATCGTTTACATTCCTGCCCTCAAAAAGGATTTCACCTTCACGTTTTCCGTGGGGAGTAATTGCCGGTTTAAGGTGACGAAGCAAAGTAGTTTTGCCGCAGCCGGATTTTCCGCATATGACGACAAATTCGCCTTTTTCGATTTTTAAATTTATATTATCAAGAGCTTTTCCCTCCCCCAAAGGATAGGAAAAACTCAGATTTTTGATTTCAAACGATACCATTTAAAGTCCTCCGTAAGACTGAATATAAGTGGGAAAGCCATTAAGAGAAAATAAGCAATATACACGATCAAACCGAAAACTGAAAAATCGGAAAGCACAATTGCCGGATAATAATTTACGCTGCCCTCTCCCCTTAAAAGTCCGGCAAATATAACCGAGACTAAAATTAGTATAGCGGAAAGTGACAATCCGTCACGTTTATCAAAGCGGAAACCTGAAAAGGAAGTACGTCCTTTAAGACCCCATCCCCTGCTCTTCATGGAATCGGCAGTTTCAACTGCGTTTTCCAAAGCCCATGTAATTAATATTGATAGGATTTTTACGCCGTTTCCGATTTTGGTGAAAAATCCGCCATTATCGTAGCTTCTGCCGATGCATTTCTGAGCATAGGTTATTTTTTTAAGCTGTGCGGAAAATCTCGGCACAAACCTTAAGGTCATTGAAAACAAAATGGCGATGGACGGGGAAATTTTCCCGAAAACACACATAAGTTTATCGGAAGTCATAACCTCATTAAGACAGGAAAACCACAAAAGCACCCCTAAAAGCATCAGAGCTGCGGCAAGGGAATAGACAAGCGATTCCAAAGTTATGGGGTTATCGTTTACGTAAACAAGAATTGTAACTCCTTCATGGTTAAATGCGGCATTGATTATTGCGGCAAAAATCACAACGGGTAAACAAAGTCCCAGTGATTTAATTCCTTTTTTACCTTTAAGATAAACGCAGTAGCTAAAGGCACAGACAAAGGAAATTACAAGAAAAACCGGATGCATTAAGAACATTGAAAATCCGGCGGCGAAAATAAAAAACAGAAACAGTACAGCGGGATGAAGTGAGGCAAAGGGAGTATTCATCGGTTATTTTCCTCGAACCACTGGTCACCTACGTCACGGCCCAGGTCACAGGTGTAGCGCCACTGTATTTTGTCGCCGTCTTTGAGCTTATACCTGCTGCATCCGTAATTTGGGAACCAGCCGTTTACGCTGTAAGTCCAGCCGGAAAGATCTCCGCAGTCGAACTCGTAAAGGTTTCCTATACCCTCAATGTAGTTACTGTTATACATCGGGGTATTCTCAAACTCCATATGTATTCTGTTTTTCTTCATTTCACGGTTAAGTACGTCAAAAACCGTTTCGCCTTCATAAAAAATAACTTTTCGCTCTTTATATATAATTCCGTCCTTTGGAAGCACGGAAAGTTTTTCCTCTTTAAGTTTATCCATATTGTCGAGAATAGTTAAGCAGTCTACAGAAAGGGTGCAGTAATATACCTTTGTTTTATCTGCGGGCTCGTCGCTGTCAACGGGAGCCGGTCTTTCCTGCTGAGACTGAGTTTCTTTCTGAGATGTGGTCTCCTGTGAAGAGGATGTATTTTTATCCTCTTTCTTGTTTTCTGAATCTGAAGCAGAAGAATATTTTTCTCCCTGTTCGGAACTGTCAGTTATATAGTTTTCGATTTCACTGTCAGATACACCGACATTATCGGTGGGAATATCCTCCGGGAATTCAATTTTGCATCCGGAAAAAATTACTGTTATTAAAATAAAAAGAGATAAAGCAAGTGAGGCAGTTTTTTTCATTTCATCTTTCAGGGACAACGCCCCATCCTTTCTTTTTAAGGGAGTCGGACTGAAAAACGTCCGACTCCGATTTTATTTTTTAATAGAATCAGTTGCCGACGTGGCGACTGTTTGTGAGTTGGTTTTGCGGAATTCTTTAGTTCCTTTTTCTTTTCATAAAGTCCGCCGCAGGCAGATGAAGTTATTTATTACAGTCAGTTGGTGTGCGATTTGGATGCAAGCTCAGCTTGCCCGCAGGCACTTATAGTTGTTTATTTCTGTCATTTGGCGTGCGAATTGGGTGCAGCGTCACGCTGCCAGGCTAAGCCTGCTTTTTTCTCTTGCCTAAAAGCAGTACGGCAAGAAGTGAAACTGTACCAAGAGCTCCGAGAGAAATTACACTGTCTCCGAGGCTACCGGGATTGGAAGTGCTTACGGAAACTGCAAAATAAATTCCGCCGTCCTGAGCCGTAAATGTAAGTGATGCATTTTCACAAACTCCGTCACCAACTGATACAGCCTCGCCGTTCTCAAAGCGGTAAAGCTTATATTCACCGTCCGCAAGAGAAGTTTTGAGGGTTATCTGAGTTTTTGCAGGAAGTGCTCCCTCATGGTTAAGTGTAAATACAAATGCATCGGCATAAAGCGCTTTGATTTCACTTTCGGAATCTCCGCCGAAAGTTACGGAAAGATTAAAGTCTTTTGTGGGGTCTGTAATATCAGTGCCTTTAAATGAAAATACTGCGTTTTCGTACTCTGCAGTATATACATCGGGAGAACCTGCAAGGTTCATGAGCATTTCTGAAATAATAACTCCATTTTTAAGTGAGTCTATAACCCTGCGGGCAAAAAGAACGTCATCATAGCGAGTGACATATTCTTTATCTGTTTCGGAAAGAAGTGAATATTCCTTTTCGATTTCCGCAACAGTCTTTTCCGTTTCAAGAGTAATATTAAGAGGATCTATTTCATTAAAGATTCTTTCGTCAAGGGCCTGAACCTTTGTCCAAAGCTCCTCTGCTCTGTCAGCAGCGGCAAGGAGCTTTTCGCTGTCACACATTTTCTTTACTTCGTCGTTCTGGATTTCGTAAAGAGAGAGAACTTCAAGGATTTTATCCCTGTCCTTAAGTGTAACTTTATCGGCGTCGGGAAGAGCGGCAATAAGCTTATTGAGGTTTGCCGCAGCATCCTGGTTATTAAGATTTTCTATAATTGCAACGCATTTTAAAAGCTTCTCAGAATTTTCAACAAGAGCTTTGCTCTGTGCTGAAAGTGCATTGTACTTTGCATACCATCCGTTTACAGTATCGCTGTCAGCTATGGTAAGCTCATCGGGATTTACGTTTTTAATGTACTCGTTGAGCTCAGCTACAATTTTTTCCTCATTTTTAAGGTTCTCTATTTTCTCGAGCATCTCTTCGAGCTTTTCATAGTTTGTAACCTTTGCCTTTTCGCTATCGCTCATTAAATCGTAGCGAAGCTTAAGTCTGTTAAGACGGTATTCGTCACGCTCAGTTACACCGGTAAAGTCAAACAGTGAAATGGCGTTTATCATATCCTCAGCAGTATATTCGCCGTCGGCATCATCTTTATTGCTGAAACAGAACATTGTTCCGCTGTCATTATAGAAATAAATTGAGCCGTCCGCACCGATTGCCGCACTCTGAGTACAATACTGAAGCTGTGAGGGAGTTGCAATAATTTCATATTCCGGCTCAGTCTGACCCTGACGGTCGGTTATCATATAAATACAGGATGATGTAGGAGTATATCCGCCGGAAGCATATCCGCCGTAATCAGTTACATACATCTTTACTTCATAGCCGTTTTCTTCCGTTGCATATGCAGTTGTAACTATGGGAGAAGCCTGAGTTTTAACTTCGTCTATCTGATAAATTATTTCAAGGGTTTCGCTGTCCATTACAGTAAAGCCGTTACCTGAGAAGATTCCGCCGCCTCCGATGTAAAGCCTTCCTCCAAACACAACAGGACTTGAAGTAATATCGTTACCGATATTTGTTTTCATTACGGAAGCAGTATCAAAGGTGTTGTCGCCGGAAATCTTTACGGAATAAATGTTTCCGCTTTTAAGGGCAACGAAAACTCTGTTTGTCGCAGCATCATAATGAACGCTGCTTCTTATTCCGGATGCAGCATCAGGCTCAAGAACAAGAGTGTCATATACTTTATCCTCAGTGAGGCTGTGGATAACAAGCTCAGTTGCCTCTCCGCCGAAAACTATTGTATCCCCTACTATTGCGCCGGCGCTCCAGTAGTATCCGCTCTTCATGTTTTCAGGCTTATAAGTCCAAACAGGAGCTTTTACCTCATCGCTCTTTTCGGGATTTTCGTCAACTGTATCAAAGCAAACGTAAGCTCCTTCGCTTGCACTGCCGTCGGAAACGCCCACATAAATATGTCCGTCATATCCGGTTACGGCTGAAAGAGGCTGTATTCTGCTGTTTGCTCCGCCAATGGGCTCGGATATCCAAAGCTGCTCCATTGTCTCTTCATCATAAGCGACTATAACAGCTCCGGTATTATCGGAAGCTGCACGGGGCACATAGATAACTCCGTCATAATAGGCGATTGTTGAAAAGAACTGGCTTTTTCCTGCACAGGGAACGGATTTTAAAATTTCTCCTGTGTTTGCGTCAACACGGTAGAGCTTACTCTGTCCTGCTACAAGGCAGTAAAGATAATCTCCAACAATAACGGGAGTGCCGGGAACATCGCTCCAGCCTGTACCAAACTTCATTGCCCATTTTTCCACTGTTGAATCTTTGCTTACAGGGGTTTTGCTGTCAATTATTCCCTGAGAGAGAGCTTCACCTCTGAACTGGGAATAACTGAGGTATTCCTTTTCGGGAGAAACTGTTCCCGTAGCTGAAATGCTTACCGGAAGCGAAAGCGCAACGGCTAAAACGAGAACAAGACTCACAATGGATTTTGTGATTTTTTTCATTTTCTTCTTTCCTTTCTCTTTTTTTGGCACCTTCACACCATACCTAAAGGGAAAAACAAAAAAAGCCGGGCTGAAAGCTCGGCTAAAGGCATGAGAAAGAAACCGGAAATGAAAATACAAAATCCGTTTTTTTCTTTAATCGCCTCGATTTCCCACCGAAATCAGCAATCAACGCACTACGGCAGGTCTCCTGGCTCAAAATCATCCTCCGGCTTAACCTTCCCGGTCTCCCAGTGGCAGAGCATAAGCTCTAAAAGCCTTCGTCATTTTTACAGTAGCGGGGGCTGCTGCGGAGTCTAACCGCATTCCCTTTTAATTTACCTTTCAGTAAAACCGTAATCCGCCGGGGCAAAAGCCCCTGTGTGAAGTTGTCAATGTTACTATACATTACCTTTGCTTCCATGTCAAACAAAAGGTTAAAATATTTGTAAGAAAAATGTAAGAAATATAAGCGCTGAATTGTAACTATTATGCTTCACAATAATAATTGCAGGAGAAAAGGCGCAATTCTGCTGCAACACTTCTTTTTATTGTCAGGCTGGTGTATAATTGACGTAAAAAGTTTTATGAGCAAAGAGAGGAAAAGGGTAAATGTATAACATACTTGTTTGTGATGACGATAAAGCAATACTTGATTCAATCGAAATTTATCTTAAGGCGGAGGGCTATAATGTTGTCCGTGCCGAAAACGGAGAAGAAGCCATTGAAGCGGTTAAAGGCAAAGATATCCACTGTGCGGTTATGGATATAATGATGCCGGGACTCGACGGACTCGGCGCCACTTTGAAACTTCGTGAGAATCACAATTTCCCGATTATTTTACTTTCGGCAAAAAGCGAGGATTCCGATAAAATTACGGGGCTTACCTTCGGAGCGGATGATTATGTTACAAAGCCTTTTAATCCCCTGGAGCTTGTGGCGAGAATAAAGTCACAGATAAGACGTTTCGTCAATCTCGGCAGCATTGATAAAAAAGAGAACGCAATCGTAAACGGCGGCCTGGTGCTTGACACCGCCGCCAGAGAGCTTACCGTTGACGGCGAACCGGTTCACCTTACCGCAAGAGAATACGGAATAGTGGAGCTGCTTATGAAAAACCTCGGCAGAGTTCTTTCAACTCAGCAGATTTATGAGGCGGTATGGAACGAACCCAGCTTTTCAACGGAAAAGACAGTAACCGTTCATATAAGGCGAATAAGGGAAAAAATTGAGATAAATCCCAAAGAGCCTAAATATTTAAAGGTGGTGTGGGGAATTGGCTACAAAATTGAGAAAATTTAGTTACAGCATATTTGTAAAAACAATAATTTTTTTGCTCACTGCAGGATGCATTGCCATTGCAGGAAGAGCCGTATTTAAAATTGCAGTTTCTGAGTTATCATTTTACCGCAACTATGGCGCACACTATAATTACGCAGATGATGACTTTGTTTCCTCCTGGACCTTTGCGGATATGCTCGAAAGAGATATAGACAAAATATTAAAATATGCTCAGCTTTATCACGGCGACGAGGAATATGTAAAGAGCGGACAGGCATGGTCTGATTACGAGGCAGAGCTGAAAACTCAGTCCGAAAAAAGCACACAAGAGGAAATAAATGAAAAAATAAAATATTACGTTGATTATTACGCATTTACAGAAAGCGAATATGATATTACACCTTCATCATCTGAAAATGGATCGGAAGAAACTTCTGTGCCAGCAACTACAATCAGCGGTGAAGTTTCCTATACTCTCGAATACGCAAAGCAGGTGCTTTCGTCCAGTGATTATGGCGCTCTCGAAAGAGAAATAGAAAGCATAAAAAGCAATAACAATGAAACCTTAAATAACAATATCCACAGCGCTCAAATTTATTTTCTCAGTGACTATGAATCTATTAAAACAGAGCTGTCATCTATTCAAAGTTTAAAATTTATCTATGATGACGGCAATATTTTTGTCACCAATATTGACGGCGCAGAAAAACGAAGCGATAAAAATTACACTTCATATTTTTCTTCTTTACAGTATTACGTAACCTCTGACGGAATGGTGAGCGGAAGCGGATATTTTTCAGATGAAATTTCCCAAAAAGTATCTTCAAACGGAAATTTAAATATAGGCATAGATACCGATATGATTTTCGCCGGAACCGCTGACGATAAATATACAAAAGCCGCAGGCGACTATAATTCCATGTATCACAACATTCAGGACGAAATAGTCGATGTGGCGGTAAGTGCGATAATTGCGCTGATAGGTATAATTTATCTGATGATAACCGCAGGCAGAAAGGATAAAAATGAGCCCGTTGAGGAAACTGCAATTGACCGCTGTTTCCACGACCTGCATTTTCTTATTTCAGGCGGAATTGTTTTCTTTGCAATAGCGTTTTTAATTGACTTCTACGAGTCAACGTGGAGTATTGGTACTGCTGATGAAATGCTGCAATCTGAAAACATATTTACCGCCGTCACATTTGCCGCTTCTCTTATTATTCTCGAATGGTTCATGTCCTTTGTGAGAGCCTTTAAAGCACGTACACTTATAAAGCACTCACTCTGGTATGTAATTGTAAGAAAAATAGTGCACTTCTCTAAAAAGTGTGCAAAGAAAATAAAAGCCGCATTTGACTTAGGCTATCATTTCACCTGTCTTAAAAAATCAATTCTCTGGAAAGCGCTGCTTTTCTTTGCGGTAAATATTATTTTATTATTTATAGGTATAGCTTCCGACGACGGAGGAACACTTTTATTCTTATGTCTTCTTCCCGCAGCTGTATTTAATATTGTATTCTTTATGAAGACATTCCAGACAATAAAAAATCTTGACAAGATTTTTGCTGAAATAAGAAAAGGCGCTCAGGGAGATTTCAATTTCTCACTTGATTATTCAAAAATGAAAGAGCCCGTAAGAGGTTTTGCAAGAGATGTTGAAAATATGCAGCAGGGTCTTAAAATTGCAGTGGAAGATGCAATTAAAGGCGAAAGAATGAAAACCGAGCTTATTACAAACGTCTCCCATGACCTTAAAACTCCTCTTACTTCAATAATCAACTATGTTGACCTTTTAGGCAGATGCGATATTACCGACGAGACTGCAAAGAAATATATAGGGGTACTCAGTGACAAATCGGCAAAACTGAAAAAGCTCATTGAAGACCTTGTGGAAGCTTCAAAGGCGACCACCGGAAACGTTAAGATCAATAAAATTAAAATGAATCTTTACGAGCTGGCAGTTCAGGCAGTTGGAGAGCATGAAGATGCACTTGCTGAAAGAGGAATTGAGGTTCGCATAAATACTCCGGAAAAGCAGCCGGTAGTTTTGGCGGATAACCAAAAGACATGGCGAATAATTGATAATCTTTTCAGCAACGTAAAGAAATACTCCCTCAAAGGTTCAAGAGCTTATATCACCGTTGACGAAAAAGACGGCTGGGGCAGATTTTCTATTAAGAATATCTCCGAAAAAGCTCTCGATATTTCCCCCGACGAATTGACTCAGAGATTTGTCAGAGGCGATGCATCAAGATCTACTGAGGGCAGCGGACTTGGTCTTTCCATTGCAAAGAGTCTCTGTGAGCTTCAGGGAGGCAGGTTTACAATTGAAATTGACGGAGATCTCTTTAAAGCAACTCTTGAGCTTCCACTTGTTTCTGAGGATGAAGAAGCAAACAAAAAATCACTTCTGGAACAGGAAACAGCTCGCAGATATTCCGCACAAAACGTAAATCTCAATGCATCCTTTAATCTTCCGCCGGATTTAAAAATAAGCGAACAAATGGCAGAAGAATTAAAACGCAGGCAGATTGACGCTGCACAGAATCTTACTCCCCCAACTGATATAAAGTAAAAAGTCTGCTCAATAAGCAACACACATAAATAAATTTAAATTACTTCCTCGCAAAAATGTTTTAACACTATTGCGGGGAAGTTTTTTTATGGGCGAAGTTTTCCACAAATATTATATAAATGTGCAAAACATATTTACGCCGTTAACGGGAGAATAATATGAATACAAATTTATGGATAGCTGTAATATCAGCAATAATATGTACTGCATCAGCCGTATATATTGTTGCCAAGAGGAGAAATAAAGATATCAATAAAAATGAAAACTCAAAAATTAAAATGTTATTTAAGATTTTCTCTGTAATATTGACGACTTCTCTGGTTTTTGAATTAGCAGGAATTTATATTACACCGAATCGGGAAAAATTCTATTTTAATTCCACACAGGAAAATACAGATAAAATGATAGCTTTGACCTTTGATGACGGTCCCGGGCCATATACTGACGAGCTGCTTGACGGTCTTGAAAAATTAAATGCAAAAGCATCATTTTTTCTGGTTGAAGAAAAAATAAAATCATATCCTGATACAGTGGCAAAAATAGCCGGAAACGGTCATCTTGTTGGGAATCACACATACAGTCATATTAAACTTACTGCTCTTTCCCCTGACGAAATAAAAAAAGAAATAGATAAAACCAATGAGGAAATCAAAGCCATCACAGGCGAAGCCCCTAAATTTTTCAGACCTCCCTTTGGCAGATATAATTCTGATACTTTAAATTATGTGGATATGATAAGCGTAAGATGGTCTAAAGATACCATTGACTGGAAATATGAAGACGAGGAAAGACTTTACAGATATCTTATAAAGAATGCCGGCGACGGAGAAATTTTTCTCATGCATGACGTTGAAAAAACTACAGTCAAAGGAGTTTTAAGAGCCATTGAGACTCTGCAAAAACAGGGATATAAATTTGTACGTGCAGACGAGCTGCTTTGCAGAAACGGTGACGGACTTTTAAAGGGAATAGGCTACCGAAAATGTGAAAAAGATAAACCTCCTGTTCATTTCTGACATTTGCCGTATAATCTATAATTTATTTAAGAAAAAACCTGCCATAAGCTTTGGGCTTATGGCAGGTTTACTTTTACTATTATAATGTATTACTCTTCTGATTCAGAATCGCCGTTTTCTAAAGCTTCTTCCTTTTCTTCCTGTGCATCGGATGAAGCTTCAGCTGCTGAATTTTCATCTCCTGCGCCGCTTTCTGCATCGGCAGTCTCTTCCGGAACAGCGGTTTCCTCGCTTTCCTCTTCGTGATCTGCTCCGGCAACAGTTACAACCTTTTCGCCCTCGCTTACACGCATAAGCCTTACACCCTTTGCAGGACGGTTGAATTCGCTTATGTCTGCGGCGTAAATTCTGATGATTATACCGTCGGAGGAAATAAGTATGACGTCCTCGTCGTCGCTGACTGTACGTATTGCAGCAACGTCGCCATATTCAGCAGTACGGTAGTTTTTAAGTCCCTTACCGCCTCTTGACTGGATTCTGTAATCGGCTTCGCTGCTTCTTCTGCCGTAGCCTGTTTCACTTACGGTAAGAACGCTGTCGCCTTCATGAAGTACAGCCATTCCTATAACTTCGTCACCCTCATCAAGCTCTATGGACTTAACGCCTCTTGCAGTTCTGCCAAGGGGTCTTACATCGCTTTCACTGAAACGGATTGACATACCCTTTTTGGTTGCCACAAGCAAATCATCGTTTCCGCTTGTAAGATGTACCCATGCAAGCTCGTCGTCATCGTCAAGGGTTACGGCTATAACGCCGCTCTTTCTTACATTTGCGTAAACCTCAAGAGGTGTACGCTTTATGATACCCTTTCTTGTAACCATGCAAAGGTATGAACCCTCTTCAAACTGGGGTACTCTTATCATAGCCGATACCCTTTCACCCTGTTCGACGGGGATAAGGTTTACTATATTCATACCCTTGCTGGTTCTTCCGCCCTCGGGAATCTCATATCCCTTGAGGCGATAAGCTCTGCCTCTTGAAGTAAAGAACATTACATATTCGTGGGTGGAGCAGGTGAACATTGTCTCTGCAACGTCCTCTTCACGGCGGGTCATGCCCATAACGCCTCTGCCGCCTCTTCGCTGAAGCTTATAGGAATCAACAGGCAGACGCTTTGTGTATCCCATTGTGGTAAGGGTGAATACACAGGTCTCCTCGGGGATGAGATCCTCAATATCAACTTCGCCTGTGACGTTTGCAATTTCGGTTCTTCTCTCGTCGCCGAATTTATCCGCAATCTCTCTTGCTTCGGTTTTGATGATTTCCATAATTTTGTTTTCATCGCCCAAAATTGCGAGAAGCTCCTGAATTTTAACTTTGAGAGCAGCCAGCTCTTCCTCAATCTTCTGTCTTTCAAGACCTGTAAGCTGTCCTATACGCATCTGAACAATTGCCTGTGCCTGAATATCGTCAAGGGCAAAGCGTTCCATAAGGGCTGCTTTTGCAGTGGGGATATCCTTTGAAGCTCTGATAATGGCAATAACCTCATCGATAAAGTCGATGGCAACCATCAAGCCCTCTAAGATATGTGCCCTGTCCTGAGCTTTTTTAAGGTCATAGTTTGTTCTGCGGATTATAACTTCACGCTGATACTCTATATAATTCTGGAGGATTTCCTTTAAGTTAAGCACTTTCGGTTCGCCGTTTACAAGGGCGATCATAATTGCGCCGAAAGTAACCTGCATCTGGGTGTAGGAATAGAGCTGATTCAATACAACCTGGGGATTTGCATCCCTTTTAAGGTCGATGGCAACATGGATACCCTCTCTTGAAGAGTAATCGCTGACGCCTGAAATACCCTCAATTCTCTTTTCCTTAACAAGGTCGGCAATGGATTCAATAAGTCTTGCCTTATTTACCTGGTATGGAAGCTCGGAAATATTGATTGTGAATCTTCCGTTTTTCTTCTCTTCGATTTCGGCTCTGGCTCTTACAAAAATTCTGCCTCGGCCTGTTGCATAGGCAGCTCTTATGCCGGCTTTACCCATGATGATACCCGCTGTGGGGAAATCGGGTCCCTTGATGTGCTCCATAAGCTCCGGAAGCTCTGCATCGGGGTTATCAATAAGACAGCACATACCGTCCACAACTTCTCTGAGGTTGTGGGGAGGAATATTTGTAGCCATACCGACGGCGATACCTGTTGAACCGTTTACAAGAAGGTTCGGAAAACGTGAGGGGAGCACTGTGGGCTCTTTATGGTTATCGTCGTAGTTGGGGATAAAATCAACTGTGTTCTTATCTATGTTTCTGAGCATCTCCATGGAGATTTTGCTCATCTTTGCCTCTGTATAACGGTATGCAGCAGGCGGGTCACCGTCGATTGAACCGAAGTTACCGTGACCGTCAACGAGAGTGTATCTCATTGAAAAGCTCTGGGCAAGCCTTACAAGGGCATCGTAAACTGAAGCGTCGCCGTGGGGGTGATATTTACCCAGAACATCACCGACTGTTGCGGCGCACTTTTTATAGGGTTTTTCGGGATAAAGTCCCGCTTCGTACATGGTGTAAAGAATTCTCCTGTGAACAGGCTTCAAACCGTCCCTTACATCGGGAAGGGCTCTGGAAACGATAACTGACATGGAGTAATCAAGGAAAGATTTTCTCATTTCCTTGTTGATGTCAACGTTTACAATACTCTGCCTTTCAAAATCTAAGCTCATCTTTATCAGCCCTTATCTTTAAAATATTTGAACCTTGCTTTTATTTATATAAATTCAGAAAAACTTGAATTATGGAATACGCTTTCCGCTTTTTCGTAAAGCAATGAGGAAAGTCTGTCATTGACGTCGCCGCTGAGACTCTGTTTCGGTATGCTTATACATTCATGGCTTTCTCTTAGCAGAATCGAAAATGTCCTGCTGCTCTCCCTTATATATTTTATCTTTTCATAGGGAATTACGTCTTCCGCAGAATCAATGGAATATTTCATATAATTCTCATAAAACTCAATGTAGCAGGGCTTTTTATCCAGTTCTCTTAAAGTAAAAAGCCTCAGCCTGTTTTTCTGTATTATCTTAAAGGGAATATGAAAAATTACGGAAATAAGTAGAAGAAAAATCAAAAAGTCAAAGAAAAAGGAAGCAAAAGTAAATCTGCTGTCCCCTTCGGCGAGAAAAAGAGCTTTAAGGGTCGTATTTGCAAAGGTGAATATGGCAATCACAACTCCCCCGGCAATTTTATTTTCACGCCTTAAAAGACCTGTTTTCTTCTCTTTCCACATTTCGCTTTCTATAAAATTTTCCTTTACCATGCGGTAATCTATTCTTAAAAGACAATCTTCCATTTTAACCGCCTTTATTGATTAATTTTATTAACCTGTCAATTGATAAAAGTAAATTTTAAACGTCAAGGTTCTGTACGTATTTAGCGTTCTGCTCAATGAATTCACGGCGAGGCTCAACCTTATCGCCCATAAGAATGGTGAAGGTCTCGTCAGCGATCATTGCATCCTCAACTGTGACACGAAGCATGATTCTGTGCTCAGGGTCCATTGTGGTTTCCCACAGCTGCTGGGGATCCATCTCACCAAGACCTTTGTATCGCTGAATGTCACAGCTGCCGCTGCCTCCCAAATCCTCTATATATCTGTCACGCTCCGGGTCGGAGTAAGCGTAAAAATGCTTTTTGCCCTTGCTTACCTTAAACAGCGGAGGCTGAGCTATATATACATATCCCGCTTCAACAAGTGGACGCATATATCTGAAGAAGAATGTCAGCAAAAGTGTTCTGATATGAGCGCCGTCAACGTCGGCATCGGCCATAATGACAATCTTATGATAGCGGAGTTTGTTTATATTGAACTCGTCGCCTATACCTGTGCCTAAAGCTGTTACAACAGGCATCAGCTTTTCGTTGCCGATAACCTTATCGAGTCTTGCCTTTTCGACGTTGAGCATTTTACCCCAAAGAGGAAGAATTGCCTGAATATTTCTGTCTCTGCCCTCTTTTGCGGAGCCTCCGGCGGAGTCTCCCTCAACGATGAAGATTTCACATTCTGCCGGATCACGGGAAATGCAGTCTGCAAGCTTTCCGGGAAGGGAGTTATTTTCGAGAACAGTCTTTCTTCTGGCTAAATCCCTTGCCTTTCTTGCCGCTTCTCTGGCTCTCGAAGCATCAAGGGCTTTATTGAAAATGGCTTTGGCAACTGAGGGGTTCTCTTCAAAATATGTGGTGAGCTTTTCGTAAACAGTCTGTGAAACAAGGGTTGCCATTTCGGTATTACCGAGCTTACCCTTTGTCTGTCCCTCAAACTGAGCCTCTGTAAGCTTTACGTTTATAACTGCCGTAATACCCTCTCTTACATCCTCACCTGAAAGCTTTTTATCGGCGTCTTTAAGGATATTGTACTTTTTGCCGTAATCGTTGAAAACTCTTGTAAGAGCTGTTTTGAATCCTGTCTCATGAGTACCGCCGTCAACGGTATTTACGTTATTTGCAAAAGAGAGAATTATTTCGTTATAGCTGTCGTTATACATAATTGCGATTTCGGCGCTCTTGTCGCCGTTTACCGCAGAAAAATGTATGGGCTTTTCATGTAAGGGAGTGAGCTGACGGCTTTTGTTGATAAACTCAACAAAGGAGCTTATACCGCCCTCATAGCAGTACTCCTTACTGATGATATTTTCGCTGTCTCTTTTATCTGTAAGGGTAATTGAAAGGCCTGCGTTAAGAAAAGCCTGTTCCCTGAGTCTTCTCTGAAGAATTTCAAAGTCGTAGACAGTTGTCTCTTTGAATATTTCCGGATCAGCCTTGAATTTGACGAAAGTACCGCTGTCGTTTGTATCGCCTATAACTGTAAGGTCGGAGGTGATATTGCCTCTTTCAAAGGTCTGACGGTAGATGTGTCCGTTTTTGGAGATTTCAACCTCCATATACTCTGAAAGAGCGTTAACAACGGAGGAACCAACGCCATGAAGGCCGCCGGATACCTTGTATCCGCTGCCGCCGAATTTACCGCCCGCATGGAGAACTGTAAGAACAACAGTAACAGCAGGAAGTCCCATTTTCTCATTGATATCAACGGGAATACCGCGTCCGTTATCCCTTACGGTAATAACGTCTCCGGGAAGTATTTCAACTTCGATATGTGTACAACAGCCTGCAAGGGCTTCGTCTATGGAGTTATCGACAATCTCATAGACAAGGTGATGAAGACCTTTCGGTCCCGTTGAGCCTATGTACATACCGGGTCTTTTACGTACAGCTTCAAGACCTTCCAAAACCTGAATCTGACTTGCGTCATATTCTTCAGTAACAAGGGTATCCATAACCTCTTCAATTTCAGGGTCAAGGTTGCCATTCATTGTGTTTTCAAGATTTTCCATCTCAAAAACCTCCTTCTTTTCTTAACAAAAGCCTTCTACTTCATATTTCTCTCTATATTTGCAAGATTGCCTACAAATCCCGTTCTCTTTAAGAGGGTCTGACAGGAAATCTGTGAAATGTAAACCACTCTTCCGCTTTTTCTCTCCTTATCCTCGCAGACAATAAAGGATTTCGGAAGCTCATAGGAGACGTTTATAACATCCCCGGCTTTCTCTGCGGCGGTAAGGTAATCCCTCGACGCCTTTGCCACAGTGGCTGTGTCAAGGTCGAAAATGCCTATTATTTTGTCAAGGGTAACTACTGTATCCTGTCCCAAATGCAGATACATTTTCGATTACCTCCAAGCCTTAAAAATTTTATCTTAAATCATTTTTTGATATATTCTTTTACTTCGCCGTTTTTTACTTCGAATACCTTGCCGGCACACATATTAAGTGCGGGAGTCAAATCGCAGCAGGTGATAAAAACCTGCTTGTCCTTTATGCGGTTCAAAATATAGTCCTGCCTCGATGGGTCAAGCTCACTCATAACGTCGTCAAGAAGTATTACGGGAGAAGTATCTGTAATCTTTCTTAAAACCTCCGCTTCTGCAAGCTTTAAGGCAAGGGCACAGGAGCGCTGCTGTCCCTGTGAACCAAATGAACGTGCCGAAACCGAATTTACCTTTATTTCAAAGTCATCCCTATGGGGTCCCACAGAGGTTGTTCCGGCTGATATATCATCTTTTCTGTGTTTTACAAGATTAGAATAAAGTCTTCTTTTGATTTCGCCGTAATCGGGATTTCCTTTTTCATCAAAGGGTATCTTTCCCTTATCGGCTTTTTCTTCTGATATATTATCGCCGTCCAATATAATATTTCTTATTGTAGGCGCATATTCGAAAGTGAATTTTTCTTTGCTGGAGGAAAGCTCTTCATAAATCTGCACTGCTTCTTTTTTAAGGTGCTCTGTGTATTCATAGCGGTAAACAACAATATCGGCGCCGTAAGCAGCAAGCCTTTCATCCCATACATCAAGGGTATCTGCAAGGGATGGATTTGAATAAAGACTTTTTAAAAGCACGTTTCTCTGCTTCAAAACTTTATTGTATCCTGCCAGAGATTTTGCATACAGCGGCTTTGACTGAGCCACAGCCATATCTATAAATTTTCTTCTCTCCTCAGGTGAACCTTTTACTATACTCAGGTGAACGGGTGAAAAAACAACTGCGCTGAAAACGCCTATCAGCTCTCTTACGCTCTGCATTTTGATTCCGTTAAGAGTTCCGCTGCGCTTTTTGTCAATTATTATTTCGGCGGTTTGCTCTCTGCCCTCTGAGTAAAACTCGAATTCGAGATTTGCTCTTTCTTCTCCGAAAGCCACAAGCTCGCTGTCCCTTGACCCTCTGAAGCTTTTGCAGCCGGTAAAAAGCCACAGTGCTTCTATAAGATTTGTCTTACCCTGGGCGTTATCGCCGCAGATAAGATTTATGCCCGGGTCTGTATTTATTGACATCTCTTTTATGTTTCTGTAGTTCTTCGCTTTAAGAGTCAGCGCTTTCATCTGCTTTTACCTCATAGAGCCTTCCGTCAAATTCGGCAATATCGCCGTTTCTGAGCTTTTTGCCTCTTGCGGTACAGATTTCTCCGTTTACCTTTACCTCTTCGTTTTGTATGGCAATTTTAGCGTGTCCTCCGCTTTGCACCGCGTCGGCAAGCTTTAAAAATGCATCCAGCTTTATAAACGGAGAATTTATCTCTATTATTTTTTTCGGTTTTTCCTTAACCTTAACTTTTATCTTCATATGAAAAATCCTCCTGTGCAGGCTGATTTATTTTTCACTGTACGTCAGTGTGCGAATTGTTTGCGGATTCAATCCGCCGCAGGCACTTATAGTTGAACATTTCTGTCAGTCGGTGTGCGTCATGCCTGCAGGCTCAGCCTGCTGTGCGGATTGGATGCAAACTCAGTTTGCTACTTGAGTCTTACGGGAAGCACTAAGAACAGGAAGCTTTCTCCCTCGGGAGGAAGAATGATAATCGGTGAAACAGGGCTGTTGAGCTTTATGAGTACCTCATCTGTATCGCATACTCTGAGAGCTTCAATAAGGAATCTGTTGTTGAATCCGATTTCTATTCTGTCGCCGTCAATCTGAGCGGAAATTTTATCGTTTGCAGTACCAAGAGAAGTGATGCTGGAAATTTTAATGGTGTTGTCATCAAAAATGCATCTTACAGGGCTTTTGAGCCTGTCAGTAATAAGAAGAGATGTTCTGTCGATACTGCTCATAAGAGTTTTTGTGCTTACTCTTACTGTTGTTGTAAAAGATGCAGGCACAGCGCTCTTATAATCAAGGAACTCGCCTTCAAGAAGTCTTGAAACAATGCTGTATCCGTTAACTTCAAATACAATATGTCTTTTACCTACTCCGAGAGAAACATCTGCCTCTTCTTCGTCTATAAGCTTCATAACCTCGGAAAGTGTTTTTCCGGGGACGATAAATGAAAGCTCTTCACCGTCATAGTCGATTTCTTCGGTTCTTATTGCAAGGCGAACGCCGTCAACTGCAATGAGCTTTATCTGATTTTTTTCTATCTCAAACTTTATGCCCGTATAAACAACATTGCTGTTATTGTCGGCAACGGCAAAAATAGTCTGTCTTATCATGTTTTTGAGTATTCCCTGATCGATTATAACAGGAGCTCCTCCGGTAACGCTGGGAAGTTCGGGATATTCTTCCGCAGAAATTCCGTTAAGAGAATAATTTGTTTCACCGCTTCTTATATAGCAAAGCTGTCTTGCATCGGCTTCGATTTCAACTTCCTCATCGGGAAGACGGCGGATAATATCACAAAGATAGCGGGCATTGAGGATGATGCTGCCCTCCTGCTCTGTTTTTGCTTCGATTGATGTGTTTATACCTACTTCAAGATCATATCCTGTAAGATAGAGTCTGCCGTTTTCGGCTTTTAATAGAATACCTTCAATTGCGGGTATCGAGGTTTTAGTAGAAACTGCTCTTTGGACGTTCTGACATGCCTGAGAAAGAGTTTCAGTGCTGCAAACTATCTTCATTCCATTTACCTCCTGAAAGACCGGAAAAGTTTTTTCCGGATTATTTAAATAAATATATATTATATTTTTTAGTAGTAACAGTAGGGCCTGTTGAAACTGTTGAAAAAGCCACGAAAGCCTTTTGAATTATGGATTTTTCGGACTTTTCAAAATGTTTAAGTTAAAGGAAAAATTTGTTAAGGATTTTAAAGGTTTTTAGTTTTCCAACGAGCTGTGGAAACATGTGTGTGGAATGTGGAAGAAACTGTTAAAAATCAGCTGTCTTTTATATTAGTGATTATATCTGTTACAGTGGCTTTGAAAGCTGCATTTTTACTCATTTTATCCTTTACTTTTCTTATATTATAAAGGATTGTAGAGTGATCCTTTCCTCCGAATTCGGCTCCAACTGCTTTAAGTGACATTCCTGTGATTTCATTTACAACATAGATTGCAACCTGTCTTGCGGCGGAGATATTTGCATCCTGTCTTTTGCCCTTAATCTCTTCCGGGGATATATTAAAGGTTCTTGCAACCTCGTTTATTATCTTTTCAACTGTTACGGGAATAGGCTGGGTATCGCTGAGGATATCTTTTATAGCTATCTGTGCCATAGAGAGAGTAGGAGCGTGTCCTTCAATATCGTTATAGGCTTTGAGCTTTTTAACGGCTCCCTCGAGCTGACGGATATTTTTCTTTATTTTCTCAGCAAGATACTGAATTACATCGTCGCTTATATCAAAATTAAGGGAAGCGGCTTTTCTTCTTATTATAGCCATTCTTGTTTCAAGATCCGGCGGCTGGATATCTGCTATAAGTCCCCATTCGAATCGTGTTTTAAGTCTCTCTTCGAGAGTCATTATCTCCTTTGGAGGACGGTCGGAGGTGAGAACTATCTGTTTTCCTGCCTTATTGAGAGTTTCAAAGGTATGGAAAAACTCCTCCTGAGTTCTTACTTTACCGGAAAGGAACTGGATATCGTCGATTAAAAGGATATCGGCGTTTCTGTATTTATTATGGAAAACTGATGTGAGCTTGTCCGTTGTAAGGAAAGAAATAAGCTCATTTGTAAAGTCTTCACCGCTTGTGTATATGATTTCTGCATCTGGATTGTTTTCTTTAATCTCACAGCAGATTGCATTTAAAAGATGGGTTTTGCCAAGACCGGAATTTCCGTAAATAAAAAGCGGATTGTAGGTTTTTCCGGGATTTTTGGCTACAGACTGTGCTGCAGCATAAGCAAATTTATTTGAAGAACCTACAACGAAAGTATCGAAAGTATAGTCGCTTACTATCTTTTTACGGTATGTAACGGGAAGCTCATCGGCTGTTTTAACGTTTGAAGATTCGCTTTCTGTATCGGGTTTTGAAGTTTGAGGTTTCTTTACCGTAATTTTAAAATCCGTTGTAAAGCCTGTTGCGCTTTCAAAAGCTTCGGCGAGGGTTTTTGAAAACTTGTTTTCTACAAGAGTTCTTGAAAATTCTGCGTCTGCCTCTATGATAAATACGCCGTCTTCAAAGTCGGTAAGTTTAAGAGGTTTAATCCATGTGTCAAAGGCAACTTCTGTCATTTTTCCTTTGCAGTGTTCAAGAACACAGGTCCAAATTTCCTGAAGGGAATTCATTTTATCTTTCTCCTTAATCTCATCGGGGACTACCTTAACCGTAATTTCAGTCCATGGAAAACGGTCTTTTCTGTCGAAATAATCGGCTCTTTTTTCGCACAATACCCCATTTTCATTACCCAATAATTTTAACATAATTTTTACATCCTTTCAATGATGAGTTTAATAGCTTTCATATATAAGATGTAATAGAGAAAAAGTTGCACGCTTTTGTGCAACTTTTGCCGATAAAAAAATGTTAAAAACAATGTGGAAAATGTTTATAATTCGTGTGGATAACATGTAGAAACCTGTTAAAAAGCTGTTAAAATAGTTAGAATATCACTTGAAATACAATATATGAACAAATTTAAGTTAAAAAAATGTGGAAAACAACGATTTTTCAAAGGTCATTTTCCACAATAATTTGAAAGATTTATTTACGACAAATCTCGATTTTATTTTAAATTTTTTACGCTGTTTCGCTCAATGTAAACGCAGGGAATAACGGTTTTATAGGGATGAGCTGAGCCTTTTCTCTGCTCTTCCATTGACCTTACGGCGGCGTCTGCAATCTCCCTTTGAAGCACCCTTACAGATGAAAGCGGAGGCATTGCATTTTGTGAAAGTAAGGTATCGTTAAAGCTTATAAGGCTTATGTCATCAGGAATTGAAAGTCCGGCGTTTGTGATGGCTTTAATAACGCCTTGAGCCATTGCGTCGGAGGAGATAAAAATTGCTGTTGGATATTCATCGGAAGTATTGAAGAAATTACTCAGAACTTCAAAGGAGCTTTTTGAATTCATTTCAGAGTTGAGTATAAACTCTTCACGGTAAAGACCTTTTTCAGTAAGCATGTTTCTGAAATAATAAAGTCTGTTGTCAAGGATTAAGTCACGGGTTTCCTGCAATGTAAAATGGCTGCCGATAAAGCCTATTTTTTTATGTCCGGCATCTATGAGACGGTTTACTGCCTGGCGTACTCCAAGATGAAAATTCGGAACAGCGGCATAATACTTTTCATCGTCGGGAGTAGAATCCACAAAGACTATGTTATCTGTGTATTTGTGAAAGCTTTCTATCTCTTCTTTATTGAAGCTTCCGATTGCAAAAATTCCGTCGAGATTTCCTGTACCGTTCATTACAAACTGTCCCTGAGAATTTCTGAAAAGGCTTGTGGTTTCTATATTCCGTGCAAAGCAAGCTTCTTCAAGAGCGGTTTTCATATAGAGATAATAGACGTCCTCCATAATCTGTTCCATCTCAAACATTTGAGCTATTCCCATTTTAAGGTTTTCACGAATGTTTTGATTTTTAACTTTTGATTTTGAATTATAGCCCAGTTCTTTTGCCGCTTCAAATATTTTTCTTCTTGTCTCAGCCGAAACGCTTATAGAATCATCCATGTTTAAAACACGGGAAACGGCGGAAACAGAAACACCTGTTTTTTCAGCAATATCCTTAAGAGTAGCCAAAGTTTTATCCCTCCCGGGAAGTAAATTTAAGTAAATTATATCCGCTTTTTTCACTAAAATCAAGCAGGTTAAACCTGCACGCAAGCCGCACAGCAAGCTGAGCTTGCAGGCATGACGCACACCAACTAACAGTAAAGAATAAATATAAATGCCTGCGGATTAGGCTCAGATAACCTTAAGCGCAGGCAAATGTACGGTTTATTTATTTGATTATGTTATGTATGAAGTTTAGTTTCAGCATACAATAAAAGTTTAGTTTTTCTTTTAATACTGCACCTCATAGGGCCAAGAGTTTATTCCGCCAAATTCATAAATATTTGTATAACCCATATCTACAAGCTGCTGTGCTACTTTTTTGCTTCTTCCCCCGCTTGAACAGTAAATAAGTATTGTCTGGTCTTTATCGGGGAGCTTTTGAGCGGCTGTCTCTTCATTAACTTCCTGACTTGGGAAAAGTATAGCTCCTTTTATATATCCGCCTTCGAATTCCTCCTGAGTACGTACATCGAGAATTATTATATCGTCTCTTTCGTCGATCATTTTTTTAGCTTCTTCATAGGAAATTTGAGTATAGCCATCGGAACTTTTACTCCATGGCATTGCACATGCAGTTAAAGAAAGAATAAGTATAATTGCCGCTAAAATTAAAGAAAGCTTTTTCATTAATTTTTACCTCCTGTATTTATCTTAAATTTGTTTTTTCAAATTAAAAATTGAAATTATAAGAAAAAAGAAAATTTTTCTAATTAATTGATTATTATAAAAATTTTCTGCCAAGAAATTACCTTTTTTTCAGCTCAGCGGTGATATTTTATATTTCGTTGAAGCTATGCGTCAATATTGGTATATTAAAAATATTATCTTAATATCTGAGTTTAAAGTAATAAATTGAAAAAAACAATATAAATTTTACTTTTTTAAAAAAAACCTTTAAAAATATAGAAAAATAGAAAGTAAAATAGTATAATAACTAAATATTTAGTATTAATGTAATATTGAATTTCATAAATGAATTTTCAGATTTATTTTACTTTTTATATTTTTATAAATACTTTTCAGTAATAAAGATGAAAAAATTAAAGGAGAAGAAAATGATAAACATAAAGAATTTGAAATCAAAGGTATATAAAGAACCCTATGACGTTGTAATTCTTGCAGGACAGTCAAATGCTGTGGGATACGGAAAAGGCGAAGTAAATTATGAGCCTGACGAAAGAATAAAAGAACTTTTTCGCAGTGAGAGATTTAACACAAAAAGAAATCCTACTTTTCCTTTGAGACAGTATGTTTTTAAAACAGCAGGTCTTAGACCTCACGGCATGAGTGGATTTTATTTGTTTTTCGGAAAGAGATATGAAAAAGAAATACTGCGTCCCGGAAGAAAGCTTCTGTTTGTTCGTGCGGCAGTAGGCGGAACAGGCTTTTCAGACAGCGGCTGGGGCAGAAAGGATTATCTTTATTTAAACGCTGTTGACATGGCAAAAAGAATAAAGCTTGGAAATCCCGATAACAAAATAGTGGCAATTTTATGGCATCAAGGTGAAACCGATGTTATTAACGGAGTTACAAAGGAATATTATAAAGAAAATTTTTCATCTCTTATAAGAGGAATACGTTTTGAATTAAATATGCCCTATCTTCCTTTTGTTGCGGGGGATATGGTTGAAGAATGGTATAAACAACAGGAAAATGCAGACAGCGTACGTGAGGCAATTAAAGAAGTTATAAATGAAACTGCTTATTGTGGCTTTGTGTCCTCCCAGGGACTTTGCGGAAACGGCGGAGATGATATTATACATTTTTCAGGAAAATCAAATGAGATTTTTGGAAATAGATATTTTGAAGAATATAAAAAAATCAGAGAAAAATGAAAAAATAGCTAAAAATACTTGAAAAATTATTTTATGATATTAACATTTTGATATAATTATTATATAATGACTTTTAAATAGTTATAATTCTATAAAATATCATTAGGTGATGTAATGGGGAAAGAGATTAAAACTGTAGTTGAAAAGTACATAAAGAGCACGTCAGAGCTTATGAAAGAACTTGAGAAAAAGGAGATTTCTTTAGAGGAATATTTTAAGAATAATCCTTATACAATCGAAAATTCCGATTTAAAAGAGCATTGGCATAATTTAATAGAAAAATCCGGACTAAGCAGTTTTGATATTATTAATCGTTCTGAATTTGCTTATGCCTACTATTACGAAGTTGTGGGAGGAAAAAAGATTCCTTCGAGAGATAAAATTATAAGGCTTATATTAGCCATGCATCTGTCCCTTGATGACTGCCAAAAAACTTTAAGGATTTGTGGTTTATCTGAGCTGTATCCGAGATTTAGAAGAGACAGTATCATAATATACGCCATAAACCATGAGCTTACAGTTTTTGAGTTAAATGAATTACTTAGTTTTCAAAAGGAAAATGAACTTAAATGAAAAATACTTTATTGGAATATTTCGAAAATAATCTTTCTGAAAATTTTGAAAAGCTTGAAATAATAAGGGACTGTGATTCAAATAAAGTTGAGCTTTACAGGCATAAAAAAACCGATAAAAAGCTTATAAAAATAGAATCTAAAAACCGAAATGAAAGTGTTTTTAGAAAACTGATTGGATTAAAAAGTAAAAATTTACCTGAAATTTATGATGTTTGTTCAGGTGAAAAAAATGTTACCGTGTTGGAAGAATATGTTGAAGGAATTACTTTAAGCCAAAAGGCCGAAAATTTTCCTCTAAGTAAACCCGATGTTATAAAATACACAATTGATATTTGTTCCGCTCTTTCTGTCCTCCATAGCCTTAATATTGTTCACCGTGACGTTAAACCGGAAAATATAATTATAAAAGACGACGGAACAGCCGTGCTTATTGATTTGGGTATTTCACGTTTTGTAACGGGGACAAAAAAGAAAGATACAAATAAACTGGGAACAGTTAACTATGCTGCTCCCGAACAGTTCGGGGCTTCGGAATCTACTTTTGCCACCGATGTCTATGCAGTAGGTACATTGATTAATTTTCTGATTTTGGGAGTTTATCCCAGCGTTAAAACTCCGGGAGGGCTTTTAGGAGTGATAGTCAGAAAATGCACTTCCACTCAAATTTATAATAGGTACCAAAGCGTTAATATATTAAAGAAATATCTTGAATTTATTCTGAAATTCAAACTTTATTAAAAAGAAAGTACATTTATAAAGGTACTTTCTTTTTTTATTTATTTTATAAATGTAGAAAAATATATTTATTTTATTTTTAAAAGTTCTCTGTTAGCGTATTGACGCATAGAAAACCTGTGATATTATTAAATTAAAGGTTTTGAATTTAAATTCAATTCTGTTTAATTTTGCAGCCATATAAAATGTTTTTATGACTCGCCTAAGTGCAAAGCTGCTTTAATGTCTGTTCAAGATGATTTAGAACATAATGCAGTTGTTTTTTTCCGGAAGAAAGTCACCAATTCTTTTCGGAGGGGTGTATTATGGGGGGACTTGTCGGACCGTTTTAGGAACACGATACAACTTCATCATTTAAAATTTTCTCTATTAGCTTCAAAAAAAATTGTTCCGAAATTGCTGCCTTTGTTGAAACATTGTGGGTCATAGAATAAATCAGCCTGTACAGTAGCTGTACAGGCTGAAAATTTTTATTTAAGAAATTAATTTAAAAACCGTATTTTTCCGCCATTTTAAGCTCAAAATTCGGGTCTTTACGCCACATTTTCCATCCGTTTGCCACTCTGCTGAAAATCGGAGATACGGTTTTGCCGTGATAAATCTGAGGAGGGGCAAGCTTTGCGCCTATAGATGCAAAATAATCTCTCATATTTTCCATACGTTTTTCAAAATCATCGTAATCTTTGAGATTTTCAGCTGTCCATGCAGCTTCTGCAATAGCGATAAGTCTTACATATGTATTAAGGTCGAATTTTTTCTCGTTGCGTACATATTCTGTCCACTGAGGAGCTTCCATACCTATAACATTTGTATCATCTGTTATACCGAGAACAGCCGCACTGAAGGAGTATGTCTTTTCAAGGGGTCTTATTGCAAAGGCATGATCCATATAAACGTAGTCTACAAGAGAAATTATCATCTTACCGCCGTTTTTAAGCCATTTAAGCTCAAGGTTTTCGCCGGGCTTTCTCTTAACCCACCACTGAGGAATAATATTTTTATCGAGTCCCTCTGAAGCGTCGAGAATTTCGTTCCAGCCGACGGTAGTTCTGCCTTTACTCTTTAAATATTCACAAATAACATTATTGAAATATCCCTGAAGAGCATCTTCGTTTTTGAGTCCCAGTTCTTTTATTTTTGCCTGACATGCGGGACATTTTTTCCAGCGTTTTTTCGGAACTTCGTCTCCGCCGATATGGAAATAAGGATACGGGAACAACTCGCAAAGTTCATCAATAACATCCTTTGCAAAGTTATAGACATTTTCTTTTCCGCAGCAGCCTATATTATCCATAATTCCCCAGCGGTTTGAAACGTCTGTTTTTTCTCCCGTGCAGGAAAGCTCAGGATAACAGGCTATTGCCGCAACAAGGTGACCGGGCATATCAATTTCGGGAATTACGTTTATATTTCTCTCTTTTGCGTAAGCTACAATTTCTTTAATTTGTTCCTGTGTATAAAAAAGACCTCTGCCGTATTCTGTGTAATCTCTTTCTTCTTTTTTGCGTGCATAACCTTTAAGAGAAACAGGTGTGCTGTCTCTTATGCATCCTTTCTCTGTAAGAAGAGGATACTTTTTGATCTCTACTCTCCAGCCCTGGTCATCTGTGAGATGCCAGTGGAATATGTTCATTTTAAGCATTGTCATAACGTCGAGAATCTGTTTTACTTTTTCTACAGTCCAAAAATGACGTGCACTGTCAAGCATAAAGCCTCTGTGGCTGTATTTTGGAGCATCCTCAACGGATACAGCGTCAAAGCTGTTATTTTTTCCTGCAAGCTGACAAAGGGTTATAAAGCCATAAAATGCTCCCCTTTCCTCCGAAGCTTTTACGGTTATGTTTTCGTCGCTGCAAGTGATGGAATATCCTTCTTCTGCAATCGAATCGTCTTTTACAAAATTGATAACGTTTTCAGGAGCTTCCGGTTTAGCTGAAAGAATTTTAAGGGCATATTCCGCAGTAAGAGGAAAATCGCCGTTTACTTTTGTTCCGGAAGAAAAAAATACGGTTCCGCCTGTTAAAGAAGCTTTTAATGGTTTTGGAATAATATTCATATTATTTCACCTCATAGAGTGTTTGTTATAAAGCATTATAAACAAAAAATTCCAACACTGCAAGTGAATTAATAAAATCTGTTTAAAAAATATTATTTTCTGCTGTAAAAAGCTTTCAAGGGCTTTGGTTTAAATCAAAAAGTAAATATTGAAACGCAAAAAACATATATATTATACTTTTTATAGCGCTGATATTTTAAAATATCAGCGAGGAAATTAAAATTCTGAATTCACAAAATACTTTGATTGAGTAAAAATATTAAAATAATCTTTGACATTTTGTATAATAATAAGTTCAAAAATTTTATTTGCCTAAAATAGAATTTAATAGCATGGTATATTATACTTATAAGAAGATTAGAGACATTAAAGTTTTATTAATGTTTGGTTTACGCAGATAAATACGTTTTCCGAAAACATTAAAAGAGGGGAAGAGAGAAATGTCAAAAATATGTCCGATGTGCGGAGCTTTAATGAAAACAAATGTCTGTGAATATTGAAGATATGAAATGGAAGTTCCTGAAGAGAAAGTTCAAAAAGAGCCTGAATATTATGAAAAGCAAATAATTGTTCAGCCTAAAATCATTTTAAATGATTCTGTATCTGAGAATTACCGGCAGACAGTTGAAACAGTAAGCTCAAAAAGTAAAATTTTGGCATTGATACTTTGTTTCCTTTTCGGATATTTTGGTTTACATCAGTTCTATGTCGGAAAAACAGGATGGGGTATTGTCTATTTCTTCACTTTAGGCTTATTTGGTGTTGGATGGTTTATTGATATATTACTGATCGCATTCGGTATATTTAGAGACAAAAACGGTTTGCCTTTGAAATAATTTGATTTTAAACTTAAATGTTTGTTTTTCTAATTAAAAAACAGTAAAAAAATCCCCTGCTGAAACCAGCAGGGGAAAATTAATTTCATATGAAATTAAAATCAGTCGCTTGTGTAGGGGAGAAGAGCAACTATACGAGCACGCTTAATAGCTGTTGTAAGCTCTCTCTGATGACGAGCGCAGGTTCCTGTTACACGACGGGGCAAAATCTTTGCTCTGTCAGATGTGAACTTGCGAAGCTTCTGAACATCCTTGTAGTCGATAGCCTCAACCTTATCAACACAGAAAGCGCAAACCTTCTTGCGGCCTTTTCTGTTAGGTCTTCCGCCACGGTCATTCTTATCGTATGCCATGAAACATTTCCTCCTTATTTAATCTTAGAACGGAAGTAATTCTTCGTCCGAACTTAAATCGTCGAAATCGTCTGCGCTGCCCGTTGAAAAAGACGGAGCCGGCGCTGCGGGTGCAGCCTGTCTTGCAGGAGCTCCTCCGGTGGTTCCGCTTTCGCTCTTTGAACCGCAGAAGCTTACGTTATCCGCAACAATTTCGAATGCTGTTCTCTTGTTTCCGTTTCTGTCCTCATAGTTGCGGGTCTGGATTGAACCCTGCACCGCAATCATGGAACCTTTGCGGAAATAGCGGGAAACAAATTCAGCAGTGTTTCTCCAGGCGACGACGTTTATAAAGTCTGTCTGCCTTTCCTCACCTGCTCTTTGGTAGCTTCTGTCAACTGCAACGGAAAAGCTTGTTACGGAAATTCCGTTAGGGGTTGTACGAAGCTCCGGGTCGGCTGTAAGCCTGCCCATGATAACTGCACAGTTAAGCATTTTCAGGGCCTCCTCAGTTCTTCTTTACGATGAGTGAACGAAGCACGCCATCAGTAATCTTGAGAACACGGTCAAGCTCTGCGGGGAACTCGGGAGCACATGTGTGGTTAACAACAACATAGTATCCCTCGGGCTCGTCGTCGATAAGGTAAGCGAGTCTGCGCTTGCCCCACTCGTCAACGCTCTCGACAGTTCCGTTAGCCTCCATGAGAGCCTTGAACTTTGCTACAAGCTCCTGTGCCTTCTCCTCGCCGTTCTTGACGGAGAAAACAAGCATTGTTTCATAGCTGTTCTGGTTTGCCATCTAAAAGCACCTCCTTCTGGTCTTTGGCCCCGGACCTTTTCCGGAGCAAGGATTGCCGGTAAACATAAACCGGCAGGATGGTATTATATCAGTTTTATCCTTATAAGTCAAGGGTTTCGAGGGATTTAAGCGTATTTTAAAGGACAAGTTTATTTATCTGTTGACAATCCTATAAAAATGTGATATTTTTACTTCACTACTTAGTAATACAAAATAGCAAAGCAAGGGAGATTAAAGTGGAAAATAAATACGAGCAGCAATTTAAAAAAGGTTCCCTTGAAATGATACTGCTGAGCCTTATAAGCGAAAAGGAAACCTACGGATATGAGATAATAACAAATCTCAACGAAAAAGGCGGAAGAATTTTCGGATACACCAGAGAAGGAACGGTATATCCTGTTTTATACAGACTCGAAAAGAACGGACTTATAAAGAGTAGAACTGCTCCCTCCTCTGCCAATGGCGGAACAAAGAAATATTATTCCGCAACGGACGAGGGAAAAGCGGCGCTCAGCGCCATGAAAAGTTTCTGGCAGGATTATGTTGAGTGTGTAAATTCCTTTATGACTCTTTCTGAGGAGGAAAAGAACAATGATAAATAAAGAGAAATACATAAAAGCAGTTAAAAGAAAGCTCAGTGTGCCCGATGATTTGAAAAGCTCTGTTTTGGAGGAGCTGAGGGAAGCTTTTGATTCGGCAAAAGAGCACGGTGAAAGCGAAAGCGATTTAATAAAACGTCTCGGAACACCAAAGGAGTTTGTAAAGGATGTTATAAAAAGCGCAGATTTAACCTCTGAGCAGAAAAAGTGCATTAAAAAGAGAAAGAATATTATAAGAGTGATAATAGCTTTTATAATTGCGGCAGCGGCCTTTACGGGATATTACATATACAAGCATATGTCCATGAGTAACGTTATCGGATACGCTGACAGCTCCACAAACATTCAGGTAATGGGAGGCTTCGGCAATATTTTACTGATATTGTTTTATGCCGGGGTTTTTGCCGTTATTGCAGGTCTTTTGATATATTCTGTATATCTTAAAAGAAAATTTAACAGCCAGTAAAATCTGAGATTGATAATTAAACGGAGCGTTTATTATGAACCGTACACTTGTTAATTTCTCAAAAATTAAAATTATTCTTTCAGTTATTGTCTTTACATTGACTATAACTATGTTTACCGGATGCTCCGGTGCACAGGGATATAACGAAGAAACTACAGAAAACAGTAATCTCTTAAAGGCTCCACAGCTGCCCCTTGAAGTGTGGAAAGAGGAATATCTCTTTGAAAACATCCCCGCTCCGGAAAATGCCGATGTATATGTACTTACGGAAAGCGATTCCGACGGCTGGAAAATCTATTCCTTTTCCTTTGAAAATTTTACATTGGAGGAAGCGAGGGAATATATCTCCGTTCTTGAGTCTGACAATGTAAAAAGGGAGGAATATGACGAATATTATGAAAACGAAATACCGATGCTTAACTATATGGGATATGTAAATGACAGTTTGGCTGTGACTCTTTCCCAGTGCGGCGAAAGCGGAGGGATGACAATAAACGTCAGAGCCGATTAAAAGTTGAATTTTCAGCGGGGAGAAAATTATCACAGATTTTTTATTTCTGATGTTGACAAACGTAAAATCTGTGATAAAATATCCTTACGCTGTTTGCGGATGTAGCTCATCTGGTAGAGCGCCACCTTGCCAAGGTGGAGGTAGCGAGTTCGAGCCTCGTCATCCGCTCCAGAATTTAAGCTCTCAGGTTGATTCCTGAGAGCTTTTTGTTTTTTTACATTACTAAAACTTCACGGCTTTCGGGTTTATCGAAAGAATATTCCGGCTTTCTGCCCCTTTCATACTTGACTGTGATAAAATTATCGTCGACGGGAAGCCTGAATGAAACGCTTAATTTTTTATCCCATGCCGGGAAAAGAAATATCTTTTCACTGTTTGACTGTACAAGAGCTTTTGTTATGGCAATATTCATCACTGAGCCGTTATCCTGGTCGGGAAGCCAGTCGTAGTTGGGACCGTAAAAGGCAGGGAAAATGCAGTTTTTGTTTGTGTTTTCGCAGTTCCTTACTATCTCTTTGAATGTCTCTTTTTTAAGGCCTAAAAATGCAGCCTGTATTCCGTGCTGCTGCCATCCGCAAGAGGCTTTTTCCTTTCTCTTTTTGAATGTGTTTATTCCTATATCTAAATCTTCCTCCCCTATTTTATAAATTCCGTAGGGGAAAACAGTGTAAAGTTCAGGGTTTTCACAGTTGCGTTTAACCTTATCCACATTTTCGCTGAAAGGCAAAACCACCTTTTTGAATCCCTTTTTGCCAATGGGCAGCTTCGGCAGGGCTTTCAGAATGCTGTCTGCAAATTCCTTTAATTCCTCGGAAGCTTCCGAAAAAGTTTTCAGGGCTTCGCATACCGCTTTAAGTCCAGCTATGTTGGGGGAATCGTCAATACAGTTTTGCCACGTTTCAAGGGATGATGTGGGCTGAAATTTCATTGAACCATCGGGAAGAGTAAAGCGGTTTTTAAAGACTTTAAGGTTTTCGTAAACAAAAGGCAGACACTCTTCCTTTAAAAATTCACTGTCACCTGAATTGCGGCAGTATAAAAGCATCATAAGAGAGACTTCGAGAGCTCCGCAGTAGTAATAGCGTATATATGTGTTTTCCGTTACTCCGTCTTCCAGTGAATCACGGTTCCATCCGTAGTTTGTGTCGGCATAGGCGGCAAAAATGCTCATGGTTTCCGGATAAAAAGCTCCGTCATATCCGAAATATTTCTGAGTTCTGTATTTTGCAAAGTCAAGGTTATCAGTATAGAGTCTGAAAAACGGAAGTATAAGCTCATAGTCGCCGGAATAAAGCATATTCCAGTAAATAAGCCTTGTGTTTTGCAGCCAGTAATATCCTCCCCAGTTGCGGTAATCCATATTTTCCTTTCTGTGAGGCGACGGCTGACAGGTGAATATTGAACCGTTGAATTTAATGGGATATTTTCCCCTGCCGGCGCAGATATTCATATACCGCTGTAAAATATATCCCTGTGTAAGTTTTTCTGCTTTTTTAGAGCCGCTAATATATACATAGCTTTTATTCCACATCTCTTTCCAGTAAGAAATATGTTTTTCCCTGTCCGTCTCCGGAATATTTTTGATTTTGTCAGTGAACTCTTCGGGTTTTCCACATTTTTCGCAAAGACTGTGGATAATCACACGAGTATTTTTCGTACCCGGTTTAAATTGGAGGGATTCACCTTTTACATTGGCATCGGGAGTAAAAGCTAAAAATCCGAAAGTCAGTCCGGTTAACGGGTCGTTTCCCTCATAGTCTTCCAGATGCTGGTGCTTTAAGCTGAATTTATAAAGGGATTCGCTGTTTCTGTGATACTGCCCCAAGGTTCCCTCACCGGCGGAAAATACTATGTCAGCATCCTCTGTGCAGTCAAAATCCATATGGGTATTTTTATCGTGGTTAAGCTGATAGTTACTCCTGTCTGCGGGGTCTATTTTTTCGGACTTACTGCGGTAGTTTATAATTGAAAGAGAGCATCCGCCGATATCTCCGCTGATGTCCATAACGTAAACAGGACTATTTGCATCAGCGTATATCTGGAAAGATATATCTTCATTTTTAATTTTAAGTATTCCCTCCTTGAGGGAGAGGTGAAAATCCAGCGAATCAAAACATCTGCTGTTTGGCAGAGTGAATTTTAAAAATCCTGTTTTAAGCAGTCGGTGCAGTCGGCTGAATGCATCGGTTTTCGAAAGCATAAAATATATTCCGTCCTTTTCCGCCCAAATATTGGCTCCTAAATCGCCGTTTCCAATTGGGATGGACTCCATAGAGCCTTTCATTATACCTGTGTATTTGAAATCGTAATCAGCGAGCATCGTAAATCCTCCTTTTTAACGATATGGTATCAGATTAAAAGACTTTTTTAAATGTTTAAATAAGAATATTTTTAATACGTGTTAAATATTGCAAAAACACTTTTGTGCAACTTCAACATAAGATTGTTAAATTATTTTCAAGCCTATATACCTTTACTACAAACTCAGGTATTGATATAATTATGTTGTATACAATGAATTTTCAGCGGAGGTTATTTTAATTTATGGAAATCCTTGCAGTGATTTTTGCCGCACTTTCGGCGGTATTATCAATAGTTTTGATTCTTATGGTTTCAAAACAGAAAAATACAGGTGCAGATGAAAAACGCTTTTCGGAAATTTCGGCGCAGATTTCTGCCGTATCCGAAAGACTGGGAACCGTTGCGGAGCTTGTAAACAGAAATGACAGACGTGTTTCCGAGGAAATGAGAAGCAACCGTGACGAAACCGCAAGGCATCAGATGAATATGAGAAGCGAGATGTCAAAAGGTATGGAGAGCATGAACACAAAGCTTTCCGATATGATGCAGCAGAACATAAAGCAGCAGCAGTCCTTTGTAATAGAAACAAGGGATGCCCTCAATAAAATTGCTATGACCAATGCGGCAAATAACGAAAAACAACTTAAAACCCTTGAAATTTATATGACGAGAATGCAGGAGAGCAACGAGAAGAAGCTCGATCAGATGAGGGAGACTGTTGATGAAAAACTTACCTCTACCCTTTCTGCACGCCTTGACAGCTCCTTTAAAACTGTCTCCCAGCAGCTGGAAAATCTCTATAAATCCTTAGGTGAAATGAAAGAGCTTTCAACGGGTGTTACTGATAACATCAGCAGCCTTAACAGAGTCCTTACAAACGTTAAGGCAAGGGGTACCTGGGCAGAGGTTCAGCTGGAAGCTATTCTCGATCAGACTATCCCGAAAATGTACGAAAAGAATGTGGAAACTGTTAAAAACTCAGGCAAGCGAGTTGAGTTTGCGGTGCGTATTCCCTCCAGTGACGACAGCAGTAAATTCACCCTGCTTCCAATAGACTCCAAATTCCCCATGGAGGATTATGTTCGTCTTTGCGATGCAGCCGACAGAGGTGACAGCGCCGCTTTGAGCGATGCGAGAAAAGCTCTTGAAGCAAGAGTAAAAGGCGAAGCAAAGGAGATTACAAAGTACATTAACGAGCCGGTTACGACTCCCTTTGCTATTCTCTATCTTCCCACAGAGGGACTTTATGCGGAAATTGCATCTTCAAGAACGGGACTTCCCGAAAATCTTCTCAGCGACAACATTATGATTGCGGGCCCCACTACCATAACCGCTTTGCTCAATTCTCTTTCAATCGGCTTCAAGGCGGTAACTATCAATGAAAAAGCCAATGAGGTAAGAAAGATTCTTGCCGCTGCAAAGAGCCAGTATGATAAATTCGGCGGTATTCTTGATAAGGCAAAGAAGAAAATCGATGAAGCAGGAAAAGCTCTCGACGACGCTCAAAAGAGAAATACAATTATCACCAAAAAACTCAAAGGTGTTGAGCAGATAGATTTTCCTGAGTCAGAGAAGATTTTGGGAATAGAGACCGAAGAAATGTATCAAAGCAGTCAAATTGACGATTTTGAATAAAACGATAGTCATCTATTTACATTTACTTTTTAAAAAGTGTATAATAAAAGGAAAGTTAGTATTATTTTAAAAAATATTCAAAGTTATATTAAATATAATACTTTTAAAAATGTAATAATGCGGAGCTTATGTAAAAACTGTAAAATAGTTAAGCTAAAAATTCAAAGTACGGTTTTATAATGAGCATCCGTGTAAATAAAATAATCAGGAAAGGAGTATTTTTATGGATGGTGCGATAGACATATTTGGTAACTTTGACTCGGATGCTCCATGGAGAAAGATGCTCTCGGAGTATAAACAAATTCCCCTTTGGGATGGAGAAGTTCCGGGCTTTAAAGAAGAATATGGCCAGCGTAAACCGTCAATCACCTTTTTTCCCGCTTCAGCTGATAAGAAGACAGGCTGTGTAATAGTTATGGCGGGAGGTTCTTATACAAATAAAAGTCCCCATGAAGGAAAAGACGTTGCTTTGCGGCTTAATAAAATGGGACTTCATGCAGCGGTGCTCGATTACCGTGTTATTCCTTATTCAAGGGATGTTATTTTGCTTGACGCAAAACGCTCAGTGCGTTTTCTGAGATATAATGCTGAAAAATATGGTATACTGGAAAATAAAATAGGAGTTATGGGTTTTTCCGCCGGAGGCAATCTTGCGGCTCTTACCTGTTTCTGCGGGGATGACGGAAATCCCTGTGACGAAGATCCGGTAGAGCGTGTTTCTTCACGCCCCAACGGAGCAGTTCTTGCCTATGCGGCGGTTAATTTTGTAGATGAATATGACGACGATGATGACGATGAGTTCAACATTATCGCATATTTTGATTTTGTTCTTCAAAAGGGTATGCAGTTCCCGCCTGCCTTTATATGGCAGTCCATGAAGGATTCCCTTATAAACTTTAAAACCTCTCTCAGCCTTGCTGAAAAATTAGGTGATATGGGTGTACCTGTTGAGCTGCATCTTTTCCCTGAGGGCGACCACGGTCAGGGGCTTGCGGTAAGAACTGATGACCCCGAAAGTGAAAAGAGGTATAATCCCCTTACTGCACAGTGGAGCGATCTGTGCGAAAATTGGTTTAAACATTACGGTTTTATGTGAAGAAAAAAGAAAACACAGACAGAAGGTGCTGTTTTGAAACATCAGAAGCTTATAGAGAAAATGACCATAGAAGAAAAAGCCTCTCTTTGTTCCGGTAAAGATTGCTGGCATTTTAAGGGCATAGAGCGTCTCGGACTTCCTGAAATTATGGTCAGCGACGGTCCCCACGGACTGCGTAAGCAGGGGGACGAAAAAATGGATAATATGGGAATAAATTCCAGCTATCCTGCAACATGCTTTCCCCCTGCCGTAACTACCGCCTGTTCCTGGGACAGAGAGCTTGTTTACAAAATGGGCGAGGCGTTAGGTGAGGAATGTCTCAAGGAAAAGGTTTCAATACTTTTGGGACCTGGAATAAATATTAAACGCAGTCCCCTTTGCGGCAGAAATTTTGAATATTTTTCAGAGGACCCGTATCTTGCCGGTCAGCTGGGTGAGGCATGGGTAAAGGGAGTTCAGTCTAAAGGAGTCGGAACTTCTCTTAAACACTTTGCTGCAAACAATCAGGAGACAAGGCGCTTTACAGTAAGCAGCGTTGTTGATGAGCGTACACTCAGGGAGATTTATCTTCCCGCTTTTGAAAATGTAGTTAAAAAAGCTCAGCCCTGGACCGTTATGAACGCTTATAACCGTCTTAACGGAGAATACTGCGCTGAATGTAAGAAGCTCCTTACAGACATACTCAAAAAAGAGTGGGGTCACGAAGGTATTGTAATAACCGACTGGGGCGCCGAAAATGAGATTGTTGACGGAATAAAGGCCGGCCAGCAGATTGAAATGCCCTCCTCCGGCGGAATCGCAGAAAGAAGAATCTTGAAAGCTATCGAGGACGGTATGCTCGAAGAGAGCGTACTTGACGAAAGCGTAGATAGAATTATAGATATTATTCTCAAAGCCAAGGAGACCCTTGACAAAGGCGACTTTACCTTCAATCCTGAGGAGCACGACGCCCTTGCAAGAAAAATTGCAGATGAATCCATGGTGCTTCTTAAAAATGAAAACGATCTTCTTCCCCTGAATCTTGAAAAAACTTATGCGGTAATTGGTGACCTTGCAATTTCGCCGAGATATCAGGGTGCGGGAAGTTCAAAGATAAATCCCATCAAGCTTGACAATGCCCTTGATGCTCTTCTTGAGGCAGGAGTAAAATGTGAGTTTGCAAAGGGATACGACAAAGAAAAATCCGGCACTCCTGACGACAGGCTTATAGGAGAGGCCTGCAGAATAGCGAAAAAGAGCGACGGAGCCATAATTTTTGTAGGCCTTACTGAAAATTATGAGTCTGAGGGATATGACAGAACGTCGATGAAACTTCCCGCTGCTCATAATGAGCTTATAAATGCTGTATGTGCCGTTAATAAAAATGTAGTAGTAGTTCTCGCCTGCGGATCTCCCGTTGAAATGCCCTGGATTTCAAAGGTGCAGGGACTTTTAAACAGCTACCTTGGAGGACAGGCCGGAGGTCATGCAGTTGCCGATATACTTACGGGTAAAGTGAACCCCAGCGGAAAGCTTGCCGAAACTTTCCCCCTGCGGCTTGAGGATAACCCAACCTACAAAACATTTCCGGGTTCAACGGTTACTACAGAATACCGTGAGGGACTTTATGTAGGTTACCGCTATTATGATACCGTAGAGAAAGACGTGCTCTTCCCCTTCGGTTTCGGTCTTTCCTATACTCAGTTTAAATATTCGGCTCTTAAAATTTCAAAGCGTACAATAAACCACGGCGATGAGGTTGATGTTTCCTTTACTGTTGCAAATGTGGGAAATGTTGCGGGAGCCGAATCCACACAGATTTATGTTTCTGACGCTGAAAGCACGGTTTACCGTCCGGCAAAGGAACTGAAAGAGTTTACAAAGGTATATCTTGAGCCGGGAGAGGAAAAGCGAGTTACGGTGCATCTTGATACTCGTGCTTTTGCCTTTTACAATACCCTTACTGACGACTGGACTGTTGAAGACGGAGTATTTCATGTTTTAATCGGAAATAGCAGCAGGGATATACGTCTTAGGGGAAGCCTTAAAATAAGGCCGGCGGAAAATCCGGACCCGATGGAGAATTTAAGAGAAATTGCTCCTGTTTACTACACCGGCAAAATCTCCGATGTACCCGACAGCCAGTTTGAAGCAATTCTCGGCCATTCAATTCCCCCCAGAGAGTATTCGGAAAATCATATCTTTAATATGACAAGCACCTTTGAAGATGCAAAGAATACAAAATGGGGCAAAAAGATTTATAAAGCTGTCTTGTCCTCGGCAGAGGCATCTGTCAAATCTTCGGGAGAAGATTCACGTCATATTGCCATGACTTCGGTACAAACTCCCCTTAAATCAATTATTTTTGCCAGCGGCGGAGCCATAACCGAAGAAATGGGCGAAGCAATTTTGATGATTCTCAATAATAAATCTGTGGGTAAGAATATATTTAAGGTGTTTAAGGAGTTTTTATCCTCTCTTAAAACCGTAAAAAATCTCCTTAATTCTCTTTAAATAAAAGTGTTATAACTAAAAGTAAAACAAGCCTGTGGCGGACACGTCAGCTTTCAATTCACATACGAAGCGACAGCAATAAGCAGCTATAAATGCCTGCGGGCAAGCTGAGCTTGCATCTATGGCGCACACAGACAGAGTGTAAAAAAGAGCCTGTGGCGGACATGTCCGCTTTCAATTCACACACGAAGCGACAGTAACAAGCAGCTATAAATGCCTGCGGGCAAGCTGAGCTTGTATCTATGGCGCACACAGACAGAGTGTAAAAAAGAGCCTGTGGCGGACACGTCCGCTTTCAATTCGCACACGAAGCGACAGTAACAAGCGGCTATAAATGCCTGCGGGCAAGCTGAGCTTTCATCTATGGCGCACACAGACAGAGTGTAAAAAGAGCCTGTCGAAAAAGTCCCAAAATAGAGCAAAAAACGGCTCCCTTGTGTAAAGGGAGCTGTCAAAGCGAAGCTTTGACTGAGGGATTGTATGTTAAATATCCCTGATAATACAATGTTTTGGCACTTTGTCAAATGCTGCTTCGCTGCATGATGAAAATGTTTTAATACCTTTATTTAGAATGAAAAACACTTTATCGATAAGCTGAGAGCCTGCGATTGTTTCTACAATCACAGGCTCTTTTTGGGAGGAAAGAAAGTGGATATTTTTTAATTTTCAGAAACTGCTTTTACCTCAAAGGGAGCAAGGAGCATATCGCCGTATTTTGTGTTTACTGAGTTGTGGTTAATTATGAATTTTACTTTCTCTTCTGCGCTTCCTCGCTCAACTATTTCAACTCCGTCGGGACTTTCTATTGCTTCAATTCCGGTAAAATTCATTGCATCTTCTGCAATTTCTTTGAGAATTTTTTCTTCCGGAGTTGTACCCATATAATAAACTCTGCCCTTTCCGAAAGAGTTTCGGGTTATTGCTGAAAATCCCCTGTAGAAATCATCGTCATAGCGGTAAAGGGTCTCTGCAGATTCAGGTACCAGCATATCTCTGAAAATACCGGCTGTTCCCGTTTTGCCGCTGTTTTTGCCCTCTCCAGCCAGGGGGATACAGTCGTATTCCTGAACGCTTTCCGTTTCTTCAATATAAGCTCCCGCAAAATCGCAGCAGTCAACGGGGATTACCTTGCCGAAAGTGAGATTGTTGTTTTCGTCTTTGATTGCGGTGCGGTAGGTCATTATTACGCATCCGCCTTTTTCCGTATAATCTTTGAGACGAGTGAGAAAATCTGCTTTACCAACTATCATGTGGGGAATTATGACTATTTTGTACTGAGAAAAATCTCTGTCGGCGGGAATTACGTCCACCATTTTATTTACATCATAGAAAAGGTTGTGGTAGCGTTTCATCTCGTTTTCACAGTCGAGAAGTACGCTCTGCTGCTGTATGCGGAAGGATGCAAGTGAATCGTAATCGTAGACAATGCATATATCGCTCTTTATGGGAGAGGTCAGGGCGTCTTCATATTTTTTCGCTTCGCTGAAAAGACTCTGGACTTCGTAGAAACGGCGTCTCTTTACGTTGTCCGCGTCCAAAATTCCGTAGCAGAACTGTTCCGCTCCTTTGGTAGCTCCCCTGTAACGGAAGTACATAAGCGAGTCGCAGCCTCTTGCAAGTCCCTGCCAGCTCCACATTTTTGCCTGATTGGGCCTTGGCAGGAATCCCGTAATATCGTGTCCCTGAGCTCCCATTATAGCCTCGGTTATCCAGAAATTTTCACCTTTAAGTCCCCTTATATAATCGAGTCCGAAAGCGATTTCATTGGGGGCGATGGGATATTTCTGTCCTCCCCAGACGGGGTAGTTGTTAAATGCGACTTTATCAAGGTGGGAAGAAACCTTTGAGTAGTCAACGTGTTTTCCAAGACCTCCGCCGGGGAAATCGTGCATTATTACTGCGTGGGGAATAATGCTTTTTATTATATCCCCCTGCATTTTAGCGAAGCTTTCAATATTTTCGCTGCAAAAGCGTTCAAAATCAAGGCGCAATGCCGGGTTGTGGGTGGTTATTGTGGGAGCCGGAAGAGGAATTTCATCAAAGGAATTATATTCCTGACTCCAGAAGGCAGTGCCGTAGGTTTCGTTGAGTAAATCAATATTTCCTCTGAATTTGGCTTCGAGAAATGAATCGAATGCTTTGCGGCAGTTTTCGCACCAGCAAACGTCGCTGCCCTCGTGGCCGAGCTCGTTATCTATCTGCCAGGCCACAATGTTTTCTTCATTTTTATAATGAAGGGCAAGTTCGGTTACTATTTTTTCACAATAGCTTCTGTAAACGCTGCTGCTGAAGCAATAGACGTGACGGCCGCCGAAGGTTCGCTTTGTGCCATCCTGAAACTCCGAAAGGGTTTCGGGATATTTTTTTGCAAGCCATGCAGGCATTGTGGCGGTAGGTGTGCCGAAAATCACTTTAAGACCTTTCGCCTTTGCTTTTTCGATTACTTTATCGAAGAAGGAGAAATCATACTCTCCCTCATTTTTTTCCATAAGGTGCCATGCAAATTCGCCTATTCTTATGACATTTGAGCCAAGTTCAAGGATGCGGTCCATATCCTCATCCATGAGATTTTCGTCCCACTGTTCGGGATAGTAATCGACGCCGAAAAGCATTCCGATTCTCCTTTCAAAAGTTATTTTGTCTCGATTTCCTCTTTCTTTTCGCCTCTGAGAACTGCTAAAACGTGATGGTAGAATTCATCGTTGAGCTTATAGCCTTTCTTGTAAACTACAAGGCAGAGAAGTGAGAGTATTGCGGGAATGACAATCATAATAATTCTCATACCTGCCACTGTGCCGGCACCCTGAACCTGGTTTGCTTCGAAGCCGATAGCTTTAAGTCCAACGCCTGAAATAAGTCCGCTGAAAGCTCCTGCAAATTTAACAACAAAGGTCTGGGTTGAGAAAAGGATACTTTCGTTTCTGGTGTGAAGCTTGTATTCGCCGTAGTCAACAACTTCTGAAAGGATAACAGTGATGAGTACCAGCATGAAGCCGATACCGATGTTGACAATAACGCTGCAAAGACCTACAAGTAAAATTGATGTGGGAGCAACATAGCCTACAAGGAGGAGAAGAGCGAATCCGATTACGGGAAGAAGGCTTGCTGTTGCGAAAATGACTTTCTTGTTGATTTTCTGAGAGATTACCGGGAACAGAGCAAGAGCGCCCATCTGAGCGAAGCCTGCAACGCCGGTGTATGCGGCGAAGAGATTTTCCTTAACTCCGCAGACATATTCAAAGTAATAAAGAGCAAAGCTGTTTGCAAGCTGATATCCGACATTAAAGAGAAGAGCTATGAGCATGATAACAATAACCTGATCGTTTTTAACGAGAACTTTGATCATTTGTTTTACGGTAGTTTTTTCTCCTGTGCCGACAGTTGCCACAACACGTTCTTTTGTATTGAAGACAGTGAGAAGAATTGTCACAATGAAGATAAGTGCAACTCCAATTGAGAAACGTGAGAAACCAAGAATCTGATCGCCGTTGCCTGCGTATTTAACTATATAAAGTCCGCCTGAGCCTACAACAAGCCATGCCATGCTGGCGAAGAAACGGGGAATTGCGCTTACCTGGCTGCGTTCGTTTTCGTTATCGGTAAGAGCGGGAACCATGCTCCAGTAGGGGATATCCATAATAGTGTAGGTCATTCCCCAAAGGACGTACATTATTGCAACATAAATTGCGTACTGTGTTGCGGGAAGATCGACGTCCAGGTAGAGCAGGATGAGTACGCCTGCGTTGAGGATTGTTCCTATAAGTATCCAGGGACGGAATTTACCCCATTTTGAACGGGTGTTGTCAACAACCATGCCCATGAAGGGATCGTTAAAAGCATCCCAGATTCTGGCTGCCATAAAGAGCACGCCTACAAATGCAGGGTCTACAAGTCTTACGTCGGTCAGGTACTTCATGAGGAAAGTTGAAACAATGGCATAAACCATATCCTTACCGAAAGCGCCCATGCCGAAGCTGAGTTTGGATTTCCATGAAAGTTTTCCGTTCATTTCATATTCTCCTTTTCAAAAATTTTTTCGGGAACTACGTGGCTTTCGTCTTCGAGTAAAGATTAACACTGTTTTACTAAAAATACAATAGTTTTACTCAAACTTTAAGTAAAATTTTTACTTAATTCTTTGTGTATATTAACTAAAACCCATTAAAAATGTCAGATTTTACTATTTATTCATATGGTAAACTGGCATTATAATTTAAAAATCTATTTTGCTTAAAGAAATCTTCAAGTAAAATTATACTAAAGTTTTACGAAATCGCTCTTGCCTATATTGGGTATATTATGTCCGTTAATTAAAGTAAATATGATTATAAAAGGTAAACGCAAAACTTCTTTTAGCTATATTGCCTTTACGAAGATTTTTTGAAAATAAAAACGGTATGACAAAAGCCATACCGTTTTAAATATGTTTTTGTTAAGCTTTAAATCCCTGCGGATTATTCGCCCTTCATGCCGAGAAGCTTCTGAGTGCCGTTAACAGCGTCAACGGAAAGCTTGATGGAATCAAAGATAGCGGACTTAATGTCAGCTTCCTGAACGCCAAGCTCAACGCACCATTTCTTGTCGATGAAGGTGTTCATGCACATGATGTCAGCAAGACCAACGGGATCAATACCGCCTTCAACGCCCTTCTTCTTATATACGTTTCTCATATGAAGACCGAAGAGCTGGAATGTCCACTTGGGAACGTTTACAATCTTCTTGCCGGGAACGCCCATTGCCTCGTGAACAATGTCAAGGAACTCGTTCCAGGTAAGGTTGTAGTAACCGATGGGCCATGCTTTGCCGCCCTTTGTACGCTCAGCAGCGCCTACGATTGACTCAGCAACCTGCTGAACAGTAACCATTGTTGTGCCTCCCTTGGGATACATGGTTACAGGCTTCATATCCTTAATCTGCTCAATGAGGATTGTCCAAACGGGACGACGTCCGGGCTGAGTTCCGAAGATGTAGGGAAGCTCAAGGATAGCAACGTCCATGTTCTCATCAGCAAAAGAAAGAGCAACGTTCTCCTGCTCAATACGGCTGCGGATGTAGGGATGCTTCTTAGTAAGCTCCATGTTGGGATACTTCTTTGCGAAATATGCAAAGTAAGAACCAAGAACAACTGCCTTCTTAACACCGCACTCTTTAGCGATTGTAAGAAGTTTCTGAACGGGCTTAATGTTGTACTTCTCATAAGCCTCGTAAACAGGTGCGGGGAATTCAACACGCTCGTCAACGCCAGCTGCGAAAACAAAGCAATCGCAGTCCTTCATCATTTCACGAAGCTCGTCGTCGGAAAGCTCAAGATAGTTACCGAAAACGATTTCCATCTCCTCAGGAATGGGAGCTCCCTCGGGAAGAGGAGGAAGAGCTATTGACTTAACCTGATGACCTCTTTTGATAAATTCAGCTGCTGCTGCGGAACCGAGAAGACCGGTTCCTCCAATCATAAATACCTTCATCTTTTTCTCCTTCTTTTCTGCCGTAAATCGGCTTTTTATCAGTTTACCGAAGTATTGTAGCTCTTTTTTCTCTTTTAGTCAATATTTACAGACAATTATAAAAATTTTTTAACAAACAAGCAATTTAATAGGCAACAGATACATAATTAAAACTATTGTTTTGTTAACAATATTCAGGTTGTTTTTTATTTTTGCGGGGGTTATAATAATCACACAGAAAGGGTGATTTAGTTGAAAAAAGGACGTTTACCGTTAATAATTACAGTAGTTGTCGTGCTTTTAGCGGCAGCGGCTTTTGGTGTTATCTGGTTTACCTCTAATGATTCAGATGATTCTAAGGTACAATCGGGAAATATTGAAATTCAAAATATAAATAATACTGCGGTTACTTCTTCCTGGTCCATTCAGGAAAGCGATATAGAAAACGTATATTACTCCATGTCGTCGGAAAGCGGCGAAGTTAAGTTTTTTGAGTATAAAGATTCTAAGCTTACGGAAATAGAGCCTACGGGCAAAAAAACCGTAAGCGCAAATGTAAGCGGACAGACAATTACCGCCGAAATAACTTATCTTCAGCGTGGGGACGACATTACCGGTTACGGACTTTTTCTTAATGACGGAAATTCCGGAGTTTATTTCTATGATTATTTCTTTTTGAAATTCAAAACTCTCCCCGTCTCCCATCAGGTTGATGAAGGAGATGTGCTTCTTCTGATGGATGAAAACAAGGAAGATTTTTCAAATCCATATAAGAGCTATGAGCAGTCTTTCTATTATAATATGGAAAACGGTGAAATTTCGAGGTTTATGAATAACGCCACCGATTCGGCGGATCTTGAAGGAAAGAAGCGTTCAGATTACGCTATACTTACAGATGAAGTTCTCGATTCCGCCGGAGACTCAATTGTTTTCTTTACTTCCCGCTACTATGCGGTGACCGATCCCGACTTAGACGTTGACCTTGATACAAAAACCCGTGCTGTTTACAACCGTCTTGTAGCCCATGCCCATTTCATGTATGCAAAAACAGTGGAGGGCGGAACTGTATTTTTACGTGGGAACAGTGATGAAACCGGATTTTCTTCAATTCTGATTCCCGGATACGGCAAAGAGGAACAGGTTATTAAGGAGTTTTCCGGCGACTATGAAACGGATTATATAAGAAACGGCGATTATCTTTTAAATATCAAAACCGGTGTTATGACAAGTCTGATTACAGGCGAAGATACTACTCTCAGCAATTCCGGGGTTACCGATATAGAATTTTTTGCAGTAAGTTCCGACGGAAGCAGAGCGGTTGTAGCAGGAAAGCCTTCCGATTCTTCAATGGGTACACAGGCGATTGCTTTTTTTGATATTGAAAGCGGAAAGACAAGACTTGCCTGCGGCTCGGCAATTTACACTCCCGTAAATCCAAACTTCACTTTCGGTTCGGATTATGTATTTTTCAACATTCCTGCCCCCGGCGATGAGGTCGTTTATACAGGTACAGTTTTTAATTGGAGCGATATTTTTTCGGCAAAGGTAAGCTGAGAAGTTTTTACGGTCCAAAAACAGATTGTTTAAAGCAAATGAGATTATTATATTAAAGGGAAGCACAGAAACATTGTTTTGTTTCTGTGCTTTTAATTTTTCTGAATTTTTTCTCTTAAAAATTAAATCGTCTTGCGGGCATAAACGCAATTTTTAGCTTATTATTTTGTCTTAATATAAAGAATAAGTAATATTTATGTATACTCTTTGTAGCGTGAGTTCTCTCGAGGTTGACACATTCATTGAAAACGAATATAATAAAAAAAATTGTCGTCATACTTAAGTATTGGTGTGAGGAGAAACGGGAAGATGTTCGGTGGCAAAGGAGGAGGCTCATCCGAACATTTTGCTTAAAAATGAAAGGAAGAAAAGTTGTGGAGATTACAAAGAGCAAAACCAGATCTCGGATTTTTTTGTTTTTGAACGTATTTATTCTCTGTCATCCGATTCTGGACGTACTCACTTCGCTTGCAACTCGTATAGGCTTGCCTATAACTCCCGGAGTGGTTATCAGAACACTGTTTATGGGTATAGGTTTTCTGTATGTTCTGTTTGTAAGTGAATTTAAGCACAAGAAAATTTGTGTGACTTATCTTATAGCGGTTACAGTATATTGCGGCTTATTCATTATAAACATGTATAGAATGGGCGGTCTTGGATACGCTGTTGGAAATTTCCCGGAGTTAATTAAAGCCTTCTATTTCCCATATATTGCGGCTACCTTTTACGCAGTTTATTGCCATTTAGGTTATAGGGTTTCTGATAAGATTTTAGCGCTGGTTGTATTCCAGTATGTTTTTATTATTTTTATCGGTTTTATTACTGGTACGGGATATGCTGCTTATTCAAACGGCAGAGGAGCAATAGGCTGGTTCTATGCAGGTAATGAAGTAAGCGGAATAGTTTCAATATTAACCCCCGTAGCTATGCTTTACGCATTTAAAATACTCAGCGGAAAAAGCGATAAAAAGCCTTCAGTTGCGCTAAAGGTATTCTCTGTTTTAATGATTTTATTCTGCTGTTTCGGCGCATGTTATGTTGGCACAAAAGTTGCTTTTATTACCGTTACAGTATATGTTGCCTGCTGCATTGTTTGGGGCATAGTGGCCTGGTTTACAAACAAAACGAAAGCAAATGCCATAGTCCTTGTTGTAAGCTTTGTAACTTGCATAATCATGATAGGCAGCTATTTTGTTTCACCGTTAAGGGCTAATATTGATACAGTTATGAAACCTACCCTTCAGGATATTCAGGATGAAGGCGACGAAGTACCCGATGAAGAAGAAATCCCCCTGGACGGACTTATATATCCTGAATTTCAAAGCAGTAAGTTTTATAAAGTTTTAAATGCGGTAATGAGCAATCGTATTTACTTTTCACTGCCTACAGTTAAGGAATATGATGAAAGCGGAATAATTACAAAACTTTTGGGAATAGGATATCAAAATCATCCCTCCTATGAAAACAGCATAGAAAAAGCTATTGAGATTGATGTTCTCGCTTTCTATTGCCGTCACGGTATCGTGGGAGCTGCCCTTATGTATGTACCTATAATCAGCTGTTTGGTATATATAATTATTAAATTCTTTAAAAAGTTTAAAGAGAATTTTGCATCCCTTTCATGCTGTACATATTTTTATTCTCTGATAATGGCAGTTGCTATTTCTACTTTTACCGGCCATACCCTTGTTGCGCCGGCGGTAAGTATTTATGTTGCGATTCTGTTTGTAAACATGTTTATCAGAGAGAAAAACGAAGCCATTAAAAAAGAGGAAATGACTTCTGCTTAAAAGTGTCATTTAAATAAAATTTGAACCTGCAAGCGGTTAAAAAATCCGCCTGCAGGTTTTTTTAAAGTTTATTATAGAAAATTGCAAAGGTTACGGACAAGGTACGAAATATAATGAAAAATTTGAATTTAACTTCAAAAATCATTAAAAAATGTCATATAGTTTCTTAAAAAGAATTAAAAAACCCTAAAAAGGAAAAAAATTACATTATTAAACTAATTTATTATACGTACAAAACTCACAAAAACATAGCTGTTATGTTGAAATGAATTCACAAAAAACACCTATAAGTATTGCTTTTTTTATCATTATATAGTATATTAAACAAGTTAAAATAACTGTGGGAGGAAAGATTGTGAACAACATACGAAAATTTATTTCGGACGCTAAAATCTACTGGAAGCGCCCCCCTGCCGGAAGATATATGCCTTATAAGGAAATTGTGTCTTACGCTGTTGGCGGTATAGGTGCATACTTCCTTATTTATGTTATTCAGCAGCTTACATTGGCTGTAAATAACTTTATAATCGGTAACGTTATCGGTATTCAGCCTGGTATACTTTATGTAATATACGTTATATCTGTTATTTCCGGATTTCCCTCAACGGCAATCCGTGCAACCATAATCGATAATACAAGAAACAAAAAGGGTAAATACCGTCCTTACATAATGTCAATGGGTATCCCCACCTGTATTCTTGCAATCGGCTTTGTATTGGTTCCCTATGAGAATATTGAGTCACAGTACATAAAGGCTGCGATTATCCTTCTTTTCAACATAGGTTTCCAGTTCTTCTATATGTTCTTCTATGATTCATATGAGAACCTCATAATGGTACTTTCACCTAATACCATTGAGCGAAGCGACGCAACAGCAGTTAAGGCTATTGTTTATTCAATTGCACCTTCAATAACAACAGCTGTAATACCAATAGCTGCAAAATTTCTCACTGGCGGCAGCATAACCAACTTTAATCTTTACAGAATTCTTTATCCCATTTTCTCCATAATTGGTATTTTGCTTTCCACTATAGTATATGCAAATACTCAGGAGAAGATAGTTCAGGCAAGAACCCATGCGGTGCAGATTAAATTTTTTGATGCTCTTAAAGCAGTTGCAAAGAATAAATACTTCTGGATTATCTCACTTGCAGGTTGGCTCGGTTTTCTTGAAAGTTCATATGGTGTTATTCTTAACTGGTTATATGAATACAAAAAAGCATGTTCTCCGGAAGAGTTTACAATAATAGGTCTTATATATGGTAATGCTTCATTTTGGGGAATGCTTTTTGCGCCGTTTGCAATACGACGTTTTGGAAAGAGAAATGTTCTTGTATTTACAAACATCATGAACATATTCTTTATTGCACTTATGTATCCCATTATAGAAGCACATCCTGAAAACATGATTTGGATGGTGCTTATCTGTCTGTTTATGAACGGAGTTGTAGGCGCATTTGCACATATTCTTACTCCCAGCCTTAATGCAGATATTCGAGATTATCAGCAGTTTGTTACAGGTGAGAGAATTGACGGAATGTTCTCAACTGTAGGACTTATAGGCAGCGTTATCACTCTCCTTATGAGTGGCGTACTTCCCACTGTTTACACAGCCTGCGGAATTAATGAAACAACTCTTGCCCAAAAGTCCGGTGAAATTACGCAGATAATGACTAAGTATCTTAAGGAAGGAGAAACCTTAAGAGAGCCTACAACCTACGATGTTCTGTATATTGACAGCATTTTCGATAAGGTTATGCTTGCACTTATAATGCTTTCGGTTGTGGGAGCGATTATAAATGTTGTACCATACTTCTTCTATGATTTAAGCGAAGTAAAGCAGCAAGGTATGGTTAAAGTTCTTAAACTCCGTGCACTTTTTGAAGACTATGGCAATAATGCTCTTTCCGACAGAGATCTTGTTGAGGCAATTGACATGATCAATGAGGCAAAGGAATATTCTGTAAAAGAGCCTGTTGAAGCTAAGAAGAAAGCCATCAAGGCAAAGCTTGGTATTACAGGAAAAGAGCTCAGAAAGGCATGTAAGGAAGCAAGAGAGCTTAATGAAAAAATTGAGGTTTCAAAGATTGTTGTTAAAGAGCTTACCAAATTCTCTGACCCTGTTGTTCAGGTACAGTTTGAGCAGGCAAAGAAGATCTATGCAGCAGGTCTTGCAGGTCTTACAAATGTAGAGCCTGATGAAGTTGAAAGAGCAAAAGCTCTTCCCGCTACAAACGAGCAGGAAAAGGCAATCCGCAAAAATGCTATTGAGCTTGCAAAGCTTCGTCGTTCATGCGCTCATGCAATTATCACAAAGCATGACGGAAAAATCGAAGCTTTTGATACATCAATATTTGAGCCTCTCTTTGAAAAAGAGGATGCTCTCAATGATGCACTTACCGATGCTTACTTAAAGCTCAGCGATGCTAAAAAGGAAAAAGACAAAGAGAAAGTTCTTCAGATCAAAGAGACAATCAAAGAACTTAAGGCAGAGAAAAAGGAAGTTGCTGCAAAGATCAAGGATGCAACTGAGCAGAACTCTGTATATACACGTCTTGCAAAGCCCTATACTGATGCTAAAAGGCTTGTTGTTCAGGAAGAAAACTATCAGCATTATGATGAAATTGTTTCCATGTACGACGAAGCAAAGGTTCGTGCGGACGAGCAGAGAAGAAAAGAAGAGGAAGAAGCTGCAAGACTTGAAGCTGAAAAAGAGGCATATGCAGCTCAGCTGAAAGCAGAAAAGATTGCCGCAAAGCAGGCAAAGAAAAAGAGCAAAAAGGACGATAAATAAGTAAGTCCCCTTTTCCCAAAATAAACAGTAAAATCCGCCGGAGTGATAAACTCAGGCGGATTTTTTTGCTGTTGACGGAAAACAAAAAAGCAAAATAAAAAGCTGCCTGCTTAGAGTTTATCTATGCAGACAGCTTTACTTATTATATATTATCAGTCGAGAATTTCGTGAAGAATCTTTGTGACTTCCGCAGCGGGAGCCTGACCTCTCAGTGCTCTCATGGACTGGCCTATAAGATACTGTATGGCCTTTTCCTTACCGCTCTTGTATTCTTCAACTGACTTAGTGTTTTCGCTTACAACCTTCTCAATAACTGAACGGATAGCTCCGGTATCAGTCATAACTCCAAGGTTGTTTTCCTTAACATAGCTTTCCGGATCAACGTTATCAGTGAATACTTTCTCAAATACCTTTCTGGCAGTAGCACGGCTTATTTTCTGCTCGGCAAGCATCTTTATAATGGTGCCCAGAGCCTTACCGCTTACTTTCATATCTTCGGGAAGAGTTCCGCTTTCGTTGAGCAGCTTCATAAGGTCGCCCATAATCCACTTTGCAGCCTCAGTGGGACTGCCGCAGACCTCGGCGGTTTCCTCAAAGAGGTCAACGAGATAAATTGAACCGGTGATGATTCCTGTGTCATACTCAGGAAGACCAAGCTCGTTTATATACCTTGCCTTTTTAGCGTCGGGAAGCTCAGGCATGGTCTTTTCGATAGAACTCAGCCATTTATCGCTTATTTCAATTGGAGGAATATCAGGTTCCGGGAAATATTTATAGTCCTGGGCATCCTCCTTGGAGCGCATTGCGTAGCTTATGCCCTTTGAATCGTCCCAGCGGCGGGTTTCCTGAACTATTTTCTCTCCGCTTTCGATGGCGTCAATTTGTCTTTCCCTTTCGCTTTCAATGGCTCTTGTAATGGCCTTGAAGGAGTTGAGGTTTTTCATTTCGGTTCTCACGCCGTATTCCTTGGCTCCCCTTTCACGGACTGAAAGGTTAACGTCGGCGCGGAGTGAACCCTCCTGCATTTTACAGTCTGAAACCTTTGTATACTGAAGAATGGCACGGAGCTTTTCAAGATATTCCTGAACCTCCTCAGCGGAGCTCAGATCAGGCTCGCTGACGATTTCAAGAAGCGGAACACCGCAGCGGTTGTAGTCAACAAGGGTGCAGCCCTCCCACTCGTCGTGGATAAGCTTTCCCGCATCCTCTTCCATATGGATTTCCTTAATGCGTATCTTTTTGCCGCTGTCAAGCTCAATATAGCCGTTCTGGCAGATGGGAAGATAGAGCTGGGAAATCTGATAAGCTTTGGGAAGATCGGGATAGAAATAATTCTTTCTGTCGAATTTATTGTAGCGGGTTATGGTGCAGTTTGTGGCAAGACCCGCACGCATGGCGAATTCTACAACCTGCTTGTTAAGTACGGGAAGAGTGCCGGGCATACCGGAACAGATTTCACACACATGGGTGTTTGGCTCGCCGCCGAATTTTGTGGAGCAGCCGCAGAAAATTTTATGGTCTGTTGCAAGCTCTGTATGAACTTCAAGACCGATTACTGTTTCAAAATCCATTCTGATAACCTCCTTTATGCCATTTGGGGACGCTTAGCGGAAAAATCCGTTGCGCTTTCGAAGCAGTGAGCGGCACGGAGAATTTCCGTTTCGCCGAAAGGCTTGCCTATAAGCTGCATACCTACGGGCATACCCTCGCTGTCAAATCCGCAGGGAACTGCTGCGCTGGGAAGACCCGCAATGTTTACCATAACGGTGTAGATATCACCTAAATACATTTTAAGGGGATCGCTCAGGCTTTCTCCTAATTTAAGGGCTGTAGTGGGAGCTACGGGACCTAAAATCATATCGTATTTTTCAAAGGCATCAAAGAAAGCCTTCTGAACGAGCTTTTTGGCTTTAAGAGCCTTTTTATAGTATGCGTCGTAGTAGCCGGAGCTGAGAACGAAGTTACCCAGCATAATGCGGCGTTTTACCTCCATGCCGAAGCCTTCGCTTCTGCTCTTGATATAGAGCTCACGGAGATTTTCAGCGTCGGGGCTTGCATAGCCGTACTTGATGCCGTCATATCTTGAAAGATTGGAGCAGGCCTCAGCACAGGCGATTATATAATAGGTTGGAATTGCATATTTGGAAATGGGCATGGGGAAAATTTCAACTTCTGCGCCCATGTTTTCAAATACTTTTGCGGCATTCATAACAGCTTCCTTAACGTCGGGAGCAAGACCCTCCCCAAGGTAGTCGGCGGGAATGCCTATCTTTTTGCCCTTCATGTCACCGTTTAATACAGCGGTATACTCAAAGGGAGCAAAATTCATTGAAGTGCCGTCTTTTTCATCTTTACCGGAAATTATGGAATAAACGGCAGCACAGTCTGCTACATTTTTACCTACAGGGCCTATCTGGTCAAGGGATGAAGCGTAAGCTACGAGTCCGTAACGTGATACAGTGCCGTAGGTGGGTTTAAGTCCCGTTACTCCGCAGAAGGAACAGGGCTGACGGATTGATCCGCCTGTATCTGAACCGAGAGCTATAATTGCTTCGTCGGCGGCAATGCAGGCAGCAGCTCCGCCTGAGGAACCGCCGGGAACCTTTGAAGTGTCCCAGGGATTCTTTGTAGCGCCGAAATATGAAGTCTCGGTGGTGCTGCCCATGGCGAATTCATCCATATTGAGCTTACCGACAGTTATCATGCCGGCCTTTTCCATTTTATCAACAACAGTTGCGTTGTATACGGGAACAAAGTTTCCGAGAATTTTTGAAGAGCAGGTTGTCCTTATGCCTTTTGTGCAGATGTTATCCTTAACTGAAACGGGAACGCCTGCAAGAGGTGAATCAATGTCGCCTGAGTCAATAAGAGCCTGAACCTTTTCGGCCTTTTCAAGAGCCTTTTCGGGGCAAAGGGTGGTATAGCAGTTATACTCTTTGTCCTTTTCCTCTGCTGCTGCAATTACAGCGGATACAGCCTCTTTGACTGATATTTCTCTTTTTCTTATGAGCTCAGCTGTCTCAAGTGCGCCCAGTGTGTTTATTTTAGCTGACATTTTTCTCCTCCTCTCATTCTACGGTTTTGGGAACCCTGAAGCATCCGTTTTCGCTTTCGGGAGCGTTCTCCAGGATAAGGTCGCGATCCATTGAGAAAGGCTCTTCAACAGTGCTGAAAACGTTTGTCACAGGGAATGAATGTGAGAGGGGTTCAACTCCCTCGGTATCAAGCTCATTAAGGGTGTCAATATAGGAAAGAATATCCTGCAAATCCTTTTCGGAATTTTTGCGTTCCTCCTCGGTAAGTCTTATTCTTCCTAAAGACTCCAGATAGCTTATAAGCTCTGATGTAATCTGCATTTAAATCCTCCCTACAGCGGCATAATGCCGCATTTATTTCGCACACTTGGTGTGTGCGTGATTTTAAATATAAGTGCCTGCAAGAAAGCTTCTGCTGACATTTAATTTACTGTATTACGCTGTACCCAAGTCGCACACTAAGTTTCAGTGTACATTGAACATGGATGCCTGCGTTTACGCATTTATTATTGTTTTGGTTTGCTCGGCATAATGCCGCATTTAATTCGCACACTCGGTGTGTACATGATTTATATTATTTTACTGCCTGCGGTGTAATCTCAACGCAGGCGATAAGTTTTTTGTTTACGCACAGCTTAGTGTGCGGCGGACAAGTCCGCAATCAATTCGCACAATTTACTTTGCATAAAACTCAAAATCTCATGCCTGCGGTGATACCCATGTGCTTATATTTACATAAATCTCAACGCAGGTGATAAAGCTGTTGTTTGCACACAATCAATTGTGCGACTTGGGTGCAGGCTCAGCCTGCTGCCTTCTGAGTTTAATGTGAACCTCACGAAGCTGCTGTTCTGTAACTGTTCCGGGAGCTCCAAGAAGAAGATCCTGAGCGTTTGAGTTCATGGGGAACGCAATAACCTCTCTGATGCTCTCCTCGTCTTTGAGAAGCATGATCATGCGGTCAACGCCGGGAGCCATACCTGCATGAGGCGGAGCGCCGTAGTGGAAAGCGTTGAACAGAGCGCCGAATCTCTTTTCGACCTCTTCTGCTGTGTATCCGGCAAGCTCAAATGCCTTAATCATGATTTCGGGACGATGGTTTCTTACAGCGCCTGAGGAAAGCTCTACGCCGTTGCAGACGATATCATACTGATATGCCTTGATTGTAAGAGGATCATCGTTTTCGAGTGCATCCATACCACCCTGAGGCATTGAAAAGGGATTGTGTGTAAAGTCAAGCTTGCCCTCTTCATTGCGCTCGTACATGGGGAAATCGGTGATGAAGCAAAGCTCGAAGCGGTCTTTGTCGATTAAATCCATGCGCTTGCCGAGCTCTGTGCGGATTTCACCTGCAAGACGGTCAACAATTGTCTTATTGTCGCAGATGAAGAAAAGTGTATCATCTGTCTTAAGTGAAAGACGGTTTGTAAGCTCGGTTTTCTTCTCGGGGGGCAGGAACTTGTCGATGGGTCCCTTAAATGATCCGTCGGGAAGAACTGTAAGATATCCGAGACCTTTCATGCCGATGTCGAGAGCAAACTGGAGCATCTTCTCAAACCAGGATTTTGACATCTTTGCACAGCCTGGAACCACAATACCTCTTACGGGTCTGTTCTTGAAGGGCTTGAAGTCGATGTCTGCAAAGAAATCGGAAAGATCTTCAATTATAAGGGGGTTACGGAGATCGGGCTTATCTGTACCGTATTTGAGCATTGCCTCTTCAAAGGGGATTCTGCGGAAAGGTGCAGGAGAAACGGGCTTGCCGTTTCCGAAAGTTGCGAATGTATCATAGAGGACTTTTTCTGCAACTGCAAAGACATCTTCCTGAGTTGCGAAAGCCATTTCAAAGTCAAGCTGATAGAATTCTCCCGGAGAGCGGTCTGCTCTTGCGTCCTCATCACGGAAGCAGGGAGCAATCTGGAAATACTTATCAAAGCCTGAAACCATAAGCAGCTGTTTGAACTGCTGAGGAGCCTGGGGAAGAGCATAGAATTTGCCCTCATGCTTTCTTGAGGGGATGATATAGTCTCTTGCTCCCTCAGGTGAAGAGCAGGTAAGTATGGGAGTTGTGATCTCGCAGAAGCCCATATCCTCCATCTCTCTGCGAAGGAAGCTTACAACCTTTGAGCGGAAGAGGATGTTCTCATGAAGCTTTGAGTTTCTAAGGTCAAGGAAACGGTATTTAAGACGTACATCCTCACGGGTTTCGAGAGAGGATTGAACGTCAAAGGGAAGAGCTGCGCTGCAATTGCCGAGAATTTCAACTTTGTCGGCTCTTACCTCAAGACGACCTGTGGGGATTTTGGGGTTTACGGTATCCTCGTCACGGGCTACGACTACGCCCTCAGCTGAAATTACCGTCTCTTTGTGGAGATCGTTCAAAAGAGAAGCATCGTTTACAACAACCTGAGTTATGCCGTACTGGTCACGCAGGTCGATGAAAGCAACGCCGCCGTGGTCTCTGATTGTTTCTACCCAACCGGCAAGGCGCACGGTTTCGTTAAAGTTTGCCTCGGTCAACTGGCCGCAGGTATGAGTTCTGTATCTCTGTGACATGCAGATACCTTCCTTTATCAATATTTTTTCAATATATTAAAGTTTATAATTAACGGCAAAGCCGTAAAAGACTGATTAATGTGGAAAATGTTTAAAACTTTCTGTGTTTTCAGATTCCGAAAGCCTTATCATAGATAACCTGAGCGTTAAGCTTTACGCTTTCACCGTTCAGATTAATTGCCATAAAGTTTTCATCGGGCACCGGGAAAGGAGCTTCAATGCCGTAACGGGAAGCTGGAATATATCCGAATTTCGGGTAATAATTTTCACTGCCCAGGACTACTGAAAAACGGTATCCCATTTCTTTCGCCCGCTTGTGACCCTCTTTTATAAGGGAAGAGCCTATGCCCTGTTTTTGGAAATCCGGCAAAACGGCAAGAGGAGCCAGCGCCAGAGCGGTTTCCTCGCCTGCTTTCAGCTTTGTGAAAAGGATGTATCCTGCAAGAACGCCGTCTTTTTCCGCCACAAGGGAAAGTGACGGTATAAAGCTTTCGCTTTTACGCAGGTCATTTACAAGATCCTGCTCATTGCCGTCGGCGTGTTCGGCCGAAGCAAATGCGCTTTTTACAAGCAAATATACTTTTTCGTAGTCAGCAGGAGTTTCTTCTCTGATAACAAGCATATTTCCTCCAAAAAATACATCAAAAAATTATACCATAAAATACCCTTTCTGTATATAGCATAAGGCTTTAAACAGCGGGTTTTTGGAAAATTTCGAGAAGTTCGTTGAGATTTTCTATAACTGTGACACCATCGAACATTCCCTGGTCTTTAAAGGAGCCGAAATTCATTCTTATGGGCATCATGCCGGAATCCATTGCACCTTTTATATCGTTTACGGGGTGATCCCCTACAAAAGCACATTCCGAAGTTTTAAGTCCCGCTTTTTCTGCTCCCAGCTCAAAAATTCGCACATCGGGCTTTGCAAACTCACAGTCGCCTGAAACGGTGATTGAAGAAAAATAAGGTCTTATGCCGGAAGTGTCAAGCTTCATATTCTGGAGCACAGAAACGCCGTTTGTGATTATTCCGAGAATATATCCTCTCTTTTTAAGCTCCTTAATAACGGGAATTGTCTCAGGGAAAAGGACTGTCTTTTCGCCGTATATAAGGTTAAATTCACGGCAGAGGCTTTCGAGGGGCGGATGATTTTCCCAGTGCCAGAGATCAAAGAGAATGGGGAAATAGAGCTCTCTCGCCATATATCCTCCGTCGATATGCTCATCCATCTGATCCGCCATTATTTCCTTTTCGGCCTGAGTCTTTTCGGGGAAATACTTTTCCAAAAATCTCAGGCAAAATATTCTGTATGCGGCGGTTCTGTCCTGCAGTGTGTCGTCGTAATCAAAAAATATCGCTTTTATCTGTTCCATGTTCAGCCGAAAACTCCTCAAAAATCATTCTTGCCCTTTCCCCGTCGGAGGCTATTTGTCTGCCAAGCTCGTCGAGGTCAGAAAATTTTATTTCATCCCTTAAAAACTCTATAAGTCCAACCGGAACGTTGCAGCCGTAAAGGTCGCCGGAAAAATCCAGTATACAGGTTTCGCTTCTAAGGGAATTGGTGCCTATGGTGGGGCGTATTCCAAAGTTTGTAACTGCCGGATGAAGTGTACCGTCAACAAATGCTGCGGCGGCATAAACTCCGAAACGTGGAGTTACAAAGCCTTCGGGGAAATGCTGGTTTATAGTAGGGGCTCCTAAAAGACGGCCGCGTCTGTCGCCGCTTATGACCGTGAAGTCATAGGAAAAAAGTCTGCCTAAAAGCTTGTTTGCAAGGTGTATGTCGCCTTTTTCCAAAGCGGAGCGTATTGCCGTTGAGCTGACGGGGATTCCGTCCACTTCAACTTTAGGAGCTATTTTTATTTCAGTTCCGGATTCTTCACATAGACGGCTGAGGGTCTCGGTTGTACCGGCGGCGTTTTCTCCGAAACGGTAATTGTAGCCGCAGGATATACCCTTTGCCCCTAAAGCGGAGAAAAGTATTTCCTTTACAAAATCTTCCGGGGACATATGACGTATATCTGAAAAATCCAGTCTGAAAATTCTTTCTATACCGGCTTTCTTTAAGGCTCTGTCCTGCATATCCCTTGTCATAAGTGATGGCGGAGCCGAACCTTTCAAATCCGCCATAGGATGGCGGTTAAACAGGAGAGCGCAGGGAACGCATCCTTTTTCCTGTGCAATTTTTACAGCGTTATTTATAACCGCAAGGTGACCTCTGTGTACGCCGTCAAAGTTACCGAGGGCAACGCTGACTCCCTGAGAGGGTACATCCTTAAATGTAATTGCCATTTGTCTGCGCTCCTTTCTGCCTGTGTTTTTTGTTAAACTTATTCGTTTCCCGTATATACCCGCTTTACTGCCATTTCGTCGGAATCTGCGGTGACTTCACCTATTCCGAGAAAGGCTTTTTCAGGGGAAAACACCCTGTAATATCCTGTATTCACCTTGGCTTTAAGCCGTTGGATACTAAGTCCTCCGCCGTTTGCAAAGCGTTTTGCCTGAGCGGGTGAAACATATATTTCCGGATACTCACTGAAAGCCTGCCACACCGGGATTATATATTTTTCGGGGTTATCGATATTTTCAAGCTCTTCAATTGTAACCGCCGAAGAAATATCAAATCCGCAGGCAGAAGTTCTGCGAAGGGAATAAAGGGCTGCTCCGCAGCCTAAGGTTTCCCCTATATCCGATGCCAGTGAGCGGATATAAGTGCCCTTTGAGCATTTTACGTCAATTATAAATTCATGGGTTTCGGGATTAAAGTCTATGAGCTCAAGGGATTTTATTTCAATCTCCCTTTTCTCCCTTTCAACCTCTATGCCCTGCCTTGCAAGGTCATAAAGACGCACTCCGTTTTTGCTTATGGCGGAGTACATGGGTGGAAGCTGAAGCTGTTTTCCCTTGAAAGAGTCAAGAACGGCTAAAAGTTCTTCCTTTGTAAAGGAAGGAGCAGAGCCTCCTGTGACAGTTCCCGTAATATCAAGAGTGTCGGTGGTTATGCCGGGACGCACTCCTGCACGGTAGCTTTTGCCGTGGTCGGGAAGAAGCTCAATAAATCTTGTAGCCGCTCCCATAAATACCGGCAGAACTCCCGTTGCCATAGGGTCAAGAGTGCCTGCATGACCCACCTTTTTTTCACCTGTTATTCTTCTCACTGCCCTTACGGCAGAAAAGGAGGTTATGCCCTCCGGCTTATCGAGACATATTATTCCGCTGAGCATATTTTCTCCTTAAATCAGACAAGTGAGTTTTCATTGAAATATTTTATCATTGTGTCAAGAAGAAGCTTCTTTGCGCTTTCGAGAGGAGCGTCGATTTCACATCCGGCAGCTCTCGAATGTCCGCCGCCTCCTAAAACACCGCATATTTCGCTGGCATTTACGGGAGCATGGGTTCTCAGAGACACTTTGAACTTTCCGTCCTTGCGTTCTCTTATGGTAGCTCCTGCAAGAACTCCCTCAATCTGACGGGGAATTGATGCAATGCCGTCAACGTCGCTTTCATCTGCTCCGCTCTCCTTAAACATATCCTGAGTGAGACATACAAGGGCGATTTTTTCGCCGCAGTGCATCTCCATTGAATCGAGAGCCATTCTTTCGAGGGCAACATATGATTTTGACTTTGTTTCAAACATCACCCTGTTTATTTCGGCGGCGTCTGCGCCGAGGGAGATCATTTCCGCTGCGATAATATGAGTCTGAGCGGTGACATTGGCATAGCGGAAGCATCCTGTATCGGTGGTAAGCCCAGTATAAATGCAGTCTGCAATTTCTTTTGTAATTTCCGCTCCCAGCTCCTTGATAACACGGTAAATGTTTTCCGCATTTGCCGCAGCTGAAAAGTCAAGACAGGTCTTTTCTGCAAAAAGTCTGTTTGAGCCGTGGTGGTCTATGCAGAGATTTATTTTATCGCCGTACTTTTCCTCCATTGCTCCCAGAAGCTTTTTGTCCGCAACGTCAACGCACATTATAAACTGGGGGGTAAATTCTTCTTTTTTCAGTCCCTCATACATATAGGAATACTTCTGCGGGATTTTATCGGCGCACTCTACTCTCGCCTTTTTGCCCATGGCAGTAAGGGCTCTGCAAAGGGCAAAGCCGCTGCCTAAAGTATCCCCGTCGGGATGGTCGTGGCAGAGAATAAGAATGTTATCCTGTTCACTTATAATCTTTGCCGCAGCGGCAAAATCAATTTTCATCTTCACTCTCTCCGTTGTTTTCGGAAGTCAGGCTTCCGAGCTTTCTCATAATATCCATACCGTGCTGAACGGAATCGTCAGCGATAAATTTAAGTTCGGGGGCTTTACGCAGGCGAAGCTTTCCGCCGACTTCACGGCGGATATAGCCCGATGCGCTTGTAAGACCCTTTACGGCAAGCTTAGCCGTTTCAATACCCTCCATTGCGCTTACATAAACCTTAGCGTAGGAGAGGTCGGCGGTAACGTCAACTCTCACCACTGTGAGCATTCCCTGTATTCTGGGATCTTTAAGCTCACGCATAACCGCCACTATTTCACGCTTTATATCCTCGGAGACACGGTTCTGGCGATGTCCTGCCATAATCTATCTTCCTTTCGGGAGGGGATTAATCCCTGTACTCCTCCATAATGAAGGCTTCGAGAATATCGCCCTCTTTAATATCGTTGAATTTAACAAGTCCGATACCGCACTCATAGCCCTGGTTGACCTCTTTTGCGTCATCCTTGAAGCGTTTGAGTGATGCGATTTCATCTTCGGCAATAACTATGCCGTCACGGACAACTCTGATCTGAGCATTTCTTGCGACCTTGCCCTCAAGGACATAGGAACCTGCAATTGTGCCAGCGCTTGAAATTTTATAAACAAGGCGAACTTCCGCTCTGCCAAGCTGTACCTCACGGTATTTGGGAGCGAGCATACCCTTGATAGCGGATTCGATTTCCTCAATGCAGTCATAGATAACACGGTACATACGCATATCTACGCCCTCACGTTCAGCCATATCCTTTGCAACGGTATGGGGACGAACGTTGAAACCGATGATAATGGCATTTGAAGCGTTTGCAAGCATAACGTCGCTTTCGCTGATTGCGCCAACGCCGCCGTGGATAACCTGAACCTTGACTTCTTCGTTTGAAAGCTTTTCAAGGTTCTGCTTAACTGCTTCAACGGAGCCCTGAACGTCAGCCTTGACGATGAGGTTGAGGGTCTTCATTTCGCCGTCATGGATAGAATCAAAGAGGTTGTCAAGGGTTACCTTGTGGAATGCCTTGAACTGCTCTTCCTTAGCCTCATTCTTACGCTTTTCAACAAGCTCTCTTGCAAGACGCTCATCGGAAACAGCGTCGAAAATGTCACCAGCCTGGGGAACATCTGCAAGACCTGTGATCTCAACGGGAACAGAGGGACCTGCTGTCTTAACTCTGCGTCCAGTATCGTCACGCATGACTCTTACGCGGCCAACGGATATACCTGCAACAACTGTATCGCCCTCTTTAAGAGTTCCCTTCTGAACAAGAAGAGTTGCAATGGGGCCTCTGCCCTTATCAAGACGTGCTTCGATGACAATACCCTTTGCTGCACGGTTGGGGTTGGCTTTAAGCTCTTTCATCTCAGCTACAAGAAGTATGGACTCAAGAAGCTTATCTATATTCATCTTTGTCTTAGCTGAAACAGGTACGCAGATTGTATCGCCGCCCCACTCTTCGGGAACCAGTGAATACTCGGTAAGCTGCTGCATGATTCTGTCAACGGATGCATCAGGTTTATCCATCTTGTTGATGGCGACAATAATGTCAACCTCAGCAGCTTTTGCGTGGTTTATAGCCTCAATTGTCTGGGGCATAATTCCGTCGTCAGCGGCGACAACAAGTACGGCAATATCAGTTGCCTTTGCGCCTCTTGCACGCATTGAAGTAAATGCGGCGTGGCCGGGAGTATCAAGGAAGGTGATTGTCTGGTCACCTAAGTGTACTCTGTAAGCGCCGATGTGCTGAGTAATTCCGCCGGCCTCAGTTGAGGTAACGCTTGTGTTTCTGATAGCGTCAAGAAGTGACGTTTTACCGTGGTCAACGTGACCCATGACAACTACAACGGGAGGACGGGGAAGAAGATCTTCTTCCTTATCTTCGCTGTCATCTATGATTCTGTCTTCGATTGTTACAACAACTTCCTTTTCAACCTTTGCGCCAAGCTCTGTTGCAATAAGCTCAGCTGTATCAAAGTCGATTGTCTGGTTGACTGTTGCCATAATTCCAAGGCTTGTAAAGAGCTTTTTGATAACCTCAGCGGCTGTCATTTTGAGCATTGCTGCAAGCTCACCTACTGTAAGCTCTTCAGGTACTGTAATTACAAGCTGAGGCTTCTTTGCACGCTCTTCGGCAATTCTCTTGAGTCTTTCAGCCTCTGTTTCACGCTTGTGTGAACGCATACCTTGCTTGCGGTACTGCTGAGATTTCTGCTTGAGCTTCTGTTTATTTGTCTGTCTGTCGCTCTGACCGTGAACGGCGGGAGCGATGTTTTCATATCTCTCGTTGTATTTATCAAGCTCAACCTGTCCGCCTCTTGTGTCAACGTGGCGCATATCGCCCTTAGTTCTTGACTGCATGGGCTTTGAAGCTTTATCCTTTTCCTTATTTTCCTTGGACTTTTCGGATTTAGTCTCCTGAGCTTTCTTGGGGCTTTCTGATTTTTCGCCCTTGGGAGCTTTTTCAGTCTTTTCTGCCTTATCGCTCTTTGTAGCTGCCTTTTTAGGAGCTTTTTCTGAGTCTTTAGCCTTGGGAGCATCCTTTTTAGCAGGCTTCTTTTCAGCTTTTGGAGCTTCTTCTTTTTCTGCGGGAGCTTCCTTTTCCTTATTTGCGGAAGCAAAATATTCGTCGAAGTTTGCCACCTGATTCTCCTGTGTAAGAGTTTCAAATACAACGTCAAGCTCTTTATCCTCAAGAGCTGTCATATGTTTTTTGGGATCATCGGGGAAATGCTTTGCAAGAATGTCAACAACTGCCTTGCTCTGCTTTCCGAAGTCCTTGGCAACCTCATGTACTCTATACTTAATTATCATGGCTGTCATCCTCCTTCATCTCGTGTAAATCATCCTGTCCGTTGAGTAGCTCAAGCAATTTCGCTTTAAAGCCCTCGTCGTTTACCGTAATAACCCCTACGGTTTTGTTTCCTACCGCAAAGCCTGTTTCGGCCATTGTGTAAGGGGTTCTGATAACAAGTGTATCTTTTCCCTCGCAGACGGTGCGCATTTCCTTTTCGAGCCTTTGTGATGCGTCGGAGGAGATAAAGCAGATTTTCGCTTTTCTTCCCTTTACCGCCGCTACCGATGCATCCCGTCCCTGTGAGAGCATATTCGCCCGGCGTGCCATACCTAAGAGACTTAAGAATTTATTGTTCATCCTTACTCAGCTCCTCGGTCATCTTATCGAAAACCTCCTGGGGTATGGGGCAGGAAAAAGCTCTTTCGAAGCGCTTTGCCTTCTGAGCCGCTTTAAGACACTGGGGATTGCGGCACACATATGCGCCTCTTCCCGCCTTGCGTCCCGTAAGATCGAGAGAAATCTCTCCCTCAGGACTCTTAACAACTCTTACCAGCTCTTTCTTGGGTTTCATCTCACCGCAGCCGGTGCATTTTCTCATAGGTATCTTTTTAACGTGCTGCATGGTTTATCCCTCCTGTTCTGCGGGGAAAATGGAACTGATTATTCCTCAGCCTCTGCTTCTGTCTCAGCAGTTTCCTCTGTCTCGCTGACAGCCTCAGCAGAGGCGGGAGTTTCGGAATCAGAGTGAATGTCTATTTTCCAGCCTGTAAGTTTTGCTGCAAGTCTTGCGTTCTGGCCCTTGTTGCCGATTGCAAGAGAAAGCTGTGAATCGGGAACAATTACGTGGCATGAGTTAGGTGCATCCTCATCAACTGTTACTGAGATTACCTCTGCGGGAGCAAGAGCTGCCGCAATGAACTCAGCAGGGTCTTCGCTGTATTTGACTATATCTATTTTTTCACCGCCGAGAAGCTCAACAACCTTTGCAACTCTTGTGCCTCTCTGGCCGATACATGCGCCTACTGCGTCGATGTTCTCATCACGGCTGTAAACGGCGATCTTTGTTCTTGAGCCTGCCTCACGGGAAACGGCCTTTATTTCAACTGCTCCGTCGTAGATTTCGGGAACCTCTGTTTCAAAAAGACGCTTTACAAGGCCGGGATGTGTTCTTGAAATCATAGCCTTGGGGCCTTTTTCTGTTTCCTTAACGTCAACAACGTAAATTTTTACAAGATCGTCAACTTTAAGTGTTTCGCCAGGAACCTGCTCGCTCTTGGGAAGAACTGCCTGACCCTTGCCGATTTCAAGAGTTGCGTTGCCTGTTTCATCGTCAACCATAACAACTCTTGCTGTTACAAGCTCCTGATGATGGCTCTGGAACTCCTGGAGCATCTGACCTTTTTCGGCCTCTTTTATTCCCTGACGGATAACGTGTTTAACTGTCTGAGCGGCGATTCTGCCGAATTTCTTTGTGTCTATGGGGATTTCAACAATATCTCCGGGAGCAGCCATTTTTTTGTACTTTGAAGCAGCTTCGGGAAGTATGTCTGTTGCAGGATCGTCAATTTCGCTTACAACGTTTTTGCGAACGAATATGTTCATCTCATATTTTGCGGGATTGATTTCGCAGAATACAACGTCCTTTCCGCCGTAATCCTTGCGGAGAGCTACTGTAATTGCGGTGCTGATTTTTTCGTAGAGATACTCAGCGGGTATACCTTTTTCCTTTTCCAGAAGAGAAACAGCCTCAAAAAATTCCTTATTCATTTTTTAAAAACCTCCAAAATCGTCAAGCTTAACCCATGACGTATCTTTTTTATTAAAATTAAATGTCTCTCCGTCCTTTGTTTCAACGGTGAGGATACCATCATCAAAATCTTTAAGCACACCTGCAAATTCGCGGCGTCCTTTTTCATCAGGCCTTATAAGGCGCAGCTTTATGGGGCAGTCCATAGCACATTCAAAGTGGAAATCCCTTGTGAGCTCACGCTCGATACCAGGAGAGGATACCTCAAGGCAATAGCTCTGCTCTATTGGATCAGCCTCATCAAGGGGCTTGTCGATGGCACGACTCATGTTTTCACAGTCAGTGATGCCAACTCCGCCTTCCTTGTCGATGAAAATTCTGAGATACCATGTAGCTCCTTCTTTAAGGAAGCGGATGTCCCAGATAAAGAGCCCAAGCTCTTCAGCGATAGGCTCTGCGATTGACCAGACAGCGGCAACTGTTTTGTTTTTTTCGTTTCCAGCCAAATTCATTACTCCAATCATAAAAAATTGTAAAAGTTAAAAAGACTTAAAACAAACAGAAGAGCGGGTTGCCCCACTCTTCCAGAATACACATACTAAAACTTTACGTTAAAAAGTTTACCACATATAGAAACAAAATACAACCCCTTTTTTAATAATAGTAAAATTATATACAATTATATATAGGCAGGCTGAGCCTGCACCCATTTCGCACAGCAGGTTAAACCTGCACATAAGCCGCACACCAAACGCCGGCAAACATTTAATATAAGTGCCTGCGGCGGATACGTCCGCTTTCAAGCCGCACACGGAGCGATAGTAAAAAATAAATATATTCGCCTGCGTTTACAAAATACTGGTAAGAAACAACAGGTTGAGCCTTAATTCGTAATGCACACTTAGCGACAGTAAAAATCTCCAATCTCACAAATCCATTAATATCTTTTTAATCACTTGCAAAATACATGATTTCCTATTCTTTTTATAATAGGACGTGAAAGCATCCATTGGTTTGAAGTCTTTTTTGGATTGTAATAATATATAGCTCCGCCGGTGGGGTCCCAGCCGTTTATTGCATCCTGAGCGGCCTTCTTTGCAGATGCCGCCACAGGCTGACTCCAGTTGCTGTCGTTAAGGCAGGAAAATGCTCCCGGCTGATAGATAACCCCGGACATAGTGTCTGGGAAAGATGAGTGCTCAATACGGTTGAGAACTACAGCACCTACTGCTACCTGTCCCTCATAACTTTCTCCTCTTGCCTCAGCTGAAATAACTCTTGCAAGAAGGTTTATGTCGCTGCTGGAATAGGAAGATGATCCTGATGTGCCGCCGGTGATACCGAGATATAAAAGAGTCTTTGGCCCGGCTATTCCGTCAACGGTTATACCGCAGTTTCTCTGAAACTGTCGTACAGCGTCACGAGTTGCGGTTCCGTAAATTCCGTCAATGTTGCCCTTATAAAGACCTAAGGATTTCAGCTTTCGCTGTATCTGCCTTACCTCGTCTCCTCTTGAGCCGAATTTTGAAAGTGTCTCAACTGCGGAGCTGTTTGTCCACATGTCTGTCATAAAAGGTGAAAGAACAGCAGTTATAATAAGAATATTTAAAAGAACTATCATTAAAATTTGCCAGCTTCTGCGAAACTTTTTGCCGATGGTTTTGTTTTTGCCATTCATTTTGCCATACCTCCGTTTGTTCATATGTAATAATCTGCCCAAACTGGGGCTTAATTATCCAATAGGTTTCCAAAATGATGAAAGAATTTATCGAAAACGGCAAGAAAGAAAAAAACGGTATTTTTTGCAATTTTTTTGAAAAAAGGTGTTGACTTCTGCGGCTGGATTTGGTATTATAATCAGGCACCTCAGGTGAGGGAGCAAAACGGACCTTGAAAATTAAACAACGAAAGACGAAAAGGAACCCTGAAAGAATTTGAGATTCAGTATTCTGATGGATACAAAAATGCGATACGTCAGTATCGAATGAGCGAACAAAAGCTCTGAATTAGGTTAGGACACGAAAGTGTTTTGATAGAATAATTTAGAGAGTTTGATCCTGGCTCAGGACGAACGCTGGCGGCGTGCCTAACACATGCAAGTCGAACGGAGTTTAATGACGGAA
>CASEMN010000012.1 GCA_949289045.1 uncultured Oscillospiraceae bacterium
TGTATATTCTTTTCGCATTTTTTCACCGCCTTTTCTTCATTATACAACAAAAGATAGGAGACACGTTTTTTTGTGTCTCCTATCTTTATACCACTTCAGGAATTTTCTCGGACGGTTTAAACTTTAAATTATAGAATTATTTGTTTGAGGGGTATACACGGTAAATTTTTACTCCTCTGGGAGGAAGCTGGGCAGAAATTATACCGTTTGATGTTGACTCCTCACCGCTCCAAAGCTCTTTTGCGGTGTAGCTGTTTGCTTTTTCCGTCTGTACATAGCTCTGGTTGCAAATGTCGGAAAGATCAGCCTTTGCGTTTGCGGGGGTTACTCCCTTGTTAAAGAAGCAAAGGGCAAAGCTCTTATCAGCAAGGGGTTTTACGAGAATATCAACAATTCCCATTTTATAGCGGCGGCACTGAACGCCCAGTTCATCCTGATCGATTGCGATAAGCTCACGGTTTGTGAGGATTTTAAGAACTTTATTGTCTTTATCGATTGTGCCGTTGGGATTTCTGAATTTTCTCAGGTCATTACCTAAAATAAGGGGAGCAGCCATCATGCACCAAAGGGTGAAATGGGTTTTATTTTCTTCATAGGTAAGCTTTCCGTTGCCGACTTCCAGCATATCGGGGTCGTTCCAGCCTCCCTTGCCTGCATATTCGGCAAGGCGGACGTTGAATTCATATATTCCAACTATTGAAGGCCAGTTTGCCATAATATCGGGAGTTGTACGCCAAAGGTTGCCTGCCTGTCTGCCCCATTTCCAGGGTTTATTTTTACCCCATTCGCAAATTGAATAGACAATGGGCTTTTCCGGGGTTCCATTCTTTTCTGCGTACTCTTTGGTGGCACGTTTAAGCTCTTTACCCATGTTCATATACTGATATGCGGCGCTGTCTGCTTTTGAGCCGATGGGATTGTGAATTTTGATTGTATTCTTTCCCTTTTTGAGTTTTATCTTGATCTGATTTCTTCCTACGGGTGTCCATGTTTTCGTAGGCGGAATAGTTATATCGTATTTATCCGATGAATTAATGACAATCTGAGCAAATTTTTCGTATTCGCCGTTTTTGCGTATGCCTAAGGTAAAAGTGTATTCTCCGTCTTCGGGAGCTTCAATACCGTCAAATTCAACTGCTCCGTTTGCAAAACCCAGACCTGTTACATATTTTCCGCTTTCAAGTTTAGAATCGTTTAAAATTCTTGCCGTACCTGTAAGGCGTCCCGTTTCAGCTTCAATTATCTGTTCCTCTGAACTTCCGGCGGGAGCGATATATATTCTGTCAAGGTCGGGTCCCTCTCCGGTTATGGGGATGTTGTGGCAGAAATCGTATTTGAAAAATTCTATGCCCCACTGTGCAAATGTGTCTGCGTCAATTGCCTCTTTGCCGAGACTTGCGGGGAGATCCTCACAGGTTAAAGTGCCGTTTGAGGTGTATATTCCGAGCTTTAAACCAAGAGAGTTTACTTTTTCGCACAGCGCTTTGATGCCCGACGGGAATTTTGCAAGGTCGCCCTGCAATTTTCCGTTTTCATCTCTCATTGAAGAATGCCAGCAGTCGTCAAGATTTACGTATTTGTAGCCGGCGTCGAGAAGTCCTGATTCCTTCATTACAAGTGCCATATCATAGATAAGATTTTCATCTATATTCTGGCGGAAAGCATTCCAGCTTGACCAGCCCATAGGGGGAGTGAGAGCTGCTGCGTTGTCATACAGTGCGCTGTCCGGCAGATTATAGTTTTTAGAGGACAGAAGCTTTTTTATGTAGCATTTGGGGCAGAAATTATTTTTCTTTAGTTTTGATATTCCTACAGCTGCACCTGTTGCAGCTGCGGCGGCTCCTGCTCCTATTGCAGCTTTGATAAAATTATTCATTGTGCACCTCCGTTGATAGCCGTTCCAAAGTTTTCATGGCGTTATTTTACCATAATCAAAATAAAAAGTATATACTCTTGACATAGTGAGACTATATTTGTAAAATATGCAGGCACTGTCCTATATTAGAATTTTGAGAAAGGAAAGGATACGGGGTAAAAAGTCGTTTTTTTGAAATATATGAGATAATACCGTATCAAAGGTTCTTTAAAAATGAAAGGGTTTTTAGGAAGCTTAAAAGGTGACAGGCAGTTTTTCAATAAGCTTTTCGTGCTGGCTCTGCCTATAATGATTCAGAACTTTATAGTATCATCCCTTAACATGGTTGATACTCTTATGATAGGCAAGGTGGGTGAGGATGAAATTGCCGCACTGGGAATTGCCAATCAGCTTTTCTTTATGTTTAACCTTATAATAATCGGAGTCACCGCCGGATGCTGTATGTTTATTTCACAGTACTGGGGAAGCGGGGATAAAAGGCGCATAAAGAATGTATCAGCAATAGGTCTTACGCTTATTTTCGTTACGGGAGCGATTTTTACTTTAGCGGCGCTGGTTTTTCCGTCCCCCATACTGGGACTGTTTACCGATGATGCAAGAGTTGTTTCCCTTGGAGTTGACTATGTAAAGATAGTTTCACTCAGTTACATAATGACAGGAATTTCCTTTTTCCTTGCTGGAGCCCTGAGGAGCATAGGCAGCGCAAGACTTCCCATGGTTGTCAGTGCAATTGCGGTGCTTATAAATGCCGGACTTAACTACATATTCATTTTCGGAAACTTCGGAGCGCCGAAAATGGGAGTAAAGGGAGCGGCTCTCGGTACACTTATAGCACGTATCTGTGAAATTATACTTATAATGATTCTTGCCTTTAAAAAAGGCTCAGCGCTTAAAGGCGGCTTTAAGGAATACTTTGGATTTGACGGAGCCTTTGCAAAGAAGATTATGGCCTCTGCTTTTCCGGTTATACTCAATGAGGCGCTGTGGGGTCTCGGAATGACCTTTTACACCGCCGCTTACGGTCAGATAGGCAAGGAAGCCATTGCCGTAATGCAGATATGCAACACAGTCCTTAACCTTATGATGGTTGCCTGTTTCAGCATTGCCAATGCGGCGATGGTCATGGTAGGCCATGAAATAGGCGGAGGGGATATTCCGAAAGCCAAGGTGTATGCGGAAAGATATGCAGTGATTTCATTTATTTTAGGTCTTTTGATGGGCGCATCAATTTTGATTTTTTCAAATCATATCTTATCCTTGTTCAATGTTTCTGAAAATGTAAAAAATGCAGCCGTGACTATTTTCATAATTTTTGCCATTGTTTCCCCTGTAAGAGCCATGAACAATTCCTGTATAACGGGTATATTCAGAGGAGGCGGAGACGCAAAATTCGCCCTTGCCGTTGAACTTGTCTCCATGTGGATTATCGGTGTGCCTCTGGCGTTTTTAGGTGCTACCATTTGGGACATGAACATAGAACAGGTCGTAATTCTAACTACAGCAGAAGAGGTCTTCAAAGTTATAATGTGTCTCATAAGATTCAGAAAAGGAAAATGGATTCACGATTTGACAAAGTAAATAAAATCAGAAAAGGGAAGCTTCTGAAAAAGAAGCTTCCCTTTTGTATTGATGTGGCTATGAAATCAATTCTATTTTTTTAGTGGCGATTGTGTCTCTGAACATTCCGTCATGTTCTACGAAAAGCATGGTGGGAGAAAAATCCTTGATTAGCTTTTCTATTTGCATACGGGAATAAATGTCAATGTAATTTAGAGGCTCATCCCAGATGTATAAATGTGCCCGCTCACAAAGACTTTTGGCTATAAGCACTTTCTTTTTCTGACCCTGTGAAAAATTTTCAATATCTTTTTCAAACTGTATTCGTTCAAAATCCATTTTCCGCAAGATGGCTTTAAAGAGGCTTTCGTCGATATTATTGTCTTTGGCAAAATCAGAAAGTCTGCCTTTGAGCATACCTGTATCCTGAGGTACATAGGAAACAATGAGACCGGAGCTTTTTTCAGCGCTTCCCAAGTGTTCAATAGGCTCATTCATAAGTAACTTCAGCAAACTGCTTTTTCCACTTCCGTTTTTGCCGTCCAGTACCACTCTTTCACCACGGCGGATTGTAAAGGAAACCGGCCTGTTGATGATTTTTTCATCGTAGATAACGGCAACTTCTGAAAACACCGCAAGAGTATCTGAATGATATATGAGTGGAGAAATTTTCAAAGTTTCGGCTGTTTCGAAATTCTTCAAAAGAGTTGATTTCTCCTCTATATTTTTTTGCTGTCTTGCCTCTATGGTTTTGGATCTCTTCATCATTTTTGCGGCTTTATGACCTATATAACCCTTATCGAAAGAACCAGCCTTTGTCGCCTCAACTTTATCAGACCACTCAGCTGAACGTCTTGCAGATTTTTCAAGTCTCTTTATATCTTTTTTCAGGCGTTCATTTTGTGCCAGTTCCGATTCCTGCTGCATTTCGAAATTTTTAATCCATGTGGAAAAGTTTCCGTTTTGAACTTCAATATTTGTTCTGTTTAAGGATAAAATATGATCGACACAGCAGTCTAAAAAACGTCTGTCATGAGAGACCAAAATAAATCCTTTTTTCCTTTTTAGATATGCCGCCACAGTTTCCCGTGCCTTCGTGTCCAAATGATTAGTAGGCTCATCAATTAAAAGGAAATGGTTTTCATTGAGAAAAAGTGCGGCAAGCAGGGCCTTTGTCTGCTCTCCGTTTGAAAGAGTGCTGAAGGGTCTGTAAATGATATCAACATCTGCTTCAAGGTATGAAAGCTCACGCATAAATTCCCATTCTTCAGCAGTTTGAGCAATTGTTTTCAGAATATCTTCTGTCAGTTTGTTTTTATCATCAACTTGGTAGGGAAAGTAATCGAACTGAACAGATGATATAATTTTGCCGTTATATTCATATTTACCCAGCAGCAGATTTAAAAATGTAGTTTTGCCTCTTCCGTTTCTTCCTATAAAACCAAGCTTCCAATCGGTATCTATTATGAAGCTAACGTTTTCGAAAATATTGTCATAGCTGGATGGATATGCAAACGTAAGGTTTTCTACTTTTATCATAGACATAGTGTATTCCTCCCTTGATGCTTTATAAAAGCAAAAAATATAAGCTGCAAGAAAGTTTAATTCTTGCAGCTCACAATAGCTAAAAATACACAAGTCCACATAAATAGTCCGTGAAATTTATATTGTTAAGAGAGAGCTAAATTTATAACTTTCCTGCAAAAGACGCAATAATACTGATAAAGCAGCATTAAAGCATATAAAATTTATTTGCAAGAAAAGTTACGCATTTTTCCACCTCTTTCTTTTGTTATAAATAAAATACCACGGATTTAGATTAATATCAAGAGAAGATTTTAAATTATAAATGTAACTATATTTTATTTACTCCTGAGTGGAGCTTTCTCCGTATTCCCAGGTAAAATGCGGACTGTTGGCGAAATCGCCTGCATTGGCTTCATCAATGTCGCGGGCAAAAGCAAAACTTGCGGTTCCGTCCTCATAAAGCCTGTATTTGTACTCAGATATTTTGATATTTTCTGCTGTCCATACATAAAATAAGAGCTCTGTGTAATTTTTGCCGGAAGCATCTGTTTTCTGTTCGGTACCCTTTTCAAGGGCGTAATAAACAGTTGTTCCGAGAGCTGAGGTTATTTCATTACGGATTGTTTCAGCGGCGGGAAGATCTTCTGACAGCTCGGTAGGTGAAAGATTCTTAGTATATTCCATAGCGATTTCGGCGTTGTCAATATTTTGCTGTGTATTTGCAAAAAGAGCGTATTTACCGACAGAAGCGGCAATGGCAATAATGGCAATGATTATTATAACAATTACTCGCTTTTTTAAGGATTTGGCTTTGCCCAAAAGCTTTTGTCTTACAAGGGAGGTTATAATTAAAACAGCGCTGAGAGCTGTGGTGCAATAACATAAAATGTTTATATATGGAGGAGCCTCAGTGGCGATGATTATATTGGGAAGCATAAAAATATGTACGGAAAAAACTATAAGTGACAGGGCAGGGGACCATTTACCCGGTTCAATATATATTTTTTCTCCTTCAACTACCTGGGTTTCGCCTTCATCGCTTTTAAGCTGAGAACGCAGAAGACCGGCGGCGAACAGCACAGAAGATATGCCTATAATCATCAATGGAGCGTTTGTGGTTGTGAAATATGTTGAACTGAACAGAGCGTAGAAGGCTCCTAAAAGTACAAGTATTGCAGCAGAGGCAATATTGAAGATTTTTAAGAATTTATTCACGATAATCTCTCCCGTTTGCTTATTGAAAATGTACTGTATGAAATTCTCATTTATAAAATCAATTATACTTTTATTACTTTATATGTGTCAAGTAGACTTTGAACGGCAGAAGAAAAAAGCAGGCTTTCCTTTTATGAAAGTCTGCTTTTAGCGCTTTACTGGCTTATATTTATTTCAGTTTAACTTCAAGATAAACAGGATTATGGTCCGCTGCATGGAAGCCTAAATCCTGAGTTTCGACAGTTACTTTTTCAACGTTAGGTGAAAGAATGAATCCGTCGATAACATAGTGCTGACTTGTTTCGGCGTCATAGGGCTTGTCGAGCAGGCGGCAGGTGGGAACAGAAGTGTCATATGCAAAAGACCATCCCGCAGGGAGAACTGTGTTTTCCAATGTGCCCGGTGTCCATGTCTCTGTATTTTTAATTGGATATGCCTCAACGCCGCCGGGGAAAGTCTGGTTAAAGTCGCCGCCGGCAATTACATAATTTCCCTTTTCATACTCTTCCTGTAAAACAGAGAAGAGCATCTGTGTCTGTGCGGCTTTACCGGCTCCGTCATCATAGGCCTCAAGATGAAGGTTTACTATTACAAGTTCCTTGTCACTACCTTCAATGGGAACACGGTTAATGAGCAGGCAGCGTTTAAGGTTTGCTGCGGAAACCGGCCATTTAAAGGGGCAGGGCAGGCTTACTCTTTCAGCAGAAGATACAGTGTAATCTGTAAGAGTTAAAATTCCGGAATTAACTTTACCGATTGGCGGGAAGGGGAACGGTACAAAGGGACAGGAGTAATTCAAAGCGTATGTACCAAAGAGATTTGTTTTCTCAGTATATGCTTCAACCTGATTTACGCTGTAAGTACGGCTTGAATTTTCATCTACTTCCTGTAAAAGATAGAAATCGGCGTCTTTGTCATTTATAAACTTAGCGATCTCATCAATGTTTTCTTGCATACGCTCTTCATCGGTGGATTTAACTTTTTCTCCGCCATCCATAAAGAAATCGGCATTATCTCCGAGACCTGCATATCCTGTGTTGAAGCTTATGAGTTTTACTGTATCGCCTGAAAAGGTTTTTCTTCCTTCAGAAGCGGAGACATCTATCGTTTCAACTTCGTCGGGTTTATACTCTTTGATGCTGAGGTAAGCGACAAATCCTCCCAGAATCAGAACCACGACAAGTAAGATGATTCCTAAAATTTTCAATACTTTTTTCATAGCACGACCTCCGTTTATTAAAAATAACCGACCGTTTTCACAGCTCACACATAATGTGAAAGCTTATTTGACGGAAAACGTCGGAGTAATATTTTTGTATTATACACTAATAAAAAGAACTTTTCAATATTATAAACAAAAGTTTTTTATTAAGTTGATAAATAATGTTTATTATGCTTGAAGGCGGTAGAGTCTGAAAAAAGGTTTTTGCATTAAAAAAGGTCTTTTCCGAATTAGAAGCGGAAAAGATCTTTTTTAAACCTTGCGTATGATGAAAAATTGCTCAATGCTATATGATCAACCTGTGCGGTTACTAAAGATTGTTAGATAGAATATTATATTTCGTCGCTGTTTAAAAAGAGAACCTTTAAAACACTATAAGGCTTCCGTATTACATTGTATTAGAACTGCTGATTATTTTATTTTAAAATCGGCAGTTTTAATATTTTTAAGCAAAAGCTTCTTTTGCACACTGTATGAATAATTTTAGCGATTGGTTTCCCTGCAGCGATTTATAGTAAACTCCGAAGGAAACCGGTTCAGTGTCTTTTAAAGGAATTTTGGAAATCATTGGTGTGTCAGGTACGAGAAAATCCGGCAGGACGGAGACTCCGTATTCTGCAGTAACTAAAACGGTGATAGCTTCTGCCGATTCGCAAAAATAAAATTCAGAAGGCGGACGATCACCTATAAGCTGCCCTTGCAGATGGGAGATTGTTAACGCTCCCTTCTGGGGTAAAAATATAACGAGACGTTCTTCTTTCAATTCGTTCATACTTATTTCTTTCTGCCGGGAGAGAGGGTGGCTGCAAGAGCAGATGCACACCATAGGAACTTTGGTAACTTCCTTATAAAGGGCATGAATTTTCATATTAGATGATTCTTTTAAGCCGACTATTGCATCTAAATCTCCGTCTTCAAGCATTCTGTATATGTGCTGAAAGGGGATAACCTGAAGCCGTGGATGAAGTCCCGGGCGGAGAGTTCTCAGCATTTGCAGTGTGTCGGAGAGAAGGAACATACAGGGAAAGCTGGAACATCCCAAAGATAGAGTCTCTATATTGCCGGCTATAGCGCCGGTATAACGTTTTTTGGCTCGTTCTGAAATAGCCACTATTTGCTGTGCATCCCGTAAAAATATTTTTCCTTCTTCTGTCAGTTTTACTGAGCGGGTTGTTCGCTGGAACAGCTTTACGTTCAATTCTTTCTCCAAAGACTGAATCTGTTGGCTGACGGCCGGATGTGTCACATGAAGCTGCTGTGCTGCTTGGGCAAAATTCAGATACTCTGCCACGGCAAGAAAGCAGGAAAGCTGGAATGTGTTCATGAGTTCACCTCGCTGGATTAGTAAGTTTTACTTTCTAATAGTAACATATTCTAAATTCACTTTCAATGAAAAATCCGTATAATGATATTCGAACAGAAAGTTAGGTTCCGAACAATTTGTATCAGAAATTTCATAGGAAGGAGGTCTGGCATTGCAACAGAATGTGATGTGGACATTAAAGCAACTGTACCTTGCTTTGGAGCAACAAGGGAAGCTGCGGTTAAAAAATATTGATTTATCTCCGACGCAGGGTGTTGTGCTGCATTACCTGCTTACCCATAAAGAACAGGATATTTACGGAGTAGATCTTCATACAATACTTGGTATCTCAAAGTCCTCTATTTCCTCTACGCTTAAGGCACTAAAGCAAAAAGGTTATTTAAAAATGAAAGTAAATCCGCTGGACGACAGAAAGAAACAAATCGTTTTGACTGATAAAGCCTATAATGCGCAACAGCTTATTGACAGCGGTCTGATTGAACAGGAGAAAATCTTGTATAAAGAGATACCGGAGCAAAGATTGGAGTTTTTGGAGAAGGATCTTGATAAGATGCTTTGCAATTTGAAAAGTGAAATTGAACAGGAGGAAAGTGTATGATTAAAACATTATTAGCACAGGTGAAGCAGTATAAAACCGCTTCTGTTCTTGCACCGATTTTTACAGCGGGAGAAGTGCTGATGGAAGTGCTGATCCCCTTTGTTACCGCCTCAATTATTGATAAGGGAATTGAAGCGGGAGATATCAGCCAAGTTTATCTCTATGGAGGAATTATGCTGGCTATGGCATTTTTGAGCCTGATATTTGGCGTTCTGGCAGGACGGTATGCAGCGAAGGCCTCATCGGGTTTAGCCTGCAACCTTCGTGATGGCATTTATGAAAAGGTACAAACTTTTGCTTTTTCCAATATAGATAAGTACAGCACAGCCGGTTTGGTAACCCGTATGACAACCGACGTGACAAACGTACAGAATGCTTACCAGATGATTTTGAGAATTGCTGTCCGAGCACCGCTTATGCTGGTTTGCAGTATGATAATGTGTTTCTTTATAAGCGTAAAGCTTAGCACGATATTTTTGGTGGCCATTGTGATTCTGGCTGCTGCACTGATTATTATTATGCTTCGTACTACAAAGGTGTTTAACGAAGTATTCCGCAAATACGATGATTTAAATGCCAGTGTGCAGGAAAATGTTTCAGCCATTCGTGTAGTAAAAGCGTTTGTACGTGAAAGCCACGAAAACAGCAAATTTAAGAAAGCCGCTGAAAAGCTTTACAGCTTGTTCGTAAAAGCGGAAAGCAACCTGGCTCTGAACAATCCTGTAATGATGCTGGTCGTCTACGGCTCTATTCTTGCAATTTCATGGTTTGGCGCCCAATTTATTGTAGCAGGTAACCTGTCTACAGGAAATTTAACAAGTCTGTTCAGTTATGTAATGAGTGTATTGATGTCCCTGATGATGCTCTCTATGATTTTTGTCATGATTACTATGAGCGCTGCCAGCGGACGACGTATAGCGGAAGTCCTCAATGAGGTTCCCGATATGTCAAACCCTGAAAAGCCCGAGGAAACAGTGGCGAACGGCAGCATAGATTTCAATCATGTAGATTTTTCCTATAAGCACGGCAGCGGTGAAAAAACGCTCCGAGACATTGATATACATATTAATTCCGGCGAGACGATCGGTATTATCGGCGGTACCGGCTGCGGTAAGTCAAGTTTAGTCAGCCTTATCAGTCGTTTGTATGATGTTGACAGCGGCAGTGTCTGTGTGGGAGGAAAGGATGTACGCTCTTACGATATTGAGACGCTGCGAAACCAGGTAGCTGTAGTGCTTCAGAAGAACGTACTGTTTTCCGGTACTATTATGGATAATCTCCGTTGGGGTAAGGAGGATGCTACACAGGAGGAGTGCATGGAAGCTTGCCGTCTTGCATGTGCCGATGAATTTATTGAACGTTTCCCCGATAGATATAACACTTGGATCGAACAAGGAGGCAACAATGTTTCCGGTGGTCAGAAGCAGAGGCTGTGTATAGCCCGAGCTATTTTGAAAAAACCAAAGGTTTTGATTTTGGACGATTCCACAAGTGCAGTCGATACAGCTACCGATGCCAAGATTCGAGAAGCCTTTTCAAAGAAGATCCCCGGTACCACAAAGCTGATTGTGGCACAGCGAATTTCCAGCGTACAGGATGCCGATCGGATTTTGGTATTGGATAACGGAACTGTCAACGGTTTTGATACTCACGACAATCTTTTGAAAACAAATCAAATTTACCGTGAAATATATGAAGCGCAGACCCAGGGCGGCGGAGATTTTGATGAGCCTGTTGCGGAATGAAAGGATGGTGTTAAGGTATGACAGCACAAAAAAACAGTAAAATGAGTGTTCAGCAGCAGCTCCATGCTATGGGGCGAGTGCTGAAATATATGTTAAAGAATTACAAGTTTTCTTTCTTTATGGTGGTTGTCTGCATTCTCGGTTCTGCACTGGCTACTCTTCGCGGTACCTTGTTTATGCAGAGCCTTATTGATGATTATATTGTTCCGTTAACTCAGGCGCAGACGCCGGATTTTTCTGAGTTGGCGGCAGCTATTGCGTCAGTAGCAATTACCTACTTAATTGGTATTATTTGCGCCTACGGATATAACCGTATTATGGTCAATATCAGCCAAGGTACAATGCGTAATTTGCGAATTGAACTATTTCAGCATATGGAGTCTCTTCCTATCCGTTACTTTGATACCCATGCACACGGCGATATTATGTCTGTTTATACAAATGACGTTGATACTTTACGACAGCTTATTAGCCAAAGTATTCCTCAGGTTATAAACTCCGGTGTGACTATTCTGACTTCGTTTATTAGCATGTTCGTTCTGGATATTCCTCTTACAATTATTACTTTGGCTATCATTGGTATAATGTTATATGTCACCTCAAAGATTGCCGCAAAATCCTCTGTTTATTTTGCGAAACAGCAGAAAGATTTAGGTGCGGTAAATGGCTTTATTGAAGAGATGATGGATGGGCAGAAAGTTGTTAAGGTGTTCTGCCATGAGGATAAAAGTTTGGAGCAATTCCGTAAACTGAACGATGAACTGAGGGATAGTGCAGATAAAGCCAATACTTTCTCAAACATCAGTATGCCTGTAAACATGAACTTAGGCAATGTAAGTTACGTGCTTTGTGCGGTAGTTGGTGCGATTTTTGCACTAAATGGATATTTGGGTCTGACGCTTGGAACGCTGGTTTCATTCCTGACTCTGAATAAGAACTCTACACAACCGGTAAGTCAAATCAGCCAGCAGCTTAACAGCATTGCAATGGCAATGGCCGGTGCACAGAGAATTTTTGACATGATGGATGAACAGCCTGAGGAAGACAATGGCTATGTGGAGTTAGTTAATGCAAAAGAAAATTCGGACGGCAGCCTGACTGAATCCGAGGAGCGTACCAATGTATGGGCCTGGAAACATCGCCATAAGGCGGACGGTACAATTACTTACACAAAACTGGAAGGTGACATTACCTTTGATGATGTAGACTTCGGCTATGAAGAAGGTAAGATTGTCCTTCACAATATTAAGCTGTATGCAACACCCGGACAAAAAATCGCTTTTGTAGGTTCAACAGGTGCCGGTAAAACTACAATTACAAACCTTATCAACCGTTTCTACGACATCGCCGATGGAAAAATTCGTTATGATGGCATCAACATCAATAAGATTAAAAAATCAGATCTGCGACGCTCTTTGGGTATTGTGCTTCAGGATACCCACTTGTTTACAGGAACCGTTATGGATAACATACGATACGGACGTTTGGATGCCACCGATGAGGAGTGTATTGCAGCGGCAAAACTTGCCAATGCAGATGGATTTATTCGCCGTTTGCCGGATGGCTACCAGACGTTACTTACCGGCGATGGCTCCAACCTAAGTCAGGGTCAGCGTCAGTTGTTAGCGATTGCACGTGCTGCTGTGGCCGATCCTCCTGTATTGATTCTGGATGAAGCAACATCCTCTATTGACACACGTACTGAAACCTTGGTACAGGAGGGCATGGACAGCCTGATGAATGGACGTACCACTTTTGTCATTGCTCATCGTCTGTCTACGGTTAAAAATGCTGATTGTATTATGGTTTTGGAGCAGGGCCGTATTATTGAACGCGGAACCCATGAGCAACTTATTGAGGAAAAGGGCAGATATTATCAGCTTTATACTGGAAACGCTATCAGCGCATAAAATAACAATAAGAGCCAGCTTGTACTTGCACAGGCTGGCTCTTATTGTTTAAAGTTGTTTAAATGCTTTTGTTACGTCTGCTTTATATTAATTAGCAGTTAGACCGCTTTTTATTTTTGCTCTTAGCGGAATTATATTTTGGTTTTTCAATAATATCGTGTTTTCACTTTAGAGAGATATATAGCTCAGAAAAATAGACTTTTATTTTGCGTTGAGCTTTGATAAAAGTACTACCGTCTCTACATGTGCCGTAAAGGGGAACATATCAACGGGCTTTATTTTCTTAACCTTATATCCATTCTTTGTAAGGAAAAATAAATCACGCCGCTGGGTTTCAGGGTTACAGGATATATATACAATCCTTTCGGGAGAAAGGGTTATCGCTGATGCAAGGAATTTTTTGTCGCTTCCCGCTCTGGGAGGGTCCATAAACAGTACGTCGGCTTTTTCTCCGGAATGGACAAAGTCCTCCATGAAATCGCCTGCGTCACAGGGATAGAATTCAATGTTTTCAACGTTGTTAAGTTTGGCGTTTTTTTCAGCATCAGCTATTGCGTCAGTGTTGGAATCAGCTCCGATAACACGTTTTGCGGTCGAGCTTGCGGCAATGCCGATTGTGCCTATTCCGCAGTAAGCGTCAATTACGGTTTCATTGCCCGTAAGACCCGCAAAGGAAATTGCAGTTTCATAAAGGACCTGAGTCTGTACAGGGTTTACCTGATAAAAAGAGCGGGGTGAAATTATAAATTTTTTCCCGCAGAGGATATCGGTAATTGTGCCGCTGCCGTAAACAGTGCGGCTTTCATTGCCTAAAACCAGCTTGCGTTTACTTTTGCTTATGTTTATTACGATTGTTGTAATTTCGGGACAGTGGCTGAGAATTGCGTTAATAAAGCTTGTTTCGTTCTTTAGTTTATCTTCATTTAGTACAATCACCGTCATGATTTCATTTGTGGCAAATCCGCGGCGTATGAGAACATGGCGCAGTATTCCGGTTTTAGTTTCGGGATTATAAGCTTTTATCTTAAAACTGGAGGCAAGACGTGTTATTTCGGAAATTATTCTGTTTGAAATTTCATCCTGAATCATGCAGCCCTGAACGGGTATGGTTTTCCCTGTTTTTGATTGATAAATGCCGGAAAAAAGCTTTCCGTGAAGATTTATAAATGAAGCCTGAGCTTTGTTGCGGTAATGGCAGGGAGTTTTCATTCCGATAATTTTTCCCACTTTTCCAAAATCGCTTAACAGTCTGTTGACCACCGACTGCTTGAATTTTAGCTGTCTTTCGTAGTCCATATTCTGCAAGCTGCATCCGCCGCATTTTTTATGGTACGGGCATTGATTTTCTATTGGAATTTTTTTCTTTTCTTTATCCGCTTTCATAAAAATACCTCTTGTTTAAAGACTTCTTCTAAGTCCCTTAGGATAATGGTTTTTAATAATTCCGCCTGCTGCTTTACCCCATCCAGTGGTATATCCGTTTACCGAAATAAGACACCAGCCTTTTAAATCTCCGGCGGGAATGGTTTCACCTCTGAGATAGGCAAAAATTTCTTTATCGTCAGCGCTAAGTTCTGCACACTGTACGGCATTCTGAGGACTTAAAGCCATTGCAAGGGAGTGACTGGGCTCAAATCGATTTTTCTTTACCGTTCCAAGATGAAGCCCAAAGCGCAGAACCTTTATTCCGTCAAGGGAGGGGAGAAACTCAGGTATAATGTAAAGATTTTCTCCAAATGCCGAAATTTCTCCCTCCGGAGGATTTTTCAAAAATTCATCTGCAAAAGCTTTGTAAAGCTTTTCGTATTCTTTTGGACACGGCGGGATGATACTCTGACGGTATGTCTTTTCGTTTTCGCCGTCCTTTCTAAGTACAGCTGCAAAGTGACCCTCGCCTTCAGTCAGATGAGGCCATATGCGGAAAGTGAAGAAAGCTCTTTCATCATTTTCTGCAAGCTCCGGCCTGCCATGAGAAATAAAAGGAGGAGCATCAGTCTTTTCTATTGAAAACTCAGGATGTTCATTTAAAAAGCCTATTATCATTCTTTCATTTTCTTCGGGTGAAAAGGTGCAGGTTGAATAGACAAGTCTGCCTCCGGGACGAAGCATTGCCGCTGCATTATCCAGTATCTCTTTTTGACGGACAGCACATTTAATTACGTTTTCTTCGCTCCACTGTGCTATGGCTTCCTCATCTTTACGGAACATTCCTTCGCCTGAGCAGGGAGCGTCAACTAAAATTCTGTCAAAAAACTCAGGGAATTTTTTAAGTAGCCTGTCGGAGCTTTCATTTGTGACAACTGCGTTTTTTATACCCATACGTTCAACATTGGATGAAAGTATGGCGGCTCTTTTGGGATGAATTTCGTTAGCTACAAGGAGCCCTTGGCCTTTCATATCGGCGGCGATTTTAGTTGTCTTTCCTCCGGGAGCAGCACAAAGGTCAAGGATACATTCCCCCGGCTGAGCCTTTAAAAGTTCTGCGGGAACCATTGCGCTGGGCTCCTGAATATAATATGCCCCTGCCTCATGGAAAGGTCTTTTGCCGGGCTTCATTGTGTCGGGGTAAAAATATCCGTCATAAGTCCAAGGAACAGGGGAGAGCTTTTCACCTAAAACGGAGAAAAGCTTTTCACTGTCACCTTTAAGAGTGTTTATACGCAGCGCAGATTTTCTTTTTTCGTCATATGACCTTATAAAACTTTCGTATTCATCGCCAAGTATCAGCTGCATTTTTTCACAAAATTTAATTGGGAGCTCCATTTTTCACTGTCCTTTTATAAAAATTAAGTTAGTATAATTTGTTTCCCTGAGCATCGAGAAAGGCATAAGCGGTGGGGAGAAGTTCATTATAATAAATAAACGGATATGCATTTTCGTCTATGTTTATTTCTTTAGTTGAGTTACTGTCTGTTATTTTCAATGTGCGGCATTTGGGATTATTGACTATAAAAGAATATCCGCCTTCCCATTGCAAAACGTAATCATCCTCTCCGCCTCTTGATAAAGGGTCGTATATACGATTAAAAACGTATTCATCTTCGCCGACGACTTCACATTCCATGGGCAGATAATAATGGGCCTGATATTCATTTCCTGATATAAACCACGCAAGCATCACATTAGATGAGGAAAAGAATTTACGCTTATCTTCTGCCGTTGTATCTTTACCCACATAATATGTCACTCTTGGACAATTTCTCGGTGTAAGAAAATTCGGCAGTCTATCTTCATCAATTGCCCACACAAGTCCAAGCTTTTTATCCAAATCATCACGAGTGGGTGTTCTGGGGAAGAATTCGCTTATATCACTTTCTTCGCTGACGTGGAATAGTCTCATGGTTTTATCTCCAATAAATTGTTGGTTTCTTAAATCGACATAAGGTTTTTTGTCGAAGGTGGTGGGTAATTAAATATCTCATCGCTTTCTTTCGAGTATGTGAAGGAGGATGTATACGGTTTCTTCATACGCTTTTTTGCTTATTCTCAGTCTTTTTAATCAGCTTTATTATTTGTTTAGACAGTAATCCGACAAAAATAGCTGCGGCGATGGTACCTTCCCGTACACCTAAAATTTTTCCCTGTGAAATAAGTCCGATTAAAACAGCCGTCAATACCAGCGTTACGTCAAAACATACTTTAATGTTTCCGAATTTAAAGTTGGAAACTTGGCATATTGCAAGCACCAAACCTTCTCCGGCCAAAGTTACAACGTTAGCCATTACTTCAATACTTACCCCGATAGCCACTAAAATAATGCCGATTATACAAAGAACCCATTGGGTGAAATAAGAAGAATAGGTAATACCTTTAAGGCAGTAAACCGCAATATCTGTCATCACTCCGAAAACCAGTGCAACGGGAAGCTGCAAAAGCTGTATAGGTTTGTATTTTTTTCTTAAAATCAATATTTGAAGAAAAATAAACACACAGTGCATTATAATGGTGGCGGTGCCAACAGTTATAGGAGAAATAAGGCTTACCGTATAGGGTACGCTGGAAATAGGCGATGTGCCAAGATTACCTACAATGGAAAATCCCACTCCGAAAGCCATAATAAGCAGTCCTAAAAACAAATAAAGATATCTTTTTAAATATTCGATTTTCAAATAATTACAACCTTTCATCTAAATCATATAATTAGATGAAAAGGGAATCGCCCTTGTTTCGTGGAAGATGTGGTACCATCCACGAAGGCTCAACGGGAATTATTTTATCATTCATTCAATACCATATCGATTCATTTTAAATTTATTCAAAGCTTATTATATTGTCAAATCCTCCTTTAGACTAAGGTCAAACCTTCAACGTACTTTTGAAATTAAACAGGCGGTTTCTACATGAACTGTGCCGGGGAAAAGGTCAAAGGGGGTGTATTCCTTAACTTCATAACCTAAACTGCCGAAAGTTTTGCAGTCTCTTCCGAGGGTGGCCGGGTCACAGGAAATATATACAACCCGCTCCGGGGACATTTCGGCTATTGTGTTTATAAGCTCTTCACCGCATCCCTTTCTGGGAGGGTCAACGATTATTACATCAGGTTTTATGCCTCTCTTTTTAAGTTCAGCAGCTGCCTTTGCCGCATCACCGCATATAAATTCACTGTTGTCTGCGCCGTTTTCCATGGCGTTCTTTTCGGCATCACGGACAGCTTGTTCCACAACTTCAACGCCTATGAGCCTTTTTGCCATATGTGCCATTGTAAGGCCTATTGTACCTGTTCCGCAGTAAAGGTCAAGAAGGATTTCGTCCCCTTTAAGGTCGGCATATTCCGCAGCTTTTCTGTAAAGACGCTGTGCCTGTTCACGGTTAACCTGATAGAATGAGAGGGGAGAAAGGCGGAAAGAAAGACCGCAGAGGGTGTCGGTAATGTAGCCGGGACCGTAAATGGTGCGGCATTCTTCGCCGAGAATAACGTTTGTATTTTCTGTATTTATATTTATAACTACAGTTTCTATTTCTTTAAAACGGGTTGTAAGTATGCCGCAAAGTTCTGCGCTGAAAGGCAGTTCCTTTCCGTTTATAACTAAGCAGACCATAACGCTGCCGCTTTCTCCGCTGATTCTCAGATACAGATGTCTTAAAAGTCCCTCTCCGGTTTCTTCATTATAGGGAGAGAGATTTCTTCTGTTTGCCCAGCGGAGCACTGATTCAAGTATCTTCGAAAATATCTCCGGCTGCAATTTACAGTCTGAGCAGGATACTACACGATGGCTTTTCTGAGCATAGAAACCTGCGATAACTTCTCCGTTTTTACCTAATGCGAATGGATACTGAGCTTTGTTTCTGTATCTTAAATAATTTTCGTCTGCTGCAATTGGATGTATGGGAGCGGTAACGCCGCCAAGCCGTTCCATTGCATCTTTAACACGCTGCTGTTTTATTCTGCATTCTGCATCATATGTAATATGTCTGTATGAGCATCCTCCGCATTTGCCGAAAACAGGACAGTCCGGCTCTTTTCTGTCAGGGGAAGGCTCAATTATTTCTGAAACCTTGCCAATGGCATAATTCTTTTTTACTTTGATTATATGAGCTTTAACTTTATCACCTACAGTAGTTGCAGGTATAAAAACTGCCATTCCCTCATATCTTCCTATGCCGCTGCCTTCAGAGGACATGGCTGTTATATCAAGACATATGTCGTCATTTTTTCTGATCAAAAGGAATTTCCTCCCGTTTATCATTTTTATAATGAAAATGCATATTTTATTAATTATACCATGGCGCTAAAATCCTTTCAACTATTGCGGGATTTGTGAAAATATGATAAAATAACATGGTTTATGTAGGTAAACCTTAAAAGATTTTTCAAATTTTAAGGCGTTTTTACGCACAGAACGGAGAAAGAAAATGAAAAGCTATGACGTTGTTGTAATCGGAGCCGGTCCTGCCGGTATATTCACAGCCCTGGAGCTTTACAAACACGCTTCCCCCGAAATGCGTGTGCTTATAGTCGATGAGGGAATAAGCATTTATAACCGCAAATGCCCTGCAAGAACAAACGGCACCTGCGTAAGGTGCAATCCCTGTAATATTATGAGCGGCTGGGCAGGAGCAGGTGCTTTTTCTGACGGAAAGCTTTCACTTTCAGAGGAAGTCGGAGGAAATATAACCAATTATCTTCCTCTTGGTAAAGTTCGCGAGCTTATAAAATATGCAGACGATATATATATTGATTTTGGTGCTCCCAAAGAGGTTCACGGACTCAACGATAAAAAGGTTGATGAAATTGCATATGAATGCAGCAAGCACAATATTCATCTTGTACGCTGTCCCGTTCGTCACATGGGAACAGAGTATTCCTATGAAGTTTTAAAGGGGATGTATGATCATCTGGAAAAGATACCCGGATTTACCTTTATGGAAAAGACTCACGCTGACCCTGTTATTGATGAAAACGGACAGGTTACGGGAGCGATTCTCAGACATAAGGACGGAACAGAAGAAACTGTCAGCGCAAGATATGTTGTAGCGGCTCCCGGAAGAGGAGGAGCTGAATGGCTTACCCATATAGCTAAGGATAACGGCATAAACACAATTAATAATGAAGTTGATATCGGTGTAAGAGTTGAAGTGCCCAATTCAGTAATGGATCACCTTACAAAGCATCTTTATGAGGCGAAGCTTGTTTATTACTCGGATACCTTCGAGAATAAGGTTCGTACTTTCTGCATGAATCCCGGCGGAATTGTAAGCGAGGAGCACTACAATGCTGGTTATAACAGTAACTTCAAAGAAAGTATTGCAGTTGTAAACGGTCACAGCTATGCGGATGAAAGCTCACATACTGAGAATACAAACTTTGCGATGCTTGTTTCAACAGCTTTCACTGAGCCTTTTAATCAGCCTACTGAATATGGTAGATATATAGCTCAGCTTGGCAATATGCTTACCGGCGGCGGAGTAGTGGTTCAGCGTCTCGGCGATTTGCTCATGGGCAGAAGGACGGATGCATCAAGACTTAAAAAGTCAACTACAAGAGCAACTCTCACTACAGCTGTTCCGGGAGACCTTTCCTTTGTGCTGCCACACAGACACCTTACAAGCATAATCGAAGCTCTTAAGGCTTTTGATAAAGTTGCACCTGGACTTTACTCAAAGAATACTCTTCTTTACGGCGTAGAGGTTAAGTTCTATTCCTCAAAGGTTGAGGTTGATGAGAATTTTGAAACTGCCGTTGATAATTTCTATGCAATCGGTGACGGAGCGGGTATTACGAGAGGTTTGATGCAGGCTTCTGTAACGGGTATTGTTGTGGCAAGGGATATTCTTAAAAAAGAAAATGTAGATGTATAAGATAAAGACATAAATAAAAATCCTGTGCGGAGTTTTCCACACAGGATTTTTTGGTTGTTGAAAATTCGGGTTATAATTCTATAATTTCTTCTGCAAGGCGAAGAGTATCCTCTGGCGTACCTTCAGGTGCTGAACCGTACTCGGCACTTTTTCTCCAGCTTTCTTCAAAGTCGGCCATTTTGTTATAAATGCCTCCGGCTCTGAAAGCTTCTCGGCCGTAAACCCTTTTAAGTTTGTTTTCGTCCTTTAATGAGTAACGTTTTTCGGCAGGCTTTTCTGTTTCTCTGTCGAGAAAATCGAAGAATATTTTCCACCTGGGAAGATAAAATTCTCCTATAAGTCCGCCCCACTCACGCCAAGCATAGTCAAATATGCTTGGCTCACTGTCGGGTTCACCCCAGACTGTTATAAGGGATTTCCCGTTTACTATGAAGACGTCTTTCATCTCCTTGGGACAGGCGACGTTTTCTGCCTGATTAAGCCATGTGTAGAGATTAAATTCCTTGCGGGTGAGGAGAAGAGCGTCCAGCTTTGTAAGAATCAGCAAAAACAGTTCCTTTTGCTTTTTGTATTCTTCAAGGTTTCCTTTGCTATATGCCTTTATTGTATCTTCGTAAACCTCTTTAAGTCGGTTGGAAGCATACTGGCGGGTAAAGTCCATTAAATCGAAATAGAAGCCGTCTTTAAGGGTGCGTTTTTCTCCCTCAGTTATCATCGCCGAAACGGTTTCTTTAATTATCGAGTTATCGCAATGGAGTGAAAATCCGTCGTTTGGACCAGATTTCTTAGGATTGAGGGCGGGTCTGGCGCAAACCATTGAGCTTTTTTCAACTCCGTCGGTTCCTTTTTTGTATATGCTTTTAAAGAAGTTTAAAAGCAGTTCGGTCATAATAGGACTCGTATTTCCGTAACGGCGCAGACAGTAGTTCTTTGTGAATTTGCGAAGATTTACGCTTTTGTCTGCGGTGAGCATAGAAAATGCCAGGTCATAATAGTAGGGGTTCTGATTTATTCCCTCCATGAAAAGACCGGTTCCCCATATGTTTCTGCCTGTAAAGCCATGGATAAATTTATTCTTGGCAAGGAGGGGAGCGTCTCCATGAAGATTTATCCTTCCGCCGAAATTGTGGAGAGTTCCTCTGACGTAAGGATAACCCCAAAAGCGTCCTTTAGTTTTGTAAGCTTTGCCGTTAAGGTCTAAAACAAGCAGTTTTTCTCTTTTTACCTGACAGGCAATGGTTTTGTTAATAGACCAGGACTGCATGACCCAAATGTAGCCTTTATCATATTCTTCAAAAAGTCCCTGAATGGTCTTTGAAACATCTTTGAGATATTTTTTCCCTTTTACAGGAGGGGAGCTTTCATGGAACGGATCGGCAGCATAAAAATGATGTTTGCCGAAGAGTTCTGCCTGTTTATTTAAAAGTGCAAGTCCGAATTTTTTAAAAAGTGGATCAAGGGGATCTATTTCGCATGTGCCGTCAAAGGAGCACCAATCGTTCTTTTTAAGAATTTTTGCATTTGGGAACTTTTCTTTAAAAGCTCTCGGAACAAATCCGCTGAAGCCTGTTTGAATGGGCATAATATCGAGCTCATTCATACGCTCTAAAATTTTCTTACCAAGCTCCAGCCTTGACAAAATATATTCCTCGCTTTTAACGGGACAGACACCCTCGATATTGGTCATAATCTGCCAAGGGAAGAAAGCGGGACCCGAAATAAACGAAAGGGCTTTATCTTTTGTAAATCCGAAATCAAGAAGAGTATAATACCATATGGCTTCGCTGCCTATTGCGGCGGGAAAAAGATTTATGCCGTTCATAGCCATGAAATCCAGTTCTTTTTCCCATCGTTCAAAATCCCAGAAGGAAGCTGAGTATCCGAAAGTACAGTAATTAAAATATGCTCTATATTTTTGTGGTATAATTTTTTCCGTTTTGGAAAGGTCTGGAAGGTTTTCAGGCAAAGATAATGAGCTGTTTCCGCACCATGAGTAATTTATATTGCAGGCTTTTTTGATGTAGCAATAAAATCCTTGTGCCAGTGAATTTACACAGCTGCCTTGTATGAACACTTCTCCGTTGGAGCATTCGACGGAAAAACAGTCTTTGCCGTTATTGCTGTCGGAAAGGGAAAACTTAAAATCCCCTTCATGTCCTTTTGCGTTTCTTTTGAGAAATTGAGCAAAAGAAGCATATTGAGCACTGAAACTTTCTTTATTTGCCATCTTTTTCCTTCTCCTGTTTTGCAGCCTTACGGTATGCGGCAGGTGTATATTTATATTCACGTTTGAAATATCCAATAAAGCTGTTTACGTCGCTGAAACCGCTGTCAAAGCAGATTTCATTAATTTTCATTGAAGTATCAAGAAGCAGTTTTCTCGCATGGTTAAGACGGGTAAGGGTTAAGAATTCTTTAACTGTATAGCCTGTTGCCGATTTAAAAATGTGAGAAAGATAATATTTATCCATATAAAACATTGCCGCAATATCGCCTATTTTTAAGGGCTGTCGGAAATTCTCATCTATATAGTTTTGGATATCTACAACGCTGCTCATTCTTCCCGTAAGCGCCGAGGGAACTTCAGCTTTTTTAATGCGATAAATGTCTATAAAAATCATGCGTACAAGCATATTAATCATTTCGTCGCTTAATACTGTTGGGTAATTGAATTCTACAAGTATCTTTTCAAATATTCTTTTAATTTCGTCGCGGTGTTCTCCTAAAGGAACAATGCGGTTGTTTTGAGAGCAATTTTTTCTCAGATAAAGTAAAAGTTCCGGTTCGGCAAGATTTTTAAAAGCTGCCGTGTCCTCAAGAATGATATAATATCTTTCATAAGGATAAGAAACAGCTTCAATCTGATGTTCTTCGAGATTATTGAGAAAAACAAGGGTTCCTTCACCGGCATAAAAGGTATTGTCACGCACTTTTACCTTAATTTCTCCTTTTTCAACAAAGAGAATTTCGGCGCCGTGATGAAAGTGAAGGGGATTATCAATTGTCGCTGATGAGAATTTTACTGTTTCTACGCAATTATTACGCATAATAACACCGCTTTGCAACAAAATTTTATTAAATAACAGCAAATTTTATATATTTTTTTGCGTGAAAGTATTATATCATAATACCGTAACCATTACAATAATTTTTATTGGTTTTTTCTTTTTTTGTACAAATAATCAAAACTGAGGTGTAATGTGAAGAAGTTTAACTTAACAGAACTTGACTTTAAGGACATTCCTATAGCGGAGGAATGTTCGGTGCTGAATACTCCATTTTCTGTTTATTCGAGAGCGGTCAGAAACAGGATAGTATTTCAGCCTATGGAAGGAGCCGATTCAAAATTAAACGGAGCTCCGGGAGAACTAACGAAAAGAAGATATACCCGTTTTGCTAAAAGCGGAGCCGGAATAATTTGGATTGAAGCCGTTGCGGTATGCCATGAGGGCAGAGCGAATCCCCATCAGCTTTGTCTTACGGAAGAAACAGCTGAAGATTTTAAGAATCTTGTTTCTTCCATAAAGAGAACTGCTAAGCTTAAATTCGGATGGGAACCTCTTATTATAATGCAGGCGACACATTCCGGCCGACAGAGCCGTCCGACAGACAAGCCGGAGCCTATATATGCCTATCACAATGAGATTTTTGAAAAAACAAGGCCTATGGGTGAGGGCTCTCATCTTATAACCGATGAGGAATGTGACGCTTTGGGAGAAAAATATTATAAAGCAACCCTCCTTGCTGCCCAATGCGGATTTGACGGAGTGGATGTAAAATGCTGTCACGGATATTTAATAAGCGAATTCCTTTCAGCAAGAAACAGAGAGGGAAGATACGGCGGAAGCCTCGAGAACAGAACAAGACTTTATTTTTCATGTTTTGAAAACGCAAAGAAAGCCGCCGACGAAAAAGGAATTTTTCTTACCACACGTCTCGGAGTATACGAGGGATTCCCTTATCCATGGGGATTTGGTGTTTCAAAGGACAGCGGCCTTGATTTTGACATGGAAGAGCCTGTATGGGTTGTCGAGCAGCTCAAAAATCGCTTTGGCGTTGAGCTTATAAACCTCACAATCGGAAACCCATATGTTAATCCAAACGTAAACCGACCTTATAACGGATGTGAAATCGAAGCTCCGGAAATAGGGGTTGCGAGAATTGCAAAGGTGACAAAGGCAATGCAGAAAGCTTTCCCCGATATTACCTTTGTGCTTTCGGGTACAACGTTCCTTATGGAAAAGTCCCTTAATTATGCTGCGGCAATGGTCCGTGATTACGGCGTTCAGCTTGCCGGTTTCGGAAGAATGACTTTTGCATATCCGGAGTTCTGGCAGGATTATCTTGAAAACGGATACATAGAACGTAAAAAGTGCTGTATAGCCTGCGGTAAATGCACTAAAATGATGCGAAGCGGAGGAGTTGCCGGATGTCCTGTCAGGGACAGGGAAGTTTATACTCCCTTATACAAGGAATATTTTAAGGGGGAAAAATAAGATGACAGATAAACTGATCGCTTTTGTAACCGGTTCCACGAGGGGAATAGGCAAAAGCTGCGCCGAAATTCTTTCAGAAAGCGGATATCATGTTGTTGTTTCTTCCAGTAAAGAGGAAAGTGACATAGAAGAGGTTTTGAAGGAATTTGACAGCAAAAAATATACATATGTAAAATGTGATATTTCTGACTCCGAAAGCCGGGAAAAAGCATTTTCGTTTATTGAAGAGAAATTCGGTAGACTTGATCTGCTTGTAAACAATGCAGGGGTTGCCTGCAAAAAGCGTCTTGATATACTGGAAACTACCGCTGAAAGCGTTGACAGACTTATCAATATAAATCTGAAAGGTACATTCCATATGTGCCAGAAAGCGGCAAATTATATGATTTCAAAGCTTGGTAAAATCGAAAATTACCGGCCGCGAATTATAAATATTTCTTCAATTTCTGCTTATACATCCTCTGTTTCAAGGGGAGAATACTGTATTTCCAAGGCGGGTATCTCAATGGTCACTGAGCTTTTTGCCGACAGGCTCGCTGAGTATTCCATACCTGTTTTTGAAGTACGTCCGGGAATTATCATGACCGATATGACCGAGTGCGTAAAAGATAAATATATAAAGATGATAGAAGAGGACGGCATAACACCAATAAGAAGAATGGGGATGCCGGAGGATGTTGCAAAGTGCGTAAAGGCGGCTGCAAGCGGACTGCTCGATTTTGGTACGGGCACCGTTCTCAACGCCGATGGCGGATTCCATATAAGAAGGCTGTGATTTTTTGCTTGAAACTAAAGAATATATATATGATACGGTAATTGTAGGCAGCGGAGCAGCTGCTTATAATGCAGCCTGTACCCTCAAAACAGGCGGTTATGACAATATTGTTATTGTGACCGAAAACCGTCTTTGGGGAACTTCTCGCAATGCCGGAAGCGACAAGCAGACATATTATAAGCTTGATCTGACAGGGGGAGACAGTGCTGAAAAAATGGCTCAGGCTCTCTTTGCGGGTGGAAGTGTAAATGGAGATACTGCACTTGCGGAAGCGGCAGGCTCCGCAAGATGCTTTTACAATCTTGTGTCCCTTGGTGTGCCTTTTCCGTGCAATGAATACGGAGAATACGGCGGATATAAAACTGACCACGATGAAAGCTGCCGTGCTTCTTCAGCGGGACCGTACACTTCAAAGTATATGACCCAGGTTCTTGAAAAGCGGGCAATGGAGCTTAAAACTGAAATCCATGATAAATGCACCGCTTTGCTGGCAGTCAAAAGGGATGGTAAGGCGGCAGGTCTAATCTGCCTTAATACTCAAAACCCTGAAGATCCTTTTTTCGCAGTTTATCATTGCAGCAGTATTATAATTGCTACAGGAGGACCGGGAAGCATATACCGTGATACTGTCTATCCGGTAAATCATACCGGAGCTTTGGGATTTATGGCTATATCCGGTATATCATTTACCAATCTTTCACAGTGGCAGTTTGGACTCGCTTCCATAAAATTCCGCTGGAATGTGTCCGGTACATATCAGCAGGTGCTTCCGAAATATGTTTCTGTTGACGAAGAGGGCAACGAATATGATTTTATGGCCTCCGAGTATGAAGATACCGAAGAACTTCTGAGAAACATATTTTTAAAGGGATATCAATGGCCATTTGATGTACGTAAAATTAACGGTTCTTCAAAAACAGATATTCTTGTATACCGTGAAATCTATGAGAAGAACCGACGTGTGTTCATGGATTTCAGAAGGAATCCTACCGGCTTTGACGGAGAAGATTTTTCTGTACTTCCGAAAGAAGCATATGAATATTTGGAGAAAAGCGGAGCGCTTTTAAAAACTCCTATTGAGAGACTTAAAGCAATGAATCCGGGTGCGGTAAAGCTGTATCTTCAGCACGGTATAGATTTGGAAAAAGAGAAGCTTGAGGTAGGAATCTCATCCCAGCACTGTAACGGCGGAGCAAAAGTGGATTATAACTGGCAAACGGATATTGACGGTATTTATTGTGCCGGTGAATGTGCAGGCACTTTTGGAGTTTACCGTCCCGGAGGCAGCGCACTGAATTCCGGACAGGTAGGCTCAATGCGTGCAGCGGAGCATATTATCCGTGAAAAACGCAGGATAAACGAAGATGCGGATTTTACTGATGAAGTAAATTTTCTTAACAGTATACTCCATAAGGCACAGGGAGAAGAAAATACTCTTTTGGAATTTCGCAACAACTGCCGCAGTATGATGAGCAAATATTTCTCTATTTATCGTGTGTATGAAGATATGGAAAAATGCCAGAATGTTTTTTTTGAAAGCCTTAAAAAATTCACTGCTAAAAACAAAATTTCTAAGAAAAGTGAGATAGGCGTTTTTTTTAAAAATCTTGATATGCTTATTTCACAGTATGCCGTTATAGTGGCTATGGTTTACGCTGCAAAGGAAAACGGAAGTCAGGGAGCGGGTCTTGTAAAAATAAAAGGTGAACTGGTTCCCGAAAAAGCAAACGCAAGAGATTTTATATTGAATCAAATTCCTATTCTAAATAAAAAGTTGATATTTTTTGAACACAAAAAAGAATTGTGCCGGCCTATACCGGAAAGAGATAATTGGTTTGAAAATCTCTGGCGTGAATACAGGAAAAGAAATAATATAGATGATGTATAACATATATAACAGAAGGAGCGAGAACCGTGAAAGCAGTATTGCTGTGTGATAATCCGTCCCAGCTGGAAGATAAAACTTTTGGCGGCGGCAGACTGGAAAAAGTGAAAAAAGAGTTCGATGTTTTTGAAAAGACAGTTACTTCAAAAAGTCTGGCAAAATACAAAAATGAGCTTTCAAAGGCGGAAATTCTTTTTTCAACCTGGGGAATGCCTCATTTGACAAAAGAGCAGATTAAGGAGTATTTCCCTAATCTCAAATGTATCTTTTACGCTGCCGGGTCAGTTCAGGATTTTGCACAGGAGTTTCTTGACTGCGGAGTTCGTGTTTTCAGCGCCTGGGGAGCAAATGCAGTTCCCGTTGCCGAGTATGTTTTTGCACAGATAACCCTTGCTTCAAAGGGATTTTTCAAAAGCGCAAGGAAAACTTCATGGACAAGAGCTACAGCGTATCTGAATTTTTCCTCTATGCCCGGCAATTTTGATATTAATGTGGGACTTGTAGGCGCCGGAATGATAGGTTCTATGGTAGCGGAAAAGCTTAAAGCCTTAGATGTAAATGTTTATGTTTTTGACCCATTCCTTTCCGACGAAAGGGCGGAGAAGCTTGGCGTTACAAAAACCGACCTTCATACTCTTTTTGAAACATGCGACATTATCAGCAATCACCTTGCCAATAACGAACAGACTAAAGGTATGCTTGATAGAGAATGCTTTAACAGAATGAAACCTAAGGGGGTGTTTATCAATACGGGCAGGGGAGCTCAGGTTGTGGAAAAGGATCTTGTAAGAGCAATGCGTAAGGGAAAAGGACGTCTTGCTCTTCTCGATGTAACTATGCCTGAACCTCCTAAATTTTTTAGCCCTTTGAATTTTACGAAAAATATAATTCTTACCCCTCATATGGCCGGTAGCAGCGGCAACGAAATTTGGCGCATGGCTGACTATATGATAGAGCAAGCGGTTAATTTTAAAAACGGTGAAGAAGTGAAATGGGAAGTGAAAAAAGAAATGCTTGCCACAATGGCGTAATGTAAGGAGAATTTCTATGTTTTTAAAAGGACTTACATCGGTAACTTTCAGGAAGTTATCTTGTGAAGAAATTATAGCAATCGCCGGAGAAAATTCGCTTGACGGAATAGAGTGGGGTGGAGATATCCACGTTGTGCCGGGAAACTGTAAGAGAGCCGCAGAAATAGGTCGTCTTACTAAAGAAGCTGGACTAAAAGTTTTTTCATACGGAAGCTATTTCAATCTTTCGGAGAACAGCGAGAATTTTAAAAAAGTCTGTGAAACCGCATGTGCTCTTGAAGCTCCGGTAATACGGGTTTGGGCAGGAAATAAAGGTTCGGCAGAAGTAACGGAAGACGAGAAAAAAGCGCTGGCAGAAAACTTTGCCGCAATCTGTGATATCGCCCGTAAGAATAACATTAATGTATCAACTGAGTTTCATAAGAAAACCTTTACCGATACGGCAGAAACATGTCTCCAGCTTCTTAAAATGACAGGTGCCGAAAACTGCGGAACTTACTGGCAGCCGGTAAGAAAGGCCGAAGATGAAATTCAGAGCCTTCACCTTATATTGCCTTATATAACAAATGTCCATGTGTTTCACTGGAATTTAAAAGGCAAAAGATATTCTCTTAAGAAGGGAAAAAGTGTTTGGACTGAGTATGCCAAAATACTTGAGGATGCAGGAGGAAAAGAACACTGCGCCATAATGGAGTTTGTAAAAAACGACAGTCCAAAGCAGTTTGCCAAAGATGTAAAAATTCTTAAAGAGATATTTTAAAGAAAACTGAGTGAAGGTGAAAAAATGGCTAAGCAAAATAAATTAAGTTCATTTATAGATGAAGCAAAGCTCCACTGGAAAACACCGGCCTACGGTAATTATGTGCCAATAAAAGAAATTTTAGGTTACGGCGTTGGAGGAATGGGCGTTAAATTTGCCCTTGCCCTTTCCGGTACAATAGCTCTTTCAACAGGTAATGCTCTTGTAGGCTCTACAATCGGAATTGCGCCGACAGATTTACAGATTTTGCAGGTTATTTCTACAATTTTAGGTTTTGCAATAACCTCTCTGAGAGCTTATATTCTCGATAACACAAATACAAAATACGGAAAATTCAGACCATATCTACTCTACATGGGAATACCGACAGTAGCTATTTCCATACTTTTTGTTTACCTGCCTTATGACAATATGCTTTACTGGCAGAAAATGGCAGCGGTGCTTATTTGTTATAATGCAATACAGCTTTTCTCTCCTTTTTATGAATATTCATACACAAATATTCTTCAGGTTATCTCTCCGAATACGCAGGAGAGAACTAATATTATTTCAGTTACAAACATTATTCTATCAATAGCGCCAACTATAACGGGGCTGATTGTTCCGGCTTTGGCAGCTTATACAGGCGGACTTGACAGCATTGAAACCTACCGCTATGTGTATCCGCCCTTCTGTGTTTTTGGTCTTATAATAGGATACTTTGCTTTTTATTATTCTAAAGAGCGTATAGTGCAGGCAAAGTCTCATATTAACGACGTAAGGTTTTTTGACGCCATTGTAAAAGTAGCAAAAAACAAATATTTTTGGATTAAAAACTGCGCCGGATGGATAGGCTTTCTTGAAGGAGCTTCCGGAGTTGTAATTCAGTGGACATATATGTACGGCAGACCTAAAGAGGATTTGGCACAGTACGGATTAGTGACGACTATTATAGGAAATTCTGCGCTGTTTGCCATGATGTTTGCCCCTTTCATTATTAAAAAAATAGGAAAGCGTAACCTGCTTATTCTCTGCAATTTAATGAACATAGTGCTTTTGCTTCTCCTGCTTCCGTTTTATAAGAACACGATACTTTTGATAGTTCTTTGCTACTGCAACGGATTCTTTAACGCTTTTGCAAACATCTATAACCCTTCAATAGATGCGGATATGAAGGACTATCAGCAGTATATAAGCGGCGAAAGAATTGACGGTATGTTCAGTACTGTCGGTCTAATCGGCGGAGTAATCGGCATGGGTACTGGCTTTGTCGTACCGGCAATTTATGAAAAAATGGGACTTCATGAGGATTATTCGGTTCTTTATGATGCTTCGGTAAGAGAACCTCTTATTGAAGTGCTTATAATCGCTTCCGTAATCGGAGCAATCCTTAACGTTATTCCGTATTTCTTCTATGATCTTACGGAGCAGAAACACGGGGATATTATTAAAGTTCTCAAAATCAGAGCGCTGTTTGAAGATTATGCTAACGGAGACATAACCGACGATGCTCTTGCGGATACGGTGGAACTGATTCATCATTCCATAAATCTTGCCGAAGAGCCTCTTCTGCCGGTTGGGAAGGATCTTCCCATTCCAAAGGGTGCTTCGCTTAAAGAAAAACGTGCAATATATAAACAGAGACGTTTAAATGCACAGCATAATAGTGAGATTAACTCTGCAAAAATTGTTCTCAATGAGATGAATAAGTTTTCTTCTGATAAGATGATGCAGGAAGTAGAACTTGCGAAAGCTGTTTACGGTGCAGGAGTTAAAGGCATTACCAGCGGAAGAACTATAGATGCAATTGAAGGTTTCGCTTTAAAAAATCCAAATATGCATAGAAAAGCCTCAAAACTTATAAGGCAGTGCAGAAAGTGTGCCAAAAAGGCAAAGAGATATTATAAGGGCAGTGACATAATTCCCTTTGACAGAAATAAGCTTATAGAAGCGGACGCTATGCCGGAAAACACTACGGCTGAAAAACGTATGAGAAAATCCGCAGTACATAAAGCCATAAGGGAAAAGTCTCACTATGAAAGGGCTGCAATGGTGTATCTCGATGCGTACAGGCTTATTAAACAGTGGGAAGATTATAAAAATTACGACGAAATAGCCGGTCAGTACTCTGCTGCCAGAGAACGTGCAAACGAGAAAAAGCGTCTCGAAATGGAAGAGGTTAAACGTCTCGAAGAAATACGCAAAGCAGAACTTGAATCCCTTAAAAACAGCAAAAAATCTGGTAGAAACTCAAAATGACCTATTTTTATGTATAAAATTTGCAAAATCCCTTTTCTTATGGCGGATTATCTGTTAAAATTATTTAAAATATACAGATTAAGTTTGTCAGGGGGATAAAAATGGAAAAATTATCTCAAAAGCAAAGCGAAAGCATTCTGGATAACCGAAAAGTGTTAGTTACGGTTTTGTTTATGGCTTTGATTTTCAACGTCATTTTCGGTTGTCTGAGAAATCCGCTGGGGGAAGATAACACTATCTCATGGATAGGATATGACCATCCCATAGGCTTTTTGTTCTGGGGGGCACTTACAGGTTCAGCTTTTTTCCTGAATATTTTACATATATACCGTAAACACGGTTATACGGGAAAAATTGGAACCGTAGCTCTTTACGCTGCTCCGTTTATGGCTTGCTCATTTGTTTTTATAAACGATTGGGGCTGGGAACATGTTGTTCACTGGATAGGAGCAATTGGTTTTATTGCCCTTAACGGTGCCGCTCTTCTTCTTTTTCTTCTTCATAATTTTAAAAAGCATATAAGCTATAAGATTACAACCTTCGGCGTTGCCCTTATGCTTTTAAGTATGCTGGTCATTTTGCTCACTGTCGGTAAAAGCGGACTTTTAGAGCTTATTCCTATTTGGCTCGCCTTAATTCTTTTGTTTCTTATAAACTGTACAAATTTCTATCCGGTTATTGATAAAAAGGAAGTCAGCCCTAAAGTTAAGGATAAGAAAAAAGCGGCAAAGCTCGCTATGTGTCTCGGAATGTTCGGAGCAGACGATTTTTATCTTGGCAGATTCCCGCAGGGTGAAGGTCATCTGCTTATGACCGTTGTGGGCGTTATGATTTGTGTGGATAGATTTATCGGTATGGGAGTAATGAATGATATAACAGGAGAAGATGCTGTTGTATTTCTCGCCGTAGGTTTGTCAATATTGTGCGGTTCTGCCGCATGGGCAATTTATAACGGTACCGTTTTAAGGAAAGAAAAGTAATGTTATAATTGTGTATCGGAAAAGTTTTTCGGTTCGTGTAATTTATAACAAGTTTTCACAGGCAGCTGTATTATGCAGCTGCCTGTTTTTTGTGTGCCTCTCGTATGAATTAAAGCCGGCTCAAGATACGTAAAGCTTTGAGTTAAAGTTTCTACTCCTTTAAAGCTCTGCTTATTTACTTTAAATATCGGGCTGTAATTATTTTATTAAATTTCCGGTGATTCCCTTTCGTTAACAGACAAAATCTGTTAAACTTATTGAAACAAGTTATCCTGAAATGGGGAGAGAGCAGTGGAAAGAGCATGGCGGAAGCAGAGCGAAAGTGTGCTAAACAGTAAGAAATTATCTTTTACGATATTGCTTATGGCGCTGGTTTTTAACATCCTTTTTGGCTTTGTCAGAAATCCGATAGCGGTTGAAAATACACTTTCGTGGATTGGTTATGACTATCCTGTTGGGTTTATAGTTTGGGGCACTTTGACTGGTGCCGCATATTTTATCAACATCTTTCAAATTTATAATAAATTTGGTTACACAGGGAAAATCGGCACAATATCACTTTATGCCGCACCTTTTATGGTCGTTATAGTTGTTCTCATAAACGATTGGGGCTGGGAAGGTATAGTTCATTTAATAGCGGCGCTGGCTTTTATAGCTTTGAACGGAATATCGCTGATGACATTTTTGCTTAAAAACTTCAAAAAACATATTTGTTATAAAATAACGCTTTTTATTGTTGCGTTGACCCTTTTGGGTATGATTATCACATATTTTGCCATAGATAAAAGCGGACTGTTGGAACTGGTTCCCTTGCTTGGGGGATTGGTGCTGATTTTTTTTGTAAATCATACAAATTTTTATCCCATAGTCGATAAGGAGGAAATAGTACCAAAAGTGAAGGATAAAAAGAAAGCGGCAAAGCTTGCCTCCTGTCTCGGAATGTTTGGTGCAGATGATTTTTACCTTGACAGACTTCCACAGGGCGCCGGTCATTTACTTATTACTTATATAGGCGTTGTTATTTGCGTTGTAAGATTTATTGGTATGGGAACTATCAACAACATAAATGGAGAAAGTGCTGCTGTGTTTCTTGCGGTGGGCTTATCGATGTTAGGTGGCTCTGCTGCATGGGCGATTTATAACGGAGCCATTTTAAGTAAGGCAAAATAAATTAAAAATAAAGTAATCAGAAGGCGGGAGGATTTCTTCCGCCTTCTGATTTTCACTGATAAAAGAGAGGACGCTGTATAACACAGCGTCCTCTTTATAGGGAGTATCGCGGTCGGAGACTGACCGCTTATTTACCGGCTTTTTTAGAATATTTAGTTACGTAGATAAAGCGCATAAGTCTTGTTTCGATGGGATTTATGGGCTTTATTTTATTAAAGAGTGCTGCTCCAAGGTAAGCTTTGCAGCCCTTATCCATTACCATCTCTGTTGCCTGAGCGTCATATCTTGACGGACCGCAGCAAAGAGCGCCGTTATCTTTGAGCATAACTGCGCTGCGAGAACGCATCTTCTTTACTACCTTCTGAGCGTCTGCGGCAGCGTTGTCGGGGCTGAAAAATGCAGTTTTTACAGTAGCGCCTGCAATCTGTGCACAGTCGTCGAGAAGAGGCTTCAATGACATATTGAAAGTGGAGATTGTTTTAATATCTCTGTCAACTGAATGTACAATACTGTTGATGTCTTTTCTCTTCATATAGATAGCTCTGTGCATAGCTGCCTCGGGAGGAATTTCGCCTTCGCCGAGGATCATACCGCTACCTATGCGGATTTTTGCTACCGGCTCTTCATCTTTTGCCTTGTAGAGAGTCATTTCGTCACCGTTACGCTCACTGTCATAGGGGGTAAGTTCAGGAGCATCGGGACCGCTTGACTTTCTTGAAGCGATAAGCTCGCCAACAGATGCAAAAGACTCGGCAACTGTGCCGGTAACACGCTCATACTTTTTAAGCACATAGTTCATGCATACTTTTTCAAGTTCTGATGCAACTGCAAAGGCGTTATCATAGTCGCTGCCCATGCAAAGAGCACCGTGGTGAGCCATAATAACGGCTTTACTTTCCGGAGCGCGTTCAATAGCGGCAACAACGCCTTTACGAAGCTTGCCTGTTCCGGGAAGACCGTATGCGGCTACAGGAACATAACCGCCGATAATCTCTGTGCTTTCGGGAGAAATATCAAAAATATCAAAGCCGAGAGGGCTAACGATAGAAGCGTTTATCTGATGGGTATGGATTACAAAATTAACGTCATGTCTGTGCTTATAAGCCTCTGCATGGATTCCTTTTTCAGATGACGGCTTAATGTCTCCCTCATAGCTGAGGTCGCTTATGTTAACAAGAACTATTTCTTCGGGGGTAAGGGTTTCATAAGCTCTTCCGCTGGGGGTGATTACAAACTGGGTATCGCTTACGCGGCAGCTGACATTGCCCCAGGTCCTTGCTATAAGACCTGACTCAACAAGCTTTTTGCCTGCCATAACAACAATTTCTTTTGCCTTGTTTATATCCATCGTCAATTTACCTCCTTATTAAAAAATAGGCAAGAGGCGGAAAGCCTCCTGCCTGATGAAAGGAATTATTCCTTAATAGCGACGTTCTCGAATACCTTATCGAAACGTGTAAGAGCGTCGTCAATCATTTCCTCATTGTAGGCAGCGCTTGTGTAAAGTCTGCTTCCTGCAAGAGTTACGAGGCCTTCTGCCATGTAGGCAGCGCCCATATGCTCCATCTCTTTCTTTCTCTCGTTTGTAGCGGAAAGAATTGAGGGGATCTGCCAGGGCTTCTTCCAGTTAATGGAGAAGTGCATTGTACCAACTGTTTCAAGATGGCAAATCGAACCCTGGTTGAAAGCAACGAAGGGAAGGCCGTGCTTTTTAATGAGCTTCTGAAGACCTTCTGTGAGACGGTCACCCATCTGACCAGCAACCTGGCAAGCGTTTCTCTTTTCGATTTCCTCGAGGGTGTAGTAACCGGCAACGCAGCTAAGGGGGTTAGCAGCCATTGTGCCGCCTACGAGAGCTTTCTTTGTCTTTGAACCCTGAAGACCTGCGCCGAGGTACTTCATGTACTCTCTCTTACCGCCGAGTCCGCCTGCTCCGGGATATCCGCCGGCGATAACTTTACCGAATACTGTAAGGTCAGGAGAAACTCCGAAGTAACCCTGAGCACCAGCCATACCGATACGGAAGCCTGTAACAACCTCATCGAATACGAGAAGTGCGCCATACTTACGGCAGAGTTTTTCAACGTTCTTGTTGAAGTCCTTATCAAGGGGACGAGTACCGCTTTCGGGACCGACAGGCTCGATGAAAACAGCAGCTGTGCCGCCTCTGAACTGGTTGAGCTTGAGCTTTTTCTCAAGGTCGTTCAGATCGTTGGGGAAGAACTCCTGTGTATCCTTGAATATGTAAAGGGGAACACCGTGTGCCTGTGTGAACTTTGTTCCGGGTACGCGGATACCGTAAGCGAGCTGATCGCTCCAGCCGTGGTAAGCACCGCCCATTTTAAGGATGTACTTTTTCTTTGTTGCAAGACGTGCTACACGAGCGGCAGCCATGCAAGCCTCAGTACCTGAACCGAGCATTCTGAACATATCAACTGACTCGAAAGAATCAACAATCTTCTTAGCAAGTTTATATTCATACTCATGGAAAAGACCTGTTGAAGGACCGCAGTCGTTAAGAAGCTCAATAACCTTTTCACGTACAACGGGGTCGTTGCTTCCGAGAACGGTGGGACCGCCTGCCTGCAGGAAGTCGTAATACTCGTTACCGTCAAGGTCGTAAAGTTTTGCTCCCAAAGCCTTTGTGAATACAAGGGGGAAGGGATAGTTGAAAGCGAGGTTGTGCTGAACGCCGCCGGGAATAACCTGACGAGCCTCTTCAATCATAACCTTTGACTTAGCGCACTTTACGTCATAATACTCTTTTTCATACTTAGCAAGTGCATCGGGCTTAATGCTGTAGATGGGCTTCTTGATAAGCTCATCAAGCTGTTTTGTAACAGCAGCTGCATCGTGGTAATTTGTAATTGCAAATCTGTTATCCATTTTGCTGACATCCTCCTGTTTCGATAAATTTCGATAAATTTTGAAATTCTCCCCGTAAAGGTGAATTTCTGCTCACCTTTAGTATATCATATAAATTTTTTAAGTCAAACACTATAAGAATATTTTTGAAATTTTGTAGGAATTGATATTTGCAAAAGGAAATCTTTGTGATAAAATTACAATATAAAGTGAGTGAACGCTCATATTTTGAGTGTGGCGGACCATAACGCCGTGTTTTTTAATGTAAAAAGTGGATGTGCGCCACAAAATTAAATGTTATATCCCCGGAGGATTTACCGATGAACTCAGAAAAATCCATCTGTTACCATAAAAGTACTTTCGACAATATCCCCCCCGAAAAGCGCCGTAGAATACTTGATGTTGCTACTGAAGAGTTTGCAAACAGAGGTTTTGAAGGAACAAATATAAACGTAATAGCGAAAAAAGCTCAGGTAAGCGTAGGTTCTCTTTATAAATATTTTGATACTAAGCAGGATCTTTACCTTACTACTGTAAGGGTTGGTATAGATAAATTGAAAGCTATTTTATATGAAGTAGCTGGAGCCGACGAAGATGTTCTTTTGAAGTTACGTGATGTTATAAGGGCTATTCAAAAAACTTCAAGAGAATATAATGTTTTACTTAAACTTTATAATGGTATGACAGGTGAGAGCAGTTCAGAAATGCTGAGCGCTCTTTCGAGAGATATGGAATCTGTTTCGGCTCAGCTTTATGCGGAGCTCATAAGAAAGGGACAGCAGTCAGGAGAAATCCGCAAAGATTTGAGTCCGGAAATGGGTGCTTTTCTTTTGGATAACCTTCTTATGTCTTTGCAGTTTACCTATGCATGTGATTATTATTCCGAACGTTTCAAGGTTTTTGCAGGCGATGATATTTTTGACAGAGATGAGTTCGTTACGGAAGAGATGATAAAATTTATCAAATCGGCCTTTGCTTCAAAGGAAGAGAAAAAATAATTCTGCTTTAAATTACCGAAATTGCAGGCGGTACCGTAGGCGGATTATTTGTCCGAGTTTGAAATTTATCTGCAATTGAATTTCACAGCGAATACATACTATGTTTCAGAGTAAACAAAAGGTACTTATGTTATACCTACAATGTATAAACGCAAAATTGCTGTGAAACTATAAGGCGCTTTGATGTTTAAGCGTCTTTATTCAATTTCATCGGACACTATATAAATTTTACAGGGGGAATATTATGAATAAGCCAACGCTTGTTATGGCTTACGACGTAGGAACAACTGGGGTTAAAACATGTCTTTTTGAAATTACGGATACGATTAAAATTGTCGCTTCCGCAATGGAGGGATATGAGCTCTTTGTTTTGCCGGAAGGCGGTGCGGAGCAGGATCCGGCGCAGTGGTGGAGTGCAATGTGTTCAACCACCAAAGAGGTTATTAAAAAAGCAGGTATAGCTCCCGAAGAAATCAAGGGCGTTTCTTTCTGTTCTCAGATGCAGGGACTTGTTCTTGTTGACAAAAACGGAGAGCCTGTAAGAAGAGCTATGAGCTACATGGATCAGCGTGCCCGTGAAGAGCTTCAAAAGGGTATTGCTCATGGTCCCCAGATTGCAGGAGCCAACATTTTTAAGCTTCTCAAATCTCTTATGATAACTGGTGCTGTTGCGGCAAGTGTAAAAGATCCCGTATGGAAATACAAATGGGTTGAGGCTCATGAGCCGGAAAACTTCAGCCGTGTTTATAAATGGCTTGATGTTAAAGAGTATCTTATCTGCAAGCTTACAGGCGAGTTTATTATGACTCAGGACTCAGCTTTTGCCAGCTTGCTTTACGATATACGAAAGGGCAAAGAGGATTGGAGCCCTGAAATCTGCAAAATGCTTGGGGTAAACACCGATCATCTTGCTAAGATTATAAAGTCAACTGATAAAGTAGGCGGAGTCACTGAAAAGGCAGCCGCAGAGATTGGCCTCGCACCTGGAACCGCTGTTTTCGGCGGCGGCGGAGACGCTTCCCTTATTGGTGTAGGAGCCGGTTCCGTTAAAGTTGGCGATACTCATATTTACTCCGGTACATCCGGCTGGGTATCAACTGTTGTAGATAAGAGCATTGTGGATACAAGTGCCATGATAGCCGCTGTTGTAGGTGCAGATGAAGGCAAATTCAACTATTTTGCTGAGCTTGAAACAGCTGGTAAATGTCTTGAGTGGGTTAAGGATCACCTTGCCCTTGATGAAATCGGCATTTATCTTAAAAAGACTCACGTTGCAGAGTCACCCGAAGTTGTTTACACAAGTCTTTACGACTATATGACCGATGTAATTAAAACGGTTCCGGCAGGTTCTAACGGAGTAATATTCACTCCCTGGCTTCATGGAAACCGCTGTCCCTTTGAAGATCCCAACTCAAGAGGCATGTTCTTCAACATAAGCCTTGATACAGGCAAAACTGAGCTTATCCGCTCCGTTCTTGAAGGTGTTGCATATCATATGCGTTGGCTTCTTGAAACACAGAATAAAAAGATTTCAACTTCAAATCCTGTGAGATTTGTTGGCGGCGGAGCACTTTCCGATGTTACAAGTCAGATTCTTGCCGACTGCATCGGACGTAAGGTTGAAACTGTTGACAGTCCTCAGAATGTCGGTTCCGTAGGCGCCGCTGTTGTTGTTGCGGTAGGACTTGGAATTATAGATGACATTTCTCAGGCAGGAAAGCTTGTAAAGCCCAGCAAGAGCTTTGAGCCCAATCCGGCAAATAAAGCCGCTTATGATAAGGGCTTTGAAACTTATAAGGTACTCTACAAGACAAACAAGAAAAATTTTGCCAAGATGAACGGCTGAAAATACTGAAATATTGCGGGACTGTAAAAACGGTCCCGTTTTTGTTTACGAAAGGCAGGTTACCATGACAAAGCTGAAAATCTTCACATTAAATGTCTGGAGCGGATTTCGCTACAATGGTCTATTAAAGCTTGAAGAATATGAAACACCTGAGGAGAGGGAAAGGCGTTATGAGGGGCTTTGCAGTGAAATAAGAAGCCTTGACCCCGATGTGATTTTTCTAAATGAAGTAAATCCGATGTTCAAATATGCCAAGCGTATTTCAAAAGAACTGGGATACGACTGGATAGGCCATATGGGTGTTGCAGGAGTAAGAGCTTTTGGCGTTGGTTTTCCTGTAAATCTTCGGGAAGGGGATATAATCCTTGCCAAAAAGGAACTGAAGCTGCAATACTGTTCAAGCCGCCATTTAGGTGGAAAGGGATATTGCGGAAATTATTTTTCTTTCCATTTTGATAATCTTACGCAGGGTGTTCTCGGTAAAATAACAGTGGACGGAAAGGAAGTATATCTTTGCTGTACTCACTGGATAGCCGCTCCTGAAGTCAGCGAAGAAAATTTTGAAAAACTTAATGAGCTGTGCAAAAAGTGGAAGTTTGATAAAAGTGAAATATCAGCTGCAAAGGAAAAGCTTTTGGAAATAAACGACGTTAAGCTTAAAGAAGCTCAGAGGCTTTGCAGCTGGCTTGAAACTGAGGTCAAACCGGAAACGCCCTTAATTGTCGGCGGAGATTTTAACGCAGAAGCCGATTGGAATGAGCTTGTCTATCTTATAGAAAAGGGATACAGGCGACTTGTGCCCGATGATGAGGGAATACGCACATGGGATCCACGTTTCAACACAAATTTACAGAAGTATTATGTTGATGAGACAAAAATAAAGCAAAAAAGCCTCTACCATCAGCTGGATGCAGAGGATGAAATGCCGGAAAGAAATATTGATCACTTTTTTGTAAAAGCTATTGAACCCGGAAAAGATGAAATATGCACAGTTGCCGCAACGGAAAAATTCCGAGAAAACAGTATTTCAGATCACCACGGACTGATGTGTGTTGTAGAAGTTTAATGCCGGATATATCTGCGCAACTTTCATATGTTAATTTGTGCAAAAATATTAGTGATTTTATAAATAAAATGCAGAAAAAATCTGTACATATTATGTAATCTGTTGAATTTTTATAACGACGGTGTTATATTATCTAAGGTAAGGACCATCGAGGAGGTTTTACTATGGATAATTCAAACACTTTGCAAAACCGCAGATTTGTGGGAATAAAAGAAACTTTGATTTATGGTTTTGCAAACGGCGGACAGTGCATGAGCTATACATTTATGTCGTCATGGCTTGTGTACTTTTTTGTAAGCGTTTTTAAAATTGATCCCGAAGCCGTGTCGTTTATGATTTTTGTGGTAGGTATTTGGGATACCATAAACGATCCTATAATGGGTTCGATTATCGACCGTACAAGAACCAGGTTCGGTAAACTGCGTCCTTGGCTTCTTGTTGTGCCTATACCTCTTGCAATCGCCACGGTAATGCTTTTTTCCGGTCCGGAGCTTTTAGCCGATGAACCTGTAAACTCTGTAAAACGAATAGTTTACATGTATGTGTCGTACATAATCTGGGAGCTTTTCTATACAATCGGCGACGTTCCTTTCTGGGGACTTTCAGCAAGTATTTCCCCGAACCCCAAAGAGCGTACCAACGCTATAACTTCAGCAAGATTTATTTCAAGTATCCTCGGCGGCCTTCCCGGAATAGTTATATCACCTCTTATAGATTTGGCTAAGGATGGAAAAATAGACGTTCCTCTTCATACAATGTTCTTTGTGATGGGCTTAGTGGTTTCAATAGTCGGTATGGCGATTTTCTCCCTTGCCGGAATTTTTGTAAAAGAAAGAGTTGTAAGCCTTTCAGATGAACCTAAGTTTACGGACAGTATGCGCTTCCTTTTCAAAAACAAGCCCCTTATGATGATAATTCTTTCAAATGTTTTGGGTGCTTTAGGGGGAATAGGCGGCATATTCTCTACTTACTACTATATAGATGTTCTGGGTTCCGCAACGGTATCGCTGTTTATTGGTATCCCCGGAACAATTGTAGGTTTTGTGTCATATCTCATGATCCCGTATTTCAAAAATCGCTGGGATAACCGTAAGATCATGATTCTCACCGGACTTTACACTGCTGCAATACCGATAGCTGTATATTTTGTAGGAATAAAGTATGCTTCAAATATTTGGATTATAGCTCCTGTTCTGGCGATACAGGGAGCTCTTACAGCAATAGTCAGCGCCATAAGAATGGTAGTGCCCACTGAAATGATTTCGGATACCGTTGATTATATGGAATGGAAAACCGGAAAACGCAGTGAGGGAATGGCTTTCTCTGTACTTACCTTTGTAGGAAAGCTTTCAGGTTCTATTCAAAAATCTATCGGTACCGCTCTTTTAGGCGCAAGCTTTGTAGGCTATATTATAGTTGAAGGCGTTGACCATGTACCTCAGACCGATGCTACAAAAGCCTGGATTTGGGCGTTCTTTACAATAATTCCCGCTGTTCTCGGACTGCTCGGAATAATTCCTTATCTGGCTTATGATTTAGTTGGCGATAAGTTAAAGAAAATTCGTGACGACCTTGACGCAAGACGTATGGCCGTTGTTCAGTCAGAAAATGATGGAAAGGCCGGTGAGTGATAATGGCAAAGTGTCCAAAGTGCGGGGCTCCGATATCGCCATTTGATTGGCGTGCCGATTGTAAAAATTGCGGTATTAATCTTATGACATATAATATGGAAGCTCGTCTTGATGAAGATGAGAAAAAGGCTGAGGCTGAGTATGAAAAGCTCGATGAACTTATTGCAAAATTCCAGCCTCGTATAGATGCTGTCAAGAATACAGGAAAGAAGATAAAGGAAAAACTGAAAAGAAAGAAAAATCCATAAAGGAGAATATGGGATATGAAAAGAGCAATTAAAATTATAGCGGCTGTTCTTGCCGCACTGATATTGACTATGGCATTTTCTGCCTGCGGTTCCGCAAAGAATCCGGAGGATGCTGTGGAGGGACTGTTCGATGCTCTTAAAGATCAGAATTTAATCGAAGCGGCAAAGTATGTTGATTTAGAGAGCATAGAAGATTTAATTTCAGATAAAAGTAAAGTCGAAGACGCTCAGGCGTTTCTTAAAGAGATAGGAAAAAAACTGGATTATGAAATTATATCCTGTGAAGAGGTAGAAGAAAATACGGCGAAAGTCAGAACAAAGGTTACTTCTATAGATATGGCTGCGGTTATGAAAGAGTACATAACTCAGGGAATGCAGTACAGTTTATCCTCGGTATTCGGTTCAGGTGTGGCAACCGATGAGGAAAATCAGGAGTATATGGAAAAGCTGTTTATGGAATGTCTTACCAAAGAGGGGATAGGAACAGTTACCAACGAAATCGACGTCACCGTTGTAAAACAGGATGGAAACTGGAAGGTCAAAGCAGATAATACTTTCAACGATGCCGTTCTTGGAGGCATAACCAATACTGCGGAGAGCATTTTGTCGGAATTCGGCGAAAGCTTACTTGGCAGTTTTGAAACACAGGAATAAAAAACAGAGCCGAAGCTTTTGCTTCGGCTCTAATTTTTTATGATTTTATTTTTTTCTTTCTTTTTCTTCCGCCGGTTCCTTTTCTTTAACGGCTTTAGGTTCCGCTGCCGAGGGAAGAATTTCTACCTTTACTTTTCCTATGCGTCTGTCTTCAACGCTCAAAACGGTAAATCTGAAATTCTCAAATTCAAGGCTGTTCATTTCGCCGTCTGCCGGTAAAAATCCGAGGCGGCTTATGATATATCCTCCGAGCGTATCATAATCGCCCTTGGGGAAAGTTACATTTATAAGGTCGCCAACCTCTTCGATATCTGTTGTACCGTCAATTGTAAAGGTTGCGTCATCTATTCTTGAAATTTCTTCGGATTCGTTGTCGTATTCATCCTGAATATTGCCTACGATTGATTCGAGAAGATCTTCCAAAGTTACAAGACCGGCTGTGCCGCCGTACTCATCAACTACAATGGCCATCTGTACATGGCTTTCTCCCATTTCTTTAAAAAGCTTACCGCACTTTTTGCTTTCGGGGACATAGTAAGCCTTTCGCATTATGGAACGAAGGCCGTTTTCCGGAAGACTTTTTCCTATATAGGGGATTAAATCTTTAATGTATGCAATTCCTATTATATTATCCGGGTCATCGTCATAAACCGGAATTCTCGAATAACCGCGTTCAACGGAGATGTCAATAACATGCTGCAGGCTGTCGTTTGCCTCTACAGCGTACATATCGGTTCTGTGGGTCATAATGTCGGAAACGTCAATGTCGTCAAATTCAAAGATGTTATCTATCATTTCCTTTTGAGTATCTTCAATAACGCCTTTTTCCTGACCGACGTCTACCATCATTCTAATTTCTTCTTCCGTGACAGTCTCTTCATCTGAGTTGGGATCGAAACCGAAAATTCTTACAACGAGGTTCGTTGAAAAAGAGAGAAGTTTAACTGCCGGTTTTGTAATTTTAGCAACGAAAAGCAGGGGACCTACGGCAAGGAAAGAAATCTTTTCCGGTATCTGCATGGCTATGCGCTTAGGTGCAAGTTCACCGAACACCAGTGAAAAATATGACATAATAAGAGTTATAAGTACCACTGAAATGCTGTGAACAAGAGAAGCCGGTATTGTGTCAGGTAAAATCGGAGATACTGCATCGGTAAGTCTCTGTGCAAAAACCTGTGATGCGGAGGCCGATGTCAGGAATCCTGCAAGGGTTACGCCTATTTGGATTGTGGAAAGGAAACTGCTTGAGTTTTCCGTAAGGCGCATAATCTGCTTTGCTTTTTTGTGACCGTTTTCAGCCATTTTCTCTATTTTGCTGTCGTTGAGAGAAATAATGGCTATTTCCGACATCGCAAAAAATGCGTTAACTAAAATAAGTACAAAGAGAAGTACAATTTGTAAAATCAGGCTTGTAGACCCGGGGTCATCCATATTGGATTTGCTCCTTTCAATTTTTAATTATCATATATTATAAGCATGAAATGGGTGTGTGTCAAATCATATGGTGAAAAGGGACAATTTTTCTAAAAATATGACAGAAGTTCCTAATAAAATAGTAGATATGCAGAAAGAATGTGTTATAATATAAAGACTAAAAATAGAATGCTGATAGAAGAGAAGTTTTGAATTAATTCTTATAAACTTTAGAACTCTTAAAGCGGCGCAGATGTAAATTTGTAAAGCGGTGCTGTAAAAGAGATTGTCGGAGGAAAGAGAAATGAGAGTAATAATTGCCGGTTGCGGTAAAGTCGGAGCAACAATTGCAGAGCAGCTTAACAGTGAAGGTCACGATATTGTGGTAATCGACCCTAATCCTGATGCTTTCCGCTCTCTTGTATCTGAAAACGATGTTTTAGGTATTGTGGGAAACGGAGCCGTAAACAGTGTTCAGGAAGAGGCCGGCGTTGAGCAAACCGATTTGTTTATTGCTGTTACTCCCTCTGATGAGCTTAATCTTCTCTGTTGCCTTATAGCAAAGAAAACCGGCAACTGTAAAACCATAGCCCGAGTAAGAAATCCCGATTACCTTGCCTCCCGTTCATTTATTAAAGAAAAACTCGGTCTTTCGATGATAATAAATCCCGAAAGAGCCGCCGCAAAGGAAATAGCAAGACTTCTTAAATTCCCGTCGGCAATAGAAGTTGATACTTTTTCAAAAGGCAGAGTTGAACTGCTTAAAGTTTGTATTCCCGAAGGATCTTCAATTGCGGGTATGGCAGTTTCGAAGGCGAGATCGGTCTTTACCAATAAGCTTCTAATATGTATAGTGCAAAGAGGTTCCCAAACAATTATCCCCGACGGAAACTTCATCCTTGAGGTCGGCGACAGAATTTCCATAATTGCTCCCCATAATCAGGCAACGTTATTTATGAAAAAGGCGGGAGTAAAATTCAATACTGTTAAGGATGTTACGATAATAGGCGGAGGAAAGATGGCTTATTACCTTGGCCGGGAATTGATCAGCGTAGGAATAAACGTTAAAATTATAGAAATAGATAAACAGCGCTGCGAAAAACTCAGCGAGCTATTGCCGAAAGCTATGATAATCTGCGGCGACGGTACAAACCAGCAGCTTCTTGTGGAAGAAGGCGTTTTCGACGCCGGAGCTGTTGTGCTGCTAACCGACTTTGATGAGGAGAACATTATGCTTTCTATGTGTATCGGTTCTTCGTCAGATGCTAAAGTTATAACTAAAGTAAACCGAATTAAATTCAGCGAGCTTATAGAGGGGTTGCCGTTAGGCAGTGTTGTGTGCCCTAAACATATAACAGCTGAAAGTATTTTAAGCTATGTACGAGCTATGCAGAACTCCTTCGGCAGCAATGTACAGACTCTTTACAGACTTGAAAACAACAAAGTAGAGGCTCTTGAATTTTTTGTAAGAGCGGAGTCGGATGTAGTCGGAATTCCCCTTGAAAAGCTGAATCTTCGTCCTAATCTTCTTGTTTCAAGTATTATAAGGGGAAATGAAATTATAACTCCCTCCGGTAAAGATGTAATGAAAATAGGCGATACGGTTATTATTGTTACTACTGAGACGGGTCTCAATGACCTTACAGATATTTTGGCCGAACAATAAAATTCAATTGTTGCTTTAGAAAGAGGAGAAAACGAGTCGTATGAACCGAAGAATGGTATTGTTTTTACTTGGCAGAGTTATGCTTACAGAAGCTATACTCATGCTTCTGCCGTGCCTTGTAGCTGTTGTATATAGAGAGAGCAGTGTGGTTGCATTTTTCCCAGCTATATTTATCGCTTTGGCATTAGGAGTTATTTTTTCCGCCAAACGTCCGGCTAATCATGTTTTTTATGCCAAGGAGGGCTTTATAACTGTCGCTCTGAGCTGGATTTTAATAAGCGCTGTCGGAGCGTTGCCTTTCTATATTTCAGGAGAGATTCCCTCTTACACAGATTCTCTTTTTGAAATGGTATCGGGTTTTACAACTACCGGTGCAAGCATATTGAAAAACGTGGAAGCTCTCTCTAAGTGCATGCTTTTCTGGAGAAGCTTTTCCCACTGGATTGGCGGTATGGGCGTTCTTGTATTTTTGCTCGCCTTAATACCACCCAGCGGCGGATACAGTATGAATCTTATGAGGGCTGAAAGTCCCGGACCTTCTGTAGGCAAGCTTTCACCGAAAATAAGTACAACGGCCAAAACCCTTTACGGAATCTATTTTGCACTTACGGTTGTTGAAATAATTCTTCTCTGCTTAGGAGATATGCGTATTTTTGATGCGCTTCTGATTTCCTTTGGTACAGCCGGTACCGGCGGCTTTGCAATTTTAAACACAAGCCTTGAAAGCTACAGTGCTTATATTCAAGTAATTGTCACTGTATTTATGATACTTTTCGGAGTTAACTTTACAGTATATTTTTATCTTTTCTATGAGAGAAATATAAAGAAAGCTTTAAAAAATGAAGAGCTGCGCTGGTACATAATAATTATTATAGCAAGCGTCGCTCTCATTACCTTAAATATTTTGCCTATGTATGATTCAATTTTTGAAGCATGGCATCAGGCAGCGTTCCAGGTTGGCTCAATTATAACGACAACTGGATTCTCCACTACCGACTTTAATCTTTGGCCCGAGTTTTCGAGAGTTATGCTTATAGTGCTAATGTTCTTTGGAGCCTGCGCAGGCAGTACGGGCGGAGGATTTAAAATATCCCGTGTTGTACTTCTTGTGAAAACAATGGTCAGGGAATTTGGGCACATTATGCACCCAAGCAGCGTTAAAGTAGTTACTCTTGACGGAAAGAAAATTGAACACAGCGTAGCACGTTCGCTGACTGCTTTCTTTGTAGCTTATGTTCTCGTTATGGGGCTTTCGGTGCTTCTTATTTCAGGGGACGGTTTTGATTTTACTACAAATGTTTCCGCAGTTATGGCAACCCTTAATAATATAGGTCCCGGTCTTGAAGTTGTTGGTCCTATGGGAAATTACAGCGGATTCAGTGTGTTTGCTAAGTATGTACTTATTTTTGATATGCTGGCGGGAAGACTTGAACTTTTCCCGATGCTTATGCTCTTTGTCCCCAGAGCCTGGAAAAAACAGTAAAAATTTTTGATTTTTATTTAAAGATTTGCGGACAAAATTCCCTTTTCAGCGTCTTTATTATTGTAAGGCGCTGAGAAGGGAGAGTTTATATGGTGCTTGAAAATATGGCAGTTTGCGATTTAAGATGCGTTAAAGATGTCTGCCTTGCCGAAAGAATAGAAGAAATCAGAAATATAGGTCTGCTTATATTGCCGTCAGAGGGAAGCTGCGAAGTCAAAAAAGTTCTCGAAAACATAAAGAGGACTAACGTTGCTTCGGAAATACAGGCGGCGGAAAATGAAAGAAAGTTTTGGTGTATTTTAAGAGGATATGCAGAATTTGGACTGAAAAGTTGGAATTTAAAAAATAAAAGCGGGACGAATTCTTTTTAAATCCGTCTTTATATATGAAACAGTAAGAAAGGGGAATGGGTCATGAAATACAAACATATGGTGATCTGCGATTTAAGGCATCTTAACAATGCGGAGGTTATAAGGGAAATTGAAGAGATAAAAGATATAGTTCTTCTTATACTCCCGAAAGATGCAGATGATACTGTTAAAAACGCATTTGGCAAGGTGAAGCAAAAGAGGATAGTTTCTACTGTATATGTAGGAAAAGATGCGGAAGTTGGAACTATTAACGGAGAGGCGATTATTAATCCTCCGGCTAAAGAGAAGATTTACATTGTAAACGGCAAAGCCTACGTTGCTCCCCTTGGAGGTAAGAAGATAAAGGTTGTTGTTAACGGTGAAATGATTGCGTGTGAAAAGGATCTTGAAGAAGGCAATATTGAAATAATTTCAGTTAACGGAAAAGCTCGTTACGATGACTATGACCGTATTGTAGATATTGGAGAAAATACATCCGTTGATTCAGAAATCTTCTTAGAGGGAAAGCCTTTGGTAGTTACAAAGGGGCTTACATTTGTGCCGAAGCTTCCTGAGAATTCCTGCGGAATTATAGCCGGAAGCTGTGTTGCCAACAGCGACATAAAAAAATCAAACGTTCGTACTACAGGAGGAGTAATATATACAGACTGTGCTGATATTTTAGTCAGGGATTTCGGAGAAAAAATCAAAATTGATAGAGAGATGCTGTCTCTTGTTGACGGAAAAATGGCGGTTAAAGCTCAAAAGGTTGAAATTTCCCACTCTGTTACCGACGAAGAACTTTTGAACAAAGTTGTAGCAATAAAATGCAGTAAGCTTGAGGCACACTCCAAAAACAGGGCTGCGGCTTCTCTTATTAAGCTTTAAGGACAATGGGAACAGAGGAAAACAAGCTTTTTGAAAGCTTATATGAAAAATGGTTTTCGCCGGTGTTCGCCTATTTTTCGGTGTGTCTGGGAAGTGATTTGGCAGAAGAGCTTTCGCAGGAAACCTTTATGCGGGTTTGGACAAAGTGTTCTCAGACAGCTCCCGATAACTGGCAGGCGTGGATTTTCAGAATAGCAGTCAATCTGAAAAATGATCGTTTGAGGGAAAAATATAAAAATACTGATTTAAACAGCCGCATTGAAAACAACCTGGATTTAAAAGAAACAGAAAAGCTCCATTCATCTATTGAGGTGAAGGAAGCTTTTGCGGCGCTTGATTCAGATGATCGGGAAATTTTATCTTTAAAAGCGGCGGGGTTTTCCAGCGAGGAAATAGGGACTCTTCTCGACATGACGGCTTCCGGAGCACGTTCGAGGCTTCAAAGGGCAAAGAGAAATTTTTTACATAATCTTGACATGGAGGATTAAAGATGGATAGTACTGATAAACTTATAGACGCTGCTGTATCCCAGTATGCTCCGTCAGAGAATGTTAAAAAAAGTGTATTTGAAAAAATTATGAAAAAGGTAAGCGGAGTTAAAGCGACCAATTCTGATATAAGCATTGTTTATGTAAGCAAGGATGCCAAAAAGCTTCTTAATAAAATTTTTTCAAAGAACGAGCGAATATTCCGGAAACTTTCTAAAATTGAAAATGAAATTTTTCAGGAAGTCAGCTCATACAATTATTTAAAATTTTAAATTCATTATATCGCAATTATAAAAAGATATACCATAGGGTTTTCAGACGGTATATCTTTTTTATTTATGAAAGATTTTGCGGTTAACTTATTAATTAAAGCCAAATTGTGAAAATTTTTCCTTTGTTTGTATTCATAAAGATATAAATTTCTCTTAAATCGAAATTTATCCGTGCCTTAAGGCGGAAAAGGCCGAATAAGTGCAATATGCGCAATATATATACTATTTAATATGGTAATATATGCAAAATTTGGGGAAAATTCGTTTAAGAAAAGGTTTACATATCTTCTTAAAAGTGTTAGTATTGATAACGGACAAACAGGTCTTTCTATAAGATTTGAAAATCTAAGGAGGAGAAAAAATCCAATGGCAAGAAAAACTAAAACCATGGACGGTAACTCAGCTGCCGCACACGTATCCTATGCGTTTACTGAAGTAGCTGCAATTTATCCTATCACACCGTCCTCAAACATGGCCGAAGCTACCGATAAAATGGCAGCCGACGGCGTTAAAAACCTTTTTGGTCAGCCTGTAAAGGTTGCTGAAATGCAGTCCGAGGCAGGTGCCGCAGGTGCTGTTCACGGCTCTCTTGCAGCCGGTGCACTTACAACCACCTACACAGCTTCTCAGGGACTTCTTCTTATGATTCCCAATATGTATAAGATTGCCGGTGAGCTTCTTCCCAGCGTTATCAATGTTTCAGCACGCTGCGTATCAAGCCACGCTCTTAACATTTTCGGTGATCATTCCGATATCTATGCATGCCGTCAGACCGGTTATGCAATGCTTTGCTCAAACAGTGCACAGGAAGTTATGGACCTTGGTGCAGTTGCTCACCTTGCAACCCTTAAGTGCCGTGTTCCCTTCCTTCACTTCTTCGACGGTTTCCGTACATCACACGAAATCCAGAAGATTCAGGTTTGGGATTATGCAGAGCTTGCAGAAATGATGGATTGGGATGCTGTTAACGCTTTCCGCCGTCATGCACTTAATCCTGAGCATCCCGTACTTCGCGGTTCTGCTCAGAACCCCGACATCTTCTTCCAGGCTCGTGAGGCCTGCAACCCCTACTATGATAAGGCTGTTGAAGCAACAGTTGCTTACATGGACGAGGTTAACAGAAGAATCGGTACAGATTACAAGCCCTTCAACTACTACGGTGCTCCCGATGCAGAGAAAGTTATCGTAGCAATGGGTTCAGTTTGTGAGACAATCGAAGAGACAGTTGATTACCTCAACGCTAACGGCGAGAAGACAGGTGTTGTTAAAGTTCACCTTTACAGACCTTTCTCAGTTAAGCATCTTCTTGAGGTTATTCCTGAGACAGTCAAGGTTATTTCTGTTCTTGACCGTACAAAGGAGCCCGGTTCTCTCGGCGAGCCTCTCTATCTCGATGTTGTTGCTGCTCTTCGTGATACTAAGTTTGAAAATGTTCCCGTTTACGGCGGACGTTACGGACTTGGTTCAAAGGATACAACTCCTGCACACATCATCTCTGTATTCCGCAACATGGATGCAGCAGAGCCCAAGAAGAGATTCACAATCGCTATCGAAGACGATGTTACACATCTTTCTCTTCCTGTTACTGAGAACCCCAACACAACACCTGAGGGAACACACTCCTGTAAGTTCTGGGGCCTTGGTTCCGACGGTACAGTTGGCGCTAACAAGAACTCCATTAAGATCATCGGCGACAACACCGACATGTATGCACAGGGATACTTCGCATATGACTCAAAGAAGTCAGGCGGCGTAACAATCTCTCACCTTCGTTTCGGTAAGACTCCCATCAAGTCAACATACCTTATCAATAAGGCTGACTTCGTTGCCTGCCACAATCCTTCATATGTAAATAAATATCATATGGTTGAGGATCTTAAAGAGGGCGGCACATTCCTTCTCAACTGCTCATGGGATGCTGCTGAGCTTGACGAAAAGCTTCCCGGCTCCATGAAGAGATATATCGCTCAGAACAACATTAAGTTCTACACAATCGACGCTACACATATCGCTAAGGAAATCGGTCTTGGCGGACGTGTTAACACAATTCTTCAGGCTGCATTCTTTGGTCTTTCAGCTATCATTCCCGCTGATAAGGCTGTTGAGCTCATGAAGGACGCTGCAACCCGTTCTTACAGCAAGAAGGGTGAAAAGGTTGTTGCCATGAACCATCAGGCTATCGAAGCCGGTGTTGCTGGCGCAAAGAAAGTTGACGTTCCCGCTGAGTGGGCTAACGCTGCTGACACTGAGGAAGAGCTTGTTGTTAACTCTAACCGTCCTGAGATGGTTAAGTTCGTTAAGGACATCCTTGATCCCACAAGCAGACAGCTTGGCGATACACTTCCCGTTTCCACATTCTCCGATGCTGCTGACGGTACATTCCCCCAGGGTAGCGCAGCATTTGAAAAGCGTGGAATCGCAGTTGACGTTCCCACATGGGTTCCCGAGAACTGCATCCAGTGTAACTTCTGCTCCTATGTCTGCCCCCATGCAGTTATCCGTCCTGTTGCTCTTACTGAGGAAGAGGCAAAGAACGCTCCCGAGGGCATGAAGATGAAGCCCATGACAGGCGTTCCCGGAATGATGTTCGCTATGACAGTTTCCGCTATGGACTGCACAGGCTGCGGTTCATGTGCAAACGTCTGCCCCGGCATGAAGGGCAACAAGGCTCTTGTTATGAAGCCCCTCGAGACACAGGTTGGCGAGCAGGAGAAGTTCAACTACGGCCAGACTCTCGACGCAAAGCCCGAGGTTACAGAGAAGTTCACAGCTGCAACAGTTAAGGGCAGCCAGTTCAGAACTCCTCTTCTTGAGTTCTCCGGCGCTTGTGCAGGCTGCGGTGAGACACCTTATGCAAAGCTTGTAACACAGCTCTTCGGTGACAGAATGTACATTGCAAACGCAACAGGCTGTTCATCAATCTGGGGCGGTTCTGCACCCAGCACTCCCTATACAGTAAACAAAGAGGGTCACGGCCCCGCATGGTCAAACTCCCTCTTCGAAGATAACGCTGAGTTCGGTTACGGTATGTTCCTTGCTCAGAAGCAGATCAGAGCACGTCTTGCTGAAAAGGCTGCTGTTCTTGCAGAGTGCACACATGAAGATGTTGCAGCTGCTGCTAAGAAATGGCTTGAGACAATGAACGACGGCGACACCAATAAGACTGCTTCCGAGGAGTTCAAGGCTGTTCTTGCCGCAACAACATTTGAGAAAGACTGCTGCAAGGCTGCTGCTGAGGAGATCCTCACAGATGCTGATTATCTTGCAAAGAAATCACAGTGGATCTTCGGTGGCGACGGCTGGGCATATGATATCGGCTTCGGCGGACTTGACCACGTTATCGCTCAGAACGAGGACGTTAACATCCTTGTATTCGATACAGAGGTTTACTCAAATACAGGCGGACAGGCATCTAAGTCAACACCCACAGGTGCTGTTGCTCAGTTCGCAGCTTCCGGTAAGGTTGTTAAGAAGAAGGATCTTGCACAGATCGCTATGAGCTACGGTTACGTTTACGTTGCACAGGTTGCAATGGGCGCTGACTACAACCAGTGCCTCAAGGCATTCCGTGAGGCTGAGAGCTATCATGGTCCTTCAATCATCATCGCATATGCTCCCTGTATCAACCATGGTATCAAGGGCGGCATGGGCATCAGCATGACTGAGGAGAAGGCAGCAGTTGCAGCCGGTTACTGGCACAACTTCCGCTTCGATCCCAGAAAGACTGCAGCAGGCGAGAATCCCTTCTCACTTGACAGCAAGGCTCCCTCAACAAGCTACCGTGACTTCATCCTCAATGAGGTTCGTTACAATTCACTTCTTCGTGCATTCCCCGACAGAGCTGAAACACTCTTCGATAAGGCTGAAGAAGCAGCTGTTGAGAAGTATGATCACCTTCTCAGACTTAAGGATCTTTATGCTCCTGCTAAGGATGCTGAATAAGTCTCAGAGAAAAACTAAATAGTGTTTATAGGGACATCCGTTATTTTGGCGGATGTCCTTTTTTATATGTAAACAGGAGTAGATTTTTCATTAGCAAGCGGGAAAATTAAGAAATTATAAAGTCGATATTCGCTTTCTTTTTAATGTTTTTTGTTTTCGTATAAGTTTTCCTTGTTTTTTGTGCGCTGTTTTTTCTAAAAACAATATGTGAAAATTGCGTTTTTTTAAAGAGGTGAAAAATGGATATTATAGAAATTATAAAAAACAGTTATAACGCCAACTTAATTAATTGGATTAACTAAGTTATCTTCCGAAAATTATTCTTAAAAAGAAAAAATAATCAGCGCAATTAGTCAATGTGAAAAAATAGTAGAATAAGCAAAAAATATATCCCAACTTAATTATATGAATTAACAAATAGGTCGTTTTTGTTGGAATTTTTCATGTAAATCTGAATACCAATTAAACATATGCATTTCAAAATGGCTGTTTTCTTAAAGCCATTGTTTTTTTGTCGTTTGTGAGAATATAATATTAAAGTCGCCTTTGCGGCAAAACTCAGGAAAGGAGGATTTTATGAGAAGACAGATGGAGATAGGCAATTTGTTTGATCTTAATTGTACAATTGCCTCAAAGCTTTTTGATGGCTGTCAGTACCCGTGGGAAGTGCTTCCCAAAATCAAAAACTTTATATTGGAACTGGGGGCAACCCTTTCCGAAGAAGAGTTCGAGAAAAAGGGAGAGGATATTTGGATTGCCAAAACCGCTAAGGTTGCACCTACTGCCAGCATAACGGGACCGTGCATTATTGATGATGGTGCTGAAATTCGTCACTGTGCTTTTATAAGAGGCAGTGCCATAATTGGAAAAAATTCTGTTGTGGGAAACTCAGCTGAAATTAAGAATGCAGTAATTTTTGACAATGTTCAGGTGCCCCATTATAACTACGTAGGCGATTCTGTTTTAGGTACTCATTCCCATTTCGGAGCAGGAGCCGTTACCTCGAATGTTAAAAGCGACCGTACCCTTGTTACAGTAAAGGGGGATGGTGAGCAGATTGAAACCGGACTTAAAAAGTTCGGGGCTATGGTAGGCGACTGGGCGGAGATAGGCTGCAATGCAGTGCTTTGTCCCGGAACGGTGATTGGAAGAAACACTACCGTTTATCCCCTTGTATGTGTAAGAGGACTTATTCCCTCATCACATATAGTGAAAAATATGGGAAATATAGTAATGAAAAAATAATCGGACAGGGAGATTAGTATGGCAAGATTATTCGGAACAGACGGAGTCAGAGGTGTGGCAAACGAGAGCCTTACCTGTGAGCTGGCTGTAAAGATTGGTCAGGCTGCTGCGGCAGTACTGGGAGGCAATCAGAAAAAGAGACCCCTTGTTGCTGTAGGTATGGATACCAGAATATCTTCAGATATGCTTGCAAGCGCAATAAGTGCAGGACTTTGCTCCAGCGGAGCTGATGTTTTGTCGCTGGGTGTTATTCCTACACCGGCCGTTGCATATCTTGTAAGAAAGTATCATGCCGACGCAGGTGTTGTGATTTCAGCTTCTCATAATTCCGCTGAGTTTAACGGAATAAAGATCTTCAGCGCAAACGGATATAAGCTTCCCGATGAGCTTGAAGAGAAAATTGAGGATATGATTCTCGGAGATCAGAAAATCCATGGAGAAATTATCGGCGCAGATGTGGGCAGAATAATTCCCGCTGAAAACGCTCATAAGGACTATGTGGATTATCTTAGGCAGACCGTATCCCACACACTGGACGGACTTAAAATAGCTATAGATTGCGCTAACGGCGCCGCAAGTACAACTGCTCCTATGCTCTTTGAGCAGCTGGGTGCAGAGTGTCATATACTTAATGCCGACCCCAACGGTGTCAACATTAACGACAACTGCGGTTCAACTCACATGGAAAGCCTCAGAAAATATGTGCTTAATAATTCTATGGATGCGGGAATCGCTTTTGACGGTGACGCCGACCGCTGCCTTTGCATTGACGAAAACGGCAACGAGGTAGATGGAGACTTTATACTGGCAATCTGTGCTTCCGATATGAAGAAGCATGGTAAGCTCAAGAAGGATACAGTTATAGGAACAGTTATGACAAATCTTGGTTTTATCAAGTTCTGTCAGGCAAATGGAATTAACTTTATCCCAACTAAAGTAGGCGACCGCTATGTTCTTGAAGAAATGCTTCTTGAGGACTATAAGCTTGGCGGAGAGCAGTCAGGACACGTTATTTTCAGCGACTGTGCTACAACAGGTGACGGCGAACTTACTGCGCTGAGAGTGCTTTCGGTTATGTACAGAGAATCTGAGAAACTTTCTGTTCTTGCTTCCGTAATGAAAAAGTATCCTCAGGTAATGGTTAATGTAAAGGTAAGTCCCGAAGGGAAGATCAATTTCTATACGGATTCAAAAGTTAAAAAGGCAATTGAAAAGGCAAAAGCAAGCCTTGGCGATTCCGGCAGAGTAGTTGTACGTGTATCAGGCACAGAGCCTTTAATAAGGGTCATGGCTGAGGGTGAAAACACCGACGAGATTACAGAGATTGTAAACACTGCCGCTGCAGAAATTAAGGAAGCTTTAAGCTGATAAATTTTAGCAGTTACAGCGCCCGGCCGTATAAAACGGTGACGAGGAAAGAGGAGTATCGGATTTTTCGGCGGATACCTCTTCGGCATGTCCCGTGTCGCAGTGCGGTCTACAAATATACGGGAAACCGTAAAACAAAGTGGCCCACCCAGGGAAAAGAAAAAAGCAAATTAAAATCCGCTTTTTGCATTAAGACAAAAGGCGGATTTTTTATTATTATAAAAGACATGGCGCCGCATCGTTCAAAGCAGCGTAAAGAGGGGAGAGTCGGTCGGAAATAAGGTCGTAAACCGTTGAGAAAGGCGGCTGCTTTTCGTCGGTACTGCAGTCAAGCTTTGGGGATATAATGGTAAATCCCATTGAAAAATTATAACGCTCATATACTGAAAAAAATTGTCCCGAATGAAGTTCAGCAGCTTTCTGGCAAAGCTGTGCAGTGGCTTTATGCTGTAAAAGTTCCTCTTCCAAATCGCACAGAGAAAAAATCAAACTTCCCGTAACTTTTACGGCGGCTCCGTTTTTTGTCTCCCATACCGACAGCTTTATTTTCCCGTTCTCCGTTAAAGAAGCTGCAGCTCCTATAAGACAAAGCACACACCACAATATTACGTCAACACTGCACATCAGTTTAAGCTGTGAGTCGTCAGGTATGTCGGCATTTACGCTTATAGAGGGCGAAAGGAGAAAGGTGCATGCCGCTGCGGCGGGACGAAGTAGAGCGAAAATATCGGCCGGAGCTTTTCCACAATTTTCTCCGGTAAGAATTTTAAAGTTTTTAATTTCTTTGATAATACTTCTGCATCCTGTTATGACTGCTTTTTTATAATAGATTTCACTGATATTTTCGCAATTCTTTTGGCCGTTTACCGCTTTTAAAAATAAATACTGAATTTTTTCTCGTATAAGCGATTCATTTTCGCTGTTTATGGGGATACTTTTAATATATATGAGCTCTTCGAGCAATGATAAATCCAATTTTAAGCACTCCTGTTCTTGGGAAATATTATTCTCAAAGAGGGGCTGAAAAATTATATTTTGTTGCAAATTGACAAATATTTCAGATAGTGGTTAATTTTGTAACGAACTCCTTGCATATTTTCCTCAAAAGGGATAATATAATAGTCGGACGCCAATCAAAAAATATTTTTTGGAGGTTGTTAAAAATGGCAATTAAAGTTGGTATCAATGGTTTCGGCCGTATCGGAAGACTTGTTTTCCGTGCAGGTTTGAACAATCCTGACATCGAGTTCGTAGGAGTTAACGATCCTTTCATGACTCCCGACTACATGGCTTACATGCTTCGTTATGACACAATGCATGGCCGTTATGAGGGTGAAATCTCCTATACTGATGACAGCATCACAGTAGACGGTAAAACTGTTAAATTCTTCGCTTGCATGAATCCCGCCGATATTCCTTGGGGCGAGGTTGGAGCAGATTATGTTGTTGAGTCAACAGGCGTTTTCACAACAACTGAGAAAGCTTCCGCTCACCTTCAGGCTGGCGCAAAGAAAGTTGTTATCTCCGCTCCTTCAAAGGATGCTCCCATGTTCGTAATGGGCGTTAACAACGATAAGTATACAAAGGACATGAACGTTGTTTCCAACGCTTCCTGCACAACAAACTGCCTTGCTCCTCTTGCTAAGGTTATCAACGATAACTTCGGCATTGTTGACGGTCTTATGACAACTGTTCACTCAACAACAGCTACTCAGAAGACAGTTGACGGTCCCTCAAAGAAGGACTGGAGAGGCGGCCGTGCAGCAGCAGGCAACATCATCCCCTCTTCAACAGGTGCTGCTAAGGCTGTTGGTAAGGTTATCCCCGAGCTTAACGGCAAGCTTACAGGTATGGCTTTCCGCGTACCTACTCTTGACGTTTCTGTTGTTGACCTTACAGTTAACCTTGCAAAGCCCGCAACTTACGAAGAGATCTGCGCTGCTGTTAAGTCAGCTTCTGAGAACGAGCTCAAGGACATCCTTGGCTACACAGATGAGGACGTTGTTTCCAGCGACTTCCTTACCGATCCCAGAACCTCAATCTTCGACGCTAAAGCAGGTATCGCTCTTACAGATTCTTTCGTAAAGCTTGTTTCCTGGTACGACAACGAGTGGGGTTACAGTAACAAAGTTCTCATGCTCATCCAGCACATGGCTAAGGTTGACGCTGAGTAATTTAATCTTTAACTTAACTGAGGCAGACTTTGAGTCTGCCTCTTTTTCTTTGCAAAATGTGTTTGTATATGGTTCGTACACTTGCTGCAGGAGATTTGGCCTGCATTTGATTTTTGTGCATAAATCAAATTATTTTACAGCTCAGTAAAAAACCGGCGGAAACAATCCGCCGGTTTTTTATAAAGTGTTTTAGGCTTTCATCTTAAAGGACTGGCAGTCTGTGCACTGCTGCTGAGTGGGGTTTGCTTCATGAGTACCGACAGTAATCATGTCAAGAGCGCAATAGTTTTCACCCTGGCAGTGGTTAGCACAGTTTGTTACTGTACATGCGATGCAGTGGTTGGGTTTACAGTTTTTGTTAGTTGTCATCATAGCCTGTTACCTCCTGTTATAGAACGGTTATTCCCTTTACGTAAGGGTTGTTTTTCAGACTCTTTTTCCGTTCGTAATTAGTATGCACAGTTTAAAGCCGGCTATTTTTGAGAAAAAATGGAATTTTATTTTTAAATCTGATATGATAAACTATATTTACAAATGCGATTTAAATTTAACATTATAGGTTTTATGCGGACATAATCAGTATAAATTGACGTTCTTTAGCATATTTATTACCGAAGTATCAGCAGAAAGGACGGCATTTCTTATGTTCGTTGTATCTTTTAAATCATCAAAAAAGAAACTGGCGGTGTTGGCGGCGGCAGGAATAGTGCTTGTAGGCGCTTTAATATGGGCGGGCGCTTCGGGAATTGCCGAACCTACGGCGAATGTGTCTGGGATAAATTACAGTGCGTCTACAAATGAGGAACGGGTTAATTTTATTTCTCAGTTCGGCTGGGAAATAGATACCGATCCAATAGAGGTAGAAGAAGTTATTATTCCCACAGAATTTACGGATGTTTATGAAAACTATAATAAAATACAAAAAGAACAAAAGCTTGACCTTGAAAAGTATAAGGGCATGAGAGTAAAACGCTGGACATATGCGGTGAAGAATTATCCCGGATATGAAAACAAAGACGGAGTTGTAAGGGCAAATTTGCTTGTTTATGAAGGCAGAGTAATAGGCGGAGACGTATGTTCTGTGGAACTGGATGGATTTATGCAGGGCTTTGAGAAGCAGACTCAGTCGGCTCCTTCTACCCAGGCTTCGTCTTCACAGCCAGCGGAAACTCAGCAGACAACCGGTTAAAGGAGTAGAGAAAGTGAAAAGCGAAAGACTTGATAAAATAGTAGCCAGTGTTCTTCAGTGCGGAAGAAAAGAGGCTGGGAAGCTTATAAGAAGCGGAGAAATCGCCGTTGACGGCATAGTTAAGAAAGATCCTTCATTGAAAATTTTTCCTGATAAGGAGAGGGTAACTCTTTCTGGGAAAGAGCTGTGCTTTAAGAAAAACATATACATAATGATGAATAAGCCGGCAGGGGTAGTTTCTTCAACAGATGACGGAGATGTGACAGTTATTGATATTTTGCCCGAGGAGCTTATGCGCCGTGGACTTTTTCCAGCCGGAAGACTGGATAAGGATACAACAGGCTTTGTGCTTATAACCGATGACGGAGATTTTGCCCATCGTATTCTTTCACCGAAAAGTCACGTGGATAAAGAATATGAGGTTACTTTAGCTGAACCCCTTGAAGACGGCGCCGAAGAAAAGTTCAAAGATGGTCTGACTTTAGGCGACGGCTATCAGTGTTTGCCTGCTCAGACACAGTGTATTGACGGCGGAGAAAGGCTTAAATTCAAAGTTGTTTTACATGAGGGAAAATATCATCAGATTAAAAGAATGTTTGCCTCCTGCGGAAACAGGGTGGTTTCTCTTCATCGTACAGCCATGGGCGGAGTTTGTCTTGACGCTGCTCTTGAAGAGGGGCAGTGCCGTGAATTGACAGCCGATGAACTGGACAGAATAATGAACAGACGATAAAATTATTGCCTATTATGCATAAAATTTCTTAGGGCTGTCTTTTGACAAAATCACGAAAAATCCTGATATAATAGTGCACCAAAGGGGTAAAAGCCTTAAAAACATTGGCTTGTAGTAAAAATATACAAAAGCTAAACCGCCTATAAAGGCGGTTTTTTGTTGTTAGAAATTAATAAAAAAAACACTCCATATGTTAAATTTAAAAAGATTTTCAACTTTTATCAAATTAAATATTGCAAATTTCTGTAGGATTGTGTAAAATATATAGCGTATCAGTGGGCATTATGTATAAAAAAACTCAGAATTTTGAAATTGGGGGTACATTAACTTATGTCAAACAGACTTTTTCAAGGCGTAATCCACCAGATGCGCGATGCTATTAACAGAACTATCGGAGTGGTTGACGAAACAGGAACAATTATTTCTTGCAGTGAGCTGGGTCGGATAGGCGAGGTGCAGTCCGGTGCGGTTGCTGATGTATTTGTTAGCGGCGAGCCTGAGGTTATTGACAGCTTTACCTATCGTACCTTTGGTTCTCATATGCATCCTGAATATGCTGTTTTTGTTGAGGGAACCGATGAACTTGCAGTACATTATACTGACGTAATTGCGGTAGCTCTTAACAGTATAAAGCAGTTTTATGACGAAAAGTATGACAGAAGCAATTTCATTAAAAACGTAATTCTGGACAACATTTTGCCCGGCGATATTTACCTGAAAGCAAGAGAACTGCGTTTCAATAATGATTCGACAAGAGTTGTTCTTCTTATCAGAATTCCCGAGCACAATGACATATCAATTTACGATGTTATTCAGAACCTCTTCCCGGACAAGACCAAGGATTTCGTTATCAATATAAACGAAACCGATATTGCTCTTGTTAAGGAAGTTCGTACAAATATCGAGCCTAAGGATCTTGAAAAGCTTGCCCGTTCAATTGCCGATTCTCTCAGCACAGAGTTCTATACTCACGCTCTTGTAGGTATCGGAACAACGGTTACAGGCATCAAAGACCTTGCCCGTTCCTTCAAGGAGGCACAGGTGGCTCTTGAAGTAGGTAAAGTGTTCGATACTGAGAAGCCCATTGTAAGCTATGAAAATCTCGGTATTGCCCGTCTTATATACCAGCTTCCCACAACGCTTTGTGATATGTTCCTTCGTGAGGTTTTCAAGAGGGGTTCAATAGAAAATCTCGACCAGGAAACGCTCTTTACAATTCAGCGATTCTTTGAGAACAATCTTAACGTTTCAGAAACGTCACGTAAGCTCTTTGTCCACCGTAACACCTTGGTATACAGACTTGAAAAAATTAAGAAGCTTACCGGTCTCGATTTGAGAGAGTTTGACGATGCAATTGTATTCAAAGTAGCTCTTATGGTTAAGAAATATCTTGATTCCAATCCTGTTAAATATTAAGGTGCCTGTTTTTTAAAAGAAAAAAGGTGTGCCGATGATCGAACTTAAAAATGTATCAAAAACTTATGAGAATGGCACTAAGGCATTAAAGGATGTAACCCTGAGTATAAAACAGGGAGAGTTTGTCTTTGTTGTAGGTGCCTCAGGAGCAGGCAAGAGTACGTTTTTAAAATTGATTTTACGAGAGGAAGTCCCCACCTCAGGCGGCATAGTGGTAAACGGCTATGATCTTGTAAGTATACCGAAAAAGGAAATCCCTTATTTCCGGCGTACAATGGGAGTTGTTTTCCAGGACTTCCGTCTCATCCAGACGATGACCGTATTTGACAATGTTGCTTTTGCAATGCGGGTAATCGGAGCAAATGAAAGAGAAATCAGAAAAAGAGTGCCCTATGTTTTAAGTCTTGTAGGACTGGCATCTAAGGCGAGAAATCTGCCTGCGGAGCTTTCCGGAGGAGAGCAGCAGCGAGTAGCTCTTGCCCGTGCCCTTGTAAACAATGCGGCTATGATTATTGCAGACGAACCTACAGGTAACGTTGATCCGGAAATGTCATATGAAATTGTAGAGCTGCTCAATCATATAAACGCTTCAGGAACAACTGTTGTTATGGTTACTCATGAACACGATCTTGTGCGTCAGTTTAACCACAGAACGGTTGTTATTGAAAACGGAAGCGTTACTTATGACGGAGCAGGCGGCGATAACTTTGATTTTTCCAGTGAGAGCGCCCAGCATCTTCATGAAATGAATAAGAAGGCTGAGGAAAAGCTTAGGCATACAGGAATGACAGGTTATTATGATATTGCCGGTGTCGATGAAACCTCAAAATTTATCAATTCCTATCTTTCCGAAAAAGGATATGTCAGTTCCCAAGATTCAGATGATGCGGTACAGGAACAAAGCGACGACCTTTCCGCTGAAAATATAACTGACTACAAAAAGGGTATTAAGTTCAGCTGGAACAAACTAGCGGTAAAAATAGGAAAAGGAAAAAAGGAAGACAAGGCTTTATCGGTTTCAGATCCTAAAGAGAATGAAGAGCCAACAGAAGATAAGAAAGAGGAAACGTCTTCTGAGGTTTCAACAAATTCTTCAGAAGCTGAAAAAGATGAAACCGTTATAACTGAAAAAAATATTGTAAACGACGGCGCAATTGCCGTAGATGAGACAAAAGAGGATGATTCAGCACAAAAGGAAGAAGAGGATACTTTAGACAGTGATAAATCTTCTGCCGAAAAAGAAACGGATGCTGAAAAAGCGCCGGCTGATAGCCAAAATACTTTAGATGAGAAAAATGTGGATATAAGTCCTGATAATACAGAAGCTTTGAAGGACGCAGATGAAAAAGAATCCCAAAAGAGAGAAGCAGCTGTTCGCGACGCTTTAGGCAAGAGTATTAAAGAGTCGCTGTTAGAAGGCTATTCTTTCTATTTGAACGGTTCAGATGAAAAAGAAGATAACGGAGGTGGTTCCGATGCAAAGTAGCGGAAAGTCTCTGAGTTATCTTACAAAGGAAGGTCTTCATAACGTTTGGGTTAACCGAATGATGTCCCTTGCTTCCGTGGCAGTTCTCACTTCGTGCCTTACAATAATAGGCTGTGCTGCAATGTTGTTTTTTAATGTTGCCGAAATGCTTGATAAAGTCGGAGACCAAAACGTAATAATGGTTTTTGTTGAAGACAATGCTGATGAAGCAACTACGGAGCAGGTTGGAGAAGATCTGAAGAAAATAGAAAATGTAGGAAGTGTAACTTTCGTTCCGAGAGAAGAGTCTTGGGAAGAGCAGGTTGAATCCTTGGGTGAAAGCGCAGGTATACTGGAAGGACTTAAAAATCCGCTTCCCGATGCCTACGAAGTAACCGTTGATGATCTTGAACTTTTTGACAGTACGGTTGAAAAGGTAAGCAAGGTTGAAAACGTTCAGAAAGTACGTGAAAACAGTGAGCTTGCGGCGCAGATTTCTGCCCTGAGCCGTTCTGTTGGCTTCGTGAGTCTGGGAATAATAGTATTGCTGTTCCTTGTTTCACTGTTTATAATTTCAAACACAGTTCGCATAACAATGTATAATCGCCGTCTTGAAATCAGCATAATGAAAGCGGTTGGCGCAACCAACAGCTTTATTCGCTGGCCTTTCATGATAGAAGGTATAGTGCTTGGTATAATTGCCGCTGTTGTGTCTTTAGGATTAGTAGCGATTATTTATACAATTGTGTCAAGTGCGTTTTCAACATTTGTGTCTGCTCTGAGCATGTCACTTCTGAGTTTCTCGGGATATTGGTGGCAGATGCTTCTGTGCTTTGTTGCTGTCGGTGTTCTTACCGGTGTTTTCGGAAGCGCAGTTTCAATGAGAAGATACCTTACGGAGCAGAAAGGTGAAAGTGATGAAATCTAAGTTTTTTAAGATTTTAGTGTCAATTTCTCTTGTTGTGGCTTTGCTTTCTGCAAGTAATATATTTTTTATTGCCGGTGCGGAAAGCGTTACCGACCTTGAGGAAGAGGCCGATAGGCTTGATCAAATCATTAAAGATAACGAAGAGCTTTTAAACTCTATAAAAGGTGATATAACAAAGCAGTCGGATTATGTAAATGCCATAAACGAACAGCTTTCGGTAATGAACGAAAAAGTTTCTTTGCTTAATTCAAGAGTTGATGAGATTAACTCAAGTATCTCTGCTCTTAATTCTCAAATTGAAGACGTCAACAATCAGATTGCTCAGACTCAGGCTGATATTGATGCGGCAAATGAAAGAGTCGATGAGATATACGAACAGCTCAGTGAGCGTTTAAGGGCAATGTATATGTCCGGAGACGTTTCAATGATTTCAATACTCTTGGGCTCTTCGGATTTCTCAACTTTTCTTGTCAGAAGTGAATTGCTTTTGAGAATTGCCAAGCATGACGATGAACTTCTCGGTGAGATGATTGAAGAGCTTGAAAAACTTGAGCAGGAGAAAGAAGAGCTTGCTTCAAAACAAGAAGATTTAAACAAAAAGAAGCAGGAGCTTACCGCTCAGCAAACTGAGCTTCTTTCTGCCCAGAATGAACTCAACTCTGAACAATCAGCCATTGAAAGCAAGTATGCTGAAGCGAATAGTTATCTTGCCAGCCTCGATAAAGACAGCGAAGCATATCAGCAGGCGATAATGGAGGCTGAAGCCAAAAAAGCGGCTATCGAAGATAAAATTCTGGAACTTTCACAGGGTGGCTCAAGCGCCGGCGACGGAAGCGAATCTTCCGTAGGCAGCAGTCTTTACTGTCCTGTTCAGGAATCCAGCCGTTATATTTCAGCTAAATTCGGAGCTTATCCCTGGGGTGCTTCTCACAGAGGCCTCGATATAACGTGCCGAGGTGCTATGGGTAAACCTATTTATGCTGCCGAAAGCGGCGTTGTTACAATTGCAAGTTATCAGGGTGATTTGGGCAACTATATTCTTATAGACCATGGCGGAGGAGTTAAAACCGGATACGGACACAATTCTTCACTGTTAGTTTCAGTAGGTCAGCAAGTTGAAAGAGGACAGCTGATTGCATATATGGGAAGTACCGGATATTCTTTTGGTCCCCATTGCCACTTTGTTTTAATTAAGAACGGTCAATATGTAAATCCGGAACCCTATCTTCCCTCTATGCCGTATTATCCGTAATTTAAAACAAAAACCAACAAGACTGTAAGATAGGAGAGCGCTATGAATAAAAAAGTGTCGGTTGGCGCATTACTCGCCATAGTTTTCATTTCAATAGCAGCTACTATAGCTGTAACCATGTCTGTTTCAATAGCAATTTATAATAAGCTAATAGTTGATTTGCCCGGAAGATCTCAGATGTATTCCGGACTCACCGAACTGGACGAGCTTGTAAGAAAAGAGTATTTCGGTACAATCGACAGCGATGCTTTAAGCAGCAAAACTTCTGCCGGATATGTCAGCGGTTTGGGAGATCCTAACAGCTTTTATATGACTGCTGAAGAGTATGTCTCCTATTACAGCAAACTCCAAGGAAAAACTTACGGTATAGGTGCAAGAGTATGTCTTGATCCTGAAACCGGCTATATTTACGTTGCCAAGGTTTTTGATAATTCTCCTGCCTATACCAGCGGCCTTCGTGAGGGAGACAGAATAACATCCGTTGAAGGAGTAGCAGCTACAGCTTCCAATTATAACAGTCTTGTAGAGCAGCTTACCGGTAAGAAATTAAGCTCAGTTAAGCTTACATATATGCGTGACGGAAAAACTACCGAGGTAAGCGTAGTTAAAGGAAACAGCGGCCAGTCTGTATTCTTTGAGGATATGGGAGAAGTCGCATATATAAGAATAACAGAGTTTTTCAGTAACACTCCGTCGCAGCTTTCTTCTGCTTTGGAGAAAGTGACAAGCTCCTCTGCTTATAAGAGCATCATAATTGATGTTAGAGGAAATTACGAGGGCGATCTTGAATATGCTGTAAAAGCTCTTGACCTTATTGTACCTACTGCGGCTGAAGGTCAGGGATCAGTTGCTAAAGTAATCGATAAAAACGGAGAAGAAATTGCAACCTATACTTCCGATGCCCAGACGATAACTATGCCCATGTTGGTGCTTACAGACGGTAATACTGCAGGACCGGCAGAGCTTTTTGCCTGTGACCTTCGAGATTTCGGAAAAGCACAGCTTCTCGGCGAAACCACAAAGGGAGTAGGAACTGCAACTGAACTTTTCCAGCTTAAAGACGGAAGCGCAGTGCTTCTTACAATAGGCGAGATCATTCCTTATAAGAGCGAATCTTATAACGGTAAGGGCATAGTCCCTGATTATCAGGTAGAGCTTTCAGCGGATAAAAAGGAAAAATTTGAGATGCTTACCTCTCAGGAAGATACTCAGCTTCAGGAAGCAATTAAGATTTTAAGTTCGAGCAGTACCACTACAGATACCGGAGAAATGCAGTAAAACAAAATTAAATTTGGCAGCGCAGATTTTATCTGCGCTGCTTTTTGTCTTAATTGATATCTTGGCGCATACCTTTTAATGAATTGAGGTGACGCTATGTTTGCGGTGGTAAAATTTTCTGAGGAACCCCATGGCATTTTGAAAAAGTTTTTTTCCAGATTTTCCGAAAAGAGGGTTTTTACTGAAAAAGTTTCAGTAGCACCAGGAGTTTTTTTCTTTTTGTTAGAGTGCAGTTTTACTTATGAGCGTGCCGATTGGAATTTAATTGAAGAGTGTGCAGGGGCGACAAAAAGCAGGATTATTTTTCCCGATGATATAAAAGTACCTGAAAAATTTATAAAATGCAGTTTTGAAAATTTGAGGAAAAAAGCATTCATTTTGACTGCTCTGAAGATATTGAAAAATCAAAAAAGTGAATCTATTACTATTGATGACAGAGAAGGCTTTTATGTAAACGATATAGAAAAATTTGTACTGCTGGCACCTCTTATTAGAGTTATAACCCATAACCCAGAACGATATAATCGCGTTAGTGAAAAAATAATGGAGTACTGCGGTGCGGCGCTTTTAATATGCGATGAAAACGCCGATTTAGGTAAAACGTGGCTTGTAACATACGGTGGCGGAGCATGGCATGGAGAAAGCATAAAAGCTATTACGGCAGCGGATGTTTGTTTTGGAGCGCAAAAACTTATTCGTCTTTCTGATTTAAAGTTTGATAATAAATATTTAGAGCTTGTTCCCGATGGCATCAACAGCGAAAAATTTCTTTCTGCCCTGTATGAATGTTCCCATGCAGCCTTCTTGGAAAACACTCTTTTTAGCTATGATAAAGCCTTCGGGACTTGACAGAACACTGCTCTTTCTATTATAATAATTCGGTATCCGTATGGATGTTTCAGTTCATCTGAAACCTGATTAAACGGTAAAAACGGATTGTTCCCGCCGCACGGTTCAGTCCATATGTTTTATAATAAATTAATGTGCGGAGAAAAGGTGGCTAATAAAGATGGCAAAAGAAATTATTTTGACCTACGCAGGCAAAAAAGAGCTTGAAGAGGAGCTGGAGCAATTAAAAACCGTCGGCCGAAAAGACGTTGCCGATAAAATCAAGGTTGCCCTTTCCTTCGGCGACCTTTCAGAAAACAGTGAATACGATGAAGCCAAAAGTGAACAGGGTAAGTTGGAAGCACGTATCAGCGAAATCGAGGAGATGCTCTCAAGAGTAAAAGTTCTTGATGAGGATCAGCTCAGCAGCGATATCATTCACGTTGGCTCAAAAGTAAAAATAAAAGACCTTGAAGACGGAGAAGTTCTCGATTATCAGATAGTTGGCTTTTCACAGGCTGATCCCGGCAACGGACGTATATCGGATGAATCCCCCGTGGGCAAAGCGCTTATAGGACATAAGGTTGGCGAAACTGTTGAAGCAGAAACGCCCTCCGGCATTTTGTCGTTCGATATTCTTGAGATATCCAAATGATTAATGGGCGGGGGACGCAGGTTCTCCGCCGTATTTTTTGTAAAGAATAAGAAAATAAAATTTGAGGAGTAATAAAATGTCAGAAGAACTTAACCGCAGCGCCCAGGCGCCGGAAACCGAAGAAGTACAACAGGACGTAAACGAACTCAGACAGATCAGACTTGAGAAGCTTCGTGAGCTTCAGGCAGCAGGAAAAGACCCCTTTACTATTACTAAAGCATATCCTACAATCAGTGCAGCGGAAATCACTGAGAGATTTGAGGAGCTTGAAAATACAGATGTATGCATCTGCGGCAGAATGATGACCCGCAGAGATATGGGTAAAGCTAATTTCATTGATATCCGTGACCGTTCAGGCAGAATGCAGGTCTATGTCCGTATAAACGACGTAGGTGAGGATGTATTCGCAGAGTATAAGAAATGGGATCTCGGCGATATCATCGAGGTTAAGGGTTTTGTTTTCCGCACACGCAGAGGAGAAATCTCCGTTCACGCAAAGGAGCTTAGACTTCTTTCAAAGTCACTTCTTCCTCTTCCTGAAAAGTTTCACGGACTTAAGGATACAGATACTCGCTACCGTCAGCGTTACCTTGACCTTATTGTTAACCCTGAGGTTAAGGATACATTTATTAAGCGCAGCAAGATAATTACATCTATGCGTTCTTACCTTGATAATCTCGGATTCATTGAGGTTGAAACTCCCATGCTCAACACTATTCCCGGAGGAGCATCAGCACGTCCGTTCATTACACACCACAATGCTCTCGACCTTGATATGTATATGAGAATCGCTCCTGAGCTTTATCTTAAAAGACTTATTGTCGGCGGCATGGAGAAGGTTTACGAAATCGGCCGTCAGTTCAGAAATGAGGGCATGGATGTAAAGCATAATCCTGAGTTCACTACAATTGAGCTCTACGAGGCTTATACAGACTATCACGGCATGATGGATATAACAGAGGCTCTTATCCGCAACGCAGCACAGCAGGCATGCGGTACACTTCATTTAACATATCAAGGTGAAGAAATTGACCTTGAATCTCCCTTCCGCCGTCTTACAATGCTTGATGCAGTTAAAGAGTATTCCGGCATTGATTTCGCATCATTTAAGGGCGATGACGACAAGGCAAGAGAAGTTGCAAAAGAGCTTGGAATCGAAATAAAGAAGACCGACTGCTGGGGCGACATTCTTTCCGAAGTATTTGAGGAAAAGGTTGAAAATGAGCTTGTACAGCCCACATTCATCATGGATTATCCTGTTGAGATATCTCCCCTTACAAAGCGTAAGCCCGATGCACCGGAGCTTACAGAACGTTTTGAGCTGTTTATAACACGCCGTGAGTTTGCAAACGCATACTCAGAGCTTAATGACCCAATCGATCAGATGGAGCGCTTCCGCCATCAGCTTGAGCTGCGTGAGGCCGGAGACGATGAGGCAAATATGCTTGACAGCGACTTTGTGGCTGCTCTCGAATACGGTATGCCTCCCACAGGCGGTATGGGTATGGGCATTGACAGACTTACAATGCTTCTTACTGACAGCGCATCTATCAGGGACGTTCTCCTCTTCCCGACAATGAAGCCTCTGGACTAAAAAATCCAGTAAAATCAAGGGTTTTCGGCATCTCAAATCCGAGTTGACAACAAATTGACAACAATTTTTCAT
>CASEMN010000013.1 GCA_949289045.1 uncultured Oscillospiraceae bacterium
CTTGAACAAAGTGAAAGCCAGCGTCATTTAGGCGCTGGCTTTTGTTAAGGCCTTATAGGCCGCTCGTCATGCCACCCCTCTTAGGGGTGGTCATGACTTATGAAAATTTCTTAGTGGATAGCAATTTAAATTTCGCCGATAACATAACAGCAGAAAGAAAAGGCGAAAGATAAAACAAAGATACAGTTTAAATATTTATGTTTAAAGAGATTATGACAAAGATTTTGAAAAGGATGTAGAACAAACATTATATATATCAAAAAGCAGCTGACAATTAAATATCAGCTGCTTATTTTACTTTATGCGATTATTTAAGGCTTCTTGCAGTATCAAAGGCTTCTCTTGTAGCAGAAGCTATTCGTCCAGGTTTGTTGGCATCGCCTATTACGAAGACATTTGTGAAATTGTTTTTAATGTCGTCAACTATTTCATTGCAGCTTTTTACGCCTACTGAAAGTACAACAAGATCTACGGGGAAATTGGTCTTGATTCCGTCTGTAACATCCTCAAGCTCAATTGTCTTGTCCGTTACCTTAACAAGCTTCTGACTTGTGACAATCTGTACACCTTTTTCCTGAAGCTTCGGCAGCAGATTATCTATGTGCTGATGATAGGTTCCCGGGGCTACAGTGTCAGCCATTTCAACTACAATTACTTCATTGCCTTTTTCTGCCAGCATATCGGAGGTTTCAAGTCCTGTCATGCCGGACCCGATAACGGCAATTTTTTTGTTTTCGGGATTAATGGTGCCGTTTAATATTTCTGTAACGGTACATACGTTTTTGCCGTCTGCTCCTTCAATTCTCGGACGTATTGCCTTAGCTCCCGTTGCGACAAATACAGCATAGGGATTAATTTCTTTAAGCTTTTCTACCGTTGCAGGAGTATCAAGAAGTATCTTGGCTCCGTATTTTCTTGCAGCGGTTTCAAGATCTTCATAGCACCAGCTGATTTTCTCTTTGTGAGGAGGCTTGTTGGCAAGCTGAAGCTGTCCGCCGATGAATTTTTCCTTTTCAAAAACAACGGGCTTAAAGCCTCTTCTGCCAAGAGTTTCCGCTGCCATAAGACCTGCAGGACCTGCTCCTATAACCGCAACTGTGCGGCCTGCTCCGTCCTTTGGAGGATCTTTGGGGATTCCAACTTCACGTGCTGTTCTCGGGTTTACGGCGCACTGTCCGGGAACCCCGTAGAAAGCATTTGTGAGCATACTTTCAAAGCACCACAGGCAGCAGATACATCTCTTGATTTCCTTGGTTCTGCCTTCCTTTGCCTTGTTTGCCCAGTCTGGGTCAGCAAGCAGGGGACGTCCGAGGCTTACAAAGTCCTGAGTGCCTTCCTCTATCTGCTGCTCAGCCTGTTCGGGGCTGCGGATAAGGTTTGCTGCCAAAACCGGAATGCTTACGCTTTCCTTAACAGCTTTTGCAAGATATTTTCTCCAGCCCAATTCAAATTCAACAGGCTCAAGCCAGTAGTTCATAGCCTCATAGGAGCCTGATGAAATATCCAAAGCGGCAACTCCCAGTTTTTCAAGTTCTTTTGCTATTTTTATTCCCTCAGGAAGTGTTATTCCCTCGTCGGGATCACCTAATTTACTGTAAAATTCCTCAACGGAAAGGCGTACTATAATGGGGAAATCCTCACCGCATTTTGCTTTAATATCGGCAATAATTTCGGAAACAAAGCGCATACGGTTTTCAAAGGAACCGCCGTATTCATCGGTTCTTTTATTTGTATGTGGGCTTAAAAACTGCTGAATAAGATATCCGTGAGCGCCGTGAAGCTCAACTCCATCACCGCCTGCGAGCTTAACTCTTTTTGCGGCATCACCGAATTCAGAAATGATTTTTTTAATTTCGGAAACACGTAGAGCACGTGTTTTTTGCTTTTGATGTCGGCACGGAATTGCAGAAGGAGCAACTACGGGAAGAAGCAGTCCGGTTTTTTCAAGCTGTTTGTTATACTGTGCCAAACCGAAAAACAAATCCCAGTAACCGTTCCAGCGGCTGCCTATCGCCTGGCTGATATTCCATGTGCCGATGAGAATGGAGTAGCTCTGCCTGCCCGGATGATGAAGCTGGCAGAATATTTTTGTGCCGTGACGGTGAATCCTTGAAACCATTTTTGCGAAAGGCTCAATGTGTTTGTCGCGGGACATTCCGAGCTGACGGGGGGCGAGAAGACCGGTGCTGTCATCAACACGTGTTGCCTCAGTAATAATGAGACCTACTCCGCCCTTTGCACGCTCTTCGTAATATTCAATCATCTGCTCATTGGGTGTGCCGTCAATTGCGGCGACATCCATAACCATAGGCGACATGACAACTCTGTTTTTAATTGTCACATTTCCGATTTTTCCCTCAGAAAAAAGTTTACTGTATTCCAAAAAATTCATCCCTTTCCAATGATAAATTTATCAGTAATATTGCTATAACTAATCAAACAAATTCTACAACTTTTTGGAGCTTTTGTCAATTTGATTGTTCCCGATTGAGTATGTAATAACCGATTTAAATTTATTGTTTGCCAATTGTATATTTCTGGTAATAATTGCACAATACTTAAACATAAGTATAAACGGGAGGGACAACAATATTGGAAAAGAAAATACGACTTCTCAGCGCTGAAAAGCTGAGAGCAAAGGAAACTGAAACACCCCAGCAAAAGCTTTTAAATGAGATAAGAGAAGTATGCAGAAAAATCGAAACTGCATATGAAAATTTCGGCTATGAGCAGGACGACGATCTTGTTGAAGCTACAATTTATGAAATTGAAGCCCTTAAAGCGAGATACAGATATTTGCTTCGCCTTGCGAAAAGTCAGAATGTTACAAGCGAGGCAAGTATAGAAAAATGTAAAAACGAATGGGTGATTGATAAAATGGGGTAGGACTTACTGTAATTGTATGCGCTGCGGCGGTCATATCAACTTTAGCTGTCATTGCCGCCGCAGTAAAGGGCGGCAATGGGTTGAAAACCCTTGCCCTAAGCGCTGCTCAGGGGATAATTGCGCTTTTTGCCGTAAATGTTTTAGGAACTATTACCGGTGTTACTGTAGGGGTAAACGCTGTTTCCCTTTTCGTCAGCTGCATAGGGGGTATATCCGGAGTCATAATGCTTCTTGTAATGAATGCAATTTTTTTAAAATAACCGATTACATATGTTGACAAAACGGAACCAATCAACTATAATGCAGTAAAAGCTATGACGAGAAGAAGTAGCTGGTTTTTCTTTGCAAAGAGAAGCTGCGGCTGGTGAAAGTAGCAGAAAGAAGGCCAGTGAAATACATCTCTGAGCTGCAGGCTGAAGCCCTTTGGGTGTGTAGGCTGTGCCGTGTTCGCACGTTACTGCGAAGGGGTATTTTATTGTACCCGGTAAGGCCGTTTTTGTGAGAAAACGGTAAATAGAGGTGGTACCGCGGTTAATTCCGCCCTCTGCTTTTTGCAGAGGGCTTATTTTTTTGCAAAAAGCAAATAAATAATTTTATTCGGAGGAATGGAAAATGGGAGTTTTCAGCGAACTCAAAGAGCGTGGCATAATTGCTCAGCTCACAAATGAAGAAAAAATTCAGGATTTACTTGAAAATCACAAGGGCGTTAAGTTTTATATCGGTTTTGACCCCACTGCCGACAGCCTTCATGTAGGCCATTTTGTTCAGATTATGGTAATGGCTCATATGCAGCGTGCCGGTCATGTGCCGATAGCTCTTTTCGGCGGCGGAACGGGAATGATAGGTGACCCTTCCGGAAAAACAGACATGAGAAAAATGCTTACAAAAGAGACAATCCAGCATAACATCGAATGCTTCCAGAAGCAGATGTCAAAGCTTGTTGATTTTTCTGATGGAAAAGCTATAATGGTAAACAATGCTGACTGGCTTATGAACCTTAACTACATCGAGTTTTTAAGAGAAGTGGGAGTTCATTTTTCAGTTAACAGAATGCTTGCAGCTGAGTGCTACAAGCAGCGTCTTGAGCGTGGACTTTCATTCTTTGAAATGAACTACATGGTCATGCAGAGCTATGACTTCCTTGAGCTTAACAGAAAGTATGACTGCTGTCTTGAGCTTGGCGGCGATGACCAGTGGAGCAACATCATAGGCGGTGTTGAGCTTATAAGACGTGCCGAGGGCAAAGAGGCTTACGGTATGACCTTTAAACTTCTCCAGACCAGCGACGGCAGAAAGATGGGTAAAACAGAAAAGGGAGCAGTGTGGCTTAACCCTGAAAAGACCAGCCCCTACGAGTTTTACCAGTACTGGCGCAATGTTGACGACGCCGATGTTACAAACTGCATGAAGATGCTCACCTTTATCCCCATGGACGAAATCAGAGAGTATGAGAAGCTTGAGGGCAGCGAAATCAACAAGGCAAAGGAAGTACTTGCCTTTGAGGTTACAAAGCTTATACACGGCGAGGAGGAGGCTGTAAAGGCAAGAGATGCCGCAAAGGCTCTTTTCTCAAATAACGCCAATTCAGAAAATATGCCTACAACCACTCTTACAGATGCTGATTTTGAAAACGGAGCAATAACTGTTATTGATGCAATGGTTAAAGCAGGTCTTGTTAAGTCTAAAGGTGAGGCACGCCGCCTTATAACTCAGGGCGGAGTATCTGTCAATGACAACAAGGTTTCATCCATTGATGAGGTTATCACTATGGATGATGCAGCCAAGGGAGCCGTTATTAAGAAGGGTAAAAAGATTTTTCATAAAATAGTAAAATAAGCAAAAAATATCATGAGTACGGAATATTTTACAAAAATATTCCGTACTTTTTGTATTGTTATTGTCATATTTTCTTAACAATTCGTTAATAAGCTTATGGTAAAATTTATGATACCGAATAATAACTAAGGAGGGATAGTGATGAAAGAGAATCCATATTCAGCCATCACTCCGGAAATTTTAGAGCTTACAGAGCTTTGCCGTTCAAACAACAGCATTAAGGCTGAACTTTATACTAAGTATAATGTTAACCGTGGACTTCGTGACTTAAACGGAAATGGTGTTCTTACGGGTCTTACTGAGATTTCTGAGATAATTTCATCTAAGATGATAGATGGACAAAAGGTTTCCTGTGACGGTGAACTTTATTACCGTGGAGTAAACATTGAAGATATTGTAAAAGGTTTTATTAACGAAAAACGTTTTGGCTTTGAAGAGACAACATATTTACTTCTTTTCGGTCAGCTTCCCAATAAAGAACAGCTTAAGAAATTTAATGAAACTCTTACTTATTACCGAGTTCTTCCCAAAAACTTTGTGCGTGACATCATACTGAAAGCTCCCAGCTCAGATATGATGAATGTTCTTGCACGAAGCGTTTTGACAATGTATTCATATGATGATAATCCCAACGATACATCTCTTCCCAATGTGCTGAGACAGTGCTTACAGCTTATTGCGCTGTTCCCGCTGTTTTCTGTTTATGGTTATCATGCTTATAACTATTATCATAACGTAAACAGCCTTTTCATTCATTCACCCAAGCCTGAATATTCCACAGCTCAGAATATTCTTCACATGCTCAGAGCTGACAGTCAGTTTACAGAGCTTGAAGCTAAGATTCTCGACGTTGCCCTTGTGCTTCATGCGGAGCACGGCGGCGGAAACAACTCCACTTTTACAACTCACGTTGTAACTTCATCCGGAACCGATACCTATTCGGCAATAGCTGCTGCCCTTGGTTCTCTTAAGGGACCTAAGCACGGTGGAGCAAATATAAAGGTCGTTAAAATGTTTGAGGATATGAAAAAGAATATCGACGACTGGACCAATGAAGATAAGGTTGCGGATTATCTTCGTGCTCTTCTTCATAAGGAAGCTTTCGATAAATCCGGTCTCATTTACGGTATGGGACATGCTGTTTATTCACTGTCCGACCCGAGAGCCAATATTCTCAGAAGCTTTGTTGAAAATCTTTCTGAGGAAAAGGGCAGAATGGCTGAGTTTAAGCTTTATTCAACTGTTGAGCGTCTGGCTCCCGAAATCATCGCCGATGAAAGAAAGATGTATAAGGGCGTTAGTGCAAACGTTGACTTCTACAGCGGTTTTGTCTATGGCATGATGGATCTTCCCGCTGAGCTTTATACTCCGATTTTCGCTATTGCGAGAATAGCAGGTTGGAGCGCTCACCGTATGGAAGAGCTTATAAACTGCGGAAAGATTATAAGACCTGCATATAAGAGCGTAGGAGAACATAAAGACTATAAAGCGCTTGATGAAAGATAAAAAATTTCCACTCTCGTTTCCGAGAGTGGATTTTTTATATGGATTAAGATACAAGCAAAAACCGAAGCTGCGTTTATGAACAGCTTCGGTTTTAAGTTTAATATAAATTTTTAATTGTTGATAACCGAATCAACCTGATAGCTCAGCGTCATGAGGCTGTCGCTCAGGTGAACGTTTTCAACGGCAACGTCCGGATATTTTGCCGCAATATCGCAGTGGCTGAAATTCCAGAATCCTTTTACTCCGAGCTCAACAAGCTGGTCAACGGTGGCAGCGGCTCCCTCGCTGGGGATGCACAATACTGCAACAGTGGGATGATGTTCCCTGCAAAAGTCATCGAGCATCTGAGTCTGACGAACCGGTATGCCTCTTACCATATTTCCCGCCATAGCTTCGTTTTTATCGAAAATTCCGATAAGGTTAAAGCCTCTTGCTTCGAATGACATATGGGTGGCGATGGCTCTGCCGAGGTTTCCGGCGCCGATAAGGATGGTCTTGAATCCGTTGCCGAGACCGAGTATCTTTCCGATTTCATAATGGAGCTGCTCAACATTGTAGCCGTATCCCTGCTGTCCAAAGCCGCCGAAGCAGTTAAAATCCTGGCGGATTTGAGAAGCGGTAAGCCCCATTTTATTTGAAAGTTCTCTTGAAGAAATTCGGGTTACACCCTTGTTTTTGAGCTCTCCCAAAAATCTGTAGTATCGAGGTAAGCGCTTTATAACAGACATTGATATGCTATCGTTTTTTGCCAAAACAACTTCACTTCCTTAGTTTATCAGCTTTCGCTTGAAAGTCTCTGAACTGTTTCCATTACATAGTTGCCGAACTCTTCGCAGGTGCAGCCGTCCTCACGGCCTGTAATGGAAATCTTCTTCTCTTCTGTCATGCAGATATCAAGTGCTCTTTCGAGAAGATCTGCCTTATCCTGACGGTCAATGTGTGAAAGGAGCATTACGGAAGCTCTGAGCATGGAGCAGGGATCTGCATACTGTCCTCTGCCTTCCTGAATCATGCGGGGAGCGGAACCATGGATAGCTTCAAACATAGCGTATTTCTTACCGATGTTTGCGCTTCCTGCTGTACCTACGCCGCCCTGGAACTCGGCAGCCTCGTCAGTGATGATATCGCCGTAAAGGTTCGGGAGAACGATTACCTTGAAGTCTCTGCGGCGCTTCTGGTCGATGAGCTTTGCTGTAAGGATATCTATGTACCACTCGTCAGTTGTGATTTCGGGATACTGTTCGCCGACCTTTTTGCAAAGGTTGAGGAACTTACCGTCTGTGGTCTTGATAACGTTTGCCTTTGTGATAATTGAAACTCTGTCCTTCTTGTTTTTGCGAGCATACTCATAAGCGAGCTTTGCAATTCTGTCGCAGCCCTCTGATGTTGTGACAACAAAGTCAACTGCAAGGTCATCTGTTACGTTGACGCCCTTTGAACCTACTGCATAAGCGCCTTCTGTATTCTCACGGAAGAAAGTCCAGTCAATGCCCTCTGAGGGGATTTTAACGGGACGCATATTTGCGAAAAGGTCAAGAGCCTTACGCATTGCAACGTTTGCGCTTTCGATGTTGGGCATATCGCCGCCGGCCTGGGGAGTGGTTGTGGGTCCCTTGAGAATTACGTTACAGGATTTAAGCTCTTTCATAACATCGTCGGGGATAGCTTTCATAGCCTTGATGCGGTTCTCGATTGTAAGACCGTCGATTACCTTAAACTCAACCTTGCCGCTCTCAACGTCATCCTTGAGCATATACTCAAGAACTCTTGCGGATTCCTTTGTGATGATCGGACCGATGCCGTCGCCGCCGCAAACTCCGATTACGATTTTATCGAGAGAAGAATAGTCAACGAAATCCTTTTCTTCCTTGATTTTTTCTGAACGCTCAATCTGCTCTCTGAGAAGAGCTTCAAACTTTTCTACTGCTGCTGCAATTTTATCCTGCATTTTAAATTTCCTCCGAATTATTTCTTTGCGTTTTCTCTTGTGTAGTTAAGAAGTCCGCCGGCAAGGAGCATATCTTTCTGACGCTGTGAGAACTCATAGCAGAGCTTATACTCTTCGCCTGTGGTTGTATTTTTAAGAGTTACCTCTTCGCCCTTTTCGATTCTGCTGCGGATATCGGGAAGAACGAGCATATCACCCTGAGTGATCTTGTCGTAATCGCTCTCATCTGCAAAGGTGAGTGGAATGATACCTGCGTTAATAAGGTTAGCGCAGTGAATACGTGCAAAGGACTTAGCGATAACAGCTTTGATTCCGAGATAGAGGGGAACAAGTGCAGCGTGCTCTCTTGAAGAACCCTGGCCATAGTTTGCGCCGCCGATGATAATTCCCTTGCCTTCCTTCTGGCATCTTTCGGAGAATTCGGGATCGCACTGAGCGAAGCAGAATTTAGAAAGATAGGGGATATTTGAACGGTAGGGGAGAATCTTTGCGCCTGCGGGCATAATGTGGTCGGTTGTGATGTTGTTGCCAACCTTGAGAATTGCGCTGGCGGAGATTTCCTCGCCCATAGCCTCGCTTACGGGGAAGGGCTTGATGTTGGGACCTCTGAGAACCTCAACACTGGGAGCCTCTTCGGGAGTAGCGGGAGGAATAACCATTGAATCGTTGATGATGAAGTGATCGGGCATTGTGATTACGGGAGCCACACCGAGAGTTCTGGGGTCGGTGAGAACGCCTGTAATAGCGGAAGCGGCAGCCACTTCGGGGCTTACAAGATAAATCTGAGCATCCGCTGTGCCGGAACGTCCTTCAAAGTTTCTGTTGAATGTTCTCAGTGAAACGCCTGCTGAGTTAGGTGACTGACCCATACCGATGCAGGGGCCGCATGCTGATTCAAGGATTCTTGCACCGGCAGCGATCATATCGGAAAGTGCGCCGTTGAGGGCAAGCATATTGAGAACCTGCATTGAGCCGGGGGAGATTGCAAGGCTTACGTTGGGATGAACGGTCTTGCCTTTAAGAATAGCGGCAACCTTCATCATATCGGAAAGAGAAGAGTTTGTGCAGGAGCCGATGCAGACCTGATTTACTTTTATCTGTCCGATTTCAGTAACGCTCTTTACGTTGTCGGGGCTGTGGGGCATAGCAGCCATGGGAGCAAGGGCTGAAAGGTCAATTTCGATAACCTCATCATAAACTGCATCCTCGTCGGCTTTAAGCTCTGTCCAGTCCTCTTCACGTCCCTGAGCTTTAAGGAAAGCCTTTGTAACTTCATCAGAGGGGAATACGGAAGTTGTTGCGCCAAGCTCTGCACCCATGTTTGTGATGGTTGCACGCTCAGGAACAGAAAGAGTCTTGACTCCCTCTCCGCCGTATTCGATTATTTTGCCTACGCCGCCCTTAACAGACATGATTCTGAGAACCTCAAGAATAACGTCCTTTGCGGCAACCCATGGGGAGAGTTTTCCGGTAAGGTTAACTCTTACCATTTTGGGCATTGTGATGTAATATGTGCCGCCGCCCATTGCAACAGCAACGTCAAGTCCGCCTGCACCGATTGCAAGCATACCGATTCCGCCGCCTGTGGGGGTGTGGCTGTCTGAGCCGATAAGGGTCTTGCCGGGTTTACCGAAACGCTCAAGGTGAACCTGATGGCAGATTCCGTTGCCGGGACGTGAATAATAAATTCCGTGCTTTTTGGTAACGGTCTGGATGAATCTGTGGTCATCAGCGTTTTCAAAACCTGTCTGAAGTGTATTGTGGTCTATGTAAGCTACTGAAAGTTCAGTTTTGACTCTTTCAACGCCCATAGCTTCAAACTCAAGGTAAGCCATTGTTCCCGTAGCGTCCTGAGTGAGGGTCTGGTCAATTCTGATGCCCACTTCAGTTCCGGGAATCATCTCGCCGCTTACGAGGTGAGATTTAATTAATTTCTGCCCGATTGTGTAACCCAATTTTAAGTCCTCCTACTTTTTCAAAAAATTAACAAAGTTATACAACGTAATTTTAAACCGCAGGATTTAATTTGTCAAGAAATTAACACCTATTTTAATCATTATAAATAATAACAATTTATGAACTATTAAGGATCCTGATTTTTTGCTGATTTGGAAATTTTTTTACAGGTTAAACTCAGGGAGTGAAGAGTATTTTAAGACGTGGAAGAGAAAAAACTTTGATGCAGGGAATATATTAGGATTTGTCCGCGGGGTGGGGCGGTCTGCTGGTTCTTACCCGCGCTTTGATAAACAAAGAAGTTTTGTCGCGGGCACTTATAGTTTGGTGCGCCGCATCTGAGTGTGCGTCTTATGTGCAGGTTCAGACTGCGCCGCTGTTGATTATTTTGCTGGTTCTTACCCGTACTTTGATAAACGAGTAGGTTTCGCCGCTCGTGCCGCGGCGAGGCACTTTCTTTTGCCCATAGCGGCAAAAGAAAGCAAAAGCGCATTTCGCTTGCCAAAACAGAAAACTCTAATCAGCGCAAGGAAAGTTTGTTCGCACATGCCCGCCGACGGCAGTCTGGAGGGTTTGGTTTTATCAACATCTAAGTGTAAACGTTTTGCTGTTGTCGAATCCTTTTTCTTTGCCGTCGGCTTGTTTCTGTAAGCGTCCACAAATTCACGTCGGCAGTTTAGAGGTTTTGTTTTATCACCGTCAACGTGTACACGTTTTACTACTTTCCATATCTTTTTCTTTGCCGACGCGTGCGACTGTCGTGAGGCAAGTTTGCTGTGGTTCTTTGGTTTTGTTTGCACGCATTTAAAGTTTACTGTTACATAAACAAAACTAACTCCACGCTCACCCGGCAGAAATGAAAGTAAGCAGTTCATTAGCCTTGCGGCTTTTCGCATTACTGTAAGCTGTTCGGAGAGCGAGGGAACGGAAAAGCAAGGCTTTTCCGTAAATCGCCGGCACTGACCCTTGACGGCGATTTACCGAGACACCAGCTAAAGGTAAATAGACTATGGGCGAAAACCGTCAAGGCGCATAAATGCGCTTTTGCCTACTTTTGTCGCTATGGACAAAAGTAGGTGCTCCGTCGCAGCATGAGCGACAAAACTTGCTCGTTTATCAAAGCTGGGGTAAGAAGCAGAAAGTAGGCTCATCAACTTTTTCACTGTAATTCCGCCGCAGGCACTTATAGTTGCCTTTTTGCCGTAAGTTAGTGTGCGGCTTGAAAGCGGACGTGTCCGCCGCAGGCACGTTTAGTTGCTGCTTATCGTCAGCCTGATGTGCAAATTGAATTCAAACTCAGTTTGCTGTCTGATTTTTGTTGACACAGGGTTTAAAGTGAGCTATAATGAACCTACATGGAAATATGAGGTTTTCAGAGTTTCCATGCAAATATTTTTGACCGCCCCGAAGGGGTTAAAGGCCATACGGACAGCCGGGTCAACTGCCGATTGGCAACGTTTGTTGCCTTATTGATTGAGTTAGAAGCTCAAATTTTATAAGTTGGTTACTTTACAACCGGATGCTTTAATGCATACATCAACTTGTGAAACGGTCAATAAGAGTAGTAAAAGTGAGATATTTGCTATATAGACTCTGAAATCTGTAATTCCGATTTTTTGAATAAGCCCGGTGTCGAAGTGTCGATTTAAGGCGATTTTTGAAGTCAGGATAAACGCAAGAAAGTATGCGATTAAAGCATATGTCTTGCGTTTTTTTGTTTTTAAAATAATTCCGGGAGCTGGGGAAAATGGCAGAGAATGAGAAACTTAAACTTTATGGATTCAACAACCTTACAAAAGCGCTGAGCTTTAATATTTACGACGTGTGCTATGCAAAAACTGCCCGCGAGCAGAAGGACTATATTGCATATATCGACGAGCAGTATAACTCTGAGCGACTTACAAATATCCTTACAAATCTCACTGATATGATAGGAGCGCAGGTTCTCAATATTGCCCGTCAGGACTATGATCCCCAGGGAGCTTCCGTAACAATCCTCATTGCGGAGGGTTCAATGGTTCCCGTGGGAGACACTCAGCTTGCCCATCTTGATAAAAGCCATGTGACTGTGCACACATACCCAGAGTATCATCCGGAAAACTGTCTTGCGACTTTCAGAGTTGATATAGATGTTGCCACCTGCGGAGAAATAACTCCGCTCTCCACACTCGATTATCTTATAGGCTCCTTTGATTCGGATATAATAACAATGGATTACAGAGTCAGAGGCTTTACAAGGGATGTTGATGGTCAGAAGCTTTTCCTCGACCATCCCGTAACCTCCATTCAGGATTATATTGACCCGGAGATTCTGGCGAAATATGATGCGGTGGATATAAATGTATATGAAGCGAACCTTTTCCATACAAAGATGATGGTAAAGGAAATAGATTTACAGAATTATCTTTTCAAAACCGACGTTTACGAGCTTCCGCCCAAAAAACGCCTTGAAATAATGAATAACCTGCGCCGTGAGATGATAGAAATTTTCAGCGGCTGCAACGTTTACGGAAGGAGGCCGTAAAATGGGCGAGCTTTCCCAGGCAAACGCGCCTATTTATGAGGCGCTGGAAAAATTCAAAAAGATGAGGGTAGTTCCCTTTGACGTGCCGGGACATAAAAGAGGCAGAGGAAATCCGGAACTGGCGGCTCTGTTAGGAGAGAAATGCGTCAATATGGACGTAAACTCCATGAAGCCCCTTGATAACCTCTGTCATCCAATATCCGTTATCCGCGACGCGGAAATTCTTGCCGCAGAGGCTTTCGGAGCGGCTCACGCTTTCCTTATGGTCGGAGGGACAACCTCTGCCGTACAGAGTATGGTGCTTTCCGTTGTCAAAAGCGGAGAGAAAATCATTCTCCCCCGAAATGTTCACCGCAGCGTTATGGGGGCTATTGTTTTGTGCGGAGCGGTTCCCGTTTATGTAAATCCCGAATGTGACCCGAAACTGGGAATACCCCTTGGTATGAGCGTTTCGGCGGTTGAAAGAGCCATTAAGGCAAACCCCGACGCAAAGGCGATACTTGTAAATAATCCCACCTATTACGGAATTTGCTCCGACCTTCGCTCAATTGTAAAAATAGCCCATGAGCACAATATGCTCTGCCTTGCAGATGAAGCTCACGGAACTCATTTTTATTTCGGAGAAAATCTGCCTGTTTCCGCAATGGCTGCGGGAGCCGATATGGCGGCAGTTTCAATGCATAAATCAGGAGGAAGCCTCACTCAGAGTTCACTGCTTCTTGCAGGACCCGCCATGAGCGAAGGACATATAAGACAGATTATAAACCTTACACAGACCACAAGCGGCTCCTATCTTCTTCTTTCGAGCCTTGATATTTCCAGAAGAAACCTTGCTTTGAGAGGAAAAGAGGCATTTGCAGGAGTGGTGAGCCTTGCGGAATATGCCCGCTCCGAAATTAACGATATAGGCGGCTACTACGCTTATTCAAAGGAGCTTATAAACGGCGACAGCATTTTTGATTTTGATACTACAAAGCTTTCAGTCCATACTCTCGATATCGGTCTTGCAGGTATTGAGGTATACGACCTTTTAAGAGACGAATATGATATACAGATAGAGTTCGGCGATTTGGGCAATATTTTAGCCTATATTTCAATCGGAGACAGGCTCCGTGATATTGAGCGTCTTGTGGGAGCCCTTGCCGAGGTAAAGCGCCGTTTCGGAAAGAGCAAGGCAGGGCTTATGACTCAGGAATATATCGAGCCCGAGCTTGCAGTTTCCCCACAGGCTGCTTTTTATGCCGATAAAGAATCACTTCCCATTGAAGAAACTGAGGGAAGAATTTGCAGTGAGTTTGTAATGTGCTATCCTCCGGGAATACCCATTCTGGCACCGGGGGAAAGGATAACAAGACGTATTCTTGACTATATTTCCTATGCCAAGGAAAAGGGCTGTTCCATGACAGGCCCCGAAGATGCGGCAATTGAGAGACTGAATGTTTTGAAAGGAGTTTAAGGAGTATGGATTTTTGGTTTTCCGAAGCGCAGACACCTAACGTAAAGCTTTCCATTAAGGTTGACAGACAGCTTTACAGCGGTAAAAGCGAATTTCAGCGCATTGATGTATTTGATTCTCCCGAGTTCGGACGTTTTCTCACCCTTGACGGATATATGATGCTCACTGAAAAGGATGAGTTTATCTATCACGAGATGATAACCCATGTGCCTATGGCGGTTCATCCCAAAGTCCGTGACGTGCTTGTAATAGGAGCGGGCGACGGAGGAGTTGTAAGAGAGCTTGCAAGATATCCTGAAATAGAGCATATAGACCTTGTTGAAATAGATGAGCTCGTAGTGGAGGTATGCAAAAAATATCTGCCTCAGACAGCTTGTTGTTTTGACGATCCGAGAGTGTCAATCCACTATGAGGACGGACTTAAATTTGTCCGCACCAAAGAGGATAAATACGACCTTATAATCGTCGATTCAACTGACCCATTCGGCCCTGGAGAGGGACTTTTCACAAGGGAGTTTTACGGTAACTGCTTTAAAGCTCTTCACGACGACGGAATAATGGTAAATCAGCACGAAAGCCCGTTCTATGATGAAGATGCCGTTGCCTGTCAGAGAGCTCATAAGAGAATAGTTGAGTCATTCCCCATAAGCCGTGTTTATCAGGCGCATATTCCCACTTATCCCTCCGGACACTGGCTTTTCGGCTTTGCTTCAAAGAAGTATCATCCCTTAAAGGATTTGCAGGAAGCCCGCTGGAATTTAAGAGGACTTTCCTGCCAGTACTATACAACCACATTACACAAAGGCGCATTTTATTTACCCGCCTATGTAGAGGAGCTTTTAAAAGATGTTGAACAGAAATATTGAGGTGTTTATGGGCTGCGAAAGCAACTTTGAAGAGGCGGAAACCGTCCTTTTCGGCGCACCCTTTGACTCCACCACCTCTTACCGTCCCGGTACAAGGTTCGGATGCAGCACAATCCGTCATGAGTCTTTCGGTATAGAAAGTTACAGTCCTTATCAGGATAAGGATTTATTTGACGGTAAGGTTATGGACAGCGGCGATATTGAGCTTCCCTTTGGATGCACTGAGGATACCTTAAGTCAGATTGAGGAAAGAGCGGCGGATATTCTTGCAGCTGGTAAAAGACCCTTTATGCTTGGCGGAGAACATCTTGTCACTTTAGGAGCATTCAGAGCGGCGGCAAAGAAATATCCCGATATCTGCATTATCCACTTTGATGCCCATGCGGATTTAAGAGAAGATTATTTGGGAAATAAGCTTTCTCATGCCTGTGTTTTAAGACGCTGCTGGGAGATAATAGGAGACGGACGTATTTTCCAGTTTGGTATACGTTCAGGGGACAGGGAAGAGTTTTCCTGGGGAAAGGATCACGTTAAAACCTGCCGTTTTAACTTTGATACACTCAACGAAACCCTTGATAAATTAGGGGACAGACCCGTTTACTTTACCGTAGATCTCGATGTCCTTGACCCCTCGGTATTCCCTGGAACGGGAACCCCTGAGCCCGGCGGAGTGAGCTTTGAGGAAATGAGAAAAAGCGCCGTTCTTGTGTGCGAAAAGGCAAATGTAGTTGCCTGCGACGTAAACGAACTTAGTCCCCACTATGACCACAGCGGAATTTCCACTGCTGCGGCCTGTAAAACAGTAAGAGAGATGCTTCTTGCATTTCAGAAATAAAGTATAAAGAAAAGAGGAGATTAAAATGGGAAAAGCTCTTATAATAGGATGCGGCGGCGTTGCTTCCGTTGCAATTCATAAATGCTGCCAGAACAGCGAGGTTTTTGAGGAAATCTGCATTGCAAGCCGTACAAAGTCAAAGTGCGACGCTCTCAAGGAGAAGCTGGAGGGCACAACAAAGACGAAGATTACAACAGCAAAAGTTGACGCTGATAACGTGGACGAGCTTATTGCTCTCATCGAAGAGGTAAAGCCCGATGTAGTGCTCAATCTCGCACTTCCTTATCAGGATCTTACAATAATGGATGCCTGCCTTGCTACAAAAACACATTATATTGACACTGCAAACTATGAGCCTGAGGACACAGCAAAGTTTGAATATTGCTGGCAGTGGGCTTATAAAGAGCGTTTTGAGAAAGCCGGAATCACTGCTCTTTTAGGCAGCGGATTTGACCCCGGAGTTACAGGGGTATTTTCAGCTTATGCACTCAAGCATGAGTTCGATGAAATCAACTATATTGATATTCTCGACTGCAACGGCGGCGATCATGGTTATCCCTTTGCTACAAACTTCAATCCCGAAATCAATATCCGTGAGGTTTCCGCAAAAGGCTCCTACTGGGAGGATGGCCACTGGGTTGAGACAGAGCCCATGGAGATAAAGAGAGAGTACAACTTTGAGGGAGTAGGCATGAAGGATATGTATCTTCTCCACCATGAGGAGATCGAAAGCCTTGCTCTGAATATTCCCGGAATCAAGAGAATCCGCTTCTTCATGACTTTCGGACAGAGCTATCTTACACACCTCAAATGCCTTGAAAACGTCGGTATGACCTCAATCGAGCCCATTATGTATGAGGGCAAGGAAATTGTTCCCCTCCAGTTCCTTAAAGCAGTGCTTCCCGATCCTGCATCCCTTGGCCCCCGTACAAAGGGCAAGACAAATATCGGATGCATTTTCAGAGGCAAAAAGGACGGCAAGGATAAGACCTACTACCTTTACAATATCTGCGACCATGAGGAATGCTATAAAGAGGTTGGCTCGCAGGCAGTCGCCTATACAACAGGTGTTCCCGCAATGATCGGCGCAATGATGGTTATGACAGGCAAGTGGAATAAACCCGGCGTTCACAACATCGAGGAGTTTGATCCCGATCCATTTATGGACGCTCTTAACAAATGGGGACTTCCCTGGAAAGAGTCCTATAATCCTGTTCTGGTGGACTGATTATGGATTTCCAAAATGTAAAAACTCCCTGCTTTGTAGTGGATGAAAAGAGATTAACCGATAATCTTGAAATATTAAAGGATGTTTCCCAAAGAGCGGGATGCAAAATCCTCCTTGCTCAGAAAGCATTTTCAATGTTTTATGCCTATCCTCTTATTTCAAAGTACCTTGCGGGAACCACCGCCAGCGGACTTTATGAGGCAAGGCTTGGAAAAGAAAAATTCGGGGGAGAGACTCACGTCTTTTCCCCTGCTTACCGTGAGGATGAGTTCGAGGAGATTTTAAAGTACGCTGACGACATCGTCTTTAACTCTCCCACACAGGTAAAAAAGTATGCTCAAAAAGCAAAGAGCCTCGGAAAGTCAGTGGGATTAAGGGTGAACCCTGAGTGTTCAACTCAGGAGGGTCACGCCATTTATGACCCCTGTTCACCGGGTTCACGTCTTGGAACAACTTTAGCAAATTTTGATGAGAGCATACTGCCGCTTCTTGACGGACTTCATTTTCACACCCTTTGTGAGCAGAATTCCGACGATCTTGAAACCACCGCAAAGGCTTTTGAGGAGAAGTTCGGCAAATATCTTAAAGGCATGAAGTGGCTTAACTTCGGCGGAGGACATCACATTACCCGAAAGGATTACGACCGTGAAAAGCTGATTTCGGTTGTAAAGCATTTTCGTGAAAAGTATGATGTGGAAGTTTATCTTGAGCCGGGCGAGGCTGTTGTATTAAACGCAGGCTTCCTTGTTTCAACGGTTCTTGAAACCATGAATAACGGTATGGATATTGCCATTCTCGACACTTCCGCAGCCTGCCATATGCCGGATGTTATCGAAATGCCCTACCGTCCGCCCCTTATGAACAGCGGCGAACCAAATGAAAAGGCATTTACCTATCGTTTAGGCGGCCCCACCTGTCTTGCAGGAGACGTTATAGGGGATTATTCCTTTGACGAGCCTTTAAAAGAAGGCGACAGAGTTATTTTTGAGGATATGGCTCTTTACACGATGGTAAAGACCAACACCTTTAACGGTATGCCTCTGCCGTCGATACTGTACAGAAAGAGCGACGGTGAAATAATAACCGTTAAAACTTTTGGCTATGAGGATTTTGTAAGCAGGCTTTCATAAATTGCACAGAGAAAATTTAAACGGATATGCTTTTTGGCATATCCGTTTTTGCTGTCACTTTGTGTGCGAATTGGATGCAAACTCAGTTTGTTGCTCATTTATCAAAGTGCGGGTAAGAAGCAGCAAATAATGAAATTCGACGTGTCCGCCACGCTCACCGGGCGAAAATGAGAGTAAGTGTTTCGTAATCATATGTTTTTTGCAGATTTTTCCTTTATTTAAATTTAGTTTTAAAGTCTATTTTTTTCTCCGCAGGTAAGACTAAAAAATAAGGCGGTGAAAAAATGTACACTTACAAAATAATTAAAAACAGTGACGACACATACAATCTCATAATTTCAATAAGCCGTGATACGGAAGAATTCGGCAAAGAATTTCTCCATGGTGAAAAAAGCTATGACGGCTACGGCGGAATTTTAAAGGCGATTTCGGGGAAATACAGAAATCTGAAAATCAAAACGGTGGTTATTTTCTTTTCCGGAGTGCTTATTGCCTCAATGCCTTTCAGCGTTTTTGCAGATTCACAGGAGAGTAAAGCAATAAGCTCTGGATTTTCCGTGGAAAGCCCCTTGGTGATTTCAAGTACTTCCCAGTTATCTGAAAAATTCAGTATGACCTATCTTTACGGCGGCAGCGTATCTCAGCAAATTGCAAAGGTAAAGCAGGCGGGTACCTTTGATACAGTATCCCCATCTTACTTTGATATAAACTCTCAGGGTAAGCTTGTTGTAAATACAGTAAGCACTGAGCTTGTAAATGAAATGCATGCAATGGGCATAAAGGTAGTGCCGATGCTCAGTAACCACTGGGACAGAAACGGCGGCAAGCTGGCTTTGGCGAATCCGGAAGCTCTTGCAGCTGAGATTGCGGAAAACGTAAAGAAATATAACCTTGACGGCGTAAACGTAGATATTGAAAACGTTACCCAGACGGAAAGGGATAAATATACCCGGCTTGTTGCGGAACTTCGGCGGCTGATTCCCGCTGAAAAGGAAGTTTCCGTGGCGGTTGCGGCGAACCCCAACGGATGGACAACTGGCTGGCATGGCTCATATGACTATGAAGCCCTTGCACAGCACGCCGATTATCTTATGATAATGGCATATGATGAAAGCTGGCAAGGCAGTGCGGCGGGACCTGTTGCAAGCTATGATTTTGTAAAAAAATCCATTGAATACGCCCTTAAATATGCTCCCGCTGAAAAAATAGTGGTGGGTGTTCCCTTTTACGGCAGAATTTGGAGCGAAAATGGCGACTTTAACGGATACGGCATAGGTCTGAGCGTAATAAGCAATATGCTCATTGATTACAATGCAAAAATCACCTATGACGAAAAAGCCCGCTCACCTAAAGCCGAGTTTACCGTAAAAGCCGGGGATAAAGAATACACCGTAGGAGGAAAAAAGCTTTCCCCGGGAAATTATACAATCTGGTTTGAAAATCAGCGTTCGATATCTAATAAAATAAACCTCGTGCATGAATATAATTTGAAGGGCGTCGGTTCATGGGCATTGAATCAGGCGACGGATTCAATACTCCAGAACCTTTCTCCATGGCTCAGTGAAAATGATGCAGTAACTAAAACCGGTACGGTAACGGCGGATTCCTTGAGGATAAGAACTTCTCCCAATACAGGGGGCGAAATCATCGCATATTACAGCAGCGGCGATAAAGTTACTGTCCTTTCTACTATTAACGGATGGTATAAAGTCCGCCTTTCAAATGGAGAAACGGGCTTTGTAAGCAGTCAGTATATAAGTCTCGATACAGAAATTGTGCCTGAGCCGGAGCCGGAACCGACTCCACAGGTGCGTACAGGATATTCAACGGGTGATAATGTCCGCATACGTTCTGCGGCTTCAACCACTGCCACAATTCTCACAACAGTAAATAAAGGACAGTCCTTTAAAGTAATCGGAGAAAACACAAACGGCTGGTATAATGTGGAACTGAGTAATGGCACAAAGGGATATGTCAGCGCTCAGTATGTTTCCTTTACACCACCTGTAACTACTCCTCAGACACGTACAGGATATGCCACCGGAGATAATGTCCGCATACGTTCAGCGGCTTCAACTTCTGCCACAATCCTCGCAACGGTCAATAAAGGACAGTCCTTTAAAGTTATCGGAGAAAATACAAACGGCTGGTATAATGTGGAACTGAGTAATGGCACAAAGGGATATGTCAGCGCTCAGTATGTTTCATTTACTGCTCCTGTCGTAACTCAGACACGTACAGGATATTCCACAGGGGATAATGTCCGCATACGTTCAGCGGCTTCAACTTCTGCCACAATCCTCGCAACGGTCAATAAAGGACAGTCCTTTAAAGTTATCGGAGAAAGTACAAACGGCTGGTATAATGTGGAGCTGAGCAGCGGCACAAAAGGATATATCAGCGCTCAGTACGTTTCCTTTACACCACCTGTAACTACACCTCAGACACGTACAGGATATTCCACCGGGGATAATGTTCGCATACGTTCAGCGGCTTCAACTTCTGCCACAATCCTTACAACAGTCAATAAGGGGCAGTCATTTAAAGTTATCGGCGAAAGTATAAACGGCTGGTATAATGTAGAACTGAGCAGCGGCACAAAGGGATATATAAGCTCACAGTACGTTTCATTTACTGCTCCTTCCGTAACTCAAACAAGAACCGGTTATTCTACCGGAAGCAATGTAAGAGTGAGGTCTGGACCCTCTACTTCATCTACAATCCGTACGACTTTAAGTAAAGGACAGTCATTTAAAGTTATAGGTTCCAGTACAAACGGCTGGTATAATGTAGAACTTAGTAACGGCACAAAAGGATATGTCAGCGCACAGTACGTTTCTTTTACAAAACCTACTATAACTCAGACAAGAACCGGTTATTCAACAGGCAGCGGTGTAAGAGTGCGGTCTGCTCCATCTACTTCATCTACAATCCGTACAACTTTAAGCAAGGGACAGTCCTTTAAAGTAATAGGTTCCAGCACAAACGGATGGTATAATGTGGAGCTGAGCAGTGGAATAAAGGGATATGTCAGCGCCCAGTATGTAAGGTTTTAAAAAGGCAATGACAATTTAAGGCAGCAAAAACTCAATACAAAAAACGGCTCCCTTTTTGTAAGGGAGCCTTAAACATTGTTTTTGAGGAAGCAAGCGTAAATTAATTATCTGTTAAAATCACACACTGGAAAGGATTGAGGGTAAGAGTTCCCGACAAGGTATCACCTTCTATGGTGCGGTAGTCACGGGGAAGATTAATTGATACTGCGTATTCGTTGAAATTCTGAAGAAATAGAAAATCCTCCGCTCCCTGTCGTTTGCTTACTGTTACTGCAAAGGGCAGCTCTCCTGCCCAGTTTGAATCTATCCTTTCTTCTTTTACTAAATCTCTGTAGAAGTCGTCGAGAAAAGCGTCTTCGTTTTCCGAGCAGATATAGTACGCCTTTCCCTTTCCGTAGGAGTTTATGGTGATAGCAGGTTTACCGCAGTAGTAGTCGGATTCATATTCTCCGAGGGATTCAGCTCCCGATAAATGAATAACGTCACGCAGAGCGCCTACATCATAGGATTTTCCTCCATAGGATACGGTGTTTTTGCGGCAGGCTGTAACTGCGTCTATCTCTTCTTCTTCTATTCCCAGAATATCGGAAATGAGCCCGGGAAAACCTCCCATAAAGCACAGGTCGTTTTCATCCGCCATGCCGCTCCAGTATGTAGTTACAAAAACTCCGCCGTCCCTTACAAATTTGCGTATCTGTGCGGCAAAATCCTTTTTCATCATATAAGCAAGAGGGGCAATTACAATTTTGTATCCGCTTAAATCGCTGTCCATACTTACTATATCCGTTGTGATTGCCATTTTCCAAAACGGACGGTAGTGACTGAGAACCGTATCTACATATCTCATGGGATTTATGGGGCCTCTTGCATCCTCCACAGCCCACCAGTTTTCCCAGTCGAAAATAAGAGCCACATCTGCTTTATTGACATTTTCATAAATTCGGTCTGATATTTTATTTAAAACCTTGCCGACTTCTGAAACTTCACGGAAAGTGCGGGTGTTTTCCGTACTGTCATGACCTATAACAGCACCGTGAAATTTTTCCGAGGAGCCTCTTCCTTTTCTTATTTGGAAATACTGCACGCTGTTTGACCCATGAGCAATTGCCTGAAGAGATGCGAGCATATGCATACCGGGACGCTTCTGAGTGTTTATGCGCTTCCAGTTTGTGATGGAGGGAGTGCTTTCCATAAGAAGAAACGGAGCTTTTTTAAAGCTTCGCATAAGGTCGTGCATAAATGCCGTTTCAGTGGCCTGTTTGAATTCCGTCTCCTCTTCATGCCAGCTCGGATAACTATCCCATGATATTACATCGACGATTTTTGCAAATTTCGAATAGTCAAAATTTTTATAGAAAGTCATCATGTTTACGGTGACGGGAATATTGCCGTACTGTTTTACTGCATCAATTTCGCCCTTGACAAAATCCGCCATCCGATCGCTGCAAAAGCGTTTCCAGTCAAGGTTCAGACCGTGTATTTCCATATCTCCATTAGGAGCGGGACTTTCAATCTGCTCCCATGAAGTATATGTGTGGCTCCAGAAATCTGCCCACCACGCCTCGTTAAGGGCGTCGAGAGTTTTATATTTGTTCTTGAGCCAATTCCGGAAAGCCTCTTGGCACAGGGGACAGTGACATTCGCCGCTCGTATTGTTTCCGCCAAGCTCATTTGAAATATGCCAAAGTATGACTCCTGGATGATTTGCAAATTTCTGTGCCAAACGTAAGTCGAGAGCCTGAATTTTTTCACGCATGACGGGAGAGGTGGGACAGAAATTGTGGCGGCATCCGGGAATATTTCTGACTCTCATAGAGCTGACCGTCATGACCTCCGGATATTTTTTTGTGAGCCATCGTGGCATTGCCGCCGACGGCGTTGCCAGGATGGTATATATTCCTTCTTCGTAGAGTCGGTTTATTATATCTTCAAGCCAGCGAAAATTGTATTTGCCTTCTTCCGGTTCAAGGGATGCCCAGGCGAAAATGGCAAGGGATACACAATTGATACCGGCTTTTTTCATCAGTGCAATATCCTGTTCCAGAATATCAGGATATCTCAGCCACTGGTCGGGATTATAGTTGCCGCCGTGAAGCAGATTGGGGAATCTCTCAATTGTCATAAAACACCGCTCCTTCCGATGAATAATTTAAACAGTCTGATATATGAAATTATAAGCATAAACATTAGTCAAAACAAGACGTAGGATATAGCTTTTTAAATAAAGGTTGAAAAAATATAAAGAATAAAGTTAAAGCAATAAAAACCACGTCGGCAGCAGCGTGGCGGACACGTCCGCTTTCAAGTCGCACACGAGCTTACAGTAATAAACAACTAAAACGCCTGCGCCTTAGTCAGTGTAAGAAAAGAATAAACGACTTCAAACCAAAGAGCCACAGAAAACTTGTCTCAGGACAGTCGTACACGTCGGCAGCAGGCTGAGCCTGCACTCATTTCGCACTCGAACTTACAGTAATAAACAATTAAAACGCCTGCGCCTTAGTTTACGGTAAATAAAGAAGTAACAACTTCAAACCACAGAGCCACAGCAAATTTACCTTATGACGGCCGCACACGTCGGCAAAGGAGAAGATATGGAGAGTAGTAAAACGTTTACACTTTGACGGTGATAAAACAAAACCTCTGAACTGCCGACGTGAATTGGTGGACGCTTGCAAAAACAAACCGACGGCAAGGGAAAAGGATTCGACAGCGGCAAAGCGTTTACTGTACGCTGATGATAGATGAAACTTTCATACTGCCGTCGGAGGGCCTATGGGAAAAAACTTACTTTGCGTTGATTAGAGCTTACTGTTTTGACAAGTAAAATGCGCTTTTGCCTACTTTTGTCGCTATTGACAAAAGTAGGTGCTCCGTCGCAGCATGAGCGACAAAACTTGTTAATTTATCAAAGTCAGGGTAAGGAGGCACCCATTCCACACACCGAGATATAGCGCACAAAACTATATGCTTCTGTTATAAACAAAAAATCAGCTTATTTTCCTATGAAAAAAGCCGCACCATTTAGGTGCGGCTTAAATATTACCTTAAATTTTTACTGTTCGGATACAAAATCCGCCATGGTGTAAAGTTCAGGTCCTTTTCCGGAAATGAAAATTCCTGCGTTGACTGCGCCTACGGCAAAAATTTCTTTTGACCTTGCGCTGTGGCTGATTTTTATAATCTCGTCATGACCGGCGAAAATAACCTCGTGTTCGCCGACGATTGTTCCGCCTCTTACAGCATGAATACCAATTTCATTCTTGCTGCGTCTTTCGCGCTTTGCGTGACGGTTGTATTCATATACAGGCTTTTCCTCAAGAACCTGAGAAATGGAATCGGCAAGCATGAGAGCCGTACCGCTGGGAGCGTCAATCTTCTTGTTGTGGTGCATTTCCACAATCTCGATGTCAAAGTTTCCGCTCAAAACTTTTGCGGCTTTTTTAGCAAGCTCTGAAATAAGGCTTACGCCGATTGACATATTGGCAGAGAAGAAAACAGGGATTTCCTTTGAAGCCTCTTCGATTTCCTCTTTCTGCTCTTCGCTGAGTCCCGTAGTTGCAATGACAACGGGATATTTTTTGCCTTTACAGTAAGTGAGCAGCGAGGTGAGAAGAGAGGGATGGGAAAAATCAATTACCAAATCTGCCGCAACGTCACATTCGTTTATGTTTTTGAAAACCGGATAGTCGGAATAGCGTTCTGTATTGATATCTATTCCTGCAACGATTTCGCAGTCGCTTCTTTCGGCAACGCTGTTGGTGATGGCTTTACCCATCTGACCGTTGCATCCGCATAAAATAATCCTGACCATTTTATACATCCTCTTAAAACTTATTTTACAAGACCGTAATGCTTAAGAGTCTCTTTAAGAGTATTACGTGCACTGTCGCTGAGAGGAGCAAGAGGCATACGGCACTCGCCGACGTCCCAGCCCATCATGACCATAGCTTCCTTTACGGGGATGGGGTTAACGTCAATAAAGAGATCATTGCAAAGACGGAGATATTCGAGCTGAAGCTTTCTGCTCTTTTCAGCGTCGCCCTCATGGAATGATGCAACAATATCGTGAGCAACTTTAGGAGCAACGTTTGAAAGAACAGAGATAACGCCCTTTGCACCAAGTGAAAGGAAAGCTGTAATCTGATCGTCGTTGCCGGAGTAAATGTCGAGGTTGTCTCCGCAAAGAGCGATTGTCTTTGCAAGAGCGGAGATATCTCCATTAGCCTCTTTAGCAGCAACAATGTTCGGGTGCTTTGAAAGCTCAAAATATGTTTCGGGCTTGATGTTTACGCCTGTACGACTGGGAACATTGTAGAGAATCATGGGAAGATTTACTCTGTCGGCAATGTAATAGTAGTGTCTGATAAGACCCTGCTGAGAAGTTTTGTTGTAATAAGGAGTTACAAGCAGAAGAGCATCTGCTCCTGATTTTTCGGCTTCCTGTGAAAGCTTGACGGCATAATCTGTGTCGTTGCTTCCTGTACCTGCTATAACGGGGATGCGTCCGTTTACCTTTTTAACAGCGAAATCTATTGCTGCGGTGTGCTCCTCATGGGTGAGGGTGGGGCTTTCGCCTGTGGTTCCGCAGATGATAACTGCATCTGTTCCGTTGGCAATCTGATATTCAATTATTTCTCCGAGAAGGTCGAAGTTTATTGAACCGTCCTTATTAAAGGGGGTAACAATTGCTACGCCTGCTCCTGTAAAAATAGTCTTCTTCATTTGGTAAAACCTCCGAAATTAGTCCATGTAACCTTCGGCGCAAAGAAGCTCAGCCATAAGTACAGCACCGCCTGCAGCGCCTCTGAGTGTGTTGTGTGAAAGGCAGACAAACTTGTAATCATACTGAGTATCCTCACGAAGTCTGCCGATTGAAATAGCCATGCCGCCTTCAAGATTACGCTGAAGCTTTGTCTGGGGCATGTTGTCTTCTACGAAATAATTAAGGAACTGCTTGGGAGCGCTGGGAAGCTCAAGCTCCTGTGCACGACCCTTGAAGTTTTTCCATGTCTCGAGAATTTCTTCTTTAGAGGGTTTGTTTTCGAATCTTACGAATACTGCGCCCATATGACCGTTTGAAACGGGAACACGAAGGCACTGTGCAGTGAAGCGGGGAGATGTAGCGTTTACAATCTTATCGCCCTCAACCTTACCCCAGATTTTAAGGGGCTCCTGCTCACTCTTTTCCTCTTCGCCGCCGATGTAGGGGATGACGTTGTCAACCATCTCAGGCCATGTGTCGAAAGTCTTACCTGCGCCGGAAATAGCCTGATATGTGCAGACGAGAACATCCTTAACACCGAACTTTGAAAGTGGGAAAAGTGCAGGTACATAGCTCTGAAGAGAGCAGTTTGACTTAACGGCGATGAATCCGCGCTTTGTGCCGAGTCTTTTACGCTGAGCGGGGATAACCTTAACGTGATCAGCGTTGAGCTCAGGAACGATCATGGGAACATCAGGTGTGCCTCTGTGAGCGCTGTTATTTGAAACGACGGGGCATTCAGCCTTTGCGTATCTTTCCTCAAGAGCTTTGATTTCATCCTTTTTCATGTCAACGGCGCAGAAAACGAAATCAACCATTGAAGCGATTTCTTCAACGTCAGCAGTTGCATCCTTAACTATCATATCTGCCATTGAAGCGGGAACGGGAGTATCCATAACCCATTTGTTTCCGAGAGCCTCAGTGTATTTTTTACCTGCTGAGCGGGGGCTTGCTGCGAGAACAACAACCTCAAACCAGGGATGATTTTCAAGAATTGTGGCAAAACGCTGACCAACCATTCCTGTTGCGCCGATGATACCAACCTTATACTTTTTCATGATTTTACCTCCGAAATTTTTAAAATAGGACAAAAGTTAAAGTGTATGAAAAAAACCGGTTGTAAACCGGTCATCAATGCAATATAATAGAGAAAGCGTTTGCACGGGAAAACGTGCTTTTTAATAAGATAGCTCCTCATCAAGCATTGATGACAGTTGCACGGCTCTTAACCGTACACCCAGGCCACAGGGCTTGCCTTACCGAGTGCCTTCGGCGTTAAACCCTTTCAGCTGATGTTTAAGCGGCCGGCAACCTGCAACAGCTTACTTATGAGTAACGCACCTCTATCCTTAATTATATGTTGAGGTTATAATACCATTACAGAGTTGTTAAGTCAACTTTATTTAAAGGCAAAAAAACGCTATATTAAGAAAAATAGCTTCTTGAACTATTTTACACAATAATTTTCTTTAAATTTTATTTAAATTTACGTTAAAAAGGCGGGAGTAAATAATGAAAAAAAGCGATTTTTACTATGATTTGCCGCAGGAGCTTATTGCCCAACATCCTGCTGAGCCGAGAGACAGCTCAAGGCTTATGGTGCTAGGAAAGAAAAGCGGAAATATAGAGCATAAGATTTTCAGGGATATTACCGAATATTTTAATGAGGGCGACTGCCTTGTGCTCAATAATACAAGGGTGCTTCCGGCAAGACTTTTCGGAATAAAAGAGGGAACGGGAGCCCATGTTGAATTTCTGCTTCTGAGCCCCAAAGGTGATGACTGCTGGGAAGTGATAACCGGTCCCGGCAAGAGAGCAAAGCCCGGTTCAAAATTTGTTTTCGGCGACGGAATACTAAAAGCCGAGGTTTTGGATATTCTTGAGGGCGGAAACAGAATCGCAAAGTTTACCTATGAAGGCAATTTCTATAATGTACTTGATGAAATCGGTCAGATGCCTCTGCCCCATTACATAACAGAGGAGCTTAAAAACAAAGAGCGTTATCAGACTGTATATTCAAAGGAGCTTGGCTCCGCTGCGGCTCCAACGGCAGGACTTCATTTTACCGATGAAATTCTCGACAAGCTCCGCAAAAAGGGAGTTAAGGTAGAGTTTGTCACTCTTCATGTGGGACTTGGAACTTTCAGACCCGTAAAGGAAGAGAATATAGAAAATCATATAATGCATTCAGAGCACTACTGGCTTCCCGCCGAAACTGCAAATGCTATAAATGAAACAAAGAAGAACGGAGGCAGAGTAATAGCAGTCGGTACTACAAGCTGCCGTACTCTGGAATCCGTCGCCACCTTTAACGGAAAAATCGAGGAGGCAGAGGGCTGGACAGATATATTCATCTATCCCGGATATGAGTTTAAGTGCATCGATGCTCTGCTCACAAATTTCCATCTGCCTGAAAGCACACTTATAATGCTTGTTTCCGCATTTTGCGGTTATGAAAATACAATGAATGCCTATAAGACAGCCGTTGAAGAGAAATACAGATTTTTCAGCTTTGGCGATGCAATGCTTATAATATAAGGAGAAGTAAATGTTTAAGGTAATTAAAAAAGAGAACAATGCAAGAAGAGGCGAGTTTCAGACAGTGCACGGTACTGTGCAGACTCCCGCATTCATGAACGTTGCCACCTGCGGAGCCATTAAAGGCGCCGTTTCGGCTTACGATTTAAAGGATATAAAATGTCAGGTACAGCTTTGCAATACCTATCATCTTCATGTGCGTCCCGGCGATAAGCTTATCCGTGACCTTGGAGGACTCCACGATTTCACCGGTTGGCACGGCCCAATCCTCACCGACAGCGGCGGATTTCAGGTGTTTTCCCTTGCTGGACTTCGCAAGATAAAAGAGGAGGGAGTATATTTTGCCTCCCATGTAGACGGCAGACGTATTTTCATGGGTCCTGAGGAGAGTATGCAGATACAGTCAAACTTAGGCTCTACAATAGCCATGGCATTCGACGAGTGCGTTGAAAATCCCGCAACCTATGAGTATTCAAAAAAATCCTGCGAGAGAACCTACCGCTGGCTCTGCCGATGCAAAGCGGAAATGGATCGTCTTAATTCGCTGCCTGATACAATCAATAAGAACCAGATGCTTTTCGGAATAAATCAGGGATGTACCTTTGAAGATTTGAGAATTGAGCATATGAAAAAAATCGCCGAGCTTGATCTTGACGGCTATGCCATAGGCGGTCTTGCAGTAGGCGAGCCTAAAGAGGTCATGTACAGCATAATTTCCGCTGTCGAGCCTTATATGCCCGCTGATAAAATAAGGTATCTCATGGGCGTAGGAACGCCGGGAAACATCTTAGAGGCAGTCAGCAGGGGAGTTGACCTTTTCGACTGCGTAATGCCCAGCAGAAACGCCAGACACGGCCATCTTTTCACATGGAATGGCATAATCAATATTAATAATGCAAAATACGAGCGCGATCTTTCGCCCATTGATGAAAACTGCGACTGTCCCACCTGCCGCAATCATTCGAGGGCTTATATAAGACATCTGTTTAAGAGCAAGGAAATGCTTGCAATGCGTCTTTGCGTAATGCATAACCTGTATTTCTATAATACGCTTCTGGAAAAAATCCGTGCAGCTTTGGACGAGGGTACTTTTGAAGAGTTCAAAAACAGATATGTAGATCTTCTGGATACGAGAATATAAAATAAATTTTTTCTAAACAGAAGGGCGGGAGCGGATATTTTCTCAGAGATTTTCTGAAAATACTCCGCTCTTTTTTAAGGGGATAGGTGGCTGAAACAACGTGGTTACGTTGTTTTTCAAGGGCCTCGAAAAAAAGTTAAAAAAAATTGAAAAAAGGTGTTGACATTTATCCCCAAATGCTGTATAGTATACAACGTCGCCGCTACACAGAGCAAAAACAAAGTGAAGCGGACGACAGAAAAATGGCGGTTATGTGGGAGCATAGCTCAGCTGGGAGAGCATCTGCCTTACAAGCAGAGGGTCACAGGTTCGAGCCCTGTTGTTCCCACCACACGGCCCGGTAGTTCAGCTGGTTAGAACGCTAGCCTGTCACGCTAGAGGTCGACGGTTCGAGCCCGTTCCGGGTCGCCATTTTTTGCCTCTGTAGCTCAGTCGGTAGAGCAGAGGACTGAAAATCCTCGTGTCATTGGTTCGATTCCGATCGGAGGCACCACGCCTGATTCTCAGGCGTAATTTGCGGATGTAGCTCATCTGGTAGAGCGCCACCTTGCCAAGGTGGAGGTAGCGAGTTCGAGCCTCGTCATCCGCTCCAACAGGACGCTGCATTTGAATATGTTAGCGTCCTTTATATTCGGCGCCATAGCCAAGTGGTAAGGCAGAGGTCTGCAAAACCTTTACGCCCCAGTTCAAATCTGGGTGGCGCCTCCAAAATGAAAGCTGAAATCCAAAAAAGGATTTCAGCTTTTTTCTCGTGTTGAAAGAAAGCTTTTCCGTTCCCTCGCTTTCCGAACAGCTTAAAGTAATGCGAAAAGCCGCAAGGCAAACTGAGTTTGCGTCCAATTTGCACACAAAGATACGGCGCACTAAAGTATAATTGCCTGCGGCAGCGTGATGCTGCACCCATTTTGCACACTAATATGCAGCGCACGATAATTGTGTATTTACCTTGATATAAACTTCGCCTCACCACGAAGATGAGCGATGAAGCACCTTCATTTATCAAACAAAATTTCACACACATAAATTTTAATAAGTAATCATTTGCTTATTAAATCAATTTGCGGCGGTATTTTTACCGCCTTTTTTTATTTTCAAAATTCTGTTTTTACAATTTTTTCAAAACCTTCCTTCAAAAGCAAAAAATATTCATAACCGGGACAGGGGGATAATATATCTTTTATAGATACCAACAAAAAGAAGGAGAGGTAGCCTTATGGATTTTAATATGGAAAAGCAGGGAGTAAACCGCATGGAGATAGTCTATGAAGCAAGTGCGGAGCAGCCTGTGGACTGCGATGTAACACTTCCCGATTACTGCCCGGATATAATGCGTATACTTCGGTGCACCATCACTCCTGGCATCGCCACAGCGGGAGCATCCGGGGATAGGATAACTGCCGAGGGTACTGCGGTGGTCAGGGTCATCTATGTAAGCGACAGCGGCAGAATCAGCTGTTATGAGCAGACAGTACCATTTTCAAAATCGGTGAATGTAAGCAGTCTTGGAGAGGATGTATGCGTGCGGGCTGCGGCTTCGACCCAGTATTGCAACTGCCGTGCGGTGAATCAGCGCAGGGCGGATATTCACGGCTGCATAGCTATATCTTTTACGGTAACGGCAATAAAAAAGCAAGAGATACTCTGCGGTGTAAACGGTGCGGGAGTACAACTGAAAAAAAAGAGTATAAAAGTCAGCGATATGATATGCCGTCTTGAAAAGATGTTTGTATTAAATGAAGTAAAGGAGCTTGATGAGGATTCTCCGGCGGTTCTGCGTATTCTCCATACAAGAGCCTGTGCGAGGGTCAGTGAGGTAAAGGCAATAACAAATAAAATTCTCCTTAAAGGCGAGGTATGGGGAAAAATAACCTACTGTACCGAAGAAGGTCAGGTATGCTGTGTTGAGCATACAATGCCCATAAGTCAAATTATAGAAGCTGAGGGCATAGACGAAAATACAAATAACTGCGTCCACCTTGACGTATGTTCCTTTGAAACAGTGCCCAAGGCGGATTCGGCGGGCGAAATGAAGCTGATGGATATTACAGCGAGGGTGACAGCCTTTGTGACAGCGTGCTGTGAAAAGGAGCTGGAAACTGTATGCGACGCATATTCAACAGAATATGAAGCCGACTGCGAAAAGCAGATGATGAGCCTTGAAACGCTTTCGGGTACTTTCAGCGATATATGTCTTTGTCGGGGAACCATTGAGGCTCCGGAAGCCGTCGCCGATATAACCGACGTTTGGTGTACCGGAGTTACAGAAAAGGCGTTTATAGTATCCGGTAAGGTAAAAATCAGCGGCAGTCTCAGCCTATGCGTCCTTTATCAGAGTGCGGATTCCCAGCCCTGTATGGCGGAAAAGGCAATTGATTACGAATACGAGCGTGACGTGTCCATTCAGGGGGCAAACGCAAGGTGTGAACCCTGGGTGTATCCCGGCGAGTGTGTGGCTTCTGCGGCGGGCTCAGGGAAGATTGAGATAAAGGCAGAAATAAACATCAGCGCAGAAATCTATGAGGTCAGTGAAGACAGGATAATCAGCAATATCACCGTAGATGAGAGTAAGGCAAGGCAGAGCACAGCGGCGGCGCTGACTATTTATTATTCCGAGGAAGGGGAATCAGTCTGGAACATAGCAAGAAGATACAATACCACTGTTGAGGCTGTAATGAATGAAAACAACCTGGACAGCGAAACGGTAGGCAGTAGAAGGATGCTGCTTATTCCGAGCGTCTAAAAATTTTATCCGTTTTATTAGGAGGAGAAGAAATGGAAGAACGCAGCATTTATAAAGATATTGCCGAAAGGACCCAGGGCGATATTTATATAGGAGTCGTGGGACCTGTACGCACGGGTAAATCCACATTCATAAAGCGGTTTATGGATACCCTTGTTCTGCCCAATATCGAGGGGGATTATCAGCGTGAGCGTGCCACCGATGAATTGCCCCAGTCGGCGGCGGGACGCACCATAATGACGACGGAGCCAAAGTTCATTCCGGAGGATGCGGTGGAAATCACTCTGCCGGGAGAAGCAAAGCTGAAAGTCAGGATGATCGACTGCGTAGGCTACATAGTTCCCAGTTCACTGGGATATGTTGAGGGAGAGCAGCCGAGAATGGTCCAGACCCCTTGGTACGACCAGCAGATTCCCTTTAATATGGCGGCGGAAATAGGTACGAGAAAGGTTATTTCCGAGCACTCAACCATAGGTTTGGTTATAACCACCGACGGCAGTATAAGCGATATTCCCCGTGACGAGTATGAAGAGGCGGAGGAAAGGGTAATAGGAGAGCTTAAAGAGATAAATAAGCCTTTTATTGTACTTCTCAACTGTATGTATCCCAACACCAACAACGCCCATGCCTTAGCGGCAAAGCTTATGGATAAATACGCTGTTCCGGTAGTGCCGGTCAATTGTCTTGAGCTTGATGAGGAGGAAATACGTCAGATACTTTCACAGGTGCTCTTTGAGTTCCCTGTAAAAGAGATTTCAATTGATCTTCCCCGCTGGATAACCGCACTGAAGCCCGACCACTGGCTCAGGAGCGCCGTATGCAGAGCCGTTGAGGAGGCGGCGAAGGATATAAGTCATATCAGGGAAGTAAACCTTCTTGCGGGGGATTTATGCTCCTGTGAGTACATTGAAAATGCGTCAATCAGCAATATGGATTTGGCAAGCGGCAGCGCAAGGATAAACGCTGTAATGAATCAGGAACTTTTCTTCAAGGTGCTGGCGGAGACAACGGGCTTTGAAATTGAAAACGAGCAGCATCTTATGAGCTGTATGTGTGAGCTGGCACAGATGAAAAAATCCTACGACCGAATAAAGGGAGCACTCGACGAGGTAGAGGCCACAGGCTACGGAATAGTCATGCCGACATTGGAAGAGTTATCCCTTGAGGAGCCTGAGATAATGCGTCAGGGCGGCAGATACGGTGTAAGGCTCTGTGCCTCGGCTCCGTCCATTCATATGATGAAGGCGGATATTACAACGGAGGTTGCGCCCATAGTTGGTTCTGAAAGCCAGTCCGAGGAGCTTGTAAGGTATCTTCTTCAGGAGTTTGAGGAGAATCCCGCCAAGATTTGGGAATCCAACATTTTTGGAAAGTCCCTTCATGAGCTTGTAAATGAGGGGCTTCACAACAAGCTCTACCGTATGCCGGTAGATGCGAGAATGAAGATACAGGAAACCCTTGAAAAGGTCATAAATGAGGGATGCAGCGGCCTTATTTGCATCATTTTGTAGTAACAGTGAGAATATAAAAAGAATAAGCGTTGGAATAAATCCCCGTCTTTAGCAGGCGGGGGTTTAGTGATTTGGATTGCTATATATAAACTAAGGTGCAGGTGTTTTGCTTGTTTATTACTGTAAGTTAGTGTGCGACATGGATGCAGCGTCACGCTGCCGCAGGCACTTATATTTGTTCTTTACTGTCAGTTCGTGTGCGGAATGGGTGCAGGCTCAGCCTGCTGCTCACAAGTCATAGAAAAAGGGCGATAAAAATAATTTCAAGAAAAAACTCGAAAATTTGAAAAATCCTATTGACAATATGAAATTCTTTTGCTATAATTCAATACGTTGTCACGCGAGAGTGGCGGAATCGGCAGACGCGCACGTTTGAGGGGCGTGTGGTAATCCCGTACGGGTTCAAGTCCCGTCTCTCGCACCAGGTTCGGCGGGTTATTAACCCGCCGTAACTTTTATATTGCGGATTAGGCTGTGGCCCCGCCTCGGTAAGCTCTCACCGTGTAAAAATTCAGAGGGCACAATATGTAAGCGGATATGGCGGAACTGGCAGACGCGCTAGATTCAGGTTCTAGTGAAGATTCCTTCATGCAGGTTCGATTCCTGTTATCCGCACCAGTGAAAAAGCCCGAAACTACGTTATTCTTTGTAGTTTCGGGCTTTTTCTTTTATCGGTGAAATTCTTTAAATCTCCCTTTTTCTCCTAATTGCTTTTTGGTTTTAGTGAGAAAGCTTCGTTAACAGCTTTCTTTTTCTGTTCAATATCCGTGTGGGTATAGTGCGCTGTCATAACTACATCTGACTGACGCAGAATGTCACGGGCAGTAGGGAGATCTACTCCGGCAGCATTGAGCCTGGACTGATAGGTGTGTCGTGTGGAATGTGCGGTAAAGAAGCGAACCGGCAAGAGGTTATTGTTTTCACACCAATTATTCATGCGCTCAAAAAAATCCTTGTATCGCTTGTGAAATGTACTTGTACTGACGGTAGTGCCGTCACTTTTGGGACAAAGGGTATCACGTCCTAAGTTGCGCAGAAGTTCACATATATCCTCAGGCAGAGGAATATCTCCGACGTGCTTTTTGGTCTTTGTGTCGCTGACTATGGTGCGAGAAGCAGTAAGGCTGCCACGCACATGAAGAATGTTGCTTTCATCTAAATCTCTGCTTAAATTAATTGCAAGCAGCTCTCCGGTTCTTAATCCTGAGTAAAGAATCAGGAGCATTGCTGCACCGAAATTCTCAAAATCTGTTTTGGCAAACTTTTCTATTGTTTGAATTTCGCTATCAGTCCATATTTCACGCTGTTCAACAGCTTTAGTGTTTTCGGGAAGCTTAACCCTTCTGACGGGATTTTTCACACATAAATCATTGTCAATCGCATCTTCGTACATGGCATTTAACAGGAATTTGACACATTTTATAACCGATTTTGATAAATTGTTTTCAGCCATGCGGTTGAGAAAGTCCTGAACCTGAATCGGCTTTATATCACGAAGTTTCAGGTTAGCTATTTTGTCCGAAGTTATATGTTTTAAATTTGCTTTATATCCAACAAAAGTATCCTTGCCTACATCACCCTTATAAATTGGCAGCCACTCTTCCGCCCACTCTCCCAGCGTTGGCAGAGTTTTAACCGACGCACGGGTTTCTCCTATACCTTTTCCCGCTTCATAGGCTTTTGCCTTTTCACGGCACTTGGCTTTTGTAGGAGCTGAAAAAGATTTACGCTCCGGGAGATTGGTATAAGGATTTATAACCCATACACGGTATTCATAATTTTTGCCCTTTTGAGTGTATGTTCCGGCGCCATATTTACCTCTTGATTTTTTCTCTGACATTAATATTCCCCCTAAAAAGGGTACAAAAATACCCTCGACTATTGTAATTCAGCCGAAGGTATGGTAATATTATTTTACTCGATATTGACCGCCTTCGGGCTGTCACAACGCTCTATCCTGTTCCAGCAGGGTAGGGCTTTTTTTATTTTGTTAATCCTCCTCGTCGTGTTCTTCACTTTCTGAGGAATAATCATTGGAATATATCTCATCTGTAGAATTCGATTGCCTGAAATCTTCCGCAAGCATAGTTTTATTAAATTCAGCAGTAGGATCAATTTCATTAACCAAAGCTTCAAGTTCGTCAACAGAAGAGTAGAAAAATTCTTTTCTTAAATTTACCTTGTTAACCCTCTGTTTATGAAGTCTTTCATGAAGCCTGTTTTCGAGTTCTACTGCATTATCAGAAAAAATAAAACTATGTACATCAAACTTAAAAGGAACGCTTGCGCTACCTAATTCGTTAACACGTTCCTGCGGGTCAAGTCTGCGTGTCATTCCTATCTTGAAAACATTTTCTCCGAAAGAACCGAGATTGCTGATTATATAAATATTTCCAGCTTTTCCGTTCTGTAAATTTATAATTTCTTCTTTTTTAAGGATAACAGATGACAATTGTTGTTCAAGCTCTAAAATTCTTGCTTTTAATGCAGTTGTTTCATCTTCGGAAGCCTTTTCAAGCTGTTCTTTAAGAGCCGAAAGCTGTTTATTGTACTTAGATTCCTCTGCTTCTACTTTTTTCTTTTCGGCTTCCAGAGCTTTCCTCTCCTCTGCTTCTTGGCGCATTTGCTCCCTTATGGCAAGTTGTTCCTGGCGTGCTTGCTCTTTTTTTACGTAGTAATTGTATTCGATTTTAACTGCATTAATAAACAGATATTCGATTTCTCCGATAAACTTGGTCATCGTTCCGACTATGCTCTGATTGCCTTCGCTGGCGATAGCTAAGTATTTTGCTGTAATGGATTTTACTTGTTCAATGCCGTCTTCTAATTTTTCATACTTTAAATTATAAAGAATATTTTGCAGTTCGGAACGTAGTGCGATAACCATTAAGGAATAGATAGTTTTATTTGCTTTAGTGGTGTACCTTGTTGAATATAGTTCAAGCAGCTTCTCTATTTGCTTCTCGTTTTCTCTATAAGCTTTTCTTAAATCCTTTACATCCATATAATGGAGCTTTAGAGTAATGGAAGGGCAGAGCTCTTCGAAATCGGTAGTTGCGGATTCAGGAAGACGGCATTTGCTAAATGCAGGATCGTATTCAAAAAACGCTGATATAGCGTAGTCTATGCTTCTATATAATTCCTTGCTTTTATTGAGCTTATTGTGAACAGTTTGAAGCTGTTTGGCTTGTTTTGACTCACTTTCTGATAGTTCCTGTATTCTTTGCTGACGTTCACTTATAATACGATTGTTTTCAGCAATATTGTCTTTTAAAACATTTATAGCGTTCTGAAATTGCTCATATTCTGTGTAGCCCAGCTCATCAAATTTCTGCTGCATTTGCATAATTTGATTTTTCAGTTGTTCGTTTTCGCTCTTAATCTTACTTGCGTTAAGGATATCTAAAAATCCCATAATATTCACCCCGTTATTATTCTATAATTACGGATATAAAAACGACATATCCATGGTTATTATAACGAATCTAAAACATAAAATGTGACAAAAAGCCACAAACTATGCAAATTTCGCTCTAAGTTCTACAACCTTACCTAATATCTGAACAGGGAGTGACTCTATCTGATCATTTGTATAAGTTCTTACATCATAAGAGGGATTGCTGGGAATAAGGTTAATTCCGCCGTCAAACTTTTGTATTTTCTTAATGGTTGCCTCTTCACCGTTAACAAGAACTATTGCAATATTTCCGCTGTCAACATCAGACTGTTTGCGAACTATTACCACATCCCCCTCGCTGATCTTGGGTTCCATGCTGTCGCCTTTAATCTGCAAAGCAAAGAACTCGCCTTGCCTTGCCATGTCCTCAGAGATTTCTTCATAATCTATGATGTTTTCTACTGCCTCTATAGGTATGCCCGCACGAACGGTACCGAGGACAGGAATAAGTTGTTTGTTATTCACGTTTTTTTCTAAAGCTGTTGTTGCTTGGTCAAAAGTGTATAAGGAAAAAGGATCTATATTCAGAGCCTTGGCAATAATTTCAATGCGGTCTATCGGTATTTTTTTAGTAGTTCCTTTTTCGTATCGCTGAAGGACAGATTTGCTAAACCCTGTTTTATCAGATAACTCTTGAAACGATATTCCTAATTCTTCTCTTCGTTTCTTTAATATATCGTACTGAAAATTCATTCTTATCACCTCGCATCTGTATTGTACACGTTTTGTTCTAAAAACGCAACGAAAAAATTAAAAAAATTCAAAAAAAGTTCCAAAAATGGGTTGACAGAAGAAAAAAGTAATGCTAAAATCAAAAGTACCAAAAATGGAACGGAGGCGAAAAAATGAACTTGAAAAAGTTAAAAGGAGTAATGGCTGAAAAAGATTTTACACAATCAAAGCTTGCATCCATGCTTGGATTGTCATTAAAGAGTTTTTCGGCGAAAATGAAAGGGAAAACCGAATTTAAAGTCAACGAACTTGCTAGAATTAGCAAAATTCTTGATGTTGACCCGTCTATTTTTTTTGAGTAAACCGTACCAAAAACGGAACGAAATCCATTTAACAATCTATATAAGAAAGAGAGGAAAAGTACATGAATGAATTACAGATTTTCAAAAACGAGGAATTTGGTGAGGTCAGAACAATAACGGTTGATAATGAACCGTGGTTCAATGGCAAAGATGTTTGTAATGTCTTCGGAGACAAAAACCACAACAGAAGTGTTGGGCGTGTTGACGAAGCCGACAAACGAGAGGAGATAATCGTTGACGTGCTCGGCAGAAAGCAAAAGGCAATTTTTATAAACGAAAGCGGATTGTATGCTTTGCTATTCACTATGCAACCTCAAAAGGCAAATAAAGATGGGGTGTCAGATGCGTACCCCATCGAGGTGCAGGAAAGACTTGACAGAATTCACGGTTTTAAGCGCTGGGTAACGAGTGAAGTTTTGCCCTCAATTCGTAAGCACGGCGCATACATTACAGCTGAAACCCTTGAAAACGCTATTTTAAACCCTGATACCATGATAAAGCTCTGTACAGCCCTTAAAGATGAGCAGAACAAGCGCAAAGCGCTGGAAATAGCTAATTCACAGCTGTCGGTAGATAACCAAATCATGCAGCCTAAAGCAGATTACTTTGATGAGCTTGTTGACCGTAATCTTTTAACCTCTTTCAGAGAAACCGCAAAGCAGCTCAACATAAAAGAAAAAGAGTTTATAGCCTTTCTTCTCGAGAAAAAGTACATCTACCGTGACAAAAAGGGCAAGCTTATGCCTTATGCAGACAAAAACGATGGTTTGTTTGATATTAAAGAGTGCTTTAACGAAAAAACTCAGTGGAGCGGTACTCAGACACTTATAACACCCAAAGGCAGAGAAACTTTCAGATTGCTATTTATAGGTAAAAAATAATGCGACAAAATGTCACACAGAAAGGAAGATGAACATGGCAGCCACAAAAGGATGTCTCATTTCGATTAAAGATGCTGCAGAGCGAATGGGAGTAAGCGTGCAGTTTCTTTCGGACGCCTTAAGACAGGGATTGTTCCGGGAATTTGGATACGCTATCAAGCCGAAAAACAGCACCAGTTATTCTTATGTAATCTTTCGCCAGCGCTTTGAGCACTACATAGCAGGTGATGACTTGGATCTTACACCTAAAACTGAAAGACTGGATGTGCTTTAAGTTTTTGCAATCAATTACAAAACGGAGGTGATATGAATGACAGGATTAATCTGGGATGCCGTTGCAATTATTTTTGCCGTTTTTTGTCTGCTAATAGTCATAGCGTTAACATCTATCGCAATTATCTTTTGCTACGCAGTTATCAAAGCAATAAAAGAGCAGATTAAAAAGGGAAGAAGTGAAAGAAAATGAATAAAAAGATAATCTGTGATATGCGAGACGAAATTGAATTCGTAAGCTGTGAACTTAAGATGTCTAACGATATTCTTGATATATTTAGCGAGTTTGTTGAGGATGAGGGCTTTATGCTGAAATCATATGACGAAGAGAAAAAAGCGAGGGCAAGCGTTATCTTCACAAATCGTTTACCTGCATTTTATTCGCTCTTATGGACAGCGAAAGAAAAAAATAAAGCTCTGGCAGACAAGCTTTTACTTCTCAGTGAAAGTCTTGCCGACATTATAAGAGGGGAAAATGATGATACTGGAAACAATTAAACAGCTGCTTACAATTGCCGTTGCTCTCTCAGGTGGTACGCTGCTCATATTCGGCATCATCTATGAGGATGTTCTCGTTGCTTTTGAAGACGGTTTAAAGGAGCACATTAAAAAGAAGGTGAGGAAGTGGAGCCGCAGAATAAGAGCACTTTTGAACGTCAGATAGTGTATCACATTCGGGAAATGAGCCTGGCAGCCGTTCCCGGAGGGTACATAGTTTCCATTGAAGGAGAAAGCGAAAGATTTTATACGGATCTGTGGGAAGCATGGACATATTTTTCCGACACTTTTGATGCCCGAGCTCGTAAGAGGATAAAAAAATATCTTGAAAGGAAGGCGAGGCAATTATGAGCATGACATCTGAAGATCTTAAAGATGCCCTTCGCAGTGGTGCAAAGGTTACATATAAAGATTATTCAGGTAATGAATTTCACGGTACGGTAGACGCTGTTGTTTATCGTTTTCGCAGAGGGAAGATAACGGTTTCCGCCGAAATTAAACACCTTAATGCTCCGCACTCTGTAATAGTAGCAAAACCTGAAAGATTATCTTTAATGAGTGAAAGCACATGAAAAACAGCATAAAAAATGAGCCTGCCCGGCTGCAACCGAACAGGCTCGAAGCGTGACTTTTTGGGGTCACTCGTGTCCGTAACTAATTATAGCACAGTCACCCCCGAAAAGTCAATATTTTAAGGGCTCCGAAGCCCTTTGACGGCCTTGTATTAGGTATTAACTTACGGAGCGTGTGAAAAGGGGTGACCTCAAATAATCAGAGAAAAAAGAATAGTGTCCGGCAAAATCCTTGAGGTGGAATTCTTTCCTGTTTGCTCAGATGGAAGAAAGAAGCCTGCCGGTTCTCTCAGCAGAGAAGCGCAGAAGAATCTCAACGAAAAGAACGCCAAAAAGAAGCTGGACAGGCTTATCAATACCAACTTTGGCAGAGGTGATCTTGCAGTACATCTTACATACAGAGACGACGAAATGCCGTCAACCCGTGAAGAGGTGGTTAAAGAAGTTAAAAACTACATTGCTCGCCTCAGACGGTGGCGTAAAGCTCACGGATTGCCCGACATGAAGTACATATATGTCATAGAGGCGAAAGTCAGCAAAAGAACAGGCGTTCTCCGCTGGCATGTCCATATGGTGATGTCAGGCATGGACAGGGATATTGCAGAGCAGAAATGGGGACACGGAGATTGGACAAATGCCCGCAGATTACAGCCTAATGAAAACGGCTTGCAGGCTCTTGCAAGATACATGACCAAGGATCCGGAAGGCAAGCGCCGGTGGAGTGGGTCGAAGAACTTGAAGCAACCAACAGTCAAAAAGCCCCGTGACGGCAAAATTACAAAACGCGGCCTTGCACGAATAGCCGAGAAAAAGCTATACGAACGTGAATATTGGGAGAAGCGTCATAAAGGCTATTCTTACATAGAAGCAGAAGCTTCTTTCAATAACTACAACGGCCATTGGTATGTGTATGTCCGTATGCGGAAGAGAGATTAAAAAATAAGCAGACCTTTATCACAGCAATGTAAAGATAGGAGTCTTATTTCGTGAACGAAAACTACATAGATTTTTTAAAAAGCAAAATTGAAGTTGCACCTGTGTCAGGGTTTGACATCGGAGCTGATGAAGTAAATCCCGCTCTTAAACCTCATCAAAGGGACGCTGTTATATGGGCGATAAAAGGCGGCTGCAGAGCACTGTTTGAAAGCTTCGGCCTCGGAAAGACGGTTCAGCAGCTGGAATATTGCCGGATTGTTACTGAACATGAAGGCGGCAAAGCGCTTATTGTGTGTCCTTTAGGTGTTAAACAAGAGTTTAAGCAGGATGCAGTGAATCTCCTCGGGTGGGATGCGGCGCCGGAATATGTAACCAATATGGAGGAAGCTAAAAACGCACAGACATCAATAGTCATTACGAATTATGAGCGGGTCCGTGACGGTGATATAGACCCTAAGGAGTTTGTAGCAACTTCCCTTGATGAAGCATCAGTTCTTCGTTCATTCGGCAGCAAAACATACCAAACTTTTCTCGATAAATTCAAGGGAGTTAAATATAAGCTTGTTTCTACGGCCACACCTTCACCGAATAAATATAAAGAGCTTATTCACTATGCCGGTTATCTTGAGGTAATGGATACCGGACAGGCATTAACTCGATTCTTTAAGCGTGACAGTACAAAAGCAAACAATCTTACGCTTTATCCTCACCGAGAAGAAGAGTTTTGGATATGGATGAGCACATGGGCATTGTTTATAAACTTACCTTCAGATTTAGGATACAGCGATGAGGGCTACGCATTGCCGCCTTTGGATGTGCGTTTTCACAAAATTCAGGATGAATATTGCAGCTCATGCGACAAGAGCGGGCAAATACAATTCCTACGGGAGGCAGCAATAAGTCTTTCGGATGCAGCGAAAGAGAAAAATACATCAATTCAGAAGAGAGTTGCAAAGGCAAAAGAAATAATAGAAGAGGATCCGGATGCTCACTTTATTTTATGGCATGACCTTGAAGCTGAAAGGCATGAGATTAAACGTCAGATTCCCACGGCCGTAGATATATACGGTTCTATGGACTATGAGGAGCGGGAACAGAGAGTTATAAACTTTTCAAACGGCAGCATTAAAATATTTGCCACTAAAAAATCTTTGTCCGGCTCAGGATGCAACTTTCAAAAGCATTGTCACAGAGCTGTTTTCATCGGGATAGATTATGAGTTTAATGACTTTATTCAGGCCATACATAGGGTGTACAGGTTTTTGCAGTCCGAAAAAGTGATAATAGACATCATTTATACGGAAGCTGAAAAGCCAATTCTCGACACTCTCATGGACAAATGGAAAAAGCATAACTATCTTTCAGAGAAGATGCGAGAAATTGTTAAAAAATACGGTCTTGCCGGCACGTCGCAAATTGATAAACTTGCAAGAACAATAGGAGTGAAAAGAGTGATAGTAGAAGGTGAAAGCTTTAAAGCTATAAATAATGACTGTGTTTTAGAAACAGACATTATGGAAGACAACAGCATTGATTTAATACATACAAGCATCCCGTTCTCCAACCATTACGAATATACACCCAGTTACAACGATTTTGGCCACAATGAAGATACGGAAAGATTCTTTAAACAAATGGATTACCTTACTCCGAATTTATTGAGAATCTTAAAGCCTGGCCGTGTAGCAGCCATCCACGTTAAAGACAGAGTGTTGTTCGGTAATGCAACAGGCACAGGAATGCCCACGATGGAACCATTTCACGCAATGTGCATTGAGCACTATATGAAGCATGGCTTTCAATATTTCGGCATGATTACCGTTGTGACTGACGTTGTCCGGGAGAACAATCAGACTTACAGACTCGGCTGGACTGAACAATGTAAGGACGGTACTAAAATGGGCGTAGGCTGTCCTGAATACATTTTGTTGTTTCGCAAGCTGCCCTCAGATACATCCAAAGCATATGCGGATACGCCAGTGACGAAAACAAAAGAAGAATACACGAGAGCGCAGTGGCAGATAGATGCACATGGCTTTTGGAGGTCGAGCGGTAACCGCTTAGTAACAAAAGAAGAGCTACTAAAGGTACCTGTATCAAATCTCCAAAAAGTATACCGTGAATTTAGCCGGGATACAGTATACAACTACAAAGAGCACGTTTCTCTTGCAAAAGAGCTCGATAAAGACGGAAAACTCCCTGCAACGTTTATGGTAGTGGCTCCGGGTTCATGGAATGATGAAGTATGGGATGACATAGTTCGCATGAGAACACTGAACAGCAGTCAGAGCCGCAGGCAGCAGGAGATGCACGTCTGTCCTCTTCAGCTGGATATAGTAGAGCGAATTATTAACCGTTACAGCAATAAAGGTGATGTTGTATTAGACCCATTCGGCGGAATTATGACAGTACCTAAAGTTGCAGTAGATGATGGAAGATATGGCATAGGTATAGAGCTTAACAATGGGTATTTTCGTGACGGCGTCGGATATCTAAAAGAAGCTGATGACAAAGCAAACACCTTCACTCTATTTGATTTAGTGTCAAATTCTTAACCATCGAAAGGAAGTAACACCATGCGTTCACCCTGTAAGAATTGCCCCTTACGCTTTGTAGGCTGTCACGTTAAGTGTCCGCAGTATAAAGCCTATACAGAAGATAACACAAAAATCAGGGAGCTGGCTTCACAACTCCGCCGGCTTGAATATGAGCTTTACGCCACAGGCGACAAAAGAAGAAAAAGGAGGACAGGCAAATGAGCAGACCGCCTAAGGAAGATAAAGTATGCAGCATATTCCGCTGTTCAAAGCTCAGGAATAACACCTGCTGCTATAACTGCAAACATTACAGCAGCTGCAAAATCAAATGTCTTAACGCTCCGTTTAAATGCGGAATGTACATAAAACCAGCGAGAGGAGGGAGCGAACCGTGACCCACTACGAAAGAATTACATCAATGTCCGTTGACGAAATGGCAGAGTTTATTATTTCTGTATCAGATGACGCCATGCCGGGCGAATATTGTGACAATACAAAAAGCTGCAAAGAATGGCTTGAAACCGAGATTAAAGAATAACAGACAGAAAGGAGCGGGTATATGTGCCATGACCCTTGAAGAAACAGGCAGGGAATACCTTAGGCAATCCCATGTGCTGCTGCGGGAGGCAGCAAAAATAAAACTCAAAATGTACAAAGCTCAGGGCGGGGAGCTTTGCCGACTGAGAGAACAGCATGAAAAAATAACAGGAATAGCCCGTGAACTGAGAATCACGGGTGAAAGCCTTGTTCACTATTATGACAAAGACAAATAAAGGAGTAATGTTAATGCAGGAATATTGCACATTAGAACCTGTCAGCAGGAAGCTCACCCTTACAGAGCCTCAGCGTATAGCGGGTGTTGAATCCGATGAAAATGTAAGGGGATTAAAATTCAAGTTTCCTAAAATCGTTGAGGGAGCAGATTTCACTCAGATGCAATTAAGGATCAATTACATAAACAGCCGTCAGGAAAAAGGGCAGTATATTGTAACTGACCTGAAGCCTTTGGAAGGTGAAGAGGATTACATAACCTTCACATGGCCTTTTTCTCGCCTTGTCACTCATTACAGAGGGTACACCAAATTTGTTATATGCGCCGTTAAAACAGACGAAAACGGCACGATTACAGCCGAATGGAATACAGCACTTGCACAGATGAGGGTTCTCGAAGGATTGGAAGTTGAAGAGCCCGAAATATCTCCAGAGGAAAAGGATGTTATATCCCAGCTCATATCCATTTGTCAGAACAGCGCTGACGAAGCTGCCTTATCAGCGCAGCAAGCTCAGGAGGAAGCAGGGAAAGTGCTTGATATAATCCCAGTGGGCGGAACAAAGGGACAGGTGCTTACGAAGCAATCCGATGAGGACAAAGACTACAACTGGCAAGACCCGACCGGTGTGGGCGGCGAGGGACAGAACGGAGCAACATTCACCCCGTCGGTATCGCCTGAGGGCGTCATCAGCTGGACGAACGACAAAGACTTGCCAAACCCTGAGCCGGTTAATATCAAGGGTGAAAAGGGCGATAAAGGAGACAAGGGAGACCGTGGCGAGCAGGGGGAGCAGGGATTACAGGGAGCGAAGGGCGAAAAGGGCGATGAAGGTGAACAAGGAATACAAGGCGAACCCGGAGAACCAGGAGCAAAGGGAGAAAAAGGCGAACCGGGGACACCGGGTAAGGATGGTGCAGACGGCAAAACGCCTAATATTCAGATTGGAACAGTTGAAACGCTACCGGCAGGGTCAGAAGCGACCGCAAGTATTACAGGCGATACAGAAAATCCGATGCTGAATCTCGGCATACCTAAAGGTCGAGACGGAACGGGCGGCGATGGAGGCGGTTCATCTCTCAGAGAAATAGCAAATTTTGTAACCGAAGAAGATAGCGTAAGAATAGAAATAAACAAGGATATGGAACAAAAGCCACTTAATCTAAGAAGCGTAATAGGAGCAATTGTTGTTCCGGCAGACCCGGAAGCAGCGGAGGTCAATACAGCTTATTGGGCATATTTTGGGTCTAAAAGCGCATATCGCAGAGTAATAGGTTCGATGCAGGGTGTAAAAACCAATAAGCGCTCTATAAAAATAAATGTGGTTGGTATTAATGGTGCAGCTATCGGATATGCATCTGGTGCATTGTTAACCAATGAATTCTTAAACCCGACCGTGTTTGATTCAATTAATAATATTCCGCTAATTATCCTTAAGACCAACACCGAAGGCAATAAATTTCCGGTGGGAACAGAGGTTAGATTGTGGGGTGAAGATGCATGAATAAAATAATCAACGGAATATTACAGAACATGACAGAAGAAGAGGTTAAAAAGCAAAAAAACGAAGAGATGCAAGATAAACTCAAAATATTAACTGAATCTGAAGTGTTTACCTTATTTGCCAAGCAGCAGATCAACAAATTAACAGTTGATGATAATACAGCGCTGAGAATGAAATCTTATTATCCGACTTGGAAAGAGCTTGTAGACGCTAATTTCACAGCTAAAGAAGCAGGTTTTAAATTCACGTATGGCGAAGATTTGTACAAGACTATCCCACCCGAACAGCAGTTTCTTGAGAACTGGGTACCAGGACAGGGCACAGAGTCCATATTCGAGAGGATAGATGAAACCCACATAGGCACAAAGGAAGATCCTATCCCGTTTAAAATCAATATGGCGGTTTTCAAGGACAAGTATTACACAGAGGACGGAATACTTTACATATGTACCCGCAATTCCGAACAGCCTCTTCAAAACAAAGCCTCTGAACTTGTAGGGCACTATTTTGAGGTGGTAGAAGAATGACAAGTTCTGAAAAGCAGCTCATAGGTTCCCGCTCCCGTGCATCAGGAGCAGCCTTCGAAAAGCTCATAGAAACTTCTTGTGAAGTATACAAAAACAGAAAGCTTGCATACATAGAAAAGACCCCTGAGCCTATGCGTCCCATAAGCGGAGCGGACAGGCAGGGCAAATTTACAGCAATATACACCGCCGCCGCCCAGCCAGATTATAAAGGCACTCTTTCGGGAGGTAGGGCGGTAGTATTTGAGGCAAAGCACACAGATTCAGACACAATGAAGCAGGAGCGGGTAACTCCCGCTCAGGCTGAGGCTCTGCGCATACATTACGAATTAGGTGCGCTGTGCTTTGTTCTGATAAGCATCAAAGACCGCTATTTTGCTATTCCGTGGCACGAGTGGAAGTATATGAAGCAAAGCTTCGGACGCAAATATATCACAACTGCTGACCTTAAAGAATATGAGGTGAAAATGAAAGCTGACAAAGGCAGCGTATACCTTGATTTTTTGCCTGCGGCATTAATATGTGCAGTATAATAAATGAGAATCGAAGGAGCGGGATAAATGACCCTTAAAGAACTATCACAGCTCTACTACCTTAACCGTGAAATAGAGAATGACCGCCGCCGCCTTGAGGAACTGGAAGCAAAGCTTACTTCTCCGTCCTCTCCCAATCTCTCAGGTATGCCGAGAAGCACCGCTTACGGCAACAAGATAGAATTATCCGTAGTTGATATAATGGACCTTAAAGCAATCATAGCGACAAAACAGCAGCAATGCATCTATGAGCGCAGCCGCCTTATGAGATATATCACCGAAATTGATGATAGCCTTACAAGAGAGATATTTATATTTCGCTTCGTGAACGGCCTTTCGTGGCGTCAGGTTGCAGCAAGCGTAGGAGGAAACAATACAGAAGCCAGCGTTAAAATGATATGTTATAGGCGCATCAAAGAAGCAAACGAATAAACTTGTTACTTTTGTTACTTTTGTTACTTTTGTTTCTGCTATAATATAAGCTGAGATAAAAAGAAAAACCCGTTCCAATCAAGGAGCGGGTTTTGTTATGCCTTTTTGCAATCAATTACAATGAAACCGAGGTGGTGAATATGTGAACACAAAAAACAAAGGCGGCAGACCTCCTAAATTTAAAAGCCCCGAAGAAATGCAGAAAAAAATAGACGATTATTTTACTCAGTGTGAGGGTAAAGTGCTCACAGATACCGAAGGAAAAGCGGTTTTAGATAAATACGGAAACCCTGTTATTGTTGGTGCAAAGCCACCTACTGTAACAGGTCTCGCTCTTGCACTGGGCTTTACAAGCCGTCAAGCACTCCTTAATTACCAGGCAAGACCGAAGTTTATTGACACGATAATGCGTGCGAAAAGTAGATGTGAAGAATACGCTGAAAGCAGGCTATACGACAGAGAAGGAGTAAGAGGAGCAACGTTCAGCTTGACAAACAATTTCAAAGGGTGGAGTAACTGCCCGGAACAGACGGAAGAAAGCGAAGTCCTAAAAAAAGCAAAGGAAATTTTAGAGGGTGTAAACAGTGTCATTTAGTCAGAAGCAGACTGAATATTTAATGAACTGCAATCACAGGTGGAATGTAAAAACAGGAGCAACACGCTCAGGAAAAACCTTTCTTGACTATTTTGTTATACCTAAAAGAATTCTTAAATGCCAACAGAACGGGCTTATAGTTTTATTGGGAAATACAAAAGGAACCCTTGAGAGAAATATACTTGAACCCATGCGCAGCATATGGTCGCCTGAGCTTGTAGGGCAGATAAGCAGCAACAATACCGTAAACATATTCGGTAAAAAATGTTATGCGTTGGGAGCTGACAAGATAAACCAGGTAAGTAAATTACAAGGCGCTGCATTTGAATATTGTTACGGTGATGAAATAACAACATGGCACGAAGATGTTTTCCAGATGCTAAAGAGCCGTTTGTCTTGTCCAAACAGTTGCTTTGACGGTACATGCAACCCGGAAAGCCCCATGCATTGGTTTAAAAAGTTTCTTGAAAGCGACGCTGATATATATCAGCAGGCATATACCATTGACGACAATCCTTTTCTTGATCCCACATTTGTTGAAAACCTCAAAAATGAATATTCAGGAACTGTTTATTACGATAGATTTATTTTAGGCAAATGGGCTCTTGCTTCAGGTCTTGTTTATCCCATGTTTAAAGTCGGAAGACTTGAAGATGTTTCTATCTTGAAAAAAGGACGCTGGTTTATAAGCGTTGACTACGGAACCTATAATCCGTTTTCCGCAGGCCTTTGGTGCGTAGCCGGAGAAAAAGCTTACAGAATAAAAGAATTCTACTATTCAGGCAGAAAGAGTTTGATGCCGAAGACAGATGAAGAATATTACAGTGAGCTTGAAAAACTGGCAGGTGACAGATACATAGAGCGAGTTGTAATCGACCCGTCTGCTTCAAGTTTCATTGAGACAATCAAACGCCACAAGCGCTTCAGAGTTTTCCATGCCAATAATGAAGTGGTGAGCGGAATACGTAATGTAGCTACAGCGCTCAATAAGGGTATGCTTCAAATTCTGCCTGAATGTAAAGATTCCATAACGGAATTCGGGCTTTATTCATGGAACGATAAATCCGTGCAAGATGAACCCATAAAGGAAAACGACCACGCAATGGATGAAATAAGGTATTTTGTACGAACGATATTGCGCCGTGAGTTTAAGTGGATAGATTGGAGCTGAGAAAATGGGAAAAATCGGAGAAAGGGTGAAAGCCATGATAAGAGACTGGCTGCAAATCCAGTCTGCGCCGCAGCAAAGCATAATTATAAGCGAGGAAACAAGCTTTGAAGCAAATGTAATAAAAAACAAAATTTGGTATCGAGGAGTAGCCGGAGAACTTCAGCAGTTATACAGGCAGCTGAATACAACAGGTGGGCGCTTCTGGGCGAGTGTACCAACTGACAGGAAAATAAGAAGAATACATAGTGGGCTGCCGTCGGTGATTGTTGACACATTGACGTACATAGTGAAGGCGGATTATTCGCCTGAGGTTTTCGGAGATGAAGGAAACACAGACTGGGAAAATATAGAAAAGGAGATAGATTTTGCCGAGCTTATAGGTGAGGCGGTAAGTCAGACACTGGTTACAGGTGACGGCGCATTTAAGATTTCGGTGGACCCGGAGATTTCCCCTTATCCGCTTTGTGAATTTTATCCAGCCGACAGAGTAAAATTCGATTTCAAAAGAGGCAGGATAACAGCTATACGTTTTTACACTAACTATGTTCAAAAATCAGTGAAATATACCCTTGAAGAAATATATTCAAAAAATAAAGTAGAATATCATCTTTTCAGAGGAGAGCACGAGGTTTCCCTAAAAACTATCAAAGAGCTTTCGGAATATAAGCCTATTACCTTTGCCGGAGATTTCATAATGGCGGTTCCGTTTAAGATTTATTCCAGCAGTAAATATCCCGGCAGAGGAAAATCAATTTTTGATAATAAAACAGATGATTTTGACGCTTATGACGAAGTGATAAGTCAGTGGATGGACGCTGTAAGGCGTGGACGTGTGCAGAGGTACATTCCCGACGACCTTATACCAAGAAACAGCAAAGGCGAAATGCAGGAAGTGAGCGCTTTTGGCGCTGATTATATAAAGATTGACAGCGGCAGCGGGACAGACAGCTCAGAGCAAAAGATACAGGTTGTGCAGCCTGATATTAATTATGAAGCATATCTGAGCGCATACACTTCTACTCTCGATATATGTCTTCAAGGTCTTCTTTCTCCCGCAACATTAGGAATAGACTTAGGAAAAATGTCGTCAGCTGATGCACAGCGTGAGAAAAAGGACATAACGGGACATACAAGAAATGCCATAACCAGTGCACTTGAAAAAGCACTGCCTAAGCTTATTTCAGCTTTGCTCATGACATATGACAATATGCTCAGCCGATCGCCGGGAAGCTATTGTCCTACCGTGGAGTTTGGCGAATACGGAGCTCCTGATTTTGACAGCCGAGTGGATGTAGTGAATAAAGCGGCAACAGCCGGAACAATGAGTGTAGAAGCCCAGGTGGAAGAGCTTTGGGGAGACAGTAAAGACAAAAAGTGGAAGGAGGAAGAGATTAAACGCATAAACACAATGAAAGGTCTTATTTCCGGAGCTCCTCCTAAAGTAGGGGATGAGATAGTTGATGTGGAGTGATATATCGGATATTTTTGCCGAGATAGAGGCTTTACTGATAGGCTCCCTTCACAGAAATCTTAAATCTCATGAGGAATGGGAGAAAGAAGAGGGCTTTAAATGGCCAGCGTGGCAGTCCCTGAAGCTTGCCAATATAGAAAATTTCAGGCGGGAAAACAGAGAGCTTATGAATAGATACAAGAAGGTCATAGGCTCTGAGACAGAAAAATTGCTCAAGGAGCAGTTTGCAGAGGGACATGGTGAAACGCAGGACGGAGTTACAGAGAAATCGTTTTTCGGAATAAACCGACGCAGGAACGAGGCGTTGATTTCCGATATTTTAAATTTGGAAGAAAACGCTCAGTCTGCTGCATTGAGAATGATGGACGATGTATACCGTCAAACTGTATATAAAGCTCATCTTGCAATGTCATCCGGAGTGGTTACACTTCCACAGGCCATAGATATGGCTACAAAAAGTTTTTTAGAAAAGGGCATTGACTGTATTGTCTATAAAGACGGAAGCAGGCACAATATAGCAGACTATGTACAAATGGCTCTGAGAACCGCCGCAACACGCTCATATCTTCAGGGCGAAGCGGAAAAGCGTATGGAACTGGGAATAGATACGGTAATCGTATCCCAATACGGAGCTTGTTCCGAAACCTGTCTCCCTTGGCAGGGAAAGGTTTATATAGACGATGTGTTTATGCCTTTCAGCGGTGAGCGAAGCGGAGATAAAGGCAAAAGCGTCAACGGCAAATGGTACACCCTCCTTTCCGTGGCGGTTAAAGGGGGATTGTTTCATCCTAATTGCCGTCATACGCTGTCAACCTGGGATGAAGGAACGAGCAGCCTACCAGAACCTCTCGATAAAAATAAAATCCGTGAAAACTCAAAGCTTGAAGCAAAGCAGCGTGAACTTGAGCGGGAGGTGCGAAAGTGGAAACGTCTTGCCGAGGGAACTCAGGAGGAATGGCAAAGGAAAACATATCAAAAAAAGGTGAGAGAGGCTCAAAAAAATCTCAGAGAATTTATAGCTGAACATGAAGACGTTCTGAGGCGAGATTATTGGAGAGAAAAAGTTTACACCCTTAAAGAAAAAACGTCTTTATCCGGTGAAATCAGGACGGAAGAAAAAACAGCTAAAGGGGACGTTTCACAATCACTTGAGAATAAATCACCTCAGTTAAAAGAAAAGAACGCAGATGTACAGCACAATCCTGTTGATGAAATGACAGATGAGGACATATATGCGCTTAATACATACAAATCAGCTGAAAGCTATAAAATTAATGATTTGCTGCGAAGAGATGAGTCTCTCAGCCAGCAAGAGGAAGAGATCGTCAGCAATATAGAAAGAGCAATTGCTAAGCTTCCCATATATAAAGGTGAAGTATATCGTTCTCTTGAGAGTGATATGATGACTGATTTAGAAAGATTCAATCAGGAACATATTCCAGGACGTATAGTTACATATCAAGCCTTTACATCTACCAGTACAATAGTGTATGATGAATCTATGGATATTCAGCTGATAATTGAGAGTAAAACAGGCCGTGATATGCGAAAATATAACCCGATGGAACAGGAAATACTGTTCCCGAGAGGCTCACGGTTTTTAATTACAAAAAGAGAGGGAAACAAGATATGGATGAAAGAAATCTGACATTTGAGGAGTTTAAACATTTATCCCAGCAGGAGCAGCAAGAACGTTACAAAGACCTCTCCGAGCACGACAGATTCAGAGCACGTATATCGCAGCCCTCGGCACTGGGACATATTATGTGTAATGATTGTATTCACTACCATAAAGACGCTACCTGTGACGCTTTCCCCAACGGAATACCAAAAGAAATTTTTGACAGAGGCGAACACGATACTCCTTTTCCCGGAGATAACGGTATTCGCTTTAAGCCGGGGCTCAAGTGGTAAAACAAAATAAATAAGTAAAAGCTTCAGAAGCAAGCAGTCCGAAAAGGGCTGCTTTTTTCATACATAATTTTACAAAGGAGGAAAAAATTTGGAAGACGAAAAGAAAAAGAATGTGCCAGGCAAAGAGACTGAAGAGCAGAAAAATGAGCAGACACAGACCTCTGCTGAGGAAACTTCCGGCACACAGTCTGAAACTTCTGAGAAAGCGGCGGAAAAACAGGGCACAGAATCTGCCGAAGAGAAAGCCGAAGAAAAAGAGGATGATATGAGTGGCGAGCAAAAGGAAGAATCTTCCCCGGCTCAGGCAGAATCCGACAATCCCGAAAAAAACGACTTTTCTCAGGAGCTGCTTCTCGCAAAGGCTGAACTTTACGCAATTAAAAGCGGTATGGACGTTTCCTTTGCCGAAGATGCTGTAGTTCTTGCAGTACACGACATAAGAAAGGAGGGAGGAACACCGGACAGCGACAGCATTGAAAAGGCTGTTAAAAACGTGCTTAAAAGACATCCTGAATGGAATGCAAAAAAGGAGACAGATAAATCCGCCGGATTTAAAGTAGGTGCTGACGGAACAAAGAATCAAACTACGGAAGATGACGATGCCATTTCCCGTGCCTTTGGAAACAAATAAGAAAGGAATGATATTTTAAAATGCCTAACACAGTAAACTATGCCACAAGGTTTGAAAAAGACCTTATGCAGCAGTACAAACGTGAGCTTTGCTCAGCTGAGCTTACAACTCAGAACGTAACTTTTCTCAACGCTAAAACAATAAAAATTCCCTACATTACTTTAGGCGGATACAAAGACCACAACAGAAACGGCGGCTTTAATCGTCAGAGTGTTTCAAATGAGTATATGACAAAAACTCTTGAACATGACCGTGATGTTGAATTCTTTGTTGACGCCATGGATGTGGATGAGACAAACGAGGCGCTTTCCGCTGCCAATATTACCAACGCCTTTGAAAAAGAACAGGCAATTCCCGAAACCGACGCCTATCGTTTCTCAAAGCTTTACAGTGAATTTACTGATGCAGGCGGAGCAGTCGACAACACTGTTTTGTCTCTTGAAAACATTTTGACTACCTTTGACAAGTGGATGGAGAATATGGATGATGAGGAAGTTCCCGAGGACGGACGTATGCTCTATGTTACTCCTTCGATTTATACCTTAATTAAACAGGCGGATAAAATCACCAGAACACTGGATGCATCTGTACAGCAGAGCATAGACCGCCGTGTTCGTTCATTGGATGACGTAACTCTTAAAAAGGTTCCCAAGGGAAGAATGAAGACAAGCTATGACTTTACCGACGGATTCAAGGCTGCCGGAGATGCAAAACAGATAAACATGATTCTTGTCCATCCTTCTTCTGTTCTTGCATGTGACAAGCATTCATATATAAGTCTTTGGGCTCCCGGAACTCATACAAGTGGCGACGGATACCTGTATCAGAACCGCAAATATGGCGACCTGTTTGTTATCGACACCCGTAAGTCAGGTATCATGATGAACGTGGACGCTGAATAAAGGAGGGAACCTAATGTACGCCAAAAAACAGAACAAACGCTACACAATCACGGAAGCCGAAACGAAAGGATATCAGGCAAGAGGATATGATATTTACAGCGACGACGGAAAGCTGATTGAGACGGGAGCGGGAAAAACTGTTTCCTATGCAAAATATCAGCAGGCTCTTAATAAGATAAAGGAGCTGGAGGAAAAACTTAAACATTTAGAGAACTCAAAAGCAGATGCATCCAAAGCTAATAAAAACGGAGCAGACAAATAATGGGACGGTATATTAAAGGTGAAGATTATCGCGCTTTTCCATCCGAAATAGAAAATGCGGACATAGAGCAGGCAGAGGATGACATCGACGCCGTCACCTTCAATCGTTTGCGCAGCTGCTTCGATGAACTTCCGAAAGGCACAGTGGAGGCAGTTAAAAGAGCGATAAAATTGCAGGCTGAGTTCATCCATCAGTATGCAGGTCTTTTTGACAGCCCTTTAGCGTCCTATGGAATAAATGGAGTATCTATGAGTTTTAAAGAGGACGGTGTTATAAATCAGTCAGGCACAGTTGTTTGTAAAGAAGCCTATGCCATTTTAAAAAACTTCGGTTTTACTTACCGGGGGATGGATTGGAGACCTCCGACATGAGCAGATATCCTGAACTTGTTCCTGAATGCGTTTGTCATACCGATGTTGTTGTAAACATCCATTGTGGACTAAACATTGACGGAAGCTCAAAGACTGTCGCCTCTTTTGAAACAAAATGCAACTACTCTGAAAAATCTCACTGGGTTACACAGCCTGACAGGCAGCTTGTAAGGCTGTCGTCCGTCGCTCTTTTCGGAGGAGACATAGCTCCCGGTATGGACCTTCAGGGAGAATTGGTTGTAAAAAATGCCGGTGGTTCCGACACTATCCGCCGTATCTACAGTGCCGAAAGAGCAAGAAACCCTGACGGCACTGTTAATTTTACCAAGCTGGAGCTGATTTAATGAAAATCGCAGTTAAGGTAAGAATCAATTCACGTGTGGTGAAGAGTATGGAGAATGCAGCATTTAAAGCCGCCCAAACGGCAATTGAGGACACTCTGACTGAAATCAGAAATGCCCAAGTTATGCCTTTTGATACGGGAGATATGCAAAACAAGCAGACCTTTACAGATGTAAGGAAAAATGGCGATTACATAGACGCCATGATTATTGTTGATGCACCTCAGGCGAGACGGCTTTATTATCATCCGGAATACAACTTTCAAACCGTAAACAACCCCAACGCAAGAGCGGGATGGTTTGAAATGTGGGGCGAGGGCGGAAAGTATGAGGATTTTTTCAGGAACGCATATGATAAAAATTTCAGAAAGGAACTGGGAAAATGACCCTTGAAGAAGCAGCGGCAGCAGTTAAAAATCTGCTTTCTGAGGATACATATGTTACGGCAGGTCATATAGATTCAAGCCTTACAGAAACCATAGGGGTGTACAGCGATAAACGTGCTCCTTCTGTGCGTCAGATAGCCGTAGGCGGAGAAGAAGCAACCCTTATCCGCTGCTATTACTTTACCGTTCTTATACATTGGACAAACAGCCCCGTAAAGGCAGAGGAAAAAGCAAAGGAAATGTTTAAAAAGCTGTGCGAAGCGAACTTTCCTCATGTGAGCTATGCGGATATATCTGAGCCTGTTTTTGCAGGCAAGGACGAAAGAGGAATATTTGAATACGTAATAAACTTTAAGCTTTACGAAAGAAAGGAGTGAAAGCTATGGCAGTAACAGGAGTGTTTCCGGTTTTCAACAACAAGTTCAAGATAAGCTCCACAGGTCGTGGCGAAGGCGAAGAGTCAATGGTAATAGTTAAGGAAATGGAAACCTTTTCCGTTTCTATGGATGGAAATGTTGAAGAGTGGACTCCCTTGGACGAAGAGGGATGGATTCGCCGCCTTATGACCGGTAAGGGTTTCACCATTTCTCTGTCAGGTAAAAGATATGTAGGCGATCCCGGTAACGACTATGTGGCCGGTCTTGCATGGAAAACGGGCAGAGACTGTGACAGTAAAGCAGAATGGGAATTCCCAAGCGGTGCAAAGCTTAACTTTGACTGTGTTGTAAATGTTACATCACCCGGAGGCGGTGACAGTACCAATGTAGATACATTGGAATTTGACCTTATGAGCGACGGAAAGCCCGAATATACAGAAGCGGTTTAACAGCAAACCTCCCTGAAGGAAACAGGGAGGTTTTATTCTTATCAAAGGAGATGTTTTAATATGGCAGTTTATACATTGTCGGAAGAGCTTATTAATTCAAAACCCGAAATCCGAATAGGTGACAAGATCTACAAAGTAGATGACCGTAAAAAGACGGTTGATAAAATTTCAAAAATCAGTAAAAAGTCCCCTGAGGACGCTGACGGAGAAATGATAAAACTCGCCCTGGGAGAAAAAGCCGCAAAGGAAATAGAGGAAATGGATTTGCCGTTTCCTGCCTACACACAGTTGCTTACTCTCATAGGGGCGGCAGTTTCAGGTGAGAAGCCTGAAGAGATTGAGGCTCGATTTCAGGAAGCCAAAGCAGCAAATTGAGTTTTGGTATGACATGGAAAAGGATGCTGTACTCATTGAGCAAAGCATTGCCAAGCAGTACGGCATCATACCCTCAGAACAGGAAGAACTTAAATATTCCGACTGGGCAAAGCTGGTTTCAGGCCTTATGGAGGATACACCTTTAGGCAGGATTGTTTCAATACGAAGCGAAACAGACAGAGAAGCAATAAAGAAATTCACCTCTGAACAGAAAAAGGTATATAACGACTGGCAGCGTTTCCGCAGCCGGAAAATAATGGGGGACCCCGAATTTTTCAGAAGTTATGAAGAACAGATGAAGGCGCTGGAACGTTCCTTTGCAGCGGCGTTCGGTAAGAAGGGAGGCGGTTAAAATATCGGAGAAGAAAGATGATGGAGCGGTTTCTTTTGCTGCAACGATTCAGTGTAACGTTAAAAAAGACATAGAAGACATAGCATCACGTACCAGTAAAGCAATTTCGAGCACTTTCGGCAAGGTTGGCAAGGATATAGAAGATTCTGTTTCCAAGCCTGCTGAAAAAGCCAGGGAAAGCGTTTCAAAAAGCATGGAGAGTATAAACAAGTCCGTGCAGAGCGTGTCAAAGGGCTCAAAAGGTTTTCTTGATTCCTCAGTGGAAAATGCAAAGCTCAGGGTTTCTGAACTGGAAAGAGAACTCGAAAGCGTCAACGCTAAGCTTGATTCAATGCGAAACACCAAAATCAAAAGCATAGAGTCCTTATGGGGTGATAACCGAAAAGGAATGCTGCAAGATGCGGAAAGTTCCCTCTCGAAGGATAAGGATTATACAAAGCTTGTTGCTCAATCCGAAAAAATAAACAGCAGGCTTTTAGCAGCTGAAGAAAAGCTTAATCTGTCAACTCAAATTGCCACTCAAAAAGCGGAGCAAAAGAAAAGTCAAGAGCGGCAAAAAGCGGCGGATAAAGCCCATAAGCTCCTTGAACAGGAGCGGGCTGCTGCCGAAAAGGCTGAGGCAAAGCAGGTTGAGGCGACTGAAAAAGCTGAACAGAAAAAGCAGCAGGCAAGGCAGAAAACGGCAAAGAAAATTGCCAGCAGTCTTTCATCGAGCCTGAAAGGCACAACAAAAGGAATCAGCAAGCAGGTTGGGGGAGCTGTAAAAGGAATAGGCAAAAAGGTGAGCGGACTTGCAAAAAGCATCAAGTCGGCCTTTAAAAGTGCTGTGTTTATGGCAGGGCTTTATGCGGCTTTCCGTTCCGTGAAAGATATGATGAGTAACTTTATTGACCAAAATGCCGCTCTTAAAGCTTCATTAAGTCAAATCGGCAGCAATATACAGGCCGCCTTTATGCCCATGGTGCAGGCGGCTCTGCCAGCTGTTACCGCTCTTACTCAGGGGCTTGCTTATCTTACCGGGAAAATAGCGGAATTTACCTCATCTTTTTTCGGGACAACTGTAGCAAAATCTACAGCAGCGGTTAAAGCTCTGAAAAACACAAGCAAGGAAGCAAAAAAGGCAGCTTCTCTTGCCGGAATTGACGAAATAAATAACATCGGTTCAGACAGTTCCGAAGAAAACGAAAATACTTCATCAGGCGGTGTGGGACAAACACCTGCTGAAGCTCAGGGGCTTGTACAAAAAATTACAGATACGCTGAAACAGGCGGCAGCGGCTATTCCTGCTTTTATAGCCGATGCCTTGACTCGAATTGCACAGTCCGTTCCCGGATTTGCAAAAGCGGCAGCAGATATAATAAACGCCTTTCTCTCCTCTCTTAATGAACGCTGGGAAGAGATTTCGCAGGCCGGAATTCAGATTATTACAAGTCTTTTAAACGGTCTTATAAGTATATCGCCGCAGCTTGGCACAACAGCTGCTAATATTGTTACTTTTCTTTTGCAGGCTATTTTTGAGGGCTTGCCGAAACTATTTGAGGCAGGAGTTCAGTTCCTCACTAATTTTCTTTCCGGACTTTCCGAGAAAATGCCGGAGCTTATGCCGAAGATGAAAGAGGGAATAGACAGTATTCTCAACACCGTTATAGAAAACCTTCCGCAGATTCTCCAATCGGGTATGGAAATACTGCTGTCGCTGATTAACGGCATATCTCAGTGCCTGCCAAATATAATACCTGCTATTGTCGAAGTCGTTTTGCAAATAATACAAGTCATTACAGATAATTTGCCACAGATAATTCAGACAGGCGTGGATCTGCTTGTAAACCTCGTAAAAGGCATATTAGGCAGTCTTGATGTAATTATTGAAGAAGCACCCAAAATTATAGAATCCCTTGTTAAGGGTTTAATGGACGCAATTCCCATTCTTATAGACGGAGCAATTGAAATTGCCGCAGCTCTCATAGATGCAATTATGAAAACCGACTGGATTCAGGTAGGTAAGGACATCCTTTCGGCAATCTGGAACGGCATAAAAAGTGGAGCCAAATCTATATGGCAGTACTTCTTCGGAGACACTCACAGAGGGGGCGGCTCTACCTTTTTTGGCTCATTATATTCTGCTTTTCCTTCCTTTGCATCGGGCGGCATAGTCAGACAGCCTACCCTTGCAATGGTTGGAGATAATAAGCGTTCTCCTGAAGCTATAACACCTCTTCATGAGCTTTACGGACTTGTAAAAAGCGCAGTAGCGGCAGGAAATCAGAACACAGCGTCAGGTCAGCAGCCTTTAAGCTTTGTGCTTCAGATAGACGGCGAAAGAATAATGGAGTGGGTTTACGGAGAAGCCCCGTTTGGTAGAAAGCGTGGCGCCGTTCTTGTTACATGATAGGAGATTCGTATGAAGATTAATGGAGTTTATACGGCGCAGCCGGTTTCAATGCAGATTATTCTGTCCGATCTTGATAACGAAAGCACACGTGATCCTCTTGGCAATATGTACCGTGACAGAATTACTGTCAAAAGAAAGATCAACAACGAATGGGGAATTTTAACCACTCAGGAAATTTCAGAGATTTTGCAATTGACTGCAAATGTATTTTTTAACGTTACATATACTGACCCATATTCGGGAACAGAGGAAACGAGAGTGTTTTATGCAGGTGATCGCACAGCCCCCATAGCTGTTGTCGTTAACGGTGAAACTTTTTGGCGTGGTCTTACCTGTAATTTTATCGAAAAGTAAGGAGTTTTACTTATGCGTAATGTATCGAATATTTACAAAGAAATAGTTCCGTATCCGGGAAGAGAGTGGCACTATAAAGCTATTGTCACTTTAAAGGACGGCACAGTATACAATTTAGGCGACACGGATATTGTTCAGAACGGCATAGAGGTTGATGCACAGGTTTCTACAACAGACGGATTTCGGTACGGAGGAATACTTGCAAACTCAATGAATCTGACAATAAATAACTATGACGGCCGATACAGTCAGGTTTGTTTTGACGAAGCCACGGCAGTTGTTTATGTAGGTCTTGTAGTTGAGCAGAACTGGGAAAAAGGGAACGTCATAGAGTGGGTATGTCTCGGTACATACGTGGTGGAAAAATCAAATATACGAGGTCTTACAATGCGTCTTGAAACCTATGACCAGACCTTTGCATTTGACAAAAAGTATTCTCTCAGTTCTCTCAGATACCCCGCAACTCTCAGAGAAATTTTAGAAGATGCCTGCAATTGCTGCGGGGTAGTTCTTGCCACAAGGGATTTCACAAATGCCGATTATGTAGTAGATGAACGTCCCTCTGATGAAGATATTTCATTCAGGCGTGTTTTGGAGTTTCTTGCGCCTCTTACAGCAAACTTTGTAACCTTTGATGAAACGGGAAAATTGATGCTCAAATGGTACGACACCGAAAGTGAGCCTTGCGCCGATGTAGAAACTCCTGCTGATATGTGGTCCTTTGATGTTGTGCTTACAGGCATAAAAGCTAAAAACCAGCTTACCGACGAAGAGTTCATGGTAGGTGAAGAGGGCTATGTAATTGACCTTACAGACAATATCCTCTGTCAGAACAACACTCAGGAACTTTTGAATGTGCTTGGCGAAAAGACAATAGGCTTTACTTTCCGTCCTTTTGCAAGCGAAATACATTCAAATCCCGCCCTCGAATCAGGCGACCCTGTAACAGTATATGACCGTCAGGGGAACGGCTATCGTTCATACGCAATGGTTTATCATTACCGCATGGGCAATCCTGTAAGTATAGGAGCTTTTTCTAAATCCGTAGCATGGAACAAAAGTTATCAGCAAACCTCAACAAGCGTTGCGGTCAATTCTTCAAAGCGTGAAACGGATAAGAAAATAGATATTTACGACACATACGCAAAGCAGTTTGCGGCAATGGCTGCGGCGACCGTTGGGTACTATGTTACAACCGAAACCCTTGAGGACGGCTCAGTAATTACCTATTCCCACGACAAACCGCTGCTTTCGGAGAGCAAAAACATATGGAAGCGAAACGGTCTTGTAGTGGCTGTTTCAAATGACGGCGGCAAAACATGGCGTGGATTCGATAAGGACGGCAACGCAATTTTAAACGACATTGCAGCCAAAACCATAATTGCAGATAAAATCGTTTCCGGCAGAATGCAGACCGCAGACGGCAGGTTTTACATTGACCTTGACAAAGGTGAAAGCACGGCTACTCTTCTTATGGGAAAATCCATTCAGGAGGGCAGCGAAATTGAGGCAATGGTAGGACAGGTAAAAGGTAGTGCAAGCTTCTATGACGGTTTAGTCCTCAGAAAAGACGGCAAAACGAGAGCTGCTATTAATATTACAGACGGCTTGTTTCCCTCAGGTTTGTATATCATGGTTGAAGACGGTACTATGGGTCAGATAAAATTCACCAATCAAAAAATTGACATTCTTCCCGGCGGCGGTAGCAGCACTCCCGGAGAAAAAACTATTGAATTACACGGAGAAGTCATTCAGAGGACAACAAAAATTTCAGGGGATTTAACTGTCGCCGGAGATTTAAAAGTTCAAGGCCTAAATAAACAGCGAGTAGTTGATACATCTATCGGCAAAGTAGGCATTAACGCCTACGAAACGGCTGAACCGTATTTCGGAGATATAGGCGAAGCGCAGACAGACGAAAACGGACAGGTACGCATTGAAATTGAGCCGCTGTTTGCGGAAACTGTCAACACTTCCTATCCGTATCAGGTTTTTCTTCAGCCTTATTGTGACGGAAACTTTTATGTTTCTGAGCGGGCTGAAAATTATTTTATTGTGTCGGGCACACCCAATGGTGTATTTGGATATGAGATAAAGGCAAAGCAAAAGGGAAATGAAAATGCAAGACTGCAAAAAAGTGACTGCTAAAAATTTCTTACACAAGCAAAGATGCTGCCGTCGCTGTATTTATAAACAAGTATGTTGTAAGGTTCATTAAGAGTACAATTACTCCATGCTTTAACTATTTCGGCAGCAGTGTTGTTGCCGGCTTTTCCCGTAAATAAATCGGGATCATTAAAACAAACAACTTTGTTATCCGTAATAAAATTTTTGGGACCTACTGGAGCTTTCAAAGTTTTATCCCAAACTGCGTTTGGAAATTTTTGTCCCATAAGCTTTGAAACTTCCTCAGAAAGCTTGGCATCGTATTCCCATGTTATAGGAGCTTCGGTGCTTGGTTCTACGTACACAATAACCGTTTCCGGCTCAGACTCCTTTTCAGTAGGTTTCTTTTCTTCCTGCTCTGTTTGAGCGGGTTCAGTAGACTGGACGGTTTCAGTTGGCGCAGTGTCTTCCTCAAAAGGCTCTGTGCCCTGAGTGTACATATCTTCAAGTGCAGCGTTTACCTTTTCATCAACGCTGTTTTCTATTGTCTTATTTATTCCGTAGCCAATTCCTGCGGCACTGCCGCCGATAACCGCAACTCCCGCAACGGATATAACCGCAATTTGCCACGGAGATAATTTGTTTTTCAAAACAATCACCTCATTAATGTTTTGTTGGTTTGATAATATCACACATCAAAATTATTTTCAATTATTTTTAAAAACCTCTTGACTTTTGCGATGGCATATATTATCATTTATGCAGTGGCAAAAGTGAGGTGATAAAATGAGTCCACGAACTGGAAGACCGCCCAAATTAGGACAATCCAAAAAGATTAGCTTGCAATTACGAATAACCCAAGAAACAGCAGATAAATTAAAGGAATGCTCCGATATATTATCTGTGTCAAGAACAGAGGTGATTGAGCAAGGCATTGAACTAATCCACGAGCGGATAAAAAAAAGATAGAATGTTGCCCTCCTACCAAAGAACGCAAACATTCTATCGCCCGACAGGTTTCCCTATCTGTAAATATTTTAATACAGATAGGCTTTCTTGTCAAACTCAGAATTTGAAAGGAAGTCTTTTATTATGCAAAAAATTCAAAAAACCTCTTGACTTTTGTAATTACAAATGTATAATGTAATTACAAAAGTGAGGTGAGAAAATGAGTCCCAAAATGGGACGTCCGATTTCAGAAGATGGTAGAAAAGACAGGTTGCTTCAAGTTCGGTTAGATGAAAAAACCTTTAAAAAGCTGGAAAAATGTGCCGATATTCTTGATATTAGCCGCAGTGATGCCGTGAGGTTTGGAATCAACCGCTTAGAAGAGTATATCAAAGAAATGAGATTGGACGAAAAAAAATAAAGATGTTAACCGTCCCCGACCAAAGTTCTGGTTAACATCTTTCCCACCAGAGGTTTCCCATCTGATAAATCTATTATATCAGATGCGGAGACTTCTTGCAAACATTTTGTTGAAAAGGAAGTCTTTTATTATGCATAATTATGAAATTGCAGGCAAGGAATACCCCATAATCGGATACACAGCGCTAAAGAACGACAATGGAGAAGTTATACAAGACGCCATACCTGTTCTTGATATTCCGCAGGTTTCTGATTATCAGTGGCAGCTTGACTGCCTTAACGACAGACTGGAACACCCCGAAAAATACGCTGCCTTTGAAAACGTGGAAGAGCGCATAGCCTATTTAAGAAAATGGCTTAAAGAACATGAATACAGGAGGTAAAAACGGCATGAATGAACTTATTAAAGTAAATTACGACAGCGAAAGACCTACAGTTTCTGCAAGAGATTTACATGAATTTTTAGAAGTGGCAACAGACTATAGACATTGGTTCCCAAGAATGTGCGAATATGGCTTTACAGAAAGCATAGACTACACCCCGGTCATTTTTGACCACCCAAAAAACGGACAGCCCACTAAAGATTATCAGCTCACCATTGAAATGGCAAAAGAAATATGCATGCTTCAGCGTAACGAAAAGGGCAGACAAGCCAGACAGTATTTCATTAACCTTGAAAAGGCATGGAATACTCCGGAAATGGTTATGTCCCGTGCTCTTAAAATGGCTGAAAATACAATAAGGTCATTAAAGCTGACAAACTCACAGCTTACCGTTGATAACCAAATCATGCAGCCTAAAGCAGATTACTTTGATGAGCTTGTTGACAGAAATCTTTTGACTTCTTTCAGAGAAACAGCAAAGCAGTTCAACATAAAAGAAAAAGAGTTTATAGCTTTTCTTCTCGAAAAAAAGTACATCTACCGTGACAAAAAGGGTAAGCTTATGCCTTATGCAGACAAAAACAAAGGGCTTTTTGAAATCAAAGAAACCTTTAACGAAAAAACTCAATGGAGCGGTACACAGACACTTATCACACCAAAAGGCAGGGAAACTTTCCGCTTGCTCTGTATGAAAGTATTATAAGCTCAATTTAATAATTGCAGCGTCTTCGGATTTTCTGAAGGCGCTGTTTTTATAATCTCTGTACGAAGGGAGGTGAAATAATGACAGATATAGAACTGAAGCTCAATGCATGGACTGGTAATCCTGGTACAACGGTGTTCTGCGTTCAGGGCGAACAGCAGGCGAGAACTTTGCACGTGACATTAATAGACAGAACAGGAATACAGGATGTAATGTCAGTAGCACCTGTAACGCCAAGATATATCGACTTAACAGGATACACTCCCCGTATGTATGTTTCAAAGCCCGATGAGACAGGAGTATATTTCCCGGGTACTGTTACAGACGCAGAAAACGGAAGAGTAGATTTTACCTTGACTGGGCAGTGCGTTGCTGTTCCCGGAAAAGCCGACTGTACAATTTCGCTTATAAAAGAGGATGTTGAGCTGAAAATTGTCGGAATTGTGCTTGATATAAAAAAGTCTGATACAGATGATTTTATTGAAGGCAGCAGAGATGAATTTGTAGAACTGGAAGTTCTGACATCTCAGGCGAAAGAAGCAGTTTCGGAATGCTCCGCTGCCATCGGAAAAGCTGAAGAAGCTTTGGAAATAGCAAATACGCTTACGCAAGCCGATCGTGAGGCAGTCGAAGAAGCCAAAACTCAAACCGCATCTGCAAAAGCTGCGGCATCATCAGCAAACACAGCTGCATCTTCTGCCGAAAGCGCAGCGAGCAGAGCAAACGCCGCGGCGGATAGAGTAGAAGGGACTGATATAGGCGGCTTAGCAACAACTCTTGATAATCACATCAAAACTATGGCCAGCGCATCCACAGGAATACACGGAATGAGAATCTACCAAAGCAAGCTGCAATACAATGCGGCCGCAGAGGGCCAGTCCGCACAGTGGACGGATGTGTTCGCCAAACCGCAATTTCCCGTGGGATATATCATTATGACCGTATCGAGCACAAACCCGAGCGTATACCTCGGCGGAACATGGCAGCAGTGGGGCCAAGGACGCACAATCGTCGGCGTGAATACTTCAGATACCGACTTTTCAGCCGCTGAAAAAACAGGCGGCGAAAAAACCCATAAGCTCACGCAAAGCGAAATGCCTGCCCACAGCCACCTGCTTACGGGAGGAGTAAGCAATTCCGGATCGTCTTCGACAATTAACCTTAGCGGCAACGGCTACGGCAGCGCAGTTCAGCAGTTAACATACGGTGCAGCAGTATCTACCGGAGGAGATGAGGCTCACAACAATATGCCACCTTATATCACTTGCTATATTTGGAAGCGAACAGCTTAGTATTTTTATTTATAGGAGGAAACAAATGGAAAATCTTTTAAAATTCATCATCGAAGCTTATTTACCGCTCGTTCCCGTACTTCTCATTATGGGATACATAATGAAGAAGTCAGCGAAGGTCAAAGACACAAGTATTCCGTGGGTGCTCTGCCTTACGGGTATCGTCTTTGCCTTGTTCATTACACTGGCAACGGCCAACCTGTCAACATGGCAGAACGCAGTCGGAGAGATTACTCAGGGCATTATTCAGGGAATCTTAGCGACAGGCGGAGCGGTGCTCGCAAGTCAGCTTTATATTCAGAAGCGAAAAGCCGACGAAGAAAAGGAGGAAAAATAAATGCTTAAAATCATGATAAACCCAGAACATGGCGGCACCGACGGTGGTGCTGCCTACGGTGGCCTCGTTGAAAAAACTCTGAATTTAAAAGCGGCGAAGTATTGCTGTGATTATCTGGAGAACTATGAGTGCACTGCCTTTCTGTCACGAGAGACCGACAGGGATATGGGAATTTCTGAGCGCCTAAGCCTGCTCAAAAAAGAGGGCGCAAACGCAGTTGTAACCGTTGCTCACAATGCTGGAGGCGGCGACGGCTGTGAGATGTTTTACTGGCAGGGCGATACAAAATCAAAGGCTTTCGCCGCCGTTCTCGAAAAGCAGTATAAAGCGATCGGACAAAACAGCCGAGGTGTTAAAGTCAGCAGCGAATCGGCATATAATTTCGGCATGGTACGTGAGCCATCAAAGATGGGCTTTCCTGCTATTCTTTCGGAGTTCGCATTCCTTGACAATGTCGCCGATCGTGTCGTAGTGGACAGCGACGAGGATTTAAAGAGAGAGGGAGAAGCCATCGCAAAAGCCGTAGTCGAGTATTTTGGCTTGAAGAAAAAGGAAGCATCAAAGCCTGAAAGTCCCACAGAACCGGAAACACCCTCTAAACCCGAAAATGAAAATCTGTATCGTGTCGGGACAGGGTGGAGTAACGGTAAATGCCTGGGTCAGAAAGGTGCCTTTGCTGTGTTCCGGAACGCTGTGAACTTCTGTAAGCAGCAGGGGGAGAAATATAAGGTTTTTGACTGGAACGGTAAAGAGGTATATCCCTCTGAGCAGAAACCGACACCCGAACCCACAAAGCCCTTTGCGGGAATGGCTGTAAAGCTTATAGGTGCAAAGCTTTACGGATCGGCTTCAGCAAAAGAACCTGCAAACATCATCACAGGTACATATTACCTTTACGATGGAGTGAACATTGGTGGAAGATATCGTATTACCACCTCAAAAGACAGATGCGGTAAAACACCCACAGGCTCCAACGTCACCGGATATATTGACGCTTTGTTAATCGGTGCAGGTGATAGCGGTTCATCCTCTGTAAATCCTGCACCATCAGCACCATATAAAGGCATGGCAGTAAAGCTCAGCGGAGCAAAGCTCTACGGCTCCGCCTCTGCCGCAACACCTGCTAACACCGTAACAGGCACTTATTACCTTTATGACGGCGAAAATATCAGCGGAAGATATCGCATAACCACCTCAAAGGATCGCTGTGGGAAAGAGCCTATTGGCGAAAATGTCACCGGATATATTGACGCTGCCTTTGTAAAAGCTTAGAGGTAGCGGCGTATGACCCAGTGGGAAGTAGTAGGTGTTATAATCGCCCTGATAGGACTTATAAGCGCAATAGTAACCCCTGTGTTAAAGCTTAATTCTTCTGTCGTAAAGCTTGATACCACTATGAAGCTTCTGACGAATCAAATGGACAAATTCCGTGAGGATAACCGTGAAGCCCATCACGATATCTATTCCCGACTTGACAGAAAAGGAAAGATTCTGGAGCGTCATGAGACAATGCTTGTGAGCCACGAAAGAAGAATAAGCGAACTTGAGAAAAAGAGATAAATTTAAGTCGCTGCTATTTTCGCAGCGGCTAAGGTTTACCAACGCTTTGCCTTGTATGATGTGTAAAATTGTGTTATAATATAAATGCAATCAAAAACCTTAGGTTTTGTGTAGGGGGCGTCACCGACGTTCCCTTAGTTTTCAAAAAACGCTTTATAACGTGTAGTTATCCTGGCTATACGGGAATTAACGAGGTTGTAAGGCTAATATACAGATAAGACTCCCCGCACCTCTGCTCAGCAAGTGTCCCAGGGGAGTTTTTTTATTTGTTGTTTTGTGAATTTTCAAATTCAAAAATCTCCTTTTTTATCTCCCTATTTGTCTTAGATATATGCATTTTTAGTGGATTTAAGCACGTAAAAACGTTGAAAAGCTGCCGCTATTATATCAAATTTAAAATTCAGGTTCTAGTGAAGATTCCTTCATGCAGGTTCGATTCCTGTTATCCGCACCAGGTTTAGACGTCACTTTTGATACAAAATGGCGTGAGAAAAACTCCCGATTTCTCGGGGGTTTTTCTTTATATCTGCACCAATTTTGCTGGAAAAAGTATGAGCGCAGGCTTAGAAAACGAGTGCTTTTCTAATCACGGTTACAAATTCAGTATCAGTTTGCACCAATTTTGCTGGTCTTTGTTTGATAGAATTGGTGCATCGCAAGCATAAGCTCACGGCTTTTTTGAAATTGAGGCAAATAAACATAAGCCACACGGCTTTTCATAACTGCACCAATTTTACAAAATCTGGAATTTCATGAGGCTTATGAGTAGTAAAAGACCAATAAATTAAAGCAAGAAAAAGAGCGGTCATTGCTGGCCGCTCATATTTTGTGGTATATAGTTTGCCTGAGATTAGATTGTGATTTTTATCTTCTCACCATTCTTAAATTCGAAGTCAAGCGAATCCGGCTTTACAACTATGCGCTCTACTAAGTTGTTCCATTCTTGCTCTGTAAATACTGTAGCATCTTTGCAGTTTTTCAGCGTCTCAGTAAAACGATGAAGTTTCTCGCGCATACCTACCGTTTTAAGTTCTTCGGCTTTCAAGTCGGCTATACGTTTTTTCTGTTCATCAATTTGCTGGACAAGTTGATTGAATTTAGCTCGGTATTTTTGCTGATCCTGAGACTTTCTGGCATTTTCATGGACTAACTCCTGAATTTCTACCATAAGGTTCTCAAGTGAAATCTCAGCCTGCAGGCGCGTTTCCTTAAGCTGTACTAATATATCTTCATTCTCGAGACGCTCCTGACATTCTGCAATATAAGAATCCTTGTTAGAAAGTAGTTTTTTCAAGGCTTCCAAATAGTATTTTTTAATATCTGATTCAGAAATGCTGGGAGATGTACATTTTTCCTCACCATCATACCGATGGTTACAATACCACACGACCTTTCGATGCTTTTTACTATTGCTATGAAGCACTTTCCTGCCGTAAAAATATCCGCATTCACCACAAATGATCTTCGTACTGAACACGCTGTTGTCTCTTAGGGCAGACCTAAAATTGCTTCTTCGCTCAAGCTCTGCTTGTACCAGATTAAAAGTATCTTCGTCGATGATGGCATCATGCGAGTTCGACACATAGTACTGTTTTACTTCGCCATTGTTTTTTCGGACTGTTTTCGACAGATAATCTACAGTGTAGGTCTTTTGACGCAAAGCATCGCCTTTGTATTTCTCGTTTGAGAGAATACTTTTAATAGTACTGACTGACCACCTATCTTTTCCGCCGGGCGTCTTAATGCCACGTTCGGTTAAAATATCCGCAATAGTTCGGATCGTTTTTCCATCGAGAAACATTCTGTAGATATCTCTGATAATTTCAGCCTCTTCCGGTACAATTTCCGGCCTTCCGTCTTCGCCTTTTCTATAGCCGAGGAAACGTTTATATGGCAAAGAGATGTTTCCATCCTGCATACTTTTCTGCATTCCCCAGCGAACATTTTCTGAGATAGACCGGCTTTCCTCCTGCGCAAGGCTGGACATGATTGTCAGCATAACTTCGCATTGCTTATCCAAGGTTCGGATTCCCTCTTTTTCAAAGATTACTTCGATTTTGAGGGCGGAAAGCTCACGAACTGTCTGAAGCGTATCGACGGTATTGCGGGCAAAACGGCTGATCGACTTCGTAAGAATCAGGTCAATTTTGCCAGCTTTTGCGTCGGCGATCATACGGTTGAAGCCATCGCGTTTTTTGGTATTTGTCCCGGTTATACCTTCGTCGGCGTAGATACCGACAAATTCCCAGGCCGGATTACTACGGATATATTTGCCATAATAATCCACCTGTGCCTCATAACTGGACTGTTGCTCGTCCTGCTCCGTAGAAACACGGGCATATGCGGCAACTTTTAGTTTGGGAATTTCCGATTCTTCTTCACACATAGCTTGGATATCTATCGGTTCCCAAACAGTCACTCGTTTTGCGTTATTCATACAAGGTACTCCTTTCTAAGGTTCTATTTCGCGCTTGTTGACGCATTTCCTCATTCCAACTGTCTTTTCGGGAATAGGGATGCCATATTGTTTTAACTTCCGCACCAGAATTCATGATATAAGTAAGGTCGTAATCTTTACCGCAGACAATCTCGGATATATAATCTTTTAGATCAATATCCTCGAGCGACGGCAAGCCAAGAACCTCCTTTGTCTTTGCTATCAATATTTTTTCTGGTATTTGCCGGTTATTGCAATATTTCTTTCCTTTCCTCGTGAATGTTGCACATATCCAAGCGGGCTTCGCATATTTAGTGCTGGCATTCGCAACTCTTCTATTGAAATGCTTACCACAGCAAGCGCAGATAAGCATACCTGTAAAGATAGTTTTCATGCGTTTTTCGGGTAACTTTATCTTGGCTTTTCTGCGTTCTGCTTCGGCTTGCGCCCGTTCGAAAATTTCCTTTGAGATAATCGCCTCGTGGCTGTTTTCTACAAAGTATTTTCTTTTCTCACCTCGGTTAATGACTCCTTTCTTCGTTCGAAAATCCTCAACGTAGGTTTTTTGCAGAATCATATCTCCGGTATATTTCTCATTATGGAGAATTCGATAGATACTGCCTTCGCGCCAATCATCACAGCCTCGCACTGTAGGAACATGCATAGCATTCAGCTTTTTAGCGATAGCAAGTCTCCCCATTCCGGAGAGGTAATCATCAAAAATCATACGGACAATTTCCGCTTCTTCAGGAATAATGGTCAACTGCCCGTCTTTCAGGCAATAACCCAGCATGCGGCCAGTATTTGGCCGTCCTTCCTCAAACATCTTTCGGATGCGCCATTTTTGGTTTTCGCTGGCTGAACGTGCTTCCTCCTCTGCATACATTGCTAGGAGCGTCAGCATGAGTTCCCCATTCGCGCCAAGGCTATGAAGGTTTTCTTTTTCAAAAAACACATCAATATTCAGCAACTTTAGTTCCCGAATTGTATCAAGGAGCGTTACTGTGTTTCTGGCAAAGCGGGTGATAGATTTCGTAATGACGAGATCTATCCTTTTTTTGCGGCAATCCGCTAATAGGCGCTGGAACTCGGGACGTGAGTCCTTTGTTCCGGAAATGCCCTCGTCAGCATACACACCAGCAAACTCCCAGCCGATATGATTGGAAATATACTCGTTATAATAGCTAATTTGTGCGGATAAAGAATGTAGTGCTTCTCCTTTTTCAGAAGATACACGGGCGTATGCGGCGACACGTTTTATTCCGATATCCGGTAGCTTTGTTGCGTTAATCTCTTTAATTTGCATAAATTCCACCTCCTACAGACATTCATCACTCTTTTAAGGAGAAAAGTCCAGTTGAAAATGGATTATTATTTTCCTTTTCTTCTGACATTTTTCCACCATTCTATGCGACAAGCATCGCAACAAAAGTATTTCTTATGGCTATTAGAACAATCCAAAATGCGACCACAGTTTTTACATATCTGTAAGACACTTTTCTCGGCCTTTGTCTTGAACTCCTGCTTAGGTACATAGCCGTTCCTGCGACAGATAGACTTTACGGTATTGGGCGAAAGTCCAAGTGTTTTTGCAATACAGGCATACGAATAGTTTTCTTTTCTAAGGGCTTCGATTGCCTGCTTGTCTTTTAAAAGCATGTTATTGACGCCTCCTCTCTGTTAATGTGCGATAGACTTAACTATAGAATTGCCAGCCCACTTGGGGCTGGCGTGTGAGTGGGTATAGCCCCTAAATTTTGCGGATAATATCCTCGCCATAAGCGACACCAAGGCCGGAGCCGCAGTCCCAGTCGACAAAGATCGTTCCGAGATCGTCAATGAACTGCACGGTTCCTTGCTCTCCTGGCATTAGCTTAGTGTATGGATCGTTCATAGAAACAAGTTCTACGCGTGTCCCGGCTGGATATGTTTTTCGTAGTCTTTCAATCGTCTGTTTATTCGGAAATTCCTGCATCAGCTTCACCTCCTTCAGATGATTGTCCAATAGTTACTTCTGGTGCTTCAATCTCTGTTCTGGCCTTCCGGGCATCATGCCTTGCTTTCGCCTCCTCAGTTCGCCAGCCACTGTTTCCAGTTAAGTTGCGAATCAGGAATTTACGAGCAAAGGCATATTCTGTTCCCTTGAAGTTCAAGGACACAAGAAAGAGCCGCATCGTAAATTTATCGTTTTCCGAGACGCTCTCTGTAGCTGTAACGCGAGTAAGCATTTTAGCTCTTTTCGCAATACCGGACACAAGCTGCATATATGCTTTAGTTTCGCCATCGATGCCATGATCAGTGAACCATGGAAAACAAATCTTATCCTCATTGCGTTCAATGGATAAATCGTCCGTTTCAAGCGTTTTTTTTAGAACAGATGCCTTACTGGCAACAATCGCTCTGACTCGACCAAGCTCAGCTTCATCAAGATAAGAGCCTGGCAGCTCAATTACGATCTTCTTTGGTTCGGTCGCTTCTGGAATAGAAGTTTCCTCAGATGGTTCGCCTGTAGCTTCTTTCGTAGCTTCCGCTGATTCAAAGTTGCCTTCTGGCAAAACTGGAGCTTCCGATTCCTCGATGGACTCTGCCGATGTTTCTTTAGAAGCGGCCGAATCCTCAGCAGCGGCGATTTTGTCTTCCTCAACAACGGTTTCGTCTAAAACATCTTCAGATTCTTCGACGCCCGCTTCTGTGGCATCATCTGCCATTTCCTCAGTCGGATCTTCTGCTTCGAGAGCAGGCTCTTCCAGTATGAGATCGTCACCAATCCCCTCTGCAGGCTCATCCAGAATTCTTTCAAAGCCACGCCAGGTAAGTTTCTTGACGATGGCTTCAATTTCTTCTTCGGTCATATCGTCCGGAAATTCAATATCCCCAGTACGATTAACAACGCATGAACCAACTTCATATCCATAGCTTGGAGCTTTGAGATATTTAGACTCGCATTCGAGAATCTCAGATAAGGCGTTTACGAGTTTCTTCCTCTGTTCGCCAGATGCGGCATATTTTATAGTCGTCATAATAGAGGCCTCCTTTAATTGTGTCGGATTAATAAGATACAGAGAGCCAATTTGGCTTCCTTAGTGTCCGGATAAATATCCCAGCCACGATCGTAATTAGCGACAATCTCGCCATCTTGCCTTAATTCCAGTTTTGAGATTTTGCCATGGTTGATGCCGAATTCGCTCGGTTCACCAAACAGCTTTATAGTGTAGTGAACTGTTATGTATCCTTTTCCGGTTGTTTTATTTACCGGAATGCCAATAGATCCTTCTTGCCACATACTCAATTCCTCCTTTTATACATTCATCACTCTTAATCATTTTGTTCGCAAGTGGAATCATCAGGATTCTTCAGCGTGGCCTGCGAGATAGCATGAGTGCCTCGGCGATAAATATATACACTATCGCTGAGCTTCTCTTGCGGCAATACAACAGTCCGATTCACATCCCGTACAATTTCAATGATTTTTGAGGGTTGTACGAGAGAAAGTGGAAAGATGAGAACCTCATGAATGCTTGACGGTGCGATGCAGAGGTCATCCTCTATCTGCGCCGCAAGATCCTCAAGATATGTTTCATACATCAGAATGGAAGCTCCGAGTATGCGTTCCGGATTTGTTCCAACATACATCGGATAGGGAACATCGCTAGGAATCTCTATTCCGATAATCTCGGATATGGCATCCTCCATAGGCATAATGCGATATCCGACTTTTTTGCAGTTCGCATTGGCGGCGTCCATGATTTCATTGAGCCTAATGTCCAACGAAACCATATCTGCTGCGTCAACAATCTTGTATCTCGGCCTGTTTGGATCGGAATGATCCATTAAGACGAATACGACTGCCATATCTAAGAATTTAGCGAAGAACGCATCATCTTGCAGTGATTTAGGATCAAACAATGCGTATCTGACATTTTTGAGAACTACATCTTTGGTGTAGGTTCTATCATCGTTAAAGTCTAACGTCATAGAAACATCCCCCTTTCTACGTCTTTCAGTTACATTTCGCCGTCATCATTTTCAAGCCCTGGTGCGGTGCCTGTCATGATGAAGCTACAGTACTCTTTACGGTTATCCATCAGGTAAACGACCAGTTCATAGTATCCTTCGCGGTTAGCGATATACTGAACGGCGTTTACGTCAAACATGTTGGTTTCTCCGGTATCCCGGACAGCCAGAATCTGTTCCTTAATGGTTTGTGTCATCATTGTCATTTCCTCCTATCTCAAAGAATTGGATTTGTGCAGTTGCTCCTGCTGGTTACGGTGTTTTCTCAGAACGGTCTGAGACTACGATGTTAAGGTGCGTCCGATGTGATTTCGGATTTACGAGCATGAGATATCCACGAATCTCAACCTCCTTTCGGTGTGGCTATATACCTTTAATGTGCTGTCGTTTATTCTTTGGAAAGCGGCGAGGATAGATAGCCAAACGACCTGAACTATCATCTCTTAATGCCGTAATTGCTACGACATACCGTTTTCCTCAAAGTTAAAATGTAATGTACAGTTCATAAGTTTCCTTTACTGATATGTTGTTATTTTCAAAGGACTGAAGTATGCAGGCCAGAGGCAAACGCCTCAATTCACGAAAAGCCTATTTTGATTTCGACTCCTTCTCCTCACTTTTGTTTTAAGTCCGACTTGCACGCTTCAGGCCTCCGGCGACTTTAAGAATGTTCTACTATGAGCTAGTCTGTTTTTGGGGGTGTATAAGGTACTTAGCCGGAAACGCCGGCTAATCCGTTCTTGATCAAGCGTAATTGCATTTTTGCCAAAGGCCTGGGGTATGCAAGCCGAGAACATCTTTTGCATAGACTACAAAAGGCTCTAATGTTTTGTTTTTGCTGTGTTTGTTTTAAAAGGTGCTTGCTACATACAAAGCTGCATAAATTCTTGAGTGAAACAGGCTAAGTCGTCTTTGATGGGCTTCGTATCCATATTGAGTATTTCTGCATCTTCCAATATTCTCTTGGATTGGATGTAGCAGATGGCAAGGCATTCTGAAATAGAGTTGTATTTGCTTTTAATTTCTTCTTCGGTGAGAGTTTTTCGCGTCATTCTTCATCCACCCCGTATTCGCCGCTATTCAGATCTTTTTCATCGAGAATCAAGACATAGATGAGATCTACGACATATGGACGGATGGTTCTTTTGATTTCAGCGATATCTTCCTTAGAATCAGCTAAGAGCGTTCTGAGCGAACAGATTGCCTTATAATCAAACTCCAAACAATTCGTGATGTTTCGGAGCAGTCTTTTGTAGTCGCCCTTAAATTCCGCTAAGCCTTTTTCAATCTCTTCTTGGCTTGGTCTTTGTATCATGTAATTCCTTTCGTTAAATTTAGTAAAAACAGTCATCGGGCCTTTTTCGCCTCAGCATCGATGCCTCGACTTGCATGCCGCAGGCCTTTGACATCTCTGCCAGAGGATAACCACTAGCAGAGATCTTTTGCGTCAAAGCCTTGCCGAATCAGGCGTTCAAATTCATCTGCCGTAATGACAATGAATAGTTTGCCACCTTTCGGATACGCTTCTTGAATAGCGGAACGAAGCCGTTCTTTGCGCCCTGCATCCAGCACCAACCACACAACCACCGGGAATACGCCGAATTGCTTTTGCTCCAACCCGGAGCGGTAGTAATCGCGATAGCGGTCACATTTTCCGATAATAGTTGATGGTGATTCTGTGCCTAAATCAATCTCAATAAACCACCTGTCCTCGTAGCCATCGCTTTTCGTGGCTACGAACAGATCTGGCTTTAATGAGACGATTTTGCCGTGCTGGGTATATGGTCGCCAGCAATCCGGTTCCCAGTCAGCGGCAAGTAATGTCAGCCCCGGAGTCCTGCGGCATATCTCTACAAGCTGAACATAGCATTCCGATACAGCCAGAGAGTGCCGTAGAAACATGCGTGAGGGTTCTAAATAGCGTCTTCGCGAATATTGCTCAGAACTTCCTATTGCCAGGAAACGCTCTCCAGCTTCTGTTAGATGCCAGATCAGAGAACCTGATCCGGCACGAGTGCCACCAATCCTTCGCTCGAGCGTATTTACAAGACCATAATCTTTCAGCTTACGAAGCTCTCTGGCGGCGGCTCGCCTAGCAGCCTTCTGCGTAGATGCATTGGTTATATGTAGACGCTGGATCTGCCCGGTAAGCAGAAACTTGCACTTTTTTAGAGATGCAAGAATCTCTCGGTCGCGTGTTGATAGCTCCTCGTTGTATTTTTCCAGTTGGTTTCTTCCGACTCTGACTCCTATGGGGATCACCTCCTCGCCGGGGGAATAGGCTACCGCTACATGGCGGTAGGGGTCGCTTCCCTTAAACGGTTTTTGTGCCGATATGTCGGGTGAATCATCGGCATATTCATCGCTGCGAAAGGTCGGGCGGTTCGTCTTCATATTTTCCTCCGACCGATGACAGAATCATCAAGATCTGGACCGATCAGGCTCGGGGCTTCCTCAAATAGCTTGAGATATTCTGCCTCAACCTCACCACTGGATCGACCATAGCGAGTTTGACTTCGTGCCTTAATTTCTGCCGCAGTATGGAGTGCCGGTGGAGCGGGGATTGTCTTGCCCTGTATCCAGCCAGTCTGTCTACCACCCGACATAAAATTTGTATAGATTTGATATCTTGGCAAGAGCATGAAATCCAACGCTTCCAATCCAGGAGCCATCGTGGCAATTTCTCTGGCATCACTGGCATTAAGCCCGAAGATGATTTTGTTCCTTGCATTGGCATCAATACCGGCACGAATCTCATAGGGGAGTTGTGCGCGATACTGGTGCGCCATGGTAATGCCAACTCCTAAACCTCTGGCCTGCGCCAAAGCATCGGATAAATCCGTAGGCAAGGTCAGGTAATCTTGCAGCTCGTCGATATACAGGGAGACCAAATGGCGGCGTTCCGGCGCGACGTTCGCCCGAGAAAGGGCTAACGTCCAGGTAAGGCCTACCACTAGGCTGCCCAGCAGTCTGGCGCTTTCTGCGCCCACTGTGCCGCGATTCAAGGGGACAAGGACAATCTTACGTTGGGAGAACAAATCAGTTAGCTGGAACTTTGGATGGCTCTGTCCCAAGATGCCCCGCAGTCCCGGTCGAAACAGAAACTGACGCATTTTATTAAGCACAGGTGCAACCCATTGTTCACGCTCAGCGGGACGGAGGTTATCAAAAGTGTCCCAAAACGGTTTGAGCGTAATTTTATCTTTGACGTCCTTTGTGATCTTATGACGGAAGTTCTCATCTGTCAGAAGCGGTGGCAGCCAGAGCAGTGATGCGCCGTCCGTCTCAACCAAGGTTAATAGTGCCGCACTCAGTACATCCTGACTTCGAACACCCCAGCTATCTGAGAAAATCTCCTTAAAGACCGCTAAGATAGCATCTGCCATAAGTGTGGGGTTGCCCGGCAAAGCCAAGGGATTGAAACCTACAGGGTTATCGTCGGAAGGGTCAATCACAACGACATCATCTGCACGGGAGGCTGGAATGCGTTCAAGGATACTTGTAACCAAGTCTGCCTTTGGGTCAATCACTAATACACTGCGCCCAGCGTAAATGTCAGATAATACCAGATTCAAAATCACGGTTGTCTTGCCTACACCACTTGGGCCTACAAGCCATGTATGCATGAGGCTATCGTCAGGAGAAATACTAAGTTTCTGACCGTTTGCTGGATTTAGAGTTACTCCAAAAGAACGGCTATTAAACCTGTTTGTCGGTTCCCTATACCACGTCGGTGGGTACATTGCTCGAGGATGGACGCCAGACATTCCTGGTAGTTCCTCATCGCCAGATGGTAGCATTAGAAATCCCGCAAGTTCTTTAACGGATAACCTCAGCGGAAAATGCCATGGCACATGGACAGTATTCAGCTTCGCGGGTTTATCAAATTCATCATAGATTCTGACGCCAGCCGCCTCCAAGGTGCGCAAAGCACTCAGAATACAATTGGTGCGATACCTTGCGCTTGCGCCGGAAACACCGATACGAATTGCAGCTTGAAAGCTATGTTGCTCCGCTTTCTCCTTGATGGACTTACGAGTTTCGGCGGAGGCCTGAGATACATTTCCAAGCACTGCTTGTAGCCATCCGGCATTTGGATCGGGAAGATTCTTCGGAATTGTGCTGGGCGGATAGGCTGCACCGAGAATGATCTGTAAAACCGCTTCCTCGCCACGGGCTGTGGCAGCCATAGCCGCCAGCCCTGCTCGAATTGTAGATTCGGCGATATCTGTACGAAGCGATAAGCTCGGATGAGATACTTTTATTTGCCTTACCGTATCAACTGCCTTACGGTTATGTTCGTCAACCGGATAGAATTCAATCTCTCCATGTACTTGGAGTGCTTCGGTGATTTTGTGGATACTTGCCGAGTCCGCTCCAAGAAGATGCCTAACAAATCCATCTCTTGCACGGATTTCCCAGATGATTGCTCCACGGGAGGATACGGTAGCCAGGTGTGCTAGCATCTCATGGACCTGTTCCAGTTTGAATGAGCGCCGCCAGACGAACTCTTTCCAGCATATGGTTTCTATTTGATGCCTGGTCATAGCTCGCCCTCCTTTCTTACCATTGTCCTCCATGACGGTTCTTCCAGACACGAAAAGCAACATAAATTCCAATGCCAATGGCGGCGAGGAGTACGAGTACCCACCAGATTTCCATGATGATACATACAGTCCAGCGGAGTACAATCGCAGCAATGAAGATGGCAAATGCCCATTTGAGAATTCTGGCAATAAGGCTTTCTGGTGAATTCATACATGATCAGACCTCCTCACGTTCTTTTGCTTTATCGCTGTATTTCGGTACGGGGTAGCCAGGGATGATAATATCCGATTCAATTTCATTGCCCCATGCATCCCAGTTCGGTTGCGGCCTTCTGGCAAACAGTTCCAAATACGGACCGGGAGATACACGCTCAATAATGGGATACATTTCTTCCGGTTTATGGGAATGATCCTGGCGTGGTGCAAAGAGCCAGTTTTGCTGACCTTTAAACTTCACAGGCGCTTTACCGCGTGTTCCGAACAGAAGCGCTTCACTGCCATTGCGCAGATAGTTCCCTAATCCAAGGTAGGGTTTGATCCAGGTGAAGTAGTTTCGATAGGTAAAGCCCCAGGCTTTCAGAACACCCAGTGCCTCTGGCATTAATCCGTTTGGAAACCACAGCCATAGATGTGCGTTTTCCTCCGCTAAATCGGCAACAGGTATATTTTTGATATCTTCTAAGGTCATTAATGGGTAGTGCATAATAGCTCCTCGCTTGCCTTTCTGGTTAATATCCCAAGGCGGATCAGCAAGGATGGTGGAATATTTCTTTGCGGGCATGATAGTTTGTTCTCCTTTCCGGGCGGTCACAGCGACCGCCCAATCGATTTGTTAATGCGCCAGGCTTTTTCGGCCTTTGCAGTGAGTAAACCACAAAAGCAGGTTGACAAAAAGTCAATTTTGTTTTCACTTTCGCAACGATACGACACCCGCTAACAGAGGTGAAAATGCATTTTGTGGTATATAAAAAACGATGTTGTAATATTTGCGCAAGTGCTTGAAATATGTTGTTCTACGGTATTATCTCGCGCGATTTTCGGCAATCATCTGCGGTTCTTCCAGAGTACCCTCCAGCCGATAGGTTCGGTTTTCTACGACTTCTGCTCTTGCGAATACAGGAGCTAAGTAACCTTCAATAACCGACTTAAAGGAACGCACCGTCAGGCTATCTCCAGACATAGCTGCATCAATAAGGCCTTGCATGATACCAGGCGAAACGTAGGAGATGGCGTGAGAATACTCGAAGCCCATCTCAATGATCTGTTTTGCCAGAATACGCGTTTTTGCCTTGGCGGAAAGGGGCTTAAAATTAACAAAGCACTGAAATCTGGAGGCAATCTCTCTAAGTACCCCTACGCCAACAAATGCTTTTCGTGCCGCCTCATTCTCCCGATAGATACGCATAGGCAAGGATTCGTCTGATATAGAAGATGCCTGTTCATCCCGGTAGCTAACACTTACTTCATTTTCCTCCAGATGAATATCCTCAACGTCATCCGATACAGTAAAGCCAATCCTACGTTTAGCGGGCTGACTGGAGCTGAGATCATAATTGGAAGTAAAGAAGAAAATGCAATGTTTAAAGTCGAACTCCCTTGAACCATCGCTGAGTGCTTTTCGGGATGCGCAACGGCCTTCGTCCAAAATGGCCATAAAGGTTTTCAAAACCTCTGGATGCGCCTTATCCAGCTCATCAAAGATAAATATCGTGTAGGGATTTCTTTCGACCACTTCAAAGACAGCTTCATCCTCATAGCCGATATATCCGGCAGGAGCGCCGATCAGGCGATAAACTGAGAAAGCTTCTGTAAAGTTATTGAGGTCTGTCCATGATACGGCATATTCCTGCCCACAGTCCTGGGAAAGAATTTTTGCTAGTGCCTTTGCAGTTTCGGATTTACCTACGCCAGGTGACCCGGATGCCAGAATGGAAACAGGCTTTGTAGGATTCTTCTTGGCAAGGTGCTGTGCGACTACATAGGCGATGGCTTCGGTGGAATCGTCCTGGCCAATCACCATCTTTTGCAGACGTTCTTTGAGAAGCTCAAAACTTGGCGTTTTTGACTCGGACTGCTCCGGTGTAGAGATAGCATTCCAATCCGTAATAGACGCGATATCTATTGATTCTTCACCCGTCTTCAATTCTGGAGCCTGTCCTGCTGGCTGAGTGTTTAATGAGGGGGCAGGAGGCACATAGTCCCCCTCACCGAGTAAACGGAGTCCTCGTTCAAAAGTGTTCCAACAGTCAAAATTCAGCGCATGAGCATCGGACAGTATCTTTATTAATTGATTCCGTCCTGAGTATGCAAAATGTGGTTCCGTAAATATGCCGTAAGTAAATGGGGTTGGTTTACAGAATTTCAATAACAGTTCTCTTGGCGAACAGCTTTCCGTCAGGCGGCACTCGTAGTCATAAGTAGTACCGATTAGCTCATTATCCAGCGTATCTAAATCGCTTTTTAAATTCGTAAGATCTGCATCTTTGAAAATACTAAGATCTATCATTTAGGTCACCTCCCAGGTTATACGACGAGATTACTACGGTTACAGAATGGGCAATTATCTAATGGCTTTACTGGAACCCAGAGTGTCTCACCGAAAAAAGAGAACTCTTTATGCATCGCAGTATCCATGAAATCCAAACCATATTTTTTGCCTGCATTTGGAGCAAGGCTCAAGAGTACGAGATTTCGATCGGCTACTTCATCCAGCATATTTGTATATCGATTATTTCCTTTGTGGTACAGCAAAAGCATCAGAGCTATCTGTGCTTCAAGAGCATTTGTCTGCAAGACAGACGGATAGATTGTTCCTTCGGATGTTACAGTATTTTTATATCCTTTTGCGTACTCTTCATATCTATTGTGCAGGATGCACTTAGGACAAGTTTTAGTAACGCCGGGATAATAGAAGGTAATCTCGGAAGCCAATCCGTCAGCATACATCTGCGGAGCCATGAATGGAACACCTAGTTTTAATGCAAGGTTTAGGATTGCATCCTGAGCAGAAAAATCATCTGTACTTGCTACGATGAGAACCTTGCTCGGATCTTTGAATGTGTCCTCTGGAAGCATTTCGACGAATTCTTCGATAGTAGTATCTTTGGTAATAGCCATCCAATGAATATCTACTTTCGCTTTTGGATTAACATTGAGAATCTTATTGGCGAGTGCTTTTACTTTTGCTTGTCCCGAGTCGGCTATATAGGAACGCTGAGTCAAGACGTTACGAGCCTCGCAAATATCGGGGTCTATAAGGATAAAATTGCCTACACCACATCTCGCCATCGCTTCCGTAGCCCCAGCAGAACCACCGCAGCCAACTTGGATGATAGTAGATTCCTGAAGCTCATTGATGGGAACCTTGTTCTGAATTTTAGAAAATAAGTTCGATGGAACCTGTGGTTGGCTTCCGGGTAAGATATTAACTTCGCGAGGTTCGCCAGTAAATTCTTTATTGCGTTCCAGCGTATACCAGAAAATGGCGCAGCCGCCATCATATCGTGGATCTAAGATTATGATTGGAAGTTCGATACTTTCCATGTCGAAGGCTTCCATAATCCTATCGGCATATTCAATGTCAGCGTCGGATAGCTGAGAATAAGCGCCTGGGTGCGAATGTGCAAATCCGCAGAATGCAATGTCTTTTTCGTACCACTCCCGAATTTTTTTATTACAGACTTCAATATCTGGTTCGCAGCTGGTTTGTGTCGATTTTGATTTATCAACGAAAAATACAGTATCTATATGCTTTCCATCCGACGAACCAAGCATGACGAGCTGTTCGGGCTGCTTGCACGCGATAGACTTTTGAATCTCATTGAGTAATTCCTTTGTAGGAACTAACGATTGTTCTTTTTTCGTAAACTTCATAGTGGTTTTCTCCTTTTTGTTTTGTTAGATTTTTACGGATACATTTGCGTTGGGCGCTTATTGATAAGAGTGCGCATAAAAGTCGAAGTCGAAAGGGCCTTCTATATACCTGGTTGTGCAATCAGCCCAAACAGAAGCAATGGTCAATGCATCTTCAAAACTTGTAATTTCTCCCTCCCAGCATATATATCTGAATGATTCGTCTTCGTTTTTCAGCCAATGCGCACTGTGGCAGTCGCTTGGCCTCGTGCCATAATCAATATCCGAGATAATGTAGATACACCATGACTCTTCGTCATCTCCATAATCGAAGAACACGAATTCATAAGTCATAAGGTCGTCTATATCCCGGTACTTTAGCCTTACGTGTTCTCCATACATTCTTTGCACCTTCTTTCGGTTGAAGATTGCGAAGAACCCGAAGGCTCTTCGCCAAAAGATGTGGGGTTAAGAGTTCCTGAAGGTCCCTGGGGGCAATGAACGCGTAAAATCAGCATCCTGACTTTCGCTGCTACCACCTTTGGATCCGGCATTAACTCTAGAGATGATGTCATCTCTTTTTTTCATAGGTCTCACCTCCTTCTTCGAGATTGAGAAAAGCGAGAAAAAATGTTATAATATATAAATCTGAGAGTGGTTAGGTCTCGTATTTAGCACCTCTCGCTTTTCTTGACGTTATTATATTGCAGGCAAATTTAAATGTAGCCGACAGTGAGGTTGACGTAGAGTTGACGTTTGAGTTGACATGAAAGGGGCCTTAGAGATGCAAGAATTAAACTATGTGGCATTTGAAAATGAATTTGTGAAATTTTGTAGTGGAGATATCGACACTGAATTAGAATATGGAGGAAAAGTTAAACCTACTCGCGAAAACATAGACAGATATATTCTCTTGCCAGCAGCTATGACAAAGGACGAAAAAGAGAAGCATCTCGTATTCAATGAGGCAATTGATAAGACGGCACTATCAAAATTCAGAAAAGGTGAGCGTCCAGTACCAAAAGCCGTAGTAGCTGCATTTAAAAAAGATGGTGCAGTAGGTATTGCAGTAGAGCGATTCATAAAAATAATACCCGAAGTGATATCGCCTCATGAGTACTTTGACCTTTCTATGGCAATATGGAATATTATTCAAACCGATGTATTTATCCCGGAGGAAGTGTCTACAACTCTAGAGTGTTTGGCAAGAAATTCAGAAATATCAATTGGAAAAGGAAAAGTGGAAGGTCTATGTTTATTTCTAGCTACCGCACTAAAGTATGCAATACTGAGAGAAACACTTATCAGGAATACGCCTAATTTGTCTCCAAGGGTTGCCTTTGTGATTAAAGAACTCAAAAGAGATAAACAAGAATCGGAATTTCTAAAAGCGCTTGTTTATGACATGTTTACCGAACTCGAAAAGCAGAAAATACGTGTCGGTGATAAATTCGCGTTAGATCCGATCAATCATACGAATTATACGGATGATGATTTTGTGGAACTTATGGCTGCAATAGCTCCGCTACAAGATAGTTTTTCAGAAGAGTTCATGCATTACGCATCACTATTACAAATATTCGCTATTGAAATTGAATCCACCAGAATCCCGCCAATGGCCTCTCAAGAGGGATACAATAGTCTGTTTGCAAAGTTTCAGGTGCCTCCGGCAACCTTTATTGTATTTCCGCCATCCGTTATTGAAGCACAATACGTGGATATATCTAGCGGAGAACCAATTCGGTATTCAATGAGAGTCGACGAGCAAGGAAGAATGATTTGCGAAAATGCTGAAGTCTTAAAAGATTATAAATGGACTTCGCGACAAGAGTAAAATAATCCGCCAAGACTTTTTACATCTTGGCGGATTGTTTTACTCTATTTTTGTTTTTGAACGCTAACATATATTTGAAATTTCGGACTCAATATGATATACTAAGCAGTAGCAACTTACTTATAAAATGCAAGCGAGGTCAAGAATATGAATGTAAGCTATAAAAAGCTATGGAAACTTCTTATTGATCGAGATCTGAAGAAGAAAGATCTCGAAGAAATGGCTGGAGTGAGTCATTATACGATGAATAAACTCACGCATGGCGATAATGTAACAACGGATGTCCTCGGACGAATCTGCAAAGCGCTTGATGTTACTATGGATGATATTATGGAATTTGTCGATGAATAGAGACGATGATTCTAATAGATTAATTATGATATTCTTAAAAGATACAGATGGAGGAGTCATTCATGGCTGAAAAAAATAATGCCAATATTGGTTTTGAAAAACAAATTTGGGATGCGGCATGTGTCCTTTGGGGACATATTCCTGCTGCCGATTATAGAAAAGTTATTGTCGGTCTCATCTTCCTACGCTATATTTCCAGCGCATTTGATAAACGTTATCAAGAGCTATTAGCCGAAGGTGATGGCTTTGAAGATGATCCGGATGCCTACGAAGAAGAAAATATTTTCTTTGTTCCGGAAAAAGCACGTTGGTCTACTATTGCTGCCGCCGCACACACTCCGGAAATCGGAACAGTTATTGATGATGCCATGCGAGCCATTGAGGCGGATAATAAAAAATTAAAGAATGTTCTTCCGAAGAATTACGGCAATCCAGATCTGGACAAGCGTGTACTTGGTAATGTCGTCGACCTCTTCACAAATATGGATATGAGCGATACTGATGGCAGCAAAGATCTACTCGGTCGGACTTACGAATATTGTATTGCTCAGTTCGCCGCAGTTGAAGGCCAAAAAGGCGGTGAGTTCTACACTCCATCCAGCGTTGTTAAGACTCTCGTTTCTATCTTGAAGCCATTTGATAACTGCCGTGTCTATGACCCATGCTGTGGATCTGGTGGTATGTTTGTTCAAAGTGCAAAATTTGTTCAAGCGCACAGCGGACGTAGAGGCACTGTTGCTGTCTATGGCCAAGAGGCGCAGGCCGATACTTGGAAAATGGCGAAGATGAATATGGCGATTCGCGGCATCGATGCTGATTTCGGCGAACATCAGGCGGATACATTTACGCATGACCTTCATCCAACGCTAAAAGCAGACTTCATTTTGGCGAATCCACCTTTTAACTATCATCCTTGGAATCAAGAAAAGCTGAAAGATGATCCACGCTGGAAGTATGGTCTGCCTCCTGCCAATAATGCCAACTTTGCATGGATTCAGCACACGATCTACCATCTTGCCCCGAATGGAAAAATTGGTCTCGTATTGGCGAATGGGGCGCTCTCGACTCAGTCTGGAGGTGAGGGTGACATTCGCAAAAAGATTATCGAAGCAGATCTGGTTGAGGGTATTATTGCCTTACCGACACAGCTTTTCTATAGCGTTACAATACCAGTAACCTTGTGGTTCATATCCAAGAATAAAAAGCAGAAAGGCAAAACACTTTTCATTGATGCTCGTAAGATGGGACATATGGTTGACCGCAAGCATCGTGATTTTACAGATGAAGATATTGAAAAGCTGGCGGATACTTTTACAGCATTCCAAGAAGGAAAGCTTGAAGACGAGAAAGGATTCTGCTCTGTTGCTACTCTGCAGGATATTGAAAAACAGGATTATATTCTCACGCCGGGTCGCTATGTAGGTATTGAGGAAAAAGAGGATGATGGCGAGCCCTTCGAGGAAAAGATGGTGCGTTTGACATCCGAACTCTCTGATATGTTTGCGAAGTCTCATGAGCTAGAGGACGAAATCCGCAAGAAATTGGGGGCGATCGGGTATGAAATATAAATTAGGCGATATTTGCTCCTATGCCAAGGAAAAAGTTGAGGTATTAAGCCTAACAGATACAACTTACATCTCCACAGAAAATATGCTACCTAATAGAGGCGGAGTTGATGTCGCATCTTCGTTACCAAGCGTCGTTCAGACGCAAGCATATCGAAAAAACGATGTTTTAGTATCAAACATCAGACCATACTTTAAGAAGATTTGGTTTGCTGAATATGACGGCGGCTGCTCTAATGATGTCTTAGTTCTTAGAGCAAAAGAAGATATGGATGCCAAATTCCTTTATTATGTGCTCGCAGACGACGCTTTCTTTGAGTATTCGACTGCTACATCGAAAGGCACAAAAATGCCCCGTGGCGATAAAACTGCAATCATGCAATATGAGGTACCTGCGTTTGATTTATCAACGCAACAGAAAATTGCAGGAATTTTATCTGATATAGATGCCAAGATTGCATTAAATAAGAAGATAAACAAGAATTTAGCGGCTTAACCTTTGAGCTTCTGGTACTGCTTTTTCCATGCACGAGATGGCTTTCTACAAATTCCATCCTTGCTTACAAAGGCGCAAACACCAGTAAGCCCATTATTCCCGCAGATATCAGGATTATTTTGACGGCAACCATAGGTCTGTAATTCGGTGTCCACCTCGTTAAGAGGTGCATTAAAGGGAACCCCCAGTTCCTTTTCATTCATAAAGGCACCTCCGAAACATCAAGATGTCCTGACATAAGCTGAGGGAGTAACTCATCGCGAAGGGATGCAAGTTCACGGTTCTCTATATGATTCGCAATAACAAGGTCGTACAGAGGAGTAAGCATACCACCTATTCGGTCATAGTCGGAATGTGGGGGAATCAGCACTTCAGCTTTTGCTAGTTCTTCACGCTTGATATGTCCCATTGTCGTAGCCATGTCTGCAGCGATAGCCGCGAACTTTTGCAAGTGGTGGTTTGTCCATGCGTAATAGAACCATTTATCGTAAGAGGAGGATGTGACTTTGAATAAATGCTGATTCAATCCGCAAGTCCCTCCACACCAAAGGTCAACAAGGAGGCTGCCTGACCATGAGAATATTACGTCGCCATCATGGACAATGTACTCAGGCTTGATTGAAGGCGAGCATAATTCGCTATTTGAATCGCAGAAACCTTGGCGCAGTTCCTTGATTTTAAGAACAGGTAGACCTTGCTCATCATCCTTTGGACGGTATTTCTGCATGGCGAGTCCATTTAGGTAATCTGCAATACCAAGGAGAGAGCTTTCTTGCCAGCCATCCGGGATGCTGTCGAGCGAGAGGAACTCTTGGGCGAAAATATTCTGTGCTTGCTGAAGTAAATTCTTGTTTAAAACTCTCATCAACGGCGAGAGTTAGCCATTTGAACAGCCGTTGGCGTCGTTCTCTGGAATAATCATTATGAAGGAGGATGACGAAATGAAAGAAGAAATCGTCAGCGAGGTTGTGCAGCAAATGCTTCCCTTCCTCGATAATTTTGGAGTAAAAAAGCTACAAGAAGTGCTGGAGCATACACTATTTTATTATGAGGTTACAGCATCTGAAATCGAACAGGAGGACGACAGCGAAAGCCTGATTAAGGCATTCCTATCCGCAAAGCGAATAGAAGGATGTTCCGAGAAGACGCTGAAATACTATCAGACTACCATTGACGCCATGCGTTCGGGGATTGGAAAAAGTTTGCGCCGAATTACTACGGAGGACTTGCGTAATTATTTGACGACATATCAGGAACGAAAGAACCTAAGCCGTGTAACTGTGGATAATGTGCGCCGGATACTGTCGAGCCTGTTTGCCTGGCTTGAAGATGAAGATTATATCTTAAAAAGCCCGGTTCGCAGAATACATAAGGTCAAAACAGCTACCAGCATCAAAGAAACTTATACCGATGAATCTTTGGAACTGATGCGGGATGGATGTACGGAATTACGCGATTTGGCGATGATAGATATGCTCGCCTCGACCGGAATGCGTGTGGGAGAAATGGTTCTACTGAATCGTGAGGACATTAACTTTACAGATCGAGAATGCGTTGTGTTCGGAAAAGGCGACAAGGAACGTGTGGTATATTTTGATGCGAGAACAAAAATCCACCTACAGAACTACTTGGAAAGCCGTTCAGATTCTTGCCCCGCTCTCTTTGTTTCTTTACGAGCTCCGCATGAGCGATTAAATATCGGCGGCGTTGAGGTTCGGCTTAGGGAGCTTGGGCAGAAGCTGGGCATCCAAAAGGTGCATCCACACAAGTTCCGTCGGACATTAGCAACGATGGCGATAGATAAAGGAATGCCTATTGAGCAATTGCAGCGACTATTGGGGCATAGTAAAATAGACACAACCTTACAGTATGCAATGGTTAAACAGAGTAACGTTAAGTTGGCGCACAAGAAATACATAGGATAGAGAGGGTTAAAATGACTGGTTGGACATCAAGAAAACTGAAAGATATAGCAGATTTCAATCCGAAGGAATCAATTACAAAAGGAGCGATTGCTAAGAAAATTGCCATGGACAAGCTACAGCCGTTCTGCCGAGATATACCAGAATATGAGTTTGAATCATTTTCTGGTGGCACGAAGTTTCGCAATGGAGACACGATTATGGCTAGAATTACTCCTTGCTTAGAGAATGGAAAAACTGCGAAAGTGAATATTCTTGATGACGGGGAGGTCGGCTTCGGCTCTACCGAGTATATTGTGTTCCGCGCTAAGGATGGCGTGGATGAAGACTTTGTTTATTATCTTGTTTGTAGCCCTCTGGTTCGTGATCCTGCAATAAAGTCGATGGTAGGATCATCTGGCAGACAGCGGGTACAGACGAGTGTGGTTCAGAATTTGGATATCATGATTCCGCCTTATGATGAACAGAAACGTATATCCGGAGTCTTAAAGTCGCTGGATGATAAGATAGCTGCAAATGCAGAGATAAACAAGAATTTACTTCAGCAGGCAATCGCTCTGTACGAACATCTTCTTCAAGATGCTGAGTGGCCAACAGCCACAATTCTTGATGTGGCGAAAAAGATAGCTATGGGTCCTTTTGGCTCAAATATCAAGGTTTCCACTTTCGTTCCAGAGGGAGTACCTATTATCAGCGGAAATCACTTGCGCGGGTACTTCTTGGAAGAACCTGAATTCAATTACATAACCGAGGAACACGCAGAACGCTTGAAAAACTCCATTGTGTTTCCTCATGATCTCATTTTTACCCACGCTGGGAATATAGGACAAGTAGCTATGATTCCCGATGGATGTAAATATGATCGTTATGTTTTGTCGCAACGGCAGTTTTACCTGCGTTGTGATGAGACAAAGGTTGTTCCAGAATTCCTCCTTATGTTCTTCCATAGTACATCTGGACAGCATGAGCTTCTTTCTTATGCTAACCAGACAGGCGTTCCGTCAATAGCTCAACCGGCATCAAACCTAAAAAAGATACCGTTCAAGTGCCCACCACTACAAGAGCAATTGATATGGCAAGAGCAGGTACATCCGCTGTTAGGTCGATATTTGAATAATCGCCTTGAAAGTGAGCGATTATCATCATTGCGAGATGCTCTTTTGCCAAAACTGATGTCCGGGGAACTGGATGTCTCCGACCTTGACCTTTAAGCCGCTAAATTCTTGTTTAATAGACCGAACCTTATGAATGGGGTAAAATATACGCAAAGGAGCGAAATATTATGCCTGGTTATACAGAGGCGGATTATGAGAATTCCGTCATAGAATTATTCCAAAATATGGGCTATCAACATTTGTATGGCCCAGATATTGAACGTGATCTCCACAATCCTCTTTACGAAGAAGTATTAGAGGATGCTTTGTCGCGCTTAAATCCAACACTGCCGCAGGATGCGCTCATTGAGGCTCTTAATAAGCTGAAGAATATTGAAAATGGTTCGCTCGTCCAGAAAAACTCTGTCTTTATGGACTATCTTCAAAACGGTATTCCGGTTAGATATTTTGTTAATGGCGCTGAGCGTTCTGCTGTCGTATATCTTGTAGATTATGCGAACCCCGACAATAACTCTTTCATTGTGGCTAACCAATGGACATTTATTGAAAACAGCAATAAGCGCCCGGATGTTTTGCTCTTCTTGAATGGTATTCCTGTGGTTATTGTGGAGCTGAAATCTCCGTCGCGAGAAGAAACCGACGCAAGTGAAGCGTATTTGCAGCTTCAAAACTACAAGCATGAGATTCCGTCTATGTTCGTCTATAATGCGATCTGCGTTATAAGCGACCATTTAATGTCAAAAGCTGGAACCATCACTTCTGGCGAAGACCGTTTTATGGAATGGAAAACCGTAGACGGAAATTACGAGAACACGCAGTATGCCCAGTTTGATACTTTCTTTGAAGGAATGTTTCAGAGAGAGCGGCTGCTGGATATCATAAGAAACTTTATCTGTTTCTCTAATGAAGGCGTAAATGTCTTTAAGATTCTGGCAGGATATCACCAGTATTTCGCCGTAAATAAAGCCATTGCCTCCACTAAGAAAGCATCCGCCGATGGCGGTGATGGTAAGGGTGGCGTATTTTGGCATACACAAGGCAGTGGCAAATCTCTGTCGATGGTTTTCTATGCCCATCTTTTGCAGAAAACATTGAATAGCCCGACTATTGTAGTTCTGACTGACCGTAATGACCTTGATGATCAACTTTATGGTCAATTTGCAAAATGTAAGGAATTTCTGCGTCAGGAACCGATGCATGCTGAAAGTCGCGAGCATCTAAAAACATTGCTCGCCGGACGTCAGGCGAATGGTATTATCTTTACAACGATGCAGAAGTTTGAGGAATCTCAAGAACCGCTTTCTGAACGTAAGAATATTATCGTGATGGCAGACGAGGCGCATCGTGGCCAGTATGGATTAACAGAAAAGATTAAAATTACAACCAACGAGGAAGGCGAGGAAATCGCCAAGCGTGTAGTAGGTACGGCACGTATTATTCGTAATAGCCTTCCGAATGCTACATATATTGGCTTTACAGGTACTCCGATTTCCTCTAAAGACCGCAGTACCCGTGAAGTCTTTGGTGATTATATTGATGTCTACGATATGACTCAGGCTGTCGAGGATGGCGCAACCCGCCCGGTGTATTATGAAAGCCGTGTTATTAAGCTGAATCTTGATGCTGATACTTTGAAGCTGATTGATACAGAATATGAAATCATGGCAAATAACGCCGATCCGTCCGTTGTGGAACGTAGTAAGCGTGAGCTAGGCCAAATGGAGGCGATTCTTGGCAACGACAACACGATAAACTCGCTTGTAAATGATATCCTTGATCATTATGAGAATTACCGCGAGAATCTCTTGACCGGAAAGGCGATGATTGTAGCTTATTCTCGGGCAATTGCCATGAAAATCTATAATCGCATTCTGGAACTCCGTCCGAGCTGGACTGAAAAAGTCGGTGTCGTGATGACCGAAAGCAATAAAGATCCGGAAGAATGGCGCAAGATTATCGGAAATAAACGCCACAAAGATCACTTGGCGAAGCTCTTTAAAGACAATAATAGCCCAATGAAGATTGCTATTGTGGTAGATATGTGGCTTACTGGATTTGATGTTCCGTCGCTTGCTACGATGTATGTTTACAAGCCAATGTCCGGACATAATCTCATGCAAGCTATCGCACGTGTAAACCGTGTATTCAAAGATAAGGAAGGTGGCTTGGTCGTAGACTATGTCGGAATTGCTTCTGCTCTCAAACAGGCAATGAATGATTATACGGCACGAGATAAAAAGAACTATGGCGACACTGATGTTGCAAAGGTCGCATACCCGAAATTTCTCGAGAAGCTCTCCATTTGTCGAGATTTGTTCTATGGGTATGATTATTCCAAGTTTAAGACTGGCACAGACCTTGAGCGTGCAAAGGCTATCAGCGGTGCGGTCAACTTTATTGTTGATGTTCGAAATGAGAAAAAGAGAGAAGGCTTTATCCGTGAAGCTTTATTACTCCATCAAGCTTTATCGCTCTGTTCTTCCCTGGTGAACGAGGATGACCGCTTTGAGGCTGCATTCTTCGAGTCAGTCCGGGTACTTGTTCAAAGGCTGTCAAATACTGGCGGGGAGAAGAAAATTTCATTGCCGGAAATGAATAGGCGCATCAATGAACTTCTCAAGCAAAGTATCAAGAGCGATGGAGTTATAAATCTATTTACCGATGTGGGCGGAGAGTTTAATCTTTTTGATCCGCAGTTCCTTGAAGAAATTGCGAAAATGAAAGAAAAGAACCTTGCTGTTGAGCTCTTGAAGAAATTGATAGCGGAACAGGTCTCAATTTATCGCCGGACAAATGTCGTCAAGTCGGAAAAGTTTAGTGAGATTATTCAGAGAATGATGAAAGCCTACTTGAATGGCATGCTGACAAACGAAGAAGTTATTCAGGAACTCTTGAATCTAGCCCATCAGATTGCCGCTTCTCAGGAGGAAGGCGAAAATCTCGGACTTACCGCAGATGAACTTGCTTTTTATGATGCTCTGACGAAGCCTCGTGCCATTAAAGATTTCTACGAAAACGATGAGCTTATTGCTATCACAAAGGAGCTCACAGAAACGCTTAGAAAGAATAGGACGATTGATTGGCAAAAGCGAGATTCAGCCAGAGCTAAGATGCGTATGCTGATTAAGAAACTTCTGAAAAAGCACAAGTATCCGCCAGAAGGCATGGACGATGCGCTTAAGACTGTAATGTTACAGTGTGAGCTTTGGACGGATAATGTAATGGATACTGAGGATGTCGCCAAAAAAGTCATTCCTTATGAGAATTCTTACCACGACGAGGAGCTTTCCATGGTTGCCGAAGAACGTGCTCCATACGGAAAGAGAAATGATTAGAGATGTGGCCCGTTTAATACTGATTCTTGTTGAGTGAGAGGTTATGATTATATGATTCCATTTGTTTGTGAGGAACATGCGATTTTCGACAATACAGTTCTTACAATTATTGATATTGAAAATATAGACGAAGCAACAAAAGCCGTTCTTGATGAGAATTTCGTGTCGATATGTGAGGGAAAATCGGGATCAAGTCTCTCTACGGTAAAAACACGTGTAAGGAACTTATTTTCTTCCAAGAACCCAGAATGGATTATGGGAGCAACGGCTGAGTTTTTTGTTCATCTATATATCAGGCTCGCTGATTTCAAGCAGGAATGCTTGTTTCTAAACCTTGAAGAGAATTCAATTAAGAAGGGCTTTGATGGATATTACTCTAAGGACGGACTGGAATGGTTGATGGAAAGTAAGGCGGGATCTATAGATTCAAAGGATGTATCTCATGCAGGAAAAGTTACTCTGGCCATAAATGATCTTTCGGCGAAGGTATCCGGTAGAGATAAAAGTGGGAAAAAAGAACTACCAAACAATCCATGGCAAGAAGCCTATTCTCACGCCAGTCAGTACGATGTAGGCACTGCAGCTAATATTCGTAAAAACATAAAAGAACTCGCAAATGACTTCACAAATGGTAAATTCCGTTCAATTGAAGAGTTTAATACTATGCCTTGCGGAACTGTGTTTCTTTCTGGAGTTTGGTCGCAACCAGATCATGTTCTTATTAAAAGAGACATTGAACACCTTTCAGATAAACTGAAGGGTAAGCATGTCCACGTAATATGCGTAACACATCGTTCGACAGATCTTTTTATAGAATATATTGAATCGGAGTGATAATGAATGGATGATAATAGGCTGATCCAAAATTTAAGAACGCTGCCGCTATATAATGCAGCGATGGAAAAATTGACCGTCGCTCCGACGCGACTCGACGGAAATGAAAAGACTTTTCTCTTGACGGTAGCGATTATACTATTGAGAAAATATGAAAGAGACAACCGGCTTACCTCATTTGTGGAGTTGGCCTATTTCATCATTTTGAAATACTCCTTGTCTTTTAATGATTTTACTCCGCTCTATGATTTTAGTATTAATATTGGATATTATCCTATCTCTCGTGCTATAGCTGATCTTAAACAGATACAAATAGACAATATCACTTCTGCAATTATCCCCACCCTGATTGATGATGGCTATAAACGCGAGTCGATTATCGAAACGTATGGGCAAAAGCATACAAGAGATCGGATATTAAATAGTACCAGTAAAGACATTTGCTATATTGCCCCTACCTCCTTTGGAAAAAGCAGTATTATTCTTGATCATATTGCTACGCATTGGGAGACCTTTAAGCGGGTTGCCGTTATTGTTCCTACAAAATCCCTTTTGATGCAAAGCTATCGTACTATTCGCCGTAAGAAGTTTGGCGCTAAAATTATTATACACGATGAAATGTATAGCAATGAAGAACGTTTTATTGCCGTATTGACTCAAGAAAGAGCGTTAAGGCTTCTCGATAAGCACGATATATTCTTTGACTGCTTATATATTGATGAGGCTCATAGGCTCCTGGAACGTGATTCTCGGTCAATACTACTATCTCGCTTAATAAGGCTTAATCGTCAGCGCAGTAAAGAATCTGAAGTGATATATCTGTCCCCGTTAGTTACGGATACGAACAACCTCAAAACAGATGAATCGCAGGAGATATTTGAACAGCGCATTAGATTCAACATTAAAGAACCCGAGCTTTTCGAGTATTGCATAGATGGTACAGTCCAGAAGTACAATCGTTTTACCGACACGTTCTTTCCTGTCGGTCATAGCGAAACAATGTTTAGCTATATCAATCAAAATGCAACTGATAAATCTTTCTGCTATCTGTATGCGCCTAGGAAAATTGAGCAATTTGCAGAAGAGTTTTCTCAATTAATAACAACAGTTCAAGACAGTCCAGTATTGAAGGAGGTTATTAAAAGCCTTAAAGAATACGTCCATGACGATTTTTACGCTATCGACTATATTAAGAAAGGCATCATCTATTTGCATGGTAAAATGCCAGATAACGTAAAAGAATACTTAGAATACAAATACTCTCAAATTCCTGAGCTTAAGTTCATAATTGCAAACAAGGTCATTCTGGAGGGTATCAATTTACCTATTAGTTCGCTATTTATCCTTAACGGAACTAATTTATATGGGAAAGATCTTACAAATCTAATAGGTCGAGTGAACAGGTTAAACCTTGTTTTTTCACAACCACCGAACCTTGGGTTACTAATGCCTCAGGTTCATTTCGTCAATAGCGAAGAATACAACAGACGTAGAGGTAATTTTGAAAATAAAATGCGACTTTTACGCAGTTCGGTTTTTGCGGATAATGTTAAGAATCCTACCCTCGAGAATTTCGATATCGAGAATAAGGAAAATAAGGACAATGTCGACAAGTGTAAAGAGATTGTCGAGAATGAAAACCTTTTCTTTTCTATTGCTAAAGATCCGATACAAGAGCTAAAACGTCAAATGATTGCCCTCGGGATGAATACTATATATACTATTTCAGACGATCTTTGTCAGATGATCCTGGAAAAAATCAATCGAATTAAGGATCATCCTAAGCTACACGAGAGCCATTTTTTGGAGCGATTACGCTACCTATTTATTAGACATTGTGATGGTAGTATTATCGATGATGAATTCGCCCGTTTAAAGAACGATAAAGCGATCGCATATTATAAGATGTTTTTTAAAAATAGAAAGCAGTCGCTTAAGGAGAACGTTGCTGGAGAAGTTGCCTATTTCCAAAGGCGTATTGCTGAAGGCGATAGCTTAATGTACATCGGAGAAAGCTATGGTGAAGAGCCCTATACAACAATCGGACGCGAGTCCTATCATAATGTTTATATTGATCTAAGCAAAAAGAACAGTCGGCAATTAGCGAACATCGCTATTGTAAAGCAGAAGATTGAGGAGGACTTTGTAAGTTTCAAATTACGTATGTTCTTCCAGCTGATGTTGGACTATTCTATACTGAGTGAAGATGAATACTATGAAATTCTTTATGGAACGACGGATAGGAAAAAGATATATCTCGTAAAGACCGGTTTAACGATCAATTTGATTAATCGACTAGAAAAAGATAACCAGCTGCAAAATATTACATTTGATAGGAATGGAAACCTTATTACAAATGCTTTATTTGAGACCTATCTGAAAGAAGCCGACGACTTTTATAGATTTGAGCTTAGTCGCTTTCTGTAATTTCCTCGTTTTTAGAATTTTCTGATTCGAGAATAAGATAACAAGAGTATTAAACTCATGCTTGTATGGTTACGGAAAGATGAGTATCTTGTACTCATACTTAAATAGGAGACTCGATATGTTCGAGAGGGCTAAATGGCTAATACATGCTTTATGGGGACGCTATAAGTTAGTTAAAAAACTAAAAAGAATGTCATAATAATAGCTCGCGAAATGCGAGCTATTATATTTATGAGAATATATTCATTAAAGTGTTATTCTCTAGATCGGCAATATTATACAGATGCTCCATCGAGTTGAATGTTTCATGCGTATTATACGCAGAAGCGTTGTTTTTTTCGCTTTGTGCTGAGCAACCTGTCATTGATATAAACAAAAAGCAGGCAATCAACACAAGTGGCAAACTTTTTAATCATTCTTAACCTATCCATAAAGTACTCCTTCATCATTTTCTCTGCTTGTTTCGTTATTTATGTGATTTTATATATCCTACCGGATTGTTTTTCAGTCTTGCACCGCATTTTGTGTAAAAAGCGGTGGTTTGCGTGGCAGTAGGCCGAGAGGGCGCGGAATTATGAAAACGGTCAGCCGGAGTTCCTCGCGGACTCCGGCTGAATTATTATAAGCGGCTATTTTTATCTTGCCTCACCATGTAATATCCAGATGAAACTCATCTTCACTAATAACTTTTTGGTCGAATGAAACAAATCGTCCTCCAGTTCCGCCAAATGCAAAAACGCAATCTTAGCAATCACAAATGGAACCGGCCCCCAATGATTTGTTTGCATTGAGGCTCCAATGCCAAGTAAACCGCTTTTTGAAAAAACAGCAGTTCCCGTATTATTGACATTGTAAAACAATTCTCCTTGATTGCCATACGCTACGTACATCATCATTTCCGGTCTTGCCCCACCAAGAATAAAAAATGTATCATGCGAATTAGAACTGGTAATATCAAATCCATCCGTCATATTGAATGCTTCAAGGGTTCCTACTGCATAAACGATTTCTGACCAGTTTACATCCAATCCATAGGTTTTTGATAGATGTCCTTCACTGATTCCCATTCTGCTTAGACTTGGAAATTCTTCGTTGGAGATTTCATTCCAGGCACCATCCAGTAATTCGGCATTGCTCTGTTTAATCCATGGACTGATTTTCAAATTTGTTTGGATAACATACCCATCTCCATCTGTAATGGTGTACGTCTTTTCCTGCCATGCTATATCCACTGGCTGCACACCATAGTCGTAATCCGTTACAGAAACTGTTATGGTGTTTTCAGATACAGAATAGGTTCCTGAAAAATAGGCATCAGTTGAATAATTAAACAAGGTCAAATTTGATTTATTGCCCAACTCCCATTCAAACTCTTCCTCGCTTCCGTCTTCTTCTATAAAATACATTTTATAGTCACTCTCCGCTCGAATTTGACGGGTTATGTTTTCTTCTCCGTCTGGCATAATCAGCTCCAATGTCCATGTGCCCAATATGGAATCGGCTGTTAATTCTCCACTGCTTTCTGTTTCCTGTTGGCTTGAGGATGGAGCTAAATCCTCTGATTGATTAGAACAGGCACATATTCCAAGCAGCATACATAGAACAAGTAATAGTGCAATCAATTTTTTCATTTTGATATCCTCCTAAGAATATGCCAGATACAGCGCTCCAGCATAGAATTATATTCATTTTACCCGAACCGACAAAAAAGCGCCCCACACAATCAGGTAGTTTTCAGAAAATAATTTGAAAACATTCCATACACTACCCGTTTGTGTGGGGACAAAGGCCTACTATGCAAATATAATATGCGTATAGGAGGGATGATATCATGAAGAAGAAAAGAATTTTAGGGATAGTGACAGCAATGCTCATGGTTATCGCCCTGGCTCTTACGGGCTGCGGGCAACAAGGCGAGCAGAACGCGGGAGCAACCGGTTCCGGAGATGGAAATAGTACGAGTGTGAGCGAACCCAAAAAAGAATCTGTCGTAGATGAAGAACCTACGGTAGACATTGGCGAGAAACCGGATGGAAGTGATGTCATCGAGCTCATGCACTGGTATCAGGATCGTGATGCAGCCTATATTAAGACTGTCGAAAAAGACAGTGACGGTTATTACCATTATAAGGTTGGCGACAAGGAGCTTCTATGCAAAACTAACGTCTGGGATTTTATTGATGCAAAAGAGGGACTCCGCGGCACTTACTATGTCTGGCGTTTTGAAGATATGGCTGAGTCAATCGGACTTTACCCCTCAGACTTCGCGGCGACTTACCATATGGGAGCAAGGGTCGACCCGGAACAGTCCCGTTTGGACTTTGCGCTAGATCTCGGATCGAATCATAAAACTCCATACGAAAAGACAGCCATTGACTTAACTGGATCGGTTCTTTGCAATAAGTACGATGAAATGATCTATTGTTTATCGTCGAAAACCACATATCAGATTAGTCTAGAGCAGATTTGTTTCTCGGCATATATGATGGAACAATTGCACCTTGGGCGCACCGATGAAGAAATTATGGAGAGCGATTTTGAATCTTGGAGAGCGCTATCTGGGAATAATATGCCCCTAATTCCCGAATAATTAAATACCCAGCCAATTTGGCTGGGTACTTTTTATACGGCGAAGTTTTTAATCTTGCGATCTTCGATATAATAGTTATTTACGCCAAGTATATATTCGGCGTTATCTTCTGAATTTACATGGAATCGATATAGCTTCTGTGCCTCTTGTTTGAGTATTGGAGCTTTATTAGTCGGGTCGTAATTGACGACCTTTGCAAGATAATCTAGCTTATCTAGATAGGCTACGACCTGTTCTTTAGTTAAACCGGAGCGACGAGCGAGGATGCCCTCATATGAGTTATCTAGTGGGTGCTTTTCGTAATATTCTTCTAGATAAGCTGTAACGGATGATTTTTCGACGAGTCCCATATTCTCAAGGAGACGCTGATCTTCGGTAAAGCGCTGATATTTAGGAAAAAACACTACACCTACCCTTTTGTGTGGGGACAAAGTCCTGTTCTGCAAATATAATATTGAACAAGAACAAACGTCACGCATTGCCGATATGGCAGAAATTCTGAAATGCGGATATTTATCAGCTTAAGTACAGGAGGAGACAACCATATGAAGAAGAAAAAATTATTAGGGATTTTAGCAGTGCTCATGGTGTTCGCCCTGGCTCTTACGGGCTGCGGGCAGCAAGGCGAGCAGAACGCGGGAGCAACCGGTTCTGAAAGCCAAAACGAAGCTATCGGCAACGAGGACAACTCTGCTGGTGAGGTTACGACTGAGCTGGAAGAAACACCGGGCATTAGCCAGACGGGCAATCAAAACCCCACTAAGGATGTGAACGGCAATTATATCTATTTGATCACTGTTGATGACGTTCAGACCGAGATTAAGACCTGCGTGAATGTCTGGGATTACATTACGGACGGTACGCCATATGATCAAGTAGATTTAAACCAAATGCTGACTGATCTTGGCTGGAATACTTTTGATGGAGGCACTGGCGTCGGCACTTATACGTATAATAACGGCGATTGTGTCAAGATTACTCCTTGGACGGGAAAAAGTGAATATGATTTGCCGACTGGAGAGCACAGAGTGTATACTTACACTGTTGCTCCTTGGAAGACTCCAGACCTTAATGAGAAAATTTGGGTAAATATTATATGCGAGTCTGTGGCGGAAGAGCCGTATATAGTAAAAGGCACTAATGACTACGTGTCATTCGATGAGATTGTTGCATATGCGCATATGGTTGACCTATTTAGAGAAAGTGTCGAGCCTAACCTTGCGTTTGAGAACGATGCATGTATCCCCTAAATTATTGTTACTGAATGACTACACCGCGTCGACTAGACGCGGTGTTTTCTGTTTATATGGCGTAATTGCGTTGATAATATTCTGCCATATAAGTATTTGGCAAAATGACTGAGACGCTATTACTAGCATCTTTATTATTTATTTCGACTCGCTTCGTTACTTCTACCAAAAGTTCATCAGCAGGAAGTGGATAATAATTTGTAGGATCATAGTTTGCCAAAAAGATAATTTGATCCGCATAATCTAGTAGTGCGATTACGGTGTCTTTTGTTAGTCCGGATCGTCGAGCAAGGATGCCTTCGTATGAGTTGTCTAATGGATGCTTTTCGTAGTAGCCATCTAAAAACGCGGTTACCGACGACTTTTCAACTAAGCCCATGTTCTCGGCTAAGCGCTGATACGCAAAAATCCTAAATTCCCACCCTTTTGTGTGGGGCAACTCTGACAATACATGCTATAATATCCTTATCATGTTCTAACTGCACCAATCAGCTAGAATCATCTTTTTGCAAAGGGGGCTATGGCTATCTATGAGTGAGCGTAAGAAATCCGTCATTCGGCTTTTTGCAGCGGCAGTGCTGTTGTTTACTGTTTCTGCATACCGGCAGCTTAGCATACGGTATTGGTCGGAAGATTTTCTGCGGCCATATCTTGTCTGGGCGGTCTATATGCTACTCCTCTTTGGCTGGCAACATACCATTACAACAAAAATCATGCAGAAATCCATGCGCGGCCACCTGACTGCACAAAATATCGTCAGTATCCTATACTTGACCGTTCGCTTCATCCAGGATGCTTTCCTTTATGTCAATATTTCGTGGATGCGTTTTACCGGATACTTTATCAATATCGCGGCTGTCTTCATACCACTGTTCGGGTTTTACAGCGCATTCTATCTCGGCAAGCCGGAGGATTACCAGATCAGCAAAAAGTGGTATCTGCTCCTAATCCCGGCATGTTTTCTGAGCATGCTGGCACTAACCAACGATTTGCATCACTTTTTCTATTACATTGTGCCGGAGGAACCCCAGCCAAATTTGTATTTTCACCCCTACATCGGAACATATATCGTCTATATTTGGGGACTTAGTATCATCAGTTATCAGATATATGTGATCTACCGGCGCAATGGCACGACGAAGTCTGATTCGCTTTACCGAAAGCTGATTCCCTTCTACGAGCCTATCCTACTGCTACTATTCAGTATTCCGTATGCAGCTACAGCCTATGTGATTCAATTTGAGCTGGTGGAATATTCAGCAGGACTGATTTTTATTCTTGTGCTTTGCTGGCAGATTTATATCCTGACCGGACTGATTCCTGTGAACACGCAGTACGAGGAAGTATTCCGGCGGTCTACGGTGGCAATGCAAATTCTTTCACCGAACGATGAGCGGATTGCAGTATCGGAAAATGCGGCGGAAATCACGCCTGCTATGCTGGAAGCTCTAAAGCAAAATCAGCATTTTTCTGCTACGGAAGATATTACCATGAACCTGCACCAAATCCCGGGCGGGTATATGGTCTGGCAAACCGAT
>CASEMN010000014.1 GCA_949289045.1 uncultured Oscillospiraceae bacterium
ACCGGTACAGAGCGATAACGTACGTTACATTTACACAGGATTCCGTTCAAATGCACTCTTCTATGCAAGCACTAAGGAAGGACCCAGACAGGCTGGTATTTACACTCAGACTGCATGGACATTCCTTGGAACATATGCATTCCCGAAGACACGTACATTTACAGTCTCGCTTCTGTAATTGAAGTACAACCGAATAATTGGATAAAACTTTATAGTTGAATATCCTAAATTCAGGCAGGCAGCGCTTCGGCGCTGCCTGTTTTTGTTATGGCCTCAAGATGTGGAAATAAATTTCTATCGGATGATAATTGAAACGTAAAAGTAAAAAAGAAAGACAAGTTAAGAATAACTATAGTTGAATAAATAACTCGTTTGGTGGCAGTGAGAGCGATACGCAATCGCAATAATATTAGTGCTTTTTTAAGGTGTTGAGTTAGTAAAATTTTTAAAGGACCGTGCGAGCAACCAGTTTGCGGTTGGCTTTGATTATGAAAAAACAATGAATTTAGTTTATAAATATATGTAACTATACATATTTAACATATATATAAAATGACGTATTTATAATTTTCTAATATAAGAAATATGTAGCAACATACAGAAAAAACTCCAATTATTAAAAAAATATAAACTTTTTATTTAGATAGTTGAAACAAATTATTACTAATGTTAATATAAAAATATCCAAAAAAGAAGGAGGGATTTTCCAATGGTAACCACAAAAAAATTCGGCAGGGTCACCGCTATGCTTCTTGCTTTGGTAATGTTATTAACATTAGTGCCGTTCCAGAGCTTTGCAGCTGGCGTTCCTGCCGCAGCCGATCTGACCCTTAAAGATGGTGTTACCGTCGCTCTTTCAAGCGATATGACAGAGGATCAGGTCGAAAAGGCACTTTTCGATGCACTTGTAGAGAATCCTGAGGGCGCAAACTATCAGGACTATGAGTGGGAGTATGAGTGTGAAGGTAAATTGACTCCAGGACTTACTTGGGGTAATAAGGGTTGGGGTTTTGTTGACGGCTTTAACAGTAAACATCTTCTCAGCACTTACGTTCATCCTGCTCTTAAAGACAACCAGGATGACACATGGCCCGTTCGCCTTGTACAAAGAGACGGAGACACAATTGTAAGCCAGTCTAATGAAGTGACTATAACCAAATTCCTGCACAGTCAATTATAATTACGAACTTACACAGGGTTCAGTATATGTAAATGACGCTCAGATTAGCGGAACAGTAACAGGTGTTTCTCCCGCAACAGAACTTCAGTTTACGGTTGTTCCCAAGGAAGGCTACAAAGTTTCTTCCGTAACTGTAAATGGCGAGGCAGTTGAGGCAGTTGACGGTGTTTACACAGTTCTTCCTGTTGCAACAACAGATATTGACGTAACTTTTGTAGAAGACGGCACATTCTATAATGTTACAGTTAATGCCGGCGAAGGCGTAACCGTTAAAATGGACGGTAACGTAGTTTCCGGCGAAGTAAAGGTTGCTGAGGGTGTAGAGTATACTTTCGAGTATATTCCCGATGACAACACAAGCGTTAAGGCTGTAAAGCTTGGCGAAGATGATGTCACATCTGATGTTTCCTTTGCAAACTATGTAGGAACACAGAAGCTTACTTTTACAGGTGATACAACTCTCGCAGTTGAGTCAGTTGCAAAGAGTGCAGAGCTTGTTCTTACAGAAACAACAGAAGTTCCCGTCGCTATTAACGCGGACGGAACCTTCAACTACGACGGCATCCGTGCAAATCTTATCTCTGCTCTTATCGATAAAGCACAGAGCATAGGTGTAGATTTCACAGCGGAAAACGTTGTTTTTGAGCAGTATGCTCTTTACTACACAGCAGGCGATGTTCCCGGTGTTTCTTCTCAGTGGGTTTCACTTGAGGGCACTGAGAAAGGTCCTATTTTGGGATCTTACTATCATCCCGTTGCTGCCGGAAGCAACCATCTCAGAGTTGCTTTCACAGGTAACGATCAGTTCCGTCCCACAGATTACATTGAGTTCGACGTAACACTTGTTGACGTTGGAAACGCAGTAATCGCAGTTAAAGAGAATCCCACAGTTACTCTTACAGAGACAACTGTAGGAAACATCGACTATTCAACACTTAAACAGGATATCTTTGATGCAGCTATTGATACAGGCGATCTTGAGCTTACAGTCCCCGAGAACATCACAGAGAGCGGCAAATATTCAGTAACGGCAAGATATCCCGGCAGCGTAAACTATCGTGAGACAACTGTAACTTTCGACGTACAGGTAAACGTTGTAAAGTGCCCCACAGCTGATATCGCCCTTAAGGCAGATACAGTTGATGCAGTTCTTAAAGAGACATCCGTTGGCGTATATGACAACGCAGCTCTTAAAGAGGCAGTTTATGCAGCAGCAGTAGATCTTGATGCATGTGCAGCTAACGGCCTTGACGTTTCAAAGCTTGTTTTTGAGCTTCAGGACGTAACAACCGCAGGCACATACATAGCAAAGATCTCCTATCCTGATACAGAAACACATCATGCAAATTCTGTAACAGTAACAGTCAACGTAACCGTTGATAAATGTCCTACAGTTAAGTTTGAGCAGGTAGAAAGCGACGCTGTTCTTTACAAAAACTATGACCGTACATATAACTATGACGGACTTAAAGAAGATATCTTCAATAAGGTTCTTAAAGTAACAGGCGTTGAAGATCTCCAGTGGAGCGACGCTACATATGAATATAAGGTATACGACCTTGGCGGAACAATCGGTACATATCAGGCCTTTGAGCTCGACCATATCTGGGGCGATACTCAGGGTAATATGTATAAATATCTTCGCAACGGCGGAACCTTTGACATTAAAGTAAACGTTCCCACAAGCGAAAGCTATTATGGAGCTCAGATTGAATTCAAACTGAATGTTACTATCGGAGACAGCTATGTTTCTGAAATCGTAACAAATGAAGGTCCCTTCAATCTTGAACTTAACGTAAACCGTGACCGTACTTACGATTATGACGGACTTAAGCAGGCTATCTTTGAAGCTGCCGTTAAGGAAGTTAAGAACGTTCCCGGAAAAGTAAACTGGGATTATCTTACCTATTCTTATCAGGTAGGTCTCGGTGACAACTACCATGATTTCACAACAACTTCACTTCCTGAAGATGTTGAAGGAATTATATATCATTATCTGTATCAGGGCGGAAGCTTTAAAGTACGTCTTGCTATTGCAGATGGCAACGGCTATTACGGTTCATTCAAGAATATAGACGTTAACGTAACAATAGTAGATCCCTATGCTTCCGACATCAAGGTTAAGAACGAAATTGCTCCTGTAACTCTTGAGGAGACAACAGTAGGCAACTTTGACTACGAATCTCTTAAAGCACAGATTTTTGAGGCTGCAATTGATGTTGAGAACTCAACACCTTCAAACCTTACAGTTGACAGCTTTGACTATGTAATTCCTGAGATTAAGAGCAGCGGCGTATACAACGTAACTGCTAATTTCAAGGAGACATTTGACAACGTTGCCGACAGCGTAAGCTTTGATATTCAGGTAAATGTAAAGGTTCTTCCCACAGCATCAATCGTTCTTAAAGCAGATGCTGTTTCAGCAGTTCTTACAGAGACTGAAATTGACAAGTTTGATTTCGACACTCTCAATAAGACTATATTTGAAGGCGTTGTAGATACACAGGCTACTACTCCTGCACTTACTTATAAAGATGTAACAATTACCTTTGACCGTGAGGTTAATGCTGACGGAAAATATACAGCAACAATAACCTATCCCGGTACAAGCACAATTCACGGTACATCTGCAAAGGTGACTGCGGATATCGATGTAGCTTTCCTTCCCTCTGTATCAATTGAAACTCAGTCCCGCAATCTTGTACTTAACAAGAATATTGCCGGAGATTATGACTATGACGGACTTAAAAAGGCAATCTTTGATGAGTGCCTGAGAGTAACTGGTGTTGAAGGACTCAGCTGGAACAACTTTAAGTATGAGTACAAACTCTTCAATGCTATCGGTACAACAGATTCATGGTCAGGTCTCTATCGTGACTTTGAGATCAGAAAGCCCAGCTTCGATTTAGAGGAAACATACAAGTATCTCTATAAGGGTGGCAACTTCCAGATCAGAGTTTCAATTCCTGACAGCTCCGCATATCACGGCGATTCTGCTGAACTTTCAATCAATGTTACAGTTGAAGATCCCTACTATGCAGAGATCGCACTCAAACCCAACTATCAGAACAACTATACACTCAACTATGCCGATAACGGTGAGTTCGACTATAACAGACTTAAGAAGGAAATCTTCGACGCTGTTATAGATGTTGAAAATTCACCTTCAAACGTTACATTTGAGAACGCTGTTATCACATATCAGATTCTCGATGCAATGGGTACAAGCACTGGTATCGGTGCCGGAGATTATTATGACTTTGCACAGGGAACTCTTCCCGCAGACGCTGCAAATACATACAAATATATGTATAAGGGCGGCGACTTCAACATTAAGGTTGCAGTACCCGGTGACGAAAACCACCGTGCAGTTGAGGTAGTATTCAACGTAAACATTCAGCCTTTCTCAAGAGTACCTTCAAATGTTGTAATTAACAGTGGTGCGATAGACTACACCGGTGACGTTAATGCTATTAAGGAATATATTTTCAACAACCTTATAGACTTTAATGCCTCAAAGCTTCCTGCTGATGTTACTATCGACGACTTCACATTTGAGTACTATGCACTTTATTACACAGCCGGCGGTGTTCCTGGTGTTGATAGATATTGGGCACCGATAGAGGGTAAAGAAGATGTACTTGGTGTATATTACAAGCAGATTGGCAACGGTACCAATCAGATAAGAGTCAAATTCAACGGTACTGATGATTATCTTCCAAGCACATCAAACGAAGTCAGCTTTACAATGAGCAAGGCTTCCTTCACAATCAGCCTTAAGCAGAACTACAAGTATCTTGACGAAGCTCTTCCGAAGGATTTTGTACAGCCCAGCGTAAACGATAACTTCCAGCATTATTATTTTGCTGTTGATGCATCTTCTGATACGGCCACTGTTTACCTTGACAGCCTTAGCGGTATTAAGTTGACAGATATAACTGCTAACGTAAGCTTCAACACTTGCCTTCTCTCTATTCTTGGTATGGGTATAGTGTCAGCAGATCAGGTATTCAGATACGATGGTCTTAGCCGTGAACAGCTTGTGACACTTCTTAGTGATTACAGATTGGTCGATTACCTTTCAGGTTATGGCATTGATGAAAATGCTGTAAACGCAATGGCTGAATTGGTTAACACGATTCCTTCAAATGTCAAGCACTTCAAATTCCAGGCAGGTCAGCCTACAAAGCCCGGTACTTACACAATGTTCGCAATGGCAGCTAATGAAAACTATAATACAGCTTTCACTTCCAGCGTATTCTATGTAAAGTATCACAGTACAGGCACAAAGCTTGTATTCGTTCAGGATACTGACGGACTTAACAGATTCAACGTTGGTAAATTCGATTACTCAGCAGTTGTAACTAAGGACGGCGTACCGGTACAGAGCGATAACGTACGTTACATTTACACAGGATTCCGTTCAAATGCACTCTTCTATGGACAGCTTGGTTCACAAGCCCCTATGCATTCCCGAAGACACGTACATTTACAGTCTCGCTTCTTTAATATGCAAAATGTATATACATTTTGCATAACGGAAAGCAGGCAGCGTTTCGGCGCTGCCTGCTTTTGCTGTATTATAAATTATCGCATATAAAAAAGCCTCGACATCACTATCTGTTGCCGAGGCTTTAAAGCGTAATTTATTAGATTTTTTTATTAGAAGCAATAAATGTGGTTCTCTCCATAACGCTTTGTCCGCCATGGCGTCTTTGTCTGCCGCCGTGATCGGAGGTAATTATAATAAGCCAGTCCTCTTCGCTATATGTACTGCGGTTTTCAATAGCTTTTATAACTTCCATGGCATCACGGTCGCAGCCCTTGACGGCTTCAACATATTTCGGGTTTTTGTTGCCGAATCCGGTTCCATGACCGTTTTCGTCGGGCCTTTCGTATATGCACATAAGAAAGTCGTCGCAGTCTTGTTCGGATACTCTGTTAAGGATAATACCATGCAGTGCTTTATCTGTTTTGGCGTTATTTATAGAAAGGTTATATCCTTTCTCTTTTGCGAAGTCTATTTCATCACAGTAGGTTCCTTTTTCTGAACGGTCAAAATGTCCGGGCCAAAGCATATTAAATGAAACTTTAAAGCCGCTGTATTTTGCAGGTAAATCTATAAGTAAAGATGGATAGGCCGTCGGCTTTATAACTCCGTTTGAAACAGCTCCGTTAACTTTTGACCATTGTCCCGTAAGAATAGATGCCCAGCCGGGAGCTGTATCGGTATATTGCTTTGGACCTTTTGGATCACCGCCGGCATAAGAAATGTAAAGGCCGCCTTTGTTTTTAAGGTACATTACTGCGCTGTCAGGATTATTGATAACATTTACGAGGGAATCGCAGCGAGCGCCGTCAAAACCCAGAATAATGGCCTTTTTACATGTCTTTCCCGGATCAGGTGGGGTTTCAAAGTGTTTTGTTATTATTGAATGAACTGTTGTCTGAGGCAGGGGAGTGGCAAGGGTGTTTTCGAAAACCGACATTTCGCTAATAGTTTTTTTCTCTGTTTCGGATTCGCTGCGTGGCAGCACCACATAAGAAATAACTGCGGCAATTACTATGACAATTATACATAATATGGCGCAGACAACAGCGGCAATTGCTGTTTCCATTTTATACTGACCTCCGTCTGATTGTAGGTTTACTCTTTCACAACGCCTTTTTTGAGTATTACATTAGCATACTGAGCGCTTTCGCCGGTTGCTACTATGGCATATGCCTTTTTTGCACGTTCGTAGAAAGCAAAGCGTTCCATATATTCTATTTCAACGTCTCCGTATTTTGCTATTTCAGCCTTGTATTGGTCCCATATTACCGGAACGATAGGATCGCCTGGTACAACATCCATAAGGGCTACAGGCTTTTCTACATATTGGTCAAGAGGCAAAAGCTTAAGAATAGCTTCCAAAACCTCCGGTACTCCATGACCGTCGCAGCGCACTAACCTTTGTGCATGGCTTGCGGCAGGAAAATTTCCGTCTGCGATGATAATTTCGTCGCCGTGACCCATTTCCATAAGTATTTTTAAAAGTTCTGGTGAAAGAATTGACGGTATACCTTTAAGCATAGTTTTTAACTCCTTTTAGTTTTGTGTTATAGGTGCGCCGGTACCTTTGTAAAGCTCTATGGCATCGCTGCATTTTATACTTATTACAGTGCATAAGGGGTCGAGCTCGCTTTTCTTCAGAAACATCCAAAGAGAACCGGGGCCCTCTCCGAGACCAAGACTGCTTCCTAACGCTACGCTTCTGCCGTCCGGAAGGAGAGAGATGTCTTTCTTTTTGTTTTTAATACCCTTTACCATAACCGGTGTATCATCACAGGCAAAAACGAACAGGAAAAGTTCTTTTTTATCGGGGGACATAAGTGACTCGCCGGCAAACCAGTCGTTATCGAGCCCTTTAACGGTACCGGTGAAAGCCTTGTAATATTTGTTTATAAATTCCGCAAACTTGTCTACTTCATCTTTTTGGCAGTTAGCGGGAATAAAAAACTTTTCTCCTTTTTGTTTTGCACGGATGAACAGACGAAGCATCTGGTCGCAGGTGTAGGCCATGCCTTCTTTTTCGGAAACTTCAATAGAAAAGGAAGCGAGAATTTTTTCAGTGTTCATTTTATTTTTCCTCCCTTATGTCTTCGCTGAAATTAACCGAGAAAACAGCGGTGTCATATATGTAATCTTCCGGTGAAAGTTTTACCCAAATTTTATCTTCGTCTTTTGTAAATTGGAGACTGTTTCCGTTCTTCGTAAGGGTAACGTCCGTTACTTTGTCTGCCGGTACAAAAACCGGAACAGTTTTATTTGTTGTTTCGTAGCTGAAGCAGTAAAGAGTTTTTCCGTCACGGCTTATGGTTTTTCCTCCGGAGAAAACATCTGCGTCAAAAGTATCCGTTCCCCAAATTGCCTTTTCGTTTGCTTTAGAAAATTCTCCTAAACGGCGAAGCACATCTTCCTGTTCTGGCAAAATTGTTCCGTCCTCTTTCGGGCCTATATCCAAAAGGAGATTTCCGCCCATAGATACGATTTCAGAAAAAATTCTTACTATCTGTTCGGGTGTTTTGAAGTTTTTGTCCTCGGGCTGATATCCCCAGCTGTTATTTATAGTCATGCAGTATTCCCATGATCCGTCGGGACGTACAGTAGGCATCTGCTGTTCAGGAGTTGCATAATCGCCATAGCTTCCGATTCTGGAATTTATTACGGTTTCAGGGGATTTTTCCGTAAGCCACTGTTTAAGACCTTTCATATCCCAATCAGCCTGGCTGCGTTCCCAGTCTCCGTCAAACCAAAGCAGATCTATTTTGCCGTAGTTTGTAAGTATTTCTGTGAGCTGCGAACGGTGGAATTGTTTAAACATTTTCCAGTGCTTTTTGTTTAGGAAGTAAGTGTCAATAAAGTATTTTACAGGGTGCCAGGTTTTGGCGGTGTAATCTTTAGCTGACCAGTCGCACTGTGTGAAGTAAAGACCGACTTTAAGGTCATTGTTTCTCAAAGCGTCGCAGTAGGGTGCTACAAGATCTCGCTTAGCCGGAGACTTTTTTACGACGGATAAATCCGAAAATTTTGTATCAAAAAGCGCAACTCCGTCATGGTGTTTCGTAGTAAGAACGGCGTATTTTGCTCCTGCTTCTTTAAACAGTTTTGCCCAATATTCAGGGTCGTAGTTTTTTGCTGTAAAGCCTTTAATCTGTTTCATGTAAGGGCGGTATTTTGTAAGATAGCTTGAACGGAAATACCACGATTCGGCAGTTCCCTTTACTGAATAAATTCCGTAATGGATAAATATTCCCAGCTTTGCCTCTTGGAACCAGGGCTGCATCATTTTTTATTCCTCCTTAAAGCCCATTAATTTTTTAGGTTTACTGCACTTAGTTTAATTGTTTAACAATAGTCTGAAAGCATATTATAAATGCTTTCTCTTGGCGTTTAAGCCATATAAAACCATTAAACAAAATGACATTATTAATTATACTACAATTCAATAAAAAATCATTAGAAATCCAATCAATATTGTAAAGTTTGTATTTTTGCATATATGAAATAGATTTAACCTTGCAAAACATACAAAAAGCAGGCTCTTTCAGTGCCATAAAAGCAATAAAAGAGCCTGCTCAAGATTTTTTTGACATTTTCCGCTAAGATGCCAATTTATTCTTTTACCTCAAAAGCGGAAAGTTTTTCCAAAAGTTCAGGGCATTCTTCGCCGTGAATTATAAGCTCAGTGTCAGCAGATTGGTCAAGACTGAAAATGCCCATAATTGATTTTGCATTTACAACATATCTGCCGGAAACCAAATCAAACTCGTGGTCAGGGTAGAGGGAGACGAGAGAAACAAAATCTCTGATTCGCTCAATTGAATTAAGCTTAACCTTCATGGATTTCATTGGTATCATCCTTTCTCAAATAAACGTAGGGTTATGTGCAATCAGTTACCGCATTCAATGCTTATACGGTTAAACTGGGCAAGGATATTGTCTGTTCCCACACTTTGCTTTTTATCACCTGAAAGATCCATAACGCTTTTGCCCTCATGAAGCATTATAAGTCTGCTTCCGTACTCGGTTGCAAATCGGAGATTATGTGTAACCATCAGGGCGGTGAGATTTTTTTCTTTTATGATTTTGTCCGTAAGCTCCATAACTCTTTCGGAAGATTTCGGGTCAAGGGCAGCGGTGTGTTCGTCAAGTATAAGTAATTCAATATCGGTCATACAGGCTATTATAAGTGCGAGAGCCTGACGCTGACCTCCCGAAAGAGAGCCGCTTTTAATGTTCAGTTTGTTTTCAAGTCCCATTGAACAGGTTTCAAGAAGAGAGCGGTATTTGTCAAGATTCTTTTTGTTTACTGCTTTTGATAAGCCGTAGCCTGTTTTTTTGTTGTCTGCCAAAGCCATATTTTCAAGTATGGTTAAATCAGGACATGTGCCGGTCTGAGGGTTTTGAAAAACTCTGCCTATAAACTGAGCACGTTTATGTTCTGGGGTTTTAGTAATATCCTTACCATCAAATATTATACTACCGCTGTCAACGGGTGAAAAACCGCAGATTATGTTAAGAAGTGTAGTTTTTCCCGAACCGTTTGAACCTACTACGGATACAAATTCTCCTTTATCTATTGAAAGGCTGAAATTATCGAAAAGTTTAAGTTCGTCCTCAGTGCCTTTATTGAAGACCTTTGTAATATTTTCAAGCTGCAGCATGTTTTTTGCCTCCCTGCTTTTTGGAAAGTGCACCGCTTGCAACAAGAGCGGCGGTAAATAAAACGGCCATTAAAAGTTTCAGGTATTCTGTGGGCAGGCCCATAGCAAGAGCGGCGGAAAGGCAGGCTTTGTATATAATTGAGCCTAAAATTACCGCTGAAGTAGCTCCTACAAATTTGAGTTTGCCGAAAAGGGAAAGACCGATTATTACGCAGGCAAGTCCGGCAACGACCATTCCGGTACCCATCTGGAGATCGGCGGAGCCTTTCTGCTGAGCTATAACGGAGCCGGCGAGAGCAGCAAAGCCGTTGCCTAAGGCGAGACCTAAAATTTTCATGTTGCCGGGATTTCTTCCCATCATGGTGACATACTGATGGTTACTTCCGGCAGCACGGAGCAAAAGGCCGGTTTTTGTTTTAAGGAAAAGGTCAAGGAGAACTTTGCACAAAATGGCAACAATAAAGGAAATCGTAACTGTCCTGAGAGCAAAACCGCCTATTGAAGCGGGGATTATTTCAGCGAGTCCTGAAGAAAAGATTGTAGGCGATGCAAAGAAAGAGACTATGGAAAGGCCGTCTGTACCGCTCATTACAATTACAAGGTTAATTGAAAGAAGTGCTGTCATCACAAGTATACCGCAAAGCAGGGGACGTATTTTAAGCTTTACGTTTAAAAGACCTGTTACGCATCCCGCAGCCATTCCCAAAACAAAAGAGATAAGGCAGCACAGCCAGGGATTAACTCCCTGAACTATAAGTATGCCTGTTGTAACTGCTCCCAGAGGGACTGTTCCGTCAACGGAAAGGTCGGGAAAGTCAAGGATACTGTAAGTGATGTATACGCCGAGAGCCAGAACAGCATACATAAAGCCTTCTTCAAGGGTTACTCTCAAAACGTTAAAAAAGATTTCCATTAAAAATTACCACACTTTCTTTATAGAGACATGCTTTAATTAAGATACTTTTTCAATATTGTCGTATCCCGTAAGATTTACAGAGAATTTTTCTGCAACGGTTGTATTTATAACGGGGAAGGAATCTTTAACTCTTTCAACAGGCATTGTGGAAATATCGGTGCCTGAGAGAACTTTTGCCGCCATGGCGCCTGTCTGCTCTCCAAGAGCTACATAGTCGAGACTTTCAGAGGCGAGGCATCCGTTTTTAACCTGTTCTATTTCAGAGCCGTAAACGGGGATTCCGGCAGCGTTTGCCTTTTCAAGAACGGTTCCGAGGTTATCAACTACGTTGTTGTCTGTGAAATTATTTATGCAATCAACTTCACCTGCGAGCATAGCAGCAGTTTGAGGAATATCGGCAGGCGACTGTATGCCCTTTGCCACAATTTCAAAACCGTATTCAGGGGCAAGCTTTTTGATTTCTTCAAGGTGAGAAACGGAATTTGCTTCGCTGGTAGTATAGATTATGCCGATTTTCTTTGCGTCAGGCTGGCAGGCTCTTATAAGTTTAAGCTGAGCTTCCAGGTTTAAAAGGTCGCTTGTGCCTGTGCAGTTATCTCCGGCCTGATCCATTGAGGGGACAAGCTGTGCGGCAACGGGGTCTGATACGGCGCAGAAAACGACGGGAACTGATGTGCCTCTTGCTGCGGAATATGCGGCTGTAGCGGCGGGAGTTGCAATTGAAATTATAATATCGTAATTTTTTGCAACCATGTTTTTAGCTATCTGATTTGCGGTTTCGTCGCTGTTTGCGGCGTTTTGATAATCTATTTTTATATTTTCTCCGTCTTTATATCCGGCGGTTTCAAGTCCTTTTATTACGCCTTCTCGGCAGTTATCAAGGGAAGGATGAGAAGCGTACTGAATAATTCCAACAGTGATTGTATCGGAACCGGAGTCGGTGCCTGTGCAGGCGAAGAATACAGAGGCAGTAATGACGATGCAGAGAACTGCGCATAAAATTTTAATATATTTTTTCATAATGATTATTCTCCTTTTAAATTTAAATGATGTTTTGCGTTATAGTTCTTTATTACGCTTTCGCCATCGTTTTGTCATAATAAACATAAGGAACCTCCATAAACTGTTTATAAAAATAAAAAACTCCTGCCCCATAAAAATGGGACAGGAGATATTCCTGCGGTACCACCCAAATTCGTTCTGAAAGAACGCACTCGTTTACACATACTGACATATGTGCTTCCTTTATAACGGGCGAAGCTCCCGTCGCACCTAATACGCAAAGCGTTTCGGATTGCCCTCATAAGTCCATTCGGTACAGTCGCCGCTGCCGCAATTCCACCATCTGCAGCTCTCTTTGAACGCCTGAAACAGTACCTACTACTCTTACTCAACGGTTTAAACAGATGTTCGTTTTTTATTATTCTATGACCATTTTTTTAAAATGTCAATAGCGGAAGAAAAAAATAAAATTTTTATCTATTTCAATGTTGCTGTTGATTTATATTAATACAGTGCTATAATCTTAAAGAACAAAATACAGTATATATTCCGAAATATGATATTTTACGGAGGTGTTTTTTCGAAATGATAAGAAAAAAGGGTAAGGCTGCGATTCATCCTCTTTCTCCCGCCAGAATAACGGCAGGAAGTTTTCTGTTGGTTATTGCAACTGGAACTATTTTACTTATGCTCCCATTTTCTTCAAAGGGAGAACCGTTGTCTTTTTTAACTTCACTTTTTACGGCTACATCGGCAACCTGCGTTACGGGTTTGACTTTAATTGACCCTTATACTCATCTAACCTTTTTCGGCCAGTTTGTTTTGATGTCTATGATAGAAATAGGCGGAATAGGTCTTTTAACGTTTTCCTGCTTTTTCATGATTTCAATGCGTAAAAAGATGACTATGAGAAATTTACGTCTTGTTCAGGAGAGCACAAGCTCTGATTCTCTCTATTCTACAAGATCTCTTGTAAAACTTATAATTGTTACTACTCTTTCCATTGAAGCGGCGGGAGCATGTATAATGGCAACAAAGCTCATTCCGGCGTATGGTGCTGTAGGAATATGGTATTCTGTTTTTACTGCCGTCTCCGCATACTGCAACGCAGGTTTTGACCTTTTCGGAATGGAGGGAGCTTATTCTTCCGTCATCTCCTATCAGGATGATCCGGTTATTCTCTTTACTATAATGGCTCTTATATTTTTAGGCGGAATAGGATTTATGGTATTTCAGGATCTTCTTTCCTGGCGCAAACGTCGTCATCTTATGCTGCATACAAAAGTTGTAATTCTCATAAGCGCATGTCTGATTGTTTTTGGTGCAGCAGCGCTTTTTGTGTGCGAATACACTAATGAAAATACAATAGGCGAGATGAGCTTGTGGGATAAATTCATGAATTCGCTGTTTCAGTCAGTAAGCGCCAGAACGGCAGGTTTTGCTTCAATAGATATAGCGTCTATGCGTGATATTTCAAAAGCCATAATGATAATGCTTATGTTTATAGGAGCGGGAAGCGGTTCAACTGGCGGCGGAATCAAGGTTACAACTTTTGCAGTTCTTGTATCAACTGTCATATCGGTTATACGCGGACGCAACGATACGGTCATTTTAGGAAGAAGAGTTCATCGTGCCGTTGTGTATAAATCTCTTACAATTGCAATTTTGGGTATGCTGGTTGCTGCAATAACCGCCGGAATAATTCTTGTTACAATGCCCGACGCATCAGGTATAGACAGTCTTTTTGAAGCATTCTCAGCTTTTGGTACGGTGGGACTTACTGCCGGAATGACTCTTACTCTTAATACTATATCAAAAATAGCGGTTATTATAACCATGTTTGTAGGCCGAATAGGACCTATGTGTTTTGCTTTGGCTATGATATTGAGGCAGGATAAACATTCAGATGAAATTCTTCCAGAGGGCAGAATAATGGTAGGATAAAATCATATAAATTAATATGCCGTGAGCATATTCTGAACTAAATATGTCGGGATTTGCTTTTTTCTGTGAAATGTAGTAAAATTACACAGTTACTAGGTATATGAGCGCAGATGTTAAAATAAATACAGTGGAGGATTATATGAACCTACCATCGATATTGAAACAAGGCGGTAAAAATAATGTTGCCTGGAAATGGATGCTTGCAACTTTATTTTTGTCGCAGATGTTCCCCGAGTACATAGCGCCGTTCTTTACGTTAATTGGTTTTGTAGTAATGAAAGTGTCGTTTAAAAAGAACGGTCAGAAAGTGAGAATGGATAGTTTCGGGAAATACGAATTCATTTTCTTGGCGTTTTATCTTTTTACAAGCGTTTACTCAAAAACAAGGGTTTACAGTGCTTTAATTGCCCTTTTGTGGATGGGTATGTGCTTGGGTCAGCTTATGATGGCAAACCTTATAAATACAGCCGAAAAGCTTAAAACAGCTATGAAGCTTTATGCTTTGAGTGCCTTTGTACTTTCGATTATAGGCTGCCTTCAGGTTGTTTCAAATATGCTTATAGATAATGGGATAATAACTAAAGGTATTCCAAATCCCTTAACCGGTCCCATTGATGTTGCGTTTTATAATTTCCTTATAGATACTTTTGGAATAACTCTTGATACTACCATGCAGGATTTCCGTGCCCTGGGAAGTTATAATAATCCGAATCTGTTTGTAAGCTTCTTAATTTCGGCTCTTCCGTTTTCCTTTTACTTTTTCCTTAACGGAGAAACACGTAAAGAGCGGGTTTTTTACGGAATATCCTCTATCGCTATTTGTGCCGGAGTTGCCGGTACCCAGACAAGAGGTGCAATGATAGCCCTTGTTATAAGCATAACCTTCCTTTTCCTTTCTAACAAAAAGTATTTTAAAAAGCTTTTTGTAATGCTGGCTGGCTTTGTCTGTCTTGTTCCGGCTCTGTTTACCCGCTACCGTGAACAGCTTATTTATCATCTTCATGATTTTACGTTTATTACCCAGTCGGGAAATACGATTGATTTAACCCTTGATTATTCTATTTCAGACAGAATAAAGCTTTATCTGAATTTAGGAGAATATATATTCTCTCATTTCGGAGTGTTCATTTTTGGCATGGGAGCCGGCGTTGAAAACGTCGGAGAGGTAATAACGAAAGTGCTGAAAATTGACGCTCCCCATGCCCATAATATATTTTTAGAGCTTTGGGCTGAGAGCGGCATTATAGGTCTTGGACTGTTCCTTTTCGCCGGTGGAATCCTTTTTGTAAACCTTGTTAAAACTCTGAAAAAGGGTTCTGAGGCACAGCGTGTAACATGTGCGGTACTTTCCTCACTTATGGCGTTTTTTGTAATGGGTCTTACAGACTTTATTGTCTGTTCGCCAAAGATACTTCAGGTCATGTTCCTGATTTTAGGTTTTGCTCAGGCAACATACAGAATTTATCAGGGACGTTGGGAAAATGATGAGATTCTTAAAAATAACATGGAACGTTCTGAGGAGTTTAGTGCGCCGAGCTCTGCACAGACACAGGCAGCACAATAATTTTAATAAATTGGGCGGACTTTTAAGTTCGCCCTTTTGAAGTTTATGGAGTTAATTAAAAAGAAGAGGAGAATAAAAGATGACAAATGGTGAATTGATTATTTGTTCAGCGTTGGGAGTTACTGCTTTGGCTGCTGGATTGTCGGCTTTTTTTTATTACGGAAATAATCATATAACCTGTTCTGAGTATGAATATTCTTCGGAAAATCTTCCTGAATCTTTTAACGGCGTAAAAATATTGCATATATCAGATTTTCACAACACTTCTTTTCCGAAAAACGGTGTACAGTTGTTAAAAAAGTGCGTTCAGGTAAAGCCTGATTATATTTTCATAACCGGTGACCTTATAGATAAGAGGCGAACTTCTCCGAAAGATTTAGATACTGCCGTAAACTTTGCGCTAAGGCTTACTGAAATTGCACCTGTTTATTATATTCCGGGAAATCACGAAGCTGTTTCTCCGGCGTATACAGAGCTTAAAAGGAGAATTTTGAAAACACCGGTGATTCTTTTGGAAAATTCCTATGCCCAAGTTGAGAGAAACGGTGAAGAACTAAATATTGCCGGTGCCTGTGATCCGGCTTCTTACTATTATGATTACGATTACAGTTATTTCAGAAAAAAGCTTTGTGATATAAAAAAGTCAGTTTCCGGTTTTACTGTACTTTTATCCCATAGACCGGACAGAATAGAGGATTACGTATATGCAGAGTATCCTCTTGTGTTTTCGGGACATGCTCACGGAGGTCAGGTGAGGCTGCCGATTATAGGCGGTCTTTATGCGCCGAACCAGGGAGTGCTCCCCAAATATACCAAAGGCTTTTATCAGAAAGGCGATACATCTATGGTTGTAAGCCGTGGCCTTGGAAACAGCAGGGGACCTGTAAGAGTATTTAATTGTCCTGAATTGGTTTTAGTGAAATTAAAGTCTGCTCAAAGCAAATAAAAATATGTATATTTCTAAATTTACAAAATAACTGTTGCTATTGACTTATTCGCTTATTAAATAGTAAAATATTATCATAATTTGCTGAAAAATTTATATTGGAGGAAAACTAATGGCTAACCAAAAAGGAAAACGCTACCTGCGTTACTTTGGGTATGGAATCGGAGCTGTGGGCCTTGATTTGAGCTACGGCTTATTTTATTCCTTCCTTTCAAACTATCTTACGGATGTACTTATGATGCCGGCTTTGTTCTTGCTTATTCTTACACCTCTTGCAAGAATATGGGACGGAATCAACGACCCCATGATGGGTACTATTGTTGACAATACGAGAACACGTTTCGGAAAATTCCGACCTTGGATTATGACCGGTGCATGTCTTAATGCTGTAGTTCTTACCCTTCTCTTTACAAACCCCGGTTTAGAGCTTGGTTCAGTATCTCTTTATGTTTATGTTGCGGTAATGTATGTTCTTTGGGGAATGACAAATACAATGGTCGATATTCCTTATTGGTCAATGGTTCCCTCATTTACCAATGACCCCAAAGAGAGAAATATGGTCGCAACAATTGCGAGAGCTTTTTCCGGTTTCGGTCAGATACTTGTCGTTGTTTTAACTGTCAGCATGGTAAAACTTCTCGGTGACGGAACAGAGACAAGCCCTCAGGGATTTAGCCGCTGGGCAATGATAGCCGGCTGCATACTTATTTTTGTAGTTTTCATAACCTTTATTTCAACAAAAGAAGATCACGATGTAAGAAAAGCTGAGAAATTTTCATTTAAAAAGGCTTATAATACCATAAAGTCAAACGACCAGCTTTTGATTTTCATGCTGTTTGCCATTCTTTCAAACACAGGTTGGTATATGACCTCAGGACTTGGAATGTATTACTTCAAAGTTGTTGTAGGAGACAGCGGAAAGCTTGGTACTTTTGGTGTCTTTACAGGTGTAGGACAAGCTCTTGGACTTCTTCTTATACCGATTCTGACAAAATTCATGCCCCGACGCAGAGTTATACAGATAGCTCTTTGTATCGCTGCTTTTGGTTATGCAGGAATGTTCCTTTTCGGACATGGAGGCAGTTTCATTGTATTTGCTGTTTTTGCAATTATAGGTTCAATAGGAATAGGCTGTATGTTTGTTTCACAGACAATTATGCTTGCTGATATAGTTGACTACGGCGAATACAAAAACGGCATAAGAAGTGAATCCATTACTTTCTCAATGAAGGGCTTCCTTCAGAAGATGGCTTACACTCTCCAGACAATCATTATGTTTACAGGCCTTGGACTGTCCGGTTATGATGGTTCTCTTGCAACCGCAAACTCTGATTTTTCAAAGAACACCATTACCGCTATGATGCTTATAGTTCCGGCTATTTTAATAATAGCTTCTCTTATTATATTTACTAAGAAATATAAGCTTGACCAGAGCAAGATGGAAGAGGTAAACCGTGTCTTGGAGGAAAGACATAAGGCGGAAGAAGCCGCTGAGTAAGTTTGTTTATACAAAATAAAATTAAGAAATCTGATTTAATCCGCAGCTTTAAGCTGCGGATTTTTAGCATGAAATCTTATTGAATCCGCTTTAAATTTATGTTAAAATCAGCAAAACTTTATAACGATAAAGGAATGATTTTAATGCAAAAGAAAATTATTTCGGTTTTATTGATTTTAACTGTACTTTTAAGTATGGTGTTTTCCTTTTCATCCTGTGGAGAAAAAGAAACAGAGATTCAAAGGTATAATGTTGACACCGAGGTGCTAAAAGTTGGAATTATGAGTGATAACCAGCTTCAGCAGGAAGGCAGCTCAGAAAAATATTCTGATTTTCTGCGTAAAGGTCTTGAACTTTTCAAAGAAAAAGATGTTGATATTCTTGTAAACGCCGGAGACTTTACAGATCAGGCTACAGAAGAAGCGTATCAGAATTATAAAAACATATTTGACAGTGTATACGGTGATGACGATGAAATAATTACCTCAATGATAATGGGAAATCATGATTACTGGCTGCCCATGTTTGTTGACTGCTGGGAGATACCGTTTAAATCCAAAATGCGAAACAGGTTTATGGAATATACTGGTGAAACTTCTCCCTGGACCCATAAAGTTATCAACGGTTATCATTTCATCGGATGCAGTCCTACAAGCGGAGATATGGATGACAGCGCTTATGAGAAGAAAATAGACTGGCTTAAAAGCCAGATTGAAAGTGCAATAAAAGAAGACCCCAATAAGCCTGTATTTGTTTTTACTCATTCTAATCCCATCGGAACTGTTAATAATAAGGATTACGGCTGCACAAATCTTAATGAGCTTTTCAGCAATTATCCTCAAGTTGTATCAATTTCCGGCCATACTCATGCTTCTCTTATGAGCGAAAGTTCAATATGGCAGGGAGATTACACAGCTTTAAGCACACAGTGTCTATCATATGTGGCTTTTGACAAAGGTGATGTTATACAGGAAGACGGAGTTTTTGATGAAGATAATCCAATTGAGTTGATTATGGAAATCGAAAATGATAAAATTACCATTAGACGATATAATATATTGACAGGCGAAGAAGTCAAAGATCCATGGATAATAAATCTGCCAATTAATAAAGATACGTTCGTTTATACTGATGAAAATAGAAAAGCTGAAAGCGTTTCTCCTACATGGAATGAAGGCTGGAAAGCAGAAATCAGTAGTGACGAAAACGGTGTATGGCTTTCTTTCCCTGCGGCGGTACATCCTGATCTTGTAGAAATGTACAAGTTAGAGTTTATTGACGCTTCAGGAAAAAAGGTCGTGTTTACTAAAGGTGACGAGGAAAATCCCGTTGAAGAAGATTTTATTACCTGTGTCTCTGATTATACTAAGTTGCCCGAGGAGCGTTCTGAAACGGTAAAGATAAATCTCAAAGATTTCATAGGTGAAAACGGACTGAAAGAAGGAGAAAAATATACTGTTTCGGTAAGTGCTGCCGGCACTTTCAGTGAGTTTAGTGAAGCAAAAACAGGTGAAATTGTTTTGTAAGCTAAACCGGTCTTTGAAACCCGCTTCTGTTATTTGAAAGGTGAAGCAAATGACGTATAAAACAGAATTGCATGCTCACACAAGCGAAGTCAGCAGGTGTGCACATATTTGCGGTGAGGAGCTTGTACATCTCTATGAAAAAGCCGGATATTCAACAGTGGTTATAACCGACCATATGAGCAAGCGTACTTTTCCGGTTGTGAAAAAAAGAAAATGGGATGAATATGTATACGATTATCTTATCGGATACAACGCCGCAAAAAAAGCCGCTGAAGGAAGACTTAATATTATTTTAGGTATGGAAATAAGCTTTTATGAGAATGACAATGATTATCTTGTTTACGGCATTGATGAAAAATTTCTGCGACGTCATCCCAATATGCTTGAGATGGGAATAAACAAGTTTTCCGACATAGCACGACGCAGTGGGCTTATAGTGGTTCAGGCTCATCCTTTCCGTGACCATATGACAGTTATAAAACCGGGTATTGTAGAAGGCATTGAGATTTTTAACGCACATCCCGGACATGATTCAAGAAACGACATAGCCAGAATGTGGGCGGAAAAATACGGCTACAAAATAAAAACATCCGGAAGCGATTTTCATGAAATCAATCATGGAGCCAGAGGCGGAATAGTTACCGATTTTGAAATAAAAGATAATACGGATTTGCTTAAAGCCCTTAGAGGAGAGTTTGAACTGATCACAACAGATGATATAGCTAAATAACAATTAAAAGGACAGCGCAGTTTTCAGCGCTGTCTTTTTTATTTTGGTTAAATATTAAAAGCTTATATATAGAAATTTATAAAGTTGCTTTTTGCTGTAATTTATCAGTTTTTGTCTTAATATTGGCTATTTAGCTCTATGTGAAAAAACATATAAATTTTGTTCATTTCATATTATTACATAATTCTATTGTGAAAATAGATAAAGCTCAATCAGCACATTGCATAAAACTTACAAACATTTTCTTTGTTTTTTAATTTAATTGACTTTTAGAAAAAATCAGTTTATTATTTACTTACAAAAGAGTTATATTCTATTAATAATTTTTATTAATTTATTAATAATAGAAATCATGTATTTATATATTTGAATAAGATGCACAACTGAGTTTTATTTTGTATCTCTGGCGCATTGGCGTCTTTTAGATAAATATTATTTTGGAGGTGTTATGATTTGAAGAAAAGCAAACGATTGATTGGCATAGTTCTCGCTGTAGTTATGCTGCTTATAAGTATGCAGGCGGCCTTCGTTGCCGGCGCAGCAGAAGCCAATTCAATCAAAGTGGCCACTATTTCGGATATCCGTTATCAGTCGGGAGCTACCGATAAAGAGGGACTTCTGCTTTCCAAGAGCGCCGCTATTCTTGACGCTGCAGTAGAAAAAGTCAAGAACAGTAATGCGGACGTGCTGCTTGTAACTGGTGATTTAACCAATAACGGCAGTAAGTCTTCTCACCAGTATGTAGCGGATAAGCTTGCGGAAATAAAAGCGGCAGGAATACCTGTCTATGTAATTCCCGGTGAGCACGATGTTCGAGAAGGCGGAACCCTTACTGCGGTATCGAAGTCTGTTTTTGAAGAGATCTATAAAGATTTTGGTTACAGTGAATCTAAACAGGATCCTAATTCAGCTTCTTATGTCGTAGATTTGGGTAATGGTTTTGAGGTCGTGATGAGCGACTCTGTCGCAGCAGACGGCACAGGCCAAATGACTCAATGGGTAGTTGATCAGGCAAAGAGCAGCATCAACAGCGGTAAAACCGTTTTTGCGGCTTCCCATCATCCCATTGTCACAAGAAGCAGCGTTGACAGAACTTTCATTGACCTGCTTCACACTTTGTCAGGGGTCGAGTTAGAACTTGGCGGTAAGTTTAAAATCTATACCGACGATCCCGATCAGGCAGCAGCAAATCTTGGTCTTGTAGACCGTAGCTGTGTCCTGAACAATTCAGATGCATTGTTAGATGCAGGTGTTAAGTATCTTTTCTCCGGTCACGGAGGAACACTTAGCGTCAGCGGTGCTTCAACTACCAACGGTGCTCAGCTTTATGACATTATGTCCGGTTCTCTTGTAAACGCATCTGCTTCTGTACGTTATACAACTCTTTATAAGGGTACTGATAACATGAAACAGCAGCGAGCAGAGTTTACAACGGATATGATAACTTCAGCACAGGGTGTTGAAAGCGTTGAGCAGGCCGCTCACGCAGCACTTAAAGCGTACATGCCCACAGAGGTAGACAATGCAATTGCAACAGCGGAAAAGGTTATCGCATATCTTATTCCGGCTCTTAAACCCAACATTCAGAATCTTGTTAGAAACATTGATATTGCAGCCCTTGCACCTGATATTTCAGGACTTATGGGTATTATCGGCGGAACTCTTCAGGACGTTAAAAATGACTTGGCCAACAGCTATGTGGCTTCTCTTTTTGATATTCTGGGCAATTCCACGAAGCTGCACAATGTTATTACAGATATCCGAAATGCACTTGAGGCTATGGATTTCAACGGTCAGGACCTTTATGGTTTCCTCACCGATGTGTTCATCACCATTCAGAAAGGCGACGGTAAAACTCCAGCCTCAATTGAAGGAATCTTTGAAGCGCTTCGCAATAAAGAGCCTGGAATGCTTGTAGGACTTATTAATTCCTTCGCCGACAATTTCAATTCCACAAATCTTGTAAATCTTCTTAACGAAGTACTCGACCTGAAGTTCCAGAAAAAATATATTGTAACTCTTCAGGTAAATGTCCAGCTCAGAGGACTTCTGGCAGGACCTTATAATTTGACAAGCGGATTGTACACTTATACCCTTGATCTTTGGGGAATACTTGACGGAGCCATCACTCTTCCCGGAGGAAAAACTGTAAGCTCTGTTGCACGTCCTCTGGTCAATGACCTTATCCTTGGAGGAGCCAATGATGCAAGTACTCCTCAAACTCCTCAGAGATTCAATCAGAATCTAAAAGCCAATGCGGAAGGTGTTGTAAATCTTCTCTTTGAGTTTGGAGTGGGCGACCTTATTGGTACAGATGTATTTGCACAGGGTCAGAACGGTACAGTTGTAGCCCGTACAATTACTTTTGAAGAATTCAGCGCAAATCTTGACAGACTTATTCCCAATAACGATGTCACAGCGCTTAATCCTGCTGACTGGGATGCAGTTCGCGATGTTCTCAACGCAGCGGGACGCTTTACAGCAGAACAGCTTGCAACAGTTAACGATGAACTTGTTGCAGCAACGGAAACAGATCCTGCTGTAACTCAGCTTGATAAACTTAACGAGCTTGCTAACGCCGAATTCTATAAGGGCGTTGCAGATGCATTCACTGTAAAGGTTAACGCCTTGCCAGCAACTGATGCACTCACTTTAGAGAATGCTCAGGCTGTTTATGCACTTCAGATTGAATATGACCAGTTCTATTCTCAGATAAAGGCAAACATCAGCGAAGATACAGTATCCAAACTGAACGCTGCTGTTGCAAAAATCCGCTCACTTGAAAATTATGATCCGGCTGTTGACGCTGTTGTTGCAAAGATAAGCTCAATCGGCAAGGTGACAGTTGACAGTGAAGCCGCAATTAAAGAGGCTCGTGAGGCTTACAACGCACTTGAGCTTCGTCAGAAGAAGTTAGTTACCAACTATGATGTTCTTGTTGCGGCCGAAGCAGCTTTAGAGGTTGCAAAAGAAAATGCAGCAGTTATTAAGGCTGTTGAAGATAAGATCAATGCAATCGGTGAAGTTACATATACTTCTACATCCAAGATTAAAATTGATCTCGCCCGTGCAGCTTATGACGCTCTTGACGATGAGCTTAAAGCCGGCGTAAGCAATTATGCAGTTCTTACAGCTGCAGAAGCACGTTACGCAGAGCTTAAAGGCGATCAGGAAGATGCAGCAGCTGCAGCACCTGTAATTGCAAAGATCAACGCAATTGGTAAGGTTACTATTAACAGCAAGTCTCTCATTGAGGCAGCTGAAGCAGCTTATGCAGAGCTTACCGAATCACAGAAAGCTCTCGTAACAAATTATGATATTCTTGTTGCGGCAAGAGCGGCTTATGATGAGCTTGTTCAGGCGCAGCAGGGAGATCAGGAAGCAGCACAGGCAGTTATTGAAAAGATTAATGCAATCGGCACAGTAACTCTTGAAAGTGAAGCTGCAATTAATGAAGCACGTACAGCTTACGATAAGCTTACCGCTTCCCAGAAAGCCCTTGTAACGAATTATGCAGTTCTCACTAACGCAGAATCTACTTATGCAGCTTTAATCAAGCAGCAGGCGGACGAAACAGCGGCAAAGACTGTTGAAGATCTTATCGCCGCAATAGGTGAAGTAACTGTTGAGAAGGAAGAACAGATTATTGCGGCAAGAGACGCTTATAACACTCTTACCTCAGACCAGAAGAGACTTGTTTCAAATCTCTCTGTTCTCACCGATGCAGAAGCACAGCTGAGTATTCTTAAAAACGACTTCCTCTTTGAGGATGCCGCAACAGGTATCACTCTCCGTGCAGATAGCGGAGTTCTTCCGGCAGATACCGTTATGACAGTTAAATCAATTGTCAGCGGAGATATTTACGATGCAATTCTCGCTAAGGGATACAGCGCAATCCGTCTTTATGACATTGCTCTTACATCCGGCGATTCAGAAGCAGTACCTTCAAAGGCTGTAAGAATTTCTGTTCCTCAGTTTGCAGCAAATACAGCAGTATTTGCAGTTTCAGAGGATGGAACTCTTACTTCTGTTGAGGCAGTTCTCGAAAACGGCGTATTTGCATTTACATCAGATAACGCAGGAATGTTTGTTGTTGCACAGTCTAAGGTTTATGTAAATACTGACGCTCTCAGAGAAGCAATAGCTGCTTTTGAAAAGCTCAATCCCTCAGATTATGATGAGATAACTTTTGCAAAGGCAGAGGTAGCTTATAGAGCAGCTAAGGCTGAGCTTGAAGCAAATTACGAGCTTACAGCTGCAAATCAGAGAAAGATTGATGCAGCAACAGCAGCACTTAATGATGCAGTTGCAGCTCTTCGTTATCTCCCTGCAGACATTTCTCAGCTTAACACAGCTCTTTACGCAGCTAAGATGCTCAACACTGCAGACTATCTTGACTTTACAGCAGTTGCTAAAGCAATAGCTGCTGCTGAAGATTTCCTTGCTGGTGAATACGACATCTGCGATCAGGCTGAAGTAGACAAACTTGCAAAGGATATCAATGATGCAGTAGCAGCTCTCAAGTTTGCTCCCGCAGACTTCACAGCTATTGACAATGCTCTTGCAAAGGTTCCGAAGGATCTTCAGAATTACACTGATGAATCAGTCGCAGCTCTTAACGAGGCAGTTAATGCAGCTAAAGAAGCTAAGAACACAATAACTCGTGAAGATAAAGATTGGGAAGCAAAAGTTGAAGCATATGCACAGGCAGTTCTTGATGCTATCGCAGGCCTTGAGAAGCCCGATGTAACTTATGCAGATACTTCTATGCTCGAGATGGCAATTGAAATTGCAGCTCTTTATAATCCCAGCGATTATGTAGATTTCTCTGGCGTTGAGGCAGCGGTCATAGCCGCACAGGCTCTTATCGATTCTAAGCCCGACGCTTCCAGACAGGCAGAAGTTGACGCTGCTGAGATGGCAATCTATGACGCAATTGCTGCTCTTGAATGGGCATAAGTTAAAACTTAAAATCGTGCCGGGTTTTTATCCCGGTACGATTTTACCGAGAGTCTAAGCGACTCAGAAAGAGGTGTTTTGAACACAATGAAAGCTAAGAAAGTTTTCTCAGGCAAGAGAATACTTGCTTTAATTTTGGCACTGGTTATGGCATTGTCTGTAATGCCCGTAGCCTTTGCAGCTGAACCTACAGGTCCGGTTCAGCAGACGGCCGGCAACCAGGTGGATGGTGTAGATGCAGGCCACTACGTATCTTTTAGAGCAGATTATCAGAACTTTGTATTTATCCAGACTCAGGATGATCAGGCTTTCAGATTCCAGTTTAACATGTATGCAAAGAAAAATGCAGGCGTTAACTACGGTTGGATTTACATACGTGATGATTCACATCCGCAGACTCTTACAACTGCAATAGGTAAATCATTTACTGTTGATTGGGATAATTACATTGGAGCGCTTCCAGGTAATCTTTTTGGTGGAAATGATTGGAGAAGTGCAGTTATTACAGTAAACTTTGTAGCCGATGGTGGAAAAGTTTATGATACCGCTCTTCAGGTAAACTACGACGGAAGAGGTACAGGTATGGATGGTCAAACTCATCTAACCTGGGATATTCCTCTCAGTGTTACAGTTATCGATAAGCGTGCCCTTAACTCTGCAATAGCAGCAGCTAAGGCAGCAGAAGCTGATGCTGAATATTATACCGAAGCAACATGGGGCGATGTAGTAAATGCACTTGCTAACGCTCAGACAGTTGCTGGTGATGTTATAGCTCAGCAGAGCGTAATTGATAAGTATGCACAGGCTCTTCAGCTTGCTGTTGATGCTCTTGAATATCAGAGCGCCGATTACACAGCACTTGATGCTGCTAAAGCAGATGCAAAGGCAATCCTTGACAACGAAAAGGTTGACGAAACCTATACAGTTGAATCACTTGCTCTTCTCAGAGAGAAGTATGATGCAGCTCTTCAGGTTCCCGCTGACCTCGACGTACGTCAGCAGGCTCAGATAGACAAAGCAGCTTCCGAGCTTGCAGATGCAGTTGCAGGACTTGTTAAGTTCGCAAGTTATACTTTACTTCAGAGTGCTGTAAATACTTTTAATAATCTTAATCCGGCATATTTTGATGCCGATGATTTTGCAGCCGTTAAGGCTCTTGCTGATGAGGCTAAAGAAGCTCTTAAGCCTGAAAACAGACTTCCTGCTACAGAGCAGGCTAAAGTAACAGAGCAGGCAAGAAATCTTTTTGCAGCTATTAACGGTCTTAAAATGCTTCCGGCTAACTATGAGGCATTTGATGTAGCAGTTTCACTTGCTAAAGCAAAGCTTGAGTCCTCTGAAATTCAGAACTATACTGCAATTTCAGTAAAGGCTCTTGAGGATGCATATCTTGCTTCCGCAAATGTTGAAAGAGATAAGAATATCACTTATCAGGAAACAGTCGATGCAGCAACAAAGGCTATTACAGACGCTCTTGCAGGTCTTACCCTTAAAGGCGCTGATTATACAAAGCTTGACGCTGCAATCGCTGCTGCTGAAGCAGAGCTTAAGCGTTCCGATATAGCTGATTTCACAGACGCTTCTGTTCAGGCTCTTAAAGATGCTCTTGCAGCTGCAAAGGGTGTAAGCCGTGAACTTACTGTTGATCAGCAGAATGTAATTGATGATGCAAGAGATGCTCTTGTAGCAGCAACACATCTTGTTCTTAAAGATGCAGATTATTCTGCTCTCGATGCAGCTATTGAAGCTCGTGAGGCAGAACTTGCAGACGCAAGACAGTCCGGTAAATTTACAGATGCTTCCATGGCTCGTCTTGAGGCGGCAATCGGTGTTGCAAAGGCAGTTGACCGCACCTATTCAATTAAAGAGCAGTCAATGGTTGACGATGCTGTAAAGGTTCTTAATTCTGTACAGCTCGAAAAGAAAGCAGCTGATACTTCAGCTCTTGAAGCAGCGATAGAAGCAGCTCAGCAGGCTCTTAACGAGGCAGGAGACGAGTATACAGATGAGTCTAAAGCAACTCTCTCCGCAGCTATTAAGACGGCTCGTGAAGTTCTCGCTCAGTACGGCGGAGATGTTGATAATCAGGAAATCATCAATAAGGCTGTTACAGATCTTGAGAGTGTAAAGCTCGAACTCAAGAAAGCAGATTACAGCGGTCTTGATGCAGCTATAAAGGCAGCTGAAGACTTCCTTGCCGATCCTGATACAGAGAATCTCTATACTGCTGAAACAATTCAGGCAGTTAAGGATGCTCTTGAAGAGGCAAAGAACTTTGACCGTAATCTTGATATAACCAAGCAGGATCAGGTAGACGCAGCAGCCGGTAAACTTGAAACAGCAATGCCTGACGAAAGCGGATACAAAGATGCAAATCTTGACGCTCTTAAAGCAGCAATTGCCGCAGCTGATGAGAAGCTTGGTAAAGAGGATATCGCTGATTATACAGATGAATCCGTTGAAGCTCTCAGAGCAGCTCGTGATGATGCTCAGGCAATGGTTGACCGTAAGCCCAATGTTACTGAGCAGGAAGATGTAGACGCTAAGGCAGCAGCTCTTAACGCTATGGAGCTTACACTCAAGGATGCTGATTACAGTGCACTTGAGGCAGCAGTTGTAAAAGCAACTCTCGACTATGAAAAGGCTGAGGCAAGCGGACTTTACACAGCAGCTTCTCTTGATGAGTTCATGGCTGCAATAATTTCTGCAAATGCACTTCTTGATAACCGCAACCTTACAATCAAAGAACAGAAGGTTGTTGACGATGCAGAAGCTGCTCTCAGCGTAGAGCTTGTTTATAAAGATGCTGATCTTACAGAGCTTGTTAAGGCTATTGCAGCAGCAGAAGCTAAGATGGCAGCCCCTGGATACGGCGACTATACACTCGCTTCCAGAACTGCTCTTGAAACAGCTCTCGCAGAGGCAAAGGCACTTCGTGATGAGATGCCCAATATCCTCAAACAGGCTGATGTAGACGCAGCTGCTGAGAAACTTAACAACGTAAAGCTTTCTCTCCAGGGCGCTGATTACACAGAGCTTGATAAGATTATAGAAGAAGCTAAAGCACTTCTCGCAACAAATCTTTCTGACAAGTATACAAACGCTTCAATCGATGTTATGAAAGCAGCTCTTGTTGAAGCTGAGAACATCGACAGAGAGCTTGACGTAAGCGATCAGAGCTATGTTGACGATATAGCACAGGCTCTTCGCAATGCAATTGATGCACTCGAGCCTTATAACAAGGTAACAGGTGTTGAGATTACACAGAACGGTACAGTAGTAGACGGCGACGTTGCTTATGTAAAGGTACCTTGGTACAAGACATACAAGAGCCAGTCAACTACACTTGGCTATCAGCTCAGCGGCGACGCAGAAGCAGTGAGCGTCAAATGGGAACTTGCCAACTGGTCTGTTGACAATCCCGAAGCTGACATCATCGACAACGGCGACGGTACAGTTACAATAAAGCCCAACGGTAGAGGCATCGGAGCACGTTCCTGCTGGGTAAAGGTTACAGTAACTGACGTTAACGGAAACACAGTTGAAGATGTAGTTAAAGTACGCTTCTACAACTGGGATTGGCAGAAATAATCAGTTTAATCTAAGCTGAATATTAAAAGCTGAGAAAGGGCTTCCCGTATTTGCGGGAAGCCCTGTTAGTATATAAATAGCAAAATGGACTTCGGTTTATCCGAAGTCCATTTTAACTATAATTATAAAATTTTATTTTATGTTTCATTTTAATTTTCAAGAGCAGCTTTGACTTTTTGGCGTTTTGCCGTACAAACCAGATCTGCGATGATAAATGTACAGATAATAGTGATTAATGTGGCTGCCAGCGTAATTTCCGATATATGTAGTCCGCTGGGAGCATATCCTACATTAGCGAAAATAATTATATATTCGCCGATAAGAAAAGCAAAGTAAACGATATTTATACAAATGATTCCATAGGTAAATGTTATTTTGGATTTGATTAAGCCGTGAATAGCCAATATGATTCCGGCAAAGGCGATAAACGCAGAAATGTAAATTAGTATCGGGAAAAATACCCATATTCCGCCGAAAGATATTATTAAAACGATTATTCCCAAAATAAGTGTTTTGGAACGGTCTTTGCTTTTTTCAAAAAACGATAGCAAAGAGTAAATAAAGGTGATTATAAAAGGGGTAAAAACCAAAATGCCTGTAAGCATTCCATTGATGTGAGGTTCATAGAAAAAAATATTTAAAACAGCACAGTAAATCAGAAATAAATCCTCGATAATCAGCAGCGCTGTCAAAATCCAACCGCTTAATAAAAATGATTTGAATTTTTTGTCGTTCATTATTTTCATCTCCTTACAGAAGATCGTTTTTCAGTTGATCCTATGTTTTAATATTTTTTGATAATCTCCTCCTTTGGAATTTTAAATTTTCATGTACATAAAGCCTTAAACAAATTTATTTGTCTGTTTGCAATTTTATAGTATTATCTTTACTCTTTAAAATCAACCTGAATAATGTACAATTAAGTTTTTTGTATTATAGAAAGGTTTCACAAAGATAGTGACGCTACAAAATGTATACACATCAAAACACAGTGAAAAAACCTATGATAATAAAAAATATCCATTGCAAATTGATGCAACGGATATTTTTAAGTCTTTTTATGTGTCAAGTTCAATATAATACAACATTTGATTATCGGCATCATACACTGCCAGTGATAAATTGAAAGAACCTCTGTCGAATATTTTTGTATCGTCACGTGAATTTTCTGCCTCGGCATGTCTGTCATAAAAAGTATAAAAGCCTTTTTTTATCTGTGGAACAAAAGTTTTTCCGCTGTCAGCTTTATTTTCCCCTATTGTTTCATATAATAAAGTTTCTATATTGGGAGAAAAGGGGACTTGTTTCCAGACGTGACTGTTTTTTATAGTATTTTCTATATCTGTGTTCGAGCAGTCATATATTTCACATTTGAGTCCGTCGCCGTGAAATCCTCCGTGGGTATCGTATACTGAAAGGGGCTTGTAATCCGATAAATCTATTCCGGTAATTTCTTTATATTCTTCACCGGCGTTGGTTGTACATCCGGCGAGGACAAAGAGCAGCAGAACAGATACCAATATTATAGATAACCTGCGTTTTTTCATAAATCATACCTCTTTTGTGTCTTTCGGAGCGGGACGATATTCCAGAATATCGCCGGGCTGACAGTCAAGAGCGGAACAGAGTTTGCATAAAGTGGATATTTTAAGGGCTTTGGCTTTTCCGTTTTTCAAAATGGATATGTTAGCCATTGTGATACCTACTTTTTGTGAAAGTTCAGTTACGCTCATTTTACGTTTTGCCAGCATAACGTCAATGTTAAAAATGATTTCATCTTCCATGGTATTCTCCTTATATGGTTAAATCGCTTTGTTCCTGAAGCTGTGCAGCCTGATTTGCCAGATGAGCAAAAGCTTTGGAGATGACTGCGATTGTAATTCCGGCAAAAACAACTCCAATTGAGCATAGAACAACGCTTGGATGATTCATGTTCATAAGCAGAAGAATTATATTACCGACAAAAAAGAATATTGCATCTGCAAGTGCAAGAGCAGAAATTTTACTGAAACGTTTTGAATTTTCGTAAGAAAAAGCTTTGTTTTCAGCAATACTTTTTGCTATCTGCCACATAAAGCACAAAACAAGATAGCAGGGAATGCCTGAAATCCAAAGAAAGATGAGCCAAGGGTAATAATAACTTTGGGTTTCGGGATAGCTTTGCACTATCATATGGCCAATAGTGGGAAATGCCCAAAAGTAAATTAAAGCTCCGCAAACAGCCATTGAGATTATCACAGCCTTAAGCTGTTTTGACAGTGATTGTTTAAACATAAATTTTCCTCCTTTGCTTTTGTGGTTACAGTATAGCACAGCAATTTTAGTATGTCAATAAAAATTTATCGTATCACAATAAATTTTTGACGTAAAAAACTGCAAGTCTGATGCCTTTAATCAAACTTGCAGTTTCTTTGGTGGAGATGGCGGTAATCGAAACCGCGTCCGAAAACCCCTTGCCACAACTTTCTACGAGCGTATCCTTTCTTTTAAATCTCCCGCAGCTTCACGCCGAAAGGCAGGCTTAAAGCTTTGGCAGCCTCTGAGTCATGACAGCCTTAGAGGTATGGGGCTGTTCACGTTCACTGCTAATCGACGTTCTTATCCGAACCGCAGTACTTTCGGTAAGAACGGGCGCCTAATTAGGCAGCCTGTAAAGAAACGTTTTTGTCGTTTATTTTTAAAAGTTGCGGATTTTATAGCGGTCCCGCACCGCTGCTCGCTTATCATGGTTCAGAATCCCCGTCGAAATCCTTTCATCCCCATGTTATTTAAAAGAGAATGGCAGGGGAGTTAACCCATGCGCTCCTTAACGGCACGTTCCATGTCGCGTTTAGCACTCTTTCTTGCCATATCCTCTCTTTTGTCGTAATTTTTCTTACCCTTACAAAGCCCTACCTGTATTTTTAGTCTGCCCTTTTTAAAATATGCAGACAGTGGAATAAGGGTATATCCCTGCTGTTTCATAAGGCCGTAAAGGCGATTGATTTCACGCTTGTGTAAAAGGAGCTTTCGTACTCTTAAAGGATCACGGTTAAAGATGTTTCCGTGGTCATAAGGGCTTATATGCATACCTCTTACAAAGATTTCACCGCCGTCTATTGAGCACCATGCGTCTTTAAGGTTGATTCTGCCGTTTCTCACGGATTTAACTTCAGTGCCGAAAAGCTCAATGCCGGCTTCAAGGCTTTCAATAACAAAATAGTCATGAAAGGCTTTTTTGTTATTTGCAACTGTCTGTAATTCACTTGATGCCAAAGCCTTTCACTCCTTTTTGTTTTATGTGGATAGAAATTATATCACAAAGATTTTAAAAATCAAGTCTAAAATCGTCTTTTGGCAAATATTATAAAATGCGTCTGCCTTCAATGGCCCTTGAAAGGGTTACTTCGTCGGCATACTCAAGGTCTGCACCTACTGGAACACCGTATGCCAAACGGCTCACTGTAACACCGAGAGGCTTTAAAAGCTTTGAAATGTACATTGCCGTAGCTTCACCCTCAATAGTGGGGTTGGTGGCAAGGATAATCTCCCTTACGCTGTCGTCAATCCTTTTAAGCAGCTCTTTAATGGTGAGCTGATCGGGACCCACTCCGTTCATAGGAGAAATTGCGCCATGAAGCACATGGTATGTACCTTTGTATTCACGGGTGCGTTCAATGGCTATTACATCTCTTGGATCTTCAACAACGCAGATTACGCCCTTGTCTCTTGTTTCACTTGCACATATTGAGCACTTTTCGCCGTCTGCAAGATTGCAGCAGACAGAGCATTTGCGTATTTTTTTATGTGCCTGAGTAATTGCATCGGCAAACTCCTCAGCCTTCTGGTCGGGGAGATTAAGCACATAAAAAGCCATTCTCTGTGCGCTTTTTTTGCCGACACCCGGCATACGCTCAAACTGCTCGATAAGCTTTGCAAGGGGAGCAATATCATAGCCCATTAAAACAATCCTCCGGGCATTCCGGGAATATTAAGTCCGCCTGTAACCTTGTTCATTTCGTTTTCCATTGTATCGTTAGCCTTGCGGATAGCTTCATTGAATGCAGCAGTAATAAGGTCTTCAAGCATTTCGATATCTTCGGGATCTACAACGTCGGGCTTAATGTCGATTTTCTGAACTTCATGTTTGCCGTTTACTGTAACGGAAACAGTTCCGCCGCCAACGGTAGCAGAGTATTCAGCCTCTTCGACTTCCTGCTGAACTCTTGCCATTTCGTTCTGCATTTCCTGAATCTTCTTCATCATGTTTGCCTGTGACATATTGCTCTGTCCGGGTATTCTTGCTTTCATTATTGTTTCCTCCGTTTAATTCACTTAACCGAAAATGGAACATCGGTTTCATCTATTTTTTTTATGAGATCCGCAAGGGGATCTTTTTTAGGCGCTGCGGCTCCCGAATCAGGAGCACGGTAAACGCCGAGTCTGTATTTTTGTCCCGTAACCTGAATTACAGCCTGATTAATCATAGCCACATGATTGTCCTTTTTAAGGAAAGCCGAAAGTACAGGGTTAGGTGATTTTATAAGCAGACGATTACCGTCTCTTATAAATGCAGATGAGCCGTTTAAAATTCCTACAAGAGGCTTGTCGGTTTTGCTAAGCTCTGCAAGAACTTCGGGCCACATATTAAAGTTTGAATCACCCTTTGAAGCGGGAAGGGGTGCATTAGGTTCTGCTTTTGGTGCAGGTGCTTCGGGAACAGGAGCAGAATCAATAGGTGGAGCCTGAACAGGTGCTCTTTCAACTGGTTCCTGTACTGGTGCATTGTTTGCGGGAGCAGGTTCCACATCCCAGGGCGGCAGATCGTCCTGAGGCTCGGAAGCTTTGGAAGCTGGAGCAGGTGCTTTGACAACGGGTTCTGCTTTTGTTTCTACCACAGTCTGAGCAGAAGGGGCGGAAGGAGCGGCAGCGGGTAATACTGCACCGTTTTTAATCATATTTTCAAGTACGGATATTCTTTCGAGAATCGCTTCGGTGCTTTTGCTCAGTTTTGGTGAGCAAAGCTTTATGAGGGTCATCTCCATTTTTATGCGTCTGTCTGCACCGTTTCTGAGACTCTCGAGAGCTTTCTGTAAAAGGTCGAGAGCGTAAAGAATCTGTTCGAGAGTAAAGCGTGATGCCTCGTCTTTTATGCGGCTTAGCTCATCGTCTGTACAGATGATAAGCTCTGAGGGAGAGGGCATTGTTTTGCATATCATAAAGTTTCTGAAATGCTCTGTAAGCTCTGTACACAGCCGCTCCATATCGCAGGAGCTGTTGTGGAGAGAGTCTATTATTTCGAGAACTTTTTTACAGTCATGATTTATTACGGCGTCGGAAACGGCAAAGAGATAATCTCTGCCTGCAAGTCCGGCTGATTTACGTACCGTTTCGGCGTTTACCTCTTTGTTTTCCCCAGCGCACTGGTCGAGAAGTGAAAGAGCATCACGCATACCGCCGTCGGCAATTCTTGCAATAAGCATTGCACCGTCGTCGGTGAGGTTTATGTTTTCTTCTTCTGCTATATATTTAAGTCTGCCGGTTATATCTTCCGGAGCTATGCGGCGGAAATCGAACCGCTGGCATCTTGAAAGAATGGTGGCAGGAAGCTTATGAACTTCCGTAGTCGCCAGAATAAACATTACATATTCGGGAGGTTCTTCCAGAGTTTTCAAAAGTGCATTGAAAGCTCCGATTGAAAGCATATGAACCTCATCTATTATATATACTCTGTATTTTGCCTTCGATGGAGTAAAGTTCGTCTCTTCTCTCAAATCTCTTATGTTGTCAACGCCGTTGTTGCTGGCTGCGTCTATTTCAACAACATCGAGAATGGAGCCTGAATCGATACCCTTGCAAATTTCACATTCGTTGCAGGGATTTCCATCTATGGGGTTAAGACAGTTAACTGCTTTTGCGAGAATTTTTGCACATGTGGTTTTACCTGTTCCCCTGGAACCTGTAAAAAGATATGCATGGGCAAGTCTGCCCGCTTTAAGTTCATTTGTAAGGGTGGATGTGATATGAGGCTGACCTACAACGTCGAAAAAGACTTTAGGACGCCATTTTCTGTACAGTACCTGATACAAAATTAAACCCTCCCTTAGTAAAATCAAGACAGAAAAAAAGAACCCTGTCCCTTTGGTCACACGGTGTGCAGGCGAAACTGTGGCGCACAACGCTAACCGCTTAATGCTGCTCGGTTCCCCGCCTGACATGGTTCACGGCGTGTTGCCGCACAGAACCCACACACCGCATGACCAACTGGACACGATTCCAACGGTTTGTGCCGAATAAAACACAGCACAATTCCTATATATTATAATATATGACTTCTTTATTGGCAAGTAAAATTTGAAGATAAAAAAATATTTTGACTGTACTGTTTTAAAAATTGAAATCCAAAAATATTTTTTAAATTTATGTTTTTTGTTGTTTATCTAATCTCTATGTGATAAAATCAATTTAGCTATAAAATCAGGAGGCATAGTAAATGGAAATAATCGAGATAATTAAAACCATAATTATCGGCATAATTCAGGGTATAACCGAATGGCTTCCCATAAGCAGTACGGGACACATGATTCTCGCAAACGAGTTTTTAAAGCTCAACGTTTCCGAAAGCTTTTGGCAGATGTTCCTTGTAGTTATTCAGTTCGGTTCTATTCTTGCAGTTGTTGTTCTTTATTTCGGTAAGCTTAATCCTTTCTCTGCAACTCACAGAAAAAACTATATTAAAGAAAACCCAAATGCAGGATTTTTTGCAAAACAGTGGGCTATTTTTAAGCCGGAGACAGTTTCCCTTTGGCTTAAGGTAATTGTAGCTGTTGTTCCTGCCGGTATAATCGGAGTTCTCTTTGATGATTTCCTTGAGGAAAAGCTTTATAATTACATTACAGTTGCAATTACACTTATCCTTTACGGTATTCTCTTCATACTTCTTGAGAATAATCCGAAGAAGCCTAAAATTAAGGATTTCGATAGTATTACTTATAAGACAGCCCTTCTTATCGGTGCTTTTCAGGTGCTCGCTCTTATTCCCGGTACATCACGTTCCGGTTCAACAATTCTCGGCGCTGTATTCCTTGGATGCTCAAGAGCTGTTGCCGCTGAATTCTCCTTCTTCCTTGCAATACCGGTAATGCTTGGAGCAAGCGTGCTGAAAATGGGCAAATATGCCATGGAGCAAAGTGAAGCCGGTCTCGCTCTCTTTACTTCAAACGAATGGGTAACTCTTATTCTGGGAATGGTAGTTGCCTTTGTTGTTTCTCTCTTTGCAATTAAGTTCCTTGTAAATTTTGTAAAGAAGCACGATTTCAAGGTGTTCGGTTATTACCGCATAGTTCTCGGTATAATTGTTATTGTTTATTTCCTTGCAAAGACTTTTGCATTTTAAGTAAAAAGAAATCATATGAAAACCGGGTTTCACTTTTTAGTGAAATCCGGTTTTTGTATGAATAAATTTATCAGAATACAAAATAATCAAGAATAAGCCTTAAAATAAGCACTCCTGCACAGGAGCAAAGGGCAACTGTGAGCAGACTTTTTTCAAACATTGCCAATACTAATGCAATAACAACGCCGAAACTTGCGCTTATTATTGCGGATGTGCCTTCTCCGGCGCCAAAGAATATCGCCGGAAATGTCATAGCGGCAAGTACCGCATAAGGAATGTAATAGAGGAACGATTTTATAAATCGGCTTTTGATTTTCTTTCTGAATACTGCGAGAGGGATTGCTCTTATAAGATATGTAACCCCTGCCATAACTGCTATGTAAATAAGAAGGGAGGAGGTGGTCATTATTCATTCGCCTCCTGTTCTGTTTCGCTTTCTTCATCGTTTACGGGATTTACAACTGCGGCGATGATGCTTGCTGCAACGGCGCATATGATAATTGAAAATCCACTTGAAACATTTTTTAGGAAAGGTACAAAATAGAAAAGGCAGCTTAAAACTACAGCGACTAAAATAACGAGGCGTATAGGTGCGCTGTTTTTTGCAGGAGGAATTATTATGGCAATAAACATTGCATATATTGCAAGACCTAAAGCATCGTTTACAACTTCCGGGAGGAAGCCTCCTGCCACAGCTCCGAAAAGAGTTCCCAAAGTCCAGCCGGCATAGGGGATGACCGAAAGACCGGAGTAATATTTTGCACCTATTTCTTTTCCCTGGTTTACCGCAACGGCGAAAATTTCATCTGTATTGCTGAATGCGGCAATGAGGCGTTTCGGAACGGTAAAGCGTTTTTCCATTTTTTGTGAAAGAGTAAGGGACATAAGCGAGTACCTTGCGTTGATGACAAGCTGTGTCATCGCCATTTCCACCAGCGAACCGGATCCTGCAATAATTGACAGTCCTGCAAACTGTCCCGCTGAAGTAAGGTTCGTCATAGAGATAAGTACAGCTGCCCAAACGGGAATACCCGCAGCTACAGCCATCATACCGAATGTAAAGGAAACGGAAAAATAACCTAATCCGATTGGCAAACCGTCTTTCAGCCCCTTTTTGAAGCTGTTTTGAATTTGAGTGTTGTCCATTAAAAAAACTCCGTTTGAATTTATTTTAGGCAAGTGATATTATATCACCCTGAGCTGTCTATTTCCACAAAAATTTTATCGATATATTGACAAATGGGATATAATAGAAGTCGGGAAAAGAGGGATAAAGATGTATAAGGCAATATTATTTGATTTGGACGGCACATTGCTCAATACCCTTGATGATTTAAACGAGAGTATGAACAAGGTGCTCACAGAAAACGGATATAAAGAGCAGACGAAGGATGAGACAAGACGTTTTGTAGGAAACGGAGTGAGAAAGCTTGTTGAGCGTTCTCTACCCGGTGAAAGCGCTGAATTTTATGATAAAATAGAGGCTCAGTTTAAAGAGTGCTACGCTAAAAATATGAGAAACAAAACAGCGCCTTACGAGGGAATAGAGGAGCTTTTAAAGGCTCTGAAAGAAAGACAAGTAAGGGTAGGCGTTGTTTCCAATAAATTTGACGGAGCAGTAAAGAGCCTTTGCAAAGAGATATTCGGAGAATACACACAGGTAGCCGTAGGGGAAAGAGCGGGTGTAAGAAAGAAGCCTGCTCCGGACAGTGTTCTTGCGGCAATTGATGAGCTGGGAGTAAAAAAGGAAGAGACAATTTATGCCGGTGATTCCGATGTTGATATAGAAACGGCAAAAAATGCAGGCATAAAGAGTATAGGAGTAACCTGGGGCTTCAGAGACAGAGAGCTGCTTATTTCCTGCGGAGCTGATTTTCTTGCCGATAGAGCGGAAGATATTCTCAAAATAGTTTGCGGATAAAGTCGAAAAGGGGAGAGTTTGAGGGCACAAAACTCTCCCTGTTTTTATTGAAAAAGAAAGTATAATATGATATTATTAACAGTATGCTGAAAAGAAAATATAACCGCTCGTGGCGCAGCTGGATAACGCAGCAGATTCCGATTCTGAAGATCGGGGGTTCGAATCCCTCCGGGCGGGCCAAAAAGCCGATGGGGCAGTTGCCCCGTCGGCTTTTTCAGTAAGAGAGGGATTCGAACCCTGAGAGGGTGAGCAGTGTAAAGAAAACAGTCCGGTGGACTGTTTTTAGCTGCGAAGTCCGCAGCAGCTGTGCTGCAAGGATGCTTTACGCAGTGCGAAGCACAGCGAAAATATCCCTCCGGGCGGGCCAGACTGAGTCTGGACGCATTTCGCGTTCGGACTTTTTTGTTTGTTAGAGTTAATATGCTCGCGATTTAACCGATATCTTTAAGCTCAAGTGACAAAAATCCGATGAGACTTTCGTCCCATCGGATTTTTAAGTAATAGACAGCAGAGAACACATTTTACATATCTGACAACTAAAGAAATCATCCTCGCTTTAATTGCTCAACGATGTTTTTAAATTCTTCTCGGTCTTTGACTGAATCCAGTTCAATAGATTCAAGCCATTTTTCCAGCATGATTTTACATAAGGACCGTGTGTCTGCTGTTTCAAAATCAGTTTTACGTATTTTTACAGTGCCAAACAGCAGGCAGGAAACCTCATCAATATCAGGTCTGTTATCAAAATCATGGGCGGCATCGGCTGCCTTTTGAAGATGCTTTAGAGCAGTGTCTGTTTGACCGATGTGAATGTAACGTTTTGCAATATCAAAATTGATTTTTGCTTTTCCCCAGCCTGTTGGTGGTTCCTGTCCGTCATATATGAGGTTCTCGAGTTCAAATATTTTTTGGAATATCTGTATGGCGTCACTGTCAGAAGTGCCTTCGTAATCTGCCATAAGCCACATGGAACCTTGGAGGCTTTCATAGTCCTTTTTTGCTTTGTCATGCAAATACTGAGGCTTCTCTTCATCGGACAATGCCCACCATATTTGCGATTCTTTGCAAAATGCCTGAGAGGGAAGAGTTTCATAAATTGTCCTGCCTATTTCTCTTCGTCCCATTTCACAATGATTGAATGCAAGGCGTGAAGTTGCTTCAAGGCGAATATTTTGATCTGGACAATATTTCATTATGCGTTTGCCTATCATGGTAATTTCCGCATCGTATTTTTTCATGTTTTCCTGCCATTCGGGAATGTTTCCGTCGCTGTCTCCAGAAACGAACAAAGCATACATAAGCTTATTGAGTAATTTATAATTATTGGGATATTCTGCAACGCCTGCACGGGCAATTCTGATGCATTCCTCAATATCTCCACGGCTGATAGCGTTTTGGAAGTCTGATAAATATTTTTCTACCTTTTCTGCCTCGGCTGCATCGTCTACCCCCAGCAAATTATCCACGGTTATTCCGAAGAAATTTGCAATGGTTGGTAAAAGCTCTATATCGGGATAGCAGGTATTGTTTTCCCAGCGGGATACAGACTGGCAGGATACGCCTAATATTTCGGCGAGTTCTTCCTGAGTAATGCCTCTTTCTCTGCGAAGATATTTTATTGTATTTCCAATAAGAAGCTTCATAAAAATTCTCCTTTTTGATTTTTTGAAAGCGGCCTCTTTCTGATTATTATTATATTTGATAGCTGCTGTGTCTACAATGTCACGTTAGGTGATATTTTTTAACTATATGATTGATTTTAAGCCAAATTCGCTGTGAGCATACAAAATCATATTGTTAATGTTTATCTCTTCATTTTTGGGAAAAAACAAAAGGGGAGGGAAATTTATGGATATATTAAAAGTGACACTCACAGCGTTCCTTTCAGCGGGAGCGCTGTTTGTAATTGCAAAGATAATGGGACACAAGCAAATGTCACAGCTTGACTTTTTTGACTATATAAGCGGTATTACAATAGGTTCAATTGCGGCGGAGCTTGCAACGGAGCTGGAATCTCCTCTCAAGCCTCTTACAGCAATGATAATGTATGGAATTATATCGGTGGCTTTAAGTGTTATTACAAGAAAATTTCCTAAAAGCAGAAAGTATATTAACGGTACTCCCACAGTGATAATGAGCGGAGGAAAAATTTATCGTAATAACATGAAAAAGGCAAAGCTTGATTTAAGTGAATTTATGGTTATGTGCCGTCAGGAGGGATATTTTGATTTAACCGAAATACAGACGGCTATTTTTGAATATAACGGACGGCTTACTATATTGCCGATAAGTGAAAAGCGTCCCGTAGAGCCGGCTGATATTAATCTTACTGTTTCACCTGCGTCGGTTTTTACCGAGGTTATCATGGACGGAAGAATTTTAGGTGAAAATCTCAGGCGAATGGGTCTTGATGAAACGTGGCTGCAAAAGAGGATAAAGGAGCAGGGATATAAAAAGGCGGCTGAAATTTATCTCGGAATATGTGACGATAACAAAAGCCTTGTTTTGTTTAAAGGCGAATAAAAAAGAGCATGGCGGAAAGTGAAAATTCCGCTGTGCTCTTTCGTTTTTTATCAGCAGTTCCAATTTATTTTTGCCGGATCTGATTCATTTTGCACCGAAACTTTTTTTAGTTCATCAAAAGCTTTTTGAAGCTCTTCTTTTGCTGCTTTGTCATAATTTTCGGCGGTATCGGAAATACCGAGTTTATGATATGCATATGCCGCTGCACCGTAGAATAGGAATCCCAGTGAATTTGTGGGAGTCTGTACCACAGCGCAGGCTGTGGAAACAGCTCTTGCCGCAGCTTGTGCAGTAGGATTGTCCGAAATATTTCTTGCAGTTTCAGCGGCTGATTTAAGTGAAGGTTTAATATCTTTAAGCTTCTTTTCTCCTGTTAGAAGTTCTCTGCAAGCAGAAATTGCGCTTTTTAAAGAATTATTTTCCGGAAATTCTTTAAGGAAAATGCTGAGGTAGTTTTCCTCCGCATAATCTGTTGCCCACTTTGAAAGGGTTTCATGGCTTTGTGTTTCTATGAGGCCCATTAAATTTATACATTCTTCGCTTTTAATATCGCCTAACATCTTTCTAAGCTTTGCCATATTAACGCTCCTCTAAATAAAAGCTCAAAGCACGTATTTTATAATTACCGCTCCTGCAATAATTACTGCCGCTGCCACAACTCCTTTTATAATCATGGGCTTTGCAGCGTCAAAGGAACTTGGTGCATGGGTATAGATAAAATACTTAAAGGGATTTGTAACTCTTTTGCCTAAAAGAGAACGGTAGGTTATAACTCTTGTTTCGTATTTTTCGGGTGAGCTTTCGTTTATTTCAAAAACTCTTACTCCTCTGTCAAGACCGGGACCATAGACGTTAAAACCTGCACCGGGAGTGTATCCCAAATCTATGCCCTCGACAGTGCCGTTAAAGCAGTTGATGTGATCGTGGCCGAAATATGCGCCTATAACGTCGCCCTGTTTAACCCATGAGTCAAACTGTCCGCTGCTCGTAAGGGGAGAAGCGATGTTTTCTTTCATAAATGAACCGGGCTTCTGCCATTTTTCATCCAGTATGTAGAAATCCGGATTAGCTCTGTTTCCCTGTATTGCGCCCTTTGTCTCTTTCGGAACCTTTTTCAGCAGGCGATACATTTCCGGCACGGGAATGTGCTGAAATACAAGGGACGGAACAGGCTTTCCATCATTTTCCGCTTTGAGTTGTTCGCTTGTCTTTTCATACCATTTAATCTGTTCGGGGGATACAGCTGCATATCCGCCGTCGGGATTCTTTTCAAGGGAATCAATAATGTAGAGATTGAAAATCACTTTATCACTGTTTTCGGAATAAATAGGCAAATTAAAAGTTGCAAGTCCTCCGGGCATGGAAGTATCCGAGACGGTATTTACACAGGAGGAATAGCTTTTATAATATTCCATCTGCTTTTCTTTGCCGCAGCCTGCGAAACGGTCATGGTTACCAAAGGTAACCGCAAAGGGGATGTTTCTTTTTTCAAGGGGAGCAATTATTTTATCAATAGTGATTCTGGCTTTCTCATTTCCGTCGCCGCCGGCAAGGTTAAAACCGTAACCTTTAATCTGGTCTCCTGTAAAAACCACAAGGTCGGGCTTTTCGGTATCGAGAGCCGCTTCAATTAATCTTACGGTATCGGTAGCGGTTTTCTGAGTATCCTGAGTGTCTGTAATTTGCATAATTTTAAGTTTTCCGTTTTTAAAACGGAGCTTTTTGCTGTTATCCATAAAATGACAAAACCTCTTTAATATCTCAAATTTGTAACGCTAAAATCATAACACAAAATATTGTTAAATGCCATAGCATTTGGCAAAATGGTGTAAGATTGTTAAAGAATTATAGTAATAACATAAAAATTAGATGATTTAAGTAAAAGAGTGTTGTTTTTTGGCATAGAAGCGTTATCATATATAATAGCGGAGTTTAAAATTTTATACTAAAAGGAGAACGCAATATGCGCAGCGAAGGAGAAACGCTGAAGTTTAAAAACGGTAAATTCAAGGTTATGCATATAACCGACACCCAGGAAAGTGCGGCAGTTGCAAAGGATACCCTGAAGCTTATAAACGCCGCCTTGGACGCTGAAAAACCGGATCTGGTAGTTTTCACAGGCGATCAGATTAAAGGTTACAGTGTGACGTTCCTCGGTAAAAACAAAGAAGAGATTATTAAAAAGACAATCGGAAAAATTATTGAGCCGGTAGTGAAAAGAGATATACCCTTTGCGGTAACTTTCGGAAACCATGACCGGCAGACAGGTATTTCAAACGACAGGCAGATTAAGTTTTATGAAGAGTACAGCCAGTGCGTAAAGGGAGCAAACGTGTTCGGCAGCGGCACCTATACAGTACCTGTTGAAGGTGCTGACGGAAAGCCGGCAATGAACATCTATATGGTTGATTCAGGCGGAGACGCAAAGGGCGGCGGATACGAAGCCGTTACCCCTGAGCAGATCGAGTGGTATAAGTCTGCAAGAGAATCACTTAAAGAGCAGGCAGGAAAATATGTTCCCTCAATAGTATTCCAGCACATTCCGGTAAGCGAATATTATCATGTGCTAAGAAGAGTAGGAAAGCATGATAAAAACGCAGTAAGAGCTTTCAGAACACATAAGAACGAGTACTATGTGCCGGAAGAAAAGGTAATGAAGGATAAAGACTACTTTATGCTGGAGCCTCCCTCAATTCCTGATGTTAATACCGGTGAGTTTGAGGCAATGAAGGAGAAAGGCGATGTCTTTGCCATATTTGTAGGCCATGACCACAAAAACAGCTTTGTGGGAACCTATGACGGAATAGATTTGGGATATACTCCGTCCTGCGGTTTCAACGTTTACGGCGAAGGCACCAAAAGAGCAGTAAGGGTTTTCGAGTTTAGTGAGGAAAATCCCGCAGATTACAAAACCCGCACATTAAGTTTCCGCAATTTAATAGGCAGAAAGGTGCAGACGCCTATAAAGGATTTCCTTTTTAAATATGCACCTACAACAGTGGATGCCGCAATACCAATGATAATAAAAGCTGTAATAGCTATTGTCGGAATAGCCGCAGTTATAGCATTGATTGGATTTATTTTCTGATTTAGAAAAAGAAAGGATTTGCGGTATTCCGAAGCTTCCATAGTTTCTGTGGAAATTACCGCAGGGTGAATAAGATGAGTAAAAATGAGAACAGCAAAATAAGCGCATTTCTTTCAAAGCACGCTGAGATATGGAAATTTGTAAAGTTTGCTATTGTAGGAATGTCCTCAACGGTTATTGAGCTGATAATCTATTATATTCTTCAGGGCGTTGTCTTTAAGGATATGAATACCGAACCCTTTAAGTTTTTAATTTTCGAGTACGAGGGTATCGGATATATGTGGGCATTCCTTATTTCAACAACAATAGGTTATGCCATAGCTTTTATCCTTAACAGAAAAGCTACTTTCAAGGCTGATGCAAATCCGGCACTGAGTATATTCTTATATGTGCTCATGGTTATTTTTACGATCTTTGCGACAACATGGATGGGTACAGCGCTGCTCAATTTCTTTATTGACTATGGCTGGCGTTCGGCAGGCGAAATTCTTGCGAAGCCCATTGTTGCTACAGTTGCAACTGTTTGGACATACCCCACAAACCGCTTTATTATTCATAGGAAGAAAAAGACAACTGAAGAAAACGAGAAGGCCTAAATCTTTGATAAACTATATAACGCAATAAAAAATACCGTTTCCGGGAAGGAAACGGTATTTTTCTTTAAGTAAGATTTTACGCCATAAATCTGTGAATAAGCTCTCTGCACTCGTCTGCGTCCATGAATTTCGGAACGGGATAGAGGGGATGAGCTTCCTTAAATACACGTGGGATGATTGTATCAAGATCTTCTTCCTTGATGCAGTCAAATTTTTCGGGAATGTTCATCTTGCGGTTAAGCTCTCTTATAGCTGCAACAAAAGCTTTAGCTCTTTCGCTGTCGCTCATTGAATCGCTGCCGACTCCGGCAATAGCTGCAAGTCTTGCAAGGGGCTTTGCAGCGGAATCTCCGAAGAAATCAAGGACATAGGGGAGGATAACAGCGTTTGCAAGGCCGTGGGGTATTCCGTAGAATCCACCAAGGTTGTGGGCAATTGCGTGAACATATCCAACATAAGCTCTTGTGAAAGCCATGCCAGCGTAGAATGAACCCATGAGCATATTTTCTCTTGCTCTGAGATTTGAGCCGTTGTTGTAAGCTTCCTCTATGTTGTCGAAAATAAGCTTTGTAGCTTTTTCTGCATAAGCTGATGTGGTTTTGGTGTTGCTTCTTCCTATGTAAGCCTCAACTGCATGGGTAAGAGCATCCATACCTGTTGTTGAAGTGATGTGGGGAGGAAGTCCCACTGTAAGTTCAGGGTCCATAACTGCGTATTTCGGACGAAGAACGGGATCGTTAATTGCATATTTTTCATGTGTTGCAGGGTTTGAAACAACAGCTGCGAGAGTTGTTTCTGAGCCTGTTCCGGCAGTTGTGGGAACTGCAAACAGAGGGGGGATCTTCTTGATAACTTTAAGAACGCCCTTCATTTTCGGAACGGGAAGGTTAGGTCTTGCAATTCTTGCGGCGCAGGCCTTAGCGCAGTCCATAGGAGAACCGCCGCCGAAAGCGATAAGTCCCTGACAATTGTTTTTAAGATAAAGCTCTCTTGCATCTTCAATATTCTGAATTGAGGGGTTCGGCTGAACTCCGTCAAAAACAGTGTACTTGACGCCGACTTTGTCAAGGTTTTCAAAAAGAGGATCCAAAAGATGAAGTCCCATAAGGCCCTTATCGGTTACAACCAAAACGTTTGTGATGCCTTTGCCCTTGACGAATTCAGGCAGTTTTTTTACACTTCCGACTCCGGAAAGCAGCTCCGGTTCGCTCCAGTCGAAAATATTTACTGCCAGTTTCATACCGATCTGATATGTACGGTAACAAAACCTTTTGAACGGTGAAATCATTGTTAACACTCCTTTACCGAATAATTCCATAATATTGTACCAATTTTTTCGAATAAATGCAATAATAAAGCTTTTTTATAGCATAAGGTATTTATTAAAAATACCGAAAAATTTGAAAAAAGCGCAGCTGTCCGGCAATAATAAATATAAATTATTGTATGGAGGCGGCAAAATGTCACTTTATGAGGAAATCGTAAAAGGCGAAAAAAAAATTTCCCTTGTAGGCCTTGGATATGTTGGTATGCCTATTGCGGTAGCTTTTTCAAAAAAGGTAAAGGTAGTAGGTTTTGATTTAAATGAAAAGAAAATAGAAATGTATAAAAACGGTAAGGATCCCACAGGAGAAGTGGGGGATGAAGAAATTAAAAGATGCAGCGTTGAATTTACATCAAATCCTGAAAAACTCAGGGAAGCGAGTTTTCATATTGTAGCCGTTCCTACTCCCATAAACGAGGATAAAACTCCTGATCTAACTCCCGTTATCAGCGCCAGCAAAATATTGGGAAAAAACCTAACGAAAGGAAGTATAGTCGTTTATGAATCGACGGTTTATCCGGGTGTTACTGAGGAGATATGTGTTCCTATTCTCGAGGAGGAATCAGGGCTTAAATGCGGCAGGGACTTTAAAGTCGGATATTCTCCGGAAAGGATAAATCCCGGCGATAAAGTGCATCGTCTTGAAACCATTGTAAAAATAGTTTCCGGTATGGATAAAGAGACTCTTGAAGAGGTAGCCAAAGTTTATTCACTTGTGGCGCTTGCGGGGGTTTACAAAGCTGAGAGTATAAAAGTGGCCGAAGCGGCAAAGGTAATTGAGAATTCCCAGAGAGATATAAATATAGCTTTTATGAATGAGCTTGCAATGATATTTGAAAAAATGGGTATAGATACAAAGCACGTTATTGAAGCGGCCGGTACAAAGTGGAATTTCCTGAAATTTCAGCCGGGACTTGTGGGCGGTCACTGTATAGGTGTTGACCCTTACTACCTTACCTATAAGGCAAATAAGCTGGGGTATGATTCACAGGTTATTCTCGCCGGCAGGAGAATAAACGATTCCATGGGAAAATATGTAGCTGAGAGAACTGTTAAAAAGCTCATCGCCCATAATGTCAATGTTAAAAGTGCAAAGGTTGGTATACTGGGCTTTACCTTTAAGGAGAATTGTCCAGATACAAGAAACACACGTATAATTGACATTGTGCGGGAGCTTGAGGAATACGGTATTGAACCGGTTGTGTGTGATCCCGTTGCTGACGCAGAAGAAGCCAAAGAGGAATACGGAATAGAGCTGAAAAAGCAGGACGCTCTTAAAAATCTCGATACTCTTATAGTGGCGGTTGCCCATGATGAATTTAAAAAACTTGATGAAAAGGATTTTGAGAATTTACTGTGTAAAAACGGTATTGTTGCGGATATAAAGGGAATATATGAGAGAGAAGATTTTGAGAAAAACGGCTATTCATACTGGCGTTTTTAAGGAGGAAAGCTATGGGATACGAACAGATAAAATTTCCTGAGGGAACAAAATTCACCGTTACAGGGGGAGCGGGCTTTATCGGCTCAAATCTGTGTGAAGCTATTCTGAAAAAGGGATGTAAAGTATGCTGCCTTGACGACTTCTCCAGAGGCAGAAGAGAAAATATAAAGGAATTTCTACCCCATCCGGATTTTCAGCTGGTTGAAGGAGATATAAGAAATTTCGATACCTGTATGAAAGTTAGTGAAAATTCAGATTTCGTGCTTCATCAGGCAGCATGGGGAAGTGTCCCCGCAAGTATCGAAAAACCTCTTGTTTATGAGGAAATAAATATTAAAGGAACCCTCAATATGATGGAAGCCGCCAAAAGACAGGGGGTTAAAAAATTTGTCTATGCCTCCAGTTCTTCTGTTTACGGAGACTCACCGACGCTTCCCAAAAAAGAGGGGTGTGAAGGTAGTCCCCTTTCGCCCTATGCCATTACAAAAAGAGCATGTGAAGAATACGCGAAGCTTTATAAAAAGCTTTACGGCCTTGATACCTATGGGCTGAGATACTTTAATATCTTCGGAAGACGTCAGGACCCGGAGGGCGAATATGCCGCTGTGCTACCGAGGTTTATAAAACTGCTGTTGTCCGATAAGGCGCCGACAATAAACGGAGATGGAATGCAATCGAGAGATTTTACGTATATTGAAAATGTAATAGAGGCTAATTTCAAAGCCTGCTTTGCACCATCCGAATGCGCCGGTGAGGTTTATAATATTGCCTGCGGAGAGCGGGAATATCTTATTGATATATACAGATTCCTTTGTGAAATTCTCGGTAAGGATATAGACCCTGTTTTCGCACCCGATAGAAAAGGCGATATAAAGCATTCAAATGCAGATATTTCAAAAGCAAGGGAAAAGATTGGATATTCACCGGATTATGATTTTAAGAAAGGCATAATGCTTGCAATCGATTGGTACAAAGAAAATCTTGTTTGAAGGTGATGAAAAATGAGAATAGGTTTTTTGATACCATCTTTAGCGGTGGGAGGTGCAGAGAGAGCAACCGTAGCCTTAGGTAACTGTATGGCTCATATGGGTCACGAGGTGTTCATAATAACCCTCCATGACGGAGAAAATTTTTATGACGCAGACGGGAAAATAAGAATTTTCCCATTGGCCTTTAAGGAAGAGGACGACGGAAAAATAAAGAAAAGTTTAAAAAAAGCTTACAATCTGCGAAGAGTGCTGAAAAACATCGGACTTGATGTTATAATAGCCATGAGCAGCCTTATGGCGGCTTATGGCGTTTTTGCCTGTGCTTTTACAGGTACAAAATCGATTGGCAGCGAAAGAAGCAATCCGTACCGTCATTATCCCGATTTTCCCTTTTCAGCAATAAAAAAACTTGCGGCGTTGATGTCAGACGGATATGTTTTTCAGACTCAGGCTGCCAGTCAATATTATCCTAAAAAAGCTGTCAAAAAGGGAATTGTAATTCCAAACGGAATTTTCGGAGATATTCCTGATGAAGTAGTCCCTTTTGATATGCGTGAAAAAAAGATTTACGCAATGGGAAGACTTGCTCCCGAAAAGGGATTCGATGTACTTTTAAAAGCTTTTGCTCTTTTTTCTGAAAAGCACAGCGATTATACCCTAACGGTGTTCGGAGAAGGAAAGCTTCACAAAGACCTTGAAGAGCTTGCGGAAAGTCTTGGTGTTTCTCAAAAGGTGAGTTTCCCGGGGGCTGATAAAGCCGCCTGTGAAAAAATGTCCGGCGGCAGGATGTTTGTGCTTTCTTCACGTTTTGAGGGAATGCCCAATGTACTGATTGAAGCTATGGCCTGCGGAATGCCGGTTATTGCGGCAAATTGTCCTATGGGACCGTCAGAGCTTATAACTAATGTTGAAAACGGGATTTTGGTGAAAGTTGACGATGTTGAGGGTCTTGCTGCGGCTATGTGTGAGCTTGCAGAGGACGATTTTCTTTCACAAAGGCTTTCAGAAAATGCCTTAAAGACAAGAGAAAAACTTTCACAGGAAAAAATAACGGAAAAGTGGCTTCAATATGCTTCTGAAATAATGGAGAAATAATTTGCCTGAGTCTGTGCTCAGGCACAGCGGAATAATATTGTACGCTGAATTACAGTAAAAGAAAAAGTGCTGCGTAAGATTTGCATTATAAGTTCCTTTTCAATATTTGGAGTTTTTTGATTTACTGTGCAATATCTATCCATTGGGTTAATATAAAAAGGATGTTTTAACAGCAAAAAGGGAATTTAATTCCCTTTTACATAAGGAATAATATAAAAGGGGGTATGTGTGTGAAAATTCTTGTTTTGCTTACAGGAGGAACAATCGGAAGCAGTGTTTCAGGGGGAGTAATCAGTGCCGACGAGGGAACTTCTTCCTTGCTTACGCAGCTGTATCATCAGCAATACGGAAGAAATCATGTCTTTACCGTAAAACGGATAATGAACACATTAAGCGAGAATTTAGGTAAGGATACTCTTTCGCAAATGTTTACATCAATTCTTTCGGAGAATCTTTCCGGTTACGACGGACTTATAATAACTCACGGAACGGATTCTCTTGCTTTTTCGGCTCCTCTGGCAGCCTTTGTTTTAAGGACGCTTCCCTGTCCCGTAGCCATAGTTTCGGCAAATTATCCTCTTGAGGATAAAAGAAGCAATGGTGTTTACAATTTTGCTTCGGCGGTTGCTCTTCTGGGTAGCGGGGAAGCTGAAAACGGTCAGGTATATGTGCCTTGGAGAAACGGGCAGGGAGAAAATCTTATACATCTGGCCGCAAGAGTACGCAGGGCTGATTGTTACAGCGATGATGTAACCTCTTTCGGCTCGGAGCCATTTGGAGAGGTTAAAAACGGAATATTTGTAAAGAACAAAAATCTGAAGGAAATGCCAAGGAATGATTTTAATTTTAGTCCTTCTTCCTTTGAAATTAAAAGGAATGTCCTTGTTCTTACTGCATATCCCACATTCGATTATTCCGTCATTAATTTTAATGAGGATAACCGCCCCTGTGCAGTGCTCCAATGCCTTTACCATTCTGCAACGGCCTGTACGCAGGGAAAAAATGAGTCCGCCTGTGATTTTATCATCAAATGCAAAGAAGAAGGAATACCTGTTTACGGATGTTCCTTTAAGTATACGTCCGGCAGGTTTTATGAAACCGCAGTAAAACTTTTGGAAAGCGGACTTATCCCTCTTGAGAATATATCGGAGGAAGCGGCGTTTGCCAAGCTTACTTTTGCCTACAACTGTGGATTTGAAAACATAGAGGAGATTATTGATAAAAATCTCTGTTCGGAAATACTGCCTCGTTCATAGGGCTAATTTGACTATCATTAAGGTTATATAGTATAATGTAAAAAGTAGTGATAAATGTCACATTGTGTCTTTTTACGAAAGGTGAGTGTATGATGTTTAAAAAAGTGGTAGCAGGTCTTCTTGCCATAACCCTTTGTTTTGGTATGGCTGCCTGCGGTGAAAACGAGGACGAAGAAACAACTGATGCAAATTCCAACACGGAAGTTAGCATTAACGATGATCCATATGTACCGTTTCCGCCATATGAAGAAGATGCTGGAGATGAAGAAGGCGCTAACAGCGGAAACGTTAGTTCAAATAGCGGTAGTGATTCCGACGTTGCTCCTACATCAAATACTGTCAGGGTCACTCTTACAGAGGGCATGACACTGGTAAAAATGTCATGGGCTTTGGAAGATGCGGGAGTTTGTTCTTCGGAAGCATTTATTGAAGCGGCACAGAATACAGATTTTTCAAAATATCCCCTTGTAGCCGCTGCTATGAAAGAGCCTAACGTCTGCGTTAAACTTGAAGGATATCTTAAACCTGATACATATGAATTTTATAAAAATGAATCTCCGGAGCAGGTTCTGGACAAGCTTATAAGTGCAATGGAATCCTCCATAACTTCACAGATGCGTTCCCGTGCAGCACAGCTCGGTTATTCAATGCATGAAATTCTTACATTGGCTTCCATTGTCGAAAAAGAGGGTCAGACCGCAGAGCAGAGAAAGAATGTAGCCTCTGTTCTTCACAATCGTCTTAAAACGGGAATGCAGCTTCAGTGCGACGCTACTACAAATTATGTTGAATATGTAATCGGAACGGAAATATATGATAAAAACGATCAGCAGCAATATAAATATTATGATCTCTATAGACGTTATTACAGCACAAAGCGCTGCGAAGGTCTTCCGGCAGGGCCCATCTGCAACCCGTCGCTGCAGTCAATAAATGCTGCTCTTTATCCGGCAGATACAAATTATCTGTATTTCGCTATTGTTGACGGTCAGGCTCTCTATGCAGAAGATTTTGCCACTCATCAGGCTAACTGTGATAAGCTGGGCATTCAGTACTAAAAGGAGGTAAAGGTTTTATGAAAATAAGACTTAACGAAAATGAGGAAATAGTAAAATCCGTAAAAGAAGGTCTTGAGAAAACCGGAGGTTACTGTCCTTGTCGCCTTGAGAGAACTGAAGATACAAAATGTATGTGTAAGGAGTTCAGGGATCAGATAAAAGATCCCAACTTTACCGGTTATTGTCACTGTCTTCTTTATTATAAGGAAAACGACTGATTTTACCCTTGGTTAGTAAGTCGTTAGGCGGGTTACTTTTTCATACTTTCTACAAAAAAGCTTCTCTGCACCTATGGGCTAAGAGGAGCTTTTTCTTTTTAACTAAAAACAGGACTGATGTGAAAATCAGTCCTGTTCTTCTTTATCTTTTTTTCTGTAGCTGTTAGGTGAAACGCCGTAGTACTTTTTAAAATCTCTGCTGAACTGAAAAGGTGAGGAGTACCCAAGTTTTTCCGAAACCTTATTTATTGAAAAATCGCTTGTCTGTAAAATCTGAGCAGCATTTTGCATTTTAACTTTAATTAAATACTGCTTAGGGGTAATCCCTGTATATTTTAAAAACATTGAGCGAAAACTCCTTTCGCTCATATGGCTTTCTTCTGCAAGCTGTTTAACGGATATGTTTTCCGAAACCCTGTCACGCATACTCTGCATTATCTTTGCAAAGTTTTCGGTGCTTTCGTTTTCAGACTTTTTAAGGGATAAAACTAATCTATAAAAGTGTTCTTTAAAAATCGTATTTACAAGGCTAAGGCAATAGGGGTCAAGGTCATCCTCTTCAAAGCTTAAAATCTCATTCATTCGTGAAATCTCATCTTCCTTTATTGAAGCTTTGTAAATTTCACCCTGAGTGAAAAACGGTACGGATTTCGCTGTAAAGTTAAACCAGTAATAGTTTAAAATATCCGAATGGGAGCAATAGCTGATAATATCAGAAACGGGAAGAATAATGAATTCGTCGCTGTGAAGGCAGATTGTTCTTTCTGTGCATATGAGGCACATTGTACCTTTTAAAATTCTGATAAGAGCAAAAGAGCCTTTGGGATAAAAGTTTTTCTCGTAAGCAGTACGGGTGTATTCGTAACTTCCGTCAGTGGTCACATCCCAAACAGAAAGTAATTCTGGAGAAAAGTTGTCAGCTTTGTCGAGAATATAAAATTTTCTTGCTTTGTACATTTCATCCAGTCTCCTTAAATTTGCCGTTTTTGTTATTTAGTAAGGGGATTTACTTCTGTTTTTGATATTTAAGGTATTTCTTTCAGGTGGTATAATTTCCATAAGCTTTACGGCTTAATATTTCCTTACTGAATATAGAAGTAATTGTAACCTATATCATTATAATCTAAAAAGTTTCTATGTCAATAATTGGAAATGATTTATAAATTGAAAAATATTGATAAAACAAAGAGAAATTATAATTAATTCAGGTTTATAAAATAGAAAAGCATACATATAAAAATTAAGGAGGAAGGTACAGAAAATGAGTAAATACTGGGTGATTTCAGGGGAGGAATACAAAAGTAAAATTTCTATTGCCGATGATATTCTTACTTTGGAAAACGGTCTTATAAAAAGGATCATTAATGTAAACCAAGGTACGGTTTCACTGAGTAATCCCGAACAGGGAAGGGAATATCTCAGCGAAAATGTAAGCGATGTTGAGCTTACGATTGACGGCAATGTGATAGATTTTTATAAAGAGGCTCAATTTGTAAAAAGCGAAAAAATTTCTACAATAGCCGATGTCCATTATGAACCTACAAAATGCGCAACAGAAAAAATGCCCTATCCTGCGAAGGGCGAAGGCATAAAGCTTATTTATCAAGGCGGAAATTTCGAATACCATATTATCTATGAAATTTTCGACAATATTCCCGTTATATGCAAAAGGCTGCACATAATAAATAAAAGCAGAAAAACTGTTACTATAAACAGATATGCAAACGATGCTCTGAGAATAAATAAAGATAATTATTCCATGTTTTACGGCGAAACCAGCTATAACGGCGGCTGTGCTCTTAACAGCAACCGAACCCTTTCTGTAAGATATGAAAACGGTACGCTGCGAATGATGTTTGACGTAGGTCCCGATGCTGATTTAAAGGCTGGAGAAACTTTTACCGGCCTTCGCAGTTATGAGCTGGTACACACTGCTAAATATTACGAACAGAAGATGATAGAAGTAAAACAGATGTACCGTCATATAGCGCCGTGGGTACTTGAAAGTCCCTTTATTTATCACATTCTTTCAGATAATTCTTTCAGAATCCGAAAAGCTATGGATGAAATATCTGAAATAGGTTTTGATTCGCTTATTCAGTCTTTCGGCAGCAAAGTAAATCTTGAAAGCAGACGCGATGGATACATAAAAAAGCATAAGAATATATACGATTACGGCAAACAAAAGGGTCTTGAAGTCGGCGGTTATACTCTTGCAATAGTAAAGGATTATCGTCCGGTAAAGGGTCCTGAATGTAACGTGTATGCTGACCCTAAGGGGAAAATAATGCGCTGCCTTGCAACAGAATGGTCAACTCAGTACTGGAAGGATATACTTAATTTTTATGATAAAACAGGGGCAAATGCAATAGAAATTGATGGACCTTATCATTTTTACCAATGCGAAGGAGGAGAGACTCACCTTCATAAGGGCCTTTCCGACAGCCGTTATCTGCAGTGGAAGCTTTCTACGGAAGATGTTTTTAAAGAGCTCAGAGAGCGAAATGTATATATTAATACGCCAGACTGGATGTTCCTTAATGGTACCAATAAAACGGGCATAGGTTATGAAGAAATCGCTTTTTCTGAGCCGAGAAAGCATCAGCTTATATCTTCGAGAATTTATAACTACAAGGGAACTTTCGGAAAAATTCCTTCAATGGGCTGGAGCTTTATACCTCTTTCGGTTTATCACGGCGGAGGAAAGGCAGCGTCCTTTGCGCCGCTGGGCAAAAATCTTTTCGATTATGAATGGTCTGTATTTCAGCATGTAATGAGCGGCGTTTTACCCTGCTTTAGAGGCAAAAGACTTTTTGACGATGAAAAAAGTAAGGCAATGCTGAAAAAATGGGTGGCTTTTTATAAAAAGTATAAGAAGGTTATAAACGGAATAACAGTCCACTTTATGCCTCCGGTAATTGATGAAAATAATAAGGGAAGAACCAAAGACCTTGACTGTATTCTGAACGTTATTCCTTACGGAGAGGTAAGGGGAATACTGGCGGTCTTTAATCAAACTGACAGAGAGATTAAAAAAACAATCAAAGTGCCGCTGTACTACACCAATATTGTTGATGTCAATGAAATTCCCGCCCCATATAAGGGCAGTGGCATAACTGAGGTAAAGAATCCCGTCTACGGTGAATATCCGCCGCCATATCCTGTTGAAACCGAAGAGGAGGCAGAGGGAACCGAGTCGCAGTGGTACGGAAGAAGTCAGATAGTTGCCCATGAGGAAATAGAGGAAAATATTAAAACTTCCATTATCGGTGAAGCTGAATTTATAAAAGAAGAAAAAGTAAGCGAAAAGGTTTCGGTGGACTCAAATGCCGACGCTGAACTTTATGTAAATCTTCCGCCCATGAGTTATACATATTATATAATAAAGAAAACAATATAAATTAAAGCAAAAACGGGAACCTTTTAAAGGCTCCCGTTTACTTTGTTAGAAAACGATAATGTCTTAAGGGGCAGAATCAGATTTTGCTTTTCCGGATTTAACTCTTTTATAAATCAAACCTAATATGAAAAACACTAATGCGGCAAAAGCTATGCCGGCGGCTGCTCCTAAGCTGTCAATAAATACGTCGAAGGCTCGGCAGGCACGTCCGGGAATAAAAAGCTGATGTACTTCGTCGGTTACAGCATAAATCGCCGATAAAATCCAGCCCCATATTAAACACTTTCTTTTTAAAGTGAAGGAAAAAGCGCAGAAACTTACGGCTCCTAAAAGAGCGTATTCTGAAAAATGGGCGGCTTTTCTTAAAAATACATGAGAAATTTCAAAGGGGATTATCTCCAAAATTCGATTGAGCAGCCCCTGACTGAGCTCCTTAGAGCCTTCTGCTGACTGAGCAGAAAAAGAGAATATAATATACATTACAAGTGCTGTTATAAACCATAAAAAAATTAGCAAACAGGTTCTCTTTTTACCTGACAAAGAAAAGATTTTATCAGTCATAACGTTCACCCGATTCAAACAGCGGTACTCCCAAATAACTCGAATAGGTTATTCCCGAACAGTTGGGAGAGAGGGCAAAAGCTTTATTTCTTGAAACAACAGGGTAGACATAATAGTTTTGTACAAGAAATTCCTCACATTTTTTGGTAAGCTCAGTTTTGTTGCTGCTGTCTGCGCTTAAAGCCTGCTCCACCATCTTACTGTAGTTTTCTGAATAAACCCCGTATCCGTTTATAAACATTTTAAGTATGTCATCTGTGCGGCTGGTGGAAGCTGTAATAGGAGCAAAGGCAATTTGATAACCGCCGGAATTTATTGTGCTCATAACGTCTTCAATAGGAACAACGTTTATTTTAGCGGAAAAGGAAATTCCGAAAACTTCCTGCCATTGACCGATTACTATGCGAACGTTTTCCTCGTCTCTTTCTGTACAGGTAACGGTTACTTCAAGGGTTTTCATGCCAAGCCGTGTAAGTTCGCTGTCCCAAAGTTGTTTGGCATAGGTGGTGTTTGTTGAAGGAAGCGAGATATTACCTGCAGTTTCTCTGTAAGATTTTCCTCCTAAAAGGCAGGCTCCGGGAATAACTCCTCCGGCAGATGTTTCTCCTTCGTTGAGATTGAAAGAAAGGGGACTCATTGCCAGCATAAAAGCTTTCCTTAAATCTGTGGAGGAAAGAGCGTATGAATATCCTCCGTTAATAAGGAAACCCCAAGTTTCCGCAGGATAATAAGTTACGCTCTGCTCTTTATCGTCGAATTCATCAATGGTCAAACTGCTTACCCAGGCGGCGGAAAGCTTATCGTCGTTTACCTCTTCGGCTATGGTGTCTTCTCCTGTTTGAATATAAAGGGTAACTGAAGCAGGAGTCACGTATTCAAATTCAGTATATGTTTTGTTAAGTCCTTCTTCAGTATTGTAATTTTTTCTCAGTATAATTGAGGCGTCATGATTCCATTTAGAGAGATAAAACGGACCACATGAAAGATAATAATCAACGTCAAGTCCGTAGCGTCCCTTTGTTCCGTTAAAAAAGTCCTCGTTGCAGGGCATTGCACCTGAGGTTGCCATGAGATATAAAAATTCATCACTGGGCTTTTCAAGGGTTATTCTTATGGTTTGGCTGTCCGGAGTTTCAATTCCCAGCTTATCTGCTGAAAGTTCTCCTGAATTTACCTTTTCACCGTTTTTGATTATATAAAAATCCTTTGCAAAAGGAGACTTGGTTTCCGGCATAAGGGTTCTTTTAATGCCAAAGGCAAAATCATAGGAAGTAAGAGCACCGCTGAAATCTGAGCCTGCAATGTCTTTTGTGGTTTCGAGCATATGCCATCTCAAGCCATCTCTCATATGGAAAGTATAAACGCAGCCGTTTTCGGATATATCCCAACTCGCGGCAGCACCCGGTACTATTTGATTGGAACTGTCTATTTTTACAAGGCTGAGCATTGTATTGTAAACAGTAATCAATGCTGCATCACCGGTAGCTATTTGAGGGTCAAGACAGGTGGGTTCAGCAGAAACCGGATAGGATAGAGCTTTGCCTGTTCCGTCTTTTTCCCCGCAAGCAGAAAAAGTCATGATTATAATTACTGTCATTAAAATCAGTGAAATGATTTTTTTTCTCATTTTCGCACCACCAAAGGAGATATTAGCAGAAATAATTTTATCATCAGTTAGCATTTCTTTCAATAGCGTAAAGGTTACAAAAAGGTTAAAATGCATACAGCATATAAAAGCCGTAATAGTATTATTTACATACTCTTATGTTATTATCTTGATGTGAATGTAATAAAAAAATAAAAGCGCATTGGAAAATCTCAATGCGCTTTGTTTTATATACAGTATATTATTTTTTAATTTCTTTTCTTGCTTTTGCTTTAAGAGCTTTAGTGCCGGAGCTTTCTTCAAAATCTTTTGTAAGCTTTACTACAACTCCGCTTAAAGCGAGAACAGCTATAAGGTTCGGAATAACCATCAGTCCGTTGAAGCAGTCAGCAAGCGACCAAACAAGATCTACTTTCAGAGAAGAACCTATAACGATGAAAATAAGCACTAAAATCGTATAGGGGATAACAGCTTTTTTACCGAAGAGGAACTTGATATTTGTTTGACCGAAGAAATACCAGCCAATAATAGTTGAGAAGGCAAAGAAAAGCATGCAAATTGCAATAAATATGGAACCTGCATTTCCGAAGATAGATTTAAATCCTTCCTGTGCGAGACCGGCTGCATCTACAGTTCCGTTCATACCAAGGTCAAGAACGCCTGTTGAAAGAATAACGAATGCGGTGAGAGTGAGTATAACAAATGTGTCAATAAAAACTCCCATCATTGCAACAATACCCTGTTCTGACGGATGTTTAACCTTAGCAATGGCGTGAGCATGGGGTGTTGAACCCATACCTGCTTCGTTTGAGAAAAGTCCTCTGGCAACTCCGTAACGCATCGCCTTCTGTACGGTAATACCGACGGCTCCGCCGAAAAGTGAAGACGGTGAAAATGCTCCTACAAATATCTGACGGAAGGCTTCGGGAACATTTTTGATATTGGCAATAATGATTATCATAGAACCTATAATATAGAATACTGCCATAATGGGAACGATTTTTTCTGTAACGGAAGCAATTCTTTTAACTCCGCCGAGAAAAATTATTCCAGCGAAAATTGCAATGGCAATACCTACATAGAGAGGTTCAATGCCAAAGGCGTTTTTAAATGCATCGCCTATTGAGTTGGACTGAACCATGTTTCCCATAAAGCCTAAAGCAAAAATTATCAAAATTGAAAATATAGCGGCGAGAACTTTTCCGAAAGTTCCGCTGAAAGCGGCTTTTATGTAAAATGACGGTCCGCCTGTAACTTCGCCGTTACGAACGGTTTTATATTTCTGTGCAAGAACTGCCTCAGCGTAGATAGTAGCCATTCCGAAAAATGCGCTCATCCACATCCAAAATATAGCTCCGGGTCCACCGGCAATAAGGGCTGTAGCGGCTCCGACGATGTTTCCTGTTCCTACCTGTGCGGCTATAGCCGTAGCAAGGGACTGGAAAGATGACATTCCGCTTCCGTCGGCAGCTTCGCCTTTTAATTTTAATGCTCCGAAAGTAGCCTTAAAAGATTCGCCGAATTTTCTTACCTGAATAAAACGCAGACGCAAAGTAAAAAAGATACCTGTTCCGCAAAGAAGGAAGAGAAGAGCAAAATCCCATAAAAAACTGTTTACTTTACCTACGGAGTCATTGAGGGTTATCTGAAACTGCTGTAACCACTCCATATGTGCAACACTCCTCAAGTTGATTTTTGAACGTAAACATAATTTTACAATACAATATATACGGGTGTCAACATAAAAACTTATTAGGAGTGCGAACTGTTTCAAGGTGTAACAACGTGAAATAAATTTTATTAGGAAAAATTAAAATAATTTTATAAATTGTGAACTTCAAATTTTTATAAAATAGTTTTTAAAAATAAAAGTTACTGAAAGGCTGTAACATCAAGGCTTTCTTTTTATCTGTACTATATCAAATAATTATAAAACCTTTGTTTAATAGTCAACAATAAAATATTATTAATTATCTGTGACATATTTTACCAATTAAATATTACAGTAATCGGTTGACAAATTTCCTTCATGGCTCTATAATATGTGTACAATTTACATAAAACCCATTGATAAGTTTTGTTTTGTTGTTAAAACAGAGATGTTTAAAGGGCGAAATGTATATAATTGTAAAATAAACTGTAAACATATTTTACCTGGCGGTTTTGATGTTGCAGTTGTTTTTTAACTTTAAAAACAGGGAACAAAAAGTTCCTGTTTATATAAAAAGGAGGATAAAAAAATGAAGACCACAAGCAACAAAAAGTGGACAAAGATTGTTTCCATAATTGTTTCTGCAGCTATTCTCTGCACAGTTATGGTAGCAGCTCTGATTCCGTCTTTCGCAGCTGATGAAATCAACTACGGAACAGATTCTTACACTCTTGCTGACAAAGGCTACTATGTCTCCATGGGTGTTGACGGTATCAACTACACCTTTGTTCAGACTGAGGACAATCAGAAGTTTACATTCAGAACCATTTACAATATGATGGTAAACTTCGACCCCAACAATGTCATCTATGACAACATCAGCTTTACCAATGCTGACGAAATGGCTGACTGCACAATCAACTGGATAAACGGTTCACCCATGGATGACGGCATGATCGGCGGTAAGGCCGGCGCTGCTACAAGAAGCATGGCTAGCTATGAGGCAGAGGTAACCTTTACAAGCAATAAGGAAGCTTCAAGAGACTCTCTTGTAATTAATCCTGACCTCACAGTTGACTATCGTTCACTTGATGTTGACGCTGTTGAAAGTGATCCCAGATGGAGCAAGCCTGAAAACGCTCATCAGGAAAAATTCGCTTTCACAATTACAATTATTGATGCACGTAGTCTTGCAGACACAGTTGAGTTTGCACAGTCAAAGGTAAAGGCTGAGGACACTTATACAGCTGAATCCCGCGACGCACTTGCAAAGGCAATTGAGACATACCAGACTCCCGGTGCAACACAGACAGAGGTTAACTTTGCAGAAGCTCTTATCCTTCGTGCAGTAGAAAACCTTGAAACTCTTCCCGGCGTTACAGTAGATCCTGTTGAGCTTGATACAATCAAGGCAGACAGACAGGCTGCTATCAACGAAGCAACTGGTTATCAGAAGTTCGGCAATACAGGTCACTATATCTCCATGGGTGTTAATAATGTAAATTATACTTTCATCCAGAAGGAAGATACAGAGCGTTTCGAGTTTACAACAGACCTTAACTTCCTTATTAACTATGTTGGAAACAGCATCATGTTCACAGACATTTCTTTCACAGATGCTGAAGGCGCTCTTGCAAATAGCAATCTTGTATGGCAGGATAGCGAAGGTCCTGTAGGATACCATAAGGTACTCGTTGGTGCTGGCGGAGCTAACTCCAACAATTTCTACAACTACACTGCAGCTATTTCCTTTACAAGTGATAAAGAGGCTTCAAGAGAAGCTAAGGTTATCAATGCAAATCTTTCCGTAGCTTACAAATATCAGCCCACAAGCGTTATTTGGGTAGGTCCTTGGGAAGGCGCTGATACAAAGGATTACGCTTATACAATAACAATTATTGATGAGCGTCTTCTTGACGAAACAGTTAAGGAAGCAGAGCAGAAGCTTGCACGTACAGACCTCTACACAGAGGAATCACTTGCACTTCTCCAGGAATCTGTTGACCTTTACGGTGACGGCGGAATCACTCAGACAGAAATCAACTATGCAGAGCTTCTTATCAGAGATGCTATCGCAAAGCTTGATCCTATCGAGCCTGATACAACAGAGCCCACAGATCCTTCAGAGCCTGATACAACAGATCCTGTAGATCCTGATACAACAGAGCCTACAGATCCTGTAACTCCCACAGATCCTACTGATGATGCAACACCTTCAGATGACAACACTTCTGACGGCGGTTCAAATGTTCCTACAGGCGACACACTTCCCGTCGCTCTTGTAGTAGCACTTGCAGCAGTAGCTGGCGGAGCAGTTCTTGTTACAAAGAAATCACGCAAGGACAAATAAGCAAGATAAACGCTTAACAAGTTCTTAAATTTATGCGGTCAGACCGATTTCGGTCTGGCCGTTTTTTTATATAAGAAATTCATTTAATTAATTATGCCTTTTAATGCGTAATTATAGTTGACAATGGCAATTGTAATGCTATTATATGTTTATGAAACTTTATAAAATTGAGAGTTTGTAAAAATAAAGGGGGAGATTTAATCGATGAATATTTTTGGAGGATTGTCACAAAAGGAAAATAACGGTGGTTTCGGCGGTGAAATAACTGAAGGAATGCCTGAAATTATAAGAGCTGCGGCGAATCAGGGTGCAGTATTACTTAAAAACAACGATATGCTTCCTCTGGCAAAGGGAACCAAAGTATCTGTTTTCGGAAGAGTGCAGATAGATTGGTTTTATACCGGATATGGTTCAGGAGGAGACGTAAATCGTCCTTATGCTGTTAACCTTATAGAAGGAATACGCAATAATGGAGAAATATTATTAAATGAGAAATTAGCCGGTATATATGAAAAATGGTGCGAAGCGAATCCGATTAACCATGGCTACTGGGGCCATTGGCCAAGATTTTATCCTGACATGAAGCTCAGCGAGCAGCTTGTTAAGGAGGCAGCTGGTGAATCAGATTGTGCCGTGTTCGTAATTGGTCGTTCCTCAGGAGAAGACAGGGAAAATGTTCTTGAAAAAGGAAGTTATTATATTACTGATGAAGAGCTTTATAATCTTCGTCTTATTGCTTCCTACTTTTCCAAGACTGCTGTCATACTTAATATCGGCAGTGTCATCGATATGTCTTTTCTTGAACATACAGATGTTGATGCTTTGCTTATTGCTTGGCAGGGAGGTATGGAGAGCGGAAACGCCGTAGCAGATTTACTGTCCGGAAAAGCAACTCCCTCAGGTAAGCTTTCGGATACAATTGTGAAAAAATATGAAAACTATCCCTGTGCAGAGCATTTTGGGGCAAAAAAGTATAACAATTACTATGAAGATATATATGTAGGTTATAGATTTTTTGAAACCTTCCGAAAGGAAGATGTGCTATTTCCCTTTGGTTTCGGACTCAGCTACACCTCATTTTCATGGGACTTTAAAAAGTGTGAACAAACTTCCGAAGGCTTTTCTTTTCTCTGTAATGTAAAAAATGTAGGTGAAACTTATTCCGGCAAAGAGGTTTTGCAGTGCTATGTGGAAAAACCCTGCGGAGAGTTAGGAAATCCATCCAGAGAACTTGTAGCCTTTAAGAAAACTAAACTGCTCTCTCCTGGTGAGGAGGAGGAGGTAACGTTGTTTGTGAAAAAAGAGCAGCTTTCTTCCTATGACCAAACCGGAGTTACAGGTTTTGCATCTGCCTATGTTTTGCAGGAGGGCAAATACGGATTCTATATAGGAACTGATGTGAGAAATTCAGAAAAATGTTTTGAACATGTTCAAAATAACACTGAACTTGTACAGCAGCTTTCGCCGATTTCGCAGCTTAAGAAAAACTTCAAAATAGTATCAGCCAGGGAAGAAAATGGAAAGCGAAGTTTTTGCGAAAAAGATACGGTAATAACTGAGACAAATTTAAGAGAAAAGATTATAAAGAATCTTCCTCCCGAAATTCCCTTTACAGGTGATAGAGGCCTTAAGCTTGCAGATGTTAAAAACGGAAAATGCACAATGGAGGATTTTGTCGCCCAGCTTGACAACAAGGAACTTGAGGCTATTTCAAGAGGCGATTATAAAATGGATAGCCCCTTAGGTGCCAAGGGCAACGCCGGAGCCTTGGCGGGAGTTTTACCTTCTCTCAGAGAAAAGGGAGTTCCTGCGGTAATAACTACAGACGGACCGTCGGGTATAAGGCTCCAAAGTAGCTGTTCTCTTATACCGATCGGCACTCTTTTAGCTTGTACTTTTGACCAGGATTTGGTGGAAAATCTGTATGAAGCCGTGGGTAATGAAATGATTGCCAAAGGCAGCCATATACTTTTAGCTCCAGGAATGAACATACACAGAAGCCCATTGTGCGGCAGAAACTTTGAATATTATTCTGAAGATCCATGGCTTACAGGAATTATTGCGGCCGGTGCGGTAAAAGGTTTGCAAAAGACCGGTGTCTCCTCCTGCCCGAAGCATTTTGCTTGCAACAATCAGGAGTTTAACAGAAACTATAATGATTCCAGAGTAACTGAGCGTGCTTTACGTGAGATATATTTGAAGGGCTTTGAAATTTGCGTAAAAACCGCAAAGCCGCAAAATATAATGACTTCATATAATAAGATAAATGGAGTTTGGAGCCACTATAACTATGAACTTTGTACGCAAGTGTTAAGAGAAGAATGGGGCTACGAAGGCAATGTTATGACCGACTGGTGGATGCGTTCTTCTCATAGTCCGGAATTCCGTAAAATAAGAAATAACGCTTATCGTGTACGCAGTCAGGTAGATGTTCTTATGCCCGGCGGAAAACGTATAGGAAAGAGAAAGCCAGATAGGACGTTGCTTGAAACATTGGGTAAAAAAGGTGGCATAACCTTAGGTGAACTTCAAAGGACCGCTATGAATGTTTTGCGCTTTGCTATGAACAGCGCCGCTATGAAAAACGATTAAAACTTATATTTGTCTTAATAAAAAGAACTAAATTTCATTTTTCAATAAATCCGCAAGGCTGCTTTCCTTACGGATTTATTTTTTATTTAGCTGAATCGTATTTTAAAGCAGCGATATTTATGATTAAACGATTCGAGTTCACAATTTATACATTTGCTGTTAATAAATTTTATACAAAGGTTTATAAATTTTATATTTTTAATGTTTTTATTCTAATTTAGAAAAATAAAACATAAAATGTGTTTTATAATATTGCACATATAAATTGCGAAGATTTTGTATATCTGAACAATTAAAAAAATTGGTCTTTGGACCGGAAATGGAGCTGATTTTATGAAAAATGCATTTTGGAAAAAAGCATTATGTATTCTTTCTGCCGCTGTTCTCGTTTTGAGCTTTGCAGCTTGCGGAAGCAATACAGATGAAGGTGATACGACTGAACCGACAGTTCAAGAGGAAGGAACTTTGGAGTTCAACGAGGATCTTAATGGTTCTGAAAATGACACTCAGACAGAAGCATCCGACAACGCTTCCGAAAGTGATACTCAGTCAGCAAACAGCGAAAAGACAGAGGAAACCAAGGAGCAGTCACAGGGTAGTTCAACTGCTTCAAAACCCGACTCAAAGGCTGACATAATTGCTGCATATAACAGTGCGGTAACAAAGAGCGGTCTTAGCTGTACAGCAATGTCTCAGACTCTTACAAAAGGTAATGTAAGCGTTGTAAATTATGATGTTATGGCAAGCGAACATGCAAGTGTCCGCAACCAGATTAATGTCAATAATACTTCAAAGGCTGCTTCCGACCTTAAGACTCTCAGCAGCTCAAATGTTTCTAACGCAACACGAAGCGGTAATACTGTTACAATTACTCTCAACACATTCTCAGGTTCATCTGTTTCCAACGGTTCCGGCGGATATGTAGGTGTTGTTGATGACTCAAGAAGAGATCAGATTATCGACATAATTGCAGGTGACATCGGTGTAAGCGGAGTTAAACTTGCTTCAGGAAGTTATACTCTTCAGAACGGTGTTATCAAGGCAACCTTTAATGATGACTTTACAAAGATAACAAAGGTTACATTTACAGCTAATGAAAGCTATGCAGGTAAGCTTAAAGTTGCTATTGTATCTGTTGATGCAAATGTTTCTGTAAGTCTTTCTTCAACTTATTCCGCATAAGTTTCTAAGTATAATGAGAAATCCTCATGGGAATTATCCCGTGAGGATTTTTTATTAATGCTTTAGCGGAAAAGTTCTCGTCATGACGAGAACTTAACAACCGCCCGCTATGCGGGTGAGATTAAGGCTTAAGCAAAGAAACATCGATTCT
>CASEMN010000015.1 GCA_949289045.1 uncultured Oscillospiraceae bacterium
CCTGTTCGTAAACTAAATGGAAAGCCACCTATCCAATTTAGAATTGAACAGATGGCTTAGTTTCGCTTTTTTATGTCTACTAACTATTGACTATTTCAATAAGGACGGCTTTTTAAATGTTTTTTAAAGTTTAATGATTCCGAATGTGTTAAGAACTGAGCTTATAAGAACTGCAATAACGATTGCAGGTCCGAAATACTTGATAACTATTGTATAAAGCTTAGCAGGCTTGAAGGGCGAGGACTTGCGAACCTCGTCGATAATAGCCTTGGGCGTAATAAAGTAACCGACGATAATGCAGGTAAGAAGTGCGCCGATGGGCATAAGAACTGCATTTGTAATGAAGTCCATGAAATCAAGGATATCAAGGCCAATAATCTTAACGTTGCTAAGTGCACTGTAGCCAAGTGAGGGCAGGAAGCTTATAAGAATAGCACAGGCGCTTGCAATTAAGGTTGAAAGCTTGCGGCTAATTTTAAGCTGGTCGGAAATTGTGGAAACAACAGCCTCCATAAGGGAAATAGCGGAGGTAATAGCAGCAAAGAAAACAAGAAGGAAGAAAACAGCGCCGAAAATAGTTGTTACAGTAGAGCTGCCGAAGCCCTCGAAAATCTGGGGAAGTACGCCGAACATAAGTCCTGGGCCTGCGTTCATGCTTTCAGCATGACCGCCGCTGAATATGTAGAAAGATGGAACAATAATAAATCCTGCAATTATTGCAACTATTGTATCGAAAAGAGCAATGCTAAGAGATGACTTTTCGATGTTTTCGTCTTTCTTAACGTACGAACCGAAAGTGATCATAATGCCCATTGCAAGAGACATTGAGTAGAACATCTGACCCATTGCGGCAAGCACAAGATTCATTGAGAATTTGCTGAAATCGGGTTTAAAATAAAATGCGATACCATCAAGTGCACCAGGACGTGTTGCGGAATAAACAGCAAGACCGACAAGCAGGAGGAAAAGCAGGGGCATGAGGATTTTGCTGGCATTTTCAATACCCTTTTCAACACCGAAGATAACAACGGCTGTTGTAAGAAGGATGAAAATAACCTGCCAGACAATCGGTTCAGCGCCGCTGCTGATGAAACTGCCGAAGAAGTCTGAATCTGCAAGGGCGGTATGCTGGTTGCCTATGTATGAAGCAAAGTACTTCATAACCCAGCCGCCGATAACGCTGTAATAGGGAAGAATAAAGAAAGCTACGAAAGAGGCTATAACGCCGACAAATTTAAACTTTTTGCCAAGCTTTGTATAAGCGCCGATTGGGCTGAGACCTGTTTTACGTCCAATTGCGATTTCGGTGATCATAAGGAATACACCGAAAGTGACTACGAGGGCAACATATACAAGAAGGAAAATACCTCCGCCGTATTTAGCTACAAGATAGGGGAAACGCCAGATGTTACCAAGACCTACGGCGGAACCGGCGGCGGCAAGAACAAAGCCTATACCGGAGCCCCACTGGCCTCTGGATTTTTTTTCAGTTTTTTCCATTTCTACACTCCTCTGAAAATTATTTTTTAAATAAATAATTAATGAGATTTTACAAAATTTTTAACCGGATGTCAATATATTTAGTTTTTTATCGCATGGTTTTAAAATTACTTCAAATATTTTCTTCTGAATCCTGATAAAATCGATAATAAAATCAGTATGGATAAATACAAAATTGACCTGTATAACTAACAAAAACGTAAAAAATTTTCGAAAAACCTGCGCTGTTGTTAAAAATTTATAAAAAAGCTTTTCTTAAAGGTTACAACTATTTACAATATCACTTATATAATGGTATAATTACAAAATCATGAGCAGTTGCTCATTTTTCGTTATGCACAATTTATTTAAGATAAATTTTCAGCATAAAAAATTTAAAGTTATGAAAACTTTTATTTTACTCTTTGCATAAATAGTGCAGAGCATTACAATTAAAGCGGAAAGAAATGGAGGACGAAAATGAAACATCAGAACATTATTGAAAAGCTTACCCTTGAAGAAAAAGCCGGTCTTTGTTCAGGTAAGGACTACTGGCACTTTAAGGGCGTTGAAAGACTGGGCATCGACCCAATTATGGTTACCGACGGACCTCACGGTTTGCGTAAGCAAAATCCGGAGGGCAAAAAGAAGGGACTGAGTAACTCTATTCCTGCAACCTGTTTCCCGACGGCGGCCGCTACCTCTTGTTCCTGGAACACAGAGCTTATTTACAAAATGGGCCAGGCTCTCGGTGACGAGTGCAGAAAAGAAAAGGTATCCGTACTTCTCGGACCGGGCGTTAACATGAAGCGTTCTCCTCTCTGCGGCCGTAACTTTGAGTATTTCTCAGAAGATCCTTACCTTGCCGGTAAGCTTGCGGCTTCTTTTATCAATGGCGTTCAGTCAAAGGGCATAGGTACATCCATTAAGCACTTTGCCGCAAACAGCCAGGAAGCCAGAAGAATGGTTATTGATGAGATTGTTGATGAGAGAGCTTTAAGAGAAATATATCTTCCGGCTTTTGAAATCGCCGTAAAAGAGTCTCAGCCCTGGACCGTTATGAACGCTTATAACAGACTTAACGGTACATATTGTTCAGAGAACGAGTGGCTTCAGCAGAAGGTCCTTCGTGAGGAATGGGGCTTTGAAGGTCTTATTGTTACTGACTGGGGTGCATCTGTTGACAGAGTAAAAGGCGTAAAGTACGGAACAGATGTTGAAATGCCCACTTCCGGCGAACTTAACGCAAAAAGAATAATTGAAGCGGTAAAAGACGGCTCTCTTGACGAGAAGGATCTTGATGCAAGAGTAGATAATATAATTGAAATTCTTCTTCGTTCCGCAGAAACTCTCAAAGAGGAGTATACCTGCGACATGGAGGCAAACCATAAGATCGCCCGCCAGATTGCCGGCGAAAGTGCAGTACTTCTTAAAAATGAAGACGATATTCTTCCCGTAGATAAGTCTAAGAAGATTGCGGTAATCGGTGAAATGGCTGAAAAGCCTCGCTATCAGGGCGCCGGAAGCTCACTTATTAATCCCACAAAGCTTGATAATGCCCTTGAATGCCTCAAAGAAGCCGGATACACTGTTATCTATGCGAGAGGTTATGATAAATCAAAGGATGAAATCAACGCCGAGCTTACAGCTGAGGCTGTTGAAGCAGCAAAGCAGGCAGATACAGTTCTTGTTTTTGCCGGACTTACAGAAGATTTCGAGAGCGAAGGTTATGACAGAACTCATATGGGTATGCCTAAGAGCCACAATGCTCTTATTGAAGCAGTTGCAGCAGCAAATGCCGAAACTGCGGTTATTTTAAGCGGCGGTTCATGTGTTGAGATGCCGTGGCTTGATAAAGTTAAGGCAGTTCTTAACGGTTCTCTTGGCGGACAGGCGGGTGCCGGAGCAATTGCCGATATAATCAGCGGAGCAGTTAACCCCTCAGGAAAGCTCAGCGAAACATATCCTCTTGCTCTTGAGGATAATCCCACTTACGGAAACTATCCCGGAGGAAGAGTTCTTGCCGAGCACAAAGAGAGCATTTATATCGGATACAGATATTATGATACTGCCAAGAAGCCTGTTATGTTCCCTTTTGGTTACGGTTTGTCATATACTCATTTCCAGTATTCAGACCTTAAGCTCAGCAGCAAGAAGATTAAAGATGGCGATGAGCTTACAGTAAGCTTTAAAATAAAGAATACAGGGGATATTGACGGCGCAGAAGTTGCTCAGGTTTATGTAAAGGATGTTGAGAGCACAATTTTCCGTCCCGAGAAAGAGCTTAAAGGTTTTGCCAAGGTATTCCTTAAGGCTGGAGAGGAAAAGGAAGTATCAATTACCCTTAACAGACGTGCATTTGCTTTCTATAATGTAAAGGCACAGGATTGGACAGTTGAAAGCGGTGACTTTGAAATTCTTGTAGGCGCTTCAAGCGCAGATATCAGACTTTCAGATACAGTAAACGTCAAGGCTGAAGATGTTGATATTCCCGATTACAGAGAAACTGCACCTGCATATTATACCGCTCACATTGCCGCAATTGATGACAGCCAATTTGAAGCAGTTCTTGGCAGACCCATTCCTCCCAGAGAGAGGGATAAGAGCCAGAAGCTGACTATCTATAACAACCTTGAAGATGCTGAACACACAAAGTGGGGCGGTAAGATCAACAGGCTTATTAAAAAAGGCTTCTCAATGGCTACAAAGGATGACGGATACAATGGCGGCATGATGGAAGCTATGGCTACACAGATTCCGATCAGAAACTTCATCCAGATGAGCATGGGCGTTTTCTCTGAAGAGATGGCAAAGGGAATGCTTATGATGATTAACGATGAGGGAGCGGGAAAGGGATTTGCCAAAATACTTGGCGGACTTCCGAAAGCCCTTAAGAACCTTAAAAATCTTCTCAACTCTATCTGATGATTTCGGATAAATGGGTTTTGAGTATTAAAAGTTAACAAAGCAGATAATAGTAAATCCTGCGGATAGGGTAGAACCTGTCCTCAGGATTTTTGCTTTCTTAATAAGTTGTTTTTATAAAGGGATTAGTTTCGCCCCTCGTGTTCTATTTTAAATATTGGCTTATCCGCAGGCAGTTATATTTATTCATTACTGTTAGTCGGTGTGCGACTTGGGTGCAGGCTCAGCCTGCCCGCAGGCAGTTATAGCTGTTCATTACTGTTATTCGGTGTGCGACTTGTGTGCAGGTTTAACCTGCTGTGCGATTTATGTGCAGGTTTAACCTGCTGCGAATTGGATGCAAACTCAGCCTGCTGCAAACTCAGTTTGCATTTAATACAATATTGCCTTATAATATAATAATATTTAAATGAAAAGGAGCTTTTGCAAATGTCCTCAACAATTGCCGCAATCGCAACACCTCTCGCCGCAGGAGGAATAGGTATAATAAGAATTTCCGGTGATGATGCGCTGAATATTGCCGATAAGGTGTTTTGCTGCAAATCCGGAAAAAAACTCTGCGATGCAAAAGGGTATACCGCACATTACGGACGAGCCTTTGATGAAAAGGGCGATATTGATGAGGCAATTGCAATAGTTTACCGTGCTCCCAAGAGCTATACAGGGGAGGATATTGCGGAAATCTCCTGCCACGGCGGACTTTTAGTTGTGCAAAGGGTTTTGAGGAGCGTTTTTGCCGCAGGAGCCACTGCCGCAGGTCCGGGAGAATTTACTAAGCGTGCCTTCCTCAATGGAAAAATAGACCTTGCCGAAGCTGAGGGCGTTATGGATATAATCAACGCCGGAAGCGAACAGGCGGCAAACGCTGCACTGAATCTCCGTGACGGAGCTCTCAGCCGTGAAGCGGATGATATATGTCAGAATCTTATATCTGCTTCCGCACATATGGCGGCGTGGGTGGATTATCCGGAGGATGACGTGCCGGAGCTTAATTATGATGTCCTTGCCGAAACTCTCAAACAGTGCGGAGACAGAATTGAAAAGCTTGTAAGCCGATACGACAGCGGAAAGGCAGTAACTGAAGGAGTTTCCGCCGTAATTGTGGGCAAGCCCAATGCAGGAAAGTCAACTCTTATGAATGCCCTTGCCGGAGTGCAGAAATCCATAGTCACCCCCGTTGCAGGAACAACCCGCGACGTAGTAGAGGAGACTGTGCGTCTCGGAAATGTGGTGCTTCGCCTTGCCGATACCGCCGGAATCAGAGAAACTGGGGATATAGTAGAGAGTATCGGAGTAAATATGGCGAAACAGCGGCTTCAGAGAGCGGAAATCGTTTTCGCTGTATTTGATTTATCTGAAGCCTTTACCAGTGAGGACGAAGAGCTTTGTAAAATATGTGAAAATAAAAAATCCATTGCCATTCTCAATAAAAGAGATCTTGATGCTGCAATGGATATTTCTCAGATAGAAAAATATTTTTCTGAAACTGTAACCATAAGCGCCGAAAGCGGAGATAACCTTGATGCTCTCGAAAAAGCTGTGGAGAGAGTTCTCGGAACTGCTGAATTTGATTCATCGGCTCCCATGGCGGCAAGTGAAAGACAGAGGGACTGCTGCCGCCGGGCTCTCCAGTATATCAACGAGGGAGTGGAGGGACTTGCCTGCGGCGTCACCCTTGATGCAGTAAACGTCCTTACGGATTGTGCCATTGACGCTCTCTTGGAGCTTACCGGTAAAAAAGCCGGCGAGGAAGTTATTAACGAGGTATTTTCACGGTTCTGCGTAGGTAAATAAAGCTGCCGTAATGGGAGTTAAAAATCAAACCGCAAACCAAAATTTGCGTATACTATTATATATTATATAGGCTGTGAGGTTTTATGAGTTATTTTGCTAAGGAATTTGACGCCGTAGTCATCGGCGCAGGTCACGGAGGCATTGAAGCTGCCCTTGCCTGTGCAAGACTGGGCTGTCAGACGGGAATTTTTACAATCAATATCGACTGGGTGGGTAATATGCCCTGTAATCCGTCAATCGGCGGAACATCAAAGGGACACCTTGTACGCGAAATCGACGCATTGGGCGGAGAGATGGGAAAGGCAGCAGATGCCAATCTCCTTCAAAGCCGTATGCTCAATTTGGGAAAGGGTCCCGCTGTCCACAGTCTCCGTGCTCAGATAGACAGACGTAAATATGCTGCGTATATGAAGCGTACTTTGGAGAAACAGGAGAATCTGGAACTGCGTCAGGCTGAGATAGTTGATTTGTGGCAGGATGAAAACAAACTGTGGCATCTTGTAACGGCTTTGGGCGCTGAGTATACCGCAAAAGCTGTAATCCTTGCCACTGGAACCTTCCTTGGTGGAAGAATTTATGTAGGCGATGTGTCCTATGAAAGCGGCCCTGATGGAATGTTCCCTGCAACACGTCTTTCTGTGGCTCTTAAGAAACTGGGAGTTCCTCTTCGCCGATTCAAAACCGGAACTCCGTCGAGGGTCAACAGAAACAGCATTGATTTTTCAAATCTCGAGCCCCAGGCAGGAGATGAACGCATAGTTCCATTTTCATTTGACGATGATGCATCACAGCTTAAAAATACTGAGTTATGCTATGTAACCTATACAAATCAGGAGACAAAGCGCATTATAACTGAAAATCTCCACCGTTCGCCCCTCTATGGTGGAAAAATAGAGGGCGTTGGCCCCAGATATTGCCCCAGCATTGAGGATAAAATAGTCAGGTTTGCGGAAAAAGAGCGTCATCAGATATTTATCGAGCCCTGCGGAGGGGATACGGACGAAATGTATCTTCAGGGACTTTCATCCTCACTGCCGGAAGATGTACAGCTGAGTTTCCTTAAAACAATTCCCGGACTTGAGCACTGTCAGGTAATGAGAACGGCATACGCTATCGAGTACGACTGCGTTGACCCCTTGGCATTGGCTCCCACCCTTGAATTTTTGGATTTACCGGGACTTTTCGGTGCAGGACAGTTTAACGGCTCCAGCGGATACGAGGAAGCGGCGGCTCAGGGACTTGTGGCTGGAATAAATGCGGCAAGGCTCATAAAAGGGGAGAGTCCCTTTATCCTTGACCGTGCAAGCTCATATATCGGCACTTTAATTGACGACCTTGTCACAAAGGGATGCTTCGACCCCTACAGAATGATGACTTCACGTTCGGAATACCGTCTCATTTTACGTCAGGATAACGCCGACCTGCGTTTAACTCCCATGGGATACGAAATCGGACTTATAAGCGAAGAGCGTATGCAGAAATTCCTTCATAAGAAAGAACTGATTGCTCAGGAGCGTAAAAGAGCAGAAAAACTTTCCGTTCCCATGTCAGAGGAACTTGATAAGCTCCTTGTATCTCTCGGAACAGCTCCTCTTAAAACCGGAGTAAAATTTGCAGAGCTTTTAAAGCGTCCGCAGCTTACATATGAGAATTTGGCTCCCTTTGATAAAAACCGTCCCGATCTGCCCTATGAGATTTTCGAGCAGGTTGAGATTGAAATAAAGTATGAGGGATACATAAAACGTCAGCAGGCGCAGATTGATGAGATGCGCCGTCTTGAAAAGAAGCTTATACCGGCGGATTTGGATTACCATGAAATCAGCGGACTCCGTCTTGAAGCGGCGGAGAAGCTTGCGAAAATCCGTCCGGCAAGTATCGGACAGGCTTCGAGAATATCGGGAGTAAGCCCGGCGGATATTTCCGTTTTGCTTATTCACCTTGCAAGGGGATGAGAATATGTATGTTTCACGTGAAACATTAATTAAAGAGTGCGGCGAAATCGGAATTGAGCTGAGTGATAGGCAGCTCAGTGATTTTGAAAAATTTGCCGAAATGGTTGTGGAGACAAATAAACATCTGAATCTTACGGCGATCACCGATCCTGAGGGAATAGCCGTCAAGCATTTTACCGACAGCCTTACGCTTCTTACGGCGATTGATATAACAAAAGGGGCAAAGGTGCTGGATGTGGGAACCGGCGGCGGATTCCCGGCAGTGCCAATTATGATTGCAAGACGTGATATAGATATGACAATGGTTGATTCCACCGCAAAGCGTCTTAAATTTGTGGATTCCGCAGTGGAAGCCCTTTCTCTTAAGGGAGTTACCGTTCATTCGAGAGCAGAAGAGCTTGGCAAAAACAAAGCTTACCGTGAAAAGTTCGATTTTGTCACTGCAAGAGCCGTTGCAAATCTCCGTGACCTTTCGGAATACTGTCTGCCCTTTGTAAAACAGGGTGGATTCTTTATCGCCATGAAAGGACCTCTTGCTTCTGAGGAAATCAAGGACGCACAGAATGCAATCAAGATACTGGGCGGAGAAATCAAGGAGATAAAAAATATAATTCTTTCCGATGCAGGGGAGAGAAACATGGTTATGATAAAAAAGATATCGCAAACTCCGCCAAAATATCCCCGTCCCTCGGCACAAATCGCAAAGCGACCCCTCGTTTAATGTAAATAAGTGTAATTTGCAGCGTTTTTCTGCGATGAGAAAAGCTGGAAATCGAATCCCTCCTGTGGTATTCTGTTCTTAGCAAAAGGACAAGCATACATAAACAGGAGGGATTTCCTTATGATGAAATCTCGTAGGAAGTCAAAACAGATAAGCGGCGGTCAGCTACTTATGATACCGCAGGAGAATATATTCCCCAACCCAAATCAGCCGAGAAAGTATTTCGATTACTCCGAGCTTGAAGGACTTGCACAGAGTATAAGAGAAAACGGCTTGCTTCAGCCGGTAACGGTGCGTCCCAGAGAGGATTTTGGTTATGAACTGATTTCCGGAGAGCGAAGGCTCAGAGCGGCGAGAATAATCGGCATGAAAGAGATTCCCTGTGTCATATCTGAAGCTGATACGGAGAAATCCGCAACCTTAGCCCTTATCGAAAACCTGCAAAGGCAGGATTTAAGCTTTTTTGAAGAGGCGAGAGCCATTGAGAATCTGATGCATATTTGCGGATTAAGTCAGGAGGAAATGGCGAAGCGTCTTGGTAAAGCACAGTCAACCCTATGCAACAAGCTGAGAATATTAAAGCTTCCCCAGGATGTCTGTGATCTTCTGGAGAAAAACTCCATGAGCGAAAGACATGCAAGGGCGCTTTTACAGCTTGAATCGGCAGATTTGCAGCGCCGTGCCGCACAGATAGTTACGGACAAGCGTCTTACAGTTGCCGAAACCGAAAGGCTTGTAAGCCGTATGGTGAAAAACTCCACGGTGAAGCAAAAGCCATCTGTTAAGATATTCAAGGATGTTCGTATTTTTGTCAACACCCTCAATCATGCTGTAGATACCATGCGTAAAGCGGGTATTGAAGCTGATTCGGCAAAAAGCGAAACACCTGAATATATAGAGTATGTGGTAAGGATTCCGAAACAGACCGATGTAGTGGTCAAAACGAAATCACGCACCGCATAATCAACCGCCCGGACGGCGGAAACAGTCCACATCTTTCTCTTTCACACCCCATATCCACGGTAAAGGGACAGGCAGTTATGTCTGTCCCTTTGCTGTTTTGGTTTATTATTATTGTTTATATGATTAACTCGTAAAATACACGGTTGTGGGGGAAATGTGGAAAACCCAGCCCACGGGCAAGTCGCACACGGACTGACGGTAAAGAATAACTATAAGTGCCTGCGGGCAAGTTGAGCTTGCACCCAAGTCGCACACGGATTGATGGTAAGGAACGGCTATAAGTGCCTGCGACGGATTGAATCCGCACCCAAGACGCACATGGACTGACGGTAAGGAACAGCTATAAGTGCCTGCATCTAAAAATTTTTATTCATCAAAGTAAAGATTTAGAAACGGAAACTCAAAAATAAAACTTATTATCAAACTATGAGTAAATATAAAGCTTATTAATATTATGTACTTTTGTCCATAGCAACAAAAGTACCAAAAATGCATTTATGCGCCTTGACGGTTTTCGCTCTGAGTATAAATGCCTTTAGAAAGTGTCTCGGTAAATCGCCGCCAAGGGCGAGTGTCGGCGATTTACGGAAAAGCTTTGCTTTTCCGTTCCCTCGCTCTCCGAACTGCTGCGAGTAATGCGAAAAGCCGCAAGGCTCTCCGCACTGCTTACTTTCATTTCGGCCGGGTGAGCGCAGAGTAAATTTACTGTTGTTTGTAACAATAAATTTTTGCTTCTGAATTAAAAGAAAGCAGAAAGCAAGTAACACAAAACCAAAGAACCACACAAAACCAAAGAACCACACAAAACCAACTCCCAGATAATCGCACACGTCGGCAAAGGAAAGAATATGGATGGTAGAAAAGCTTTTACTGTGCGAAGGTGATAAAAAAAACCCTCCAAACTGCCGACGTGAATTGGTGAACGCTTGCTGAGACTAACCGACAGCAAAGGAAAAGATATGGAAAGTAGAAAAGTGTTTACACTCTGACGGTGATAAAATAAAACTTTCAAACTGCCGTCGGAGAGCGTGTGGGGGGAAACGTAATTTGCGCTGATTAAAGCTTCCTGTTTTGGTAAGGCGGCGGGACTCCGCCGCAAATGCATTTTTGTATACTTTTGTTGCTATGGACAAAAGTATGTGCCCTGCCACGGCATGAGTGGCGAAACTTCTTTATTTATCAAAGTTCGGGTAAGAGCCAGCAAGTTAATTCCTCCATGACATGAGCGACGCAGGTTAAATCTGCTCGAAAGCACTTATAGTTGCTCATTGCAGTTACTTTGTGTGCGAATTGGGTGCAGCGTCACGCTGTGTTTCACGTGAAACATTTCAATTTTTTTCGTTAAATCCTTTATCTTTTACATAGGTTGTGTTATAATTTTTTAACAGATAGAGGAGTGTTATTTAATGAGTAAAATTGTTGCAATTTTCAACCAAAAGGGAGGGGTTGGCAAGACAACCACTGCCGTAAACCTTGCCGCCGCAATTGGCGCATACGGCTATAAGGTTCTTCTTGTAGATATCGACCCCCAGGGCAACTCTACCAGCGGATTGGGTGTTAACAAAAGAGAGCTTGCCAAATCAACCTACGATATGCTTATTCACGGCGTATCTGCAAAGGATATCCTTATTAAGACAAAGTTTGAAAATCTTTGGCTGCTTCCGGCAAATATGAATCTTGCCGCCGCCGATTTGGAGCTTGTCTATATGGAGAAGCGTGAGAGCTGTCTCAGACAGGCTATCGCTCCCATGATTGCCGACTATGATTTTATTTTCCTTGACTGTCCGCCTTCATTGGGACTTATCTCCCTTAACGCAATGGCAGCAACGGATACTATTATAGTTCCCATCCAGTGCGAATACTTTGCCCTTGAGGGTATGGCACAGCTTATGTCAACTGTTCGTCAGGTAAAGAGACTTTATAATCCCAACGTTGAACTTGAGGGAGTCCTCCTTACAATGTATGACGGCAGACTTAATCTCACTCAGCAGGTTGTTGAGGAAGTAAAGAGATTCTTCCCCAAAAAGGTTTTCACAACTACTATTCCGAGGAATGTACGTCTTTCAGAGGCTCCCAGCTTTGGCGAACCGGTTCTCTATTATGACGGAGCTTCAAAGGGAAGCGAATCCTATAACGACCTTGCAAAAGAGTTTCTTAAAATGAACGGCTTGGAAGCCAAATAAAGCATATTATAGATACATATAAATATAAAATGAGGAGATGCTTATGGCAAAGAAGAGAGAGGCGCTCGGTCACGGACTTGACGCTCTGTTTATGAGTAACTCCATAGAGGAGAGCAGCGCATCGGGTGCTGTTAAACTGAGCATCAATGAGATTGAGCCCAATAAATCACAGCCGAGAAAATCCTTTGATGAGAAAGCTCTTTCGGAGCTTGCAGACTCCATTGCCGAACACGGAATAATCCAGCCCCTTCTTGTAAGACCCATGGCAGAGGGCGGATATCAGATTGTAGCCGGTGAAAGACGCTGGAGAGCTTCAAGGCTTGCGGGACTTACGGAAGTTCCCGTAGTGATAAAGGATCTCACTGACAGAGAGACAATGGAGATTGCTCTTATTGAGAATCTTCAGCGTGAGGACCTGAATCCCATTGAAGAGGCAGAGGGAATAGAGCTGCTTATTAAGGAATACGGACTTACTCAGGAAACCGCTGCGGAACGTGTGGGAAAATCACGTTCGGCGGTTACAAATTCACTTAGACTTTTGAATCTTCCTCCCAGTGTAAGGGAGCTTGCAAGAGACAATAAAATTTCCGCAGGTCATGCCAGAGCTTTGCTTGCGTTTTCCGATGAAGAAAAGATCATAGAAACTGCAAAGCTTATAATGGAAAAAGGCATATCGGTTCGTGAGACCGAAAGGCTTGCAAAGGAAGCGTCGAAGGATACAGAAGGCAAAGTACGTCAGCCAAAGCGCAGAGATGTGTTTTATGACGAAGTTGAAATCGCTCTTTCGCAGAATCTCGGAAGAAAGGTTAAGATTAATTCCGGACGCAAGGGCGGCACAATAGTGCTTGAGTATTTCGACAAGGACGATCTTACAAAAATAGCAAAAATGCTTGAAGAATAAAGGGGACTTAAAAATGCTTGATATCAGAGTAATAAGAGAAAATCCTGAAAAGGTAAAGGCAGCAATGAAGAGCCGCAACAAGGATATGGATGCACAGGTTGACCGTGTTCTTGAAATTGATGCGGCACGCAGAGAGCTTATGGGCAAAGCGGATGCACTTAAAGCCGAGCAGAATGCAGCCAGCAAGGAAATTCCGAGAATCAAAAAAGAGGGCGGCGACATTTCAGAGATCATGAGCCGCATGAATGAGATAAAGGAATCCGTTAAGAAGCTTGACGCAGAGCTTGCAGATCTCGATGCAGCACAGAAATCAATAATGTATGAATTCCCCAACATTCCCCATGAAAGCGTACCGATTGGTAAGGATGACAGCGAAAACGTTGAGGTTCGCCGCTGGGGTGAGCCTACAAAGTTTGATTTCGAGCCCAAAGCACACTGGGATATCGGCGCTGATCTTGGCATACTCGATCCTGAAACAGCAGCAAAGGTTACAGGTACAAGATTCCATTTTTATAAGGATTTAGGTGCAAGACTCGAAAGAGCTATAATGAACTTCTTCCTCAACACCCACACTGCAAACGGATACACAGAGGTTTTTCCGCCTTACATGGTAAACCGTGCATCCATGACAGGTACAGGTCAGCTTCCGAAGTTTGAAGAGGATGCTTTCAAAATCACTAACGATGATTATTTCCTTATTCCCACAGCGGAGGTTCCCGTTACAAATATGCACAGGGATGAGATTCTCGATGGAACAAAGCTTCCCATTAAGTATTGTGCTTACTCCGCATGCTTCAGAGCTGAGGCAGGCAGTGCCGGAAGAGATACAAGAGGACTTATCCGTCAGCATCAGTTCAACAAGGTTGAGCTTGTTAAGTTTGCAAATCCCGAAAATTCCTATGAGGAGCTCGAAAAGCTCACGAACGATGCAGAGAGAGTGCTCCAGCTTCTCGGACTTCCTTACAGAGTTGTAACTCTCAGCACAGGAGATCTTGGATTCAGCTCCGCAAAGACCTATGATATAGAGGTATGGATGCCCTCTTATGGCAGATATGTTGAGATTTCCTCCTGCTCAAACTTTGAGGATTTCCAGGCACGCAGAGCATCAATCAGATTCAAGAACAGCCCCAAGGATAAAGCACAGCTTGTCCATACTCTTAACGGTTCAGGTGTTGCAATCGGCAGAACAACCGCCGCTATTCTGGAAAACTATCAGAACGCTGACGGAAGCGTTACAGTTCCCGAAGTTCTCAGACCCTACATGGGCGTTGATAAGATCGGCTGATATCCTGATTTTATCGAAGCAATTAAAAACTAAAAACGGCAGCTTTCACGGCTGCCGTTTATTTCTAGCAGCAGGCTGAGCCTGCACCCAAGTCGCAGCAGCGTGACGCTGCACCCAATTCGCACAGCAGGTTAAACCTGCATATAAGCCGCACACAAAGAAACGGTAATGAGCAACTATAAGTGCCTGCGTTGTTAAAACTTCTTATTTATCAAAGTGCAGGCAAAAAGCCCACCCTAATTAATTTCGAGAATTACTGCCTCTGCACAGGCAGTGGATATAAATTAAAATACAATACCTACAAAAAGCAGGTGAAAACTATGAGTGAATCAAAGGAGAAAAAAGTTTCAGCAGAAAAAACTGATATCAATAAAACCGCTTCCGACACGTCTTCTAAAAACAGCGTACCGGAAGAGGAAAGCGAAGCAGTGGAAAACGCTTGTGCTAAATCAGATGAAATTTCGGACGACGTAATTTCTCAAAAAGAAAATTCACAGGAAGAAAATTCCACTGACGCTCCCGAAGAACATTTCCTCACTGAGGACAGATTTTCAACGGGTGAAAATGTAAAGTGGTCGGATATTCTTGAAAACGCTGCATTCAGCTATGAAACCGACGATAAGGCAAAGCCTGTCCCGGAGAAGAAGCCGGAGCCGAAGGATGAATATGAAAGTCTCAATCCCAACGTTCCTAAAATCGACGGATACTATGAATGGCACAGTAATCCTGAAATAACCTGTGTGGGAGCCATAGCACCGAGAGCATCGTTTTTCTCTTATTCTTCAAAGAAAGCGGCGCTTACTTTTAATCCCGATAAAAGCCGCCGAATTTCCTTAAACGGACAGTGGCGTTTCAGGCTATTCCCCAACTATTCAGCATCGAGGCGTTGTGTGGGCTTTGCACATCCGTCCTTTAATAGTGGATCATGGGATACAATTATAGTTCCCTCAAGCTGGCAAAGCTGCGGATATGATTATCCTCAGTACTGCAATGTACAGTATCCATGGGAGGGAAGAGAGGATATAATTCCCCCATTTGCTCCCCAGGAATATAATCCCGTAGGTCTCTACATAAAGAAATTTCAGATTCCGTCACAGTGGCTTTCAAAGCGTGTGACAATTTGTCTCGACGGAGTTGAATCCGCATACTATTTATATATAAACGGCGAAAGAATCGGATATGCGGAAAGCTCCTTTAATTCAAGGGAGTTTGATATCACACCCTTTATCAAAAAGGGACAGAATACCGTAGCCCTTGAAGTTTACCGCTGGTGTACGGGAAGCTGGCTCGAAGACCAGGATTTCTGGCGTTTTGGCGGAATTTTCCGTGACGTCTATATACGCATGACTGAAGAAACATATATAGAGGATTTCAAAATCACCGCTGAACCCGATTCTGAAGCCAAAGACGGGCTGTTTCTCATGGAGCTTACCGCAAGGGGAAGCACTGAGGGTGGATCTGTAGAGGTTGAGATTTTTGATGCCAATGAGCCGGTGGGCTTTGGAAGAGCGGATTTTACTGATTCTCAGACTGTTACGCTCAAAACAACCGTTGCGGGAATAATTCCGTGGACAGCGGAGAATCCAAAGCTTTATAAGGTTCTTGTTTCCCTTTACGAAAACGGAAGTCCTGTTGAATATGTTTCCCTTAAAACAGGATTCCGAAAAATTGAAATAAAAGGCGGCCAGCTTACTGTTAACGGAAAGCCTGTTATGCTAAAGGGTGTAAATCGCCATGAATTTTCACCTGAGCATGGCAGATATGTTGAGCCGGAGGTAATGGAGAAAGCGGCTCAGCTTATAAAGGATAACAATATGAACGCCGTTCGCACAAGCCATTATCCCAACAGTCCCCTTTGGTATGATATCTGCGACAAATACGGAATTTATGTAATAGACGAAAATAATCTGGAAACCCACGGTACACGTTTCAGTAAGGTGAGAAATTGTCCCGTACTTCCCGGAGATGAAAAGCAGTGGGAAAACGCATGTATGGATAGGATAAACTGCCTTTACCAAAGGGATAAAAACCATCCGTCCGTAATAATCTGGTCCATGGGCAACGAATCGGCAGGTGGAGAGAATTTCCGTAAAATGCGTGATTTCCTCAAAGAGAAGGATTCACGTCCCGTTCACTATGAGGGTGTGTGGGATAACCCTGCAAAGGATATGGATTTAAGCGATTTTTACAGCCGCATGTATGCAACTCCCGAAGAGACGGAAGATTTTATTCTCGGTCACAGGGATAAACCTTTTATGCTCTGTGAGTTTTCCCATGCTATGGGAAATTCCTGCGGAGGCAATGATGAATACAGAAAGCTTTGGAAGAGATTCCCCACTTTCTGCGGAGCCTTTGTGTGGGATTTTGCCGATCAGGGCATTCTGACTCAAGGCGCTGACGGCGAATACTTTGCCTACGGCGGAGATTTCGGAGATATGCCCAACGACGGCAATTTCTGCGGAAACGGAATTTTCTTTGCGGATCTTTCCGAAACTCCAAAGACACCTGAGATAAAGGAGCTTTTCAGCCCCATTGAGGTTGAGGAGATTAACGCCGAAAAGGGAATTGTAAGAATAATAAACCGATTCGATTTTACGGATCTTTCAATGTATAATCTTTGCTGGCAGCAGGTAAGCGAAAAAGGAGTTCTCCGTGAGGGCAGGGAAACCTTCGGTCTTCCGGCGGGAAAAAGCGGAGTTCTTGATTTGGAGCTTAACCGCATAACCAATGATGAATGGTGGCTCAATCTCATCTTTACTGGAAAAGCCGATGAAAAGATAGTAGCTCAGAAGCAGTTCAGAGTTAATGCAAATGATAGCTGGCACAGAACTCTTCCCGAAGGGGGAGAAATCTCCATGTGGGAGACCTACGGAAATATCTGTGTTTCGTCACGGGAAATCGAAGTTAAGGTTTCAAGAAGAACGGGACTTCTCTCTTCATTTAAGTATATGGGTGAGGAGCTTTTAAAGGAGCCGGTGAAGCCGGTATTTTGGCGTGCTCTTACAGATAACGATCGTGGTTGTTCACGTCATGTGAAAAATGCCCTTTGGCGTTTGGCAGGGGAAAGTGCAAAGTTTAATGTAGAGGAAACCCGCTGGAATGAAAGAAGAGCGATAATAAAAACATCATTTACTGTTCCGACAGTTCCCGAAAGCAAAGGCTTTTTAAATTACACTATAACGGGAGCGGGCATGAAAGTGGAGTTTGAATTTACTCCGGCTCAGCGTCTGCCCGATATTCCCGATATAGCCTTGGAGTTCGTTTTGGCGGAATATTTTGAGAACTGCCGCTATTTCGGTAAAGGACCTTATGAAAATTACTGCGACAGAAATATGAGCTCCCTTGTGGGAGATTACGAAAGCACCGCCGATGAATTTTTCACTCCCTATTTAAAGCCTCAGGAAAACGGACACCGTACCGGAGTAAAATCTTTTGCAGTTATGGGCAACCGGATAAAGCTCACCGCTGAGGCAAAGGGCGAAATGGAAGTAAACTACGGAAGATATAAGTGGAACGAACTTGAAGAGGCAAGCCATTCCTATGACCTTAAAGGTAAGGATAACAAAATCGTGCTTCGCTTTTCCGCCGGACAATGCGGAGTGGGAGGCTATAACAGCTGGGGATTCCCGCCACTCGACGAGCATCTTAATATGAGCGGAAAAACCTATCGTCTCGGTTTTGTGCTCATGCCTGAGGGAGATGTAAAGCCCGTTCAGCAGAGTCATAAAAAGAATGATGGCTTTGGCGAAATACTCACAAAGAATAACAGATAATATAAATCAGAAATCCCGCAGTGATAAAAAACTGCGGGATTTTTTCTACTCTACTAAGGGTAGATTGACTTAAAGAGGAGAAGGAATATAAAATAAATAACGTAAGGAGGGAGCTTTTATGAACGCTTCGGAAACGGGAAAATTCATTTCATCAAAACGCAGGGAAAAAGGACTTACGCAAAAGGAGCTTGCAGAAAAATTAGGGGTGACCGATAAAGCTGTTTCAAAATGGGAGACAGGACGAGGAATACCCGACGTCTCCGTACTGGAAGAGCTGTCAAAGGAGCTGGAAGTTTCGGTAAGTGAGATTTTGAACGGAGGAGAAGTGGAAAAAGAGCTTTTGCCCCAGACTGCCGATAAAATCATAGTGGATACAATGAAAGACAGTAGCAAAAAAGTAAGCAGAAAGCGGCTTATGGCCATAGGTGCAGGAGTTGCGGCTTCAATTTTGATAATCTGTATTTTGATTTTTTCTTACCTTTTTTCGCAAACGGTAGCTCCTGATGACATTAAAACACTTGATAAAAATATTAATAGGTATCTTTCTTTCAGAGACAGCGATGAAAGGGCGCAGGTACTTGAAGCAAAAAACGAGCAGGACAAATTAGTAGTGCTTTACATGCACGAAGGCTTGAACGGACTTTATATTTATAATGAAAGCCGAATTTTCCCGGGACGTTATAATAAAAATCTGACAATGGAAATAATGCCCGAGAAAAACGGAGAAATTAACTATTATTCATATGTAGATAACGGTAAAACAATAGCGATGGTTGCAGGTGTGGAGCTTCCAGAAGAGGCATGCTATTATTCCATAGAGTTTTTCGGAATGGAGCAAATATTTAAAATAGAGAACAATGAAAAATTTCTTGATCTGTATATCTATCAAGGACGTGATGATCTCTCTCTTATAAGACTGTTAAATAAAGATAAAAAACCGCTCTATGATGACTTTGGAAATAAAATAGAGGAGAACTGGAAATGAAAACGGTACTAAAGAAATTAATAAAGATAATAGTAATCGTACTTCTGGTTTTGGTAGCAGCGAGCTTAATACTATACGCTGTTTATATAGGTACTACTCTCTCTGCTGAGGGTGCACGGCAATATGCCTCTGAACACAGCGACAGGAATGCATCTGATTTTTTCTGGTGCAATATAAATGAAAAAGTTTACTATATACCTAAAAACGGCGATCAAACCAAGCCGCAGGAACTGTTTGTTTTCAAGCAGCTGCCGACGGATGCCAGACAAAAATTTGAAGCTGCCGTGAAAATGGGTGATGACGTCGGAGTGTATGTATATCCGTCGCCTCAAGGTGAAAAATATGATTTATCTTTGGAAAACCGAGTATATTTTTCCGCTAACGAAAAGCATATTTCAAAGTGCGTATATATTATAAGTACAAACGGCATTGAAAAGACCTATGAAAAGGGATTTATTGATGAAGCGCCCCTGATTTTTGAAATAGAAAACATAGGCGAAGTCTTCAATGTTACAACAAAAATCATAAACGTAAAGTTTTACGACAGGGAAGGAAATCTTATAGAAGAGTTTGATACACCGGATTATGCTCCCCAATACTGAATTTACCAATAATCTTTGCATTAGCTGTTAGGAAAAAATCTTTAAAAAATAGAGATAAACCTTTATATTAACAACAAATCCGCCGGGGATACATCAAAACGATGGTTCTTCCGGCGGATCTTTTTACATTTTATCTATCAGTGAAAATATAGCGTCCTGTTGTTCCCTGTTAAGTCTTGACCAGCGTTCCAAAAGTTTTTTCTGCCTGTCAGTTAAGGAAACCGGTGTATCTTCCTCTGCAAAAAGCTGAGAGAGGGTGATGCCGAAAGCTGTACAGATTTTTTCCAGAGAAGGAACAGTAGGAACCATGTTTTTGCGGTACCATGAAGAAATTGTAGATTGCGGTAAACCGGAGCGTTCTGCAAGCTGATACTCAGTCCAGCCTCGATCTTCACGATATGCGGTTATTACAGAAAGAATATCTTTCACCTGCGTCACTTCTCCTTTACTTACTTTCTTCGTAAATTATACTTTTACAAATCGTTGATTTTTAATCATTTAAATCGTATAATTTTAACGACAAAAATAAGTATATGGAGGAGAAATGAAAATGAGCGGGAAAAATTGTTTTTTTATAGGGCACAGGGATGCGTCCGAAGAAATATTTCCTTTATTGTATGCTGCTGTAGAAAAACATATTGTTTGCTGTGGCGTTACGGAATTTATTGCTGGTCACTACGGAGGTTTTGATAGGCTTGCAGCAAAAGCAGTGAAAATGGCAAAAAATGATTATCCTGAAGTTAAACTTACGTTGCTGCTGCCTTATCATCCGACAGAGCAACAAATTCCCATACCCGCTGGCTTTGACAGTACATTTTATCCTGACGGAATGGAAAAAGTTCCCCGCAAGGCTGCTATTGTTAAAGCCAATCAGTATATGGTGAATCATTCAGATTTTCTCATTGCCTACGCGTGGCATCCAGCCGGCAATTCAAAAACTCTTCTTGAATATGCGAAAAAGAGGGAACGTAAAGGGTTAATACAAATTACAACCTTACAGCATCATACTTTCAACGTTGATAAATAAAAATTTATATTATATGTGGAGTGAGCACCTGTTTGTTGGAGATGCATTTCAATAGACAAAGTTGTAAATCTGAATTACGATTAAAACCATAAACAAATTTTCATAATTATCATGAAACCCTTGCAATATGCTGTGTTAAATGATATTTTAAATTACGTGTGATTTTTAGTACAGCAAAATTTAAGCAATGAGGGTTTTATTTTTATGGTTACAGGTTTGGCAGCAGGTGTCCTTTGGGCGTTGGATACGGTGATTTTAGGTGTAGCTCTTTCAATGGCACCGTTTATTTCGGGAGAACAGGCGCTTTTTTTAGCTCCATTTGTGAGTACGTTCCTGCATGATTTGTGTTCATCGGTTTGGATGTTAATATATACCGGTGTGACAAAACAGTTTAAAAATGTTATAAGAGCGTTAAAGACGAGAAGCGGAAAATTTATTCTTATAGCCGCAGTTTTAGGCGGTCCCATAGGAATGTCGGGGTATGTTGCCGCTATTAAATATATCGGCCCCGCATATACGGCGATTATATCCGCAATGTATCCCGCACTGGGAGCTTTTCTTTCCTTTGTCTTTTTAAAGGAAAAAATGAGACCTGTACAGATAGTGGGACTTATCGCTTCAATTCTGGGCGTCGTGGCTCTCGGATATGAGCCCGGGGGAGAAAGACCGGAAAATTTTGTTTTGGGCTTTGTCTGCGCTTTGCTTTGCTGTGTGGGCTGGGCATCAGAGGGAGTAATCTGTGCCTACGGAATGAAAGATCCACAGGTGAGCAACTCCCATGCACTTCAGCTTCGCCAGATAATGTCGGCGCTTTTCTACGGAGTAATAATTTTGCCTGTACTGGGGGGCTGGAGTTTTACCATTTCCGCCTTTTCCACAAAGGCTTTCGCATTCATAGCTTTGTCTGCGTTTTTCGGAACGGCGTCTTACCTTTGCTATTATAAGGCTCTGGGAAATCTCGGAGTTTCAAAGGCAATGCCCCTAAATATTACTTACTCAGCCTGGGCAATTGTATTTTCTTTAGTTATTCTCGGAACAGTTCCGGATTTAAAAAGCATCATCTGCGGCGGGATAATAGTGGCAGGTTCGCTATTGGCTGCTGCGGAAAGGAAAAAGTGATGTAGTTAGCAGTTCATATGAGCGGTGTATATTGGTTTTAATATAATATTGTATTTTTTATGTACCTGATAATTTACTAATTTTAAAATTATAATATAAGATAATTTATTTGTACCTGCTTTTATAACATATTGTTGACAAAATTATACATTTAATATATTATTTGTTTGTCTATATCTGTAATTTTGTGTATTTTGCGTTTAAAGTGAGGGGTGAGACACAAAAACATTGGTGTCGCATTAAATTGGATTTTTCCAAAATTTACCGGTATAGATGTCAAACAATATTTTAAAAGGGGTAACTTTTATGAAAAGATGTAACAACTGCGGTAAAATGGTTAATGATACTGACAGATTTTGTCAGTACTGCGGCTCGTCGAATTTTGATTCTGAGGTGCAGATAGATGCCAGTTTTTATGAAACACAAACTGAAAATCCTGATAGTTCCGCATATAACAACCCATACCCTGCATATAACCAGCAGCCGATGGTTCCTCCTCAGCCAAAGAAAAAGAGTAAAGGCATTATAGTTGCAATAATTGCCGTTATTTTAATATTGTTTTTTATAGGAATAGGTTTTGCGCTGGGAAATAACAGTCAAAGCGATAATTCTACGTCAGACAGTAATATAAATACAACGGAAAATGTACCAAAAGTTGAATATACAAAGGGAACACTGAATGGAACTACATATATAAACGAGTGGGCAAATATCAAATTTACAATTCCTGAAGGATTTTCAAACGCCGACAGCGAATACTATACATCTTCAGAGACTTTAACAACTGATTGCGGACTCTTTATCGTTTCCGACACTTCTTACGACACATTGGTTATCGGTTTTGAAAAACTTCCCGCTGTGCCGAAAGTTGATGAGGAAGAATACATGGATATTGTTATGGAGCAGTTTGCCGAATCGACAGATATTATATATGAAATTCCGGATAGTTACACTACTAAAACTATAGCCAATCAGACATTCCTGACGGCTACTTGTCAAGTTGAAAACGGTGACATTGATTTGGTACAGACCTATTGCGTCAAGAAAATTGACAATACGATGGTTTACATCATCGTATCAGGTTTTTATACAGAAGAAAATAATAAGATGCTTGAAAATATAGAAGCCTATAAATAATGCGAAGCTTGTTAATCTTACTAATGGGAATTTGGCGTTATTAAACCCTTCATTGTTAAAATATTACGATTTGATTTTTATAAAATATCTTCGCGGATTTTCCAAAATTAATGTACGGATCTATAAACCCCTTGGTTAAACTTTAAATATTTCCTCCTTATTATTAACCCACTAAAAAATATTCTGTTGTTATTTACTTTATAATTTTTTAATATTACAATGGTTCATAACAGTTTTATAAGGAGGAAGAAGTGTATGGAAGCTAAGCTTTATACGGTAGGCGAAGAAATATTCAATTCCGTTTCTCACGGAGTGGGAAGTTTACTTGCAATTATAGGTTCAACAGTGCTTGTTACAATGGCGGCTATGAAAGGCTCGGCAATAGGGGTAGTAGCTTTTATTGTTTACGGTCTTTCGATGGTTGTTTTGTATACTATGAGCACACTTTATCATGCGTTTCCTATGCCCGGGGTTAAGAAGATATTCAGGATTTTTGACCATTCCACTATTTTTATTTTGATTGCAGGAAGCTATACTCCTTTTACCATCGTTCTGCTTAAAGGTTCAAAGGCTGCTTTGGCAGTTTTTATAGCGGTTTGGGCAGCGGCTGTTTTAGGTATAGTTTTAAATGCAATTGATATTAAAAAGTTCACTGTAATATCAATGATTCTCTATGTTGTAATGGGCTGGGCTGCAATTTCAATTGTAGTGCCCATTTACCACGCTCTGGGCAGTGGATTTTATCTGCTCCTTGCGGGAGGAATAAGCTATACTGCGGGACTTATTTTTTACGGTCTCAAAAAAGTGCGATATATGCATAGCATCTGGCATTTGTTTGTGCTGGGTGGAACAATATTCCACTTTTTCTGCATAGCTTTCTATGTTCTTCCCGTTGCATAAAATTATATGTATAATAAGAAAATCCCTGTTTACTTAAAGTAAGCAGGGATATTTTTATAACTAAAATTATTTTTTACTGATTATCGCTGTCCAAAGCAAAAAGAGCAGCTCCCAAAGCTCCGCATAAATCCGGATTTTCGGGGATGAAAAGCTTGTCGCTGAGCCCTTTCTCAATTTCAGCGGCAACGCCTTTATTTCTGGCAACACCGCCTGTCATCATGTAAACAGGTGTATGATTTGTGCGGGCTACAAGTGAAAGAGTTTTAGAGGCTACAGATTTATTGAGTCCGTGAACAATATCGTCGCTGCTTTTGTTTTCGGCAATAAGGGAGATGACCTCCGATTCGGCGAAAACAGTGCACATACTGGAAATTGTTATGTTCTCTTTCCATGAAAGACCGCGGCGTCCCATCTCTTCCAGTTCCAGCTCAAGGGTTTTCGCCATTGCCTCAAGAAATCTTCCTGTACCGGCGGCACATTTGTCGTTCATAACAAAGTTTGTTACGTTTCCCTTTCCGTCAAGGCAGATTACCTTGCTGTCCTGTCCGCCGATGTCGATGACCGTGCGTGCGTCGGGATTTATGAAATTTGCTCCTCTTCCGTGACAGGTAATCTCTGTTTTTGCTCCGTGTGCAAAGCTGATATTGTTTCTGCCGTAGCCGGTGGCGATGATTTTCTTAATGGAGCCGATTTTAATGCCGTATTCTTCCTCAATTTTTTCAAAAGCACGTTTTGCTCCCATTTCGGCTCTGGGTCCTGTGCGGACAATTGCACTTGCTGCCATTTTTCCGTTTTTATCTATTACCACAACATTTGTAGAGGTGGAGCCGCTGTCAATACCTGCATAGAGCGAATCGCTCACCGGTGCAAATTCCATCTTTTTATTTCCTTTCTGATTTTTGACTTCAAATCCCTCACAGAAAGCTTCAAGTCTTGTGGAGAGCTGTCCCGATGAAAGGGGAGTAAAATCCGTCTCGATTTTGAGCATTGGAAGAGCGCTTTCTCTGCGAAGATTTTCATATTCGAATGAATAGTAGTCGCAGAATTTTACCGTATGATAAATTATTCCCTTTATATTGGGGTGTATGGCGAGAGCCTTTCGGCTTGATATATCGGCCATTCTCATACAGGGAACCTGAGCGAGCAGACTATGGGCGTATTCATATGCAGCATCCTCAAAGCTGTCGTATTTTTCTGTCAGGATGGGATTTCTGTTGCCGGAGCAGGTAAGGTCTGCAACGGGATAGACGGAATTTTCCTCAATGATTTTCTTTGTTTCACGGCTTACTCTTGCACCTGTAAGGGCAATAAATTCTCCCTTTGGATAAATGCTTTCCTCTTTGAAAGACCCATAAAACTTTTCCGGGGAAAAGGATGTGCCCTTATATGCGGAATATTCCCTGTAGAGCCGCAGGAGCTCATCTTTAAAACGGTTTACGGAACATTCTCCTCCGGTTCTCGGAAGATCCAGGAAAAAGATAAAATCATAATCTCCTTTTGCCTTTACTATATCGTAAATTCTGCGGACACTGTCACAGCAGTTTACAAATACAAATTCTCTGATTCCTCCGGAAAGACAGTGCTGGAGCAATGCTTTGCAGTGACAGCATAGATTTGAATGACCTTCGCTTTCGGCTGCGGAAAAGCTCATAGTCTGTGAGTTAATAAGTACACATTCTCCGCCAAGAGCTTTGAGAAGCTCAACGGGAGTATATTTGCAGGTATATCCTATCATAAAATTTCCTCACTTTCCGCTGCTTTCAAGCTGTTCAATAAATGCGGTGACTCTTGTTACCATCTGTCCGTCGCTGATGTTGCGTGTGTCGCAGCCGTCGCCGTCAAGGATAAGAGTGGGTATTCCGCTTTCTTCAAACATCCTCTTTGACAAAACGCAGGAACCCATTGTCTGTTTGCATCCCCAGTGGCAGAAATATATAATTCCGTCGGCGTGCATTTTTTCGGCAAAGCTTCTGCAAAGAGAAGAGCGGCGTTCCCAGCCTCCGTTAAAGGAGCAGGATACAGTCCTTTTCGCCATGAAATCAAAGGGATTTTTTACATCGCCCGTTTCGAGGGAATCGAAAGTCATATCGCAGGAAACTATTTCGCATCGCTCGTTGAAATTGAAAATTTCACGCATGGAATCCTGCCAGTAGGGGAGCGAGTGAACCCACAAAAACCGTTTGCCTTTAAAGCCTTCGGGCTTTTTGGCGGTATCCTCACAAAGACGGCGGGTGTATTCCTCACTGTCGGCAGTGCCGAGAAGCACGTGCATTGCGAAAACCGAAAGCATTTCAGAGGTCATTTCGTCGCTTATATATCGAGTGGAACGAAGACGGAGATATTTTTTATAGTTTTCGATTGTCCGCTTACTGCGTTCTACGGAAAGTTTCAGCTTTTCGTCGGGATTTTCCTCTCCCGTAAGATTCTTAATTTTCTCCCAGATTTCTCTAAGCTGATTTTCCACATATTCCGCACTTTTATCATCGCTGGATAAGGGAACATCTATTATATAGTGGGGAATGTCAAAATATTCCGCTGCACGTCTGAAAGAAACCTGATTGGCGTCACAGGCGAGGGTGGTGTTAAGTACAAACAGAGGTTTTGGCATCACACCCGATTCCACAAGTCCGATAAGGATTTTATGGTAGGAGCAAAGGCTTTCGGGAACACCTTTTTTCTCAGCCAGCTCAATAAAGTATCTTTCGCTTGCGGAAGCGGCAAGATAGCAGGAAAGTCCTTCCGGGAACATTGGCTCAATTCCTGCGGCGTGGAGCATTTCGCAGGGAGTGAAAATGCTGACAATTGCGGCTTTATTGGGGCTGCGAAGAGGCTCGGTTATGGATTTTGCGGAAACCCACATCATAAACTGACGGGAGGGCATAAGAGCCTTTGAGGGAAAATAGCGAGCCTGAAAACCTGAAAGGGAGTATACCGAAGTCAGGATTTTCCTTGCTGCATCGGGATTTTTTTCAGCTTTTTTGTATATGTAGTCGCCGAATTTTTGTATTATCTTATTCATACTTCACCGCACCAATATATTTTTACATCTATTTTAAATGCAACCAAAACCATAGTCAAGTACAAGCAGGCGCAGGTTAAACCTGCATATAAGTCGCACACGAACTGAGGGTAAGAAACAACTATAAGTGCCTGCGAGCAGGTTGAACCTGCACACATTTCGCACACCGAATGACAGTAATGAACAACTATAAGTGCCTGCGGCGGACACGTCCGCTTTCGTTCCGCACACGGACTGACGGTAAGAAACAAGTATAAGTGCCTGCGGCGGACATATCCGCTTTCAAGTTCTACAGGTACTAATGGTAAAAAACTATATTTGCCTGTATGTGTCTAAAGGATAGTAAAACTTAATTTTTCTGTTTTTTAATTCAGAAGTAAAAATTTACTGCTGCAAAAATCATAAAACTGACCTTTAGCTCACCTGGATGAAATGAAAGCAGAAAGTTCTATCGCCTTGCGGCTTTTCGCATTGATGTCAGCGGATCGGAGAGCGAGGGAACGGAAAAGCTTTGCTTTTGCGTAAATCGCCGACACTGAACCCTTGGCGGCGATTTACCGAGACACCATCTAAAGGTAATAGACCGAGAGCGAAAACCGTCAAGGCGAAATAAATGCGTTTTTGGTACTTTTGTCGCTATGGACAAAAGTACGAATAAATAAAAACTTTCTCATTAATCAAGGTGCAGTTAAGGAAAAGCAGGCTGAGCCTGGCGGACACGTCCGCTTTCAAGTCGCACAGCAAACTGAGTTTGCATCCATGACGCACTCCAAATGACAGTGAAAAATAACTACAACTGCCTGCGGAAGGACTTAGCCTGTGCCCAATCCGCACACGGGGATACAGCGCACAAAAATATAACCACCTGCGGTTAAAGCTTAAAATAACCTTAAACACAGGTGGTTGTACTAATGTTATCTTTGAAGTTTCTGCGTAAAGAGCTTATGTTTAAAACATATAAACTCTCATTTCATAGGGACGGGTCTTGAAGCCGTTGCCGCAAATGTGCTCCGACTCATAGTTGCCAAGTACCTTAACTCCCTTTGAAAGGTCGTATCCTTTGGGAGCCTCAAAAGCAACACCCTTTTCGGTAAAGGAGCAGATTACCAGCATCCGCTGATTATTATAGGTTCTCTCGTAGACATAGAGATTCTTGCTGTTTTCGTAATACTCCTTATAATCACCTTTAAGAACAATTTCGTTTTCCTTGCGGAAGCGGATAAGTTTTTTGTAGAAATTGAGAAGCGAATGTGGATCGCTCATTTCCTTTTCCGCATTAACCTCTTTGTAGTTTGGGTTAATGTAGAACCATGGCTTTCCCGTTGTAAATCCGGCGTTTTCGCCGCCAGTCCACTGAACGGGTGTTCTTGCATTGTCCCTTGTGGAGATTCTTGCAAGATGCTCGCATCTTTTCTTTCCAAAAATCTTTTTGAAAACGTTGTAGTTGTTCTTTACAAAAACATCCTCATACATATCGAGATCGGGAAGTGAAATGTTTGTCATGCCAATTTCCTGACCCTGATATATAAATGGCGTTCCCTGCTGAAGCATATACATGGCGGCAAGCATCTTTCCGCTTTCAGTGCGGTATGCCTCACTGCCGTAGCGGCTTATGATTCTCGGATGATCGTGGTTTTCAATATATAATGTGTTCCATGCTTTACCTTTTAGCATATTCTGCCAGCGGGTAAAGGCTTTCTTCATACGGATAAGACTGAAGGGAACGTGGATGAAATCCATCATTATGCAGTCCGCCTCCATGTGCTGGAAGTGGAACATGAGATCCAGCTCCTGATTTTCGCCCTCAGTGATGTATTTAAGTGCAGTTTCGGGAGTCATCATAGGAGCCTCACCGACGCAGAAGCAGTCATACTGTTTTGCGACTTCACGGTATTCCTTTAAATACTCGTGGATATGAGGCCCATTTATGTAGTGCTCCATTCCGCAGGCAGAGGGAATGGGGAATCCGTTCGGAAGTCCTTCTTTTTTGGAAATGAATGTGATGACGTCCTCACGGAATCCGTCAACGCCCATATCAAGCCAGAATTTCATAATTTCCTTGACTTCTTCACGGACTTTCGGATTGTCATGGTTTAAATCAGGCTGCTTTTTAGCAAATACATGAAGATAATATTCGCCTCTCACTTCATCATATTCCCAGGCGCCGCCCTCGAACATACTCAGCCAGTTGTTCGGAGGCTTTTTGCCTCCGTCGCGTCCTTTGCGCCAGATATAATAATCCGTATAGGGCTCAATTCTTCTGCGGCTTTTCTGGAACCAGTCGCACTCGTCGGAGGTGTGGTTTACAACAAGATCCATTATGACTTTAATTCCTCTCTCGTGAGCGCCGTCCAATACCTTTTTGAAAAGTTCCAGGTCGCCGTATTCGGGATGAATGTTTTTGTAGTCGGCTATGTCATATCCGAAATCGGCATTGGGTGAGGGGTAGAGGGGAGAAAACCAGATGCAGTCAACACCAAGATCTTTAATGTAATCGAGCTTTGAGTATACTCCCTCAAGGTCGCCTATGCCGTCGCCGTTTCCGTCGCAGAATGACCGCGGCCATATCTGATAGACGCAAATATCCTTGTACCATTTGTTATCCATTATAATCCTCCTTCTGTTTGCAGTGCATATATTCATCCGCCTCGTACCACTTTACAAGAAATCCTGCGCCGTGTGAGCAGAAAACCGAATCAGCGGAATTTTCCTTGTCCCGCTCTTTGTCGTATCCGATTTTCTCTATCACTTCTGCGCTGTTGTGACATTCTCTGTAACCCGTAAGGCTGCCGAAGAAAACACCTTTTCCTGAGGTGAAGGCGGCAAGTTCCCTGGAGTAGTTCATTATTTCCGAAAGGGGACAAACTCCGCTTATTACTGTTTTGTCTCCATGGGTTTTCGGCGGAGAAAATTCTCCGCTCATTTTTGTTATATCTGAAAGCACCCTTCCCGTAAATTCCATAGGTACCTGTATCCTGAATTTGTACCAGGGCTCGAGAAGCACGCTTTCCGCTTTGAAAAGTCCCTGACGTACTGCGGCGTATACGGCTTTTCTGAAATCTCCGCCCTCGGTGTGCTTTAAGTGACTTCTTCCCGCAGTGAGAGTAAATTTTATATCGGTTATGGGGAAGCCCGTCAAAGCTCCCAGATGTTCCTTTTCAAAAATATGGGTTTCAATAAGCCTTTGCCAGTTGAGGGAAAGTTCATCAGTTGAAACCTTGCTTTCAAAGGTTATTCCGCTGCCACGGGGAGCTCCTTCCAGAAGAAAATGCACTTCCGCATAGTGCTTTAAAGGCTCATAATGTCCCGCTCCGTGGGATTTTCCTTTGATGGTTTCCATATATACTATATTGGGTTCGCCGAAAGTTATGTTTTCCCCGAATCTTTTGCTGATGGTGTCGCTGAGGACTTCAAGCTCCACAGTTCCCATAACTCTTACTGTAATTTCCTTGGTGTGTTCGTTCCATTTTACGTTCAGAGTAGGTTCTTCGTCTTCAAGTATCTTAAAATATTTGAGGACTTTTACCGGATCTTTATCTGAGGAAAACTCAGCCTTTGCAAAAAGAGCGGGTGCAACGGAAAAATCCGATTCCTTTTTCCTTTCACCGATAAAACATCCGCTTTTAGCCTTCAATAGACCGCTGACAGCGCAGATATCTCCCGCTGAAACTTCCCCCACAGATGTGGATTTATTTCCGTAATAAAGTCTTATTTCGTTTACCTTTTCTCCATCTATAATATCCTTGGCTTTAAGAGTGCCTGAAAGGATTTTAAGAAATACGGTTCTTTCGGTTTTGTTTCTCCTTACTTTCCACACAAAGGCGGAAAATTCGCCGTCGGGATTATAGTCAGTCTCTGTAAGCTCATCTAAAGAGGAGAGAAATTCCTTTATACCCTCACCGCTGAGGGCACAGCCTTTGAAAACGGGAAAAAGCTTTCTGTTGTTTATAAGCTTTCGGCAGGCGGGGATAAATTTTTCTTCGGTAAATCCGTTCTCGAGGTATTCCTCTGTAAGCTCATCGTCAAGACAGGCTATTTCTTCCGCAGCATCACTTAAGTTTTCGCAGAAAATAAATCCATCGCCGAACTCCTCTTTAAGCTGGGAGAGCGCTCTTTGTACATCTGCTCCCTGACGGTCGGTTTTGTTTATAAATACAAATACAGGAATATTGTTCTTTTTAAGAATATTCCAAAGGGTTACTGTGTGGCTTTGTACTCCCTCAACAGCGCTCAAAATAAGAATGGCAAAATCCAGAGCTTTGATGGCTCTTTCGGCTTCTGCCGCAAAGTCAACATGGCCGGGAGTGTCAAGAAGATAAAAGGTATTTTCTCCTACGGTAAAGCCTGCACTTTCAGAAAATACCGTTATGCCCCTTTCTTTTTCGATTTCGTTGAAATCAAGAAAGGAGCTTTTTTTATCCACCCGTCCTACAGTGCGTATAGCTCCGCCGAGGTAGAGTATTTGTTCTGATAAACTTGTTTTGCCCGCATCAACATGGGCCACTATTCCAATTGTCTTTTTCATACCTATAATGCTATAATAAATGACGGCTAATGTCAAGAAATATGTAGGATTTTAACAAAAATAAACCCACAAACATTGACAAACCACTAAAGCCGTGTTTAAATTGAACCATAAACATCAAAGGGGTATATATATGGATATATTGTTTCAGGCACATTACGACAATCACACCAACTATATAAATGAAATCTATAAGCATATGTATTTCAAAAGTTCATCCATGATAGCTGTTTATGTGTGCTTTGCCATAGTGGTTATAACAAATTTGCTCAATCTTGTTTTAACGGAAAATCCCGATTATATAATGCTGCTCGGCATTGTGATTTTTGTATATTTATTTGCAGTGGTTTTCTTCAGATACAAAAAGTCCGTAAAAATGTACGAAAACAGGCAAAAGGAGATAAACGGCGATAAGGTTATAGAGATAGTTGCCACTGCCGCTGAAGAAAACGTATATATGGCTGAGTCAGGCGGCAGGGAGGTTAAAATTTCATACTCAGATATAAAGAAAGTTTTTGAAACTAAAAATGCCGTGGTGCTTCATTCAAAATCAAATCTGCTGTACATTTTCCCAAAGGACTCTTTTACTGTAGGAAATGCTTCTGACTTTTTAATGTTTTTAAAAAATAAAGGAATTAAAGGCGCAAAATAATAGAAAATACCCGAAGCTATGACTTCGGGTATTTTTGATAGTAATATAATATTTTTATCCCAGAGCTACATCCAGTACCATCATCAGTGCAAAGCCCGCCATAACGCCCAGTGTGCCGGAGTTTGAGTGTTCTCCCAGATGCGCTTCCGGTATCAGTTCCTCTACAACTACAAACATCATAGCGCCGGCGGCAAAGGCGAGCATCCAGGGCATAAATGGCTGGATAAATGAGAAAATGAGTACTACCAAAACTCCGAAAATAAGCTCAACGATTCCCGAAAGACTGCCGTATATAAAGGCTTTTCCGGCGGGAACTCTTTCACGTCGCAGGGGGAGAGAAATTGCCGCACCTTCGGGGAAATTCTGTATACCCATGCCGAGAGCCAGAACCATTGCGGAAGTAAAGAAGGAAAGATCGCTGCCGTGCTGGGCTGCAAGGGCAAAGGCAAGACCCACTGCCATGCCTTCGGGGATATTGTGCAAAGTTACCGCCAAAACCAGCAGCGTTGTCCTTTTAAGAGATGAGTTTAAACCTTCAACTTTGCCGTCGCCTAAATGAAGGTGAGGGAGCAGAGCGTTCATGGCCATAAGGAAGAATACACCTAAAGCGAAACCGCCTAAAGCGGGAATCCAGCCGATTTTACCCATTTTTTCCGCTTCTTCAATGGCGGGTATAAGCAGACTCCAAACGGAGGCCGCCGTCATAACTCCTGCGGCAAAGCCGAGAAAAATGCGCTGTATTTTTTGATTTATCTCTTTTCTGAAAAAGAATACAACCGCCGAACCGAGAGCCGTCATGGCGAAAGTGAAAAAAGTGCCCATTGCGGCATATATTAAAGCCTGTTTCATATAATAAACTCCCATTAAAATCAAATTCAAAATTGTTAGCCTTAGTTAACAATTTCATTATACTATCAAAATCAGCTTTTTGTCAATTAAAATCATAAAGGTGTTCAAGAAGTGAGATAAATATGATAGAATACAGCTGTAAACTCGAAAAAATAAATCACAGGGGTTTAATGATGAAAAATATAGTATTTATAGGGGATAGCATAACCGACGGCGGAACCTATCCTTCCATTGTAGAAGCTTTTGCAATAGCCGGGGGAATTTTGGAGTACGATTTTATAAATTTAGGTGTTTCCAGCGAAAACACCAGCGGACTTACGGAAGAGGGACATCCCTTTCCGAGACCGAACATATTAAACCGAATTGACAGGATTACGTCCCTTGTAGAAGGTGAATGGGCAACGGTGATGTACGGCGAAAACGACGGAATTTATCAGCCTTTCTCTCAGGAACGTTTTGAGCTTTATAAAAAGGGCATAACAGAGGTCGTGGAAAAACTTCATAAAGCCGGATTTAAAGTTGCACTGATAACTCCGACACCCTTTGACCCTGTATCCTTTACGGGAAGCTTGTCCTGTGAAGAACAGGTGCCTTTCGGCAGCGTCTGTGCAGATTACGATAAGGTAATGGAAACATATGCAAACTGGATATTGTCCTGCGGATTAGCTGATAAGGTTATAGATGTACGCACACCTTTAAAGGCTTATCTTGATTTACGCCGCAAAGATCGGCCGAATTTTAAAACAGGAGACGGAATACATCAGGGAGAAGAGGGAAATTATATAATCGCCTCTCAGGTATTGAAATCCCTTTTTGGAATAGATATCGGAACATACAACGAAACGCCTTTGCCATACATTTATAAATATGTAAAGAAAAAGAGCGGATATACACACAGGTTTTATAAGGAGTTTATAGGCCACGAAAATCCTTATAAGGAAAAGAAGATTTCACAGAGCAAATTTATTTCCAAAAAGAAAAAATATATTGATAAAATAAGCGAGGCTTTAGGGGCAGGAAAAAGATAGAGCTGTATTTTTCTGCTTATCTTATAAAATATCTTCGCAGAGAAAAGCGGAGTAAAAATAAAAGGAGTGATTTTATGCCATTTATAAACGTAAAGACAAACGCAGACCTTACCCAGGAAAGAATGGAAAACATCAAAAGTGAGCTTGGAAACGCCATCACCGTTTTTCCGGGAAAAAGTGAAAGCTGGCTTATGGTCGCTATTGAGGATAAAGTGCCTATGTGGTTCAAGGGCAAAAGCGAGCGAACAATAGTTTACGCAGAGGTTAAAATATTCGCCAATGATATAACTCCAAGTATTGCAAATACCATGACGGCAGAAATGACAGAAATTCTTTCCGCCGGAACCGGTGCTTCGCCGTCGGATATTTATATAACTTATTCGGCCTGTAAGGACTGGGGCTGGAACGGCGGAAACTTCTGAGAACTCAAGCAGGTTAAACTTCCACCCAGCAAACTGAGCCTGCACCCATGACGCACACCAAATGACAGCGAAAAATAAATATAACTGCATGCGGGCAAGCTGAGCTTGTGTCCATTTCGCACACGAACTGACGGTAAAAAGCGACCATATTTGCCTGCGGCGGACACGTCTGCTTTCAAAACATACGGCAAATCATACTAAAAAGTAAATATAAGAACCTTGGTTAACCCCAAAATAACTTTATCGACAAAAACCTGCGGAAAGAGATAAACTCAGCCGCAGGTTTTCAGCTTATTATATTATTACATTAATATATAGAACAAAGCAAAAAGTAATCCGTAATCGGCACCATCACGCCAGAGTATGTATAAAAGCCCTAAAAGCAGAATGGTGTCGTTATCCATATTGCCTATAACGCCGCCTAAAGCGGAAAATATACCGTTTTCTCCGAAAGAGAAAGGCTGCTGATGATTATTTTTCTGAATGTTATGAGAAGCCCCCTGACGCTGAGTAATTCCGCCTTCTCTGCGGGATGGAGTTTGCATGGTCTGTTTTTGCTGCCGGTTTACTGCAGCTTGAGCCCAGGAGTTATGAGTTGGCTTTTGGTTTCCGGCAGCGGAAGCCTTATTGTTTTTCTCGCCTTCATTGTTTTTTCGGTTTGAGTTGTTATGCTGGGTATTTTGGGCTCTTTGTGTCTCCTGGTGATTATTTCCACCGGTGGGGGAAGAATTGTGGAAATTTTCGCTTTCTTTTTCTTTAAATTCAGAAGAAGTATTGCCAAAATTAGTATTGCCGTTTTGTGGGGAATAGCCTGCGGAATACCCGCCCGGATATCCGCCGCCGTGAAGATAATCAACGGGTAAATTTGTGTGGCTTGCCTGTCTGCCTGTGTTTTCGGCAGGGTGAGAAAAGCTTTTTCCGTCTGACCGCTGAATATTGACTTTTCCTCCGGCGGCAAGCTCTTCGTTGGCAAGCCTTGCCGCTTCACGGGCCCTGCGCTGCATTTCGTTTACCCGTCTTATTGCCGCCTCCTGCATACTTATAACGTCGCCGTACCTATAATCGCTCACCGCACCTCACCTCAAAAAATCCCGCTGTCTTTTAAAAGCGGTAAAATTTCAAAAAGCTGCATCATTTTTATTGCTTCGTCGGCTCTGTGCCGCCGCTTTTCGCTTAATAAAGGTTTCAGTGCGGAAATAAAACGAGTTCTTTCGTCGTCACGGCTTTGGCCGAGCTTACTCATAATCGACGCAATAGCCGCCATCGTTTTGGGGTCGATATCCATACCGCCTAAAATATTATCCTGTGCCGGGGGTTGGTGGTGCTCTTCCCGCTGGTTTTGTTTTTCTTTTTGTTCCCCGCCGCCGTCATTGCCTTTTTGTCCGAATATTGAAGAGGCCATCGCCTGAAGTGAAGCGATATCCTCGTTTGTGAGAGATGACAATATCTCGTTTATGTTTCCTGCATCCATTCTTATTTCTCCTTATTAAGCATTTTCATTATCCGCTGTGCCTGAGGGGAAGCCAAAAGCTGCTTCATTGCGTTTTTGTCGCTGAGAACTCTTTCGATTTCCGCCTTTTGTTCAGGTTTTAGATTTTTCTCAACAAAATCGTTTAAGTTTCCCTTTGCTGCGGCGTTTGCAAGAGCCGATGCATTAAGTCCCTTACCGAAAGAACCTATAACCTGTTTAAGTTTTTCCTGGTTAAAATTTTGTTCTGTTATTGCAATCACCACCTATGACATATATAATATACCTATGATAAAATGGAGGAAATATGAATGAGATTGCTTGTCATTTCTGATTCACATGGACGTGCAGGAAAAGTCCGTGATATAATCATGACTCATAATGAGGCGGATGCTGTAATTTTTCTCGGCGACGGGGAAAGAGATATTGACTCAGTAGCTGAAAGTTTTCCTGAAAAGAAATTTTTCTGCGTTTGCGGCAATTGTGATTTGTATTCACAGAATCCGGAAACACGTTTGGAGTTTTTTGCGGGAAAAAGAGTATACTGTACTCATGGATATCTTGAAAAAGTAAAGTACGGCGACGATCTGCTTTTTGAAACCGGAGTTTCAAAAGGAGCGGATATAATATTATATGGTCACACTCACCGCCCTGTTACCGATTACCGAAACGGAGTTTATATTATGAACCCGGGAACTGCCTCTATGGGTGAATACGGATTTGTAGATATAACTTCGGCGGGGATAGTGTGCAGTCTATGTAAAATTTAAAGCGAATTATTGATAATGATAATCTTTACTATTTATATTTTTCCAAAAATGTGGTAAACTATGTTTAAGCTCTCAGAGCTTAGGGAGGATAAAGATGAATATTCTTGTTTTAGGTTGCGGAAAAGCCGGTGTACGTCTGGCAAAGCTGCTGGATTCAAAAGGGCATGATGTGTCCGTTGTGGATCACTCTCCGTCAAGGTTAGAGTTACTGGGCGATGATTTTTCCGGTATGTCCGCTGCGGGAGAGGTTTTTGACCTTGAGACTCTTCTGAGTATAGGAGCGGATAACGCCGACGCTGCGGTGATTTTATCCCCTGAGGATAATTCAAACATAATGGCGGCGCAGCTTTTAAAGAAGGAATTTAACATAGGCAAAATATATACAAGAATTCTCGACCCGGCAAAGGAAGAGGTATTTAGAGGTATGGGCTTTGAGACAATATGCTCTACCAGCTACGAAGTAAGCCATATCTACGACGCCATAACCCCCGATGAAGAGGAGATGTCTGCTGAAGTTTTCGGGAAAAATTATTCCTTTGAAGTATTGGAAACAGACAAGGGTGATTATGGCAAAACGCCGGCAGAACTTGAGCTTATGGAAGGTGAAATGGTTTTCGCAGTAAAAAGAGAGGGCGGAGAAATTCTGCCTGCAAACACCCCCGAGCTTAAAATAAAGCCCGGCGACAAAGTGATACTTGTGAAGTTCTGAAATTGCGGGAGGTAAGTTTAAATGAAAGTTCTTGTAATCGGCGGAGGAAAACTGGGATATTACCTTACAAAAATGCTCCTTGAAAGCAATTATGAAATAAGGCTTATAGATAACAGCAGAGAAGCGTGCGCTTACGCCGCGGATAATCTTGATGTTCCCGTAATCTGGGGAGACGGAACAAGCGTTGAAACCATCAGACAGGGAATCGGTGACGGATGCGACGTTATTATCGCTGTAACGGGTAAGGATCAGGATAACCTTATCGCCTGTGAAATTGCCAAAAAGAAATACGGAGTAAAAAAAGCTTTTGCCCGTTCAAATAATCCGAAAAACGCCGAGGTGCTTAAAGCTCTCGGAGTAGATATAGCAGTAAGCTCAACTCAGATTATCGCAGGACTTATAGAGCATGAAGTCGGCGGAGCTGAGGTTAAGTTTATAACCAACGTAAACGAAGGAGACGCAGTAGTAAGCGAGTTTTCGGTTCCCGAAAACTGGAGGCTGTCGGGAATATACCTGAGAGATCTGGATTTGCCTGAAAACTGCGTTATAATTTCCATAATGAGGGGAAGGGATATGCTTATTCCACGAGGAAACACCCCCGTTATTTCCGGCGATGAGGTAATGGCCCTTACTGTGGGCAGCGCCGGAAGAAAGCTTAAAAAGCTTTTTGAAGGATAAAGGAAGCAAAAATTCCAATAATAAAGCCGGTTATCCTTTCGAACTTTCGGGCCGCTGTGTACCTTTGCGGCTGCAGGTTCTGCCGGCGGCAGTATTCCGAAAGGTTTATATACATATACTGAAAAGCAAAGGAGTATAATATGCTGGAATTAAAAAACATTTCTTTCCGGGTAGGCGAAAAAAACGCCGAAACGGAGATAATTGACGATATAAGCCTTACCGTTGAGGATAAAAAGACCCTTGTTATAACGGGTCCTAACGGCGGCGGCAAGTCAACTCTTGCAAGGCTTATTATGGGTATAGAAAAACCCACCTCCGGACAGATTATTCTTGACGGAGAGGATATAACAAATCTTTCTGTTACAGAAAGAGCAAAAAGAGGTATAGGCTATGCCTTTCAGCAGCCTCCGAGATTTAAGGGACTCACTGTCCGCAGGCTTCTGAGCCTTGCACATGGCAGCGAGCTTCCGGAGGATGAGTGCTGTGCATACCTTACCAACGTAGGACTTTGTTCAAAAGATTACCTTAACCGAGAGGTGGATGCATCTCTTTCAGGAGGAGAGGTTAAGAGAATAGAGATAGCCACAATTATGGCGAGAGATTTAAAGGTTGCAATCTATGACGAGCCTGAGGCGGGAATTGACCTTTGGAGCTTTACAATGCTTGTGGACAGCTTCCGTGCAATGAAAAAAGTACGCAGCGAAAGCGTAGTGCTTATTTCCCATCAGGAGAGAATAATGCAGCTTGCCGACGATATTGCAGTTGTGGCAGGAGGAAAAATCAAGACCATCGGTCCGAGAGAGGAGGTATTCCCCAACCTTATGGGACAGTTTGGCAGTGCCTGCGAGTTCAGGGGAACGAGGAACTAAAATATGAATAAGACAGATTATAATTTGCTGGAATCAATAGCCGATATGCACGGCATTCCTACAGCCGGAGCCTATAATATAAGAAAAAACGGTCAGGGCGTTGAGCGTCACAGCACCGAGAATATAACAATTGAACCTAAAAAGGATAAGCCGGGAATAGATATAATCGTAAAGCCCGGCACAAAGGGAGAAAAAGTTCACATTCCGGTTATCGTTACCGAAACAGGTGTAGATGATGTTGTCTATAATGATTTCTATATCGGCGACTGGGCAGATGTAGATATAGTAGCCGGCTGCGGAATACACAACTGCGGCAGCGAAAAAAGCGAGCACGACGGAATACACGTTTTCCATATCGGTAAACACGCAAGAGTGCGTTATGTTGAGAAGCACTACGGTGAAGGAGAGGGCACAGGCGAAAGAATCCTCAACCCCACAACCGTTGTGGAAATGGATGAAAACTCCTACTGTGAAATGGAAATGGTGCAGATAAAGGGAGTTGACTCAACTCAGAGAGATACAACAGCTTCTCTTAAAGCCGGGGCAAAGCTTGTGATAAACGAAAAGCTCATGACTCACGGCAAGCAGTATGCCCGTTCCGACGTTGTAATCAATCTTGACGGCGAGGATGCCTCAGCACAGATTATTTCACGTTCCGTTGCAAAGGATGAGTCCGAGCAGATTTTCTATCCGAGAGCTGTGGGTAACGCACCTTGCCGAGCCCATGTTCAGTGCGATTCCATTATTATGGATAACGCAAAAATCCGTTCCATTCCCGAAATTGCCGCAAATCATGCTTCGGCTCAGATAGTCCACGAAGCGGCAATAGGAAGAATTAATAACGATCAGCTTATTAAGCTTCAAACCTTCGGTATGACCCAGGAGGAAGCGGAAGAGGTAATAATTCAGGGCTTCTTAAAATAAAAGCTTTAATTTTCGAAAAGCGCATTGGAATAATGCCTTTTCAGAAAAATAAAATATTTTCCGAAAAGGAGAAAAACCATGGATATCTTTAACATTGACTTTTCATCCTTTGCATCAAATAAAAACGGCGGTGGAAAAGAGCATCAGGCAGTAGTCGCTCCGCCGAAAGCGGGACTTAAATTACTTATTACTATTGCCGTCACAATTGTCGGAGCGCTTATCGCCTTTTACTTTATGCTTCCGCCCATTTCACTGAAAGCGCCGGAATTTTACACATACCTTGTGCTTGTTCTGGTAATTTACGGTGCAGCATCCTTTGTAATCAATGGAGCTAATACAACTCCGGCATATATGCCCTATGTTGTAAAGAAGCGCATTAAAATTCCCGCAATAATCGTGGGCGTTATAATTGTAATCGCTCTTATAGGAGCTTTGGCTTCTTCGGTTATTTTCAGAGCTTCATCCTATAAGGATCTGCTGAAAGTCAACGAGGGAACATTTGCTGAGGATATCGAAGAGGTGGATTTCAATACAGTTCCTCTTCTTGACGGTTCCGCCGCTGCAACTCTCGGTGAAAGACAGATAGGCTACCTTGACGATATGGTATCTCAGTTCCTTATTCAGGATGATTATTATAATCAGATCAACTACAAGGGACACCCCGTAAGAGCAACAACTCTTATGTATGCCGATGTTATCAAATGGCTTACAAACCGCAGTGAGGGTCTTCCCGCATATGTAGTTGTTGATATGGTTACACAGAAGGTCGATATTGTCCGTATGCCGGAGGGTCAGGGAATCAAATATTCTCCCGCAGAGCATTTCGGCAGACTTCTCGAAAGACATCTCAGGTTCCAGTATCCCACTTATATTTTTGATACTCCCTCCTTTGAGATTGACGAAGAGGGACATCCTTACTGGATATGCCCCCATCTTGATAAGACCATAGGTCTTTTCGGAGGTAAGGACGTCAAGGGCGTTGTAATAATGGATGCTGTGACAGGTGAGAGCGAATACCATGAGGTAGAGGAACTAAAAGCCAACGAAAATTACCAGTGGATAGACAGAGTTTATTCTTCCGATTTGCTTATTGAGCAGTACGATTATCACGGAACTCTCCAGAACGGATTCATTAACTCAGTTATCGGACAGAAGGACGTTAAGGTTACAACTGAAGAGTATAACTATCTTGCAATAAACGATGACGTTTATCTTTATACAGGCGTAACCTCAATAACCAGCGACCAGTCCATTGTGGGCTTTGTGCTTATAAACCAGCGCACAAAGGAGGCAACCTTCTATCAGCAGGCCGGTGCAAAGGAAAATTCCGCAAGAGATTCCGCAAGGGGTGCCGTACAGCAGTACGGTTATACGGCAACGTTCCCGCTGCTTCTCAATATCAGCGGACAGCCAACGTACTTTATGTCTCTTAAAGATAACTCCAACATCGTTAAGATGTACGCAATGGTAAACGTTGAGCAGTGGTCGGTAGGCACGGCAATAGGAAAGACCGTGGAAGAATGTCTCGATAACTACGTTGACCTGATGGATGAGCAGGGTATATCCATTGACGACGATATAAAGGTTGAGACGGATACCGGCACGGACGGGGAGACCCAGGAGCCGACTACGGTAACAGTTGAGGGAACCGTAGCGGATATAAGAACCGCAGTAAAGGACGGCAACAGCTGGTATTATATTAAACTTGACTCTTCACCGTCATATTACAGCACAACCGCAAGCGAAAACGAAAGCGTTGTAATTCTCAATACGGGAGAAAAGCTGCGAATAACTGTAGAGAAGAATGAGGGAACTATAATCCCGGCAAAGAAGATTGAAAAGATAGAGTAAGATTTTTATCTTAAAAGCGACAAACATTATGTTGAAGTAAAATGAAAAGCAGGCATCGAAAGATGTCTGCTTTTTGCCTTTGTAAGATAGGATTGATACCCAACTTAAAAACATAATGAATTTCTATTTGTCAGTGACGGCTTTTAACAAAGATTTTTACTTTTTTATTTTTAATTCTGCACTGTTTTATTACAAAAGCAGTACCTCTTGATTTCCCGTCCCAAAATGCAAACACTTCGTCAGCATAATCAATAATCTGCAAGTTGCGGTATAGGGGAGCGGTGCGTCCGTATTTTTCATATTGAGGCAAGAACTCCGTCAGCTTTATGTTGTTGGCGAGAGCGTATTCTCTTGCACAGGTATCTATTCCTCTTGCACCGCCGGAGACAATTTCCGTTACACCCTGAGGCAGATATTTACTGAGATTAACTATATTTAAATTTCGTGAACCAATAACTGCAAGTTTCATTATATTCTCCTTGAAATTAATGCGTCAATATAAATTCCTTTTTGTAATGACGTAATATTTCCGCTGATATTGAACAGCTATTGCTAATATAACACATACAATGAATACAATCAACACTTTAAGAAACTATTATAAACACCTATTGTGTACTAATGAAATTTACAATAAGTGTTGAGGTGTAACACTATGATTAAAGACTTACCAAACAGATTGCGGGAATTACGCATGAAATACGGTTATTCACAGAAAGCAGTGTCACAGAAAATTGGTATTTCTCCGTCTATTGTCTCCGGGTATGAATCGGGAGAAAGAACACCCAGTACAGAGGTGTTGTTGTCATTGGCTTATTTATATGGTTGCAGTACAGACTATTTGTTAGGAAAACAAAATGATAACTCCCAATTAGTTCTTGATGTGAGCGGGTTAAGTGATAAACAAATTAATGCCATTAAAAATATTGTAGAAGCAATAAAGGAAAAATAATTTTATAAGGAAAAGCAGAAGTATTGTACACATACCGAATACGAATAGCTTTATAATAGGGTTATATAAGCTAAGGAGAGTTTAATCATGGAAGACAAGCTTTTACGGTATACACTGAGAGTAGACCGCTTGCTTTTTAAAAAATTCCGTTATATTGCTGAATCCGAAGGGCGCAGTGCTAACAAGGAAATCGAGCAATATCTTAAAAAACGTGTTGCAGAATATGAAAAAGAGTTTGGTATTATTGAAACTGATAAAGATTAAATTTTAAACTCTTTGGCAGGTTAAGAAAATGCTGATTAAAGATGCTATAGTTATGCGCCTTAAAAATATTTGCAAAGAAAAAAATATATGTTTCAACGACCTTGCAGTCCGTTCAGGAGTTACTCCGTCAACAGTTTACAGCTTGATGAAAGAAGAACGGCGGGATTTATCGGTAATTACGCTGAAAAAGCTCTGCGACGGTCTTGATATGACTATTACCGATTTTTTTGAAGATGATATTTTCAGAACATTAGAGCAGGAAATAAAATAAGGAGCTTTATCATGGCTATTAAAAGTTTATCCATTCGTATTGATGAAAAGATGCTTGACAAACTTCATGTAGTTGCTGATTATGAAGGACGCAGTGCCAACAGCCAGATTCTTATTTTAATCCGTGATGCCATTGAGAAATATGAAGAAAAACACGGAGAAATAGAAATCGATAAAAAATAAATATCATGTATTTGAGTTTTAAATCAATCCATTTAAAAAGCGCCATGGTTTTACATGGCGCTTTAAAATTATCCCTTATATATCCGTGCGTGTTATTTAACTGCATAGGCTAAGCCTTTCCCGCCTAAGGGCATTGAATTGCCCGATGAAATAGAAGTGCTCACCATGCCGCTTCTCATGTTTATGTTACCGTTTGAACCGATATAGGCGGTTACTCCGTTTTCGTCGGCTGTAAAGTGCAGCTCTGAATGAGCTATCTTTTCAAGCTTGAAACGGACATCGGGGAAAATGCGGCTTTGGTTGTTCGTTATAACTGCATATTTAGGCGAAAGGGTTTTTGCCCAGAAAGCAGAGGTTGAGCCGGCGTAGCCGTGATGGCCAACTTTAAGCAAATCAATTTTACCTATCTGTTTTGCAATTCTGCGTTCATCGCCGTCTTTATAGTTAAGATCTCCCGCAAGAAGCACCCTTGTGCCCTCCTTTTCCACAAGGGTGACTACGGAGCTGATGTTTTCGCCGTACTTTATAAAACGCTTTCTCTGTGAGCCGTTGAAAAATGTAATTTCAAAATTTCCCAGTTTCTCTTTGCACTGTTCAAAATCCGAAATTCTCTCTACATTTCTCTCTTTAAGAGCGTTAACCATCTGATCATATACCTCCTGGTTATCCCAGCGAAGGCGCTCCATTACAAAAACTTTGCTTTCATCGTACTCTTTTAAATATGCCTTCTTTACTTTTATATCAGGATGAAGAATTACTGTATCGAAGCCGCCGATATGGTCGGAATGTGCATGAGTGCCCACTATAAAGTCGAGGGTGACCTTTCCGTCTCGTCCCCGGCAGTTTTTGAGAAGATAATCTACAACCTCTTCTTCATATCCCTGCAAATTAAGATGGGGCTTGTCTGCGGGAAAGTCGCTGTCCTCTGCGGCGTCAATCATTGCGAATCTTCCGTCGCTTTCAAGTATTATACAGTCTGAATGACCTGTATTGAGAAAATGTATTTTGTCGGATGTCTGACCTGTCATTATTTTTCCCCCTGTACATAACGGTTAAGGGCAAAAGCCATTGCGCTTTCATCGCAGCTGCAAATTATTTCTTTTGCCTTTTCTTTCAGGTCGTCGCAGGCGTTGGAAACGGCAAGAGGTATTCCGGCAGCGCTCAGCAGAGTGATATCATTTCTGCTGTCGCCCATAGCCATAACCTCTTTTTTTGATATTCCCAGTTTTTCGCAAAGCTTTTTAAGGGAGCTGCCCTTATTTACTCTTCGCTGTAAAATTTCCATATTACTTGCCATTGAAGTAGTAAGCTCTGTATATTCAAGCTTTCCTATTCTTTCAAAAGCTTCTTTACGTTCGTCTGCGTCGCTGAAAAATATATTGAACATTTCGGCGCCTTCTTTGCTTTCCGTCAGAAAAGCTTCAAGATTTTCAACGCCTTTTCTCGAAGCGGTAAGAACGTCGTGATAATTTTCCTCTACTCGGTAGTGAATATACGACTTCTTTGTAAGCTTCGATTTTTCAGTTACCGGTACACCTTTTGTATATACCTCAATCATTGTGTCATATTCTGAGAGTATGCTGAAAAGTTCCAAAGTGTTTTCCTTGGAAAAAGTGCTTTTCCATATCTCATTGCCGTCACGGTCAAAAATTACCGCTCCGTTTGAACAGATGCAGTGAGTATATGATTTTCTTTCCCGCAATTCTTCGGGCATTTCATAAAAACTGCGTCCCGTTGTTGGAACTATATAAAGTCCTTCTTTTACTGCCTTTTCCATAGCTTCGAAATTTTCGGTGCTTATCTCGCCGTTTGAAGCTATAAGAGTTCCGTCAAGATCTGTTGCAGCAAGTTTAATCGCCATGTTTTGCCTTCCTTCCATCTTTGCGGAACTGCTGTTATCCGCTAATTATGCAACACTTTTTCTTCTGTGAATTACAAAGCGGCTCAGCGGATAAGTCCAAACTGTGGGCAATGTCATAACAATGAGTTTTACAAGCATATCAACCCAGAAATTGTTCCAGCCGTTATTTGTAATCCATGTTCCTAAAAATGCACCAAACCATGTGTTAAAGGTAATTGTGCATACGACCATTATAGCATAGAGTATGGAAGAAACAAGTGGATTTACATCTGACTTAAAGGTAAGCTTACGGTTCATAATGTAAGCGGCGGCATATCCTATTATTGCCGAAATGAGATAGGAATAAAGATAACCTTTATACTCTATTCCCAAAAAAGTAAGAATGGGACTGTCTTCAACGGGAACTCCCTGTAATGAGCTGAACACGACGTACTGTAAAAGGGCATAAACTGCCATTTCAAGAATTGAGGTACTGGCTCCCGTAAAAGCGAATTTAATGAACTTCCAAATTTCCTTGTGCTTCTCTACAAACAGCACTGCTTTTTCTTTCATCTTTTATTGCTCCTTTTCATGCGTTGATTTTAGAATATATCAGTCATTTGCCTCAGTCAAGCGAGTTAACAAAGGGTTAACATACATTTACCGAGGGCTTAAAATCACTCTTCCGGAGCGTGTTTTTAATATCGTTTTAAACTTTGTTGACGGTCATTATCAGCAGCTATATAATTGAATAAGATAAAAGCAAAAGATTTTAACGCTTTTCGGTTATGAGGTAAAATATGAAAACGGAAGAAATTATCGAATATTGCCTGAAGAAAAACGGTGCCTATGAGGATCATCCCTTTGGACCGAAATCCACAATCATTAAGGTTGAAAAGAAAATTTTTGCTCAGTTTTTTACGCTAAAGGGAGTAGAGTGTGCAACATTCAACTGCGATGCAATGACAGGAGAATTTTACCGCAGCCTTTATCCGGGGGTTATAGTAAGGGGATACCATTGCCCGCCTGTGCAGCAGCCGTATTTTAACACTCTGCCTCTTGAAGGTGAGGTTCCTGACGAGCTTATTTTTGAAATGGCGGATAACAGTTATAAAACGGTGGTAGGAAAGCTGCCAAAATATTTACAGAAAAAACTTCAGGATAAAAATGAATCGGAGTAAAAGTAAAAGCAGCGGACGCACTTTATGAATCGTCTGCTGCTTTCTCTAAAATATATAAAAATGCTTAAATATACTTTTTGATTGCTTGAATTATTGTTGCTTATTGACATAACAAAAGATAAATTTTATAATCCCTTACAATAAAAAGGAAGGGATAGGATTATATTGAAAGCTAAAACGAAAAAATTTTTGATTCCGATTTTTACCGTCGCCGTTACTGCTGCCGTTGCTGTGACTGCTTACTTTCCTGTTTCATCTGCAATTCGTACCGATTTAAGCGGACAATCTCTGTCATCCGAATTTACAAAGGGGATAGAGCAGTCCGGCGGTTTTGAGCTTACCGACGGCGCCGATATAAGAATAATGTCTGCCAATATTCTTGTACGCTATAAAGGCTGGGGCGGTACGCCTGTAAAATCCAGAGCGCTGATGTTTGCGGAAGTTTTAAATAAATATAAGCCCGATGTGGCGGCAATTCAGGAAGCTTGCAGCGACTGGCACAAATGCATTGAAAAAACTGTAGGAGATACATATGAATTTGTGCAGCCACGCTTCGATTTGTTTAGAACCAGTTTAACTACAATGATCTACAATAAAAATACTCTTAATTTAGTAGATAGCGGACGAGTAAAATATTCTCAGGGCGATGGTCCCCAGCACAGAGCTATTACCTGGGCTGTATTTGAAACCAAGGAAGACGGAAAGCGTTTTGCCGCAATTTCTACTCACTTTGATCTTCTGCGTCTTAAAGATACTGAAAAGGAATACGATATAATTTTCAGTCAGGCCGAGGAGCTTTTCGCCTTTATTGATGAACTTTCGGAAAAATATGATTGCTCTGTTTTTTCTGCCGGAGATTATAACGCCTGTGAAACTCAAGGAGATATAGGAGAAGCGGCAGGAGTGCTTATATATGAAAAGGTAGCGGAAAAACTTAGCGATGTTAAATATATGACCGAAAACAGGATATACGGTAGTGAGATAGGAGAAAAGGACCCCTGCTGGGAGCATATTTTCCTTTCAGGAAACGCAGAAATAAAAGCTTTTCGAATTCTCTCCGATTCTTATCTTTCACCCCTTTCCGACCATTATCCGATTTACGCAGATATTTCCCTATAAAAAATGGACTTCCGCAATTTAAGCGGAAGCCCATTTAAATTTGAAAAAAATTAGCCGAGGATTCCAAGAATGCCGTCAAATACGGTAGAAACGATCTTCTGAGCTGTTTCACCGGCACCTGCTGTTGCAAGGATTTCCTCTACAAGTGAAAAAATAGAACTAAGCATTTTATATCCTCCCGTTTTTAAATTTGAAAACTTAAATACCACACAACAATTATGTAAAACGTGCAATATTTTTAAATTTTCTTCGGTATTTTTATTATATTTGATGATTGATTGGAATTTGTTAACAAACTGTTAACAAGATGCGTTTTTTCGATATAATTAATAAACTTTTTATAAATCACAATGAATCTATTAATTATATAATTATTATACGGAAAAATGAGCTTTTTGCATTAAAATTTAAAATCTTATTTATCTTTATTTGATTAAACCAAAATTATCGGAAACTGTCCTTGTATATGAAAAACTTAATTTCTTTACAATTCTATTCCCGTAATTTATAATTATACCGTTATATTAGTGATTTTAAGCGGCCTGTTGCCGCCGGACAGATATTAAGGAAAGAAGTGATTAAATGTCGGCGCCTCTTGCGGACAGAATTCGCCCAACCTCTCTCGATGAAATTGTGGGACAGGAGCATTTGCTGGGAAAAGGTAAGGCTTTAAGAAATATAATAGAATCCGGTCAGCTTCCAAATCTTGTTTTTTATGGGCCTTCCGGCAGCGGAAAAACCACTCTTGCAAGAATCATTGCCGCAAAAACCAACCGCAAGCTGCATAAGCTTAACGGAACCAATGCTTCAACGGCAGATATCAAAGCCATTGTTTCGGAGCTGGACACCTTTGCCGCCCCTAACGGAATTTTGCTTTATCTTGACGAGATACAGTATTTCAATAAAAAGCAGCAGCAGTCTTTGCTTGAGTATATCGAAAACGGAAAAATAACCCTTATTGCATCCACTACGGAAAACCCATATTTTTATGTTTACAGCGCTGTGCTCAGTCGTTCAACAGTGTTTGAGTTCAAGGCGATCAAAGCCGAGGATGTAATCCCGGCAGTGGAGCGAGGCTTTGAATTTCTCCGCAATGAACGTGACGAAGAAATAATTGTGGAGGATGGAGTTTCAAAGCATATAGCCTATGCCTGCGGCGGAGATGTGAGAAAGGCCATGAATACAGTTGAACTTTGTACTTTGGCATCACCCATTGACGGCTCAGGCAGAAGATACGTAACTCTTGAAATCGCAAAGCAGCTTTCCCAGCGAAGCTCCATGAGGTACGATAAAGATTCCGATGAGCATTACGACGTTATTTCCGCTTTTCAGAAATCCATGCGTGGCTCAGACCCGGACGCTGCAATCCATTATCTTGCAAGACTTCTTGAGGGCGGGGACCTGGCAAGTGCATGCCGCCGTCTTATGGTTTGTGCCTGTGAAGATGTTGGTCTTGCATATCCCATGATTATCCCAATTGTAAAGGCTGCCGTAGACGCTGCTTTGCAGGTGGGACTTCCGGAGGCACGGATTCCTCTTGCAGATGCGGTTATTCTTGTTTGCAACAGCCCAAAATCAAACTCGGCATATGTGGCTCTTGATAAAGCTTTAGATGACATTAAAAAAGGTCATTCCGGTCCGATTCCCCGTCGGCTTCAGAACAAACACTTTGACGGAGAAGATAACCAAAACAAGGGACAGTTTTATATTTACCCCCAGGATTGCCCAAACCACTGGGTAGAACAGCAGTATCTGCCCGACGCCATAAAGGACAGAAAGTATTACGAATTCGGCGACAACAAAAATGAGCAGGCTGCAAAGGAATACTGGCAGCGGATAAAGGGAAAGAAGCTGTAAAGAGAAAAAATTATAAGATAAACATTCCGGAATCACCATATATTTGGGATTTATTGCGGCAGCATTTTCGCCAGCGTTTACCAGATTCACGATAAAGTTAATATTGAAAAATAAAACCGCCTGAGTTTGAAGTGAACCCCAAAGTTTAGACAAAAAAATATTAACAAGTAAGAGAATGAGTTCGGAACTTAACCGGGCTCATTTTCAGTTTAGAAACAATTCTT
>CASEMN010000016.1 GCA_949289045.1 uncultured Oscillospiraceae bacterium
CTGTTCGTAAACTAAATGGAAAGCCACCTATCCAATTTAGAATTGAACAGATGGCTTAGTTTCGCTTTTTTATGTCTACTAACTATTGACTATTTCACCCGAAATGGGAAAGCGGTTTAATTTTATCTGTTAAGTTTCAGCTAATAAGCTAAAATTAGCCCATCATGCTTGCAACTTCCTCAGCGAAGTTGTCTTCTCTCTTCTGGAGACCTTCACCCTTAGCATATCTTGTGAAGCCGAGAACCTTGATGTCAGCGCCGATTTCCTTGGCAACCTTCTCAACATACTTAGCAACAGTGTAGTCGCCATCCTTAACGAACTGCTGATCCATGAGGCAGTTTTCCTTATAGAACTTGCCGATTCTGCCCATAACGATCTTCTCGATAACAGCAGCGGGCTTATTCTTGTTCTTCTCATCCTCAGCAAGCTGAGCTGTAAGGATGCCCTTTTCATGCTCGATAACCTCTGCGGGTACGCTTGCCTCGTCAAGATACTCGGGGCTCATAGCTGCAACCTGCATTGCAACATCCTTACCCATAGCCTTGAAAGCATCGTTGTCCGCAACGTCTGTGTCAAACTGAACCATAACACCAACGGATCCGCCGCCGTGGATGTAAGTTGCAACTGTTCCCTCAACTCTTACGAAACGGCGAACTTTCATGTTCTCACCGATTGAAAGGATCTTATCCTGAAGATTTTCCTGAACAGTTCTGTCTGTGCCGTGGAGCTTGCTCTCAAGAAGAGCCTCAACGTCAGCAGGATTTACCTCAACGATTGTCTTAGCGATGTCAAGAACAAGTGCCTTGAACTCATCGTTCTTAGCAACGAAGTCTGTCTCTGAGTTAACCTCAACGAGAACGCCGACTTTCTTCTCCTCATCGTTGTATGCGAGAACTACGCCTTCAGCAGCGATTCTGCTTGCCTTTTTAGTAGCGGCAGCAAGTCCCTTTTCTCTGAGAATATCAATTGCCTTGTCCATGTCGCCGTTTGCCTCAGTCAGAGCTGATTTGCAAGCCATCATGCCAACGCCTGTCTTCTCACGAAGTGCCTTTACGTCCTGAGCTGTAAATGCCATTTTTATTCCTCCAAACATTTTTTGTGAAAATGCCCGGGCTTTACACACGGGCATTTGAAAATTTTTATTATTGATTATTCCTCAACTGAAGCTTCCTCAGCAGCTGCCTCTTCCTCAGCGGGAGCGTCGTTGCCGCCTCTTCCTTCGATAACAGCATCAGCCATTGCAGCAGAGATAAGCTTTACTGCACGGATAGCATCATCGTTACCGGGAATTACATAGTCAACTTCGTCGGGATCGCAGTTTGTGTCAACAATAGCTACGATCGGAATATGAAGCTTCTTAGCCTCAGCAACAGCAATTCTCTCTTTGCGGGGGTCAACGATGAACATTGCAGCGGGCTGCTTCTTCATCTCTGTGATACCGCCGATGAACTTCTCAAGCTTTTCGATTTCGAGCTTAAGCTTAACAACTTCCTTCTTGGGAAGCATATCGAATGTGCCGTCTTCTTCCATGCCCTTAAGCTGAGCAAGTCTCTTGATTCTGTGCTGGATTGTCTTGAAGTTTGTAAGCATACCGCCGAGCCAACGTGCGTTTACGAAAGGCATTCCGCAACGTACAGCCTCTTCACGAACGGAATCCTGAGCCTGCTTCTTTGTGCCGACAAAAAGGATTTCCTCGCCGTTTGCAGCAAGATCGCGAACGAACATATAAGCGTCGTCAAGCTTCTTAACTGTCTTCTGGAGGTCGATAATGTAAATACCGTTACGCTCCGTGAAAATGTACTCTGCCATTTTGGGGTTCCATCTTCTTGTCTGATGGCCAAAATGTACGCCTGCTTCGAGCAGCTGCTTCATTGATACTACTGCCATGTTTTTATTCCTCCTTAGTTTAACCTCCGCAGGGCCTATAAAACTGCAACACATTTTATAATGTGCACCGGCAGAACAAAACCTCTGCGTGCGATTTGCCTTGAAATTATATCATAGTATGACGTAGTTTGCAAGAGTAAATATAAAATTTTTACCCTTAAATTTGTTTAAAATTACTCTCGAAATATCCGCGTTTTCTCGTCTGGCTTCTCGGCTCCGGAAGCTTGCTGTCAACTATTATCGTATCATCACCTATGACCTTTATACTCTTCCAGGGGATCACAATATCCTCTTCCCTACCCAAAAGCCCAAGAGCTTTTTGACGTCCGTAAACTATTATAGAGACAAGCTCACCTGTCTCTGTGTCAATTTCTATGTCGCATATTCCGCCCATTTTCATGCCGTTTGAAATGTTGATAATTTCCTTGTTTCTCAAATCGGTTATCTTACACTGCATAAAAATGCCTCCCTTAAATTCCATATACAATATATATCTATTTACAGAGAGGGAAATATACCACATTCTTTTTGTCTTAATCTGATGAAAGCAGTTTTTTATAGAAAATATCAATGAGGAACGCACCTAAGGGAGCGGTAATGAATATCGAAAGCACCGCAACGGTAAGCACTGCCATACCACAGCTAAGTCCCATTGAAAGAGGCACCGCTCCGATTGCAGCCTGAACAGTGGCTTTGGGAATATAGGAAATCATGCAGAAAAGCTTTTCTTTCCAGTTCAGTTTTGTTCCCAGCATACATACGAATACTCCGGCCATACGGAACAGCAGTGCACCGAGCACCACGAGCACCGCAGAAACGCCGTATTTCAGCGCATAGGACGGGTCCGCACAGGCTCCTACAAGCACAAATAGGAGGATTTCCGCCGCAACCCAAAGCTTATTATATTTATCCGAAAGCCTTTTTGCAAGTACGTTATAGTCCCTGTATATGGCAAGACCCATTGCCATTACTGCGATAAGTCCGGAGAAAGGAAAAATTCCTTTAAGACTGTTTTCAGCCTGAATAAACAAAAATGAAAAGCTCAAAAGAATAAGTATTTTCAGGGAATCACGCATATGCACCTTTTTGAAAAATCGGGACATAACGAGTCCTATAACCGCTCCAAGCAGTGCTCCGCAAACTATGGAAACGGGAACCTGTAAAAACACCGACGGGGAAAATGCTCCCTGCTGAGCAAGAGATGTAAAGGATGTAAAGAGAACTATTACAAACACATCGTCAGCGGAAGCCCCTGCGAGAATAAGCTGAGGTATACTCTTCTTTGTGCCCCTGCCCTCTTCCATAATTTTAATCATTCTCGGCACTATTACTGCGGGAGAAACCGCCGCAATGACGCTGCCCATTATAAGTGCTTCTGTAAGAGTGATACCCAAAAGCTTCGGAGCTAAAATAGCTGTACCTGCAATTTCAAACAATGCCGGCACAAAGCACATCATTATTGCCGGTCTGCCAACCTTTTTAAGGTCGTCAATATCAAGTGAAAGCCCCGCCCTCATAAGGATTATAACGAGAGCCAGCTGTCTTAAATCTGAGGAAATACCAAGGATTGATTCATCAAGCAAATTAAGAACATAAGGACCTAAAATTATTCCGGTGATTATCATACCCACCAGAGACGGCAGACGAAGCTTTTTAAAGATTTCGCCTAAAATCATTCCCAAAAGAAAAATCAGTGCAAGACTTGTTAACATAAAATACCCTCCGTTAAAGCGCAGAAAAAGAAAAAAGCTGACAATTTCTGCGTCAAATTCGCAGAAGTCATCAGCATTAAAATCAAATTTAAATGCGGTTTCGGATTATATCCGCGGGAGAACCTCATTCCCGTTTACCGAAAAAGTGTATCACATCTAAGATATTTTTTCAAGCTTCTTTAGGCAGATATTTTTCACGTTTTATCCTGTAAAGAACCATTCCGAAAATATCGGCAATAACCCAGCCAATCGGTACGGAAATCCAGATACCCATAATTCCAAACTCGGGTATTGCAGAAAGAATATAAGCCAGCGCAACACGCAGTCCAAGTGAAATCACTGTAAGCACAAGAGAGATTGACGGTTTTCCGATGCTCCTGTATAGTCCATAGAGCAGGAAAAGTATTCCGATACCAACATAGCAGGCTCCCTCGGTTCGGAGATATCCAACGCCGATTGAGATAATCTCTGCCTCCTCTGCCTTTACAAAAAGCTGCATAAGCGGCGAAGCGAAAATAAACACACACGCAGATGAAACAGCGCAGAAAACAGACGATATTAAAATAGCCGTTTTATATCCCTGATTAATTCTGTTTTTCTTTCCGGCGCCGTAGTTCTGAGCGACGAAAGTTGAAAATGCGTTGCCGAAATCCTGAGCAGGCATATAGGCAAAGGCATCTATTTTTACCACCGCCGCAAAAGCTGCACTCACTGCAAAACCAAAGCTGTTTACGAGTCCCTGCACCATGAGTATACCGAGATTCATAACCGACTGCTGTATGGCAGTCAAAAGGGAATTTGACAGAATCATTTTAATATAACGTTTTCCAAGGTGCATATGTGTTTTAGCGGGACATATATCCCTGCCTTTAAGGAAGAAATAAATCGTAATAGCCACAGCTGACACAGCCTGAGCGATAACCGTAGCCAAAGCAGCGCCTTCTACTCCCATTGAAAAACTGACGATAAAAACTATATCAAGCACAATATTCAGTACAGCGGAAACCGCAAGAAAAATAAGTGGTACAAGGGTACTTCCTACGCTTCTTAAAACTGAGGCAAAGAAATTATAGATATAGACAAAGATAATGCCTGTGAAAATCACACGAAGATAATCCCTTGTAAACTCCACCGCCTGAGCCGGAATATTTAGCCATACAATAAAGTTTTCGAGAAGCAGAAAAGACAAAATGTTTATAACGACCGTGACTGCAAAGATGAAAATTAATCCGTTAAAAATACAGGTTTTCATTTCATCCTTTCGTCCGGCTCCCCAAAGCTGGGAAAACACAACGCCGCTGCCCATACAAAGCCCCAATATAAGAGAGGTAAGAAGCACCATTAAAGCGTAAGACGAACCCACAGCGGAAAGCGCCGTAGCACCAATTGTTCTGCCAACTATCAAAGTATCCGCAACATTATAAAACTGCTGCAAAATGTTGCCGCAAATCATAGGCAAGCTGAAGCCTATAAGGGATTTAGCTATTTTCCCCTGAGTAAGATTATATGTCATAGTAAAATGAATTCTCCCAAAGCAAAATCAGTCAAACTATTTTAACAGAAAAGAAAATTTACTGCAAGCAGGCTAAGCCTGCACCCAAATCGCACACCGACTGACAGCGAAAAACAAATACAAGTGCCTGCGTGGGAGATTGAATGCGTACTTAAGACACACAGCAAACTGAATCTGCATCCAAGTCGCACACCAACTGACAGTATACAGTAAATAATAAGCCTGCGAACAGGTTAATCCCAAACGCAGGCAAGTTAATTATTTGTTTTTGTAATTTATGTGTGCAACTTAAAAGCGGACGTGTCCGCTGCTGTGACTTGGTTGCGTATCAATTCCTGCGCAGGCACCTATAGTCGCTCATTAACGACAATCAATGTGCGACTTACATGCAGACTCTGCCCACCTTGATTGATCTTGTGGCTATGTACTGAGGAGCATATTCTCTTATTAATCCCTGACCCTCACGGTCTCTGTCCTCGTAAATATCCGTAAGAATAAATCCCGCTTTAAGCTGACCGCCTATCTGCTCTTCCAAAGTATGGGAAAACTGGACGCTTCCGTCACATTGTTCTCTCATTTCCTCAAAACGCTCTTTACTCTCTTTAAGAGGATTAAAGGGCAGCCTATTGGCTATCACAAGAGGCCGTGTTCCGTCATCGTTAATTAAAAAGTTTATGCCGTTATCCATTCCCGCAAGGAGTATTCCTCCTTTTTTCAAAACACGGTAACACTCATTCCATATATGATATACATTCTCCACATAACAGTTTGAAACAGGATGAAAAATCAAATCAAAGGTTTCGTCATCAAAAGGTAACCTTTTTGTCATGTCCCCTTTAATTATCTCAATGGAATATCCTTCACGGTCCGAAACCATATTTTCAGCCTCTAACTGTCTGTCCGAATAATCAAAAACGGTACACTTTGCTCCTAAAGCCGTGAGAATGGGCATCTGCTGGCCACCACCTGAGGCAAGGCCAAGCACTTTTTTATCCTTTAATTCCCCAAACCACTCATGGGGAACTGTTATACATGGAGTAAGATATATTCCCCACTGACCTTTCAGAGCTTTTTCATATTCTTCATGAGTCACAGGTATAGACCAGTCACTGCCTTCATCCGCCCATTTATCCCATGCTTCTGAATTAAAGTGTGTATATTCTTCGTTCATCTTTATCACCTCTTACAACATGTAAATTAGTATTAAAGATCAAAACTGAAAAACCGGCGCTGCTGTAATGACAACGCCGGTATTTAAATCAAAGTATTACCTTAATTATTTAAGGTTAGCTTTAAGAGTTTCAAGCTCTGCTTTGAGTGTCTCGGGAAGCTTGTCGCCAAACTTTGAGTAGAACTCTGCAATGCCCTCAGCCTCTTTTGCCCAGAGCTCCTTATCAACGTCAAGGATGCTCTCGAGAGACTCACGGGAAACCTCACCCTCGAGTCCGTCAATGTTGATGTCCTCTGCCTTGGGAACAAAGCCGATAGCTGTCTCAACAGCGTCAACTTTGCCGTCGCAGCGGTCAAGAATCCAGTCAAGAACACGAAGGTTGTCGCCGAATCCGGGCCACATGAAGTTGCCTTCGTCATCCTTACGGAACCAGTTAACGTTGAAGATCTTGGGAGCCTTATCGGGATCGAGTGTCTTACCGATATCGATCCAGTGCTGCCAGTAATCAGCCATGTTGTATCCGCAGAAGGGAAGCATAGCCATGGGATCACGACGAACAACACCTACTGCACCTGCAGCTGCTGCTGTTGTCTCAGAAGCCATGATGGAACCGACAAATACGCCGTGGTTCCAGTCTCTTGACTGATAAACAAGGGGAGCAAGCTTTGCACGACGTCCGCCGAATACGAATGCTGAAATCGGCACACCGTTAAGGTTCTCAAACTCGGGGCTGATGCAGGGGCAGTTTACAGCGGGAGCTGTGAAACGGCTGTTGGGATGAGCACCCTTAGCATCGGATGTCTTGCCGTTCCAGGGCTTGCCTGTCCAGTCCACTGCATTCTCGGGGGGATTCTTGTCAAGGCCTTCCCACCATACTGTATTGTCATCAAGGTTGTGAACAACGTTTGTGAAGATTGTGCCCTTCTTAGTTGAAGCAAGAGCGTTGGGGTTTGACTTCTCGTTTGTTCCGGGAGCAACGCCGAAGAAGCCGTTTTCAGGGTTGATAGCGTAAAGTCTGCCGTCAGCACCCTTTCTGATCCAGGAGATATCGTCGCCTACGCACCATACCTTGTAGCCCTTCTCCTTGTAAATCTCTGGGGGAATAAGCATAGCAAGATTTGTCTTACCGCAAGCTGAGGGGAATGCTGCGCAGATGTACTTTGTCTCACCGTCGGGCTTCTCAACGCCGAGGATGAGCATATGCTCTGCCATCCAGCCCTCGTTCTTACCAAGGTAAGAAGCGATTCTGAGTGCAAAGCACTTTTTACCGAGAAGAACGTTTCCGCCGTAACCTGAGTTAACAGAGATGATTGTGTTATCCTGGGGGAACTGGCAGATGTATCTCTTCTCTTCATCTATCTGACATTTTGCGTGGAAACCACGAACCCAGTCGTTGCTGTCACCGAGAACATCGAGAACAGCCTTGCCGACTCTTGTCATGATAGCCATGTTGAGTACAACATATATAGAGTCTGTCAGCTCAACGCCGATCTTTGCAAGAGGTGAGCCGACAGGACCCATTGAATAGGGGATTACATACATTGTTCTGCCTACATAGCTGTCCTTTGCGATTTCGTCGAGCATCTTGTATGCCTCATCGGGAGCCATCCAGTTATTTGTGGGGCCGGCCTCCTCCTGTGTGGGAGTGCATATAAGAGTACGGTTCTCAACACGTGCAACGTCGTTAATCGCTGTACGGTGAAGATAACAATCGGGGAGCTTCTCCTGATTGAGTTTGATAAGCTCGCCTGTTGAACAAGCCTCTGCACGAAGCTGCTCTATCTGCTCTTTGGAACCGTCGATCCAAACAACCTTTTCGGGCTTTACGAGAGCTTTTCTGTCTTCAATCCAGCTGAGGATGCTGGGATTTGTTGTAAGATTAGCCATAACCACTAATCCCCTTTCTTAAAAATCTATCTGACGTTTAAAAGAGCTTTGCTCAATTTAACGCATTTGTTGTTATTATACCCTTATATGGTAAAACAATCAATTGCCAAAATGTTAATTCTTTGTCAAAATTTTTGCATTATTCGTTCAAAATGAATAAATAGGAAGAAAAACTTGCAAAAAATCACTGTTTTTCAGCGATTAAGGGTGTCAATTGCCATTGTCGCGAAAGCATTGAGATTCAAATCCGCAATATTGCCGCTTTTGAATTCATAGTATCCCTGGGATCCTATCATTGCCGCATTGTCTCCGCAGTATTTTTTATCGGGCAAAAACAGCTCGATATTACGTTCTTTGCAGGCTTTCTCCATTTTTTCACGGAGCATGGAGTTTGCGCTAACCCCTCCTGCAAGAGCTATCTTTTTATAACCATATTCTTCGGCGGCTTTCATTGTGTGGTCACAGAGAAGTCCTGTAACGGCATTCATAAAGGATGCGCCGATATTTTTAACATCGGGTTTCTCACCTTTCTGCTTCATGTTGTGTAGCAGATTTATAACTGAGGTTTTAAGTCCCGAAAAGCTGAAATCATAGACACTGCCGTCAACTTTTGGCTGCGGGAAACGATAGGCGTTTACGTCGCCACCCTGACAGAGCTTATCGAGATTGAGTCCACCCGGATAGGGAATGCCCATTGATCTTGCAGCTTTATCGAGAGTTTCTCCGGCTGCATCGTCACGGGTTTTGCCTATTACGGAAAACTCAGTATAATCCCTCACTTCCACAATGTGGCTATGGCCGCCTGATACCACAAGGGAAAGAAATGGAGGCTCAAGTTCCGGGAAAGTGAGATAGTTTGAAGCGATATGTCCCCTTAAATGGTGTACAGGTACAAGGGGAATACCGGAAGAAACCGAAAGTCCTTTTGCAAAATTAACGCCTACAAGAAGAGCTCCGATAAGCCCCGGCGCATATGTAACGGCTATGGCGTCAATATCCGAAAGAGTAGATTCTGCATCGCTGAGAGCTTTTGAAACCACTCCGGAAATTGCCTCGGTATGACGTCTTGAAGCTATTTCCGGCACAACGCCGCCATATATTTTATGCTCCTCAACCTGAGAAGCAACTACATTTGAAAGAACCTTTCTGCCATCCTCCACAACAGCAGCTGCTGTTTCGTCGCAGGAGCTTTCAATAGCAAGTATTTTCATATATTATCACCTGTTTTAAAATTTCTCGTCATTATAATAGCGTCCTCCTGTGGATTTGTATAGAAGTTTTTCCGCTCCCCCACAGGGACAAACAAAAATTTCTCGTAAAGAGAAATAGCAGCCATATTGGATTTTCGCACTTCAAGAGAGATAAATTCCCATCCGTTTTCTTCACACAGAGAGATAAGCTTTTTTAAAAGCATGGATGCAGCGCCCATTCTCCTAAACTTCGGCATTACGGCAATATTGGCAATATAACATTCGCCGCACACCTCATGCATACCGCAGTATCCTGCAAACTCTCCGTCAAAACTCAGTGTGAAAAAATGAGCTGTGGGATTACTGAGCTCTGCTCTTATTCCATCTTCGCTCCAAGGTGAGGAAAAGCATGTCCTTTCACAAAGAGCTATATCCTTTACGCTTTTTTCAGTCATCGACAAAATTTCAGTCATTTTCTTTCTCCATGGCTCTTATTTCATTTACAAGATCCTGAAATCCGTCGGTGATTTTATCGACGCATTTTCTATAAGTCCATATGTCTCCGCAGTATGGATCGCTTACTCCCCCGCTGAGCACTGTGGTCTTAGCATCGGGAATGACTCTTTTTATTGCCTCTTCATGTTCCGGAGTCATGCATACAAACAAATCTGTAAGCTCTGCAAGAGGAATACTAAGCTGTCTTGAACGGTGTGAAGAAATATCAGTACCCATTTCCTTCGCAGCTTTTACTGCGTTTTCACTGGGAGCATCTCCCGGAAAAGCGGCAAGGCCTGCGCTTTCACATCTTATGCCCTCAATTTTCCATTTTCTTATTAAGTCAGCAAACAGCCCCTCAGCCATTGGACTGCGGCATGTATTGCCAGTACAGACAAAAAGTACATTTATCATAATCCATCACCCTTTTGCATCATACCATGTTTTACCTATATTTACATCTGCTAAAAGCTTCACTTTCATTTTGCAGGCGTTTTCCATTTCCTCTTTAAGAATCTTTGCCGCCTTCTCAGCTTCATTTTCGGGAGCTTCGACAATAAGTTCGTCGTGTACCTGCATTATAAGCTTGGATTCCATATTCTCAGCCTTTAATCGCTGACTTACTTTAATCATAGCTATTTTGATTATATCGGCGGCAGTTCCCTGAATGGGCATATTTCTCGCAACTCTTTCGCCGAAGGCACGAAGCATTCCGTTTGAAGCGGTAATTTCAGGCAGATAACGTCTTCTTCCGAAAAGTGTCTGGGAATATCCAAGCTCCTTGGCGGTTTTTATTACGTCATCCATATACTTTGCAACGCCTGAATAGTGATTGAGATATCCCTTTATATATCTGTCTGCTTCGGCTCTCGAAACTCCGATGTCCTTACCGAGAGAGAAAGCTCCTATTCCGTAAACAATTCCGAAATTAACAGCTTTTGCCCTGCTTCGCATTAAAGGGGTTACCATGTTAAGGGGCATATTGAAAACCTGAGAAGCCGTAATGGCGTGGATGTCGTCACCGTTATTGAAAGCCTCTATCATGTTTTTGTCATCCGCCATATGGGCAAGGACACGCAGCTCAATCTGTGAATAGTCGGCATCCACAAGGACACAGCTGTCCTTTGCACGGAAAAACTTTCTCAGCTCTCTGCCAAGCTCCTGACGGACGGGAATATTCTGAAGATTCGGCTCCGTGGATGAAATTCGTCCCGTTCTCGTTTCGGTCTGATTGAGGGTAGAATGTATTCTGCCGTCATCTCCAATTGCCTTTGCAAGTCCGTCACAATAGGTGGATTTAAGCTTTGCAAGAGTTCTGTATTCCAAAACGTCGGAAACTATCGGATAGTCTGCTGCAAGTCCCTCAAGTACATCGGCGCTGGTCGAATACCCGCTCTTTGTCTTTTTCTTTGCTGGGATTCCCATTTTCTCAAAAAGAGCTTCTCCCAATTGCTTCGGGGAATTTATATTAAATTCAAATCCTGCCTGAGAATAGATTCTCGCCACAATATCCCCTATTCTTCCCTCAAGGGAAACTCCGAATTTTTTGAGCCCATCGCCGTCAACCATGAAGCCTGTCCGCTCCATATCCGAAAGCACCAGTGCAAGGGGCAGCTCGATTTTCTCCATAAGTTCTTCCTGACAGTTTTCGGAAAGCTTGCTTTTAAGAACCAGACAAAGCGGCTTTAAATAAAGTATATTCTTTACGCTGTCCGGTACATCCTCTTCCCCTGAAATCTCACAGGGAGAAACTGTATACTCTCCTGCCAGACGGACTATATCGTAATCGGAAGCCGAGGGATTGAGAAGATATCCCGCAAGGCTTGTATCGAAAAATTCACCGTTAAGTTCTCCGCCGAGATCTGAACAGAGAGAGGCAAAATTCTTAATGTCACAGGTATATTTTCTGATTTTTTCGCTCTGTGAAATTCCCAGTATAAAGGGATTAAAGCTTAAATCGAGAGGAGAAATTTTATAAACTTTTTCTCCGATTATAAAAGTGAAATCTTTAAAGCCGCTTTCGTCAAAACCAAAGGTGAAATATATCTCTCCTGTTTTTTCTGCTTCTTTAAAGGCTTCATCGGCTGAAAAACTCTTTTCATATTTTAAAGATTCCTGCTTTATCTCCTCTGCCGCTTCTTCCTGTACATTTACCTCTAAGCCGATTTTTTTGATAATGGAGAAAAGCTCGAGGGATGCGAGCATTGCTCCCGCTTTTGCCGTAGGCTCTTCTATAATATATTTACTCCAGTTTTTCTCCACAGGTGCTTCAAGATTTATAGTTCCTAAAGTTCGGCTCATGTAAGCTGAATCTTTACCCAAACTGAGCTTTTCACGGACACCTTTTTTAATATCAATTTCATCAAGGTGCTCATAGATATAGTCGATATTCCCGAACCGCTGAACAAGATCCTCAGCGGTTTTCTTACCTATTCCCGCAACACCGGGAATATTGTCGGAACTGTCGCCCATAAGAGCTTTTATTTCGATCATACCCTCAGGCTCAACGCCGTATTCCTCTTTAAGCTTTGCTTTATCATAAAGATTTGTTTCGGCTCTGCCCATTTTTGTTGACGCAAGAAGCACATTTACGTTATCACTGACAAGCTGCAAGCTGTCCCTGTCACCTGTTGCAATATAGCAAAAATCACCCTCACTGCCGCTGCGTGAAAGAGTGCCCAGTATATCGTCCGCCTCATAGCCTGCACATTCAACGGTTTTATATCCAAGCTCTTTTAAAAGCTCCTTTAAAACAGGCATCTGTGAAGCAAGCTCCGGAGGCATTCCCTTTCTGCCGGCTTTATATTCTCCGTACATCTTATGGCGGAAAGTAGGTTCTTTAAGGTCAAAGGCAACTGCAACCGAGTCGGGCTGACACTGTTCCCTGAGCTTTAAAAGTATATTTAAAAATCCGTAAATTCCGTTAGTAAATCTACCGTCCTTTGTAGTAAGCAGCTTTATGCCATAAAAGGCTCTGTTTACTATACTGTTTCCGTCTATTACAAGCAGTTTCATACGCTTTTCTCCTTTATCTTAAAATGAGGTCTGAATTTATGTTTATAAGACTTAACATTCATTATTTGCATTTCGTTTTATTGTACCACATTTTTTTCCTCATGTCAGCCGAAACAAAGGTTTATAAAACCTTACCGCAATAATTTTCCCGATAAATAATGCATTTCTTGCCCCTTTATGCTAAAATACTGTTGTTTTTTAAAAAAGGAGTGTTAAACCATGGGCAACACATTCAAAGCAGAACTTACCAATATGGTAATGGTTTACGATAAAAATACAAACCGTGCCGTTGTACAGCAGCGGGTAAAATACTGGAAGGGCATAAGCTTCCCCGGCGGTCATGTTGAAAAGGGAGAAAGCTTTATTGATTCCGCCAAAAGAGAAGTTTTAGAGGAAACAGGACTTAAAGTCGATAATCTAAAACTTTGCGGCATTATAGACTGGTGCCATAGAAAAAGCGGCGAAAGGTACATGGTTATGCTCTATAAAACCGATACTTACAGCGGTGAGCTTATAGAAGAAACTGAGGAAGGCAAAGTTTTCTGGGCTGATATAGACGAAATACCTAACATGGAGCTCCCGCCTTATTTTGATGATTACCTTAAAGTATTTCTCAGCGATGACAAGCAGGAGTTTTTTGCCACGTATGACAAGAAGAATACTGAAACAAAAATACTGTAAGTAATCCTCACTTTTTAATAAAACACACTACCACATTAATTAAAACATCTTATTTGAGGTGTGAAAGCATGAGTAATGCATTAAAAGCAGAATTTACCAACATGGTAATGGTTTACGATAAAGACACAAACCGTGCCGTTGTGCAGCAGAGGACAACATACTGGAAAGGCATAACTTTCCCCGGAGGTCATGTTGAAAAAGGAGAAAGCTTTGTTGATTCCGCAAAGAGAGAAGTTTTAGAAGAAACAGGACTTAAAATCGATAATCTCAAACTTTGCGGCATTGCCCAGTGGTGTCACAAGAAAAAAGGAAACCGATATATCGTAATGCTCTATAAAACCGATACTTACAGCGGTGAGCTTATAGGTGAAACTGAGGAAGGAAAAGTTTTCTGGGCAGATATAGACGAAATACCGAAAATGGAGCTTGCGCCGGATTTCGAGGATTTTCTTAAAATCTTTCTAAGCGAACTAAGCAAAAAAAATCAGGAATTTTTTGTCACGTATGACAGAAAGAGCAAGGATGCTTCAATTCTTTAATCAACATAAAATCAATTACCGAAAGGCGTTAAAATGAAAATAGGAAATCTTGAAATAACAAAATATGCAGCTCTCGCTCCCATGGCGGGAGTTGCGGACAGAGCTTTCCGTGAATTGTGTGCTTATTACGGAGCAGCTTTCACAGTCAGCGAAATGGTGAGCTCAAAGGGCATTACAATGGGTGATAAAAAATCGGGAGAACTTATGTTTCTTTCGGACATTGAGCGTCCCTCAGCTGTACAGCTTTTCGGCTGTGAGCCGGAGACAATGGCAAAAGCAGCAATTGAGGCTCTTAAATACAGTCCTGATTTTATAGATATAAACATGGGATGCCCTGCACCAAAAGTGGCTTCAACAGGTTCGGGGTCAGCGCTTATGAAAAATCCCCGTCTTGCGGAAGATGTGGTAAGAGCAGTTGTAAAGGCTGTTGATATACCGGTAACAGTAAAAATACGTGCAGGCTGGGATAAGGAAAACATCAACGCCTGCGAGGTTGCAAAAAGATGCGAAAACGCCGGGGCTTCCGCTATAACCGTTCACGGCAGAACACGAGAGCAGATGTACTCCCCTCCTGTTGACATTGACATAATAAGGCAGGTAAAGGAAAGCGTATCGATTCCCGTAATAGGAAACGGCGACATTGAAGACGGATTTTCTGCAGCAAAAATGCTTGAGGAGACCGGCTGCGATATGCTAATGGTCGGCAGAGGAGCTTTGGGAAGGCCTTGGGTATTTTATCAGATAAACTCATATCTCAAAGACGGAGCAGTGCTCCCGGAGCCTCCTGTTTCAGAAAGAATGAGGGTAATGCTCAAACACGTTGAAACAATCTGCAAATATAAAGGCGACTATATCGGAATGAGAGAGGCGAGAAAGCATGCCGCATGGTATACAAAGGGACTTAGAGGAGCGGCACAGAAACGCCGTGAAATCGGTGAGCTTTCATCCATGGAGCAGCTTTATTCCCTTGCCATGGATATAGTCAGGGAAAATTCATGAGTAATTCCGCTATCTAAAAATTCTCTATAAAATGTGAATATAGAAAATATCAATACATTACAAGTCGGAGAGAATATCTATGAAAAAAGAATTAGGTATTGCAAGATGCGGTCTTGCTTGTTGCTTGTGTTCAGAAAATAGCAAATGCAATGGATGTAATTCAAGTGGATGCCCAGATAATGATTTTTGTGAGAATAAAAAATGTTCAATCGAAAAAGGATTAACGCACTGTTATATGTGTGAAGAAGATTGTAAAAAAGGATTGCTAAAGAAAATCAAGCCATATACATTTACTTTATTCATCAAAAGACACGGCGAAGAAAAATTGCTGAATTGTTTAGAAGAAAATGAGAAAAAAGGAATTATATATCACCGAGAAGGTATAAATGGAGACTACGACGATTTCGATGATGTAGAGCAACTTATAAAATTCATCATAACAGGAAACCGCTAAATTTTTGCTATAATGATTTTATATAAACAGTCACAACAGCTTATTTGGTGTTTCAACTATACTACAAATAAAACAAGCTTGCGTTTAGGTTTAACCTATTTGCGAGCTTGTTTTGTCTTTTCAAACGGTAATCCGTTATATTATTTATCACCTATTCATGCCTTCATGCCGAAAAAAGCAATTTAAATTTATTCACCCTTAAATTTACAAAACGCTTTCATCCCATTTTTCTATTTCCTTTTTCAGCATAGAGAGAAACTTTTCTTCGGCTTTTGAAAACTCACGGTATTTTTTCCATACAATATCCAAATGGGCTTCCAGCTGAGGATATAGTGGTTTGAAGCACAAACTGCTGTCCTTCGACGTATTAACCAGCTTATCAAGGCACAGGGCATATCCGAAACCCTCATCTACCATAAGCGATGCATTATAAACAAGATTATAAGTAGCTACTATATTAAGCTTATCAAAATCTCCGCCAATCCAGCCTGATATTTCGTTGTGTACCAGTGTCTGACGTGAAGTAATGAGAGGAATCTCCTCTAAATCTTTTGGAGCAATCTTTTCTTTCTTCGCAAGAGGACTGTCCTTTCTCATAAGAAGCCCCCAGCGATCCGTTGCCGGAAGCTGAATATAGTTATACTTTTTAATATCGGCAGGCTCAATAAGTATTCCAAAATCGATAAGACCATTATCAAGTTTTTCCGTTACATCATCGGCGTTTCCGCTGAACAGATGATATCGTATACCCGGATAATCTCTTTTAAGTTTCTGCGCTGTTTTTGCAATAAGACGCATAGCATCGGTTTCTCCGCCGCCGATATAAATATCCCCGCTTATTAAAGAATCCGATGAGGCAAACTCACTTTCCGTCTTATCTATAAGGGTTATAATTTCTTCCGCTCGCTTACGAAGAAGCATTCCGTCCTGAGTCAAAGTAATTTTATGTTTTCTCGTTCCACGGTTTAAAAGCCTGCACCCGAGCTGCTGCTCAAGCTCCATTATCTGACGGGAAAGAGTCGGCTGGGTAATATGCAAAATCTCAGCCGCTTTGGAAATGCTTTCTTCCCTTGCAACGGCAAGAAAATATCTTAACACACGAACTTCCATCTTTTTCTGCTCCTTTGTTTTGCTCAGTATAAAGTATATTGTGAAATTATATGCTCGTCAAGCATATAATCGCATTTGATATAGGTATTTGATGCTTTCAGAAAACTATTTTATACTATAAGCAGGAAAGTAATAACCTTAAATTGGAGCTGATAAAATGGACTTAAAGGAATTTTTGGAACACTTAAACAGCGAAAAAACTGTTTTAAGTGGTTCCGAGGTTCACAAATTTATGCATAAAGTAAGCAGTGAAGCGATGCGTATTACAGCGGAGCTTAACTGCGGATACCATGAACCTGAAGAAATAAACCAATTATTCTCGAAGCTTATCGGAAAAGAAGTAGATCCTTCTTTCAGGATGTTTCCTCCCTTTTATTCTGACTGCGGCAAAAATATAAATGTCGGAAAAAATGTATTTATTAACTCCGGATGCCGTTTTCAGGATCAGGGCGGAATTACTATCGGTGACGGAGCACTCATAGGACACAATGTTGTACTTGCTACTTTAAACCATGATTTTGTGCCGGAAAACCGTGGCACAATGCATCCCGCTCCCATAACAATCGGAAAAAATGTCTGGATAGGGGCAAACGCTACGGTTGTACCCGGAGTAACAATAGGTGATGGAGCCATTATTGCCGCCGGAGCAGTTGTGACAAAGGATGTTCCGGAAAACGTTATTGTCGGCGGTGTTCCTGCGAAAATTATAAAAACACTGGATACAGACAGCGAAAATGCTGTAAAACAATAAGACAAGGAGGACTTTAAAATGGAAGAAAAATTAACTTTGACAAATGAATGGGATAAAACCTTTCCCAAAAGCCAAAAGGTTGACCACTGCAAAATCACTTTTCACAACCGCTATGGAATTACACTTGCAGCAGATATGTACACTCCGAAAGACGTAAAAGGCAAGATGCCGGCAATTGCAGTAAGTGGCCCTTTCGGAGCGGTAAAAGAGCAGTCCTCAGGACTTTATGCACAGACCATGGCAGAAAGAGGATTTTTGACAATTGCATTTGACCCCTCCTTTACAGGAGAAAGCGGTGGAATGCCGAGATATGTAGCTTCACCTGACATCAATACTGAGGATTTTCAGGCAGCCGTTGATTTTCTTTCCGTTCAGGAAAACGTTGACCCTGAGAAAATAGCAATTATAGGAATTTGCGGCTGGGGCGGAATGGCACTTAACGCAGCGGCAATTGATACACGAATTAAAGCCACTGTGGCAGTTACAATGTACGATATGACGAGAGTAAACGCAAAGGGATATTTTGACAGTGAAGACAGCGAAGAAGCACGTCATGAAAAAAGAGTTGCTTTAAATAATCAGAGAACTATCGACTACAAAAACGGCAGCTATGAAAGAGCCGGCGGAGTAATTGATCCCCTTCCCGATGACGCACCGTTTTTCGTAAAGGATTATTATGATTACTATAAAACAAGCCGCGGATATCATAAAAGGTCTTTAAACTCAAACGACGGCTGGAATATAACCTCTTCACTTTCATTTTTAAATATGCCTATTTTAAGTTACAGCAATGAAATCCGCAGCGCCGTACTGCTTGTACATGGAGAAAAAGCTCATTCCTGCTATTTCAGCAAAGATGCTTTTGCAAAACTTACAGGTGATAACAAAGAGCTGATGATTATTCCCGGAGCAGTTCACACTGACCTTTATGACAGAACCGATATTATCCCCTTTGATAAAATAACAGAATTTTTGAGGAAATATCTATAATGAAAAAGATATTGTTTATTCTGACTGCTATTATAATGTTATTTATGGTAGGTTGTACTTCGGAGCCGAATATGACAGAATCACATGAACCCCAGTCACAGTACAACATTTTATCAGATGAGGAAACTTCAAATTATATGAATGAAAAAAACGAAAACACAAATCTTACTTTATCAGTTGACGGAACACAGTTAAGGGTAAAATGGGAAAATAACGCGTCCGTGTCGGCACTCAAAGAATTAGCCGCAGACGGAAATTTTACCATTAAAGCTCATCAGTACGGCGGGTTTGAACAGGTTGGAAGTTTGCCCCAAAGGATTGAAAGCAACGATGTCCACATGACCGCCGAGCCCGGCGATATAATGCTTTATTCGAGTAATTCTGTTGTAGTTTATTACGGAACAAACACCTGGTCTTACACAAAACTCGGCCATATTGAAAATCTTTCCGAGGCGGAGCTTCAAGAGCTTTTAAGCGGTGAAACAGTTACCTTAACTTTTTCCCTTTCGTAAAATTAAAAATGCCGCATTTTAGCGGCAGGCTGAGCCGACAGAGTTATTATCCTCTGCCGGCTCACTTTATTTGTCAGCGATCTAAAATTTTCAAAATCTCCTTAAATTCCTTTGTTTCCTTGAATTCATCAGTCAATGGGTATCTTTCTGTCATAAGTTCATACATCCTTGTTGAAGCAATATAAGTGCTGCCGAGAGTATGCTTATCAAATTCCCTGCCATTAAAGAATTTCGAGTGCATAGTAGTAATTCTGTCCATTTCATCGAACTCCTTTGCAAGGAGGGCAGACATTTTAAGATTCTCAAGAGCTTTTTCTTTGTTGCCTGATTCAAAATACAAATGTCCTAAATGACCGTAAGCATATGTGACATTCCTCCATGCTCTGCCGAAGTTGCCGTCATCATAAAATCCGTTGAGAATTTTAATTTCCAATTCTAAGGCGTTTATCCTTTGGGTAATATCAATACTCTCATCTATAAAGGCTCCTTCAAGATGCGCAATTCCGTGACACAAAAGACTTATCTCTTCTTCAACCGCTTCCATGGTATAATCCTTCCACTTATCGGTATCATGGGGATAAAGATAAGACATGAGAAATTCCTGTCCGTCTCTCATATAGGGCATTTCCATTATAATCTGCTGTGCGTCTTCAAAGGTTATTCCGCTTTCATCATACTCTGAAAGCGTTCTGTAATAGGCTGCCATATATCTTTTGGAGCAAATTCTGATAGTATCAATCGTACAGTTATTTTGTATATTGTCGTAAATTGACTGGATTTTTCCGAGGTTTTTTGAAAAATCCTCACCGTTTTTATGAAACATTAAGTCAGCAAGATATCTAAGCTGAACCCTGAAATCATTGGGATACTTTTCGATCATATCGAGAATTGCCTTATGCTTTTTGTCATCATCGTTAACGAAGTTATCATAATTATAAATGAGTCCGGTAAGTTCCGCCTCTTTTTTAGCTCTGTCAATACCGAGCAATTCATCAACACTGACGCCGAAAAACTCAGCAATTTCCGGAAGCAAGGTTATATCTGGATAGCATTCGTTTCTTTCCCACTTGCTGACAGCCTGAAAGGATACACCAAGATAATTTGCAAAAGACTCCTGTGTAATACCTCTCGATTTTCTTAAACTTTTTATATTTTCACTGAAATATATAGTCATACAAACACCTCATTAAAATTATTTAACAGCTGTTACACCTTTATAATAATGTCTTAAATGTGCAAATACAATAATCCATTATTTGAATAGTATTCTACCAACAGTTGAAAAAGGGTTATTTTATATTTAGGATTTTCTGTATATCCTGAGGAAAACTTAAAACAGCGCCGTATCCCTCTTAAAGAGGATACGGCGCTGCACCTTATACTTTATTATCGGGATTTTTTGCAGCATATACAAGGATATATACTTTACACTTCGCTGTTAATAAGCTTTTTAAATTTCTTTCTCTTTCCCAAATATATAATGATAAGGGGAATATCTGCCAGCAGCCATGCAAAAGGTCCTGCAAAACACAGTGCAGCAAAACCAAAATAAGGAGTTAAAACATACGCTACAAACATTCTTCCGATTAGTTCGCCTGCTCCGGCAATTGTATTTGCGTAGGTAAAGCCGAGTCCTTGTAAGGTGTTTCTGAATACGAATAGCAGCGATACAAAAACATAGCATCCGCCTATTGTATACAGGTACTGATTGGCATAGGCAAGAATCTGGGGGCTACTGTCAGTAATAAACAATTTGACCGCATAAGGTCCTGCCAATACCAGAACGACACTGCAAAATACAGACATAATGACATCGAGAACAAAGATTTTATTAACAGAATCGATTATTCGTTTATAATCTTTTGCTCCGTAGTTTTGGGAAACAAACGTTGCGTTGGCAACGCCGAGGCTGCTCATGGGCACATTCATAATCTGCTCAACTCTGCCTGCGGCGGTAATAGCCGCAATAGCTGATGAGCCAAAAGCGTTAATTGCTGTTTGTAAAATCATTGAACCGATAGAAGTGATTGTAAACTGAAGTGAAACAGGTATGCCTAATTTTAGCTGCTCGGCGCTTATTTTCCATTTTAGCTTCAAACTTTTAATATTAAGATTGATAATACTGAAATTCTTTACTACATACCAGGCTGTAAAAACACAGGCTATGCCGTTTGAAAGAACAGTGGCAATAGCTGCTCCCTGAACTCCCATTCCAAAGGTTTTTACAAAAAGTAAATCCAAAACAAGATTAAAGAAAACGCTTACAATAAGAAAATACAGAGGTCTTTTACTATCACCTAAAGCTCTTGCGATGCCTACAAAATTATTGAACAGCATTTGTATCGGCACACCGAAATAAAGAATATTTATGTACGACGAAGAAAGTTCGAATATGTTGTCCGGAGTATTTATTAAACGGAGAATAGGATCGGAAATAAGGTGAGCGATAATAATTATTGCTGCACCTATAACAAAAGACAAAGATATGCTGTTGGCAATATATTCATTCATCTTTTTATAATCCTGAGCTCCAAATCTCTGAGCGACAGGAATTGCGAAACCGCTTGTAAGTCCGAGAGCGGTTCCAACAATAAAACTGTTTATTGACCCCACATTGCCAACCGCCGCAAGGGCCTCAGTGCTGACAAATCTGCCGACTATGATATTATCGACAAAATTATATGAAAACTGCAAAAGTGAGCTAATGGCAATGGGAATTGCAAAATATACTATTGATTTTATAGGCTTTCCCGTAAGCAAATCATTTTTCACGGTACGGTACCTCCGTTGTTTTTTTACAGTATACTGCCATTGATAAAAAAATCAATAGTAATATGGATTTTTATCAACATAAATAAAAATATTTACCATAATCATATCCAGAATATAAAATGCGGCAGCTTTTTAGCTGCCGCTGATTTAATGCAATACAATATTTCATTTAGCTTACTTCTGCTTGCTCATTTTGATAGCATCCTTAAATTTGAGCTTGTTTCCGTAATGGAGAACGGAAGCTGAATAAATCTTTACGGAAAGAGCTCCCACCGCCACTACTGAAAGAGCAAGAATAAGAACAGAAATTACCACCTGATATGGCTCAATGGAGTTACTGAGCATACTTGAGGGTACAATGAACGGTGAAGAAATAGGCAGATACATCGCAATTTTCTGAACTATTCCACTGCCGGGAGAAAGAATGTTTACAAAATAACCTAAATAAAAGCCTACCATGGAAAGGAGCATTACGGGCATCATAGCTGAATTGAGATCCTCTATTTTGCTTACAAGGGCTCCGCTCACTGCGTTCATTACTGCGAAAAGGCTGTATCCTAAAACAAAATATACAAACATCACCGCTGCTGTTTCAGCATTCAGAACACTCAGCGAAAATTCTGAACCCTGAGATAAAAGCTCTGAGGGAATTATAAATTTAAGGCAAACTGCTCCCGTTAAAACAATCATGGCAAACTGTATAATACCCAGAACTCCCATACCAAAGCATTTACCTAAAAGTATCCTTGAAGGCTTTGCTGAAACAATGAGTGTTTCCATAACCCTTGAAGTTTTTTCCGTAGCTACGGACATTGCGACTCCGTAGCCGTAATAGTAAATTGCAAAGAACATAAGAAGGGTAAACACAATACCTATAACATATGCACTGGTATTCATTTCACCTGCGAATACGGTTTCATACTGTACAGGCTGCCTTGAAAGAATTACCAGATCGGAGTCAACGCCAGAATCAACAAGCACATTCATTGAATGAACCTCGTTTATTATCTGAGACACTGTTGAAATATTGGCTCCCGCCCCACTCATGAAATCCTTTGAATAAACAGTTACAAGAGGCTGAGAATTTTTTACGCCTACTTCCAAAAGTGAAATGTTTTTATCTTCTTTAATCTGAGCTATAACATCTTCTTTTTCTTCCGGCGCTATCTCTTTAACGTCATATAGAACAGTCAAAGCCTGAGCCGCTCCCGGAATCAAATTGTGCTCATCAAGATAATAGCATACGTTTTTCTGTGGCGTTGCATCTGTTCCCTCATCCGGTTCATCAGAACCACCCATAAAAATTGCCAGTGCCGCCGAACCGCCGATAATAAGCACTAAAATTATCGCAGTAGAAATTATAAAGGCCTTTTTTCTTATGGCATCTTTAAGAGTAAAGGCGAAAACCGTAAAAATTTGCTTCATTTTACTCCACCTGCCTTTTCAATAAATATCTCGTTGAGACTGGGTTCCTTTATCTCATATTTAACGGGATAAATTCCCTCTTTTAAAAGGCGGGATAAAAATCTCTGAGCCATTTCGTCCCCTGTGATTTTGTACTCATACTCTCCTGCTCTGGTATCGGAAAGGATTAGCCCCTCTTCATTTGCAATAGCCGATATATCCTCAGCACAGTTTACAATAAGATTGGTGTGACCGTAGCCCTCTTTTATTTTGCGAAGACTACCCTGAAGCAGAGTTTTTCCGCTGTGAAGGATAACAATATCCTTACAAAAATCCTCAACTACATCCATCTGATGGCTGCTCATTACAATATATTTACCCTTAGCGGTAAGTTCTTCAATGAGCTCTTTTAAAACCTTGGCGTTGACTGGGTCAAGTCCGCTGAAAGGCTCATCAAGGAAAATGAGCTGTGGGTCATGAATAAGGGTCGCAATAAGCTGTATTTTCTGCTGGTTGCCCTTTGAAAGCTTTTCGGCAACCATATTTTTATACTCTGATACTCCAAGTCTGTCCATAAGTCTCAGGGCAGACTTTGCCGCATCGGTTTTATTCATGCCTCTAAGCATTCCGAAATAGACAAGCTGCTCAAGGACTTTATTTTTAGTGTATATTCCCCTCTCCTCCGGCATATATCCGAAAGAAAGCGTTTCTCTCGTTATTGGTTTCCCGTCCCACAGTGCTGTACCGCTGTCTGCAGGCATTATTCCGAGAATCATTCTGATTGTGGTGGTTTTTCCCGCTCCGTTAGTGCCGATAAGCCCGAAAACTCCACGCTGTGAAATCTCGAAATTGAGATTGTCAACGGCAACCTTTTTTCCGAAGCTTTTTGTAAGCCCCTCAACTTTAAGCGCCATAAATTTTCCTCCGTGTTATTTTACAAAAAGTTTTTTGAGAAGCTCGAAAGCATCCTCTTTTGTATAGCCTCCGGGAACAATTTTAAAATTCTTCTGATTCTCCCAGCGGTTTGAATATTCGAGAGCCTCTTCTTCTGTCATTGAAACCTTTGAAATATCAACAGCCTTTTTAAGAAGAGCGGTAAACTCTTCCAAATCAGAAGATATAAGCTCAAAGAGTTCCCCTGCTTTTTCGGGAGCATATTTTTCTCCCCTCTCCACAAGATACGGCAAAAATGCTCCGCAGGCAAAGCCATGTGGGAATCCGTAATCTTCCGTAAGAACATATCCCATGGGATGCGGGAAAGCTGTTCCGCAGGCATTAAGAACCATTCCCGCATAGAGTGAACCGTAATAAAGCTCCTCTCTGCCTTCTTCATCGGGAAGCTCTTTTGTTTCAACAAGCTTTTTAAGGGATGAATATATCATTGGCAATCCTTTTAAAGCAAAAACCTTTACGCTGTCGCTGATTTTAGGAGAAAACCATCCTTCAACTGCATGAGAAAGAGCGTCAACCGCCGTCGAAACCGTTACCGAATACGGCATTGTATTTGTGTATTCGGGACATCCGAAAGAGATGTCAGCATAAATTCCGCCTATACTCTTTTTTCTGCCTGTTGCGCCGTTTGTAAGTACCGATACTCCCGAAACCTCGCTTCCTGTACCGGAAGTTGTGCCTACAAGTACCAAAGGCAGGTGCTCAGCTCCGAAGGGAAGTGCATATATATCCTCAGGAGAGCATTCTTTATGAACGGCGTAAACCGAAACCGCCTTTGCAGCATCCATAGGTGAGCCTCCGCCTATTCCGATTATGCAGTCGGCATTCATCTCGATGGCAATTTGAGCTGCCTCATGGCAGTTCTCAATAAGAGGATTAGGACCTATTTTATCGTAAATTTTATACTCTGCTCCTATTTCCTTTAATACGGTGCAAATGTCATCAAGAGCTCCGCTTTTTGCCGCAGAACTTCCGCCGGTAACTATCAGAAAGCTCTTTCCTCTTTTTTTGAATTCTTCGCCGCTTTTAACAACAGCTCCTTTTCCGCTAATAACCTTTACAGGCATAAAAAAATCAAAATTCATTTTAATTCAGCTCCTTTTTTATGCGAAAAATCCGCCGAAACTCTCCCCTTCACAAAAATCTTAAAAGGGAATTTTCTCACAGTGAAATATACTTATTTCATTTAACTGTGTTCCTGCGTATTATATCATTTTTAAGCTTACATGTCATTAAAATGTTGTATAGTGCTTTTTCTTTTATTTTTACAGTGTTATATCCAAAATTTTCTATTTATTTTATAAACAATGTGTAAAAATAATACATGTTTTTTCATAAGTTGTTGAATTTTTTAACAACATCATTTAAAATGTATTGGTACTATAATTTAAAAGGAAAGTTTAAAGTGAAAAATTCAAAAATATCTAAAACAATTTCCGTAATTTTAACTGTTGCCATTGTTGTAGGAGCGGTTTTTGGTATAATATATTTCAGTAAGAGAAATTCCCCTTACGAAGAAAGCTTTATTGCTATGGGCACAGTTTTTTCGGTAAAAATTTACGGCGGAGAAAAAGAAAACGCTGCCAAGCAAATTAAAGAAACTGTCGAAAATTCTGAAACCCAGCTTCTTTCGAGACTGTCTGAAAATTCCAGTATTGCAAAAATAAACAAAAACGGAAGCGGTGAAATTTCAGAAGAGCTTTTTAATCTGATTACCCTTTCCCAACAGGTTTCCGCAGACAGCGACGGAGCATACGACATGACTGTCGGAGCTCTCACGGGGCTTTGGAACATCGGCACAGAAAACGCCCGTGTTCCCTCTGATGAAGAGTTATCAAAGGCTCTTGAAACAGTTGGATATGAAAAGGTAACGCTTACTTCAAATTCAATTACCCTTTCAGAAGGCCAGCAAATAGATCTTGGCGCAATCGGAAAAGGATATATGTGCGATAAGGCTGTAGAAATTTTAAAGGAAAATAATGTTGAAAGTGCTGTTATTTCTGCGGGAGGAAGCATACTCGTTTACGGCGAAAATCCCGCAGGCGGAGAATGGAAAGTCGGAATAAGAGATCCCTTCGGAACCTCTTCAGATATTTTCAGCGCTCTGTCAGTTAACGAAAGCTACATATCTACTTCCGGTGACTACGAACGCACCTTTACAGAAAACGGCAAAACCTACCACCATATTTTAAATCCGCAGACAGGTTATCCCGCTGACAGCGGACTTTCCAGCGTTACGGTAATTTCAGGTTCCGGCGCTTTAAGCGACGCTCTTTCAACAGCCTGCTTTGTACTGGGATATGAAAGGAGTCTGCCCCTTCTTGAGAAATATGGAGCTGAGGGCATATTTGTAACCCATGACAAAAAGGTTTATGCCACTGACGGCATAAAAGATTCACTTCAGATAACAGAAGAGGATTTTACTTTAAATTAATTTATTCCCCTATGAAGGCGAAAGAAGCTTATGGAAAAAAGAAGGCTATTTGGTAAGGGCGATTTGATTTTGATAATAGGTATAGCAGCAATTGCTGCTATAATGTTTTTCTTTCTGCGGTTTAATTCCGGCGACAGCCTCAAAGGTGAAATTATCGTAGACGGAGAACTCTACAAAACCGTTGAACTTAAAGACGGACAAAGCGAACACTTTGTAATAGACAACACAGAAAGCGGAGTAAAATGCGAAATACTGGCGGAAAACGGAGAAATAAAATTTATATCCTCCCAGTGCCACGACAAAATCTGCATTGCGGCTGGAGCACTTTCACATAAAGGTGATACTGCCGCCTGTCTTCCCGCAGGAGTTCTTGTAAGAATAATATCAGGAGAAGCTTCTCCCGTTGACGTTATTGCCTATTAAGTTTTTCCCGGAGGCATAAATGAAAGCAAACATAGACAAAAGAACAGCGAAAACCGCACTAATAGGAATTTTAACCGCTCAGGCTCTCGCATTTTCTTTTCTTGAAAGTATGATCCCCCCTATTCCGGGACTTCCTCCCGGAGCAAAACCGGGATTTTCAAATATAATCACCATGTTCGCAGCGGAGAACATCAGCCTCCCCTGTGCTTTAGGAATCACAGCAGCTAAAGCCATTTTTGCATTTATCACAAGAGGCTTTTCTGCCGCTTTAATGAGCTTTTGCGGAGGAATGCTCAGTACCGTTGTAATGTATTTTCTTCTCAGAAGCAAAAAATCGCCTTTTGGCTTTTCCGGCATAGGAATAATTTGCGCCTGTGCCCACAATTTAGGTCAGCTTGTTGCTGCCGCATTTTTAATGGGCACTGCCGCAACTTTCGGCTATGCCCCGGTTATGCTTGTTTTTGCCGTTATAACGGGTCTTGTTACAGGAAGCATATTTAAAATATTACTGCCTGTACTGAAAAAGCAAAAACGCTTTTTTCTCAAATGACCCTTCGGCATTGCATATATATGTACCATATTCGAGCGCAAAGCTCAAAGGAGTTGAAAGAATGAAACACGACAATCTCAGCGGTGTTTTGAAACCCGTTGTTCGTGGACGCGGAGGGGTAAGTGTTGCTCACCACAAGAACACCTCTACCCTTGAGAGTGTGCGTATGCCCGCTCCCGCAAAAGTGATTCTGCCTATGCAGCAGCATATCGGCGCACCGTGCACTCCCACGGTAAAACCCGGAGACAAGGTGGAAATCGGTCAGGTGGTAGGAGACAGCGACAAATTTGTCAGCGCTCCCATTCACGCTACGGTTTCGGGAACTGTAAAAGCTATTGCAGACATCAAGCTCACAAACGGAGCTGCGTCAAAGGCAGTTGTAATTGAATCCGACGGCGAGATGAAGGTGTGGGACGGCGTAAAACCTCCTGTTGTTGAAACAAAAGAGGACTTTCTTAAAGCCGTACGTGCTTCCGGTCTTGTCGGACTGGGCGGCGCAGGTTTCCCCACCCATGTAAAGCTTGCTTTTGATGAAAGCAAGAACATCGACACCCTTGTTGTAAACGCAGCAGAGTGCGAACCCTACATTACGGTAGACTTTCGTGAGTGCGTAGACAATTCATGGGATATTCTCAACGGCGTTTACCTTCTCAAAGAGATGTTCGGCTTTAAGCAGATCATCATAGCCGTAGAGGACAATAAGCCCGAAGCAATTAAGGTGCTCAAAAACATCGCCGACCACGAAATGGATATTGGCGATACAGTTAAACTTATGACCCTTAAATCACGTTACCCGCAGGGTGCTGAAAAGGTTATGGTTCAGTCCGCAACAGGCAGAAAGGTGCCCCCAGGAAAACTTCCGGCAGACGTTGGATGCGTTGTTATGAACGTAGGTTCAGTAGCATTTATTTCACGTTACATGAAAACCGGAAAGCCCCTTGTAAGCCGCTCTATTACAGTTGATGGCTCCGCTATTAAGGAACCTAAAAACGTCAGAGTTGCAATCGGAACTCCCATCAATGAAATTATCGATTTCTGCGGCGGATATAAGGCTGAGCCCTATAAGCTGCTTATGGGCGGTCCAATGATGGGTATTGCCCTTCACGACGACACATATCCCGTTCTTAAAAACAACAACGCTATTCTGGCTTTTGCCGAAAATGACGTTCATGTTAAAAAGGAACGCGATTGCATTAGATGCGGCAGATGCGTAAGCGTATGTCCCATGGGTCTTATGCCTACTCTTATTGAAAGATACGCTAAAATCAAGGATGCCGATTCACTTAATAAGATCGGTGTTAACGTGTGCATGGAATGCGGCAGCTGTGCTTATTCCTGCCCCTCCGGCAGACCCCTTGTACAATACATGCGTCTTGCAAAATCCGTAGTAAGAGAAGCGGAGGGAAAGTAAAATGGAAATACAGAAAAAGAAAAAATTTACCGTAAGCGCTTCTCCGCATGTTCGCTCCGGAGAAACCACAACGGGTATAATGCTTGACGTTATCATCGCCCTTATGCCTGCTCTGATAGCTTCGGTCATCATTTTCGGCGCTAAGACTCTTGCAGTTACAGCAGTTACCGTTGTAACCTGTGTCCTTTCTGAGTACATAAGCCGCAAAATCATGAAGCGCAGCAACACAATAGGCGATTTAAGTGCAGTTGTAACAGGTATGCTTTTGGCATTTAACCTTCCTGTTGATATTCCACTTTGGATGGCTGCAATCGGCGCCGTTGTTTCAATAGTAGTTGTAAAACAGTTCTTCGGCGGAATCGGACAGAACTTCGTTAACCCCGCTCTTGTGGGCAGAATCGTCCTTATGTCCTCCTTCCCCACAGCAATGTCAACATGGGCTCAGCCCTATGCATGGAAAGGAGTTGCAGCTGTAACAAGCGCTTCTCCCCTTGCAGAAATCGCAACCATGTTTAACAGCGGAGATGTTTCAACTGCCGCTCTCAAAGCCAATCAGGCTCTTCCCAGCCTCGGTGAAATGTTCATCGGTCAGCGTCAGGGCTGCCTTGGCGAAGTTTGTGCAGTAGCACTTCTTCTCGGCGGCGTTTACCTTTTCGCAAGAAAGGTAATTTCTCCCCTGATTCCCGCCCTTTATGTGGGAACCGTTGCCGTTATTATGTTTATTGCAGGCGGCGGAAGCTTCACCTTTATGATGTATGAAGTTCTTGGCGGAGGTCTTCTTTTAGGAGCTATCTTCATGGCCACCGATTATACAACTTCCCCAATCAACACAAAGGGAAAGATCATATATGCCATAGGCTGCGGTCTTATCACCTGTGTAATAAGACTCTTCGGCAGTCTTCCGGAAGGCGTTTCCTTCTCTATCATCCTTATGAATATACTCGTTCCCCATATCGAAAAGCTTACAACTCCTAAGCCCTTCGGATATGTCAAGGAAAAGAAAGGAGCGAAAAAGGCATGAAGAAATTTTCTGCTAAGGAAGTGCTCGTTCCTTCCGTTTCACTGTTTGTAATAAGCCTTGTTGTTACACTGCTTCTTGCAGTCACAAACAATATTACGGCTCCGCTTATTGAGAAACTCAGCGTAGAAACCGAAATTGAAACAAGAAAAACCGTTCTTGCCGATGCTTCTTATTTTGACGACGAAAACAAAACCGTAACACTTGATGGCACCGAATATACTTACTGCGTAGGTCTTGATGCTGAAAAGAATGTCGTCGGATATATTTTCACTACTTCAACCAAAGGTTACGGCGGAGAAGTTAAAGTCATGACCGGCGTTTCGGCAGACGGAAAGGTCACGGGCGTTGAGGCTCTTTCCCTTTCCGAAACAGCAGGTCTCGGCATGAACGCTCAGAAGGAGAGCTTCAGAAGCCAGTATATAGGAAAATCAGGTGAAATCGGCGTTGCCAAAAATTCACCCAAAGAAAACGAAATTCAGGCTCTTACAGGCGCAACTATTACATCTTCCGCTTTTACGGACGCTGTTAACATCGCCCTTGAGCTTTACAGCGTGGTTACAGGAGGTGCTAAATAATGGCTGAAAAAAAGAGTCTTGCCAAAGAATTTTCAAAGGGCATTATCATTGAAAACCCTGTTTTAAGGCTTGTGCTCGGTACCTGCCCCACATTGGCCGTTACAACTTCCGTTGAAAGCGCACTGGGCATGGGAGCCGCCGCTGCCATTGTTCTTGTTTGTTCAAACATTGTTATTTCTGCCCTGCGAAAGGTTATTCCTCAAAAGGTACGTATTCCCGCATTCATAGTCGTTATAGCAGGTTTCGTTTCAATTGTTCAAATGCTTGTTAAAGCATTTCTTCCTCAAATTGACGAACAGCTTGGTGTTTATCTTCCCCTTATAGTTGTTAACTGCATTATCCTCGGCAGAGCTGAGGCTTTCGCAAGCAAAAACCCCGTTCTCGCTTCCGCTGTTGACGGCCTCGGAATGGGCGTTGGCTTCACAGCAGCTCTTCTTGCCATGGGTACAATCAGAGAACTTCTCGGCGCCGGTACTTTCTTCGGCGCACAGATTATCCCGGCTTCTATTTCACCCATGATCATCTTCATTCTTCCTCCCGGAGGATTCTTTGTATTCGGTATGCTTATAGCTCTTTCAAACAAGCTTGCTGAAAGAAAAGGTAAACCCAAAGCAGAGCTTAAAGGCTGTGAGGGATGCCCCATGGCTGCTACCTGCTCAATGAAAGGCGACGAAAATAAATGTGAGGGAGGAGAAAAGGCATGAAAGCATTTTTAGCTATCCTTTTAACAGGAATTCTTACAGAAAACTTCGTTCTCGCAAAATTCCTCGGTATCTGCCCCTTCCTCGGAGTTTCCAAAAAGCTGGCAACAGCAACGGGCATGAGTGCCGCCGTTATTTTCGTTATGGTTCTTTCAACTGCTGTTACATATCCCATTAACCTGCTTCTTGTTAAAAACGATATGGCTTATCTTCAGACAATCGTTTTCATCCTGGTTATTGCGGCTCTTGTTCAGCTTGTTGAAATTATTCTTAAAAAGTATATGCCTCCCCTTTACAACTCCCTTGGCATATATCTCCCACTTATTACAACCAACTGTGCAGTTTTGGGCGTTGTTCTCCTTAACATCGACAACGGTTACAACTTCATGCAGTCAGTTGTCAACTCCCTTGGTGCCGGTCTCGGATTCATGCTTGCCATGGTAATGTTTGCCGGAGTCAGAGAAAGACTCGAATCCTGCGACATTCCGAAGTCACTTAAGGGTCTGCCCATAACACTCGTTGCCGCTTCTCTTGTTTCCGTTTCCTTCCTTGGATTTACGGGAATCATAGACGGTATTTTCGGTTAAGGAGGCGGAGAAATCATGTCAATATTTTTAGCAGTAGTAATTGTTTCCGCCATTGGTCTTATAGCAGGTCTCGGACTTGCGGTAGCTTCAATCGTAATGGCTGTTCCTGTTGACGAAAAAGCTGAGGAAATTGAGGCAGTTCTTCCCGGAGCTAACTGCGGTGCCTGTGGTTTTTCAGGCTGCTCAGGATATGCCAAGGCTCTTTCAGAGGGAAAGACGAAGGAAACCTCACTTTGTGCTCCCGGCGGCAATGAAGTAGCCGCAAAGGTTGCCGAAATCATGGGCGTTTCCGCCGGAAACATTAAGCCTCAGACAGCTGTTGTAATGTGTAACGGAACTTCAAAGAATACCGATACAAAACTTACTTACAGCGGAGTTGAGAGCTGTAAAATGGCTTCTCAGCTCTTCGGAGGTCCCGGCGAATGTACATACGGATGCATCGGTTTCGGCGACTGTGCAAACGTGTGCCCATACGGAGCAATTTCCATTTGCGACGGTGTTGCAAGAGTTAATCCTCTCGCCTGCCGTGCCTGCAAAATGTGCATAAACACCTGTCCAAAGCACATCATTAAGCTCATGCCTCTCCACGAGGCGAAAGCCGTTGTTCTTTGCAGCAATGCGGATAAAGGTGCAGCTACAAGAAAAGCTTGTTCAGCAGGCTGCATAGGCTGCATGAAGTGCGTTAAGGCATGTCCCGAAGGCGCTGTTACCGTTACAGGAAACTGTGCAAAGGTTGACTTTGACAAGTGTACCGGCTGCGGCAAATGTGCTGAAGGCTGCCCGACAAATGCAATTCAGGTTATTATTGCAGGCGGCAAATAAATATGATATTATAAAAGCTGCGGTATATGCCGCAGCTTTTAATTTTGACTTTTATCAATTAGAAAGGATTTTTTTAAAATGGCTAAAAAGGTTTTTATTACCTCAGACAGCACCTGCGACATTTCTCCGGAAATGAGACAGCAGCTCCAGATTGAAGTTGCACCCCTTAAAATTCTTTTAGGTGATACCGAACACAAAGACGGTATTGATATTGTCCCTGAGGATATTTTTAAGTTTTATAACGAAAACAAAAAAACACCTAAAACTGCAGCGGTTACACCTGCGGAATACACAGAGCTTTTTGAAAAATATACCTCCCAGGGTTATGCGATAGTGCACGTTGCATTTACTTCAAAACTTTCTTCCTCATGTCAGAACGCCATGATAGCCGCTTCTGATTTTGATGATGTCTATGTTGTGGATTCTCTTCAGCTTTGCTCCGGTCAGGCTCTTCTTGTTTTTGAAGCATGCCGTCTTCGTGACAGCGGCATGGAGGCTTCTCAGATTGCAGCTGCTCTCGAAGAACAGAAAACAAAAGTGCGAACAAGCTTCGTTATACCGAGCCTTGAATTTCTCAGCAAGGGCGGACGCTGCTCTTCACTTACCGCTTTAGGCGCAAATGTACTGGGAATTAAGCCCTCAATAGAAATGGCAGACGGTTCCCTTTCAGTAGGCAAAAAATACAGAGGAAAAGCTGATGTTGTATATGAAAAATATATCGAGGATAAGCTCAGCGAAAGTGACAACATTGATCTTTCAGCAAAAGTAGTTTTTGCTAATTCAGGTATTCCGAAAGAGCTTTCACAGAAGCTTGTTAAGCTTATAAAGAACAAGCTTCCCAAAGCAGATTTAATTGAGATGATTGCCGGATGTACAATAACATCTCACTGCGGTCCAGGAACAGTTGCCGTTATCTTCATGGTAAAATAAGGGCTGAACCTCTATTCAATCTTGTAGCAGCGTAACGCTGCATAAATATTAAATAAAAATCAAAAGCGCCTGCGATTAGGTTTATTCTAATCGCAGGCACTTTTATTTTTTATAACTGACGTTGAAAACGAAAATCGCTTACGAATCAAATCAGCTGCATTTTATCTTCCGAGATACGGGTTCGGGTTGACCTTACGTCCATTGACATGAACCTCAAAGTGAAGATGTGCACCGAATGAGTAACCGGAGTTACCTACTCGTCCGATAGCCTGACCCTGATATACATACTGTCCGACATAAACTCCAACAGAAGAACAGTGTGCATAAAGAGTTCTGAGACCGCCGCTGTGCTGGATTGTTATACAGTATCCGTAGCTTCCGTTCCAGCCGGCCTGAACAACGGTTCCGGCATCGGCAGCTATAATAGTTCTGCCGTAAGCTCCTCCGCCTGTAATATCAATACCTGTATGATAACCGCTGGCGTAAGCACTTGAAGCATATCCATAACCACGGGATATACTGTTAAGACCGATAACAGGCCATACAAATCTTCCGCTTGTTGTAGTGATGGTTCCACCACCGCCGCTTACAGTAAGCGACTTTGTACCGACAAGTATCTCACGGTCAACAGGCTCGCGGACAGTTACACGTTCTATTTCTTCAGTAGAAATTTTAACTCCGTCAACATATGAAACCAACTCTGTTATCTGTGCAAGTCCTTCAGAACCTTCAGTCTTTACTCTTTGCGTACCTTTATACAGGCTTGAGGATTCCGTTTGAACTGTTTCATAGGGGATCTCCTCTGTACGTACTTCAGTCTTCATAACCTTTACTCGTACATAGTTAACTTCCATTGAAACAATAATCTTGTCGCCCATATAGATGTTTTCACCCATATCGGGATTCATAGCATAAAGCTGCTCAATTGTCGTGTCATATTCGAGAGCTATATCATAGAGTGTGTCGCCGTCCTGAACAGTATGATAAACCGCTTCAGTTTTATTTGTAGCAAGCTTGGCTTTCAGCTTTGCGGCATCCCATATAGTTTCGTCGTTATCAGGATAAAGTCCCTGAACATACTCAATATCTTCAACGAAACCTACAATACCCTCTCCGTCGGCAGGTTTGTTAGCCTCTAAGATTTCATCAAATACGCTGGTAGCGTCAGTTTCATTTTTAACGGCACATAAAAACTCTCCGTCAACATATATACCGCATGCATTTGTAATATTGCTCTGTGAATTTTCAATAAGAGCATCACATAAAGCAGATGAGTCAGTAAGCTCGTTTTTAGAAACAACTCTTATTTTATATGTAGGCTTCTCGATTGAAACCTCTGTTTGCTGTGAACTTGCTGTTTCTGATTCGCCAAGATTAAGTCTCTCATTAGCAAGAGTTTCCGCATCAAGATATACGTTTTCATCTGCCACATATCCAAGACTTACATTACCGTAAAGAATTTCCAGTGCAAAAGTACGTTCATTCCAATAATTTGTAGTGAGTACAAGCACAATAAGACCTGCAACAGGCATGGCCAGCCTTATTACAGAGCGTGCAAATGCTCTATGACGGCTTAAGCCTTTTTTGATATAATGACGCAGTACGGAAAAAATAAGACCAACGTTTTTTATTGAAAGTCCGCGCATATTTTCATAAGCGGATTTTACTTCAGCTTTAATATAATGAAGCTCATCAATAAAACGGTGCAGCCATTTAAAGAACAGATGGTCAATACCTATAACGAAAATACGTGCAACAGAATAAATCGCTCTGAAAGGTTTCACTATTATCCGGCGCAGCCCTTTAAAAAACCTTTTACCCACTCTGATACAGTTAGCACCTAAAAGATACACAAAGGTGTAAAGGGTTAAATCTCCACCGAAATTTTCATTATCTTCCTGAGCGGACTCCGGCTCATTTGTTTCTTTCGGTTCGTCAGTTATATTTTCCAAGTTTTTATTATCATCCTCGGGCTTGTCTTCTCTGTCACGTTTTCTGAATTTAAGCAAAGAGCACAACCTCCTATTTCCACACACATTTATAAAAACAAAAACTGATTTCTTTTATAGATAAACACATTTTATTATACATTTTTTGACCGAAAAAGACAAGTAGATTCATCTATTTTAATATTAAAGGAAAATTAAACTTGCTGAATTTTTCTCAGCAGCAATTATGATAAAATACCGATTCAATTAATAAAGCGGAAAATTCTCTATCATTTTGTCGGATAAATCAGCCTTTCTTCGCTCCAATCAGCCAAAACCTTTTTCATCTCCAGAGCCTCTTTTTTTGCTCCCTCAAGGCTGTGCTCAAGATAGTTCCCACACTCTCGAGCAGTCGCTCCGGGAATGTCTCCCTCAAAGTTCGCAATAAAATCAAAAGCTTCCTTAGTTAGTTTAATAGCATCACTATGTGAAAGTCCCCTTGTAAGGAAATAAAATCCTGTACGGCAGCCCATAGGTCCAAAATAGATTATGTTATCCGCAAACTCGGAATTTCTCACAAAGGTTGCAAAAAGGTGCTCCACAGTATGCATAGCGGAGTTTTCCATAAAGGGCGGAATATTGGGCCGTCTTGTCCTTATATCATATGTAATAACATCGCCGTCTTTACGGGAAATATACATTCCCCTTTGAAGAATGTCGTGGTCAATTGTAAAGCTTGCTATTTTTTCCATTTTCTTTTTCCTTTCTCAGCATACATCTGTTCCAGTAAGGAAGGAGCGGTGTCCGAAAACCTCGGAAGAGTTCGCCTTTCCTTCAATTATATTCATAAAGCCTGCAATCATATTAGCCGCATCCTCTTTAGCCTCTTCAAAAAGCTCATAGACACTCTTATTAAGCTTAATAGATTTATCCGCCGGATAATACCACTCATTTTTTGCCATATTCATATAGTCGTATTTGCCGTCAGCTTTTTCCTGAAGCATCATTGACGATACGCCAGGTCCAATAACCGGATAAAAAGGCAGCTGTACAGCTCTGAGAAAATCATTTCTCTTTTTGTTTCCGCTGTTTATTATTCCCTGCATATAGCGAAAATCACGGAAAGCCTGCTCGAATTTACCCTCATCACAGGAACGTTTAAGCGTAACAGAAAAAGCGTAAGCCGCCGCCCTTGCCATATTCGTTATAAGCTCCGGGTCATCGGACAAAAGGGCTTTTGTTGAAAACTTAAGTGTGTTTTCGATATTTCTTTTCTCTTTGAGAAGAATCATATCAATATTAAATTCTATTCTGTTATGGAGCACAAAAGGATGATAAGTTATGTGCTCTCTTTTCTTTATATCCTCCATAGCCCAGTAAACAAAAGGATGAACGCTTCTGTCAAGGGCATAGTGGCAAATAAAGCCACAGAAATATGAAATGACACTATCACGGTCATAATTGTTGCCGTTTATGAGATATTCTGCCATTGCTGCAAAAAGCTTTGCGGGGTCGCTTCTATGTATTGCGGAGCCTGTACCCATAAGACTTTTCCCGGGCATATTGGGAAGCAATCTGTGGAAAAACAGAAAATCAGGTCCCTGAGTTCCGTAAATTACTGCACGCTCATCAATATTTATTCCTTTAGCTCTTTGGCGGATTGTATCCATCATTTCATCAGAAAAAATATAGTGAGTTGAAAATGCAGGCATGATTTATTCCTCCTCCTGACTTTTTTCCTTTTCTCTCTCCTGAGCAAGTTCATTAAGATATTTTTTATCTGACTTTGTAAGCTCTGCATTTTGAAGAAGCTCGGGACGCTTTTCTAAAGTTCGCTTCAAAGACTGCTCTCTGCGCCACTTTTCAATATTTGCATGGTGGCCGGAGAGTAACACCTCCGGAACCTGCTTACCTCTCCACTCCACGGGTCTTGTGTACTGGGGATATTCAAGGAGAGACGAAAAATGGCTTTCGTTTGTAAAGGCTTCCTCTCCCGAAAGAACGCCGGGAATCATCCTTGCAACGCAGTCTGCAAGAACTAACGCCGGAAGCTCTCCCCCTGTGAGAACATAGTCGCCTATTGAAATTTCTTCATCGACGATCTCCTCAATTACCCTTTCGTCAACACCCTCATAGTGTCCGCAAAGAAGGGCTATATGCTCCATCTTGGAAAGCTCAATTGCCCTTTTCTGAGTAAGAGTCTTTCCCTGAGGTGACATATAAATAAGATGGGGACGTCTTCCTGAATCCTCACAGAGAGACTTAAAACAATCATATATGGGCTGGGTCTGCATAACCATCCCCATTCCTCCACCATAGGGAGTATCATCTACACGACGGTGCTTGTCCGATGTATATTCTCTTATATCACGACAGCTTATCTCTATAAGTCCCCTTTCCCTTGCCCTGCCTATTATGCTCTCTTTAAGGACGTTTTCACACATCTGGGGAAAAAGAGTGAGAATATCAATTCGCATCGTCAAAAATTCCTTTCATGGGTCTGATTTTAATTATTCCGTTTTCTACATCCGTTTCAACCACAACATCTTTTATTGCGGGAATTAAATATTCTTTGCCGCTGTCATCGGTTATCTGCCAGACATCATTTGCTCCCGTTTCCATAACATCGGTAAGCTTTCCGTAAATAACGCCTGTATCGGCATCGAAAACGGTGCAATCAATTAAATCCTGTATAAAGTTTTCGCCTTCACTTAAATTTGCTTCGGCTCTGTCCATATACAGCACTTTACGCATGATTTTATTTACCGCTTCAATTGAATCTATTCCATCAACCTTTAAAAGGGCTATGTTACCGTGAGGACGGCATGAAATAACCTTTAAAGACTCTGTACCCTCTTTATTCAAATAAAAATGTTTAAACTGCTTCATAAACTCAGGAGAATCACACCAGGGATTTACTCGCATCTCTCCCCTGACGCCGTGGGTACCTACAACCTGTCCCACTTCGAGATATTTTTTTACCATATAAAACGCCTCCTTTTAACGGGACTTTATATTATATAATAACATTACGCCAGACAAAAAACAACAAAAACAGAGTCTGTATACTAAATTAGATACAGACTCTGTTTTCTACTGGTATATTAAGAAAATAATCAGTCAATCTCAACTGAGATTTTGTCGCCTGTACGGCTTGCAGCCGCACGCATGACAACACGGATTGCCTTGGCAATTCTGCCCTGACGTCCGATAACTCTGCCCATTTCCTCCTGGGAAACGTGAAGATGATAAACTGTTACTCCCTCTGCGTTGGGTTCATCAACATCTACGCTGACAGCCTCGGGATTTTCCACAAGACCCTGCGCCACTTTTACAAGTAACTCTTTCATTACAAACGGCTCCTTCAAACTTATTTAATGATGCCGTTCTTCTTGAAGAGATCCTTAACTGTATCGGTGGGCTGTGCGCCGTTAGCAATCCATTTTGCTGCCTTCTCAGCGTCAATCTTTACAACTGCGGGGTTCTCCATGGGATTGTAGTAACCGATTTCCTCGATGAAACGGCCGTCACGGGGATATCTTGAATCTGCTACAACTACACGATAGAAAGGTGCCTTTTTTGCGCCCATGCGGCGAAGTCTGATTTTTACTGCCATGATTAAATTCCTCCAAAATATTTTATATGTTTTTATTTTATCATCACGCTGTGGATGGATTTTTACCATTGCTTTGCGTGTTGAATGCTTAATTTAGAATCCCGGGAAACCGCCGGGCATTCCTCCAGGCATACCCATGCCCATTCTGCGCATTTTGCGCTTGCTTCCTTTACCTGAGAACTGCTTGAACATCTTCTGCATCTGACGGTGCTGGGCAAGGAGCTTATTTACATCCTCAACCTTCATTCCACAGCCTGCAGCGATTCTGCGTTTTCTTGAGGGATTAATGATTTCCGGCTTTTCCCTTTCAGCGGGAGTCATGGAAAGGATAATAGCTCTTGTTTTATCGAACTGCCTTTCGTCGATATCCACATTATCAAGCTTTTTGCCCACACCGGGAATCATGCCAAGAATATCTTTTATTGAACCCATCTTTTTAACCTGCTGAAGCTGGTCAAGAAGATCGTTCATATCAAACTTATTTTTTTTGAGCTTTTCTTCAAGCTCAGCAGCTTTTTTCTCGTCAAGGGTCTGCTCCGCTTTCTCAATAAGTGAAAGCACGTCGCCCATACCGAGGATTCTCGAAGCCATACGCTCCGGATGGAAAACATCGAGATCGCCGAGCTTTTCGCCGACACCCACAAATTTTATGGGTTTACCTGTTACAGCTCTTGCTGAAAGTGCTGCACCGCCTCGTGTATCACCGTCAAGCTTTGTAAGAATAAGTCCATCTATACCCAGAGCCTCGTCAAAGGATGCTGCAACATTGACCGCATCCTGACCGGTCATTGAGTCAACTACAAGAAGAATTTCGTGAGGTTTTACCTCGCTCTTTATGTTTTTAAGCTCCGTCATAAGCTCTTCATCAATGTGAAGACGTCCTGCCGTATCAAGAAAAACATAATCGTAGCCTTTATCTTTTGCAAGCTTAACTGCTTCTTTTGCGATTGTAACGGGATCAATCTGACCCATTTCAAAAACGGGAACTCCCGCCTTTTCACCTACAACCTGAAGCTGTTTGATAGCTGCCGGACGGTAAACGTCGCAGGCTACAAGAAGAGGTCTGTTGCCCTGATTTTTAAGCATAAGGGCAAGCTTTGCGCTGTGGGTAGTTTTACCTGAACCCTGAAGACCGCACATCATAACGATTGTAGGCGGATGAGGAGCACAGGCAAGCCTTGAACGGGTGCCTCCCATAAGCTGAGTAAGCTCTTCATTAACTATTTTTATTACCATCTGCGCCGGGGTCAGGCTTTCCATAACCTGGGCGCCGATTGCTCTTTCTGTTACCTTGTTTGTGAAATCCTTTGCCACCTTATAGCTGACATCGGCCTCAAGAAGGGCAAGGCGCACCTCCCTCATGGCCTCTTTAACGTCGCTTTCGGTAAGCTTTCCCTTTGAACGCAGCTTTTTAAACGCTGCTTCAAGTTTGTCGGAAAGACCTTCAAATGCCAAATCTAATCAGTCCTTACTGCTTATTCGCACAGAGCCTGTGCCATAGCTTTGATTTTTACCGTTGTATCGTTAATTTCTCTCGAAAGGCCGCAGCGCATATTGCACTCGCTTATTTCGTCCGCATACTGGATAATTTTATTAAGTCCTCTACGCATTTCTTCAAAGCGCTTTGCAAAAGAGAGCTTTTCTTCCATTTCAAGAAGCTGAGATTCAGCACGCTTTATGGAATCACGAACTCCCTGACGGGTTATACCCTCGTTTTCAGCAATTTCCGAAAGAGAAAGGTCATCGTTATAGTAGTAACCGAGAAAATCACGCTGTTTTTCGGTAAGCATGTCCCCGTAAAAATCAAGGAGCATTATTATTTCAAGATTTTTAGCCACAGTTACCACTTCCTTTCCCCTCAAAGTGTGTAAAGAACAAATACTTTACAGTCGGTTATTATACTAAAAAAACAGGCGGGTGTCAAGGGCTTTAACGCACCTTTTTCGCCTGTTTTTTCAACACTTCAATGTGGAATGTGGAAAACTTCCGGCAGTGTTTCAACTACTTGTACAGCCACACCTATGAAAGCACTATATATCCGTGAAAAATGGATAATTCTATAAATTTACAGGTGGAAAACTTTTTTTGAAACTTTAAATCCGGCACATCCGAATATGTTCAATATCACCATAATACCGGCTTTGAACTGATGGTAGAGCCTTATTTCAAGGTTACTATTGTAACTCCGTTTTCTCCCTCACCGTATACTCCCAAACGGAATGTTCTTATCTGAGGATGACTTCTCAGATGTGTCTGGACAGCACTGCGAAGAGCACCTGTTCCTTTACCGTGAATGACTGTAAACTCGTTTATACCTGACATTACGGCACTGTCAATAAACATATCAAGCTCCATTAAAGCTTCATCTACGGTCTTGCCTCTTAAATCACAGCTTGTATTTACCTTTGCCGTGGCTCTGCTCTCGGTGCCTCTGACAGTTCTTGTAAGAGGAATTTTCGGCTTACTGCTTTCCTTTTTATTTGTAAGACGCAAGGTTTCCTGCTTCACCCTTGTTTTCATAAGTCCTGCTTGAATAAGCACATTGCCGTTTTTATCAGGCGGCTCTATAACTGTTGCGGCAGTTCCCATTCCGGCAATTATAACGCTGTCACCGGCTTTAAGGGGTCTTTCAGGCACATAGCTCTCATCCTCCTCAATATGAAGTGAAGAACCTGTGGTTTCCTGAAGCTTGCCAAGCCCTCTTTTCATCTGCTGTTTAGCTCTTCTTGCAAGGTCGTTTGCATCGGCAGTGTTTTTGCTCTCCTTTTTAAGCTTCTCGATTTCCAGCATCAAAGAAGCTGCTTCTCTCTTAGCCCTTTCGACTATTCTCAGAGCCTCGCCTCTGGCCTTTTCGAGCTCCTTTTCACGGAGAGTTTCGATTTCCTCTTTCTTTGCCTCAGCCTGCTGTTTTTCTCTGTCCGCCTGAGCCTTTAATGTACGTACATCTTCTCTCTCACGCTCAATACCTCTGCGGCTTTCCTCAAGGCTTGCAACAACATTTTCAAATCTTGAATTTTCCGTTGAAACAAGCTCCTTGGCACGCTCTATAACCTTTTCCTCCATGCCTATACGCAGAGAAATGGCAAAGGCGTTTGAGCGTCCGGGTACACCTATCAAAAGTCTGTACGTTGGACGGAGAGTTGCAACGTCAAATTCACATGAACCGTTTTCAACTCTCGGAGTCTGCAAAGCATAGGCTTTAAGTTCTGCATAATGAGTTGTAGCGCCGATTTTTGCTCCCTTTTCATTAAGGCGTTCAAGTATAGCCATAGCAAGAGCGGCGCCCTCTACGGGGTCTGTACCTGCTCCAAGCTCATCTATTAGCACAAGGCTTCTGTCATCGGCTTTTTTCATTATATCTATTATGTTTGTCATGTGAGCAGAGAATGTGGAAAGAGACTGCTCGATACTCTGCTCGTCTCCGATATCCGCAAGGACGTTATCGAAAACGGAAACTTCACTTTCATCGGCGGCAGGAATCATAAGTCCGCACATTGCCATAAGAGTGAAAAGACCTATAGTCTTAATAGATACGGTTTTGCCGCCGGTATTGGGTCCTGTTATTACAAGGGTATCGAAATCTTTTCCCAGAAAAATATCTGTTGCCACTACCTTTTTGGGGTCAATAAGGGGATGCCTTGCTCTTTTGAGAGCAATTATGCCCTTATCGTTAAGCAGAGGCTTTGAAGCCTTCATCTTATAGGCAAGCTGAGCTTTTGCAAAAATAAGATCAAGCTCCACTGCGTTTTCATAGCCCGATTTTATAGCCTCGGCAAAGCCTCCCGCCTCAACGGAAAGCTCATAGATTATTCTGTCTATTTCATCACGCTCTTTGCTCTGCAAAACCTTAATAGCGTTATTTGCTTCAACTACTGCTATGGGCTCAACAAAAACTGTAGCCCCGCTTGAAGAGGTATCATGGACAAGTCCGGGAACCTCGCTTCTGTGCTCATTCCTGACGGGAACTACAAATCTTCCGTTTCGCATGGTGACAATGGGATCCTGAAGATATTTCTGATACTGGGGTGAGCGGATCATTCTGTCAAGCTTTTCACGTACTGACGATGATGCTGCTCTGATCTTCCTCCTGATATTAGCAAGCTCCGTAGATGCGTTATCGGACATTTCTTCCTCAGATATAATAGCGGAGGTTATTTTATCTTCAAGGTACCTGTTAGGTATAAGGGCATTAAAATAGCCGTCAATTGAGGTTTTAAGTCCCTCACCGTGTTCACGCCAGCGGATAAGCCCTCTTATTGTGCTGAGAACTCCTGCTATTTTAAGAAGCTCTCCCATTGTGAGAGTTCCCCCTGCCTCAGCACGGCTGAGAGAATTGTTTACGTTTACAAGTCCTCCGAAAGACGGACCGCCGAACTTTGCAAGAAGCATATGAGCGTCAACAGTCTGATCTATGAGGGTCTGTGCTCCCTCAAGAGTATGACAGGGCATTATTTCAAGGGCTCTTTCCCCTGCCTCATCACTTGCCGTAAACTCCGATAGCTTTTCTAAAATCTTATCAAGCTCCAAGGAGCGGTAATGTCTGTTTTCTTTTGCTGTCATGGTTTTCTCCTCATTATATGTACATATATAAACTAACTGTCTGAAGTTATGGTGTTATAAAACTCCAGTGTATAAAATCTTCTTCTGACACGGGTGAGAAGATATTCCTCAACCGTAGCCGAAAGCACTTTAAGGCTTTCATCAGGCATGGAAAAATTGAAAATCTTTTCTGTTTCACTATAACAGATATGGCGCATTGCCGTTATGACTCCGAGACTCACGCTTTTTCCTAAACCGTATCCGCAGTTCTGGCAGTAAAGCACGGGTTTTCGGCAGTCAAAATACATTGTGGGAGTTTCAAAGGCTCCGCATTTTTCGCAGCAGATTAAATCCGGCATATATCCGGCGGCACACAATAGCCTTAACTCAGTTACAGCTTTTATCTGCTTTTGGGGTTTTGTTCCCTTACAGAGAAGATAAAGGGCATTGAGTACAGTTCGGAGAATTTCCTCCGCTTCATCCTCCCTTGGAGCCAAAGCGTCGCTGAGTTCTGCAAAATACTGCCCTAAAGTCAAAGCCTCAACACTTTTTCTCAAATCAAAAAATACATTTATAGGCTCAGCTTCATCTATTACGTTTTTCTCTTTTCCCATATAAATGGAAAATCTCGAATAGCAAAGAAGCTGTGTTGCTCCCGCATAGGTGCTCTTAATACGCCTTGCTCCCCGGACAAAAGCTCTGACGATTCCTTTCTGACGGGTCAAAAGAGTAATGAGCCTGTCCGATTCACCGATATTCTGTTCTCTGATAACTAGCCCATCGGCTTCCAGACGCATTTTTCTCCCCCCTGCCGGAATGTATGCTGTTTTCCGCCCTGAACGCTCTGCGGTACGTTATATAGTCCTGTGCCTTTCCGCTCTGAGCAAATTTTCTCCACGCATTATCCACAGTGTTCATAAAACCATCCCTTAAATAAAATTTAAACGTTGGTTTTAAATTGCCACCGACGGTATTTTTTATAACAGGTAAAAAATTGCTTTGCCAAAAAAGCAAGGAAAATCAAGGCACGGTAAATTCTGCCTTTTGTTTTTTAATGCCAATTTATCAATCAAGACCGAAATTGTGGATAAGCCCCTCACGGTTTCTCCAGTCCTCTTTGACCTTCACCCAGCACTGAAGATTGATTTTGCAGTCAAAAAATCTTTCCATATCCTCTCTGGCATATGTGGAAATCTTTTTGAGCATTGCTCCCTTTTTGCCGATTACAATACCTTTATGGCTATCCTTTTCACAGTAGATAGTAGCCTCAACATCAAGGATGGTTTCACCCTTTGCGTTTTCACGCTCACGCATTTTTTCAATGCTTACTGCTATTCCATGGGGAATTTCTTTATCTAAAAGACGAAGCATTTTTTCTCTTATAATCTCAGAAGCCAAAACTCTTTCCGGCTGATCCGTTAAAGTGTCGTCGGGGAAAAAGTGCATTGACTCGAAAGAGAGCTTTTCGAGCTCATCTATAAGAGCCTCCACTCCGTCGCCCTTTACTGCGGAAACAGGCACAACCGCCTCAAAATCATACATCGAGGCAAGTGCAGCTATTTTTACCATGAGATCTGTTTTCTGCTTCACCATATCAATTTTATTCACTGCCAGCACAACGGGCATCTTTTCTTTTTTAAACTTTTCAATAAGCTCTTTTTCGCCGGGCTTAAGTTCGCCCTCTGCTTCTACCACGAAAAGGCAGGCATCAACGCCGGAGATACTGTCGCCCACAGCCTGTACCATTTTTTCACCCAGTTTGTTTTTAGGACGGTGGAAGCCGGGAGTATCGGTAAATACAAGCTGAACTTCTCCCCTTGTGAGCACACCCATTATCTTTGTTCTTGTGGTCTGAGGTTTACTTGATACGATTGCTATTTTCTGACCAAGCATTACGTTTAAAAGAGATGACTTACCTACATTTGGGCAGCCGACAATTGCGATAAATGCTGTTTTTTCCATATATTTCACCTTAAAGGGATTAGCTTAAAGCTTTCCCCAAACCTTTCTTTTTTCATATTTATGACCATTCCTTTCCGCTGCGCTACAAGGCACCAAAGGGATATGAAATCTGGTACCTCTAACGCAACCAGACGTAATTTGTTAGAA
>CASEMN010000017.1 GCA_949289045.1 uncultured Oscillospiraceae bacterium
GTCAAGTCACTCCATACCAGCGCATAAATTATTTTTACGGAATAGCAGACTGCTGTCTATCAAATTCTTGTGTGTGTTACTTTATGGCACATGAGCATTCTTCCATGGCTTATATCATGCGTATTCATTTTTCCGGCATTTTATGTACTTCCATATTATTATCAGAGCTGCGCCTGCTTTTCAAGAGCCATTTTAATGGGTACAAAGCTCAAAAATGACAGCGCTTTTATTTTGGGAAGCCCTATTCTCGAAAAATAGAGATTGTAATAGGTGGCATAAATATTGTATAATCACCTTGCTGCAAAGTTTAAAAACCTTGTACGAGGTGAAAACAGATGCTAAATAACAAAACAGATAATGATAAAAAATCCGGTGATACTGCGATTGTAATAATCGCTGCGGACAACACATTTAGCAAAGAAGAAAACAATAAATTTTTTGACAGCCTTTTTGCCTGTCAGCTTCCCTTGAAAATTATCGTACAGCGGTCTATGCTCGAAAACGGGAACTTTCCTCTTAAATATTTAGATAAAGAAAACGTATTGCCGCTGCACGGGGACGATTTTATAAAAGAGGCAAGAAAAAAAGTTAAAGGCGAAAAAATTATTGTTTTAAAAAAGCCTTGTATTATCTCCGAAAAAGCTTTTGAAAAAATATTTTCTCTTAAGTTACAGGGGAAGCTTTTTGAAATGGCAGCGAAGAAAATTATAGGTAAATAAAAGTAAAAGAAAAAGCGTAATGCATTTTATTGCATTACGCATTTTTTATTCTGATTTTCCGTTTACAATTTCAATTTCGGTAACTCGCCTTGAATCGGTTTTTGTAACAGTTACCGTAAAGTTTTTATATGCAAAAGTATCGCCCGGTTCAGGAATCTTTCCAAGCTGATACATTACCCATCCGCTTACGGTGACAAAATCATATTCCTCTTCAGGATTGCAGCCGAAGTATTCCATCATATCTTCAAAATTAATTGAGCAGTCAATTATAAAGCGGTTTTCTCCGACTTTTCTAATCTCTTCCAAAACCTCTTCGTGCTCGTCGTAGATTTCTCCTACAAGCTCTTCTAAAATATCTTCTATGGTTATAATACCAACTGTTCCGCCGAATTCGTCGACAACTACTGCCATATGTACCTTAGAGCGCTGCATTAGTCTTAAAAGCTTAAACACAAGCATATTCTCCGAAACATAAATAGTTTCACGCATAAGGTCAGTAATATGAAGATATTTATTGTCATGTTTATTGTAGAAGTCCTTCTGGTAAACGACACCGGTAATATTATCAAGAGTCTCCTTATAAACAGGTATTCTCGAAAATCCGCTCTCTCTGAATACACGCTCAAGCTCTTCAAGGGAATCGTCCTCTTCAACAGCCTCTACATCCACTCTGGGAGTAAGTATCTCCGACACTTCAAGGTCGCCAAAGTCGAGGGCAGACCTTAAAAGCTCGCCTTCATGGCTGTCAATAACTCCGTCCTGCTGAACCTCATCCACAATTGTTTTAAGCTCTTCTTCAGTAATACTGCTCTTTTTGTCTCCGATTTTTGCAAGCTTCATTAAAAGCTTTTTCCACTGAGAAAAAATAAAGTTTACAGGTTTAAAGCAGATCAGCAGAATACGCATAATAGGAGCCGAAAATTTTGAAAAACTTTCGGGATTTTCCTTAGCAATACTTTTAGGTGATATTTCACCGAAAATAAGAACTACTATAGTCATTACGGCAGTTGAAATTGTAACTCCCGCATCGCCAAACCATTTTGTAAATATAACCGTTGCCAAAGAAGCGGAAGCGATATTTACAATATTGTTTCCTATAAGAATAGTTGAAAGGAGATTATCATAATCTTCAAAAATCTTCAGCGCCAACTTAGCTTTTTTATCGCCGTCGGCAGCCATTTTTTTCATTCTGATTTGATTAAGTGAGGTAAACGCTGTTTCTGTTGCCGAAAAATAGGCGGACAATAATATAAGCACCGCCAAAACTGCAATATACAGTGCACTTTCACTTTCCATTTAAAACAATCACTCCAAATTTACTTTTATATAGCAGATTACCGGTTTAATTTTTGGGTTTCTGCTTACTTATATATATCATAAACGTAAAATTATGTACAGTATAAATTTAAAATTATACTTTCAAACAAGTTTATTTCATTATTTCTTTAGATTTCACAGACGTTCTCTTCCGCCCAAATAAGCTTTTCTCCGATAACCTCTGCTCCGCAATATTTTTCAAGCAATCCGCGGGCTGTTTTTCCAGCATTTTCTGCACTTTCATGGCTTCCGAAAGCATATATGCACATGAGGATTTCTCTTTCACCCTCGTTTATTTTGCATCTCTCACAGTCGCTTGTAGGATTGCCGAAAAATCCTTCGCTGTCACGCATTGCAGGAAGATTTTCAACGTTTACTGTCTCTCTTCCTATACCGCGGTAGCTGGTTCCCTCAGGAGATACTGTAAGCTCCAAAGGAGGATTGAGACTCGAAACATCAAAAGTGCTTATAGAAAATCCCGTTGTAATAGAAACAAGGTTATTAATATCTACAACGTTATTTATTCTGTACAGTCCCTTACCCTTTACAACTCTTCTGAGCATCGCCTCAGCGGCGTTGCGGTAACGGTGAGGGTCTTTACCTACAGCTTTATAGCAAAGTCTTGTATTTGCTATTTCTTCCTTCTTCATTATTTCATCAAGAGGAAGAGTCTCTTCTATTTTTTCACATTCTCCGGCAATAAGCTCCAAAAGTTCTTCGCTGCTCTTTTCAGCCTTTACATTGGCATGAATAAGATAAGCGGCAGCTTTTTCATATTTGCCGGTAAGTTCTTCGGATATTGTAACTTTAATCATTTTTAATCTTACCTTTCGGCAAGACGGCAAAGAGCTTCTCTATCAAGACGGTAAACAGTCCAGTCAGACATTGCCTTTGCTCCCATGCTTTTATAAAATTCTATTGAAGGCTTGTTCCAGTTAAGGCAAACCCAGTCCATTCTTCCGTCGCTGCGATTATACGCAGCATTGGCAACAGCCGTAAAAAGTGCCTTTCCTATTCCTTTTCCTCTCATATGGGGATAGACGAAAAGGTCTTCGAGATACATATTGGCTCTGCCTAAAAAGGTTGAGTAATTTCTGAAATAAAGGGCAAAACCGGCTGTCTCTCCATTATATTCAGCCAGTATTACAGCGGCTTCTCCTCTGACGAAAATCGATTCTCTGATATCATCTTCCGTCGCCGTAACCTCATCGAGCATCTTTTCGTATTCAGCTATTCCTCTGATAAGGTTGTAAATTGTTCCGGCATCTGAAGGCTCAGCATCACGAAGCACAAGTCCTTCAATTTTTGTTTCATAAATCATATTTATTACCTCAGCTCATAAATTCAAGAAAATCTGTTGAAAGAGTGTAAAGTGCATTTCTTATACAGTCCATATCTATTGGCATCTCACGGCGTGTTTTTTCATCTGCCACCCCTGCTTTTTTTCGAGTTTGACCATAATCGTAGCGGACTGATTTGAGTATACGGTGGGCTTTCTCACAAAGCTCCGCAGACTGTCTCGAAAGATAAAGAAGCTTATTTACGTCCCTTATTCCCTGCCAAAGCTTTTCAAGACGCACAGACATATGAGTCTTTGGATGCTCTGCATCGGGTAAATCGGGATAAACAAGGAAACAGTCGCCGGATTCAAAGCTGACATGAGTTGTATCCTCAAGGGGATTCTCAACCCATGCATCATAAGCCCATCTTAAAAATCCGTTTGCTCCGAGAGACGCTGCAAAGAATATAGTCCAGTAGCTTTCTGCCGGAAGACTGTAAGTAAAGCTGTTGGGGAAATGTCCCACACAGGTATACATAGTTGTCTTTAAATCCGGATTATCTCCCCTTTTAATGCAAAGGGCTTTATAATCTTCTATTGCTTTTTTAAGGGGCTGGGAACCTACGCTTATGCTGTCCATTCTGTCAATAAGCGGGAAAAATTTTGATCCGAAATGGTTCATAGCTGCCGACTTTTTGAAAACTTTGCCTTCGGAATTTTTTACGCTGTCTATAAGGTCATAGGTTTTTTTCATCTTAGAGCGCTCATCGACGCTGATGCATATTCTCTCAAACCAGCCTTTTTCCTCAGTATGCTTTATCAAAGCTTTAAGGAACTGTTTCCACACCTTTTTATATTTCCGCTTTCCGGGTTTAGGTGAAATAGACTTCATTTTTCCCTTTTTCTCGTCAAGATATGTAATCTTGTTGCCCCAGGGAATCATACTGTAACAGACTATTTTATCGGCAATTCCGAGATCTACGCAAAGCCCTACCCACTTATCAAAATCGGTAAAATCAAACTCAAAGACTCCGCCGGCTTTTTTAGTCCACTTTATCATAGAGGGATATTCCCCGTAGGTCTGTCCGTTCCACGGCTCTTCTACTATGCTTACAGTTATCGCATGACCTCCCATATTTTTGTAAAGGAGCATATGCTGCTTTAAAATCTCCATATGCTCTTTACTGAAAGGCTCTACTCCGTAATATTGTGCAACACGGTAGGGGTACTGCCACAGTTCTATATCAAAAAGATAATCTTCTGGCTTTGGCATAGTAAGAGCCAAAACCTGAACGGAATAGTGAATTTCCTCTACTTCGCCGTTATCGTTATTTTTTATAACAATTTTTCCGGTATATTGGCCTGATTTTGCCTCTTCGGGAATATCAAAGTTTATCCAAACACTCTGAACCGATTTCGCCTTCAGATAAACGGGCTCATCTGACCACAGAATATCCGGAAAACTTTCACGGCTTTTATCGTCTTTCTTTCCGTTGCCCACAAAAGCCTTCGTCTCTTTTATAAAAACACACTGTGCACAGTCTGCTGGAAGAGTTTCCCCGTCGCTGCGTGAAAATTCCGTCATTGCTACAGATAAGGAAGTTATATCTTTTTCAAAACTCAATATGGCAGTTTGTCCCGAGCATCTGTCACCTCGCCATGCCCAAAGGTTGTTATGGGAGTTTGATGTTTCTAAAAGTTCTTCATATCGTCCGGCGGTACATTGAAGATTGGTAGTGACCGCCACAGCATAAAAGGTTTTATTCATCTTTCTCCGCCTTTCAGTTTGCGTTATCTGATATCTCTTTAAGTTTTTCTTCTGCAAGTTTTACATGGTAAAGACCGTTACCGCAGTTTTTTACATAATTGAAAAGTTGTTTGGCCTCTTCTATTTCGCCTTTCCAAAGGTGAATGCACGCCATTCGGTAAGAATTACATACAGATTGAAGCTTTGAAAGCTTGGCGTTTTCAAAAAACTGCTGTCCTTCCATAGCTCCTACGGCATCCTTCTTTATAAAAGCTATTGCCCCTTCCGCAAACTCTCTCATGGCGTCAAAGCCGGCTTTTACGTTTACGGGATAATTTCCTGATCTTGCAAGCTCTGAAATTTTTCTTTTAGCTATTTCGAGAGACTCACAGTCTCCGCGATGAAAATAACAGTTTATAACAAGATTGTAATAGAGTATCAATTCCTGAGGCAACAAAGAGTGCTCCGGCACTCTTGCGGCAAGATATCTGAGAGCCTGTGCAGAATCCCCCATGTAATAGAGGGCTTTCGCAATTTCAAGGCGGCAGATAATTTTACCGTAATAGCTTTTAGTAAATTTTTCAAATTCGCCGTAAAAGCCGAGATAATCGGCAGGATTACAGTCCTCTTCCAAAAGGTTCTTATATTTTGAAAGGATAATACGGCGTATTTTAGTAGACATAATAACACACAAAATAAGTACCGCTAAAGCTATAAAAACATTTTGCAGGTAAAACGCTACAACACCCATGGCACAAACATAGAGTACGCCGAAAAACAACTGTTTCATTACATAGGCGTTAAGCATTCTTTTGTATTTTTTCTGATCCAAGTCACTGCCTCCTCTGAATTATGAAAGGGGATGTATAAAAAGTCCGCTTAAAAGCTTCGGCTCAAACCAGGTGGATTTAGGCGGCATTATCATATTAGCGTCGGCAATATCCATAAGCTCTTTAACTGTTACGGGGTAAACTGCAAAAGCTACGCCGTCCGTTTTGTCAGCACGGATTTTAAGTTCCTCAAGACCTCTGATTCCGCCTACAAAATCAATTCTCTTATCGGTTCTCGGATCTTTAATTCCCAGAACCGGGTCAAGAAGATTTTTCTGAAGAATTGAAACATCAAGGGATTCAACAGGGTTCTCCTCACTGAATGTGCCCTCTTTTGCTTTAAGAGAATACCATTCTCCTTTAAGGTACATACCGAAAGTGTGCTGCTCCTGAGGTTTATAGGGAGCGGTACCTTCTTTTTGTACATAAAATTTTTCTTCTATAGTCTTTAAATATTCATCTGCTTCTTTGCCGTTAAGGTCCTTGACAACACGGTTATAGTCCATTATTGCAAGCTCCTCGGCCGGGAAAGCAACAGCAAGGAAGAAATTGAATTCTTCTTCGCCTGTATATCCTTGATTCTGCTTTCTTCTTTCAATACCTACCTTAACAGCAGAAGCACATCTATGATGGCCGTCGGCAATATAAAGAGCAGGAGTTTTTTCAAATACAGATTTAAGTTTTTCGTTTATTTCGGCATCATCTATAACCCATACTGTCTGCTGAACGCTTGCATCATCTGCGAAATCATAAACAGGCTTATGAGCCTCCTGCCATGATGAAATTATCTTTTCTGCCACTCCGTCAGAAGAATATGTTAAAAATATTGGACCTGTATTGGCGTTGCATGTATCAACGTGGCGGATTCTGTCCTCCTCCTTATCGGCTCTCGTGAGCTCGTGCTTTTTAATTACTCCGTTAATGTAATCGTCAATTCCCGCACAGCCTACAAGGCCTGTCTGACTTCTGCCGTTCATTATCTGACGGTAAATATAAAAACAAGGATTTTCATCCTGTATACAAATTCCGACCTTTGTAAGCTTCTGAAGATTTTCCTTTGCCTTTAAATAAACTGACTCGTCATAAATATAAGTGTTCTCAGGAAGATCTATTTCAGCCTTATCTACATGAAGAAAGGAAAGGGGGTTGCCTTTTACAGCCTCTCTTGCCTCCTCACTACTCATTACATCATAGGGTAAAGCCGCTACTTTCTGAGCGTACTCTCTTTTCGGTCTTATTCCGCAAAAAGGTTTAAATACAGCCATTTCGCTGTTACCTCCTGTATATATAAACTATTTTATAATGATAACATATTCCGTTATAAAAATAAAGATAAAGTTACAGGCACAAACGCCGCTAAAATAACGCAAATTATACTTATAACAAGCCTTTTTCCCGTACATAATCCGCAGCCTGAACTGTGGCCTTTCGCAGGTTCTCTTCAGCGCTGTCTTTTATTCTTTCAAAAGGCAGATGCCGAGGATTTGAAGAAAACGCTCTTTCTATTCCCATAGCCTTTATTTCCTCATCTTCTGCAATAACTTCCCCGCAAACTGCTATGACGGGAGTTTTATCGCTGAGAGAAGACACTCCGAAGGGAACCTTTCCCTGAGAAGTCTGACTGTCAAGGCGTCCTTCTCCCGTTATAACAAGGTTTGCGTTCTCTGCTCTTTTTGCAAAATCTGTTTTTTCGAGAATTACATCAATCCCGCTCTTTAACTGAGCATTAAAAACTGAGGAAAGTCCTGCCCCAAGCCCCCCGGCCGCTCCTGCACCCGCTGAATTTGAAATATCTCTTCCGGCATATTGGTCAAACTGCTTTCCCAAATTTCTGAGCCCACTATCAAGAAATTTCACTTGCTGCTCATCGGCTCCTTTCTGAGGAGCGAAAACATAGGCAGCTCCGTTTTCTCCGTAAAGAGGGTTTTTTACGTCGCATAAAACAGTTATTTTACAGTTTCTGATTTTCTTATTAATGCAAGATAAATCAAAGCTGATTATCTCAGATAGATTTCCGGAACTAATACGTTCTATCTCACCTTTTTCTGAAAAAAATCGTCCGCCAAGAAACTGGATTAATCCGCAGCCGCCATCGGTGGTAGCAGTGCCGCCGATACCTAAAATTATATTTGTGCATCCTCTTTTTACAGCATCAAGAATTATCATACCCACGCCGTGGGTAGAAGCATAAAGAGGTTTTCTTTCAGGAGAAAGATAAAGTCCGCAGGCCGACGCCGCTTCAATAACAGCAGTTGCGTCTTTTAAAATTCCGTATTCAGCTTCAATGGGTTCGCCTAAATGATTTATACATTTACATAAAACCTTTTCTCCTTCACATCCCTCTAAAAAAGCATCAACAGTTCCCTCTCCTCCGTCAGCAACGGGAATAAGCTCTATATCTATTTCGCAAGAAAAATATTTTCGGAATTCCTCTTTTATTATGTTTTCGGCCTCAATGGAGGTAAAGGTTCCTTTAAAGGAATCCGCCGCTATTATAATTTTTTTCATAGACCTTTCCCCTTTCATTACTAAGCGAAACACAAAATGATTTTTTCAGCTGCCAAAGCATTATGCCATAATAATATAACAATATCACGGTTATAACAAGGAGTCTTTATTCCCGTAAAATTTACAGAAAATCTGCATTTTAAAATTTATTTCGTCATTTTAAAATTTTTTTCAAAAACCTCTTGACGAGAAAAGACAGGTGTGGTATATTATACAAGCGTTCTTCAAGAGAACATGAAAAAACGCTGGTGTAGCTCAGTTGGTAGAGCAGCTGATTTGTAATCAGCAGGTCGGGGGTTCGAGTCCGTCCACCAGCTCCATAATGTGGGAGAGTTCCCGAGCGGCCAAAGGGAACAGACTGTAAATCTGTCGTCACTGACTTCGGTGGTTCGAATCCACCCTCTCCCACCAGAAAAAGTCTGTACGCAATTTGCGTTCAGACTTTTTTATCGTTTCGCCATTAGGCTCAGGGGGTATAAAGTTCCCTTGCAAAGCTCAGTTAAAATTTTCTCACTACAATTTCAATGTGGATTTTTATATTTTCACTAATCACCTATAAAGCTCTACAAACCATTTAAATGATATGAAGCCATATTTTAACTAAAAAACAGAAACCTTTAAATAAATTAATATGTATTGTATATTTTCAGATACTAAATATAATGAGGTGATTCTATGGAATTTATCAGGGGAGAAACCATAACCGAATTAGCAAATCCGGGTGTTGTTTCGAGACAACTGTTAAATCCAGATAATTCGTCAAGTGAGAGAGTGACAATAACACAAGTACACATCGAAGCCGGTGCCTGTCAGCCAAGGCATTACCATAAAGCTTCAGAACAGATATGGGTAGCCGTAAAAGGAACGGGAAAGCTGCTGCTTGATAATAACAAGGAGATGAATTTTTCCTCAGGTGATGTGGTGCGATTTGCCGACGGAGATATTCACGGACTGCTGAATACCGGAGATTCGGAATTTGTATATCTTTCCGTAACGGCACCTCCTATTCATTTTGGATACGCATATAACGAAAAGATGTGAAAATCTGCACATCAACAGGGATTATACTTCCCCTCATAAAGCAGAACAAGCAGACTCTGCTTTTCTTCGATTATGCAAAATATAATCCGCCATAAATGCGCATAAAATGTCGGGAAAATCATATATGGATTCGGTAAAATAAAGGCAGACAAGGGGGAAAACGACATGGACTGGATAACCGGAATGCAAAATGCGATTGATTATATTGAGGAGCATATCACAGAAAAAATCGATTATGAAAAAATCGCTGCTCAAGGTTTTTCATCCAGCTATCATTTTCAGAGGGTGTTCAGCATACTATGCGGCTTCACAGTGGGCGAATATATCCGCAACCGAAGGCTGACTCTTGCCGGAAAAGAGTTGGCTTCAGGTCATGGAAAAATACTGGATGTTGCCCTTAAATACGGCTATGAGAGTCCGGACAGCTTTGCCAGAGCATTCCAGAAATTTCACGGAATTCTTCCGTCTGAAGCCCGGGAAAACGGAAAAATGCTGAACTCTTTTTCCCGCCTTGTCCTTAAAATTTCTATGGAAGGCGGTACGATGATGAATTATCGTATAGAAGAAAAACCAGAAATGATTTTAACCGGCTATCGTACACATTTCAGCGGTGCTCCTTACGGGAACAAACGAGAGCAGCAGGAGGAACAGCTGTTTTTAAGCACGAGAGGAAAACAATGGTTCCTGCGTGGTGTGTCGAATAATTCAGACCCACACTGCGTAATAACAAACATTACAGACGAGGGATATGACTTTTACTACTGTCATCTCATTCCCCAATGGGAGCGGGAAAATCTCTATAACACGAAAGTTACAGGAATAGATTTTACAGAACAGTTTGGTTTTGAGAATATCTGCATCCCTAAAAACACATATGTCGTTTTTGAAACAACGGATGTTAAGAATCCCATCTGTGACTATATAAATCTTCTCAGCCAAAGAATTGACATTCTGACAAAATGGCTGCCGGAAGCAGGCCTTCAGCTTGGCAAAGGACCGGAAATGTGCATTTATCACTGGATGCCTAAAAATGAAAGAAATGTACAGATTTGGATGCCTGTTGAAAAAATTGAGAAATGAAAAATGTATAGTTTTAAATAAATTCAAAAGCTAAAAATCAGTGTCCATGAGACACAAAACCATTTGCTATATAAAACCTGTACCAAATATTTTGGAACCCCTTATCCCTCATTTCAAGAGATCATTTCCCTATGTAGACCGAATATTATTTATTCGGTCTATTAGTTTAATAATGTATAACATATATTCATCCATTATGCAAAATACTGTTATTTTCCATTTTGTAAATCATTTTCATTTGTATTTTGTCAATCGACTTCATCCTACATATTGTGGTATAATATTAAGGCTTTTTGTCCCAAGATAATTTATATTATTATTTCAAGCACAACAATATAAATATAACCGCAAGGAGAATGCAAATGGATTTAATCAACTCGATTCTGGGAAATGTTTCCGACTTTATGTACACCTACATCCTGATAATAATGCTCATTGCAGTTGGACTTTATTTTTCTTTCCGCACTAAATTTGTGCAGTTCCGACTGTTCCCGGAAGCCCTCCGTGTGCTTTCGGAAAAAAAGAAAGACGGAAAGGATATTTCCTCCTTTCAGGCTCTTATGATTTCAACTGCAAGCCGTGTAGGTACGGGCAATATTGCCGGAGTTGCTACAGCTGTTGCAGCATCAACAGCAATCGGAGGTTACGGCGCAATCTTCTGGATGTGGCTCCTTGCACTTATCGGTGCCGCTTCCGCTTTCATAGAAAGCACTCTCGCTCAGCTTTACAAACATAAAAACGGCGATGAATTTGTGGGCGGTCCTGCTTACTATATTCAAAAAGGTCTTAAAAGCCGCAAACTGGGAATTGTTTTTTCGGTTCTCCTCATAGCCTGCTTTGCATACGGATTTAATGCCCTTCAGTCCTTTAATGCCGGTTCGGCGCTGAAATATTATATTCCAAACTACGACAGCTCTATATGGCCTTTCGTTGTAGGTGCAATCCTGGCTCTGCTTACAGCTCTCACTATTTTCGGCGGCGTTCACCGTATAAGCGGCCTTGTTTCGGCTGTGGTTCCGATTATGGCTTTCATCTATATCGGTCTCGGTCTTTATATCACCTTTACAAACCTTGATTTGGTTCCCGATATGTTCTCCAAAATTTTCAAACAGGCTTTCGACTACAAAGCCGTTTTCGGAGGATTTGCAGGTTCCTGTGTAATGCAGGGAATTAAACGCGGTCTTTATTCAAACGAAGCAGGCATGGGTTCAGCTCCCAACGCTGCTGCCGCTGCGGAAGTTTCACATCCCGTTAAACAGGGTCTTGTACAGATGCTTTCCGTATTTATTGATACAATCCTTATCTGCTCTACAACGGCATTTATGCTTCTTCTCTCAGGAGTTCCCATCGACGAAAACTTAAAGGGTATGGACTATGTTCAGGCCGCCGTTTACAATCAGGTAGGCTCATTCGGTCCCCTGTTTATAACAATATCCATTTTCCTCTTTGCATTCAGCTCTCTTGTTGGCAACTACTATTACACCGAATCAAACTTTAAATTTATAAAAGAATCCAAAAAGGGTCTCTTTGTTTTCAGATGCACCTGCATTATTGCAATTTTTGCAGGAGCTCTTCTGGACTTTACAACAGTCTGGACTATTGCAGATATTCTCATGGGACTTATGGCAATTGTAAATCTCATCGCCATCGTTCTGCTTGGACGCAAAGCTATTGCAGCTCTTAAAGATTATCAATCTCAGCGCAGAGACGGAAAGGATCCCGTTTTCATTGCAGAAAACACCAAAACAGGCGATCCTGAAGTATGGAACAAAAAGCACGCCAAAAAGTGGGAAAACTAAATTGATTTTTATAAAAGCGGCTTTTGCCGCTTTTTGTTTTTACATATACGAACTCATAAAACATTGACTTTAATGATTATGAGTCTATAATTATTTTCAGATAATTCATCACTGGAAGGTGATTTTAATTGCTTAAAAAAATAAAAGCTTTTGCTGCAAAGGAAGCTGTCCTTTGCATTTCGGCAGTTCTTACAATAATTTCCGCTTTCTTTGTTCCTCCCTCAGCGGAATATTTCAGCTACATAGACTGGCGTGTACTCTGCCTCCTCTTCTGCCTTATGGCGGTTACATCTGGACTCGAAAGCTGCGGATTTTTCTCAAGGACGGCTTGTCTCCTTGTTAAAAAAGCTCCTAACCTGAGAGTTCTCTCTCTGTTTCTCGTCCTGCTCCCCTTTTTCTCTTCAATGGTCGTGACAAACGACGTTGCACTTATAATCTTTGTACCTCTTGCACTTATGATAGCCGGCAGCGTCACAACTCCCGCCAATACAATAAAGCTGGTGGTTCTCCAGACTGCCGCCGCAAACCTCGGAAGCATGGCAACACCCTTGGGAAATCCCCAGAATCTTTTCCTTTACACTAACTATTATCTTTCTCCCCTTGACTTTTTTAAAGTCGTACTGCCCATAGCTTTAATAAGCCTTGTTTTAATTTGTCTTTCGGTGCTGCTTATAGGAAATCGATCAACTGAGATCGAACTTCCCGTAGGCGCTCCCGCTGCCGATAAAAAACGTCAGTATCTCTTTTTCGGACTTCTGATTTTATCCCTCCTCTCCGTTTTCAGAGTGATAAATTATTTTGTCCTTCTCGGAATTACAGTTATACTCCTCCTTATTTTTGCAAGGGATATTTTCAAAAAAATTGATTACTGTCTGCTCCTGACATTCGTTTGCTTTTTCATATTCGCAAAGAATATGGGACATATTGATATTGTACGCTCATTCTGTGAAGAGCTTATGGTGAAATATCCGCTTATTACTCCCATTGCCGCAAGTCAGGTTATAAGCAATGTTCCCGCTGCTGTGCTTCTGGCACCATTTACCGACAACTCAGCAGCTCTTCTTGCAGGCACCAACATCGGCGGTCTCGGAACACCTGTCGCCTCCCTTGCAAGTCTTATTTCCCTTAAACTTTACATGAAATCCGAAAACGCAGACTCTAAAAAATATCTGCTTTTCTTCACCATAGTAAACGTGGTTTTCCTTATAATTCTTATTCTTTTCGCAGAAGCCGTAATGGGCGGTTATTGATATTTTTATATTTCTGTGCTAAAATCTAAATAATATATGGGGAGCTTGCACAGGCAGGCTGAGAGGAAGCGGCGCTTCGACCCTTTGACCTGATTTGGATAATGCCAACGCAGGGAAGGTTTCTTTTCTTGATTTTCGGGGGAAGCATCTGCCGCAGATGTTTCTCCTTTTGTATTTTGGAGGTCATTATGTTAAAAAAAGAAAACCTTTTGCTCTATGCAATTACGGATTCATCCGCTTTAGGAGCATTTACCCTTGAAGAGAAAACTGAGCTAGCATTAAAGGGCGGAGCGACAATGATTCAGCTTCGTGAAAAGCACGCAGACCCTGAAACATTTTTGCAGGATGCAATAAGAATCAAAGAAATCTGCCGCAGATACTCTGCACCCCTTATTATAAACGACAACCCGGAAATCGCATTGAAATCCGGAGCCGACGGAGTACATCTCGGTCAGGGTGATATGGATATAAAGGAAGCTAGAAAAATTCTTGGAGATAACGTAATTATCGGCATCACCGCAAGAACCCCAGAACAGGCCGCCGAAGCTGAGAAAAACGGAGCTGATTATCTCGGCTCAGGGGCTGTTTTCGGCACATCCACAAAGGCGGATGCAAAACCCATGTCAAAGGAGACACTTAAAAAAATCTGTGAAACTGTAAAAATTCCGGTAGTTGCCATAGGAGGCATAAACGAAACAAATGCCCCACAGCTTAAAGGCACCGGAATAGCAGGTCTTGCAGTTGTCTCTGCAATATATTCCTCCGACGAGCCGGAAAAAGTGGCAAGTGAACTTAAAAAAATCGCCCTGGGAGTGACTGGAAATGAAGCTTAAAGGCGCAATTTTTGACGTTGACGGAACCCTATTTGACTCCATGGAAATGTGGGCAACCGCCGCCAGCAGATATTTAAAATCACAGGGCATTACTCCTCCTGAGGGCATTGACAGCAAATTTATTACACTAAGTCTTGCTGAAGGGTCAAAGCTCATAAAAAACGAATTTATGCCCCACCTTACATGGGAAGAAATAGCACAGGGAATAAATGATTTAATTGAGGATTTCTATTTTAATTTACATGAAACCAAACCAGGGGTACCTGAGCTTTTAAAGGCGCTCAGCGATGCAAGGGTTTCCATGTGCATAGCTACGGCGACGGATAAATATTTAGTTGAAAAAGCCCTTAACAACTGCGGAATACTTAAATACTTCGGTGAAATATTCACCTGTCCCGACTTAGGTGTCGGCAAGGATACGCCTGACATCTACCGTACAGCTTTAGCTTTCTTGGGAACAGAAAGAGAAAACACCCTTATTTTTGAAGATTCTTATTTCGCCACCAAAACAGCTTTCAACGACGGCTTTATGATTGCCGCCGTAGAAGATAAGTGGGCAATGAAACACAAAGATGAAATAAAGGCAATTTCAAAATATTACATAACTTCTTATGACGAATGGAGGAAAAACAATCTATGAAAACCGTACTTTCAATTGCAGGTTCTGATTGCAGCGGCGGAGCAGGTATTCAGTCGGATATCAAAACCATCACCGCTCACAAGCTTTATGCTATGAGTGTTATAACAGCTATGACAGCTCAGAACACCACAGGCGTTTACGGCGTACAGGAGGCAACTCCGGAATTTGTAGCCCAGCAGATTGACTGTGTATTCAACGATATACGTCCCGACGCTGTTAAAATCGGAATGGTGTCAAATGCTGAAATCATTAAGATAATCGCCGCAAAGCTGAGAGAATATAAAGCTGAAAACATTGTTGTTGACCCGGTTATGGTCTCCACAAGCGGAAGCGTACTTTTAAACGAAAACGCTATGGATGCCCTTAAAAACGAGCTTCTCCCCTTAGGTACGGTTATAACTCCCAATCTTCATGAAGCGGTATCCCTTTGCGGATATGAAATAAAAAACAGTGATGATATGCTCAAAGCCGCAAAGGATATTTCTGAAAACATCAGCGGTGCAGTGCTCATTAAAGGCGGACATCTTGAAGATACAGCAGATGATCTTCTTTATGAAAACAACTGGGCGACCTGGTTTAAGGGTGAAAGAGTGGACAACCCCAACACCCACGGAACAGGCTGCACCCTTTCTTCAGCCATAGCCTGCGGCCTTGCAAGAGGATTTTCTGTTGAAGAAAGTGTAAATTGTGCTAAAAGTTATATAACAGGAGCGTTAAAAGCAGGTCTTGATTTAGGAAAGGGAAGCGGACCTCTTAACCATATGTACATTCTCTGATTTTCCCTTTAGATTTTCATTGACTAATTTGCAGTGATGTGCTATTATTCTTAGCAGAGTGAGCGGATAAGTCTCACGAAGGGGTACACCACCGCGGGTGTAATTCTTCGTGGGGCTTTTCTGCTTTTTAATGCTTTTATCGGAGGTGTTACAAAGTGGAGATGATTAAAATAACTCTCAGCGGAGAGGAAAAAGATATACCGTCAGGTACTTCCATACTTGCGCTTACCGAAATTCTCGGTCTTAAAAAAGAGCGTATAGCGGCGGAACTTAACGGAGAAATTATACCCAAGGCAAGCTATGAGAGCACTATTCTCTCTGACGGAGACAGTCTCGAAATAGTAAACTTTGTGGGCGGAGGCTGATTTATAAAATGAAAATCACCTTAAACGGCAAACCCTTTGAAACTCAGGAAAACAGTGTATTTAAACTTCGAAAATCACTGGGATTTACTGAAAACAAAACCGTTACAATAAAAAACGGATTTGCTTTAAGTGAAGATTCCCTTATAAAAGACGGTGACAATGTATTTTTTATCGAAAAGGATGTACTCCCCGACCGTGATTCACTTGACGTTATGATGAAAGCAAGACTCACTCCCGGAGTATACGAAAAAATAAAGAATGCAAAAGTTGCTGTTGCAGGGCTGGGAGGTCTCGGCTCCTCCATAGCCGAAGCATTGGCACGCACCGGAGTCGGTCATCTTCATCTTATTGATTTTGACACAGTGGAACCCAGTAACCTGAACCGTCAGCGGTACAGGATTTGTCATTTGGGAATGGCTAAATCGGAAGCCACCGCTTTGCAGATAAAGGAATATAATCCTTTTATTAAAGTAAAAGCGGAACAAGTACGCATTACCGCCGAAAATGCAGCGGAGATTTTCGCAGCGGACGACATCATCTGTGAAGCCTTTGACTCACCGGAAGCCAAGGCGGAAATGATAAACACCATTCTCGAAAAATGCCCCCATAAAAAAATAGTGGCAGCATCGGGTATGGCGGGTCTCGAAAGCTCAAACACAATAGTTACCAAGCGCATTACGAAAAACTTTTACCTTTGCGGCGACGGAGTTTCTGCTGCCGAGGAGGGACGAGGTCTTATGGCGCCGAGAGTAGATATCTGCGCCGGACATCAGGCAAATATGGTTCTGCGGCTTATTACAGGCTGCGACGAACCTTAATCCAAATATAAGGAGTAAAAGAAAATGGACACTTTCAAACTCGGATCACATGAATTTACATCAAGATTTATTTTAGGCTCGGGAAAATATTCCCTTAACCTTATTAAAGCTGCCGTTGAAGAAGCAGGAGCTCAGATTATCACACTGGCTCTTAGAAGAGCAAACCTCGGCGGAGCAGAAAACATTCTCGACTACATTCCTGAGGGAGTTACACTTCTCCCCAACACATCGGGTGCTAGAAACGCTGATGAGGCTGTGAGAATTGCACGTCTTGCAAGAGAAATCGGATGCGGCGATTTTGTAAAAATCGAAGTTATCCACGATTCAAAATATCTTCTCCCCGATAACTACGAGACAATAAAGGCAACAGAAATCCTTGCTAAAGAGGGATTTGTAGTTATGCCCTATATGTATCCCGACCTTAACGCTGCAAGAGATCTTGCAAATGCCGGTGCAGCCTGCATTATGCCCCTTGGTTCACCTATCGGCTCAAACAAGGGTCTTTGCACAAAGGATTTCATCCAGATACTTATTGACGAAATCGATCTTCCCGTCATTGTAGACGCAGGCATAGGCCGTCCCTCACAGGCATGCGAGGCAATGGAAATGGGTGCTGCCGCAGTTATGGCAAACACTGCAATCGCAACAGCAGGTGACATTCCTGCAATGGCAAAAGCATTTAAACAGGCTATTGAAGCAGGACGCAGCGCATACCTTTCAGGTCTCGGAAGAGTTCTTGACAAAGGCGGCAGTGCTTCCTCTCCCCTTACAGGATTCTTGCAGGACTAATTTCCACATAAGCTTGAGAAAATCAGAAAGGCAGCGAATTTTATATTATGAGAGAACTTATTGACCATATGAAATATCTGGAGGGAATGGAACAGCTCGACTCAGACATTCTCGACAGAGTTATTTCAGCAATGAACAGCTACGACTACAATAAATATACCGCTGAGGATGTAAAGCGTGCCCTCAGAAACGACCAGTGCTCACCAGAGGACTTTGCAGCGCTTCTTTCACCTGCCGCAGCGCCTTTCCTTGAAGAAATGGCACAGCGTGCACAGCAGGAGACAAGAAAGCATTTTGGCAACACAATTTATATGTTCACTCCCCTCTACATTGCAAACTACTGCGAAAACTACTGTGTTTACTGCGGCTTTAACTGCCACAATAAAATCCACCGTGCAAAGCTCAATGCAGAAGAGATTGAAAAAGAGATGAAGACAATTGCTGATACCGGTCTTCAGGAAATCCTTATCCTTACAGGTGAAAGCCCCAAAATGTCAGATGTTCAGTACATCGGTGAAGCCTGCAAAATTGCAAGAAAGTATTTTAAAGTTGTAGGCCTCGAAGTATATCCCATGAACTCCGACCAATACGCTTATCTTCACTCATGCGGTGCAGACTTTGTAACCGTTTTCCAGGAGACATATAACTCCGACAAATACGCAACTCTTCACCTTGGCGGAAATAAAAGAATTTTCCCCTACCGCTTCTACGCTCAGGAAAGAGCCATTAAAGGCGGCATCAGAGGCGTCGGCTTTGCAGCTCTTTTAGGTCTCGACGATTTCAGAAAGGATGCCTTCGCAACAGGTATGCACGCATATCTTTTACAGAGAAAATATCCTCACGCTGAAATTGCATTCTCCTGCCCCCGTCTTCGTCCCATTATCAACAACGACAAGATAAATCCCAAGGATGTACATGAGCCTCAGCTTCTTCAGATTATCTGTGCTTACAGAATCTTCATGCCCTTTGCTTCAATCACCATTTCAAGCCGTGAAAATGCTAATTTCCGCAACAACATAATCAAAATTGCCGCAACAAAGATTTCAGCAGGCGTTGACGTTGGCATAGGCGGACATTCAGGCGAAGCCAAAGGCGACGAGCAGTTTGAAATTGATGACGGTCGTACAGTAAGCGAAATTTACCAGGCTATTAAAGATGCAGGTCTCCAGCCTGTTATGAGCGACTACATCTATGTTTGATATAATATCGGTTACAAACAGAAAGCTTTGCAGAGAGGATTTTTTACTGCGAATTGAAAAAACAGCAAATTCCGGAGTATCAAAAATAATACTCAGGGAAAAGGATTTATCCCCTAATGAATATCTTAAACTGGCAGAAGAATGCCGCAGTATCTGTGAAAACACATCTGCCGAACTTATAGTGCACACTTTCTTCCATGAGCTTTTTGAGGCAGGCTTTGACAAAATCCATATGCCCCTTCCCCTTTTGGAAGAGAACCCGCAAATAAAACAAAAGGCACAGCTTTTAGGAGTTTCGGTTCACTCTAAAGAGCAGGCTGAAAAGGCGCTGGCTTTAGGAGCTGATTACCTTACGGCAGGCCATATTTTCGCAACCGACTGCAAAAAGGGAGTGCCGCCGAGAGGACTCAGTTTCTTAAAAGAAATCTGTGTCCTTTCACCGGTACCAGTTTATGCAATAGGCGGAATAAACAGTGAAAATGCGTACCTTGCCGCCGAAAAGGGAGCTAAGGGCGTATGCGTAATGTCGGGACTCATGGAATGTGAAAATCCTTATGAATATGTAAAAGCTTTTAAAAACACAAAATAAAATGCAGCCTGTAACGGAGAGTTAATACCGTTACAGGCTGTTTTACTGTTAATGTTAAATGTAATTTTAAGCTTCTTTAAAACTCACGTTTTTCATAAAACTTAATGGAAATCAGAGCCGATATTGCCACGAGAATAAGGGAAATCGGGAAGGCAATGAGTCCTGCGCGTAAATTCTCCGCAGGAATAGGTTTTGTTGTGGGACCAAAAAGTCCTGAAGCCGTTTCAGCAATAATTCCGCCCATTACCGAAATGGCAGCAATGGAAATAAGATACCAAAACCTTCCTTTTTCAACACCCAATTTAAATATGGGCGGAAATGCTATGGCTGTATAAATTAATCCAAAGGATGCACATATTACGGAAATTGAAAAGTAAAATCCTATATCCCAGTTCCCTGCATTAACAATTAAGCTTATAACAAAATATAAAGCGGCAGCAGCGACATTTCCCGCCATTGACAGCACATATTTGCTGAGAACTATATCGCTCCTTTTATAAGGCAAAGCTATACTGAATACATCCCAGCGGCTTCTTTCGTCAAAGGACATAATTGTCATGGGGAACATGGACATAAGAAGCGACGCAAAGAAAGCAAAGAAAAGTGTTCCTGCGTTTTTACCAAAAACAGAAATTACCACAAATACAATGGGAGACACAAGCATATATCTGCACTGCTTAGCTGCTACATATAAGTCTTTTATAAGTATGCCTTTCATCTTTCACCCGCTCCTTTTACCATAAATACTATTATCTCTTCAAGAGTCGCGCTTTCTGTCTTAATACCCGAAGCCTTTTCTCTGTCAACAAGAGCCTGAACCGAATATCCGTTTTTACGCACTCCTACTGCTGCATCCTTTATAAATTCAAACTCAGCCTCAGAACAGTTGACAATGCCGTATCTCTCCGTAAGGGCATCCTTTTCGTCCACAAATACAAGCTTTCCCTCATGGATAAAGGCTATATAGTCACAGAGCTTTTCCAGGTCGCTTAAAATATGTGAGGACATAAGCACTGAATGATCCTCCGCCCTTGTGTAATCATAAAGGATATCCACAATCTCATCACGGACTATTGGGTCAAGTCCTCCTGTGGGCTCGTCAAGGATAAGGAACTTCGCCTTATGGGAAAGGGCAACTGCCATGGAGAGCTTCATTCTCATTCCCCTTGAATATTCCTTAAAGGCTCTGTCCAAAGGAAGTGAAAATTTATCTATATAACCGAAGAACTCGTTTTCGTCCCAGTTTTCATAGGTGTTCTTCATTATGGAGCTTACCTGTTTTACATTGATGCCGTCAGGGAAATAGGACTGATCAAGTACAACGCCTATATCCTGCTTCGCCTTTAAAAGCTCGGCATTTCCCTCTGCTCCCAAAACAGAAATTGTACCGTCATATTTTATCATTCCTAAAATTGCTTTTATAAGGGTGCTTTTTCCTGCTCCGTTTTCGCCTATCAGTCCCATAATACATCCGCTGGGAAGAGTAAAATTTATATTATCAAGGGTAAAGCCCTTATATTTCTTTGTTACATTTTTAATCTCAAGTGCGTTCAAAATATTATTCCTCCTTTGAAATAATACTCAGCATTTCTAAAAGTTCTTCTCTCTGGATTCCCGCCAAAGCCGCCGTTTCGCATATCTCCTGCATGAGAGTTTCTATTTTTCTCAAATATTCTTCTCGTATAAGCTCATTATTGCGCTCGGCTACAAAGCAGCCTTTAGCCGCTACCGTATAAATAAAGCCTTCTCTTTCAAGCTCATCGTAAGCCCTTTTGGTTGTTATAACGCTTATATGTAAATCCTTTGCAAGAGCTCTTATGGACGGAAGAGGCTCCCCTGCCTTTAGTTCACCTGAAACGATAAGTCCTTTTATCTGAGTATATATCTGGTCATAAATAGGTTTTCCTCCGGAATTGCTTATAATTATGTTAATAGCTATCACCTCCGCAGGCTAAGCCTGCACGTAATCTGCGCAATTTAGTTTTATGTAAATCATTCTTTTAATGCCCGCAGCTTAGTTTACTGTGTATTGCTGCTCTTGCAATAGGCTAATCCTGCACGTAATCGGAAAACGTTGGTTTCAGGGCATTGACCCGTTGACTTACACAATTTACTTTTACTGATTTACATATGCGCTTTTAATTTTCATGTACATGCAGCTGACAGCTACCGGTCCGCCGTTCAACTGTTCATATACAGTATATACAGTAATAACAGTATTGTCAACACCTTTTAAAAACTTTTTCCTGTTAAATTTTTACTTTACAAAACATAACATAAAAGCTCAAACACTACTACTCTTTTACTTATACATGTATAATAATGAAAAGATTCACCTCTGAAAAAGTCGATATATAAAAAATTCTAAAAAAGCATATCAATATTTGTATATGTTATCCGTGAATTTTTTGTAGAAAAATGATTGAAAGGATATAAAATGTGTGATAAAATATCTGTTTAGAAAACACGGACAAGCTCCGTTTTGTACTGTTTTTCGCAGACGAGAAATTTTGCACCCATGTATTTAGCTGAGCGCAAAATTTTTTTATGCATTTTTAAGTTGTAACAATTATTTATGTTCTGAAAGGAAAGGTGAAGACTGTGGAAGCTTATTTGGTTCTTGAAGACGGCTCTGTTTATCCGGGTACACCGAGAGGTGCGTTCCGTGAGACCGCCTGCGAAATTGTTTTTAACACCTCCATGTCTGGCTACATTGAGATTTTAAGCGATCCCGCTAATATCGGAAAAGGTGTAGTAATGACATACCCCTTAATCGGAAATTACGGTGTATGCCGTGAGGATTTTGAATCTGACAGACTTCATCCGCAGGCTCTTATTGTCCATGAGCTTTGCGATATTCCGTCAAATTTCAGAAGTGAGGATACTCTCGAAGAAATTCTCAAAGAATACAACATCCCCTGCCTTGCCGATGTTGACACAAGAAGCGTTGTTCAAAAGCTTTGTGAAAAAGGTTCAATGAAAGGTATTGTCACAGACGATATTTCAGATATGAACCGCCTTATGAAAGCTATGGCTGCTTTTGACTGTGACTGCAAAGCAGGTACTAAGGAAGTTTATACTGCCGGCGACAATAACACCGGAGCAAAAATTGCGTTTATCGACTACGGCACAAAAAAGAGCATTGTTAAAATACTCACCGACAGAAACTGCCGTGTAACTGTTTTCCCAGCTGAGACTAAGGCAGAAACTGTTCTTGAAGGCGGATTCGGAGGAATTTTCCTCTCTGACGGCCCCGGCAATCCCGCTGAGTATGAAAGCGAGATAAAAGAAGCTGCAAAGCTCCTTGAAAGCGGAATCCCCATGCTTGCAATCGGCCTCGGCTATCAGATTCTTGCTCTTTCTCAGGGTGCAAAGGTCTATAAGATGAAGCAGGGTCACAGAGGAACAAACCACCCTGTACGTTTTGCAGAAAACGGCAGAACATTTATCACCGCTCAGAATCACGGCTACGCTGTTGACGGCGAGTCTCTCCCCGAAAACACAGAGGTAACCTGCGAAAACGTAAACGATTCCAGCGTTGAGGGTCTTTCTTTTGCAGGCAAACCCGTTACAGCCGTTCAGTTCACACCCGATTCAAATAAGGGCGCAAGCGCAACAGTATTTATCTACAACAAATTCATAGAAGAGGCGGAGGGTACGAAAAATGATTGATAAGACCATTAAGAAAGTTCTCGTTATCGGCTCCGGCCCCATTGTCATAGGTCAGGCTGCCGAATTTGACTATGCCGGCACTCAGGCCTGCCGTTCACTTAAAGAAGAGGGCATTGAAGTTGTTCTCGTAAACTCAAACCCCGCTACAATCATGACCGATAAGGACATTGCGGACAAGGTTTACATTGAGCCTCTTACAGTACGCACTCTCGAAAAAATCATCGAGGTTGAAAGACCCGATTCAATTCTTCCCACCCTCGGCGGACAGACAGGTCTTAACCTTGCCATGGAGCTTGAGGAAAAGGGAATTCTCGAAAAGCTCGGCACACGTCTTATTGGTATCTCCGCCAAAGCCATTAAAATGGCTGAGGATAGACAGGAATTCAAGGACACAATGGAAAGCATTGACGAGCCCTGCATCGAATCCCTTGTTGTTGAAACAGTTGAAGATGCCGTCGATTTCAGCGCAAAGATAGGTTATCCCGTAATTGTACGTCCCGCATATACCCTCGGCGGTACAGGCGGCGGAATCGCATACAGCGAAGAAGAGCTTCGTGAAATCGCATCAAACGGTATCCGTCTTTCACGTGTAAATCAGGTTCTTATTGAAAAATGTATTTCCGGCTGGAAAGAAATTGAGTACGAGGTTATGCGTGACTCAAAGGGCAACTGCATCACAATATGCAGCATGGAAAACGTTGACCCTGTTGGTATCCACACAGGAGACTCCATAGTTGTCGCTCCCACTCAGACTCTTTCCGATAAAGAGTGCCAGATGCTCAGAGCTTCCGCTCTCAACATTATTTCAGCTCTCGGCATTCAGGGCGGATGCAACGTTCAGTTTGCTCTCGAGCCTCACTCATTCAAATACGCCGTTATCGAGGTTAACCCCCGTGTTTCCCGTTCATCGGCTCTTGCTTCCAAGGCAACAGGATTCCCCATTGCGAGAGTTGCCGCTAAAATCGCTCTCGGTCTCGGTCTTGACGAGATTCCCAACGCTGTTACAGGCAAGACTTTCGCAAGCTTTGAGCCGGCAATTGACTACTGTGTTGTAAAGTTCCCCAAATGGCCTTTCGACAAGTTCGTAACAGCTAAACGTGAGCTTGGCACTCAGATGAAGGCAACAGGCGAAGTTATGGCTATTGCCCGCTCCTTTGAGGCTGCAATGCACAAGGCTGTTAACTCCCTTGAGGAAAACAGACAGAGCATACTTGAAGATGAGTTTATTGCTCTCGGCAAGGAAGAGCTTGAGAAGCGTCTTCACAACGCCGACAACGAGCGTTTCTATGTTGTAGCAGCTTCTATTTACTGCGGAATTTCAATTGATACAATTTATGACATCACTAAAATAGATAAATGGTTCCTCAACGGTATCAAAAACATCGTTGATATGGAAAAGCACCTCATGGAAGGCAAATGCGACCGTGAGACAATGCTCAAAGCTAAAAAGCTTGGTCTTACAGACACAGTTATTGCAAAGAACCTCGGCATTACTGCTGACGCTGTTAAGAATATGCGTGAAATGTGGGGCATCACTCCCGCTTTCTCACTGGTTGATACCTGCGCCGCAGAGTTTGCCGCACAGACTCCCTACTATTACTCAGATTTCGGAATCAAAAACGAATCCAATCCTGCAACAAACCGCAAAAAGGTTCTTGTTCTCGGTTCAGGTCCTATCAGAATCGGTCAGGGTATTGAGTTCGACTACTGCTCCGTACACTGTGTATGGGCTCTCAAACAGCTTGGCTGTGAGACAATCATTATAAACAACAACCCCGAAACAGTTTCAACCGACTTCGACGTTGCAGATAAACTCTACTTTGAGCCTCTTACCCCCGAATTTGTACGCAATGTTGTTGAGCTCGAACAGCCCGACGGAGCTATTGTTCAGTTCGGCGGACAGACTGCTATTAAACTTACAAAAGCTCTTACGGAAATGGGCGTAAAAATCTACGGCACAGACGCTGATGACGTTGACGCCGCAGAGGACAGAGAGCGTTTCGACGAAACCCTTGAAAAATGCTCTATTCCACGTCCCAAAGGAAAAACTGTATTCACCTGTGAAGAAGCCATCGAAGCTGCAAATCAGCTGGGTTACCCAGTACTTGTCCGTCCCAGCTACGTTCTCGGCGGTCAGGGTATGCAGATTGCTGTATGCGATGAGGACATCCGCGAATTCATGGGAATTATCACAAAGACGGTTAAGGAGCTCAATGAGCACCCCGTACTTGTAGATAAATACCTTATGGGCGAAGAAGTTGAAGTTGACGCTATCTGCGACGGTGAGGATGTGCTTATCCCCGGTATCATGGAGCACATCGACCGTGCTGGTATCCACTCCGGTGACTCAATTTCAGTTTATCCCGCAAACAGAATTTCAAAGTCTGTTCAGGATACAATCGTTGACTATACCAACCGTCTTGCAAAGGCTCTTAACGTTATCGGTATGATGAACATTCAGTTCATCGTAATGGACAACAAGGTTTATATCATCGAAGTAAACCCACGTTCATCCAGAACCGTTCCCTATATCAGCAAGGTTACAGGCATTCCCGCAATTGCCCTTGCAACTGAGATTATGCTCGGTGCAAAACTTAAAGATCTCCCCTACGGCACAGGTCTTTACAGAAACAGCGGATATTACGCCATTAAGATGCCCGTATTCTCCTTTGAGAAAATCAGAGGCGCTGACACAAGCCTTGGTCCGGAAATGAAGTCAACCGGTGAAGTTCTCGGTATTTCAAGAAACTACAATGAGGCTCTTCTCAAGGCATTCGAGGGAGCAGGTGTAAATCTTCCTAAGGACGGAAAGATTATCGTAACTGTCTGTGATAAAGATAAGCCTGAAATCTGCCAGCTTCTCAAGAGATTCAAAGATTCTGAGTTCCAGTTCTATGCAACAGAGGGAACAAAGAAACTTCTTGAAGATGAAGGCATAAACGTTACCGCTGTTAATAAAATTTCCGAACCGTCACCTAACATCCTCGATATGCTTCATAACGGTGAGGTTTCCCTTATCATCAACACTCCCACCCACGGACGTGTTAAGAGCCGTGACGGCTTCAAGCTTCGCAGAATCGCAGTTGAGGCAGGCGTAACCTGCATTACATCTCTTGACGCTGCACGTTCACTTATGGAAAGCGCTACAATGGTTGAAAACGATACCGTTACACTTACAAACATTGCAGAGCTTTAATAACAAGTAAAATTTCAAATTATAAAAAACAGGCGCAGAGCTTATACTCTGCGCCTGTTCCATCCCTTTTTATATCTTCAGAAATATATTTAATAAAAACACCTTAATTTTATTTGCAATAATTGACTTTGGAAGTTAAAATATATAAATAGGGTTTTGTCCCCTTTTTTTCTATTATTTTCAGTTAGGAATGAGTTTATGGCTTACCACATTAGTCCCGAGGCCTGGAAACAGATGTTCCCAATCCCTGCGGATATAGTTGACAATCATATACGCCTTGCCGGAGCTTTGCAGCTTAAAGTACTGCTGGTGCTTTTCCGCTACAGCGCTGAGGGTGCAGACGAGGAAAAAATAGCTCAGATACTTAAAACCGACCCCGCAGATGTTAGGGACGCAATGCATTACTGGGCTGAAAACGGAATACTTACGGAAGACGACAATGTGTCTCAGATAAAATCTGCACCCATACCCCAAAAGGCAGAACCGGTACAGCCTGTTGTACAGCAGGAAACAAAAACAGAAATCAAAGCGGTTCCTGCAAGTATAAATACTGTTGCTCCTCTGCCTGAAATAAAGCCCGACCTTGAGCAGATTGCAAGCCGCTGCGACGAATGTCCCGAGCTGCGTTATCTTTACGCCGAAGCTCAGTCAAAGCTGGGACGCACCATCGGATATGATGGACAGGCATCGCTTTTAATGCTTCACGATAACTGCGGACTTCCCGTAGAAGTGATTTTAATGCTTATAGCCTACTGTGTTTCCATCGATAAAAGAAATATGAACTACATACTGAAAGTTGGAAAAAGCTGGGCGGAAAAGGATATAGATACCCTCGAAAAAGCTGAAAGTGAAATTGAAAGGCTGACCTCTCAGAAAAACCTTTGGAACAGATTCAAAGCCCTTACAGGTATTACAACTCCCCGTCCCTCATCAAAGCAAAGCGAATTTTTATACAAGTGGAGCGAGGAATGGGGTTTTTCCTGCGATATGATATATCTTGCCTATGAGGAAATGCTTGACCACACGGATAAAATCAGTTTTCCCTATATGGACAGAATTTTGGAAAACTGGAAAGGCATCGGAATAACAACCCCTCAGCTCCTTATGAAAAACAGACAGGAACGAGAGCAGAGCAAAAATACAAACAATCAGCCTAAAAAAGTACAGCAGAGCAATGCACCGTCCTATAATGTGGATGACTTTATAAAACGTGCCATGCAGGGTGCAGGCGGACAGGGAGGCGAGGATAAATGAAATATGACGGTTCCGTTTACGAAAGAGCGGAAAAAGAACTGGCTTTAAGACGCAGCAAAGCGGAAAAAGAACGTGAAATACACCACAGTGAAGTAGTGGAAAAGTATCCGGAAATAGCTGAGCTTGAGCGCCAGATGGCAATATGCGGACTTGAAGCGGCAAAAGCCATAGGCATGAACAAGGAAAAAAGCGCTGAGTTTATTGAAACCCTTAAAAATCACAACCTTGCCGCACAAAGGCGCAGAGCTGAAATACTAAAAGAAGCCGGATATCCTGAAGATTATCTTGAAGTTAAATATTCCTGTCCTGTGTGTAATGATAAAGGATTTATTGACGGCAGAATGTGTCCATGCTATAAAAATCTCATAAGAACAATCGCTTATGATAAACTCAGCCGTATTTCACCTATCACAGTATCAACCTTTGAGGATTTCAGCCTCGATTATTATCCCGAAACTCCCCTTGAAAACGGAGTGGTTCCCCGCAGACTTATGGCGGGAAATTACCGCTACTGCAAAAATTATGCCGATAATTTTTCACTTACTTCTCCCAGCCTTATTTTGTACGGTGCAACGGGTCTGGGTAAAACCCATCTTTCCCTTGCCATTGCAGGAGAAGTTATAAAAAAAGGCTTCGGAGTAATTTACGGCTCTGCTCAGAATCTTCTTAATCGCCTTGAAAACGAAAAGTTTGGCAGAATCGGTCAGGACGGCGATACTTTATCGTTGCTCCTTGAATGTGATTTACTCATTCTTGACGACTTAGGGGCGGAGTTTTCAACCTCCTTTACCCTTTCGGCTATTTATAATATAATTAACTCCCGTATGCTTGCCTCTTTGCCCACAATAATCAGCACAAACCTTGAACCGGGCGAACTGGATAAAAAGTATGACCAGCGTATAGCATCCCGTATTTTAGGTTCCTTTACTCCGGTCTACTTCTGCGGCCGTGATATAAGGCAGCTTAAAATAAAGTAAGAAAGTGAGGATTTTTTCATGGATATAATAAATCAGATTACAAACGAGTTTTCCCTCCAGCGCTGGCAGGTTGAAAACACAGTAAAGCTTATAGATGAGGGAAACACCATTCCCTTTATTGCACGATACAGAAAGGAACAGCACGGCACCCTTGACGATCAGGTCTTAAGAGAAATTTCAGAAAGACTCGAATATCTTCGCAATCTTGAAAAGAGGAGAGAAGATGTTTTTGCAGCAATCGAAGCTCTTGAAGCCATGACTCCCGAAATAGAGGAAGCTCTTAAAAAAGCTGTCACTCTTGCGGAAATCGAGGATATCTACCGTCCCTATAAGCCCAAAAGAAAGACAAGGGCATCTGTTGCAAGAGAAAAAGGTCTCGAGCCCCTCGCCGATGCAATTTTCTCAGGAGAAACCGACGGAAAATTCCCCATTGACCTTGCAGAAAGCTTTGTTGATGCCGAAAAAGGCGTTGAAACTCCCGCTGACGCTTTGCAGGGAGCTATGGATATCATAGCCGAAAACATCTCTGACAACGCCGAAATAAGAAAACGTTTAAGAAACCTCTTCACTGTAGTGGGCACTGTCACCGTAAAAGCTGCCGACCCGGAAAAGGAAAGCGTTTACACTGCTTACTACGACTTTACTCAGCCTGTAAACAAAATGCACGGTCATCAGGTTCTTGCTATCGACCGCGGAGAACGTGAAGGCTTTTTGAAGGTAAGCGTTTCAATAGACAGACAAAAGGCAATGAGAGTAATAGAATCAGTCACTGCCGTTGACCCCAATTCAACCTGCGTTGACGTTATGACCGACGTTGCAAATGACTCTTACGACAGACTTATTTCGCCCTCCGTTGAGCGTGAAATAAGAGCAATGCTCACTGAGCAGGCTGCAACAGATGCCATTCATGTTTTCGCTGCAAATCTTCGTCCCCTGCTTATGCAGCCTCCTGTAAAGGGAAAGAACGCCATAGGTCTTGACCCCGGATACAGAACAGGCTGTAAAGTGGCAGTTGTTGACGCAACAGGAAAAGTCCTTGATACAGGTGTTGCTTATATCACCCACTCTGCCGGAGAAAAAGAAAAGGCTAAAAAGCTCATACTGTCATTTATCGAGAAATACAACGTTGAGATAATAGCAATCGGCAACGGAACCGCTTCAAAAGAAACTGAGATATTCACCGCCGACCTTATAAAGCAGGCTTCTCATAAAGTTTCTTATATGGTTGTCAGCGAGGCAGGAGCTTCCGTTTACTCTGCATCAAAGCTTGCAGCGGAGGAATTCCCGGAATATGACGTTTCACTCCGCAGTGCAGTATCAATTGCAAGAAGACTTCAGGACCCCTTAGCCGAGCTTGTTAAAATTGATCCCAAGGCAATCGGAGTTGGACAGTATCAGCACGATATGCCTCAGAAACAGCTTGCAGCTTCTCTTGACGGCGTTGTAGAAGACTGTGTTAACAGCGTAGGCGTTGACCTCAACACCGCTTCCCCCTCTCTCCTTTCAAAAGTTGCGGGAATAAACGCCGGTGTTTCAAAGAACATTGTGGCATACAGAGAGGAAAACGGAGCGTTTACATCGAGAGCTCAGATTAAAAAAGTTCCCAAGCTCGGAGCAAAGGCGTTTGAGCAGTGTGCAGGATTCCTGCGTATACCCGAAAGCAAAAATCCCCTTGATGCAACAGCAGTGCATCCTGAGTCCTACAAAGCGGCCGAACTGCTTCTCACCCTTTGCGGATACACATTAAAGGACGTTGCTACAGGCAACATCGGCCAGCTCAGAGAAAGAGTTGACTCCATAGGTATTGAAGAAGCCGCAAAGCGTCTTGAAATCGGCGTTCCCACTTTGGAGGATATTATAAAAGAGCTTCTGCGTCCCGGCCGTGACCCCCGTGACGAGCTTCCGAAGCCTCTTCTTAGAAGCGATATTATGGACATGAAGGACTTAAAGCCCGGCATGGAACTTAAAGGAACAGTCAGAAACGTTATAGATTTCGGTGCATTTGTCGATATCGGCGTTCATCAAGATGGACTTGTCCACATTTCGAGAATCACCGACAGATTTATAAAACACCCATCAGAAGTGCTCACAGTAGGCGATATAGTGACTGTTTGGGTTCTCGACGTAGATACAAAGAGAGGCAGAATCTCTCTTACAATGAAACCCCCGAAAACAAATGAAGCCACAGCAGGCTAACTGGGTTTTGTAGGCTGAGCCTACACACAATCCGCACACTAACTAGCAGCGATAAATAACTATAAATGCCTGCGGCGGACTCATCCGCTTAAAGGGCAAACTAAAAGGCAGGCGTTAAAGCCTGCCTTTACTGTTTTTATTCAGCCTCTATCCGCACTTAAGCTTCCGCTTTCCAAAGTCCGTGAAGATTGCAGTAAGCGTAAGCTGCAACAGCTTTGTCATTCTCTGTAAGCATAAACTTCACTTCAGGTGCTGCCCCAGCCTTTAAAAGCTTGCGCTGGTTGCCCTCATGGGTTTCAAGAGCTATCCACTCAATAAGATGTTCCTCTGTCATGGGATGGTCAACGCTTCCAACGTGCACTGTGACCTCTGCGCCGTTAACAGATATAACCGGTACATGCTTTTCAGCAGCGGCGTCCACTGAACCCGGTACAAGCTTTTCCATTTTTTCACCACAGCAAACCACTGGCACACCTTTATTTTCTGCATATGCAATAATGTTGCCGCAATGTCTGCAAATATAAAATTCCATATTAACTCTCCTTTCGGACAAAGGTCCGCTTAATATTTTCACCTATATATTATATCCGATGTGGTTAATTTTCAACCGCTAAAAGCAAAAGTGTGGAAAATTATCTCATAATTTAAAAATACAACGTAATATATTTTAAATTAACATCTATCTTATTAAAAAAAATAAAGTACTGTATAATGTTGACAAATAAAGTAAAGTAACATATAATAAAAACAAAGAAACAGCTTTAGTTGTTCCGCTACATAAAAATACGAATTAAAAAAATTAACCGTCTTGTGTTAGCGTCACAAGGCGGTTATCTCTTTATGTTTAAAACTATGATTGTTATTAACAAAGTAAAACACAAAACCATATCCAAACACAACACCCCCTTTCAATAGGGAGTCGGAACAACCGCCGCTGTTTCTTTGCTACGTCACATTTTATCATAAAAAGCCACTTTATGCAATTTATTTTTAATAAAAGTTATCTAAGTGTGTTGATAAAAACAATTTTGGAAAAGCGCATAAACAAAACAAAAAACCTTGAAACAACGAGGTTTCAAGGTTTTTCGTGGTACGGCGTAAGGGATTCGAACCCCCGACCTTTTGGTTCGTAGCCAAACACTCTATCCAGCTGAGCTAACGCCGCAAAAATCATGCAGAGGAACTTGCCCGTTCCTTAACTGCCATGATATATTACCACAAACCGAAAAGAAAATCAAGCCCTTTTTTAATTTTTTTAAATCTTTATTGTTCTGCTTTTCCCATTGCAGCCAATGGGTCAACTATTTTTGAATCAATTCTTATTTCAAGATGAAGATGATTGCCCAGCTTACTCTCACAAGGGATATCCCCAAGCACGCCGATTTCATCGCCCATTTTAACTTCTGTTCCCTTCTGCACAGAAACATCAGCTCCAAGGCCGCAGTACTTTGCAACCAGCTTTCCCCCATGGTCTATTTCAACCACGTTTCCCCAGAGAGCGTCCGTATACACATTTGTAACTATACCGTCATTTATAGCCTTTACCGATACGCCTTTTTCTGCCTTAAAGTCAACTCCGTTATGGCTTCGCCAGTCGTCCATAGTTTCGGAATAAACCATTTCTCCGTTGCTGTAATCGTTTATAATCTCCGTTCCGCAGGGCATCATATAAAAGCTCTGATAAGGAGTATTAAGCTCATTGTTTACCATTGAAGCCGGTTCTGTAACCTCTTCTTCCGTTTCAGGCTCAGTCTGAGCCTGAGTTTCTGTTTCCTCACGTTCATCGGGAACATCTGTTTTATTTGCTCCCGCCTCTTCACCTTCAGGAAGAGTCTCATCCCAGTTCTGTGTATACTCCGGGGCTTTCTCAGTTACAATTCCTGAATCGGTGCCGCTCTCCTGCACAGTGCTGATGTTGCCTGTACCCAGATATCTCCATGCAGCTGTGCCGGATGCCACAAGACAGCACGCAAGTGCTATATAAAGACCATTTTTTCGCAAAAAGAGTTTTACTCTTGATTCCTTTTTATTAAAATTAAGCATATCCTATTACCTCCGCCTTTATATTGCGCCTATTTTGTCTCTTTTATTCAGCGGAAAGCTTATTATTTTATCGTCGCCGTTGTACGGAGTTTACATTTATGTTATAATGTTGAGGAAAATGAGCGGTGTTAAATTGGATTTTCTTTATTTATCGGCGCTGTTTTCAATATCATTATTTTTCAGATTTCTCAAATAAAATAAATTTTCGGAGGGGTGCCGTTTTGAAAACCGATATCGAAATTGCACAGGAAGCCAAAATGCTTCCCATAACCAAAATCGCCGAAGAAGCGGGAATACTTGAAGATGAGCTTATTCCCTACGGCAAATACAAGGCGAAAATATCCCTTGATATTATGTCTCGTCTTGCTTCAAAACCTAACGGAAAACTTGTGCTTGTAACCGCAGTAAATCCCACTCCCGCCGGAGAGGGAAAGACCACCACAACTGTTGGACTTGGTCAGGCTATGGCAAAAATAGGGAAAAACGCAGTTATCGCTCTGCGTGAACCGTCACTGGGACCTGTTTTCGGAATCAAAGGCGGCGCTGCCGGCGGCGGATATTCCCAGGCAGTTCCAATGGAGGACATCAATCTCCATTTCACAGGCGATATGCACGCCATAACCGCAGCTAATAATCTTCTCTGCGCTGTTATAGATAATCACATTCATCAGGGCAACAGCCTTCAGATAGACGAAAGGCGCATTTTATTCAAGCGCTGCATGGATATGAACGACAGAGCACTGAGAAATGTCGTTGTAGGTCTCGGCGGAAAAGCAAACGGATTCCCCCGTGAGGACGGATTTATTATAACCGTTGCAAGCGAGATTATGGCTATACTTTGCCTTGCCGACGATATGGAAGATTTAAAGAGACGTCTCGGAGATATTCTTGTAGCGTATAATCTGGACGGAAAGCCGGTATATGCAAGAGAGCTTGGAGTAGTAGGTTCCATGGCTGCACTGCTTCGTGATGCACTTATGCCGAACCTTGTACAGACACTTGAAAACACACCTGCCATTATCCACGGAGGACCTTTTGCAAACATCGCTCATGGCTGCAACTCCGTAACCGCCACAAGACTCGCTCTTAAACTTGGTGATTATTGCATTACAGAAGCGGGATTCGGCTCAGATCTCGGAGCGGAAAAATTTCTCGACATCAAATGCCGTGCGGCAGGACTTGCACCCAGCGCAATTGTAATAGTTGCAACACTGCGTGCTCTTAAATATAACGGTGGAGTTGCGAAAAACGACACTTCAAAGGAAAATGTTGCAGCTCTCAAAAAGGGTATTGTAAACCTCGGAGCCCATGTTGAAAACATGAAGAAATACGGTGTACCGGTAGTTGTTGCAATTAACCGCTTCGGCACCGATACAGATGCTGAGATAGAAGCTCTCGCTGAATACTGCCGCGAAATTGATGTAGAATACTCCCTGAGTGAATGTTTTGCAAAGGGCGGAGACGGAGCCACAGATCTTGCTGAAAAGGTAGTAAAAGCCTGCGAGAAGCCCTCTGATTTTCGTTTCATATATGACACATCAAAGAGCATAAAGGAAAAGGTAGAGGCTATTGCAAAGAACATATACGGCGCAGACGGAGTAAACTTTACTTCAAACGCACTTAAAAGAATTCAGGAAATCGAGGCACTGGGCAAGGATAAGCTGCCCGTATGCATTGCCAAAACCCAGTATTCCCTTTCTGACGACCCGAAGCGTTTAGGCAGACCCACAGGCTTTGAGATAACTGTGCGTGATGTCAAGCTTTCTTCAGGAGCAGGATTTATAGTAGTTCTCACCGGCGACATAATGACAATGCCGGGACTTCCAAAAGTTCCCGCCGCAGAGAGCATAGACGTTGACGAAAGCGGAAACATAACGGGACTGTTTTAAAAGAGAATAGATTGAAAAATTAAGACCTGTGCTTAGAAGTACAGGTCTTAAATGTTATATAAAAATAATTTAGGCAATGACAACCCCGGCGCATCTACTAAAGTAGAAATTAAATAGGGTTATTAGATAAGTATACCGTATTTTTCGCAGGTGCGTTATCTACAAAAGTAGAAATTAAATAGGGTTATTAGATTAAGAACATTTTAAGCTATAAATATATTATCTACAAAAGTAGAAATTAAATAGGGTTATTAGATCTGAACTTGCCCAGCTTATTAAAAAGCGATCTACAAAAGTAGAAATTAAATAGGGTTATTAGATGAAGTTGCCGGGTCGGAAATCTGGGAGATCTACAAAAGTAGAAATTAAATAGGGTTATTAGATGAAGTCGTGCAAGGAATGGCTGAAAACCATCTACAAAAGTAGAAATTAAATAGGGTTATTAGATATTTATCACACACACAACAGCAGTCAAATCTACAAAAGTAGAAATTAAATAGGGTTATTAGATGCCTATTTTGTAATATCTATCAAATTAACAATATAAAAACATCGTTTTCCCCATTAAATTTAATAAAAAAAGAGCAAGATTTCAATCTAATAACCCCTTTTCTTTGAGATTTTATCATATAACACTCAGGTTTGCAAGTTTGCTTAGATTTATATAATTATTACATCACTGTCTTCATGCTTAGCATAACCGTATTTTATTATTTCACACGAAGGAGTAAGTCTAAAAATATATACACTATCCCCCTGCGTAAATTTTTTTGAAAATTTGTTTTCTATATTATGAGTTATATTAGAAAGCAAATGCTCACTATTTTCTATTTTAAATACTGAGTATTGCAGTCTGTATCCAAATTTTGAAAGATATTTTGCAAATTTTGTCCGCAATTTATCGTCCGAAATATCATAGCTTACAAGAACCATATTTTCACCTCAATTCCCATACAGGAAAATCTGTATCTATTTTGCCTTTCATAAAAGTGCGATACACCTCTCTGATATAAACATATATCTCTGTTTTGTACTCCATAATGGCTTTTATAAAAATTCCACCGTATTCAGAGGATTTACTGTATTTTAAGCAGTATCTGCCATCGAATACTTCAAAGTCCTTTTCTTTGAACTGACCTAAATTGATGCCCTTTTTTATCTGACGATCTACAATAACTCTGAACGGTTCTACAAGGTCACATATAAGCGATTTACGCATATAAAACTGCCTGTGGAGTACTCCGCAATACCTGTCAAATCCAAAAAGAGAAGCAACTGCATCTACATATGAAAACAGTGTTGTATATCCAATGTCAAGTAGTGCATTTGTCATATCAAACTTTGTTCTCGGCTTTCTTCCTTTCCAAACTACATTATTAAAATATGCTTTAAAATATACACGGGATGCACAGCCTTCATATCCCATTATACTCTGAACAGAATCTGCAAAGGAAAGCTTATAAATATACTCGTCAATAAGTTTTACAGTGTTTAAAATCTCATCGCTTTTTTCTCTCATACTCATCAGCATTTTTCGCTGATTGTGCATTTTGTTTTCAGTGAGAATTTTTGCAGCATTTATATCTCTGTAATCATATTGCCTTTTTCTTAAAATAACATTACCCTCCGCTGCTGCGCTTATCACCTGATAAGGTCTGTACGAAGCAGTCATGAGCACAATGGCAAAACCAAACTTTTTCGCTCTCTGAATTAAACCACTGGTTATTGTAATATGTCCTACAATAAAAACCGCAAAAAGTCTGTAACAAGTAGACTGATGCTTTATTTTACCGGATTTTTCGGTAACAAGTATATTGTCGTTTCTAAAAGAAAGCTTTTCTCCATCCTTAGGCACAAGAAACAAAATTTGTTTAGCCGCAAAATCTTCTGTTGAAAGCAATATCACACCTCCCTGTCACAATAAGGAGCATAAATGCAATGACGGCATTTTTCAGCATTGGTCTGAACAAAAGATGCCATATCAAAAGTGTTTATTTCATATATCACCTTTTCAAATTTAACAAGCATTTCTTTGTCATCACACGGCAAAGCAATTGAATAATTTTTATTATCATCAAGGCTTCTTATTATAAGATTTTTAACCTCATATCCCATTTCGGTCATTGCAAAATACTGACCGTAAAGCTGAAAAATATATCCGTCATAAATATGCTTTATTTTCTTCTTTCTCTCTATAAGAGTTTTTGATTTTACATCATACATATCAATTTTGCCGAAAAGATTATATTTGTCACAATAAACCTCCAGGCTCTGGAGTACTTTGCCAGAGCCTGTATAATTTTTTCTATCTGTCGCTTCATGTGCTTTGGTTCCGTTAAGCTGATCAGAAGATTGAAAAATATTTTTTTCCACTCCATCATAAAGCATATGAAAATAAATAGAAGCAGGGCAAAATATAAAATCATTAAGGGTAGTAATATTGATAGGATTTTCCATTTTAGCTTAAATACGGCTTATCCTGAGCAAACCTAAGCCAGTTATAAAGCTGCTGACCTGATTCATCCTTTTTAATCGAAACTTTATTACCCTTAAACTCTATTCTCTGACTTATAAGACGCAGTCCCTGCAGGGCTATGTGATAGGCTCCGTTGGCGTCGCCGTCGGAAGGCTCGTTATCCGCCGCTGTACGGCTATCAAAGAATCTGCCATCACATTCTACCGGTGAAAGGATAAAATCCTCCTCAGGGCTCTCATAGCGAAGCTGAAGAACTACCTTGAAAAGCCAAATAAAAGTACTGAAAAATTCTTTAGTATTAACAGCTGTGATTTTTTCAATAAGCTCTCCTGACTCCGGATCAATTCCGTTTTCCTTTAAAAGGTTATACATTTTTTCAGTGACATTTATTTTTTCAATAGAATGATAACCGTTTTTCTCAGTGTGATAAAGTCTTTCGCCATATGTACATACTGTCCATCGGTCTGTAAAATCAGTGCGTTTAAGATTAAAATCACTGTAACGGAAAGTAAATGAAAAATATTTCTTTTCACTGTTATAGCTAATACTCTCAAAAGCTTTAAAGAAGGCTTTTGTTTTTTCCACGCTGGAATAGCGAAGCTGTTCAGAAGTAAACAGATTTACAAAGCCTGTTTTCGGGTCGATTTTTGAAGTGTTGGCGGCAGGAACATAAAAGATGAATCCCGATTGCTTGCCAAGACGCTGAAAACTCTCAAATTTATCCGCAAGCTGATATCCGCAGCATACTCCGCCCTCGGCGTAGGGGTCTTTGCTCTTATCGGCAAGATAGTTGAGTTTATCAATCAGCATTTTCTCAAACTTCTGATAAACCTGTTTCTCAATGTGGAATCTACCACGCTTAAAGCCAAAATTCAAATCCTCCATTACGATTATCGCATTATAACGGAGCATCATTTCGGTTATTTCGTGTATAACTCCCGAAAGATAACCCTCTTTCATATCCTTTATACGGTCAATGCTCTTCCAGTTTTTGCGGGCTGCATCTCTCTGTTTTTCAAGCTCATCAAGCTTTTTGTGATAATCCGTTGAGCCTACTACATTGAAAGAGCGCTGCTCCAAAATTTCACCTTTCTGATTTATACAGCTGACATAAATCAAATTACGTTCGCCTCGATCTATGCCGATTATATTAACATCTTCGTTATCTGCGATTTTTTCAAGAACTGAGGCGTTGAAGTTTTTAAATTTATTATCCACACCATAATTCAAATCAATAGGTACATGGAAAGAAAAAGTGTCTTTTGAATACCTTTTATCTTTTATAATATCATGCGGAGCGGCTCTGAAATTAAGAAGCGGATACTTTACTTTAAGTTCATCAATACCCGTTCCTCTCTCTGCATCCTGCAAAGCCGAAAGATAAATATCATCGGGTACACTTATACCGTTTTTATCCGTTTTGTTTATGAGAACAGAACCTTTTTTATGGATAAAGGGATTTTCTATACTTGCATAGCGATAAAACAGTTCAGCCTGTCCGTTAAGCTTCATAATAGGATTTTTAATATTTTCATCACTGAAAACCGATTTCCAGTAAAGAGTGTGCAGGTTTGGTTTTCCCGTAGAGTGTTCTGAAAAATCCTTGTTATAAATCTTAAACAAATAAAGACTTCCGTTATTTACCGCTTCTTCAATATCTTCACATTTTACATAAGAAAATGAAACTTTATAATTTTGCTTTGAAATTTCACCATAAAATCCGCTTATGTCTTTGTAAGTGGATGTATCAGAAAACTTGAATCCGAATTTTGACCAGTCTTCATGTTCTGCTATTTTTTCTTTAAAATAGTCTATTAAATCGTGACAAAAATCTAAATCAAAATTTTCACCCTTTTTATGTTTCCCTGCGTTATATCCTTCAAGGATGTATTCGTTTACACCGAAAGTTTCCAGTCCTTTTTTGGAGAAAAATACTTTAGGCAGCATTTTATTCGGACCGGGAAGAAGTTTATAAACCATTTTCTTATAACAATTATCTGTTTCTTCCTGAAGCTCAGGAATTTTCCTCTTGTTGCGAGCATTTAAAATTCCAAGATAGTAATATCCGTCTTTAAAGAAAAGCATGGCGTTGTTGCTGTATTCTTTATTCTGATCCCAACCATCTGCAAGGGTCGGATTTTTAAAATTAAGTTTAAATTTTTCCGTGGAATACGGTTTCCTCGTAGCATAATTCCTTATGCGATTATAAAGAGAGATATTCTCTCTGAAAGGTGTATATATAGCGTCAAATAAAGAGTAAAACTCACCGTCGCCCTCTGCATATTCACCCACTGCAAAAATTTTAAGAAGCTTTTCACATTCCTGCACTTTATCGAGATACACTTTAATCGAATCATAGGAAGTTATACGATTTCCAGAAAACGACTGCTCTATTTCTCCTTTGAGATTTGAAAGTTCACTTAACTTTTCTTCTACAGCCTTACAATAGACATCTATGGGCTTTACATCTTCACATACACTTAAAACCTCCTCAAGAGTATAAACACTTTTTTCCTTAATGCCGTTTTCTTTAAGAAGATAACCCAATTTACTCCATTCATTATCAAAAATTATCTGTGAAAAAACTGATATCTGTTTTTTGTCTACAAATACGTTTCCAAAATCAAAATTTCCTGCTTTGATAAAATCAATAAAGTTCTGAGCGTTATTTTCAATCTGTTTTTCCAGATATTCTCCGTATTCCTTTACACTTTCAATAAGCTGTGCATCAGACTCAAACTGTACAGGAATAAACGACAGTCTTTCTCCGCCGCCTAAAATCTGACCGAACAAAGGTATAAACTTAATTTTACGCTCCCCTCTTTGCTGAAAATCAAGGTTGCAAAGCTCATTAAGTCCTTTTATCTTTACTGTTTCACTTTCTGTTATTCCGCCTAAAATGCTGTTGAAAAAGTCTATTCCCTTTTGATTGAGAATGTTATTATAAAATTCAGGCGTGAAAATTTCCCTTAAAGAATATCCTCTGAGAAGCGGCTTAAGTTCATTTTCGTATCTGTCAACGTCTTCTTCAAACAGTGTTGCAAAAAGGCGGCAGTTTGCAGCAAATTTTGTAAAATTATCGTTTACCGTTCTGTAAGCCACCGAAACGGATTTTTCTTCACCGTAAATATTTCCTCTGTTCTCTTTGTAACCCAAAAAATATGTAGAAAACTTATTGAAGCATTTTAGGTTCTCTATATCTTCCTGTGTTATATCATCCGGCAAATCCTGATTTTTTACAGCTTTTTCTATTATTACTTTTGGATCAAGATTCTTATAATCAGGATGTTTTGTAAGATATTTAGATATGCTCTTACGCATTTTTTCCTGCTCCGCTTCAAGGGGCGTTTTTTTGTTTTCTGGCCCCTCCGCTTCTTCAGCTGCTGTGCCGCTGCGTCGGAGCTTTTGATTTTCAGCCAAAAGTTTATAAAGCTGAGTCCAGTCATCCTTAAATTCGCCCATAGCATTCTCAATAAAATCTCTGTGATACTTATCGAGAACGGGTTTTACTTTCTTATACTTTTCCGCACGTTCATTATCCTCAGTTATAATTCCGTTCTTTTCAATATTCTCAAGGGTTTTACCCTGAGGAATAAGCGAAAATCGTAAAGTCTTGGAAAGCTGATAACATTGTGTGTAATCAGAAAATATATTATCCATGCCTATATACTCCTTTTTCACTTTATTTTATTTCTTTTTATTATCTGACTTAAGGATAACACAAATAAAATAAAAGTAAATAAAAAGGAAAAAATTCTTTCGTCAAAGTCCCGATAATGGGACAGCGGAGAGCTATAAGCTCCCCGCTGTCAACTTTATATTATGAGATTTTAATTTCTTAAACGTTTATTTCAACTTCAAGTCCAAGCTCGTCGGCGTTTGCATCGATAATGGGCTTAATGTACTCATTTACAAACTCCTCTGTCTGCTGAGGTGCTCTGCCCACAAAGTTCTTCGGATGCATCATTGCACTGAGCTCTTCCATTGTTATTCCGAAAGCCTCATCCCCTGCGATTCTCTCAAGCAGGTCGTTGGCTCCGCCCTCTTCCTTGACAACTCTTCCCGCTGCCATGGAGTGAACTCTGATTTTCTCATGAAGCTCCTGACGGTCTCCGCCTCTCTTTACAGCTTCCATCATGATGTTCTCAGTTGCCATAAAGGGAAGCTCTGCCAAAAGATGCTTCTCTATCATCTTCGGATATACTACAAGTCCGCTTACAACGTTAATATAAAGCTCCAGTACGGCATCGGTTGCAAGGAATGCCTCTGCAACGCTGATACGCTTATTTGCGGAGTCATCGAGAGTTCTCTCAAACCACTGGGTTGCAGCTGTTATCTGGGGATTTATTGTATCTGCCATAACGTATCTTGCAAGAGATGCTATTCTCTCACTTCTCATGGGGTTGCGCTTATATGCCATTGCAGATGAACCAATCTGATTTTTCTCAAAGGGCTCCTCAACCTCTTTAAGATGCTGGAGAAGTCTCAGGTCATTGGAGAACTTGGCCGCCGACTGAGCAACACCGCTGAGAACGAAAAGCACGCTCGAATCAAGCTTTCTCGGATATGTCTGTCCTGAAACCGGGAAGCAGCTCTTATATCCCATCTTTTCAGCTATCTTTCTGTCAAGCTCCTTTATCTTCTCCTGGTTGCCGTCGAAAAGCTCCATGAAGCTTGCCTGTGTGCCCGTTGTTCCCTTAGAGCCTAAAAGCTTCATCTGTGAAAGCTGGAATTCAATTGCTTCGTAATCCATAAGGACTTCCTGAAGCCAAAGAGATGCTCTCTTGCCCAGTGTTGTGGGCTGTGCAGGCTGGAAATGTGTAAATGCAAGACAGGGAAGATCTTTATACTCCAAAGCAAACTTTGAAAGAGCATCCATAAGGTTTATGAGCTTCTTGCGGATAAGACGAAGTCCCTCAGTCATTGTGATAACGTCGGTATTATCGCCTACATAGCAGGAAGTAGCTCCAAGATGGATTATTCCCTTTGCCTTGGGGCACTGTACGCCGTATGCGTAAACATGGGACATAACGTCATGGCGTACAAGCTTTTCACGCTCTGCCGCTACTTCATAATTTATATCATCCTTATGGGCTTTGAGCTCGTCAATCTGCTCCTGAGTAATATTAAGACCCAGCTCGTGCTCTGCCTCAGCAAGGGCGATCCAAAGCTTTCTCCATGTTCTGAATTTGAAATCGGGAGAAAAGATATATTTCATCTCTTTGCTGGAATATCTTGAATTAAGGGGACTTTCGTAAATATCTTTCAATTTGCTTCCTCCTCTGATATTTAAATAAAGGCGGGAAGGCAAGTCCCTCCCGCCCCGTTAATCACAGTAAGTGGTTAATTATTTAAGTCCGAGACGCTTTGCCATCTCTTCATATGCCTCTTCTACGCTGCCCATATCTCTGCGGAAACGGTCTTTGTCAAGCTTCTCATGAGTTGTCATATCCCAGAAACGGCAGGTATCAGGTGAAATCTCATCAGCAAGGATGATATCGCCATGGAAACGACCGAACTCAAGCTTGAAGTCGATAAGCTCAACATTCTTTGTTGCGAAGTACTCGCAAAGGATCTCGTTGATCTTGAGAGCCATTGTTCTGATCTTCTCAATCTCCTCTGCTGTTGCAAAACCGCAGGCAAGAGCATGAGAGTCGTTGATCATGGGATCGCCGAGAGCATCATCTTTATAGCTGAACTCGAGAACGGGGCAGAGAAGCTTTGTGCCCTCTTCAAGTCCAAGGCGCTTTGCCATGCTTCCGGCTGCCTTATTGCGGATAATTACCTCAAGGGGTACTATCTCAACTTTGCGAACTGCGGTCTCTCTGTCACTGAGCTCTTCAATAAAGTGTGTGGAGATGCCTTTTTCTTCAAGCATTTTGCAAAGGAAATTTGACATCTTGTTGTTAATAACGCCCTTACCGTAAATTGTACCTTTCTTGAGGCCGTTGAAAGCGGTAGCGTCATCCTTATAGTCAACAATAACTACATCGGGATCATCTGTAAGGAAAACTTTCTTTGCCTTGCCCTCGTAAATCATTTCTTTCTTTTCCATCTTTACTGCTCCTTCACTTTTTGTTATTCTCTTTTCTCAGTGCAGCCTGACCGCACCTATACTATTATAGATATTATATATCTTTACTCCCCTTTCAATCAATAGGCATTATGCGATTATACTAAATAGTTACAGGTCAAAAAATAGTAATCTTGACGTAGAAATTTTATTGTGGTACTATTTATTTGTTTAAAATTATATATTTTGCAGTTTTTAAATCAATTTTTTTGTATGAGGTGATTTAAATGGCAAGCTGGCTCGATAAAGCGGTTCTCTATGAGATTTATCCGCAAAGCTTTTACGACACTAACTCCGACGGCATCGGAGATTTGCAGGGAATTATCGAAAGGCTCGATTATGTCGCATCATTGGGCTGTAACGGAATATGGCTCAACCCCTGTTTTGTCTCCCCCTTTAACGACGCCGGATACGATGTTTCAGACTACTGCTCCATTGCTCCCAGATACGGCACAAACGACGACATGAAGCGTCTTATTGAAGCTGCAAAGGCAAGGGGCATTAAAATTATACTCGACCTTGTTCCGGGTCACACTTCAATTGAGCATCCATGGTTCAAAGAATCCATGAAGGCGGAAAAGAATGAATACACAAACCGATACATATGGACCGATACTGATGAGGATGCAGAGGATAAAACTCTTCCTCAGAGCATTTCAGGAGCACTCCATAAGGCTGATGGCGCCGAACGTCAGGGCAAATATATGTGCAACTTTTTCCCGTCCCAGCCGGCTCTCAATTTCGGCTTCGGAAAAGTTGAAAAGCCCTGGCAGCTTCCCTATGATCATCCGGACTGCATCAAAACAAGAGAAGCCATAAAGGATGTAATGCGTTACTGGCTGGATATGGGTGTTGCAGGATTTCGTGTGGATATGGCTTTCTCCCTTGTCAAAAACGATACAGATGACAGAACCTACACCAAGGAAGTATGGAAAGACATAAGAAAGATGCTCGATGAAGAGTATCCCGATACGGTTCTGATCTCCGAATGGTTTAATCCCACTCAGGCAATCGAAGCTGGCTTTGACGCAGACTTTTATCTTCAGGCCTGCCCCGGATATATGTCCCTTATGCTTATGGGTGACTCCAGCTTTTTCCATCCCGATGGGGACGGAACCTGTGAGCCTTTTGCAATAGAATACAGCAAATATGTTAAAAACGCCAAGGCTTTGGGTGGAATGACAAGTACACCTACGGGAAACCATGACATTGTACGTATGTCTTACGGAAGAACCAAGGAACAGATTGAGATGATACTTACCTTTGTATTTTCACTTCCCGGTCTTCCCATAGTTTATTACGGCGATGAGCTCGGCATGAAATATCTTGACCTTGAGAGCAAAGAGGGCGGAATGTACCGCACCGGTTCCCGCACCCCAATGCAGTGGACCGCTGGGGAAAACGCAGGATTTTCCGCCGCTGAAAGCTCACAGCTCTATCTTCCAATAGACCCTGACGAAAACCGTCCCAATGCCGAAGAACAGGAAAATGATCCTGATTCCGTCCTTAATTTTACAAGACGGCTTATTGCCATGAGAAAAATAAATCCCGCTTTAGGTAACAAAGCTGATTTCAAGATTTTGTATGCGGAAGATGAAAAATATCCCCTTGTCTTTGCAAGATTCTGCGCTCAGCAGCAGCTTGCAGTATGCTTTAACCCTGCTGACAAAGAGTGTGAAGTATGTCTTCCCCTGACTTTCGGAGACAGTCCTCTCATTATGCACGGCGATATTAAAACGGAGCCATGTGAGGGCGGCACAAAGCTTATAATGCCTCCTCAGAGCTACTGGATTGTTCCTTACTTCAAAAACAAACAGGAATAAATTCAAGGTCTTAATTGTTAGAAACACGTATCAAGTCATGACCACCCCTAAGAGGGGTGGCATGACGAGCGGCCTATAAGGCCTTAACAAAAGCCAGCGCCTAAATGACGCTGGCTTTCACTTTGTTCAAG
>CASEMN010000018.1 GCA_949289045.1 uncultured Oscillospiraceae bacterium
TATTCTTTTCGCATTTTTTCACCGCCTTTTCTTCATTATACAACAAAAGATAGGAGACACGTTTTTTTGTGTCTCCTATCTTTATACCACTTCACATTTAGGCGCTGGCTTTTGTTAAGGCCTTATAGGCCGCTCGTCATGCCACCCCTCTTAGGGGTGGTCATGACTGTAAAAAACGAATAAATAAAGAAAAAGCCGCTTTTTATAGCGGCTTTGATTTTTATAAGCTAAATTAAATTTTTCCGTCAGCTCTCTATTGAAATGACGAAATCTTTAAGCTCTTCTAAAATGACAATAGGTATAATCCCGTCTATGAGTATTCCGTCTCCCGTATATTCTTCGCTTATTACGACTCCTTCGGTTCTGATTCTTCCTGCCTGTGCTCCCGCACTGAAAGGAATCAGTACCTTTGCACGGCTTCTGGTTTTTGGCAGAGCTTTTTCTATTTCTTTAAGGAGCCTGTCAAGTCCTTTGCCCTGTAGAGCTGAAATCATAACAGTTTTGCCTATTGAGGGCATATCGTAAATATTTTCTACAAGGTCGCACTTATTCATAACGGAAATTATGGGTGTGCTTTCGCAGCCCAGCTCTTTTAGAAGCTTTTGGGTTACTTCAAGATGCTCTGAGCACTCAGGCGAAGATGCATCACAGACGTTTAAAATAACATGGGCGGCGGAGGCTTCTTCAAGGGTGGATTTGAATGCCTCTACAAGTTCATGGGGCAGGCGCCGCACAAGACCTACTGTATCAATGAGCATAACCTGTCTGCCGTCAGGGAGAGTCAACGCTCTTGCGGTTGGGTCAAGAGTTGCAAAAAGCTTGTCCTGTGCTAAAACCCCGGCATTTGTAAGGGCGTTCATCAGGGTGGATTTTCCGGCGTTTGTGTATCCTACAATTGCTACAGATTCGATTCCCGTTTTTTCTCTGCGGTTTCTCATTCTTATGCGCCGTTTTTCTATTTCTTTGAGCTCTCCTGAAAGAGCTTCGATTCTTCTGCGGATATGACGGCGGTCACTTTCGAGCTTTGTCTCACCGGGACCTCTTGTGCCTATACCGCCGCCGAGCCTTGAAAGTTCAGTGCCTTTTCCTCCGAGACGTGGGAGGGAATATTTAAGCTGAGCCAGCTCAACCTGTATTCGTCCTTCTTTTGACCTTGCCCTTGCGGCGAAGATATCAAGTATAAGTGTTGTGCGATCAATGACACGTACATCGGTAAAGTTTTCCACATTTCTCTGCTGGGATGGTGAAAGTTCGCAGTCAAATATTATGAGATCAGCTTCGTTGTCACGGCAAAAGTCTCGTATTTCTCTTAGCCTGCCGGAACCGATATAGGTTGCCGGGTCAGGTTTTTCCTTTTTCTGTATGATTTTTGCCAAAACTTTCGAACCGGCGGTTTTTGCCAGCTCTTCAAGTTCGTCAATTGAAACTTCGGCGTCGTAATCGCCGGTGTCGAGTCCTACAAGAACTGAGGTTTCAGGGGTCTGTATATTTTCAAAAAAAGCCATAATTTCTCCTTAAAATAAAAATCTGATTAATTTATACAATAATATTACATTCCTTTATTATATTCAAGATGGTTGTAAAAAAGCTTTTATGCATATTTGTCAATATATCACAATATTTTCCTGTATTTAATACAAATTTTATTGTATTTATGAATAAATGCAGTTATAATATGCACATTAATATAATTTTTAACTCACGAATACAAATTTAGAAGGTATTTGTGAAAAAGAGGGAAGAAATTTGAGAGGCGGAGGCATTAAATGAAAGAACTTTACATTGACACAAAAAAGAAAATTTACCGGTCAACAGCTATTTTGTTTGTTGTTCAGCTTTTCGGCGCATTAGGTGCGGGCTTCTTTTTTGTAATTCAAAATCTTTTCGGAACCTACCACATTTTAGGGGCAACCGGTGCGGAACAGGAACCTATTTTGTGGTTTATTCTCTTTTGGGCAACTGACTTTTTTGTTGTGGCGCTGGTTTTGGTGCTCAGTTATTTAATTGCCGGTATTCCGGCTATTGCCCCGGCGCTTTCTCTGTCCGTTTATTTCTGTCATTTTTCTTTTGAAAGCGTAAGCGGCGCAGATACATATTTTGCATATTTTGCAACGCCTGTAGGTTATGAAAAAACCATGGCAATAGGATATATGGGATATTTTATTATGGCAATTTTGCTTTCGCTTCTGATAAAATATCTCTTTGCAGGGTGGACTGCCGCCAAAGAGCCTATAGGCAGGGGAATAGATAAGCTTCTTAAAAAGTTTAAAGGTGTGCCGGATACCATTAAGGGAATTACAATAATCGAAGGCGTTGACCTTATTGTGCTTATACTTATCGTTCCTGTCGTGTCCTGTGCCCTTACTTATATTCTTATAAAATACGGAATAGAAATACCTTTCGGAGCGGCAGCTGAGTTCCTTGGCGAGCAGCTTTCTGCACTTGCTTCAAATAACGTTATACTTGCCGCTGTAATTATGGGACTTATGGTGGGCTTTGATCTTATAGGGCCTATGTCCATGGCGGCTTACTATGTTGCGGCAGTTTCACTGCTTTCAACAGGTGATCCGAGACTTATGACGATTTACTCGGCTTGCTTTATTACTGCCGGCTGGACTGCATTTTTCTCCGTTATCTGGAATAAGGTGTTCAAAAAAGGTGGCAAAACAGACACCGATGACTTTAATATAACCGTCAGCGGACCTATTAACGCATTTTTTGAAAATATAAAACTGGCAAACGCATTTTCCATGACCTATGCTTACAGAAGCCCTCTTACGGTTATACCGGGACTTATGTCAGGCTCCGCTTTTGCTGGACTTTTGACAGCTATTTTCAAAATAGTGAATACGGCTTATATTGACGGAAGCCTGCCGAAATATACAACGGGAAATTATACGGCGGGTTCTCTTGATTATACTTATGCCCAGCTTTTCGAACGCCGTGAAATATACATGAGCTTTACTCTTCCTCTAAGAAGCGGAGACTGGCTCAGCTGCCGAATACCTCTTTTGCTCATAATTCTTGTTTCCGGTATGGTCGGCGGACTTGTGATTATGGGACTCAAGCACTGGCAGTATAAATTTGAGGTGAAGCGTGGTCTTTATTCTGAGCCGGACGGAGATATGGTAATTGAGATGAGGAACTGGGGTAAGAAACTTCTTTCTGATGTTAAAGTGAAAAAGGAAGGATAAAATCAAATAATGTGCCGGGGGAATTGTTAGAAATAAATTACCTCCGGCTTTTTTAATGTGTGCTATTAGTGCTATATGTAAGAATTTAAGCTCACAATTAAAAATAATGTGCCTCATTTTGGAATTTGTGGTACAATATTAGAAAATGTACGGACAAGTTAACTTAAAAACATTTCGGAGGAAGCTTATGGATATAAAAGAGCTGCAAAAGCGCATATTGGAAGAAAAAAAGCGCAGCGGTACGGTGATACTGGCTCACACCTATCAGTCGCCGGATATAATCGAAATAGCCGATGAGGCAGGGGACAGCTACGCTCTGGCTCAGGCGGCGAAAAAGTATGAAAACAAAAGGGTAGTAGTCTGCGGAGTAAGATTTATGGCGGAAACCGTAAAAATTTTATCTCCCGAAAAGGATGTGGTTCTTCCTGTAAGCGGAGCAACCTGTCCTATGGCGGAGCAGATTTCACCTGAAAGAGTGGCAGAGTTCAAAAAGGAAAACCCCGAAACTGCGGTAGTTGCATATGTAAATACAACCGCAGCCCTTAAAGCGGAATGTGATGTCTGCGTCACATCTTCAAGTGCGGTAAAAATTGTTTCCGCAATGCCGGAAAAGGATATACTTTTTATTCCCGATAAAAACCTCGGCAGCTTTGTAGCTAAAAAGGTTCCCGAAAAGAATATAATTCTCTGGGACGGCTTCTGCCCTGTACACAATCAGGTCACTGCTGAGGAGGTTAAGGAGATACGAAAGGAGCACCCGGAGGCTCTTCTGGCAGTTCATCCCGAATGTCCGGCGGAAGTAGTAAAGGGAGCTGATTTCATCGGCGCAACAAGCGGAATCATCAAATTTGCCCTTTCTGCGGATAAGCCCGTTATAATCGGAACAGAGGGCGGAGTTTATGATTATCTTGCCCCGAGAAATCCTGATAAGACATTTTATCAGCTTGCCCCCAAAAAGCTCATATGTGAGGATATGAAAAAGACCTCTCTTGAGGATGTATATAAAGCTCTCACCGGAGAGGGCGGCGAAGAGATTGTTCTTCCCGAAGAACTGAGAGTCAGAGCAAAAAGATGTCTTGAAAACATGCTTAAATACGGCGGATAAAGCTTTAAAAATAATTGTGAGATGACGAAAAATGTACGAAAAATATGACGTTATAATTGCCGGATGCGGCGTAGCGGGACTTTATGCGGCTCTGCGTTTTGATGAAAGCGTAAATGTGCTCATGGTTTCAAAGCGTGACAGAGAGCTTTCAAATTCCTCTCTTGCCCAAGGCGGTGTTGCGGCTGTTCTGTCCTTTGATAACGACAGCTTCGACCTTCATTATGAGGATACTCTTATTGCAGGCGGAAGAAAAAATAATCCGGAAGCTGTAAAGGTACTTGTTTCCGAAGGACCCGACGACGTAAGAAAGATTATGACAATGGGAGTCGATTTTGACAAGGATGAAAACGGCAATCCCATGAAGACTCTGGAAGGCGGACACTGCCGCAGGAGAATTGTCCACCACAAGGATAAGACGGGATATGAAATTGTCATAAAGCTTTTGGAGCAGGTAAAGAAGAGGAAGAATATCACTCTTCGCGAAAATATAATGATAACTTCCGCACAGCGTGTGGCAGGCGGATTCAGAGTTGATATGATAGTTGACGGCGAAAAGCATGAGGCCGCTTACAGTTCATATCTTCTCCTTGCAACGGGTGGCATCGGCAGAGTTTACCGCTATACTACAAATTCGGCCATTGCCACCGGCGATGGAATCCGCATAGCCTATGAACTTGGTGCAAGGATTAAAAATCTCAGCTATGTGCAGTTTCATCCAACAGCTTTTAATTCCCCTGAGGGAAGAGAGCAGTTCCTTATAAGTGAGGCTGTAAGGGGTGAGGGAGCTTTTCTTCTCAACTGCAACGGCGAAAGATTTATGGATAAGTACGATAAGAGACTGGAGCTTGCTCCCAGAGACGTTGTTTCAAGAAGCATTATTCTTGAATCGAGAAGAACGGGAAGCAATAACTTTTATCTTGATATAACCCATAAGAGCAAAGAATTTTTAATGAATCGTTTCCCCACAATTTATGCACGATGCCTTGAAGAGGGTGTGGATATTTCAAAGGACTATATTCCTGTTTTCCCCTGCCAGCATTATCTGATGGGCGGAATTGACGTTGACCTTAACGGCAGAACCACTATTCCGAGACTGTATGCAGCGGGAGAGTGCTCACACACAGGTGTTCACGGCGGAAACAGACTTGCCAGCAATTCACTTCTGGAAGCTCTCGTATGGGGAAGAAGAAGTGCGGATGATATTATGCGCTGTATAAACGCCGGATTTTCAAAGGTACAGGGCGGAGGAATCGACCCGGATTTCAGCGGTGCACCCCTTCCTCACGGCATGAGAACGGAAATCCGCTCCATAATGCAGAGGGCATATTTTGTAATACCCAACCCCAGAGCAGTCCATGAGGGACTTAAAAGAATAGAAGCAATACTGAGAAGGCTTAAATCCGGCAATTTTGCCGTAACTCCGGCATACTGCGAGTGTCTGAGTCTTGCAACGGTTGCTGCAATTATATTGAGAGAGGTAGATGAGGGATGATTTTACCACAGTTTTATGTTGATGATTTAATTAAAAGAGCTCTTAACGAGGATATAAACTATATTGATACTGCAACTGATTATCTTCTTTCGGAGACAGATGAGGGAAAGGCAATTTTCCTTGCAAAGGCTGACGGAGTTCTCTGCGGACTGGAAGTTGCTCTGAGAGTTTTCGAACTTATAGACCCGTCTTTTAAAGCAGTCACCTATAAAAAGGATGGCGACCTTCTTAAAAAAGGCGATGTTATTGCTGAACTTTCCGGTAAGACAGCACTTCTTTTAAAGGGAGAGAGAACGGCTCTCAATCTCATTCAGCATATGTCCGGCATTGCAACTGCTACCCATGAGCTCTGTGAGCTTGTAAAGGGTACAAATGCTCAGATTACCGATACGAGAAAAACTCTTCCCGGTATGAGAAGTCTTCAGAAGTATGCAGTCGTATGCGGCGGCGGAAAGAACCACCGTTTCAATCTTTCCGACGGAGCAATGCTCAAGGATAACCATATTGATGCAGGGGGCGGAATTACAAAGGCAATTGCTGCCCTTAGATCAAAGCTCGGTCATATGGTAAAAATCGAAGTTGAAACAAGGAACCTTGAAGAAGTAAAAGAGGCTCTCGACGCAGGAGCCGAAATCATCATGCTCGATAATATGAGCTGTGAGATGATGAAAGAAGCCGTTGCCCTTTGCGGCGGCAGAGCAAAGCTTGAAGCTTCCGGCGGAATCACCGAAGAAACCATAAGAGCTGTTGCAGAAACAGGCGTTGATATTATTTCAGTAGGCGCCCTTACCCATTCAGTTAAAGCTTTTGATATTTCCATGAAGCTTTCAAAGGTATAAAAATATAAGATAAAATTATCACAGCCCGGTGGATTTTCCGCCGGGCTGTGGTTTATGTACATCCAAACAGACTGATTTTACATCGCCGCAAACTCAGCCAGCATTGGAAACGCTTTTTCATATATTCCCTCAAAGAAACGCAGAGGAATGGGGTTTTCTCCTTTGCCAAGCTCTACCGTAAAAGCGGGCTTTTTAAGCTCATCGATAAACCAGTCCTTGAATCCTCCGTGGGAGGCAAGGCCGCTGTTTTCTACTAACGTGTATCCTGATTTTTCAGCGAGTTTTAAAGCCATACTGCGGCTTTCTGCCGGCGTATTTTCTCCGTACTCCCAGTAAATTTCCTCACCCTGGCTATGGAGCGCCATTGCTCGTGAAAAATCAATCTGCCTGCAAAGGGTGGTAACTGCCCTTGTCTCAGGTTCGCTTTCAGGTGCAAGACCTCCGAATCTTGTTGGAGCGGGAGTTTTTATTCCCTGTACAAGTTCCATCTGTTTAAGCTTTTCCCATCCCGCGTCGAAATTGTGGTTTATGTCTATTCCGGCGGCGTTGGCGTTCCAGTGGATATGGTCGTTCTTTCCTACGCTTTTAACGATTGTGTAATATTCCCTTGCTGAGTGAAAGCCATTTATGGAAATTTCCGTGCCATCAGGGTTTACACAGGGCATGAATACAAGACGTTTTGCTTTAAGTATTTTATTGAAATCATATCCATTTAACGCTTTGTCTTCCCTTTGTGAAATTACAATGTCCTCAAAAAAACGCATGGCTGTAAGTACGGTTATCCATTCGGACCCGTGAAATCCGGCGGAATAAAAAATATTTTCTTTTCCTGCTCCTATGGATAAAAGAAAAATCGGCCTTCCTGCCTTGCTTCTTCCGTACACTGTCGGTGTAATTTCAGGGTAATTTTTTCTTAAAGTGTCAATCCATTCAATAAGATGCTGTGTATCCGGCTGTGTTACCGTAACAATCCTGTTCATTAAATCACTCCTTTTTGTAAAGAAGTATGAGGGGAGAGATGAAAAAAGAACAAGCAGTTATAAATAAATGGACAAAACCTTAAAATCGGTTTACAATAAATTTAAACATAAAATTTACAGGGAGGCATCCTTATGAAACTTGAAGAAAAAACTTTGGAAAAGGAATATATATATAACGGTAAAATTATAAATGTCCGTGTTGATGTAGCGGAGCTTCCAAACGGAAGAAAAGCAAAGAGGGAAGTAGTGGAACATCCCGGAGGAGTGGCAATAGTTGCTTTGACCGACGATATGGAGGTGCTGCTTGTAAAGCAGTTCCGCTATCCCTATATGGATGTAATTCAGGAAATTCCCGCCGGAAAGCTCGAAAAGGGTGAAGATCCCTTTGATACGGGAAAAAGAGAACTTAAAGAGGAAACCGGAGCAACGGCAGAACATTATATTGATCTTGGAAAATTCTATCCGACTCCCGGCTACTGCGGAGAAATAATACATCTTTATCTTGCCTGGGGACTTTCATTCGGTGACCAAAGACTTGACGAAGATGAATTTTTAAATGTAGAAAAGGTTCCCCTTGAAAAGGTCTGTGAAGATGTAATAGACGGTAAAATTCGTGATGGAAAAACTCAGGCGGCTATTCTTAAAACCCAAGCTCTCGTTAAAAGAGGGGATATAAATATAAAAAAGTGAAAAAAGGCTTTACTTTACCGTGCTAACATGATAGTATAACATAGCAGAATGAAAATGAATCGAGGAGGAAATTAAATGAAAAAGAAGATAGCCCTTATTTTAGCAGCTGTAATTCTTGTTCTCTCTTTGGGACTTGCAGCCTGCGGTACAGGTGCTGACGATACCAGCAATACCGACTCATCTAATAACGGCGAAAATTCAAACGCTGAAAAGATGCAGGTTGACAACGAAAAAGTAGCTGCCGCTGCAAACGACGGAGTTTTCAAAATCGGTCTTGACCCTGAGTTCCCGCCTATGGGATTCCGTGATACAGGCGGTAATTATGTAGGTTTTGACATTGACCTTGCAAAAGAAGTTGCGAAGCGTCTTGGCATGGAGTTTGAAGCTGTTCCAATTAACTGGGACGCTAAAAATATGGAGCTCGGCGCCGGTAACATTGACTGCATCTGGAACGGCTTTACAATGACAGGCCGTGAAGGTGATTATCTTTGGACATCACCCTATGTTTCAAACGCACAGGTTATAGTTGTAAAAGAGAATTCAGGAATTGAATCCGCAGCTGATCTTTCCGGAAAAGTTCTTGCTCTTCAGCAGGGTTCAACCGCTGAGAACGCCCTTAATTCAAGAACTGATATTAAAAATTCTCTTGCCAATGAACTTTTTGTTGCCGATAACGTTTCAGCTCTCAATGAGCTTAAGGTTGGCGGTGTTGACGCAGTTCTCGTTGATGAGGTTGTAGCAGATTACTACATAGCACAGAATCCCGGTCTTAAAGTTATTGATTCAATTGCTGAGGAAAGTTACGGCGTAGGTTTTGCTCTTGGCAATTTCGAACTTAGAGACAAAGTTGAAACAGCTCTCAACGATATGGCAAAAGACGGAACCATGAAGAAGATTTCCGAACAGTGGTTCGGTAAGGATATTACCACTATCGGAAAAACAACTGATCAATAATTTCCTGATTATGTCAGAGGCAGGCTCAGGTCTGCCTCTGTTTTTCGGATGATAATTTGAAACGGAGCGCTATTATATGTATTACAGCCTTATGACCCTGAAACTGGAGCTGCAGGATATTCCCAGCATTGTTAAACAGTTAGCCGAGGGTTATGTAGATGCACTTACAATTTTTTTCCTCACTCTTTTAATATCTCTGCCTTTGGGCCTTATTGTTGCCTTCGGCAGAATGTCAAAACATAAAATAATAAGTTTGCCTGTGAAGTTTTACATATCTATTATGAGAGGAACTCCTCTTATGCTTCAGCTTATAGGCGTATATTTTGGTCCGGCGCTTATAATTCAGTTTTTAGGCAGAGTTTTTGAGAATCCTTCTCTTGAATATTTCGCTATGCCGTCAAATTACAGGTTTACGGCGGTAATAATAGCTTTCGGCATAAATTACGCTGCGTATTTTGCGGAAATTTATCGTGGTGGAATCGAGGCTGTGCCAAAGGGGCAATATGAAGCGGGAGAGATTTTAGGTTTTTCAAAATTACAGATTTTCTTTAAAATTGTTTTTCCGCAGATGGTTAAAAATATACTTCCTGCCGCAACAAACGAAATTATAACCCTTGTTAAAGATACTTCTCTTGCTTTCGCAATTTCTTACGTTGAAATGTTCACAATTGCGAAAATGCTTGTTAACTCCACCTCTTCACTTATTCCCCTTATTATAGCGGGCGCTTTCTATTACGTTACAAACCTTGTTGTGGCGTTTGTAATGGGAAAAGTGGAAAAACGCATGAATTATTTTAACTGATCGGAGGCTTTGAAAATGAGTGTTTTGGAAATCAAAAATATAAGCAAAGCCTTTGGTGAGCTTGGAGTTCTGAAAGATATTTCCCTTAATGTTGAAAAAGGCGAGGTCGTTGCTATAATCGGTCCTTCCGGTTCGGGAAAATCTACTCTTCTAAGATGTGCTACACTTCTTGAAAGAGCCGACGGCGGAGAAATAGAATATGCAGACGGCGGCAAGATGTTTTGGGAGGAGGACGGAAAGCTTAAATATGCTTCCAAAAAGGAGCTTAAAGCAATCCGTGCCTGCTTTGGTCTGGTTTTCCAGAATTTTAATTTGTTTCCCCATATGACGGTACTTAAAAATATTATTGAAGCTCCTGTTTCAACGGGAATGATGAAAAAGCCTCAGGCAAAGGAAAAAGCCATGGAGCTTTTAAGGAAAATGGGACTGGAGGATAAAGCCGACGCATATCCGGGACAGCTTTCCGGCGGACAGCAGCAGCGAGTTTCAATAGCAAGAGCACTGATTCTCAATCCTTCCGTTTTGTTTTTCGATGAGCCCACCTCCGCTCTTGACCCTGAGCTTACGGGTGAAATTCTGAAGGTGATCAAAGAACTTGCCCTTGAGCATATGACTATGGTTATTGTTACCCATGAAATGGGCTTTGCCAGAGATGTTGCCGATAAAATTATATTTATGGACGGCGGAGTTATAGTGGAGCAGGGTAAAGCCGAGGATGTAATAAACAATCCTCAGAATGAAAGAACAAAAGCGTTCCTCGGAAAATTTTTGGACTAAGGCTTTGTGCTAATTGATAGAATTAAATTTTTTTGTAAAATTTTAATATTGACGAAAATTTTAAAAAATCGTTTTGTAAAACCCCGGATACTTTCTGGGGTTTTAGTTTTTTCGCTTAAAATTAGCGATTATTTTGTCATTTATATAGAAAAATTATTGAGTATTAGGTGATAATTGCACAATATAACGGATGAAATCACAAAATGCAAAAAATTCTCTGAAATCTGAAAGTAAAAAAACTAATCGAGCGATTACTCGCTTTTAAAGTCAAAAATCCATTATATGGTCACATAAACGAAAAAATTACTGGCAAAATTAATGAAAAAGAATATGTAAATTCAATTTTTTTAAACTTAACATTCATGTCTTGTTCATTGACATCAATCGCCGTTTTTGTTAAAATGATTGCGAACTCAAATTTAAAGCAGTGAGCTTTTTATCGGTTAAGGTGTATGAACGTGAATTTTTAGGAAAGAATTTATTGCCTGTTCCGAATGAGTGCTCACTCTAAAAAGAAGGAGGAAACGATAGTGTTAACTAAAACCGATCCCAGAGCTGCCGCTTATGTAAATCTTTACGCAGTTTTGGGTGCATGCGAAAATCTCTGCGAGCTGGATCCGGCGGCGAGAGCATTGCTTACAAACAAAAAGCCTCTTAAAGTAGCTTTTGAGGTAAAGGACGGCCCTGCTGCAACCCTTCTCTTTAAGAACGGACGCTGCAGAATGGAAGACGGAGTTGCACCTAACTGTGATATTAAGCTTCCTTTCTCCTCATGCGAGAAGTTCAACGGTCTGCTTGACGGAACAACTACTCCTATTCCGTCGAAGGGATTTACTCACATCAAGTTCCTTCTTAAGAGCTTTGTACCTCTTACGGATCTTCTTTCGAAATATCTTCGTCCCTCTGAGGAAGATTTGAAAGATCCCAAGTTCCGTGAAATAAGCACAATACTTACCCTTTATGTTGCCGGTGTTGCAATTGCACAGATTGCCAATAACGACCAGAGCGGTAAGTTCAGCGCAAATCTTATCCCCGACGGCGATATTGCAATGAACGTAAAGGGCAGCGTAGGCCTTACTCTCAGAGTTAAGAATCACAGAATTATCGCTCTTAAAAAGCGCTGCGATAAGCCAAGAGCATGTATGGAATTCGGCTCACTTGACATTGCCGGTGATCTTCTTGCAGGAAAGCTCAGCGCAATGGCATGTATCTGCGACGGTTCAATCGCAATGAGCGGTATGATTAACATGATAGACAATGTAAACAGAATACTGGATAGAGTAAGCCAGTACTTATCATAACGGGAGGAACCAAGGATGAAGCTTTATAAGTTTGAAAAAAGCCATGAAATGTTTAAAAAGGCTTTTAATGTAATCCCCTCCGGTATTTACGGTCATCAGGGACCGTCAGAGGGATGCTATATTCCCAACAATGTTTTCCCCATGTTCTCAGAGCATGCAAAGGGAAGCAAGTTCTGGGATCTTGACGGAAATGAGTTTATTGACTATATGTGCGGCTACGGCCCCAACGTTTTGGGTTACTGTGATCCCGATGTTGACGCTGCCGCTCTCGAGCAGCTCAAGAAAGAAAACTGCGTTACAATTCCCTCTGCAAAGATGGTAGAGTTCGCAGAACTTCTTGTTGATACAGTTGCCTGTGCAGACTGGGCTTTCTTTGCTAAAAACGGCGGCGACGTAACTTCACTTGCCGTTATGACAGCCCGTGCAGCTACAAGACGCAAGAAGATTGTTTTCTTCAACGGCTATTATCACGGCGTTGCTCCCTGGACACAGAAGCTCGATTATCCGGGTATTCTCGAAGAGGAAGTTGCCAATAATATCTATGTTGATTTCAACGACTATCCCGCACTTGAAAAAGTATTCACCGAGTATAAGGGCGAAATTGCAGGTCTTATTGCTACACCTTATATGCACGGTAACTTTGTTGATAACTTCTTCCCCGATGAAGGTTACTGGCAGAAAGTCCGCAAGCTCTGCGACGATCACGGCGTAGTTCTTATTATCGACGACGTTCGTGCAGGTTTCCGTCTTGACCTTGCAGGTTCTGACCACTTCTTCGGATTCAAGGCAGACCTTATCTGCTTCTGTAAAGCTCTTGCAAACGGCTACAACGTTTCAGCTCTTTGCGGACGTGAATCCTTAAAGGATGCCGTAAGCTCCCTGACATATACAGGAAGCTACTGGATGAGTGCAGTTCCCTTTGCAGCAGGTATTGCATGTATCAATAAGATGAAAGCTCTTGATACACCTGCTATGTTTGATAAGCTCGGCAGAGAGCTTACAGACGGTTTTGTAAAAGCAGGTAAAGAGCACGGCTTTGACCTTGTTGTTTCCGGCGCACCGTCACTGTTCTATCTGAGAACAGCTAACGACGACTCACTTATGCTTCATCAGCAATGGGTAGCCGAGTGCGTACAGAGAGGTATCTTCATCACTTCTCACCACAACCACTTTATCAACGCTTCTCTTACTCATGAAGAAATCAACCGCTCCATTGAAATTGCGGAAGATGCATTTAAGGCAGTAAGAAAGAATAATCCCGACGCATAAATAAAGGGCATTGACGGAGAGAGGCGGAGTCCTCTCTCCGGTTAGAATTATAAAATTGAAATCATAAGGAGGTTTATTCAATATGCCACTCACCAAGCAGGAATGGCTTGACCTTGAAGCAAAAGCCAATCAGCTTCGCCACACTTGCCTTGATACAACTCTTTGTGCAGGCAGCGGACACATCGGCGGAAGTCTCAGTTCAATGGACATTCTTACAATCCTCTATTACAAGTACATGAGAGTTAAAAAGGACGATCCCGACTGGGAGGATCGTGACCGCTTCATCCTCAGTAAGGGACATATCGGTATCGGTTATGCCGGACTTCTCTGCGATATGGGATGGAATGATCCTGCACAGCTTAAAACCTTCAACCTTACAAATTCAAAGATGGGCGTTCACCTTGACAGCAATAAGGTTAAGGGCGTAGACGCATCAACAGGCTCCCTTGGCCACGGCCTTTCAATTGCCGTTGGTACAGCTCTTGCAGCAAGAGTACAGGGTAAGGATTATATGACATTCTGCCTTTTAGGTGACGGCGAGTGCGATGAAGGCTCCAACTGGGAAGCAGCAATGTCAGCCGGTCAGTTCAATACAACAAACCTTATCTCTTTTGTTGACCGTAACCACATGATGATGGACGGTCCCACAGAGAACGAGATGAAGCTCGAACCCTTTGCAGATAAGTGGAGAGCATTCGGCTTCGACGTTTACGAAGTTGACGGACATAACTTCAAAGAGCTTGCAGACGCTATTGATAAGGGCTATGCAGCAACAGAAAAGCCCGTTATGATCATTGCAAATACAGTTAAGGGCGCCGGTATCAGCTTCATGGAGAACGATTACAAGTGGCACTACGGTGCTATTGACCAGGATCTTCACGACAAGGCTGCAAAAGATCTTGATGAATATTACAAAAAACGTGTTGAACGTGTTGAAAGGGAGGCGAAGTAATCATGGCAGGAGGACTTGTTTACACAGCGGTTGGCTCAGAAGCAATGGCTACTGCGGAGTATTACGGAAAAGCAATGTGCGAACTTGGAAGAGAGCATCCCGAGGTTGTCGCACTTACAGCTGACCTTGCAGGTTCAACAAAGATCGGCGTATTCGGAAAAGAGTTCCCCGACCGTTTCTTTGACGTAGGTATCGCTGAGCAGAATATGTTCGGTATTGCAGCTGGTATGGCTAAGGCAGGACTTGTACCTTTCGTATCTACAATGTCCGCTTTCGCAACAATGCGTGTTGCTGACCAGATCCATGCAGATATCTGCTATCAGAACGTTAACGTTAAAATTATCGGAAGCCATGCCGGTACATCTTTTGGCCAGGCTGGTTCCACACACCATGCCATTGTTGATATGGGATGCCTTCTCACATTCCCCAACATGACATATATCTGCCCTGCAGACGGTATGGAAACCGTCAATGCAGTTCGTGCAGCTTATGAGACTCCCGGCCCTGTTTATATCCGTATTAACCGCGGATTCGACCGTATTCTCTATACAGATACAGAGTACGGCTTCCAGCTCGGTAAGGCTCATACAGTTCATGAGGGTACAGATATCACAGTTATCGCCTGCGGTTCCTGCGTATATCAGGCTCTTCAGGCAGCTAAATCACTTGAGGCAACAGACGGCCTTAAAGTCAGAGTTCTCAATATGCATACTCTTAAGCCTCTCGATGTTGAAGCAGTTCAGAAGGCTATTGTTGATACACGCCGTATCATCACCGCTGAAGACCACAATGTAATCAATGGTCTCGGAACAGCTGTTGCAGACGTTATCGCTCAGTACGGTAAGGGCTGCGCCTTCAAGAAGCTCGGACATCCCGATAAATTTGCACCTATCGGTCTTCACGAGGATATTATGTCCATGGTCGGCATCGACGCCAACGGCATTATCGACGCTGTCCGTGAGGTTATGCATAAGGACTTTGAAGAGGACGATTCATGGGATGACGAGGTGTAATATATGGCAGTTACAAAAGAAGATATTTATTCAAGTAAAATATTTCTCAACTGCGCCCTCCCTCTGGCAAAGGTAATAGCTACTGATATACCGTCCCTTGGTGCGAAGTTCAAAAACACCCATGCGGTAGTTCAGGTAAGCGCACTTGACCCGGATGCTCCTGAGGGAAAGGTTGCAACTCATTTTGTCATCAACGGCCTTGACGACTGGCAGGTACATGCCGGACGTGTTGACCGTGACCCCCATGTAGAGCTTCAGTTTAAGAGCATTCCCGCCCTTAATAAGTTCTTTAAGGGTAAAATGGGACCTGACTGCATTCCGAAAATCAAGGTTAAAAAGGCAAAATATGTGCCCACCCTTGTTTCAATAGTACAGGTGCTTCTTAAAATGTCCGCAGTTCTGGGAGCTAAAGAGCCTCCAACAGATCCGGATATGAAAAAGCTTACATGTAAATGCTATTTCTATCTTATAACAAGCGGTATCAGCCAGCTTAATAAAGCAGGACATGAGGAGATCAAGAACTGGACTACTCCCAGCCCCGACCGTGTTTATGCAATGGCTATTGACTGCGATCCCGACTGCTCGGCATATATCCGCATCAAGGCGGGTAAATCTAAGGCAGGAAGAGGAACCTATAAGCGTTCATTGCCTTTCTTCCTTATGCGTTTCCCCAACTACGACGATGCCATGGGTATTCTTTTCGGAACAGCTGATATGCTTGATTCCCTCAAGGAAGGTAAGCTTATTCTTGACGGAGCTCCTGAGTTTGCCGGTCAGATAGGTAACTTCATGCTTGAGGTTGCAGCCCTTGCCAAAGGCTGATAAAAAGCTTCAAACGGAGACACTGCATGGATAGTTCAAAAAATAAGACTGCTTCCCCGTTTAAATCGACTACGGCGGACAGAAGACGCCGTGTATTTGAAGCGGCTATAAATGAATTTGCCGCCAAAGGCTTCAATGCGGCGAATATAAATACAATAGCTAAATCTGCGGGGATAAGCATAGGCTCAATGTACAGTTATTTTGAGTCTAAAGAAGATCTGTTTTTAGCGGTTATGGATCATTGTCTTGAGATGATGTATAAACTGCTTTCGGGGGTGGATACCACAAAAGGCGTCGTAAACGCATTTGAAGAAATGCTTCGTCTTGCAAGGGAATCTGCTATCGAAAATCCGCAAATGCATCAGATCTATCTGGACTGTTCGTCACAGAGCCTGCGAAATCTTTCCGAAAGAATATCGGATAATGCGGAGGCGGTAACGGTAAGGCTCTACCGTGAAATTCTCAGTTATGACAAAGCCATAGGCAGAGTTCGAAAAGACCTTGATGTTAACGCAACGGCTTTTATGCTCGACAATCTTGTGATGATGTATCAGTTTTCTTTTGCTTCGGGATACTATGCTGAGCGCAAAAAGCTGTTTATCGGCAGCAGGGAACTTGGCGACAGCGATGAGCTAATAGAGTCGATGACTGATTTTGTACGCAGAGCCGTAGAGCCGTAATAACCGCAAATGTAAAAACGATAACACGAATAAACCCCTGTGAGTTTAATCTCACAGGGGTGCTGTTTTTATGCTTATACAATTATTGAGGGAGTTTTTCTGTAGGCTGACGGCGAAAGACCGAAAGCTTTTTTAAAGGCGATGCAGAAATGAAACTGGCTTGAGTACCCCAGCATGTCGGAAATTTCACCAACTGAGAGAGACGGGTTTTTAAGCAGTTCCTTTGCTTTCCCGAGACGCACCTTTTGTATATATGCGTTGGGAGAAGAACCCGTTTCCTCTGAAAAAATCTTTCTGAACATCCTTTCGGAAATATGCAGCATTTTGGATAGTTCGGCGACTCCTACGTTATCGTAGTGTGTTTTAATGTATTCAATAGCTTCGCAAATCTCTCTGTGGTAAGGGGTAACGGGAGTTTCGCTTCTGCAATATTTGCCGGCAAGTTCCAGATAATAAAGAGCAAAAACGCTGCTGCAAAACGAAGCAAACAGCTTTTCATCCCATTCTTTTTCATCAAAAAGCTTCGACAGCAGCTCGTTTTCATCGGAGGAAAACGCAACGGAATAAACGGTTTTCTTTTCAAAAACAGGCGGCGTTGAAGCTGAATTAAAACGCATTACCCAGTATGAGGCGTCTGATAAAATATCGGAAAAGTCTTTGCTGTCGGTGAGAACAATATCTCCTGCGGAAACAGAAATCTCAGTTGATTTTAAAATAATAACAGCTTTTCCGTCAATTATTCTGATAAAAGTATAGTCGGATTTAATGGGCTGAGCCGTACTGTTTTCTTTAGCGGCGTAAAAGGTGTCGCTGTTAAATATTTCAACAAGTTTGGGATAAAATTGTGAACCGCTTTCAGGAGGATTCAAGTACTTTTTCAAATCATCACCTCATCTAAATTATTATATCAGCACCATTTATAAAAATCAAATCAATCAGTCCGCAATGTGTATAAACTATGCCGAAAAAAGTATGTTGTTTATTATTTTGCTGAGTATAATATAAGCATACTAAATTTAAAGGAGAAACGGTTTTATGGACAGGATTTATACTGAGGGGTTAAAATTCAGAGATGAAAAGGGCAGGGAATGCATTTTTAACGGCATAAATCTTGTAAATAAAGGAAAACCGACTTTATCGGGTGACAGAAAATATAAATTTAAGTGGGATGAGGAAACTATACGGGAAATTAAAGAACTCGGTTTTAACTTAATCCGCCTTGGAGTTATCTGGGATGCGGTGGAGCCAAAGCCCGGTATATATAACGAGGAATACCTTGATGAAATCGAAAAAATAGTGAAGTACTGTGAAAAGTATAATGTTTATTTTTTCATAGATATACATCAGGATCTTTACGGAGCTAAAAGCGGCGTAGGCGATGGCGCTCCGGGATGGGCCTGTCTTACGGGAGGAGAACGCTTTAAAAAAGCGGTATTTATTTGGGCGGAAGGATATTTTTACGGCAGAGCGGTGCAGAAATCCTTTGATGCTTTCTGGGCAAATGAAAGAGTAAACGGAAGAGGGCTTCAGGACTATTACTGCGATATGTTAAAACATGTTGCCCAAAGGTTTTCGAAAAGTCCCGCTTATTTCGGTTTTGACCTTATGAATGAGCCCTACCCTGGTACTCCGGGAGGTAAAGTTTTTACAACTCTTATTGAAACTGTTGTGAAGATGGCAGAGGAGAGAGCCGGTAAAATAGGAAAGAAATTTGAGCTTAGTTCATGTTTTGAAGGCAGGGAAGAGAAAAAAGGCTTTCTTAAACTTATAGGGAAAACCGCCGCACGACTTGCGAGTCCTTCGAAGCTTTCGGCTCTGAAAGAGATAATGGCACAAAAAGAGCTGTTTCATAAAGCAGTGCTTTCCGGCTATGATATAGTAAAACACTTTGATGTAAACTTCTATTCTCCCTTTATAAATAAAGGAGCGGCGGCTATAAGAGAGGTTACGGATAAAGGTATAATCCTTATGGAAAACTGTTACTATTCGAATCTTGGAATTCCTTATAGTGCCCCGGCGGTGGAGGTAAACGGTGTGCGTGAAAGTCAGCTTGCCTTTGCCCCCCACGGATACGATTTGTTTGTGGATTCTCCTCTTTATAAATACGCAAGCAATGAAAGGGTGGATTCAATTTTTGAAGAACATCAGAGAAGCCAGCAGCGTCTCGGTGTTCCGGTAATCGTAGGAGAATGGGGAGGTTTTACGGGCGGAAACAGGTGGATCGGTCATATAGACCATCTTATTGAATTTTTCAACAGCAATAACTGGAGCAGTGTATACTGGGCATATGACAAGAAGATTTTGAAATCTCCGGTAATTGATTCTCTTTCAAGGCCTTATCCCCAGCGCATAAACGGCGATCTGATTTCATTTTCATACGATAAGGACGACAAGCTTTTCACAATGAGTTTCGTACAAAACGAGGACAATTCCGAAGAAACTATAATTTTTCTTCACAGTCGCCCTAAGGATATTGAAACCGATTGCCGCTATGAAGTGGAAAGTTATCCCTTTGCCAAAACAGGTATTCTTCGTCTTTACGGAAAAAAGGGCGGACATAAACTTAAAATAATATTTTAAATATAGGATTATAACAGCTCCTGAGTTCTCTTATAAATCAGGGGCTGTTTTCTTTACAATAAATTAACAATGTGTAAATAATTGTAACAATCTTTTGAATTGACTTAAAAGTGCGGATGTAATATTATATTAAAGATAAGTACAAAGTAGATTTTGGGGGTAACAATGAAAGCGAAAGAAAAAATCCAGCAGGCTGCGGTTGGCGTTTTAGTCGACAGAATACTTAAATATATCGACAAGGACCCTGAGAAGAACTTTCTTAAAATAGTTGATACTGTTACCACTCTCGGCGGACGTGTGTTCCCAGAGAAATATGTTGAAGCTATAAGAAAGGGTGCAAGGGATCCCGAAAATGTCTGGCGGCAGTTTGGACTTAACATAATTAAGGATACAGATCATGATACGCTTAAAAAAGTGGGCATAGCTCTCGGTTTGGGAGCGGGCTTTACCGGTACAAAAGCGGTAAGAGAAAACAGAGAGAAATACGGCTGCAATATACCGTGGATAATTCTCTTTGACCCCACAAGCGCATGCAACTTAAAATGTAAGGGCTGCTGGTCGGCGGAGTACGGCCACAAGCAGAGCCTCACAAACGAAGAGATGGCAAGCATTGTTTCTCAGGGTAAAGCGATGGGAACCCATGTTTATATGCTTACGGGAGGAGAACCTCTTATACGCAAAAACGATATAATCGAACTTTGCGAAAATAATCCCGACTGTGTATTCCTTGCCTATACAAACGCAACTCTTGTTGACCAGAAATTCTGTGAAGACATGAAGAGAGTTGGTAACCTTTCCCTTGCAATAAGTATTGAGGGAACTGAGGAAACTAACGATGCACGTCGTGGAGACGGAGTTTACCAAAAGAGTATTGCCGCAATGGACCTTCTTAAAAAGAACGGATGCATTTTCGGCATGTCCGTATGCTATACAAGCGCAAATGTTGAAACAGTAACCTCCGAAGAATTTATCGACCTTATGATTTCAAAGGGAGTAAAATTCGGATTTTACTTTAACTATATGCCTGTGGGAAGCGGCGCTGTACCGGAGCTTATTCCCACTCCCAAGCAGAGAGAGCATATGTACGCTTGGATGAAGCAGATGAGAGATCCACATAAAGGCAAGCCGATATTTGTCTTCGACTTCCAGGACGATGCAGAGTATGTAGGTGGATGTATTGCCGGAGGAAGAAACTATTTCCATATTAACTCTGCCGGAGATATTGAACCCTGTGTATTTATACACTACTCAGACTCAAATATCAGAACCCATACCCTTATAGAGGCTCTTAAAAATCCTCTTTTCCAGGCATACTATAAAAATCAGCCCTTTAACGACAACCATTTAAGACCCTGTCCCATGCTTGAAAATCCCGAGTATCTCAGAAAGATGGTTAAGGAAACAGGCGCAAAGTCAACCGACCTTGTATGTCCCGAAGATGTAGATGTGCTGTGTGCAAAATGTGAAAAGTTTGCAAAGGCATGGGCTCCCGAAGCGGAAAGAATCTGGGCTTCAAGACCTCATCCGAAGCCAAAGACACAGTATTACCGCGATACCCCTGAGGGAAAAGCTGAGGCGGCTGCAAAAGCTGCTGAGCAGGAGAAGCAAGACTGATTTTAAATTTACTGCGGCGTAAAAACCAAAAGAGGTGATCAGCTTGAATAATAATCAAAACGGATACAATAACTCCGGAAACAATAGGAACGGATACGGTTATAATAATCCTGGAAATAATCAGGGCGGTTATGGCTATGGATACAATTACAATAACACCAATTACGGTACCAATCAGCCCCAGTATGGTTATGGTGGCGGTTACCGTCCGAGCCCCGGTTATGTGAAAGTTGAAACTCCTAAGATGAAGCGTGAAAGAGCCGGAATTAAAACCATAAGCATATGGTCCGGAATAGGCGTGCTTCTTGCCTTTGTTGTAAGCTTCTGTCTTAGTTTTGCCGCCTATATTCCCGGCTTAAAAGATGCTTACAACTCCAGTGAGCTTTTTGAAAATGGCTACGGAATATTGACGTCTCTTCTGTTTATCGGAGTACCTTTTCTTATAAGTTATTATGCTCTTAAGCGCAGAACTCCCTTTACGCTGCCTTATTGCAGACCACATAACAAGCGTTCTTTTGCCCTGCTGATTGTTATAGGCGTTGCCGGTTCATTTTTGGCAAATTATGTTGTGGCAATTTTAGCGTCTATTCTCAGCGCCGGCGGCTTGGAGATGGTTTCTCCTGAATACACAACTCCGCAGACAATTGCCGGAAGAATACTTTATGTAATATATATTTCTGTAGTTCCGGCGATTACCGAGGAATTTGCTTTCAGAGGAGTAATAATGCAGCCTCTGAGAAAATACGGCGATAAATTCGCAATAGTTATGTCAGCCCTTGTCTTTGGCCTTATGCACGGCAATGCCGTACAGGCAATATTTGCCTTTATCGTAGGTCTTATTATCGGTTATGCTGTTGTTGTAACCGGTTCTATGTGGACGGGAATCGCTATTCACTTTTTCAATAACTTTGTGTCTGCGGCAATGGATCTTTTAAGTGATAAAATCGGCACGGAAAGCTATAATCTTATATATGTGCTTTATTCCATTTTACTTGTGATAATGGGACTTATAAGTCTTATTATGTATTTCCGCACAAAGGACAGAGTAAGAATTCCTGTTGCGGGAACTGAGCTTAGCGAACGCAAAAAGTGCAGCGCTTTTATCTGCACACCGCCTTTACTTGTAGCTATGTTCCTTATGGTTTTATCAACTCTCAAGTCTTTTGAATTTAACTGGGGTTAAAATGGAGCAGGACAAAATTTTTATGGAGGCGGCTTTAAATCTCGCCCGTCTTTCTGCCCATGAAGACGAAGTTCCCGTAGGCGCCGTAGTGGTGAGAAACGGAGAAATCGTCGGTGAAGGCCGAAACCGCAGGGAAAAGGATAAAACAGCCGTTGCCCATGCCGAAATAGAAGCAATAGAAAATGCCTGCCGTAATTTAGGCGGCTGGCGGCTTTGGGAGTGTGAGCTCTATGTCACTTTGGAGCCTTGTCCCATGTGTGCGGGGGCTATAATTAATTCCCGTATAAGACGTGTAGTTTTCGGAGCCTATGACCCCAAAGCGGGCTCCTGTGGCTCTGTGATAAATCTTTTTGACCTGCCATATAATCATAAACCTTCTGTTGAGGGAGGATTTATGCAGGAAGAATGTTCAAAGCTGCTTACTGATTTTTTTGCTCAGATGCGTCAAAGGCGCAAAGGCGAAACTAAGTGGCAGCCTAAAAAATAAGATAAAAAAGCCGAGAGGCATCAGAAAGAGATGAGCAAAATGAGTGAAGAGACAAAATCATCATGTTCGGGGGATTGTTCAAGCTGTTCTGCAAACTGCGACAAGCGTGACTTTATGGCTCCTCCTAACCAGTATAGCCGTATAAAGCATGTAATCGGCGTTGTAAGCGGTAAGGGAGGCGTTGGAAAATCTCTTGTAACTTCAATGCTTGCCTGTGCAGTTCAGAATATGGGAAAACAGACTGCTGTCCTTGACGCTGACGTTACAGGTCCCTCAGTACCTATGGCTTTCGGTATTCACGATAAGGCCGTAGGCAATGAAGAGTGCCTTATGCCCTGCGAGAGCAAGACAGGCATAAAGATAATGTCAATCAACCTTCTTCTTGAAAAGGATGACCAGCCCGTTGTCTGGAGAGGTCCCGTTATTTCCGGAGTTATAAAGCAGTTCTGGAGCGACGTTATGTGGGGCGAGGTTGACTATATGTTTGTGGATATGCCTCCCGGAACAGGTGACGTGCCTCTGACAGTGTTCCAGTCCCTTCCCGTTGACGGAATTGTAGTTGTAACAACACCCCAGGATCTTGTTACAATGATTGTCAAAAAGGCATATAACATGGCTCAGATGATGAATGTTCCGGTTCTCGGAATTGTTGAAAATATGAGCGGTTTTGTCTGCCCCGACTGCGGCAAGGAGCACGCAATTTTTGGTGAGAGTAAGGTACAGCAGGTTGCGGACGCTTTAGGTGTTCCCGTACTTGCAAAGCTTCCCATTAATCCACAGAATGCTGCTCTTGTAGATAAGGGAGCCGTTGAGCTTGCCGACGCTCCTTCAATAAACGAGGCTGCAAAGAAAATTGTCGAAGTGCTTGGCTAATTAAAATAAATATTTATAAAAATAACCCTTCCTGAAAAACAGGAAGGGTTTTAACGTGTAGAAATTAAATTTCCTCATATCCCCCGTATGTAAGCGTCGCTTTTCTGATAAATTCCATTGTAGCTTCAAGACGCTGTTTTTCGTCCGGCTTAAAATCGCTTTGCGAAAAAGTGGGAGAAGTGATTATTGCACTTTTGTTTTTAATGTTCGAGAAAAAATTGATGATTCCTGCTGCCGAAGGATCCTGAGATTTTTTCAGTCCCTCGGAAGAAGAGTTTATTATTTTCTGCCATTTTTGCTCCGTAACGGGAGCTGTTATAACGGACAAAGCAAAAGGAGCGTCAATGTCCGCTGCGATTAAAACTGTTTCTCCCTCAAATGGAAATTTTTCACGAAGAACCTTTGTTGCTGCAGCCATTCCCGGCTTTCCGCCTTCTCCTATAACGCAATAAACTTGCGTATCATCAAAACGTATTCCTTTCTCTGAAAGACCTCTTAAAACTCCGTCTAAGCAGAAGCAGGAGGCCGTGCCGAGCTTTTCTGTTTTTTCTCTCTTGCTCCACATAATAAGTGAAACGGTATAGAAAATTATGAACGCAGGGAGAAAAGAAACGACTGTAAGATAAAATTTTCCGAATTCGCTTATTGCTCCGATTATAACAGATGCAAGTGAAAGTATCGCTCCGAAAACGGAAACTCCGAGGCACAGTGTAAAAATTTTATCTGAAACAGAAGAATGTTTTTTCTCTTTCTGTCCTCCGGAAGAGGAGACTAATACAATCCTTTTCTTAGCTTCATTTTTACAGTCTCTTATGCCTACAACGGTATGAAGGTTTTCAGTAACGGTGAAAAGGCGCTTAAGCCCGTCAATCCGGTATACTACAGCTAAAGCCAAAAGAATAAAAACAGGGAACAGCAAAGCAAGAGCAGCTCCTATTTTCGGGGAAGTTATTGTTACGGACGGAACCAATGATAAAAAGGAAAATATCATAAACAATACCATGGCTCCTGCTGAGGAAATGCTGCAAACTATATTTTTTTCATAGCAATTTACGCTGTCGCACCACTGGGAAAGCTCACGTGAAAAGTACTTATAAATTTCCGGCCCGCAGTTTGTGCCGGAGCCGGAATTTTCAGCTTTATTTTCTGTGTGCTTTATCCCTTTGAGTACGAAATCTGTAATCTCAGGGGATACACTCATATTTTTTCTCCGTTAAATCAGTAATTTTCCTGAAGCCCTTTTTCATCAAAAAGGAAAGCAGCTTCAAGAGCAATGTTGAGTCCTGCCTGCATAGTCTTTGAATCAAGGTTATCGGCAGTATCTGTTCTTGTATGGTAGTAACGTGCAGGGGCGGGGTCCATTGAAGCGAGAGTTGCGGCGGGAATACCAGCCTGAGAAACTGCCGCTGCATCGGAGGAACCGAAGAAAACACTCTTATAGGGGAGGTCAAGACCTGCTTCGCTTGCCGCTTTTTTGAGCAGAGCACATACTCTTGGGTCGTTTTTGACCGTACCTGTCATATCTCTGTTGTAAACTGCAAGATGCTCAAAATCACGGAAAGTTTCAAGTCCGATAAAGGCGGTTTCGATTTCCTGGCACTCTTTAAGATGTTTCTTTGAGTAAGCCTTGGCTCCTCTGAGGCCTGCTTCTTCAGAACCTGTGAGGACTGCACGAACCTCTGTGTTTTCAAAACGTATGTCGTTGTCAGCCATAAACTTGAGAACAGCCATGGAACCTACAACGCCTGTAAGGTTATCGTTTGCGCCGTCAACAACCAATTTCCAGTTTGTGAAGAAAAGAACGATAACGCCCACGGGAATTAAAAAGTACTGGATTGTGCCGAGAGTTTTTGCAAATCCGTCAACAGGGGCGGTAAGAACATATCCCTGAGCGACGGCAATAATTGAACTTACAATAGAAAATATAAGGCTTGCAAAGCCGATTACTATAACTGTTGTAAGGAGCTTAGCTCCGCCGAGGTGTGTAAAATACCATTCGTGAGCTGCGTCGCAGTGACCGGAGAAAACTATGCGGCGTTTTACTTCGCCTTTAGGCTTTCTTATAGCCACAACGTTTGCCGAAGTCTTTTTCGGGAAAAACGGGTCGATAAACTGTTTGTACATAAGGAATTCCATGATAACGCTCAGCCCGCAGAGCAGAAGGATTATCATTGAAATGAGGGGCGAAACGAAATTGTAGAGGAGCACAGATGCAATCAAGCCTATTCCGCAAATAATGACCCATGCCATAAATGCGGCGGGATGAAGAGTGAACTCTTCGATTGATACATCGTCTGCCCAATCCTTAAGACGGGTTGCCATATACTCCTGCGCCTGGCGTTCGCCCTTAGAGCCCGAGCCACGTTTATCGAAATTAGAGCAAATATGCTTAATTTCACGCAGGCAGTAATTGGTGTTTTCTTTCAGCTTTGAGCTGAAATTTTTTGTGCTTTCGCTAGCTTTCATTTTTTCACTCTCTTTCCTCTGCATTAAGCAGATTAATATCTTAAATATTATACCAAACCCGGCATTTTATGTCGAGCAAAAATAAACAGTTTATAAATAAAATTCCTTACATTTCATAGTCAACAGCGCTTCTGTCTTCACGTACCAGCTTTACGAAATTTGAAATTTCTTTGTGGACGGGATGAACGGTGTATGAAGCGACGTCTTCAAGAGAGTCGAACTCACTTATAAGCACAGCGTCAAAATTTGTCTCCTTGGGGTTAACGTTTTTCATTACTTCCATTTTTCTGATATATGGTATTTTTTCGGGAAGTGCTTCAAGCATAGCTTTAACTTTAGCTATATTTTCGTCCTTAGTGCATCCTTCAGCATTTTCTTTGAATTTCCACATTACTATGTGTTTTATCATTTGATACTCTCCTTTTTATTTCCAGATTTCATCGTGTTTAAGCATTCTTGAAAAAAGAGAATCGAGAACCATGGTAAGGGAATCCTCTGCTCTGTCGTTCATTTCACGGTAGCTTTCGGAAGCGGCATCTCCTGCGTCATCGGATATTTTTCTCAGTGACAGCATAGGAACACCTGCCTTATGACATACGGAAGCGATAGCGGCTGTCTCCATATCGAAAGCACAGATTCCGAAAGTGTCAAGATAAAATTTCTTTTTATCCTCGTCGGCGAGGAAAAAGTCTCCTGTTCCGAGCTTTCCGGTCTTTATACCCTTACTCTGAGTTACAAGCTCCAAAAGAGTTTTGTCTGCTTCATATACGAAATCCTGTCCGGGCTTTTCGCCTACTTTAAAGCCAAGGGGGGTAAGGTCAAAGTCACATTCAACATAGCTTTCCCCTGCCACGAAATCTTCTTTTCTCAGTCCTGTTACAGCTCCGGAAAGTCCAGCATTGAGAATGTAGTCAGCTTTGTCATCGCTTATGAGGAAAGAAACGCAGCTTGCGGCATTTACTTTGCCTATACCGCATTCAACTCCTATTATTTTGAGGTCGCGTCCGTTTTCGCTGAGGGTAAACTCAATTGATTTATTGCCCCTGCGTACAGAAGAAACAAAATTTTTATTTTCCGCATATTTTTCAAAGGGAAGATATTCCATTGAGTCCGCAAAGGCTATTCCGACAGTTTTTGTCACTTAAATCAGCTCCTTAGTGATAAAATAGTTGATATTGGTTAAGTAGATTATACGATTGTGGCGGCTCTTAGTCAATGCGCCTGAGTTTCTCAAAATCCCTTTTTGCATAGTATGGAAAGGGGAGAAAACAAGCGCATTGCAGCGGGGTGGCATTAGCCCCATGAGAAGCCCCGCTCACCATAAAAGGGCATTGCGCTCAATAAAGGCGCAGAGCTAAGCTTTGCGCCTTTCGATTATTTATAATGTTTTTATAATGTGTTCCTCATGGTTGCTGACGAAGGAGGAAAAATGTGGTATAATAACAAGAAGTCTTAAGTTAAAGAAAGGAGCGTTATTATGGACGTACAAAAGGGCGATATACTTGAGATGAAAAAAAATCATCCATGCGGCGGCAACAGATTTCTTGTACTGCGTTCAGGTATGGATTTTAAAATCCGCTGTGAAAAGTGCGGCCGTGAGGTAATGGTGCCCCGTGTTAAGGCGGAAAGAAATATTAAAAAGATAATCAGGGATGCTGAGGATTAGCTTTTCGGATTTTGATTAAAATATAAAAGTTAAAAGACGAAAGGAAAATCGAAATGTTTGAAAAACTCAGCGCAGTAGAAAAGAAATTTGAAGAGATAAATGAAAAGCTCTGTGACCCTCAGGTGGTTTCGGATATAGAGCAGTATACATCTTTAATGAAAGAGATAAAAAACTTAACACCTGTCGTTGAAAAATTCCGTGAATATAAAAAGCTCAAGGAAAGCTATGACGAGGCAAAAATGCTTCTTGATGAGGGCGGACTCGAAAAAGATTTCCGTGAAATGGTTCAGCAGGAATATGAAGAAGCGGGAGAAAATATGGAAAAGGCGGAGCAGGAGCTTAAAGTTCTGCTTTTGCCAAAGGATCCCAACGACGACAGAAACGTTATTGTTGAAATAAGAGGCGGAGCCGGAGGAGAAGAGGCGGCGCTGTTTGCCGGAACTCTTTTCAGAATGTATTCAATGTATGCCGAAACAAAGGGCTGGAAGCCCGAAATACTTTCTTCCAATCCCACGGAGCTTGGCGGATTCAAGGAAGTCAGCTTTATGATTGAGGGTGAGGGAGCTTACTCACGTTTTAAATTTGAAAGCGGAGTTCACCGTGTGCAGCGTGTTCCCGAAACCGAAAGTCAGGGCAGAATACACACCTCCACTGTTACAGTTGCTGTGCTTCCGGAAGCCCAGGAAGTGGATGTAGAAATAAATCCGGCGGATTTGCAGATAGATACTTACCGTTCCGGTGGAGCGGGAGGCCAGCACGTCAATAAAACCGAATCGGCAATCAGAATAACCCATATTCCCACGGGAACAGTTGTAGAGTGTCAGGATGAGCGAAGCCAGTATAAGAATAAGGACAGAGCCATGAAGATACTCCGTTCAAGAATCCTTGAAGCGGAGCAGGAAAAGCAGAATGCGGAAATTGCCGGAGCAAGACGCTTGCAGGTAGGTACAGGCGATAGAAGTGAGAGAATACGTACCTATAACTATCCACAGGGCAGAGTCAGCGACCACAGAATCGGACTTACCCTTTACCGTCTTGAAGCTATACTCAACGGTGATCTTGACGAGCTTATTGATGCCCTTATAACTGCCGAAACGGCAGAAAAGCTGAAAGCTCAGTAAAAAGCAGGTGATTTTTTGAAAACACTTTATTTAAAAAGCGGAATAAATGAGGATTACGATAAAGCGGCAGAAATTCTTAAAAACGGAGGCCTTGTGGCAATTCCCACAGAGACCGTTTACGGTCTTGCTGCCAATGCTCTGAACTCAGAATCTGTAAAGAATATATTTGCTGCAAAGGGCAGACCCGGTGATAATCCCCTTATAGTCCACATAAGCTCTATGGAGGAGCTTTATCCTCTTGTGGAGGAAGTTCCGGAGAAGGCAAAAATCCTTGCGGAAAAATTCTGGCCGGGTCCTCTTACAATGATATTTAAAAAGTCTTCCATTATCCCCGATGAAGTAAGTGCGGGACTCGAAACAGTTGCAGTCAGAATGCCGTCCCATAAGGATGCAAGAGAGATTATAAAAAGAAGCGGCCTTCCTCTTGCAGCACCCTCTGCAAATACTTCAGGCAGACCCAGTCCCACAAACGCAAAACGTGTTTTGGAGGATATGGACGGAAAAATAGATGCGGTTTTTGATGGCGGAAACTGTGAATACGGCGTTGAATCGACTGTAATAACCCTTGTAGGAAAAGTCCCGACTCTTTTGAGACCCGGCGGAATAACCTACACGCAGCTTTGCGACGCTTTAGGAGAAGTCAATATAGATAAAGGTGTGCTAAGTCCCGTAGATAATAGCCGTAAGGTTGCTTCACCGGGAATGAAGTATAAGCACTATGCGCCGAAAGCTCATGTTACAATTGTAAAGGGAAGCTTTGATGGCTTTAAAAATTACGTGGAGCAAAACTCTAAGGATGGCTGCGCCGTTATGTGCTTTGAGGGAGAGGAAAAATATTTTTCACTTCCTTGTGTTACATACGGCACTGAAAAAGACCATCTTTCCCAGTCAAAGAGAATTTTTGAAGCTCTTCGTGAAACCGATTCATTGGGAGCGGAGCGAGTATATGCCAGATGTCCGTCAACTGATGAAATCGGACTTGCAGTACTTAACAGACTTTTAAGGGCGGCGGCTTTTGAGGTGATTGAGGTTGAATAGTTCGCAATTGGGAATTATAATCGGACTTACAGGACAGACGGGAGCGGGCAAAACCAGCGTAGGCGAGCTCCTTTCCCAAAGGGGATGCGAGGTAATCGATACTGATAAAATCGCAAGAGCCATAACTGAAAAAGGTTCGCCGGTGCTTATGATGCTTGCTGAAGCTTTCGGCGAGGATATTCTCGAAAACGGAGAGCTTAACAGACGCCTTTTAGCTTCAAGGGCGTTTTCTTCAAGGGAGAACACCGAAAAGCTAAACTCCGTCACACATCCTGAAATTACCAAAAGAGTAAAAAGAAGAATTGAGGAAGCCTTTAAAAATGGCAAAAAGGCGGCGGTCATAGATGCCGCAGCGCTTTTTGAAAGCGGAGAGGATAAGCTGTGTGATTTTACAGTAGCCGTAATCTGTCCTGAGGATATACGTTTTGAAAGAATTATGAAACGTGACGGTATAACTGAGGAACAGGCTTTGGCGAGAATAAAAGCACAGCACGACGAGCAATATTATATACATAATGCGGACATGATAATAAGGAATTATCCTCCCTATGATTTAAAAGAGCAGACGGACAGGATAATTTCCCGAATGGAAAGTGAGGCATATGGAAAAAAGAAAGGCTAAGTTTTATTTTAAGGGTGCTTTGATTTTTCTTGTTTGTATTTTAGTTATCTTTTCTCTCGTGTTTACTGCCGGAACCCTTGTTTTAAGAAGTCTTTATAAACCCCAGTATACACTTCTTGCGGAAAAGTACGCTGCGGAAAATTCTTTGGAATTGTCTTTGGTTTACGGGGTTATGCACACTGAAAGCGGATTTAATCCCGATGCGGAGTCAGAGGTTGGAGCTTTGGGTCTTATGCAGCTTACACCTGAGACTTTCCAGTGGCTTCAGACAAAGACGGGAGAGGATTTGCCTGATGAGGCTTTGAAAGATCCGGAGACAAATATAAAATACGGATGTCTGTTTTTAGGTATGCTTCAGGAGGAGTTTGGCACTATGCGGGAAATCCTTGCGGCATATCATGCAGGCAGAGGCAGTGTAAACAACTGGCTTTCAGATGATGCATATTCGTCGGACGGAAAGACTCTTCAAACTATACCTTACAGTGACACCGCTCACTATGTAAGCAAAGTGGAGCGGGCATATAAAATATACAGTAATCTCTACGGTATCTAACCGTTTAACAGGAGGAATAAAAATGAGTGACAAGAAAACAGATGCAAAGGAGCTTGCTAAAAAGCTTTTTTATAAGCCTGTAAATGCCGGTGAAGAGCTGGGCAAAAAAGAGCTTAAAAAAGCTGACGGTTTCTGCGAAGGATATATGGACTTTCTTCAAACCGCAAAAACCGAAAGAGAAGTTGTGGAGTATACAGTGGAAGCGGCAAAAAAGGCCGGTTTTGTTCCCTTTGAATCAGATAAAAACTATGCTCCCGGCGATAAGGTTTACTATGTGAACCGTGAAAAAGCAGTGATACTTGCAGTTATCGGCAAAAAGAGCCTCAGAGAGGGCGTAAGAATAGCCGCAGCTCACATTGATTCACCCCGCCTTGACCTTAAACCCAACCCCATGTATGAAGAGGGAGAAATAGCATATTTCAAAACCCATTACTACGGGGGAATTAAAAAATATCAGTGGCCGACAGTTCCGCTTTCACTTCACGGAGTGATAGTGAAATCTGACGGCAGCAAGGTTACTGTAAACATCGGAGAAGATAAGGATGATCCGAAGTTTATCATCACCGATCTTCTTCCCCACCTTGCAGGCGAGCAGATGAAGAGAACCCCCGGTCAGCTTATCAGGGGCGAAGAGCTTAACGTCATAATCGGAAGCAGACCCTTTAAGGATGATGCGGAAAGCGACAGAGTAAAGCTCAATATTATGAATATACTTTTTGAAAAGTATGGAATTGTAGAGAAAGATTTTATCTGTGCAGAGCTTAGTCTTGTACCTGCTTTCCCGGTTTCTGATATCGGTTTTGACAGAAGTCTTATCGGCGGATACGGCCATGATGACAGAGTCTGTGCATATCCGGAGCTTATGGCAGCCCTTGACTGCGAGCCTGAATATACCGCCGTTGCAATTCTTGCCGATAAGGAAGAGGTAGGAAGCGACGGAAATACTGGACTTAATTCATCTTATCTCAAATACTTTATTGAGGACCTTGCCCATATGGAAGGACTTCCCGGCAGAGATGTTTTGAGAAAATCCACCTGCCTTTCAGCTGACGTCAATGCTGCCTTTGACCCCACCTTCCCGGAGGTTACAGAAAAACGCAACTGTGCACAGATAAATAAGGGCGTTGTAATCACCAAATACACCGGTGCAAGAGGTAAATCAGGTACATCCGACGCAAGTGCTGAATATATGGGTAAAATCAGAAGACTTCTCGATAAAGAAGAGATCATCTGGCAGACAGGTGAGCTTGGTAAAGTTGATGCAGGCGGCGGCGGAACTGTTGCAATGTATATTGCAAATCTCGACGTTGACGTTGTGGATTTAGGTGTTCCGGTGCTTTCAATGCATGCTCCCTATGAAGTTGTTTCTAAAACAGATGTCTATATGGCATACAGAGCATTCCTTGCATTTTTTAACGAAAAATAATGTTAAATCAGTAATAAAAAGGCAGAGACTTTTTTGTAAAAGTCTCTGCCTTTTTCTGTTTACCGTTGAATTGCTCAAAGAAAACAAAAAGGGTTTGTGTAAAATGAATATATTAATTGACAAAAAATAAACAAACATTGTCATAGGTTTGATTGACAAAAAAATAACAATGGATTAGAATATATACGAAGGGCAAAAAATAAAAGTAAAACCTTACAAATCGCCCCTCAGAAATAATAAGCAGATTAAATTCTTAGGAGGAATTTTAATATGGCTAAAAAAGAAGCCGCAGTAAGCCCCGCAATTGTAGATAACCTTGACGCACTTCGCATAAGAATGAGCGAAATCCGTCAGGCACAGCAGATTTTTGCAACTTACACACAGGAGCAGGTTGATAAGATCTTCTTTGCAGCTGCCAGCGCAGCAAACAAAGCAAGAATCCCCCTTGCAAAAATGGCTCGTGAAGAAACAGGCATGGGCGTTGTAGAAGATAAGGTTATTAAGAACCACTATGCAGCAGAGTATATTTACAACGCATATAAAGATACAAAAACCTGCGGCGTTATAGAATATGACAAAGAGTTCGGATACAAGAGAATTGCAGAGCCCATTGGTGTTATTGCAGCGGTTATCCCCACAACTAACCCCACTTCAACCGCTATCTTTAAATCACTTATCGCTCTTAAAACAAGAAACGGTATCATCTTCTCACCCCATCCCAGAGCAAAGGCTTCCACAATCGCAGCCGCTAAAATCGTTCTTGATGCAGCAGTTGCAGCAGGCGCTCCCAAGGGAATAATCGGATGGATTGATACTCCCTCTCTTGAGCTTACAAACGAAGTTATGGCAACAGCCGATATTATCCTTGCAACGGGCGGCCCCGGAATGGTTAAGGCTGCTTACTCTTCAGGTAAGCCCGCAGTAGGCGTTGGTGCAGGTAATACACCTGTTATCATCGACGACAGTGCCGATATCAAACTTGCAGTTAACTCAATCATTCACTCAAAGACATTCGATAACGGTATGATCTGCGCTTCCGAGCAGTCAGTTACAGTTCTTGAAGGCGTATATGACGCAGTTAAGAAAGAGTTTGCCGACAGAGGCTGCTACTTCCTTAAAGGCGATGAAATAGAAAAGGTAAGAAAGACAATCCTTATTAACGGCGCTCTTAACGCAAAGATCGTTGGTCAGTCAGCTCACACAATTGCAAAGCTTGCAGGCGTTGACGTTCCCGTTGATACAAAGATCATCATCGGCGAAGTTGAGTCTGTTGATATCTCCGAAGAATTTGCACATGAGAAGCTTTCTCCCGTACTTGCAATGTACAAGGCTAAGACTTTCGACGAGGCAATTGCAAAGGCTGAGAGACTTGTTGCTGACGGCGGATATGGCCACACATCTTCAATCTATATCGACGTTGTAAATCAGCAGGAGAAGCTCAATAAATTTGAAGCTGCAATGAAGACCTGCCGTATTCTTGTAAATACACCTTCTTCACAGGGCGGTATCGGTGACCTTTATAACTTCAAACTTAAGCCCTCTCTTACACTGGGCTGCGGCTCATGGGGCGGAAACTCTGTTTCAGAAAACGTTGGAGTTAAGCATCTTATCAATATCAAAACCGTTGCCGAGAGGAGAGAGAATATGCTCTGGTTCAGAACACCCCAGAAGGTTTACTTTAAGAAAGGCTGCTTAGGCGTAGCTCTTGATGAGCTGGGCAAGGTTATGAATAAGAAGAAAGTATTCATCGTAACCGACAGCTTCCTCTACAATAACGGATATACAAAGACAATCACAAATAAGCTCGACGAGCTTGGAATTCAGCATACAACATTCTTCGACGTTGCTCCCGATCCAACACTTGCATGTGCTAAAGAGGGTGCTGCACAGATGGCAGCCTTCAAGCCCGACTGCATTATCGCTGTTGGCGGCGGTTCCGCAATGGACGCTGGTAAAATCATGTGGGTAATGTATGAGCATCCCGAAGTAGACTTCATGGATCTTGCTATGAGATTTATGGATATCCGCAAGAGAGTTTACACATTCCCGAAGATGGGTGAAAAGGCAAACTTCATTGCTGTTCCCACATCTGCTGGTACAGGTTCAGAGGTAACTCCCTTCGCAGTTATCACAGATCAGGATACAGGCATCAAATATCCTCTTGCTGACTATGAGCTTATGCCCAACATGGCTATCATCGACGCTGATATGATGATGAATATGCCCAAGGGTCTTACAGCAGCATCAGGTATCGACGCTATGACACATGCTCTTGAAGCTTATGTTTCTGTTATGGCTTCCGATTACGCTGATGGCGTAGCTCTCAAGGCTCTTAAGAATATCTTCGCTTACCTTCCCGCTGCATATAATGAGGGCGCTGCAAATCCGAGAGCAAGAGAGAGAATGGCCGACGCTTCTACAATGGCAGGTATGGCTTTCGCAAACGCATTCCTTGGTGTATGCCACTCCATGGCTCATAAACTTGGCGCATTCCATCACCTTCCCCACGGTGTTGCAAACGCACTTCTTATCAATGAAGTAATCATGTTCAACTCCGCAGAGCAGCCCAGAAAGATGGGTACATTCCCCCAGTACGAGTATCCTCATACTCTTGCAAGATATGCTGAAATCGCTTCCTTCCTTGGCTTTGAGGGTAAGACCGATAAAGAAAAGGTTGACACTCTTCTCAATAAAATAACAGAGCTCAAGGATACAGTTGGTATTCCTAAGACAATCAAGGATGCAGGCGTTGACGAGGAGAAATTCCTTGCAACTCTCGACGAAATGGTTGAGCAGGCATTCGATGACCAGTGCACAGGTGCTAACCCGAGATATCCTCTCATGAGCGAGATTAAGCAGATGTACCTTAACGCTTACTATGGCAAGCACGAGGAAGTCTGATTAATTAAGACTTACAGATAATTTTAAAATTTGCCGCTGCAGTTTTAAAGCTGCGGCGGCTTTCCTTTTATCGTATAGTATCGTGACAATAGTTTTACTTGCAAAATTTTAAAAAATGCATATAATTTCTTTTAGCGGTTTATATCGCTAAAGGATTTTTGAAGATATGGTGAGAGAGATGAAAAACATTATTTTAACCGGCATGCCCGGCAGCGGAAAAAGTACGGTAGGGGTAATTCTTGCAAAGGCGGTTAACTGTGCTTTTGTGGATACAGATCTTGTTATTCAGCAGATGACGGGAAGACTCCTTCAGGATATTATAGATAAAGACGGTATAGAGCAGTTTATGAAAACTGAGGAAGAGGCTATTTGTGCAACTAACTGTTCAAAAAGTGTGATTTCAACGGGAGGCAGTGCGGTGTACAGCGAAAAGGCCATGAAAAAGCTTAAAGAGAGCGGCGTTTGTGTGTTTCTCGATGTACCCGTTGAGGAGCTGAAAAGACGTATAAGCAATATGAGCTCAAGGGGAATAGTTTTAAACGGAAGTTTTGAGGATACATATGCGGAGAGGATGCCCCTTTACGAAAAGTATGCCGATATTACCGTAAAGTGCGACGGGCTGGAAATTGAAGAGACAGTTTCTGAAATCATAAAGAAATTAAAGGAACTGAAAAGTATATGAAAAAACAGATGTAAAAGTATATATTTACATTTAATATTAACTCTTGTTTTTTGCATGATTGAGTAGTATCATATTCTGCGGTCAGTTCGAAACCATCCTGACCTAAAATAAAACTATGGAGTGAAAAATGAACATGAAAAAGAAGAGTATCAACTACCTTGTGGAAGCGGGCTTAATAGCCGCTATCTATGCTGCCGCAACTTATGCCGCTGCGGCTATGGGACTTGCCTATTCAGGAGTCCAGTTCAGAATTTCTGAGGCGCTTACTGTGCTTGCCGCTTTTACTCCGGCAGCTATTCCGGGCCTTACAATCGGATGCTTTTTAGGCAATCTTACAAGCCCCTACGGAATGATTGACGTTATCTGCGGAACGGCGGCGACTCTTGTAGCGGCCTGCTTTTCGAGAATGCTGAGGAAAATAACAATTAAGGGAATTCCGGTTTTAGCGGCGATACCTCCGATTATTGCAAATGCCATTATAGTTGGTCTTGAAGTGGCGTGGTTCCTTCCCGAAGGCTTTTCCTGGATGGGATTCGGCGCATCGGCTTTATCCGTTGGTCTCGGAGAGGCTGCTGTCTGCTTAATACTGGGAATTCCGCTTATGGCAGTTTTAAAAAAGCCGAGCGTAGAAAAGGTTCTTTTTAAAAATTACAATACATAAAATTTTCCGGTGGGACTAAAGAGTTCCGCCGGCTTCTTGTTTTTATGGCCGTCATGGGGTATAATATTCTGTAATGTTTTACTGTTGGCTGAGCGCTTTTTCTTCTGCCTTTTGGTAAAGCTATAATTGTCTGTTTAAATTTGAGATTAAAAAACGGTTCCGTAAAAACATAATTAACGGCTGGCAGTATGACTTTGTTTTTAGGCGGTCAGAAGCCCGAAGGACGGTGGAAATTTTGAAAAAGAAGAATGAAAGTCTGAAATTTGTAACAGAAAGAAGTAAAGAACGCAAGCGAGTTACAACTTTTGTAGCTGCCCTTGTAGGATTTATTGTTGTTTTTGGTGCAGTTTCGGGATTTATTCTGCTTAAATCCAACGATTACAGTCTTTCCAAACTTTTAGGTACTCCTGAGGCGGAAAGCGAAGCTCCGAGAGAACCGGAAGAAGTTACCCCTCAAATGCCGGATTTGGAGGGAAGCACAAATATTTTATTTGTAGGTACGGGAAGCTCCGGAATAGAGTACGGTGTAATTATTCACTGTGATCTTGAGCAGGTTAAAATTACCGTTTATCCTTTTGATACTTCTATAAGCGTATCTGTGGACGGAAGAAGCGATACCTTGTCGGGCCATTATGGCTACGGAGGAATGGAGCAGGTTGTAAAAGCCGTTGAACAGGGACTTTCTGTTCCTATTGACAGATATATTTCCGTAACGAAAAACGGACTGAGTGATCTTGTAAAGGTTCTTGGAGGTATACCTATGACCTTTGACGAGGCTCTTTCCTATAACGGAGAAGACTTTAGTCTTAATTTAAAAGCCGGCGAACAGACAGTAAGCGGCGAAAGCTTCTATAAGTATCTCATGTACCCTGACAGCGGTAAAAATCAGCAGCTTCAAAATCAGGGAAAGGCATTTTGTGCTTTCACAGACGCAGTTCTTACTCTTGATAATATTCTTGACGGAGACGAGTTCTTTTCTTCAGTAATAAACTGTACAAAGAGCGATATATCTATTGAGGATTACTCTACTAATGAGCGTGTTCTGGAATATTTTATAAAAAGCGAAAACCGTAAGCCTAACGAGGTAAGCACCGATATTTCTCAGATAAGATAACGGAGGAAAGACAAGGTGAAATTAAAAAAAGCTGCCATATGGTTTTTCATACTGATATGCTGTGCGGTTACTTTTGTTTTTGTTTTTCCGAATACTGGTTTGAATGATTTGGAGCTTTTTGCCCCTGATATGGATAAAATTGTTTCCGATCAAGATTATGACGGAAGCAATTACCAAACCCTTACCGTTAAAGAAAAATATATATATGGTCTTATTTGTGAAAACCACAAGGAGCACAAAACCGATTTTCGAATGTCCGAAGAAGTTACGGCAGACGAGATGACCGATGTTTTTACAGCTGTAAAGTTTGATTTTCCGGATAGAGGATGTCTTGAAGATACTTATTCCTTTGTACAGAAGGGGAATTATTTCTATTACAGCGTTAAGTATTGGCTCAGCTATGAAGATTGCTGTGAACGCTCAGAAAAATGTACCGAAGAGGCGCAGAGAATTGCCCTTTTGGCAAAAGATAAAAGCGATTATGATAAAACTCTTTTCTTTCACGATTTTTTAACTCAGCGCACCCTTTATTCCGAGTCTCTTGAAAATGAAGTATTTACCGCTTACGGTGCCTTCTTCGACGGTAAGGCCAACTGCAGCGGATTTACTGCGGCAATGTCAATGCTGCTGGATTTCGGCGGAGTAGAAAACGGAATAATTCTTGGGGAAGCGAAAGATAAACGTGACGGTCAGGAGAATGTCCTTCACGTTTGGAATGTTGTAACGACAGATAAAGGCTCAGGTCATGTTGATGTTGCATGGGATGCAAGTGACCAAACTAATGATTTAGTCAACAACCACACTTATTTTTATTTAAGCGATGAGGAAATATCAAAAGACCATGTTATATTCGATAAATATAAAGGATTTTGTCCCGTTTCCGAGGGAAGTTATTTTCAGGTAAACGGAACCTATTTTGAATCCTGGTCAGAAAATGAACAGCGAAAAACAGGCAGTCTTCTTGCCGATGCTGTAGACTCCGGGGAAACAGTTGAAATCAAATTTAAAAATGAATCTGATTACACTTCGGCTGCTAATTATTTGTTCAATAAAAACGGGGCTTACGACCTGATGTACATGTTTTGTGACAACAGGGAAAAAATCCCCTCAGAATTGACATATTATGTCAACGATAATCAGTATACTATACTTATAAAACTCAGCTAAAGTTAAGGAAAGTGGAAAAATGGATAAAGCAAAAATAGAAGCGGCAGTAAGAGACATTCTTGAAGCAATAGGTGAAGACCCTAACAGAGAAGGGCTTTTGGAAACTCCCCGCAGAGTCGCTAATATGTATGAGGAAATTTTCGGCGGCTTAAGCGAAGATCCGAAAAAGCATCTGAAAATCTTCCATGAAAGCAATAATGATGAAATGGTAATAGTCAGGGATATCCCTCTCTATTCAATGTGTGAGCATCACCTGCTTCCATTTACGGGAAAAGCTCATATAGCCTACATACCCTCTGACGGAAAAGTTATCGGTCTTTCAAAACTTTCGAGAATTGTCTCAACTTTTGCCAAAAGACCTCAGCTTCAGGAACGCCTTACCGCTCAGGTTGCAGATTTTCTTGAAGCGGAGCTTCAGCCCAAGGGTGTTGCCGTTATAGTTGAAGCAGAGCATCTGTGCATGACAATGCGCGGAGCAAGAGCAGCGGGTTCATCTACACAGACCTCGGCGCTCAGAGGCAGAATGAAGAGTGACGCAAGAACCAGATCAGAGGTTATGAGCCTTCTTTGCGGAGGCAGAAGCTGATGAACTTTTTTAAATGCGGAAAATATTCTCTTCCTTTAGGGACAAAAACATATATAATGGGTATTCTTAATGTCACTCCCGATTCCTTTTCCGACGGAGGGCTTTGGAATGATCCACAAAAGGCAGCTGACCATGCCCGTGAAATGATTGAAGCGGGAGCCGATATAATAGATATCGGAGCACAGTCCACGAGGCCGGGACATATTGAAATTTCTGCCGCAGAGGAAATAGAGAGACTCAGTGCGGTATTTGATGTACTTAAAAATCCCGGAGTACCTGTTTCTGTGGATACATATTATCCGGAAGCTGCGGAATTTGCTCTTAAAAACGGCGCAGATATTATTAATGATGTAAGCGGCGTGTTTAATCCTTTGATGGCTGAGACTGTAAAAAAATATAATGCCGGATGGATTGTGATGCATACAGGCGGTGGAACAGCCGATATAGTTCCACAGTATGAAGAGGGCGTTGTGGAAAATGTAAAGGCGTTTTTTGAAAAAATGCTCAGGGAATGCAGAGAGTTTGGCATAGATGAATCCTGTATTTGCCTTGATCCGGGAATAGGTTTCGGTAAAACCTATGAGGATAATCTCGAACTGATGTGTAGGATGAATGAGATTAAAACTGGAAATAATGCTCTTCTTGCCGGAGCTTCGAGAAAAAGAGTTATAGGAACAGCAACAGGTGTTGAACAGGCTGATAAAAGACTAATAGGTACAATAGCAGCACATTGTGCGTGTATGGCGGGAGGAGCTGATATAATCCGTGTCCATGACGTAGCGGAAAGTGCCGAGTCAGCTAAAATGTGCGATGCCATTTACAGAAGAAAGGACAGATAAATGAAAAGAAACGATAAAATTATAATTGAAGGCTTAAAACTGTTTGCTTATCACGGGGTGAATCCAGAGGAGAAACGTGACGGGCAGCATTTTATTATAGATTTAACTGCTGAAACGAATCTTGATAATGCCGGTAAAACCGATGACCTTGAAAAGACAGTAAGCTATGCTAAAATCATCAAAACCATAAAAAGAGTTGTGGCAGAGGATAAATATGATTTAATTGAAAGAGTGGCTTACAGGATAATCGAACAGGTATTTGAGGAATATGAGGCTTTGAAAGTTATTACTGTAAGAGTAAGAAAACCTGAAGCTCCTATTTCGGCAGAATTTTCATATGTAGCTGTTGAGCTCACAAGAACAAGGGAGGAAATGAAATGAGTCAGGCTGTAATTGCAATAGGCGCAAATTTAGGGGATAGAATGGATACTATAGAAAAAGCTGTAAGAGCTGTTTCTCTTCTTCCCGGAACCAAAGTGGAAAAATATTCTAACATATATGAGACCGATCCGGTGGGATATGCCGACCAGCCGAAGTTTTTGAACTGTGCAATTGAGATTGATACAAATCTTTCTCCGAGAGCGCTTTTAGGTGCATGTCTCGGAATAGAGGCCGCATTCGGCAGAGAACGTACAATTAAAAACGGTCCCAGAGTTTTGGATCTTGATATAATTATTTATGACGGAGTAAAATCCGATTCTTTTGAGCTTACTCTTCCTCATCCGAGAGCTTTGGAGAGAGCTTTTGTGCTTCTTCCGCTGCATGATCTTTATCCGAGTGGACGTGCACCGACACTCTATTTTGGGCCTCATATTAAAGAAGTATCAACAGATGGTGTAACAGTATATGCTGAAAGAAAAGAGGGCTGATGCCCTCTTTTTTATACCCTCTGCGAAACGCCCGGCGTCGTTTTCCAAAGCGTTAAAAAAGGTGTTGACATGGCATAGGGGATTGTGGTAATATATGCAAGTCGCCACGAGAGAGGGACAACGAAGTAAAGCAAAAACAAAAAACTTCGAAAAAACTTCAAAAAAGTTCTTGACAAAGGCAAGAAGCTGTGATAGAATAATCAAGCTTCAACCGACAAGGACGAGGCGATAACGGACCTTGAAAATTAAACAACGAAAGACGAAAAGGAACCCTGAAAGAATTTGAGATTCAGT
>CASEMN010000019.1 GCA_949289045.1 uncultured Oscillospiraceae bacterium
CTATTTTAAATTCGCCACTATACACTTTGTTTTTTCTTTCTGTTTTTCCCATAAAAATATGCACCTCCAAAAGTGTCTAACTTTTGGGGTGCATATCAAAATCAGGTGGTTTTTGGAATAATTCAGTGATGCTGAAAGCTCCGTGAGAGAATACTTTTTGTATATTCCGGCGTCAAGATGATCCCTGATAAGAGTAGGCAAATCCGAAGAGGCGCAGGGATTGTCAATATTTACATGGGTGAAGATATTGGAAATCTGAACAAAGAGCCTTCTGCACATCATGGTGTAATTGCCGGTATATTTTTCCGTAAGTCTCAGAACCTCGTCAAAATACGTTTTTATGCCCGCAGATTCAAAGACATAATTTTTTCCGGTATGAAATTTTTAAAAAGCTGATCGACAATATCTCCGCTGACCATCATCCATATTTTGGACTGTAAATTTACAGGGTCGGTGTAATATTTGCATTTGGAATGTCTGGGAATAAGTACGGTGCTTCCCTTATGCTGGAGATATTTTTTTCCATCTATTTCCAGAAATCCCGTTCCGTCAGTTATGTATTTGATGCATACAAATTCAGAGCACTCGTTTTCGATGCAGTAACCTTTTTTACAGTTGGGGCTCCAACTGCAATGACGTTGAATTCTTTTTTGTTTCCGTTATAGCTGTCAAATCCCCAAAAAGCTTCATTAATCATGATAATCCTCAATTATATGCTGATTTTTCACCTTGAATTGCATAAATACAGTGATATTATTATATATCGTAAAGAATTTGTGTCAACACGTGTCAGTGAAAATTCAATAAATGTGGTGAGAAAAATGATAGAATTTAAGACAGTTAAATATCCCGTAAGCACTATTATAAGAGAATCAAGCGTACCGAGTATCGGAAACGCCATCAATGTGCAAAACAGCAGTAAATCATATATAGAGGATTATCAGGGGCTGTTTGTAGGCTATGGCAGACGTGAAACCTGTTATCCTTACCGTGAGCAGAATCTTTATACCGATGTTTCCCAGCAGGATGTAAGAATTGCGGTTTTGGAAAACGACTGTCTCTATGCGGAGTTCTTGTGCGATTACGGCGCCAGACTCTGGAAGCTTAAAAAGAAGCGCACCGGAGAAGATCTCGTTTATGCCAACGATGTAATAAGGTTCCGCAACTTGTCCCTTAGAAACAGCTGGTTCAGCGGCGGCGTTGAATGGAACATCGGCGTTATAGGACATACCGCCTACACTTGCAGCAGTCTTTACTGTGCCAAGGTGACCGGTGACAACGGAGAAGAGGTTCTGCGTTTTTATGAGTTTGAGCGTGTGAGGGAAGTGTATTATCAGATTGACTTCTGGCTTTCCGAGGATAAGCTTATGGTTAAGGTTCGCATAGAAAACCCAAACACTAAAGTTGTGCCCATGTACTGGTGGAGCAATATAGCCACTCCCGAGTTTAAAGGCGGCAGACTTATTGTGGATGCCTGCGAGGCTTTTTCAAACGTTGAGGGAACGGGTATAAGAAAAACCACCATACCGGTAGTTGAGGACGGTACGGACGTTTCGTTTTATGAAAATATAAAGCATACAATTGATTACTTTTTTGACGTAAAGCCCCGTTCAAATAAATTCATCGCCAATGTAAACAGCGAGGGAAAGGGACTTTTGCAGATTTCATCTTCAAGGCTTCAGGGACGCAAGCTTTTCACCTGGGGTCATTTAAAGGGCAGCCGTCATTGGCAGGATATTCTCACTGACAATGCAGGAGATTATATAGAGATACAGGCAGGTTTGGGAAAAACTCAGTATGAATGTATACCCATGCCGCCGAAGACGAGCTGGAGCTGGGTAGAGGTATATACAGGCGTAGAAGTTCCGTCGGAAATGGTTTGTGGAGACTACAAAGAGCTTGTAAACTATATAAACGAAACCGTAAAGGATACCGTTTCAACTGAAATCCTTGACGAGGTATGTGAAAGCACCAACAGCAGCATTTCTCTTAAAAAGGGCGAAATGGTATATTCTGCCACAGGATACGGATATGTGAAAAACGCAGTGGAGGGTACAGTTCCAAAGCATCTGGAGTTTACTCTTTGTGAAGAGAGCAAAAAATATCTGACACTGTGTGAAAATGGTGAATTTTCCTTTGATATACGCGGCACAGTTCCCTTTGCCCAGGAGGAATATCAGATTGAAGCTCTGAGAAAGCTTGCACAGGAAGGCACAGATAACTGGGCTATTTATTATGAGCTTGCCGTATATGAAGCTTATTCCCAGAATTACGCTGAGGCGAAGAGCCTTTGTGCCGAAAGTATGGTATATGACAACAATTATCTTAACAATCACCTTATGGCATTTATTCTTCATAATATGAACGAAAGAAACGCCTTTTACTTTGCCGAAAAATCAGTAAAGCTTTGCAGCGATGATTATTCAGTGGCTCAGAGCGTCATGAATCTGTTTATGCAAACCGAAAATTATAAGGAAGCGATGGAGATTTATGATTTGCTCGATGAAAAAGTGAAATATGCTCCGCACCTTAGAATGTATCTTTCAATGTGTTATCTCAAAACCGGCGATGCCCAGAAGGCTGAAGCCATCCTTTACGAAAATGGCGGACTTGATGTGCCGGACTACCGTGAGGGAGAAAAATTCCTCAATAATCTTTATAAAGGTATACGAATGGCAAAGTACGGTGAAAATGAAGATGATATTGAGGTTCCGATGCAGTTTAACTATATAGTGTATATGGCAAAGGAATAATTTTTCAGGGCGAAACTTTCTAATTAACTTCTTATATTTCTTATATATTATAATGATTAGGCAAAAGTCTATATATTAATCAGATCGTACTCGGATAAAAAAAAGAAGTCTACTTCTGAAAATGTATTGACTTTGGCTTTTAAAGAGATTATAATATATGAGGTTTTGCCGGCGTGGCGAAATCGGCAGACGCAAGGGACTTAAAATCCCTCGGTGGCAACACCGTACCGGTTCAAGTCCGGTCGCCGGCACCAAAATGAGCTCTAATGCATTATGCGTTAGGGCTTATTTTTTTCTGTTTAAGTACAGTTTCCACATAGGCGTATTTAGCCTGTATTTTGTGGAGCTTTTTACAGTAAAATGCATACGCTGAAACTGCTTTCTTTTCTTTGCTGTTTTTATATGTTAATCAGAAAATATTTTCATTCCCAATCCTCAATAGATATAATCACAATAAAATAATTGTTATTTTATTGTGGGATGATATAATAAAAAAGGGTGATGGAAATGAAATGTTCTTTATTAAACAGATTCCTCGATTTTGAGTTTCACGATGCGCAATTCAACTTGAAAGATTGTGAAAACGATAATCTGTGCGTCGCAGTGAAATATTTGAATATACATAAAAGCGCAAAAGAAAACCCCTATGAATACGATATGGAAATTGCAGCTGCCGAAATACATTTTCAAAACCTCCAAGTCAGTTCATTTGAGCCTATGAGGGCGTATAAATTGGATGATAACGGTAATTTGTATACAGATGAGCCGCAGATTATTTATAAAGGGAGCAAAGCCGAAGAGGAGTTCATTGCACAGCTGAAAAGGGGAATTTCGGTTTACAACATAGATATGTGCGAGGATGAAAGAGGGGTATTTTGGAGTATTACAGCTAATGGCAAAATATGCTTTACTGTCTCAGTTAGTTTTGATGATGCAGTTGTTGGGTGGGAGGAATACTGTAAAAAGGCATGGTATGAACTGCACAGGCAATATGATTATGATATCACTTTGGATACGCCCGCAGGTGAACAAAAAACAGCAGTTCATATTGCATGTGATGAAGAGAACAATGCTGATTATTTACCCAGTGTGTCTGTGAGCATAAAATACGAAAAAGAAGAAATATGGGGTTATGGAAACGACTATTTATGGATTGATGCCTTTGCTGATTTGCAGAAAAAACTTCCTACAAATGTAAAAATTAAATGCTGCCTTGTCTGCAAACACGGCAATATGTGTCCGGTTGGCAATTTTCCAAATGAAATTTTTTGCACTAAAGATGTTTCAATTACACAAAAAAGCGATTTATTCTTTTATACCGAAGATGACAGAGAGCGGGCTGAACGCTTACGCAGATATACGGATATTTGCGAATCGTTTGATTATCAAAGTCCCGATTTTTTTACTTACAATGATTGGCCAGGCTGAGCCTGGACCCAATTCGCACACGGAAAGGCAGTAAGCAGTGGGTATATATGCCTGCGCCGAAGCTTACTTTTTAGGAAAGTTTGTATTTCAGGCTGATCCTGGACCCAATTCGCACGCGGAAAGGCAGTAAGCAATGGGTATATCTGCCTGCGCCGCAGTGTTTATTTATATAGGGTAAGCATAAAGTTAAGGCTGAGTCTGAACACATAATGTGTTCGGGCTTTTTTGGTTTACATTTCTTTTTAAATGTGGCTAAAATGCGGCTGTTCTTGCGTATTTATCCTATTCGTGTTATGATTGAAAACAATTAATCGGTGACGGAGGGATAAAATGGCGACGACAATAAAGCAGATAGCAGAAATTGCGGGAGTGTCCCGTGGAACCGTTGACAGAGCGTTAAATCATCGTGGCCGCATTAATCCCGAAGTAGCTGAAAAAATCCTTAAAATTGCCGATGAACTGGGATATGTCCCGAAGCATCGTAAAGCGACGGATAAAGTCGGAAGCGATGAGCGGGGGAGTGGTACCCTTTGCATAGGCGTTGTGACCCAGCTTGCCCGTTCCTCCTTTATGCTTCAGGTGAATAAGGGAATACGCCATGCAGGCAAAGAATTAAAAGAAAAAGACATTGAAATCATAGTAAAAGAAAACGAAACCGTTGACGAAGATCAGCAGATGAAGGCGATCTCAGAGCTTGAAAAACTGGGAATTGACGCCCTTGCAATAATGCCCGTTGACTGTGACGGAATTCGTGAAAAAATAAATGAGCTTATTGATGTTAAAAAAATACCGGTAGTCACTTTCAATACGGATATAGTCGGCACAAAGCGTTGCTGTTTTGTGGGACTCGACAATAGACGAAGCGGAAGGACGGCGGCGGGGCTTATGGGTCTTATGACCCATGGCGTTGGTAAGGTGCTGGTTATTACGGGTTCATTTTCGAACCTTGCGGGAAGCTGTCGTGTTGACGGATTTGTGGAGGAGCTTAAATATAGCTTTCCTCAAATGGAGCTTATAGGTGTACAGAGCAGCTTTGACCAAAGCGATGAGGTGGCGAAGATAATAGTAAACGCTATGACGGCTTATCCTGATTTGGAGGGCATTTTTGTAGCTTCGGGAGGGCAGAGCGGAGTTAAGCGTGCTTTTGAACAGCTTCAGATTAAGAAAAGGCCCTATGTGATAATCTATGACCGAACCCCTTATAACGAGCGGGCTTTAAATGAGGGGACAGTGGATTTCCTTATTGATCAGGAAGCCTACGAACAAGGCTATCGTGCTCTGGGACTGCTGGCAAGACTCCTTAAACAGGGAAAAGAGCCGGAATCAGAGTATATGTATACTGAAATTAGTATTAAAACGAAATATAATTTAAAGTGAAAGCGGTATGTTTAAACATGTCGCTTTCTTTTTTTGCGTGCACATTTGTAGCACGCAAAAAGCACGCTTTGTCTGATTGTAAAAATCACATGAAAATACCTTATGCTTTGTCTGAAACATAGAAGTTTTGCAAAAATATAAAAAAATCTTGCGGCATAAAATTAAATGTGTTATTCTCTACATGGAAAAGTATGCATAAAAAGCACGCGATTTTAAAAAGCACGCAAATAATACAGGAGGAATATTTAAATGAAGTACATTGAATTTGACGAGAGCAGACCCCTTGACTTGGTGCTTCTCGGCCGTGTTGCAATCGACTTTAACCCCGCTTATAACGATCAGGTTAAAGAGGAGTTTAAGCCCCTTAAAAAGGTCCATATGTTTGAGATGTTTTTAGGTGGTTCACCCGCCAACATCACTGTCGGCGTTACCCGTCACGGACTTAAAGCCGGATTTATCGGCAAGGTTTCCGACGACCAGTTCGGCGAGTATGTTGTGGATTATTTCAACAACATCGGCGTTGATACATCACACATCACAAAATGCAAAAACGGGGAAAAGCTTGGCCTTACCTTTACTGAGATGCTTTCACCCTCTGAGAGCAGCATCCTCATGTACCGTAACTGCATTGCTGACCTTCAGCTCCATGTTGACGATATTGATGAGGAGTACATAAAGAGTGCAAAGGCAATTCTTATTTCCGGTACAGCTCTTGCACAGAGTCCTTCCCGTGAGGCTGCAATGAAAGCTGTTCTCCTTGCAAAGCGCAATAACACACGCATTATTTTCGATATTGACTACCGTGCATATAACTGGGAAAACGATGATACAATTTCTATTTACTATTCCGCTGTTGCTAAGGAAGCTGATATCATCATGGGTTCCCGTGAGGAGTTTAACCTTACCGAAAAACTTATTAAGCCCGGTATGACCGACGAGGAGTCAGCAGCTCTTTGGCAGAGCTACCATGCAAAAATCGTCGTTATCAAGCACGGCATGAAGGGTTCAACCGCTTACACCTGCGACGGACAGAAGTTTTCAATTAAGCCCTTCCCCGTTGAGGCAAGAAAAGGCTTCGGCGGCGGCGACGGATACGGTTCCGGTTTCCTTTATGGCCTTTACAGCGGCTGGGAGATCATCGACTGCCTTGAGTTCGGTTCAGCTGAGGCTTCCATGATGGTAAAGAGCAACAACTGCTCTGATTCACTTCCCGGACCCGATGAAGTTCGTGCATTTATTAAAGAAGAAAAAGAGAAGTACGGCGAAATGATCGCCCGCGTTTAATTAGGAGAGATAGATATGGCTGATACTATTCGTTTAACTACAGCTCAGGCAATTGTCAAATTTCTCGACAATCAGTATGTCTCCATGGACGGTGTTGAGACAAAATTTGTAGAGGGCTTCTTCACTATTTTCGGTCACGGTATTGCCGTAGGACTTGGTGAGGCTCTCGACACAAACCCCGGTGATCTTCGTGTAATGCAGGGCAGAAACGAGCAGGGAATGTGTCACTCCGCTATTGCTTTCGCAAAGCAGAATAACCGTAAAAGCATCATTGCCTGTGCCTCTTCAATAGGCCCCGGCGCTGCGAATATGGTTACTGCCTGCGCAACGGCAACAGTAAATAATATTCCGCTTCTGGTTTTCCCTTCGGATACGTTCGCTTCACGTCAGCCCGACCCGGTGCTTCAGCAGCTTGAGCAGAGCAACAGTCTTGCTACAACTACAAATGATGCCTTTAAGCCCGTTTGCAAATACTGGGATCGTGTCTGCCGTCCTGAACAGGTTATGACCGCACTTATTAACGCAATGAGAGTTTTAACAGATCCTGCTGAAACAGGAGCCTGCTGCATAGCTCTTCCCCAGGACGTTGAGGGCGAATCCTATGATTATCCCGAATATTTCTTTAAAAAGCGAGTACACCGCATTACCCGTCCCGTTGCAGTGGATGAGGAGCTTGAGGATTTAGCAGAGGTGCTTTCTCAGGCTAAAAAGCCCCTTGTTATCGTAGGCGGCGGTGTTAAATATTCTGAGGCAGGAGAGACAGTCGAAAACTTCTGCGAGGAGTTCCACATTCCTTTCGGCGAGAGCCAGGCAGGTAAGAGCGCATGTAAATCGAGCCATCCATATTGTCTCGGCGGTATCGGAGTTACAGGTACACTTGCTTCAAACGTAATTGCAAAGGATGCCGACGTTGTCCTTGCAATTGGTTCACGTCTTTCAGACTTTACTACAAGCTCAAAGCATCTGTTCCAGAACGAAAACGTTAAGTTCCTCACCATAAACAATAACCGTTACCATGCATATAAAATGGACGCCGTAAAAGCTGTGGGCGACGCAAAGGTAACTCTTGAAGCTCTTGCAGCAAAGCTCCGTGAGAGAAAGTATGTTTCCTCTTACAGTGGAGAAATTGAGGCAGCTAAAAAGGCATGGGACGAAGAGTGGGATCGCCTTGCCGGTATCGCTTATACAGGTGAAGACTTCGAGCCGATTGTAAAGGCACGTGACCCGAGAACAATTCCGGAGTTCGTAAAGCTTACAGACGGAAAAATTACTCAGACAGCCGCTCTTGCAGCTATCAATAAGACAATAGATAAAGACGCTACCATTATCACCGCCGGCGGTTCACTTCCCAGCTGCATGCAGCGTATGTGGCGTACCGACAAACGTGGCGGATATCATGCGGAATACGGATATTCCTGCATGGGCTATGAAGTAGCGGCAACCTTAGGCGTAAAGTTTGCTGAGCCCGATAACGAGGTTTACTGCGTAGTAGGCGATTCAAGCTTCCAGATGCTCCACAGCGAAATTATGACCATTATGCAGGAGCGCCAAAAGGTAAATATCCTGATTTTCGACAACTGCGGTTTCGGCTGCATTAATAACCTTGAAATGAACAACGGTATCGGAAGCCTTGCAACAGAGTTCCGTTACACCGACGGCAAGAAGCCCACAGGTGACCTTATTCCCGTTGACTATGCGAAAATCGGTGAGGGCTACGGCCTTAAAACCTACACCTGCAAGACTATCCCGGAGCTTGTTGCTGCTCTTGAGGACGCTAAAAAGCAGAATATAGCTTGTCTTTTCGACCTTAAAGTAATCCCCAAAACCATGACCGACGGCTATGAGTCATGGTGGAATGTAGGCATCGCTACAACCTCTGTTAAAGAGAGCGTTCGTGAAGCCTGTGAGGATGTTATGGCAGGCCGCAGAGAGTCAAGACAGTATTAATAAGGAGTAATTGAAATGGGTAAAGTATTCGGTTATCCGGAATTTGATGCAAACGGCGAACAGATTCTGACAACCTATGACAATGAATATAAAGATATGATGATGGACATTCGTGTCTATCGCATGAAAGCCGGTGAGAAGCGCAGCTTCTGCCGTAAGGGCGAAGAGGTTGCTGTACTGCTTCTTTCGGGAAAAATCACATATAAATGGGAGGATAACTCTCAGACAGTAAGCCGTAAGGATGTCTTTACTGAGGGACCTTGGTGCGTACACGTATGTACAGGCAAAGAGGTTACAGTAGAAGCTGAAAGCGACGCCGAAATTCTTGTTCAGTGCACAAAGAACGAAAAGGAATTTGATAGCAAGATTTATTGTCCTGAGGATGCTCCCTGGGGCTATTCCTGCAAAGGAAAATTCGGAAACGTTGCAAAACGCAGAGTAAACACAATTTTCGACCACGATATAGCGCCTTATTCAAATATGGTTTTAGGCGAAGTTCTCAACGACAGAGGAAATTGGTCAGGATATCTTCCTCATCGTCATCCCCAGCCGGAAACCTACTATTTCAAGTTTGACCATCCTGAGGGATTCGGAGCCAGCTTTGTAGGTGATCAGGTTTTCAAAAGCACTGACGGCAGTTTTTCCGCAATTCCTGGCGGAGAGCTTCATCCTCAGGCTGTGGCACCAGGTTATCAGATGTACACCTGCTGGATGATACGTCACCTTGACGGTAATCCGTGGCTTCAAACTGACCGCTGCGAGGACGAACGCTATACATGGCTTCATGAAGCTAAATTTGACTGATAGACAGGAGAACATAAAATGGCAAGAGAATTTATTGTCCCGGGAAAAATAATTTCCGGTTCAGGAGCTTTGGAAGCAGCTGAGTCAGCTCTCAGTTCTTTCGGTAAAAAAGCTCTTATTGTAACAGATAAGGTTATGATCGACCTGGGCAACTGTGCAAAGGTTGAAACTGCCCTTAAAAACGAGGGTGTAGATTATGTAATTTACTCCGATATAACAGGTGAACCCACCGACGTTATGATTGACGGCGGAGTAAAAGTATATAAAGAAAACGGCTGCGATTTTATCGTAGCTTTAGGCGGCGGCAGCCCCATTGATTCAATGAAGGCAATCGCTTCCCTTATAGAAAACGGCGGAAGCATTTCCGATTATATGGGCAAGGTCATAGACGTTCCCGTACCGCCCATGGTTGCAATTCCCACAACTGCCGGTACAGGTTCAGAGGCAACCCAGTTTACAATTATTACAGATACTAAAAAGGATATTAAAATGCTCCTTAAAGGCGCTGTGCTTATGCCCACTCTGGCGATTATCGACCCCCAGTTTACAATGACAGCACCGCCTAAAATTACTGCAGCAACAGGCCTTGACGCCCTTTGCCATGCAGTTGAGGCTTACACCTCCCGTAAAGCTCAGACCCTTTCTGATACCTTTGCAGTTTCAGCTGTTAAGCGTATTTTTAAATTTCTTCCCGTTGCCTTTAAAGACGGAAAAAATGAAGAGGCGAGAGTTGAAATGTCCGTTGCCGCTCTTGAAGCAGGTATCGCTTTCAACAACGCTTCCGTAACAATTATCCACGGCATGAGCCGTCCCATAGGAGCTCTTTTCCATGTAGCTCACGGCCTTTCAAATGCAATGCTTATGAAAGAGTGCCTTAAATTTGCTCTTCCGGGAGCATATGACCGCTTTGCTTCCCTTGGCAGAGCAATCGGTGCCGCCGCAGCCGATGACAGCGACGAAGCAGCCGCCGAAAAGTTCCTTGCTGAGATTGAGAACATAACAAAGATCCTTGAAACTCCCACTCTCGAAGAGTACGGCATCGACCGTGAGAAGTTCTTCAGTGTTATTGATAAAATGGCTTTTGATGCCATGGCAAGCGGAAGTCCTCAGAACACTATGCGTGACGTAGCGGAAGAGGATGTAAAGCAGATTTACAGAAACCTTTGGTGATTAAACCATAATATAAAGGAGAATGAAAAATGATAAAAGTAGGAATCATCGGCGCAGGCCGTATCGGTAAGGTACATATTACAAGTATCGCTACCAGAGTTAAGGATGCAGTTGTAAAATCAGTTGCAGACCCCTTTATGAACGATGAAACAGCAGCATGGGCAAAAGCAATGGGCGTTGAGGTTGTGACAAAGGATTACAAGGAAATCCTTGCAGACCCGGAAATCGCCGCTGTCCTTATCTGCTCTTCAACAGATACTCATTCACCTATTTCCGTTGAGGCAATTAAGGCCGGTAAGCACGTTTTCTGCGAAAAGCCCATTGACCATGACATTGAGAAAATCCAGCAGGTTATCGACGCTCTTGAGGGCACAAACCTCAAGTATCAGGTTGGTTTCAACCGTCGCTTTGACCACAACTATGAGGCTGTTCAGCGTGCAGTTGCAGAGGGCAAAATAGGTAAGCCCGAAATCATCAAGATCACATCCCGTGACCCTGAGCCCCCTTCAATCGACTATGTAAAGGTTTCCGGCGGAATGTTCCTTGATATGACAATTCATGATTTTGATATGGCACGTTTCCTTGCAGGATGCGACGCTGAGGAAGTCTATGTACAGGGTGCAAACCTTGTTGATCCCGCAATCGGTGAGGCAGGGGATGTTGATACGGCAGTAATTACAATGAAGATGGAAAACGGCGCAATTGTTGTTATCGATAACAGCAGAAGATCAGCATACGGCTATGACCAGCGTGCAGAGGTCTTCGGCTCTGAGGGAATGGTTGCCTGCGAAAACGACAGCCAGTCAAAGGCAGTTCTTAGCAACGCTGACGGTGTAACAGCAGAGAAGCCCCTCTTCTTCTTCCTTGAGCGTTATATGGATGCTTACGGAAAAGAGGTTTCAATGTTCATTGACGCAATTGTAAACGATAAGGAAGCTCCTCTTAACGTATACGACGGACTTAAGCCCGTACTTATGGGTCTTGCCGCCAAGAAGTCATACGAAGAGCATCGTCCCGTAAAAATTTCCGAAATTATGTAATTACCTTACCGAAAGGGGAATAAGTATGTTTGATAAAAGCAAAGTAAAGCTCGGAATTGCTCCTATCGCCTGGACAAACGACGATATGCCCGATCTCGGCAAGGAGAATACCTTTGAGCAGTGCGTAAGCGAAATGGCTCTCGCAGGTTTCACAGGCTCAGAGGTCGGCAATAAATATCCCAAAGATCCCGCAGTTCTCAAAAAGGCTCTCGACCTGAGAGGAATGGAAATCTGCAACCAGTGGTTTTCCTGCTTCCTCATCACAAAGCCCTTTGAGGAGGTTGAAAAGGAGTTCCGCAGCCAGCTTGCTTTCTTAAAGGCAATGGGGGCAAAGGTTATCGGAGCTTCTGAGCAGAGCCACAGCGTTCAGGGGGAGCTTAACACACCAATTTTCGGTCATAAGTATGTTATGAACGATGAGGAGTGGGATACTTTCTGTAACGGCATGAATAAGCTCGGAAAAATCGCAAAGGAAGAGTATGGAATTTCTCTTACATTCCATCATCATATGGGTACAGTCGTTCAGACTGCCGCTGAGGTTGAGCGCATGATGGAGGGAACAGATCCCGAATATGTAAGCCTTCTTTTCGATACCGGACATTTTGCTTACTGCGGCGAAGATCCTCTTGAGATGGTCAAAAAGTATGTAAACCGCATCAAGCACGTTCACCTTAAGGATATCCGCCCCGAAATGGTTGAAAAGGTAAAGAAAGAAAATCTCAGCTTCCTTGACGGTGTACGTCTTGGTACATTCACAATCCCCGGCGACGGATGCATCGACTTCGATCCTATTTTCAAGGTTCTTGAAGATGCAGGTTATGAGGGATATATGCTTGTTGAAGCAGAGCAGGATCCCGCAAAGGCAAATCCCCTTGAGTACGCAATGCGTGCAAGAAAGTTTATCGCCGAAAAGACAGGACTTTAATAATAGAAAAAGCTGCTGAAAAAGGCGGCAGAGGCTAAGGGTAAATCAAAGGAAAAATACCAAAAAGCCTCCCCTATGCGGAGAGGTGTCACGGCAGAGCTGTGACGGAGGGATAGTTAGGGAAAAGTGTGATTATATATCGTTTTATTTGGTATCATCCTTTGATTTACCGGCCTTTGAGTTTCTGGCGAAAACAGCTGTAGCGGGGAAAAGGCACGTATATTTAAAGTTAGGAAGAGATAACATGGCATTGGTAGAAATGAAAACTCTCCTTGAGGGTGCTGCAAAGAAAAATATCGGATGCGGAGCTTTCAGCGTAGGTAATATGGAAATGGTTATGGGTGCAATAAAAGCGGCCGAAGAAACGGGCACACCTATAATTTTGCAGATAGCAGAAGTGCGTCTTAAAAATTCGCCTCTGCACCTTATGGGACCGATGATGGTAAGCGCCGCCGAAAATGCCAAGGTAGATGTTGCAGTGCATCTTGACCACGGCCTTACTTTGGAGACAGTACAGCAGGCTCTTGATCTTGGCTTTACGTCGGTAATGCTTGACGCTTCAACGCTGCCCTTTGAAGAGAATATCGCTAAGACGAAAAAGGTAGTGGAAATGGCGAGGGAGTACGGCGCAACAGTTGAGTCAGAGTTGGGTCTTGTGGGCGGAAGTGAGGACGGCAGCAGCGACCACGGAATACGCTGTACCGACCCGGATGACGCAAAGGTCTTTGCTGAGGAGACAGGCATAGACGCTTTAGCGGTTGCAATCGGCAACGCTCACGGCAATTATCCCGTAGCTCCGACCTTGGCCTTTGATGTGCTGGAAAAGATAAACGAGAACGTAAATATACCTCTTGTACTTCACGGTGGAAGCGGAATAAGTGACCGTGATTTCCAGAGGGCAATTTCTCTTGGAGTCCGCAAAGTAAATATTGCAACTGCCAGCTTTAACAGCCTTGCAAGCAGTGCGGAAAAATATATGCAGGGCGAGGGTAAGCACAATTACTTCGATCTTAGTACGGCAATGGTCAACGGAACCTATGAGAATGTGATACGTCATATTAACGTTTTTAATACGCCGTATCAGAAATAATGATGGAATACATATTTTGAGGGGTATGTTTTCTATAGATGGGTAAAGGGTGCATCCTTTTTGGATGCACCCTTTGCTCGTTTATACCAATTAATGTGTTTTACCGCTTGTGCTTTCCTTAAAAAGCGGAGCTTATCGCAAGCGCATATATTAGTCCGCCATTTCTTCGTGTGCGAAATGGGTGCAGGCTCAGCCTGCTGCCCACGTGTGCGACTGTCAAAAGGTAAATATTTGTGTTGTTCTTTGGTCTTTGCTTTTTTATTCAGAAGTGAAAACTTACTGTGCAAACAAAAAAAGGATGCATTTTACTGCATCCTTTTTCTAAATATAAGTAATATACCTTAATTTATTTGCCGGCCTTGAGAACAAGTTCCTTTGTCTCTCTTGCAATAACAAGCTCTTCGTTTGTGGGGATAACAAAAGCTCTGACCTTTGAGTTGGGAGTTGTAATTTCCTTTTCTACTCCGTGAAGAGCGGCTTTGTTGGCCTCTTCGTCAATCTCAAATCCGAGGAAAGAAAGCTTTGAGCAAACGTCTGTGCGAAGGTCGTCTGTGTTTTCGCCGATACCGCCTGCAAAAACAAGAGCATCAATGCCGTCCATAGCTGCAACATAGCTGCCGATGAACTTTCTTATCTGATACCACTGAATATCTCTTGCGAGTTTTGCACGCTCGTTACCTTTCATAATAGCATCTCTGAGGTCTCTGTCATCGCTGGAAACGCCGGAAACACCGAGAGCACCGGATTTTTTGTTGAGAAGCTCATCTGTCTCTTCGGGAGTAAGTCCTTCCTTCTGCTGGAGGAAAATGATGACTGAGGGGTCGATTCCGCCGCAGCGAGTTCCCATTTCGAAGCCGTCAAGGGGAGTGAGACCCATGCTTGTGTCGATAACCTTACCGTTTTTAACAGCAGCAATTGAACATCCATTACCAAGGTGGCAGGTAACGATTTTAAGATCTTTGATATCCTTACCCATAAGCTCAGCGCAGCGGTGGCTTATGTATTTGTGAGATGTACCATGGAAGCCATATCTGCGGATTGCATATTTCTCGTAATACTCATAGGGAATTGGGAAAATATAAGCCTCGGGGGGCATAGTGCTGTGGAATGCATTATCGAAAACAGCAACCTCGGGAACCTTATCGCCGAAGACCTTGCGGCAGGCGTTGATACCCTGAATATGTGCCGGGTTGTGAAGAGGGGCAAGATCGCAAAGGCTGTTGATGCCGTCAACAACGCTGTCGTCGATAATAACACTCTCGTTGAACTTATCGCCGCCCTGAACTATTCTGTGGCCAACGGCTGCGATTTCTGAGAGGTCGGAAATAACGGCGTAATCGCCTTCAGTAAGATATTTTTTAACGTCAAGGAAAGCGTCTGTATGGTTGTCCATTTTAACGTCTACGTCAAATTTTCTTCCGTCAAAAGTGCTGCCCTTAATGTGGCCGCCTTTACCTATTCTTTCGCAAACACCCTTTGCGAGAACCTGCTCATTTTCCATATTTATGAGCTGGTATTTAAGTGAGGAACTACCTGCATTGATAACAAGAATCTTCAAAAAAAAACCTCCAATATAATAATCTACTTGAACTAATTCTATAACTAATATATTATATCATTGATGAATCATTTTCAATACTTTTAAGTTAAAAGGGGGAGAAAAAAGTGAAAACTTACGGCATTGTAGCTGAATTCAATCCCTTTCATAACGGTCATGAATATTTAATTGAACAGGGCAAAAAAGACGGTGCTGAAAAAACGGTGTGCGTAATGAGCGGTAATTTTGTTCAGCGGGGAGAACCAGCGGTTTGCTCTAAGTGGAGAAGAGCTGAAATGGCGCTTAAATGCGGATCGGATCTTGTGTTGGAGCTTCCAGTTTCTTGGGCTGTTTCTTCGGCTGAAAGATTTGCCTATGGAGCGGTTTCTCTGCTAAACTCAATGGGCTGCGTTGATAAGCTCCTTTTCGGCTGCGAAAACGCCGATGCCGATTCTCTTTTTTCAGCGGCATCTCTCAGTCTTTCAGAAGAATACAGCGGGGCTTTGAAAAAATTTCTCTCAGAGGGATTATCCTTTCCCTCTGCCCGTGAAAAGGCGGTGCTTTCCCTTTCCGATAAAAGAACAGCGGAAATTTTAAAAACTCCAAATAACATTCTTGCGGTAGAATACTGCAAAGCTATTTTGCGTCTAAACTCTTCTATGGAACCGTTCTGTGTAAACAGAACCGGTGTCGGTCACGACAGCGAAAATTTAAGCGAAGCCTTTGCTTCTGCCTCCGCTATAAGAAAAATGCTCGGCAGTGATTTTGAAAAATCTGCTGATTTTATGCCGAAAAAGGCTTTTGAGCTTCTTAAAAAAGCCAATGATGAGGGAAGAGTTTTAAAGAATTTGAAAAAACTCGATCTGCCTTTAATATCCATGCTTCGAAGAGCGGATGCAAATGAAATTTCATTAGTTCCCGACGTTTCAGAGGGACTCGAATATAAAATAAAGGAAGCTGCAAAGACTGGAACATCTTTTGGAGAAATAGCAGATTTAATTAAATCAAAGCGGTATACTCATTCGAGGCTCAGAAGGATACTTTTGCTTTTCTATCTGGGAATATATAGTGAAGATTTAATTGAATCTCCGCCGCATATACGTGTTCTGGGCTTTAATAGTAAAGGACGCGAGCTGCTTGCCCAGATGAAAAAAACTGCTTCACTTCCCGTGATTATGCGGTATAATGACATTGGAAAGCTCAGCGGTCAGTGTAAAAGTGTGTTTGATACTGAGTCCCGTGCAGTTGATATGTATAACACGCTTTTTGATGATATAAGACCCTGCGGCGAAAACATGACACATAATCCTGTTATTTTAACGGAATAAGGAGGAATATATATGAAAATAGTAGTTTTGGACGGAAAAACAACCGCTGCATCAGGGGATTTTTCCTGGGACTGGCTTTCTCAGTACGGAGATTATACGGTTTACGACAGAACGCTCAAAGAGGAGACAGTCAGCAGAGCTAAGGATGCCGATATCATTGTGACAAACAAAACGGTTTTGTCAAAGGAAATATTGGAACAGTGCGAAAATGTAAAATTTATAGCATTGCTTTCCACCGGATATAATGTAGTTGACTGCGAATATGCAGCCCAGAGAGGAATACCCGTTTCTAACATCCCCTCATACAGCACTGAGGCGGTTGCACAGATGACCTTTGCGCTTATTCTCGAAATAACAAACGCCGTAGCCCTTCACTCAAAGGCTGTTCATGACGGCGAGTGGTGCCGCTGTGAGGACTTCTGTTTCTGGAAAACACCTCTCACAGAGCTTAGCGGAAAGACTTTAGGTATTGTAGGCTTCGGAAAAATCGGAAAAGCCGTTGCACAGATAGCCAGAGCCTTTTCCATGGAAGTGCTTGTCTATGCTCCCCGCAGACATGGTTTTAGAGGCGGCGACGGAGTGCATTTTGTAACTCTCGAAGCTTTGAGAGAGGGTGCTGATATAATCACATTCCACTGTCCACTCAATGATGAAACTGAAAAAATGGTAAATGCCGACTTTATTTCTTCAATGAAAGACGGAGCCATAATCATAAACACTGCAAGGGGACAGATAGTTGACGAGCAGGCGCTTTATGAAGCTCTTAAAAGCGGAAAAATTTCTGCGGCAGGAGTGGATGTTCTTTCAGTGGAACCTCCGAAGGAGGATAACCCGCTTTTAAAGGCTGAAAACTGCTTTATAACTCCCCATATATCCTGGGCAGGATATGAGACAAGGGCAAGGCTTCTTGAAATATTCAAGGGGAATATCGATGCCTTTGCAAAGGGAAGTCCGAGAAATGTAGTGAATATTAAATAAAATCTTTGATAAAGACCGGTTTCTATAAGAAAAACATGAATTGCACTTAATTTGATATTTAACTTAGACCGACGCTATAAAGCGTCGGTTTTTTTATATATAATTTAAGTAAAGCAGAAAAAATTAATTTCCGAATCCCGTTGACAAACAGCCTTAATCGGATATATAATATCAAACAGTTAGCAGGCACTAACAAGTGCCTTGTTTTATTGAAGGAGGGTTAGTTTTTTCTAACTCGCTGATGCGCTGTCAGTGCATAGTTTTTTACTGTGTACAGGTAAATGATAAGAGGCTAATAGTACTATTTGGTTAGTTATTTCTAACAAACACTATGCAAACGGGTTAGTTAAAGCTAATTCTCTAAGAAATCGGAAAAAATTAAAAAAGCGGAGGTGTCCCAGTGAAAGGAGATATTTGCGTGCTTTAAATACTTTATGTGGTATAGATATTTTAATGCAGCTTTAATTTTATCAATAGGAGTAGGCTGTATTTGCGTAAGAAAAATAATGAAAAAATTAGCAAAGGGAGCTGATAGAAATGATGATAAATAAACGGCTCATAGGCACTGTAGAAGAGAGTAGAAAATATATTGGGGGCAACGTTGCCTTTCAGTGGATTTCGCTTGTTTCAAATATATGCGCTATGTTCAGTGTTACCGCCTTTCTGCAAAAACTCTTTTATAAAACAGCATCTTTACAGGATTTGGCTATTGCCGCAGCAGTGGTAATAGGAGCTGTGGTCGTAAGATTTTTATGTTCACTTGGTTCGGGGAAAATGGGATATCTTTCCTCTAAAGCGGTAAAAAGGACCTTGCGTGAACTTATCTATAAAAAGCTTCTGAGACTTGGAAGCTCCTACAATGAGAAAGTGAAGACCTCAGAGGTTGTGCAGGTGGCAGTAGAGGGAACAGAGCAGCTTGAAACTTATTTCGGAGCCTATCTTCCTCAATTTTTTTACGCAATGCTGGCTCCCTTAACTCTCTTTGCAGTTTTGAGTTTTGTAAACTTTCTGTCCGCAGTTGTTCTTCTTATCTGTGTTCCGCTTATACCTGTTGCTATAGCGGCAGTACAAACCTGGGCTAAAAAGCTTTTGTCAAAATATTGGGGTCAGTACACAACTTTAGGTGATACATTCCTCGAAAATCTCCAGGGACTCACCACTCTCAAAATATATAAGGCCGATGAATTTAAAAACGAAAAGATGAACGAAGAGGCGGAGAACTTTCGCAGAATAACTATGAAGGTTCTGACAATGCAGCTTAATTCCATTACCATTATGGATTTAATCGCTTACGGCGGGGCCGCTTTAGGGGTGATTGTTTCGGTTTCACAGTTCGCTTTGGGAAAAATCAGTCTGTCAGGATGCCTTCTTATAATTCTTTTATCTGCCGATTTCTTTATTCCCATGCGTCAGCTTGGCAGCTTTTTCCATATAGCTATGAACGGTATGGCGGCAAGCGATAAAATTTTCAAACTTTTGGATTTACCTGAAAAAGAAAACAGAGGTTTGCATGAGTTCCCTGAGACCTGTGAAATTAAATGTGAAAATGTGAGCTTTTCCTATGATGAGGAAAGGGAGATACTTCATAATATTTCAATGTCTTTTCCGGCTGGCTCCTTTACGGCAATTGCGGGAGAAAGCGGATGTGGAAAATCCACTGTTGCCGCCCTTTTAACCGGCAGAAATACAAATTATTCAGGAAAAATTACAGTGGGTGGCGTTCCTCTTTCGGAAATAGATGAAGACAGTCTTATGAAAAACATAACCTATGTAAGTCATAACAGCTATCTTTTCAAAGGTACCGTATACGATAATCTCATAATGGGAAAACCCGATGCAACTGAGGAAGAAATGTGGACGGCTCTCGAAAAGGCAAAGCTTTCGGAATTTCTAAAAGGAGAAAAGGGACTTGAAACCGCCGTTGCGGAAAAAGGCGCTAATTTTTCCGGTGGACAGTGTCAGCGTCTTGCCCTTGCAAGAGCTCTTCTTCACGACAGCCTTGTTTATATATTTGATGAAGCAACCTCAAATATTGACGTTGAAAGTGAAAACGACATAATGGCACAGATACAAAACATTGCCAAGGAAAAGACCGTAATACTTATTTCTCATCGCCTTGCAAATACAGTTAAAGCTGACAGGATTTATGTTTTAAGTGACGGAGAAGTTGCCGAAAGGGGCAGTCATGATGATTTAATTAAAAATCACGGTGTTTACGAAAAAATGTGGAACGCTCAGCAAAGTCTCGAAAACTACGGAAAGGAAGTGGATGCAAAATGAAAAAGCGAAGCAATATTTCCATAATGCTAAGGCTTTCGGGTCTTGTGAAGCCTTTGTCAGGATATATGTCTGCGGCAATTTTAATGGGACTTACAGGCCATCTATGTGCGGCGTTTATAACTGTTTTCGGCGGCTTTGCCGTTCTCGATGTGCTTGGCTTTTCGGTTCCTGTATCGAAAACTGCTGCTTTTATAGCTGTGTGTGTTTTCGCTCTCATAAGAGGCGTATTACGCTACGGGGAGCAGGCCTGCAATCATTTTATAGCCTTTAAGCTCCTTGCCCTTATTCGTGATAAAGTTTTCAGAGCTTTGAGAAAGCTTTCGCCTGCGAAGCTGGAAACAAGGGATAAAGGCGACCTCATCTCCCTTATAACCTCGGATATTGAGCTTCTTGAGGTTTTCTATGCCCATACCATTTCACCCTCGGCAATTGCCCTTTTGTTTTCACTTATTCTGTGCGGATTTATCGGAAGCTATCACTGGAGTTTGGGACTCCTTTCCGCCTTTGCCTATATTACGGTTGGAATTATAATTCCAGTTGTCACTTCAAAACTCAGCGGAAATACAGGTATGGATTTCCGCAATAAATCAGGAGAACTGAGTACCTTCGTCCTTGACAGCATGAGGGGAATTTCCGAAACAATCCAGTATTCACAGGGCGAACGGAGACTCAAAGAAATGAACACCCGCAGCGACGCTTTATCATCGGATGAAAAAAAGATGAAAGTATCGGCAAGCAAAAACACCGCTTTTACAAATACCGTTATTTTGCTTTTTGATCTCGGTATGCTCTCCCTGTCATCATATTTATACATTAACGGAACTGTAGATTTTGAATCTGTAGTTATTCCCACAATCGCCCTTATGAGTTCATTCGGCCCCGTAATTGCCCTTGCCGCTTTGGGCAGCACTCTCCAGCATACCTTTGCCGCAGGAAACAGAGTTCTTGACATTCTCGACGATGTTCCCGTTACAAAAGAAATAGAAGGCAAAGAGACTATTGGATTTAAAGGCGCAAAGGCAGAAAATATTACTTTCTCCTACGGAGAAGAGACTATACTTAAATATGTGTCGGTGAATGTGCCGGAACATTCGGTAGTTGGTATTGTAGGAAAGAGCGGAAGCGGAAAATCAACACTTTTAAAGCTACTGATGCGCTTCTGGGATGTGCAAAAGGGAAGTGTAAAAATTTCCGATACCGATATTTCGGAAATAAATACATCAGATTTAAGGGATATGGAGAGCTTCGTCACTCAGGAGACAGAGCTTTTCCATGACAGTATCGCCAACAATCTGCGAATTGCAAAGCTTGATGCCACAGAGAGGGAAATAGAAACCGCCTGTAAAAAAGCGTCGGTACATGATTTCATAATGAGCCTGCCAAAGGGCTACGACACTTCCGTGGGAGAGCTGGGCGATACCCTCTCAGGGGGAGAAAAGCAGAGAATCGGTCTTGCAAGAGCTTTTTTACATAATGCGCCCTTTATTCTCCTTGACGAGCCCACAAGCAACCTTGACAGTCTCAATGAAGGAGCGATTTTGAAGGCTTTAGGGGAGGAGCGGGAAGGCAAAACCGTGATACTTGTATCCCACAGGGAGTCTACAATGAGAATCGCCGATAAGGTTTACAGCGTAGAACACGGGAGAATGAGCTGATGAAAAAAACGGATATAAACACCAAGCGTGAGCGGGAAAAGGAAATGGTCTCTCTGATGATAGACCTTTACTGCCGTAAAAATCACGGCTGCAAAGATGGAATTTGTCCGCAGTGCCAAGAGCTCAAGGAATATGCGAAAATGCGAAGCGATAAGTGTCCATTTATGGAGACGAAAACTTTCTGTTCAAATTGCAAAGTACACTGCTACAAGCCCGAAATGCGTGAAAAAATACGGAAAGTCATGTGCTTTTCAGGTCCGAGAATGATTTTTCATCATCCCGTTTCAGCGATAAAACATGTAATCGAAACGAAAAAAGAAAAGAGAAGATTGGAGCGTAATAATGAAAATTAAAAAAGCGTTATATGTTGTTTTAGGATGTATAGGTGTTGGATTAGGTGCACTGGGAGCTGCCCTGCCGCTTTTGCCTGCTTTTCCCTTTTTGCTCCTTGCGGCTTTTTGCTTTGCCAAAAGCTCTCAGCGGCTCAATGATTGGTTTATTAACACAAAGCTCTATAAGAACAATCTTGAAACCTATGTCAGAGGTCAGGGGATGACATGGAAGACTAAAATCCGCATTATGATTATGGTAACTTTTCTTATGAGTATTGGCTTTATAATGATGAGCCGTGTTCCAGTTGGCAGAATTATCCTTTCGGGAGTATGGCTTTTCCATATTCTTTATTTCACCTTCGGGGTAAAGACAATCAAAGCTCAGGCGACAGCAAATACTCTTGCCGATAACCCTGATTCCTGCGCTTACTGCTGTAAGATAAAAGTCAGCGGAATGAAATGCGAAAACTGTGCTGAAAAGCTCAGATGTGCTTTGTGTCAGGAGGGGAAATATGAAGCACAGGTGGACTTAAAAACCGGAACCGCTACAGTTTATGGGGATATACTTCCGGAAAAAGCTTTTATTGCAGATATTGTAAGGAGAGCGGGTTTTAAAACAGATGAAATCTGTGAGCCTGTAAAGCTTTAATTTAATATGCTTGAAAAATTTTCCTTAATATATAAATTTAATATCCGTGAATGAAACTATGATCACCTTCATAAAATCACAATGAAGGTGATTAATTATGACTAAAAAAACCAAGCAGTTTTTAATCTGCATTGCGGTGCCGCTTCTGGTGGGCGGACTGTCTGCTCTTATAACCCGCACGGGCATGGATATCTTTGAAACTATAAATAAACCGTCTCTTTCGCCGCCGGGCTGGCTTTTTCCCGTTGTATGGACTATTCTGTTTATCCTTATGGGCATTGCTTCGTATCTTGTCCTTGTTTCGGAAAAGCCATAGGGGGAGATTAACAGAGCCCTTACGGTTTACGGTATTCAGCTTATCTTCAATTTCTTCTGGTCGATTTTCTTTTTTAATTTTTCTCTCTATCTTTTTTCTTTTATCTGGCTTGTACTTTTGTGGCTCCTTATTCTGGCTGCTATCGTTCTTTTTTACCGTATTTCAAAGCCTGCCGGATATCTGATGATTCCCTATCTTCTATGGGTCACTTTTGCGGGATACCTTAATTTTCAAATCTATCTTCTTAACTGAACAGTGAAAAAGCACCGCCGCTGTATTTTGCCAGCGAAACGGTGCTTTTGACTTTATTTTACAGGAAGCTGCGGATATCCACCGCAAGTCTTTCTTCAAGGTTAATAAGCCTTTTTGTAATATCCTTTGAAACCTCGTCGGCTGCCTTGTACTTGTTGAGGTACTGGTTCAGGGATTTTACACCCATGTTGCACCCATCGGTCATAAGGTCGGCAATGGTCTTGTCTGAGTCATCCATACCGATTTTTACGTTTGTCTTCATCCATGACATTCCCTTGGCTATGGGATTGGGCTCTTTTCCGTCGTCATGATATTTGTTAAGGAGACCGTTGATTTCTGTTTTAAGTTCCTCGTGTTCGTTTTTACATTCAGTGAGATATTTTTTAAGGGAATTACTTGAAACTTTGTCGAGAACATCGTCAATGGAGGAAACTCCCATTTTTACTCCTGCGTCACATTCGCGAAGGAGCTTTATTGTATCCTGTTCAATCATCTTAAACACTCCTTTATTAAGATAGGATTAGTTTAAGCGAATTTAAGTTCATTTATTCTTTTCCTTAATAAAGACAATAAAAAGTCTCTGCGGAAAATTTTTCCGCAGAGAGCTTTAAAAGTTATTGAATTTACTGGTTTTAAACTCCTGAATAAGCAGAGAAACCGCCGTCGATGGGAACAACAATACCTGTTACGAAAGAAGAGGCATCGTCGTCAATAAGCCAGTCGATTGTTCCGAGAAGCTCTTCAGGTTTGCCGAAGCGTCCCATGGGGGTCTGGCTGAGAATTTTTCCTGTACGGGCAGTGGGAGTTCCATCTTCGTTAAACAGAAGCTTCTGATTCTGAGCAGTTACGAAAAATCCGGGAGCAATTGCGTTAACTCTTATTCCTGTGCCTGCAAAGTGAACTGCAAGCCACTGGGTAAAGTTAGAAACGGCAGCTTTGGCGCCGCTGTATGCGGGGATTTTTGTAAGGGGACAGAAAGCGTTCATTGATGAAATATTAATAACGTTTCCGCCGTTATCGATCATATCTTTCATGAATACCTGGCTGGGAAGGAATGTTCCGAGGAAATTAAGGTTAAATACGAAATTGATGCCTTCCTTGTCAAGGTCGAAGAATCCGTTTTCGGAATCCTTTTTGAAAAACTCGTCTGCTGTTGTACATTTAGGATGGTTGCCGCCGGCACCGTTAATGAGGACATTAACTGTACCGAGCTTTGCGTTAATTTGCTTTTTTGCCTCCTCTAAGCTGTTCTTATCCAGTACATCACAGGCAAAGTAATCCGTTGTGCAGCCCTTGGCGTTGAGCTCTTCGCTCAATACCTTAACTGCGTTTTCGTTTTTGTCGAGAAGAGCTACTTTAAAGCCTTTCTCTGCAAGTGATCTTGCAATGGTGCCGCATAATACGCCGCCGGCACCTGTTACGGCTACGAGTTTATTGTTAATATTTTTCATAATAAATTTATTTTAACACTAATTCATTGAAAGTCAACAGCGTAAAATCTAAAAAATTAATGAAACTCTATACCTTGACTAAAAAAAGTTTTGGTAGTAGTATATGCGTTGGCGGATTAAATAAAAATTTTTAAAAGTGCAGGAATTTTAGATGGATAAAATGGATTTGAAAGACAAAATTTATAATGAGATGCTGGCAGATATAGTAAACCTGAAATACAAGCCGGGGGAATTTGTAAAAGAGGTGGAGCTTAGTAAACGCTTCAACGTTTCACGTACACCTATGCGTGAGGTTATCAAGAAGCTTGCAGTGGAAGGCTATATTGATGTTTTACCCCGTTACGGAAACAGAGTTTCCCTTATAAGCATTAGCTCCGTTAAGCAAATTCTCGAAATGAGGATAGTTTTGGAAAATCAGGTTATAGATGAGCTCAGAAGAAATATAACAGAAGAACAGCTCAATAATCTGCGTGTACATATTGAAAATCAGCAGGAACTTGTTGACAGCGGAAATCTCGAAAGCTTTTGGCAGTCAGATAACGATTTTCATGAAATGCTTTTTAGGCTTGCCGGCAGGGAATTCTGGTGGGATGTCATAAGAAGGTATGAGCCGCACTATATGCGTTTCAGAAAGTTTGATTTGCAGATAAACCGTAACGTTGACCTGCTTTTTGTCCATCACAAGAAAATAATCGAGATGATTTCCGATACAGCCGATTGCGATATAAAAGGACTTGTTCAGTCACATATTTCAATCGGACTTGAGAGAATACCGGTACTTCTTGAAAAATGTCCCCAATATTTTACAGATTGACAATTTACCTTGTATACAAGAACGCAAAATTTGCGTTCTTTTTTTCTTATTCGTTGACATTTGGTATACAAGAATGATAATATGTAAGGGAAATAAACTGAGGGAGGTAAAAAAATGAAAATTGTTTTCAGATGGTACGGAGAAAACGACAGCATTACCCTTGAAAAAATCAGACAGATACCTGTTGTAGAAGGCGTAGTAAGCGCAGTTTACGACGTTAAGGTAGGAGAGGTTTGGCCTGTTGAGACAATACAGCGTCTTGTAAACAAAAGTGAGGAAAACGCTTTAAGCTGCAAGGTAATAGAAAGTGTTCCCGTTCACGAAGAGATAAAGCTTGGCGGTAAGGACGCTGAAAAGTATATTGAGGTTTATAAGCAGAATATCAGAAATCTCGGCAAATGCGGTGTTGAGGTTATCTGCTACAACTTCATGCCCGTTTTTGACTGGACGAGAAGTGATTTAAAGAAGATAGCTCCCGACGGCTCAAACTCACTTTCATACAGTCACAGTGAGGTTGTAGGAATCAATCCCATGACCGATGATGTATCTCTTCCCGGTTGGGATGAGAGTTATACAAAGTCAGAGCTGCAGGATCTCCTCAAGCGTTACGAGAGCATATCTCAGGAGGATTTGTGGAAGAACCTTTCCGTATTCCTTAAAGAGATAATCCCTGTTGCTGAGGAAGCAGGAATCAAAATGGCCATTCACCCCGATGATCCGCCATGGGGAATTTTTGGTCTGCCACGCATCATTACAAGCAAAGAAAATATAAGACGTATGCTTGATATCGTTCCCAGTGAGTGTAACGGACTTACCCTTTGCACAGGTTCTCTGGGCGCTTCAAGGGATAACGATATTGTAGATATCATCAAAGAGTGCAGCGGCAGAATGCCATTTGTACATATCAGAAACGTTAAGAGAAGCGGCGAATGTGACTTTACTGAAACAGCACATCCCTCAAAGTGCGGCGACCTTGATGTTTACGAAATCGTAAAGGCTCTTTATGATACAGGCTTTGACGGATATATAAGACCTGACCACGGCAGAATGATCTGGGGCGAGACAGGTAAACCCGGTTACGGTCTTTATGACAGAGCGCTGGGTGCCTGCTACATCGGCGGAATAGTTGAAGCTGTAACAAAAGGCGCAAAGAAATAAAAAGCGTTAAATAAACATGAAAGGTAAAGATACCGTGCACAAAACAAGCTTTTAACTCTTTTGTGCAAATTAGTATCCGAAGGTGATCAATATGGATAAAAGATTTTTAAGAACCCATGAAGCACGGAAAATCTATGAAGAGATAAAAGATCTGCCTATTATAGATTATCACTGCCATTTAAATCCCAAAGATATTGCAGATGATTACGCTTATGAAAATATAGGTGAGCTTTGGCTCAGCCATGACCATTATAAATGGCGTGCAATGAGAATCTGCGGCGTTGACGAGAAGTATATAACAGGGGATTCTTCATGGAAGGAAAAGTTCATGAAGTACGCTGAGATCATGCCGAAGCTTGCGGGCAATTCTCTTTATTACTGGAGCCATCTTGAGCTTGAAAAGCTTTTCGGAATCACTGAGCATATGAGCAAGGATACCGCCGAAAAGATTTGGAACGAGTGCGAAAAGCATAAGGATGAGCTTACGGCAAGGCAGATAATAAAACGCTTCCCCGTTAAGTTTGTAGCTACTACTGATGACCCGGTTGACTCTCTGGAATATCATGGAGAGTATGAGGGAATTTTGTTTACTCCTACTTTCAGACCCGATAAAGCTTTCGAGCTTGATGATGAGTATTATGCACGTCTTTCCCAGGTCAGCCATATTGAGGTTAAGGATATAAATACCCTTATTGCTGCTCTGGAAAAGAGACTTGAGTTTTTCATTTCTCACTCATGCAGAATTTCTGACCAGTGTTTTTCTGTAACTCCCATTCTTTCTGATTACGAAACAGCTCAGAGTATTTTTGAAAAGCGGAACGAAGGAGTTTCTGAAGAAGAGAGCAGAAAATTCAAGGGATATGTTTTCAGCCGCTTAGCTGAAATTTACGCTAAAAACGGTATTATAATGCAGGTACACCTGAACGTTAAGAGAAATATCAATAAGAAGATGTTTGAAAACATCGGTGTTGACAGTGGCTTTGATATTGCGGGAAGTGAGCTTTATCCCCACTGTCTTACAGAGATTTTCAGCTTCCTCGATTACAGCGGAAACCTGCCTAAAACAGTTATATATTCTCTCAATCCATATGATGAACGTATGCTTTGCCAGGTTGCAGGTTCTTTCAGAAACGTAAAGGTTGGCGCTCCGTGGTGGCATAATGACTGTTACAGCGGAATAAGAGGACATTTTGAAAATGTGTCCGAATATTCGGCTCTCGGCTGCGATTTAGGTATGCTCACCGATTCGAGAAATCTTGCCGGATATGTACGTTTCGATTTTTACAGAAGGATACTTGCTGATTATCTTGGAGAGCTTGTTTCTGAAGAAAAGCTCAGCCTCGACTGTGCCCTCGATATTGCAAAGGGTATTGCCTACGGTAACGTAGTAGAATTTTTAAACCTGAAATAATATTAAGAAGAACAGTTTTATATTCGCCGCAAAATTCCTCTGTTTTGCGGCGAATTTTTACTCTTTGTAAAATTTTAAAAAAATTTAGCAGAATCAATGTGAAATATGTGTTAACTTGACATTAACATTGGGTAATGATACAATCTGTAATGTTAGTGTATAAAATTAACTTTTGAAAGGCAGTTGAATTTAATGCAGGCTGTTATACTTGCAGCGGGAATGGGTAAGCGTCTTAAAGAGCTTACGAGCAACGCTACTAAGTGCATGGTTGAGGTTAATGGAGTTACAATGATAAGCAGAGCCCTCAATCAGCTTGATCGTCTCGAGCTTAATAAAATCGTTATGGTAGTAGGTTATGAGGGAGAGAAGCTTAAGGAATATGTAAGAACTATTCCCATTAAAACTCCCGTAGAGTTTATAGAAAACGATATTTATTATAAGACCAACAATATCTATTCTCTGTACCTTGCAAGAGAAGCGCTTCTTGAAGATGATACTCTTCTTCTGGAATCCGATCTTATCTTTGAAGATTCCGTTCTCGATAAGATTGTAAATGATCCCTATCCGAGCCTTGCCCTTGTAGCAAAGTTTGAAAGCTGGATGGACGGTACTGTTGTAACCCTTGACGATGAGGGAAATATAAAGAGCTTCCTGGGCAAAAAGGAATTTGTTTTTGAAGATATAAAAACATATTATAAAACAGTAAATATATATAAATTCAGTAAGAATTTCTCACGTTCTCACTATGTACCGTTTTTGGAGGCATATTGCAAGGCTTTAGGACATAACGAGTATTATGAGCAGGTGCTTAAAGTTATAACCCATCTTGAAAAGCCGGAAATTAAAGCGCTTTGCCTTGATAATGAGCTTTGGTATGAAATCGACGACGTACAGGATCTTGATATAGCTGAATCAATCTTTGCCTCTGAGGATGAAAAGCTTCAGAAGATGCAGAAGAGGTATGGCGGATACTGGAGATATCCCCATCTTGTTGATTTCTGTTATCTTGTAAATCCGTTTTATCCCAGTCAGAAGCTTATTAATGAGATAAAGGCTAATTTTGAAACCCTTCTTTGCGAGTATCCTTCCGGAATGTATGTAAACAGCCTTCTTGCAGCTAAATATTACGGCCTGCGTCAGAACCAGGTATGTGTCGGAAACGGCGCTGCCGAGCTTATAAAATCTCTTATGGGCTTTATTGACGGTAAGTTAGGTATGGTTATGCCGACTTTCGAGGAGTATCCCAACCGTAAAGGAAAGGACAACGTAGTTCCCTTCTATCCTAAGAATAAGGATCTAAGATACACCGCTCAGGACCTCATGGATTTCTATGGTGATAAGGATATTTCCATTCTCACCGTTATAAATCCCGATAATCCCTCCGGCAACTTTATTCCGAGAAAAGATGTTCTGAAGCTTGCTAAGTGGTGCGAAGAGAAAAAGATTACTCTTATAATTGACGAGTCCTTCGTAGATTTTGCCGACACCGAGGAGGAGAGCACACTTCTTGACCTTGATACAATTCTCGGTTATCCGGAAATGATTGTTGTAAAGAGTATTTCTAAATCATTTGGTGTTCCCGGACTGCGCCTTGGAATTATGGCAAGCGGAAACAAGGAGCTTATCAAGAAGATTCAGCAGGATGTTTCAATCTGGAATATCAATTCCTTCGGTGAATTCTATCTTCAGATTTTCGAGAAATATAAATCAGATTATCAGACAGCAATGAAGAAATTTATTGAGGTAAGAAAGAATTTTGTAGCTGACCTCGAAAAGATTGATAACCTGATTGTTTATCCCTCTGAAGCGAATTATCTTCTCTGCGAGCTGAAAGAGCCCTATACAGCTACTGAGCTTACAAAGAACCTTCTGAATAAACAGTCTCTCTTTATTAAAGACCTTACCACTAAGAAGGGACTTGAAGGAAGACAGTGTATACGCCTTGCCGTACGCACTCAGGAGGACAACGATAAGCTTATTGCTGCATTAAAGGAAGAGCTTAAATAAACTTTGCAGGAATTTAATGTATAAAGTAAATTGAATTTAAGAAAAATCAGCTTTCCACAGAAAGCTGATTTTTTCTTTTTAGAAAATATGCTGTAGGGAGGTTTATTTTTGATTAAAAAACCTTTTACTTGTGTTCAATATGGGCTTCAGAAAAAACATATGATAAATATATAAAATAAACAAAATTTGCTTATTTTCAGTGTTGTTCCTAATTGTTCTGTTGAAAGGATAAGGGACTTTTGTTATAATAGCACAAAAAGTAAGCGAAAGTAGGAATAATTATGTTATTTGCTGCCGTATTTTCAGTCGGCATTGTGTCAGCTATTGCCTTTATATGGGAAAGGACAAAAAGGGGAGGAGTACGTGCCCTTTTACTCAAAGCCTTTACAAGCGTAATGTTTGTGGCCTGCGGTGCAGTTGGAGCCGTTGAAGCTGCCGGAAGCGGAAATTCCCATTTCGCCCTGATGGTATTAATGGGTTTGGTATTCGGACTTATGGGCGATATATGGCTTGATTTAAAGTGGGTCTATCAGGAGGATAACGATACATATACCTTTGCGGGCTTTGGTTCTTTTATAATTGGACATCTTATGTTTATCACTGCAGTGATATTAAAGTATGCCAATAATTCAAAGCTCATATATATTGCTGTTCCGGCTTTGATATCACTTGTTGCAGCTATTGGAATGCTGCTGCTTGAAAAGCCCATGAAAATGGATTACGGCAGATTTAAGCCCATAACAGTATTTTATACTTTTATAGTTTCGTTTATGGCGTTTTTGTGCGGCGGACTTGCGCTGATGAACGATTTTAAAATTTTCTCTCTCAACATGATGTTTGCCGGCGGAATATTCTTTGCGCTTTCCGACCTGATTCTTTCGGGAACATATTTTGGAGTAGGCAAGCGTCGACCTATTGACATAATAACAAATCACGGTACATATTACGCCGCCCAGTTCCTGATAGCTTCCTCACTGATATTTTTAAAATAACAAAAGTAAAAGAGAAATTAAAAAAACAACCTCCCGGAATTGATATGCACCCCAAAAGTTAGACACTTTTGGAGGTGCATATTTTTATGGGAAAAACAGAAAGAAAAAACAAAGTGTATAGTGGCGAATTTAAAATAG
>CASEMN010000020.1 GCA_949289045.1 uncultured Oscillospiraceae bacterium
GTTGGCTTTTGTTTTGAGGATATTACGGAATAAATAGGGGAAACGACCTGATAGCAGGTCGTTTCCCCTATTTATTTGAGCCATAAAGTCTTTTCTTACGGTGCAGTATTCAAAGGGCGGTAAAATTTGACATTATACAGCATTTTGTTGTTTGTTCTTGTCTAAACTTGCGACCGACTACGAAAATTCTACGGAAAATCTCGGAAAAATCTACAAAATTAGACGGTATAATCCCTATATCAACAATTATGAACGGGGATAAACATACCGGGCGGTTGTCCTATCCCCGCAGGGGGATAAAATGCCGGGGATAAAAAAGCAAACGGAAGCGTGATCTCAATTGGAGCGAATCTGAAATGAGGGCAACGAGCGAAAAGTATCGCCTTAATTCCTATGACGGCGAAGAACTGCCGTTTGAGAACTATATGAAACTTGACAATACAAATCCGGCTCCAGATGAAGTTGCAAAAATGATTAAAGCACTCTTTTCAATCGAGGAGTAATTTACCGAAAGGAGTATCGAAATGATATTTGAAGAAAAAACAATCATATTGAAAGATGGCAGGACCGCCATCTTAAAAAGTCCATGTGTTGAGGATGCGGAAAAATTACTGAACTACATAAAGAAATCTTGTAGTGAAACTGATTTTCTTGCACGCTATCCCGAAGAATGGACAACAACTATCGGGCAAGAGGAAGCATGGGTAAACCGCTTGCGCTCTGCCCCTGATACATTGGGTATCACCTGTTACGTTGACGGTGAGGATGCCGGCAACTGTGAGATCAGCTTCAGAGGAGACATGAAAGTATCGCATCGTGCAACCATTGCCAATGCTATTCTCAAAGACTATTGGAACCTCGGTATCGGCTCTGCAATGTTCGAGGAGCTTGTATCGGCGGCACAGAACCGAGGAACCGAGATTATGGAGCTGGAGTTCATAGAGGGCAATGACCGTGCAAGACACTTGTACGAAAAATTCGGATTCCGTGTTGTTTGCGAAAGACCGAATATGTTTAAGCTCAAGGACGGCACTTACCGAAGTGAGTTCTATATGCAGAAATACTTATGATAAAAGGCAGGATTGTCAATTACGACAACCCTGCCTTGAATATTATTTATTGCTGAAAGCCAACCATTTGACTCCGTAGGTATCGAGCGAGAAGCGATTTCCGAAATTATTCTCTACCCAGTGTTCGTAAACCCGATAGGTTCCTCGAAGTTGTTCTCTGAGTTCCGTATCGTGAGAGATTGGTTCAAGCCAGATTTCCCCATAATTTTGAAGATCCGGTTTGCTTAACGGTTTTGAATCTGGAAGTGATGCTTCATAGAACGGAGGCTGTGCCACATAAACAGAACCGGCGTTATCAAACGGTACCAAAGAACCATCAACACAAACCAGTACATTCTTTATTGAGTTTACCAATACCCATCCGAAATCGGACGACCAGACTGATTTACCATGATATATCTTTAGCAATTCACCTGGGAGGGGAAGAGAAGTTGCTGGGGGCGTTTCCTCTCTGCCAAGAAGATAATCAGTAGAAACCTGATACAGATCTGCCATCGCTTCTAAGCTTTCAATCGAAGGTGCCTTGCGTTCAGACTCCCATGCGCTGAGAGTAGATGGTGAAATATCGAGCTTGGAAGCTGCATCTTTTACAATCAGCTTTTTGCTTTTACGTGCATTCTTATATTGTCTTGCCAATCTATCACCACCTTTTTTCGCTGCAAATATTGTGTCAGAAGCGAATGTTTTAAGTTGCTCATTACAGAGCATTAATCTCATTTTCGAGGGTTTGAATATAGTCCATCAAGTCATCAAACGAAGGATATTGTCCAAACATCATTTCAGCCATATCCTCATAATCGGTACGTAGGCTATCAAAACGAAAAGCCGGAGGAACAAGCTTGATTGTTCCGGGAATTGCTTCTTCGTATTTTGCCCATTTGCGAGGGAAGAACTTCATTTTGAAGTTTACAACTTTTTTGAGGAGTTCCAGATCTTCAAAAGCAGCATTTTTGTTTTCCGAATGTGCTATGCAGTATAAATCATAGTAGTGTCTCGAATATCGTTTGGGCATTGCCAAATTTTCAGGACGGTTTGCCTCGTGATGAAGAATCGTAACCTTTTCCCAGAAGGTTCGCTCGGCTGCAGCTGTAAGGATCGTACTTGTTGCTTGGTCGAAGGCTTTGGGATAGCATTCAGCGGTATAAGGAGTAACGGATTTCTCCCTCGCAGGAGTCCAGGCTGCCAATGCACCAATCTCCAACCGGATTGCCTGCAGAATAGATTCGGTTGTAAAGATATGCGGATATTCAAAATTTATCGTCTGCGGGTCTGATTCCTCTATGTAGATGGTTGCCTCCTGCCCTATGATCTCCGAAAGATCACGCTTAAAGATAGGAAGCAAAGTGTCACGTAAGAAAACTTCTGCTCGGGCATTTGCCTCTTTGTTAAAGGCATCCTGTTTTGTGTTAGATCTATCTTCCCACGGCTCGTTGAGAGAATAACCAATGGCGCGCCAGTCTAAAATCAAATCGATGTCTTCTGAAAAGCGTGTGATAAGACCATAGCATTTAGAAAGACTGGTGCCGCCTTTGAATGTGAATACATCTTTCCACTCACATCGATGGAAAAGATAGTCCAAGGTCAGGCAGACCCAAAAGTCCTTTTCGATGATGGCTTCGTTCATTCCCATCTTTTGAGCCGTATTTCTAAAAAGAATTCTGCGCTCATCTTCAGGTAATCTCGCTATTGAATACATTTACTTCGCCTCACAAATTTTTCGGATTACAGAATAAACCCAAGCGGTTGTTTGTCTGGCCTCTTTTATGAGATTATCCTTTTCTTCTGAGGATAACTGTTTTTTGAGTTTAGTAATGACGCTTTCGTCTATATTGTCTTTCCCCAGCGCTTTGAGGGCCTGAATAACGAGCGCTGTTTTATAGGACATACCGGAGATTTCTTTGTTACTTCTGTGCTTAAAATCAATCTCGATGTTTCCGATTGTAAATTTATTGTATGGTCCATCGCTAATGTATGTCCAGTGTGCTGTTACCTGTGTTGAAAGCCCTAACTGGTTTAATGCCGTATTTCCTGAAGGAGCAATATTCCAATTAAATTTACGAGCCAAGGCAAGAGCGACATTATGAGGAGAAGGTGCTTCATATTCGCCGAGGAGCTCACTAAATTTGGGATTGTAATAGACACCACGGCATATCTTTTTTATTTTTCCATAACTATCAAGACGGTTAAGAGCTTTACGCGCAGTCTCGTAATCGGCTATATCAAGAAAGTCGGTTGCAATAAAAACAGCCTCATTTCCTGCCTCTACAATTTTTTCATATATCATATCAGAATAGAACGAACTCATAGTCACACCTCCTGTGTCCCAAATATTATATCATATTTGGGACAGTTTTGCAATAGTTATTTATATTGTTTCCAAAGCACTCTTTTTTATGCAAAAATCAAATGTCCCAAAAATAACATAAAATTTGGGACAAAATTAATTCGACTATTTTTTGATGCTTATTAACCCTTCTTTGCTCTGGAAAGTGCGATACAAATAAGTTAAACATAAGAATAATTATGTTTAACCCACAAAATGCACACGATTGAAATACTTATCTGAGTTAAACATAATCAAAATGTTTTTCTGCCAAACCGAGTTAAACATAATCTTTTTGTTGTATCCCTGCCCCTTGTCTCGTGTAATAAGGGTAGGAGGTGAATTCGATGTTAAATGAATTCAAACAATATTTGCTCGGTATAGGTAAGTCTGAGAACACGGCGCTGAACTATTGTGACAAGGTTAAGCTTTACTTCAAATGGTGCCTGGATAGCTTCGGAAGTGAACCGCAGCAGTTGTACCGTGCGAATGTGCTTGATTACATTTCATACATGAAGACAATTAAGCGATACAGTCCCAAGTCTGTAAATAACCATTTGTCTTCCTTGAGAAGTTTTAATGAGTTATGTAGAAGCATTCAGGCAACGTCTGCTTGAGGGTGGTAATAAGCGAGACTTCGCCATTGTGACTCTCTATACTTATACCGGCATTCGTAGATCGGAGTGTGTTAATCTTCGACTTGACCAGATAAATCTAATCGCAAAAGAAATCTACGTTGTCGGTAAAGGAGATAAACAAAGGACAGTTTATTTGAACGATAAAACCGTACATGCAATCCGTGAGTACCTGAAGGTGAGAAACTCAGACAGTCCGTATTTGTTTGTGAGCCGCCAGTCCGAGAAGATGGCAGCATCCCGTATCAATCAGATCTTTAACCAGTATTCTGATATTATCACACCCAAGATGCTGCGTCACTATTTCTGTAGCCATGCGCTCGACACCGGAGACTATAAGATCCACGAGGTTGCAAATCAAGCTGGTCATAGCAATGTCCAAACTACACTCATTTACAGTAACCCATCGGCTCGGCAGATGAAAGAAAAGGCGAACAAACTATGAGAAAGATTATTTGTGTCATACTGGCTTTATTTTTGGCTTCTTCAGCTGCCTTCGCTGGATATCAGATTTTCCGGGAGTATACAGAGAGGCAGGAAAGTGCCATCTCATCTCATTTCCTGAGGTCCTACCGGAAGAGGAACCGGATGAGACAAATCTATCTGAGTCTGGAGAAACAGAACCTGCACCTGTCGGTCCTACAATCGACTTTGCCGGACTTGAGGAAATCAATGAGGATTGTGTGGCTTGGATTTATATCGAGGATACTGCAATCAATTATCCTGTTGTGCAGGGCTCGGATAACAGTTATTATCTCAAGCACCTCATTGACGGTAAATGGAACAGCGCCGGCTGCATCTTTTTAGATTCCAGAGTAGATAGCGATATATCAGACCGACATAGCATTATATATGGTCATCACATGAAAGACGGCACAATGTTTTCGGGTTTAACCAAGTATAAGAAGCAGGATTATTACGAAGCTCATCCTGCAGGATTGCTCATTACACCGGAACAAACTTACCGGATAGAGTTTTTTGCCGGCTATGTTGTCAGCGTTGAGGATTCTGCCTGGAAAATTGGATTTGAGTCTGACGAAGAATTTGAAACTTGGATTAAGGAAGCAAAGCAGCGCTCGTGGTTTGAAAGCCCCCTTTCTCCCGCAGTCACCGATAGGATTCTTTCTTTGTCTACCTGCAGCTATGAATTCGATAACGCGAGATTTGTCTTGCACGCCATCCTTGTTGAGGTATAGAGATTGCAAATTCTTCAAACATCTTGCATTTTGCGGATTCTTCTGCTATAATATTTATGTTAGTATCAGATATTGCCTATCGGCAGTAACAGTTATCAGAGTTTTCACAGTGCCTGAGAAATTATCTTTCGGGCACTTTTTGTTTTCTTATGCTTTCTTCCAGTAAGAAGCACAAGTATCGGAAACTGAAGGGGCTATCCCTTCTCTTTACAATTGAATCATGGCCGGTTATGGCAACAAGAGCACTCATTGAATGCAAGCAATTGCAATCATTGGGTGCTTTTTTTATATAGATCGGAGCCGAAAGGTTCCCCCAACCTTTTTTATCGGGGAGCCTCAGGGCTTGCCGTTACTATATAACAAAACAGAAAAGGAGTGTATCTCGCTATGAGAAAAATATTATTCATTTTAACCGTTGCCATGATCATTATGGCAGTAATCATTATCCCCGTTGGGATATCCAACATCTACCTTGCCTTACAGCTCGGACTCGTCTTTGAGTGTGTCAGCAGTATCTTTTTTCTGTGCCTTTTCATTGCTTTCTGCCTATTTGAGGTAAGAGAGTTTATCAGAGAGTATTCTTGGTATTACGAAGAGGCGCCAGTCGAAGGAATGCACGATATGCAGGACGATGACGTGCCGTTCTAAGGAGGTGTGCGTATGCGATTATACCTAACAGCGAAAACCTCTATTCCGGACTTATTTATTGACTACATTCAAGTGAAACTTAAGTCAGGAGAAGAAGTTTCTCTAAACTGGGATTATAGCGATATTGAACGCACATCTTCTGGCTTTTCTGCCAGATACAAGGGTGTGTATTTTGATGAAGCGCACGCCAATGGACGTATTGATGAACTTCAGGATATGAATAAAAATCCCTCTAAATTCGGTGCAGGAATATTCCGAGTCGGAAAACTATATAATTATAGAAAAAATGGGCAGTCTCAATTGAGATTGCCCATTTTTAAAATTAAGAATACTGTAATAATGTGATAAGATATATTTAAAATGAGTCAGTTTTGCTTTAAGTTGAATTTCTCGCTGTTGTAGAAATGAGTGTACTTTCTATGAGAAGGTTTGAATCCTCATAAGTTAAAAATTTTGCTCAGTAAATACACACTGTTTTAAGAACCTAAAAGGAAGTTCACTTTAAAGCATGGTCATATGAGGGGAGCTCACAAAATTTTGTGTAAATGATAATAATTTAAGTAATAACAGAATAGTAGATTACAGTGCAAACAGGCTTTTTGATTTGTTCCGTGTCAGCTTTTCATTCATGTCAGCGGAATGTTATGTACGTTTTGCGTGCATAGTATTTTGCGGACAGAAAACTTTATTATCAAGGGCAAATTAAGAGAAAAAATAGTCCTCAAATATTATTGATAGCTGACTTAAAACTGTATCTCAATTTAGATATCTTTGCATATAACGTGCGATAATTTTTTGTGATGCTCTAAATACAACATTTTTAGTATTCTGTTATCATCGAAATCCAAAGAACTTTATCTTGAAAGTTGGGCGATATTCTGTCTAAAATTAATGATCTGGTCAAAATATAAGCAAATGAAATTTGTGCTCATAAGTGGTGATTTTTAGTAAGTTCTCTATTAAAATAGTGGATAATATCAATCAAAGCTATTATTGCAGTTAAAACTTTACTTTGCATTTATTTATAATGAATTAAAGTATGCGATTTTCAAAATTTTTTAAGTCACTAAAATATTATATCGTAGTTTTAAAAAGGTGTACCTAATTGGTACACCTTTTTTGATGTGAGATTTTATAAGTTGAAAATGAATATTAATTACTTTTTATTTATATCTACAAAAAAATTCAAATATGTTGACAATTATTCACATTTGTTGATTATATAATTTACTAAATATTATAATTAAAAACATATATCATGTAAATAATAGATTTTTTGAGGTTCCTATCAAAATTAAAATCGATCAACTTAACTATATGGAAAAATTGCTTTAGAACACATTTGGTAATATCTATATTTATGCTGTAATGATTTTTGAATAAATTTACTTAATTGTACTGATATGTTTTTTCATTTGCTGTTTTGGGGAGTGATAGGCAAGCATGTATAAATTTGAAAAGAATGATTTTCTGAATAAATGGTATTTTCTAATTGCAGATTTAATCGGACTGCAGTTAGTTTTTTTAATACCATTTTTTATGGGAGAGTGGAACGATTATTATATTCGCTTGCAGGTTATTTCGGTGTTGGCGGAAATATGTGTTCTTTTTTTCACAGGGGCTTATAGCGATATTTACGGCAGAGGATATCTCAAGGAAGCGAAAAGGGTGCTGTTTGTACAGGCCATTGTTTTTGCGCTGGTTTTAACCATTATTTTTATAGAGAAGTCGTTTCTGTTTTATTCCAGTGAAGCTATGGTAAGTATGTTCCTGTGTTCTCTGGCAGTAATGTATACAGAGCGAATTATAATTAAAAAATTATCTTTGGTATTTTTCAAAGAGGAAAACCATGAAAGGTCGGTTTTGCTGATTACAAATGCAGCAGAAGCGGAAAAGATAACGGAAACGGTTATAAACAATAAACACAGTGATTTCAGAGTAATAGGAATCGGAATTCTGGAAAAATGTGAAGAAGGCTTTAAAGATGCTCAATACAGTGGAATACCTGTTGTGGCCTTCGGAGAAGAAATTCTTGATTACATCAAAAACAATGTTGTTGATGAAGTTTTTCTGAATACCGATAAATCAATGCTGTCAAATAAAATAGTCAGTGCTTGTGCCGATATGAGCGTAGTACTTCACTATACACTGAATATGCCTGAATTTTCATATGCACGTAAAACGGTAGAGGAGTTTGGGGGATACGAAGTTCTCACTTGCGGGGCGAATTTTGTATCTTTGCCCCAGGTGCTTATAAAGAGAACGGTTGATGTTATAGGAAGTATTGCCGGACTGCTGGTTACAGGCATTCTTTTTGTTTTTGTAGCTCCCGCCATATATGTAAAAAGTCCGGGGCCCATATTCTTTTCTCAGGAAAGAGTGGGTAAGAACGGCAGAAAGTTTAAAATTTATAAATTCCGCTCAATGTATATGGATGCAGAAAAAAGAAAAGCGGAGCTGGCTGAACAGAATAAGATGAACGGATTTATGTTTAAAATGGATAACGATCCGAGAATCATAAAGGGAATAGGCAGTTTTATCAGAAAGACCAGTATAGATGAATTCCCCCAAATGTGGAATGTTCTCAAAGGCGATATGAGTCTGGTGGGAACAAGGCCTCCCACAGTGGATGAATTTGAAAAATACGATTATCATCACAAATCACGACTTGCGGTAAAACCCGGCATTACGGGATTATGGCAGGTCAGTGGCAGAAGCAATATAACGGATTTCGAACAGGTTGTAGAGCTTGATAATACATATATTCGTGAGTGGAGTCTGAGTTTGGATTTAAAGATATTATTCAGAACGGTTCTGGTTGTTCTTGGCAAGGAAGGCTCCGTATGATCGGGAATGAAGTGAAATGAATCCGGGAGGTTGAGGATGGCTTTTTTTGATATTCATACACATATGGCGCCGAGAATTGATGACGGCTCAAAAAATGATGAAATGACTTTGGAGATGCTGAAAAAATCTTATATGTCAGGCGTTGACCATATAATACTTACTCCCCATTACAATGAACCCTATCGTATGACGGCGGTAATCAGTCAGGATTTGCTGGAGCATATGAGGGAGCTTGCACATAGGGTTTCGGAAGATATCCGTATATATGCCGGAAACGAGATATTTTTTACAAACAATACGAAAACTGTTTTGCAGGGGGGGCAAGCTTCTTCCCTTGCCGGTTCTAATTATGTGCTGCTGGAATTTTCCTACAGTGTTTCGGGAAGCGAACTTATTTCTGCGGTAAATGAAGTTCGTATGTGCGGATACTGTCCGATTCTGGCTCATGTGGAAAGATATGACTGTATTTATGAAAAGGGATTTCCGGAACGGCTTGTCAGTGCAGGAGCTTATTTGCAGATGAATGCCGGATTCATAATATCGGCGAACTTCAAAGCAAACAGATTTATAAGTAAGCTTATCAAAGGAAATTTGCTGTCATTTATAGGTTCGGACTGTCATAATGTAACATCCCGCTCTCCCAATATCGGCAGATGTGCCGAAATATTAAATAAAAAGTATGGCTGTGAAATAACGGAACGTCTTCTAAGGCACAATCCGGAAAAAATAATCAAAAATGAAAGGCTTTGAAAGAGGTATCAAAATGAAGGAAAATGTTGCAGAGAGAGAAGTAGAAATAGAAATCGATTTCATAGGAATTATAAAAGCTTTATTCAAAAAAATATGGGTGATTCTTTTAGTTGCCGGTATTTTCGGTATTGGTGCATTTATAGTGGGAAAATTCTTTATTGCCCCGACCTATGTTTCAACGGCAAAGGTCTATACGATCAATACCGATAAACAGGGCGGAGCTTTTGAAGCCTCATATAACGATCTTGTAATGGCGGAGCAGCTTGTAAATGACTATGAGGAAATAATCAAGAGCAACTATGTAATGAATAAGGTCATCAGCGATATGAAGCTTGATGTTCCCGTTTTGGAGCTTCAGGAAATGGTACAGGTAGAGCCTGTGGAGGAAACCAGAATTCTGGAAATTTCCGTTTCAAATGAAGATCCTGTTTTGGCGAGGGATATTACAAATAAAGTCTGCGAAATAGCAGGCAAACGTATAGTTGAAGTTATGAATATAGAAGCTATCAATATTCTTGATGAAGCCGAAATACCTGAAGAGCCCAGTAACGGCGGAGCTGTTTCAAGTGCGGTAAAAGGATTTCTTGTAGGCGGAATTCTCGCTGCTGCCGCCGTTGTTATCTGTTTCCTTCTCAATACTTCAATTAAGAGTCAGGATGATATTACAAAAAAAGTCGGCCTTACCAATTTAGCGGTTATTCCGTACGACAAGGAATATGATACAGATTCTTCCGGAAAGGATTCAGCCGGAATAAAAGGACTTTTGGAAAACATCCGTGAAAAGCTGTCTAATTTATCTTCAAGATAAACTGAGAGGAGAGAATACATATGAAAAAAATGGAGTTTATGGAGTCTGAAAAGGACTTTTTTACGGAAGAAGCATATAATTCGCTCAGAACAAATATCATTTTCTGCGGAGCCGATATAAAAACAATATCTATAACCAGCTGTTTTCCAAATGAAGGCAAGTCATCGGTTTCAAGAAATCTTGCCATTAATTTTGCAAAAGCAGGAAAAAAGGTTTTGCTTATAGATGCCGATATGAGAAAATCCGTCACTATGGGAATAGTTGATACAGAAGGAGCAGTATGCGGACTTTCACATTTCCTGTCGGGACAGGCTGAACTGGACGACGTTATTTATAGCTCCAGAAACAACGAAAATCTGTTTGTGATATTTACAGGCTCCTTTCCTCCCAATCCGTCGGAATTGCTCAGCGGCGAAAGATTTAAAAAGCTCCTTCACGAAGCCAGAAAATGCTTTGATTATGTAATAGTTGACACTCCGCCTTTAGGAGCAGTTATTGACGCTGCTGTTGTCTCTTCTGTTTGTGACGGAGCGATTATAGTTGTGCGTGCCAATAAAACCAGTTATAAGGATGTAAAGGCAGTTAAATCGCAGCTTGAAAAAGCAAGCTGCAAGATTTTAGGTACCGTTTTGAACGGAGCTGAGAGTAAAGGAAACTCTTATTATTACAATGAATATTATAAGAGCTGATGGATTTTTATCATATTGAATACTTTTAATATTCACCGGAATTTGCAGGACTGAGCGTAAGATAAATATGAAAATAAAAGTGAGAGATTGAAAAATGAGCACAGAAGATTATAAACCTGCAAAGCAGGAAAAAAGGCTGGGAAGAAACGAAAGAGTTACAATTCTTAATACAGATATAGATGTGCTGAATGTTGAAGATACGGTAAAGCTTGTTGAGGAATATGTAAAACACAAAGAGCCGCTCCATCTTATCGGAGTTAATGCGGACAAAATAAATGAGCTTAATAAAAACGAGAGATTAAAGCAGATTGTAAACAGCTGCGGTGTAATAAATGCAGATGGTGCATCGGTTGTTATGGCGGGTAAATTTCTCGGAAAACCCCTGCCGGAACGTGTTGCCGGCATTGATTTGATGCAGAAACTTGTGGAGCTCAGTGAAGAAAAAGGGTACAGTATTTATCTTCTTGGAGCAAAGCAGGAGGTTGTGGAGAAAACGGCTCAAGTGCTCATGGAAAGATATCCGCGTCTTAAAATTGCAGGAATACACAACGGATATTTTAAAGAAAAAGACTGGCCTCAGATTTCATCGGAATTAAAGAAAGCGCAGCCGGATTTTATTTTTGTGGGGATAACATCGCCTCTGAAAGAATATCTCGTAGAGTATTTGCAGGATGACGGAAACAACGGAGTGTTTATGGGCGTCGGAGGAAGCTTTGATGTTATTTCCGGCAACATTCCCAGGGCTCCTGTCTGGATGCAGAAAATGAATCTTGAATGGCTGTTCAGGGTCATGCAGGAACCCAGCCGTTTGTTTAAAAGATATTTTGTGGGTAATACGAAATTCATTATTTCTGTTATGAAGGAACGAGGAACGGGCAAGAGAAAATGAAAGTTTTGATGGTTGGTGTTGATAAGCAGACCAAAGGCGGAATGTGGTCTGTTGTTGAAAATTATTTAAATGATAAATCCTTTTGTGAAAAAGTAAATCTTAAATATATTCCTACATCCATAACCGGCAGCAAGGTATCGAGAATTCTGTTTACATTCAGAGCATATTTAAAAATTTTCTTTAGCCTTATAAAAGATAATTACGATATTGTACATGTACATATGTCTGAGCGTGGAAGCGTATACCGCAAAAACATAGTTATCTCATTGGCAAAGCGCTTTCACTGCAAAACAGTTCTGCATATGCATGGAGCCGAATTTGAAAAGTGGTATTTGGAATCGGATGAAAAGAAACAAAGCTTTGTCAGGGATGTAGTAAACAGAACGGACAGTGTGCTCATTCTGGGTGAATACTGGAAACCGTTTATATCATCTTTATTGACGGACAAAAGAAAATTAAAGGTTTTATATAATGCCGTGAAAGTGGAAAGCACCAATCAATATAACGAAAAAGCCAGGGACTTTCTGTTTTTAGGCGCTGTAGTTGAACGCAAGGGGATTTATGATTTGCTGGATGCGTTTGCAGATATTGATTCCCAGCTGGATGAGGATTGCAGGCTTCTGATTTACGGCCCGGATTTTGACGGAAGAATCAGCGAGGAAATTGCAAAAAGAAATCTCGAAAACAGGGTGATTTATAAAGGCTGGCTGGATAAATCAAAGCGCAATGAGGTGTTTTCCGGAGTTTCAGTTAATATTTTGCCGTCGTATAACGAGGGACTGCCTATGACAATTCTTGAAACCATGGCTTACGGAATTCCAAGTATCACTACTGAAATAGCGGCAATACCGGAAGCGGTAAATGAGAGTAACGGATATTTAATTGCTCCCGGAGATAAAGGAGCTTTATCTGCGGCTGTACTTGAAAGCGTAAAAAACAGCGATTTGCGTATTGCCAAAAGCAAATCTGCCTATAACACGGCAAAAGAGAAATTCTCCATTGAGCATCATATTAATGAATTACTGAAAGTTTATGAGGATTTAAAGAGATAAAATTATGACCTCGGACAGCCCCATAATAAAGTGCGTGCTGGTTCCGGGACGGGAAGCAGGGAACGAGGGGAGAAAATAACATGAAGCCATTGTTATCTGTTGTAGTACCTATATATAACGTTGAAGCTTATCTTGATGAGTGCGTCGGCAGCTTGCTCAATCAGACTTTAAAAAATATCGAGATAATTCTTGTAGATGACGGTTCTCAGGATAAATCAGGAGAAATTGCGGACAGATATGGGGAAAAGTACGAGAATGTAAAAGTGATACATCAAAAAAATTCCGGCCTGGGACATGCGAGAAACACGGGTATAAAGGCAGCTTCAGGCGATTATGTGGGATTTGTGGATTCCGATGACTGGGCAGAGCCTGAAATGTATTCAAGGTTATATGATGCCGCAGTAAAATCCAAAGCAGATATTGTTGTCAGCGGTCTTTGCGAAATCACTTCGGGAAAAATAGTGAAAGAGGAGAGGCATCCTTTGGCGGGACAGACAATATCGGGGTATGAGCAGATAATGTCTGTGAGAAAAAATTTATACGGACATGCAAGGGGAGATAAAACGGTTCAGCTTTTCCCCATGTCGGCGTGTATAGGAATCTATCGCACCTCCATGCTCAGAGAAAACAATCTGTTTTTCAGGGAGATTTTATCCGAAGATTTGATTTTCAATCTGGATGTTTATCCCTATGCAAAGGTGATTTCCTTTACAGGTGATACTGATTACAGATACAGAAAAGAACAGCAGCAATCCATAACAAATACATTCAGCGAAAAGAAGCTGCACAGATATATTGAACTGATTGATTTCTTATTTCAAATGGCAAATAACGAGGAAGATACCGAATGCTGTGAAAGGGCAAGACGAATACTCATTGATTATACCCGCACTTATGTGGGTGTGGTTGATTCTTCATCATTAAGCTTTTCGCAAAAGAAAAAGGAGCTTAAAAAGTTTGCTGAATATAAGGTGGTAAGAGATAACTGGAATAAATATCCCATAAGGGAACTTCCCGTTCAGCAGATGATTTTTCAGTACGCCATGATTAAGGGATATTACGGCACAGCGCTTATTCTGAATGCTGTAAGAAGGTTATTAAAATAACCTGAGCCTGGATTCATAAAAGCAAATTAACAGAAGGAGGATAGCAGCAAATATGACTTTGAGAATAAAAAGACGTTCACAGAACGAGTGGATGACATTATTCATACTTGTTTTTTCGTTTCTGTTTTCTTCGTTTATTGAAATTCTGAGTTTTCCTTCTGCTGTCAAATATCTCATTGACGTTGTCTGGTGTTTACTGCTGGTGACAATGGTTTTCAGGAAGAAATTACGGATTTCATATGACGCAAACATTATGAAATTTTGGATTATAGCCTTTTTCTTCTATTGTTTTGTCAACTACATAGTTAATTTTCAGTCAGCGTTTTATTTTCTATGGGGTGTTAGGAACAATTTCAGGTTCTATATATTTTTCCTGGCCTGCATTTACTATTTAAACAAAAGAAATATAGATGAGTTTTTCAGTTTTATCGACAAGATTTTTTATGTACATATAGTTTTCGTATTTGTTCAGTATTTTGTGTTCGGCTGCAAACAAGATTTCCTCGGAGGCTTATTCGGCACTGAGCAGGGCTGCAACGGTGGTCTGAATATTTTTCAGGTAATAGTAGTTTCTTACAGTGTGCTCAGATATCTTAACAGGGGCTCATCATTTTGGAAATGTCTGTTTAACTGTGCAATGTGTCTTTTAATTGCAGCTATGGCAGAGCTTAAATTCTTTTTTGTTGAGTTTGGAATCATCGTTATACTGGTGCTGTTTCTTACAAAATTCACATGGAAAAAGCTTGGAATAATTATTTTTGCGGGAATCGGACTTATTATCGGTATACAGATATTGCTGATGATTTTCCCTGTGTGGAAGGACAGTATGTCCATAAAGGGACTTCTTGATATAGCGTCGTCGGACAAAGGATATACAGGCTATAACGATATGAACCGTTTGACTGTAATATCCATGTCCAATGATTTGTTTTTGAAAACTCCCTTACGTCAGCTTTTTGGTCTGGGACTTGGAAACTGTGATAAATCTGAAGCATTCTCTTTTCTTGTTACTCCCTTTTACATGAGATACAGTCAGCTTCACTATGACTGGATGTCATCTGCGTTTATGTATCTGGAAAACGGTTTTGTGGGTCTGATTTTTTATATTGGATTTTTCGTTCTATCTTTTTTTGCAGCGGCTAAAGAGAGAATGAGGGATAAGGCGAATATAGTTTATCTTCAGGTGACACAGGTTGTCGCAGCAATGAGTGTACTGATAGTTATTTATAACGCCTCTTTAAGGACGGAGTTTGCATATATGGTGTATTTTGTTCTGGCTGTTCCTTTTATTCTACAGAAGAACTCAAGGACTTTGAACGGCGGCACAGACTGAAATGAGTGTAATTTAATGGAGGAAATATGAAAGTTTCTATATTATCAATGCAGAGAGTTTACAATTACGGTTCCTTTTTGCAGGCATACGGATTAAAGAAAATGCTGGAGTCTTTGGGGCATCAGGTGAAATTCATCGATATTTTGCCGGGAGAAAATCAGGAAATCAATGGGGAAGCGGAAACATCTGTTTTCGTCAAAATAAAAAATATGCTCAGCTCTAATGCGGTAAAGCATATTATTTTCAAATTAAAGACTGATGAACTTGGACGTCTGTTTGTAAAATGGCATGATGAAGAGCTTGGTGTTACAGAGGAAAAAATGCTTCTTGATTCAGACTGTGAGGCAGTGGTAATAGGCAGTGACGAGGTTTTCAACTGTTCATCTTCATGCTGGTGGGGAGTATCCACGCAGTTATACGGAGACATTCCCTGTTCAAAAGTCATCAGCTATGCAGCTTCCTGCGGATTTTTTACTTATGAAGATTTACCGGAAAAGTATCGCGGTGCTGTAAAGAAAGCATTGGAGCATCAGTCTGCGATTTCCGTAAGGGATGACAATACATTCAGCTTTGTAAAAAAAGTTTCAGGTATAGAGGCTTCATATAATTTGGACCCGGTTCTGATGTACCGGTTCGATGCTGAAGTGGAACAGGCGGAAAAACATATGAATCTAAATGAAGATTATATGATTGTCTACGCTTACAGAAACAGGATAAGCGATAAATCGGAAATAAAAGCCATAAAGGATTATGCGAGAAAACATAACCTTAAACTGTACTGTGTGGGAGGAGCTTTGTCCTGGTGCGATAAATTTCCGTTATGGACTCCTTTCGAGGTGCTTGCAGGCTTCAAAAATGCAGCATGTGTGGTGACCGATACCTTTCACGGCACAATAATGGCTGCAAAATACAACAGGCCCTTTGTTTCTCTTGTCAGGGAGAGCAATGCGAATAAGCTCAATGATCTGCTTGGCCGTCTTGAGCTTATGGAGCACAAATGGGACGGAAAATCTTCTATTGAGGAGAAAATGAAAATAAAAAGTTTTAGCGGTTTTAACGCTGTTGTTGAAAGGGAAAGAAAAAATACCGAAGATTATTTAAAGAGCAATTTAATCTGAGATCAGAAAATCTCTGAATAACGCAGATTTGAGCGTTATTCAGAGAAAATGAGTCGAATGAGATATTATAAATAAATTTAAAATCACAAATAAAATTGTGGGGTAAAAAATGGCAGCTGACAGCAGGGGAAAATATTTATTTAAAAATACGTTTATATTTACAATAGGCAGTTTGGCAACAAAGCTCATAACATTTGTACTGGTTCCGCTCTATACTCATATGATGACAACTCAGGAGTACGGTTCAGTTGATCTTATAACAACAATCGGAATGATTCTGGCGCCTGTGCTGATTCTCAATATAGGTGAAAGCGTCATGCGTTTTTCTCTGGATAAAAACGCCGACCATAATCAGATTATGAGCACGGGAATGCTTGCCCTTATCTTCGCACTGCTTGCAGGAGCTTTGATTATTCCGGTATCCAAACTGTTCAGCAGTATAAGCGGGTATTCTCTGTATATTTATTTGTATACAATTTCCAGTGCTGCATCTCAGCTTTTTCTCTGCTATTTACGGGGCAAAGAAAAGCTGCTGCTTTATACATACGGAAATATAATCAATACCTTATGTGTTGCACTGCTCAATATTCTTTTTCTTGTTGTTTTAAAAAGCGGAATTGAAGGCTATCTGAAAGCTTATATTCTGGCTAATTTTATTACAGCGGCTTATGCTTTTTCGGTGGGCAAAGTTCCCGAGGTAATAAAACATTTCAGTATAAATAAAAATCTGACCGTGGCAATGCTTAAATATTCCATTGTACTGGTTCCCAATGTGTTTATGTGGTGGATAATGAATTCTGCGGACCGCATTATAATCACTGCTGTTATGGGAGCGGCGGCCAACGGAATATTTGCAATTTCATACAAAATTCCCTCATTGATGTCAACAGTTGCGGGAATATTCAATCAGGCATGGGCTTATTCGGCTATACGAGAAAACGAGAGTGAGGATAAGGAAAGCTACACAAACAATGTGTACAGTGCTTTTTTCATGGTGATTTCGTTATCAGCCCTTGGAATGATGATGATTCTAAAGCCCTTTCTTAAAATATATGTCAATCAGGCTTACTACACCGCATGGGAATATTCTCCTTATTTGATTATCGGTTTTGTTTTTCAGACTTTGGGCACATTCCTTTCAACACCTTATACGGTAAACAAAGACAGCAAAGGCTTCCTCTTTTCAGCTGTCTTTGGTGCAGTGGTAAATATTGTACTTAATTTTCTTTTGGTATTCAGGTTCGGATTGGCAGGTGTGGCTGCGGCGACAGGTGCAAGCTATCTGGCAGTGTTCTTATACCGTGCCAGAGATACAAAAAAATACATACACGTGGATGTTTTCAATAAGAAGTATATTATGATTTTTATTCTTATGGTGGTGCAGGCTGCGGTTATGTATTGGGAAAACGCTGTGGGACAAATACTTCTTGTGGTTTTGTTCCTTCTGGGTGCTGCTTTGCAGTATAAAACCTGGAAGCCCATGGCTTTTCAGCTTTACCGCAAATTAGCAGCTCTTAAAAGGAAATAACCATTTAAAAGCGAAGTTCTTGCTTTTCAGGATTTTGTCCGCAAGATAATTTGTGTTAAAGAAAATTAATATCCAATGTTTACGGCGGGGTTTATTATGAAAACAGTTTGCAGAGAAAATAGTTGTACAGGCTGTATGGCGTGTGTCGATGCCTGCGGAAAAAACGCAGTGAAAATAGTTGATTCCCTCAGGGCGTATAATGCGGTCATAGATGAGTCGCAGTGTATTAACTGCAATGCCTGCATAAGAGTGTGTCCTCAGAATAATAAAGCTCAGCTTAATGCTCCTGTACAATGGTATCAGGGCTGGGCAAAGGAAAACAGTATCAGGGAAAAGAGCTCCTCTGGTGGCATAGCTTCGGCAATATCCGTTAATTTTGTAAAATCCGGCGGATACGTGTGCAGCTGCGTTTATGAAAATGGCAGGTTTGTTTTTCGGATAACCGACAATATAAATGAGCTGAGAAATTTTACCGGTTCGAAATATGTAAAAAGCAACCCTGAAGGAATTTATAAATGCATAAAGAAATTGCTCACACAGGGCAAAAAGGTTCTGTTTATAGGTTTACCGTGTCAGGTCGCCGCAGTCAAAAGCTTTACGGGAGAAAGGTACAGTAAAGAGCTTTATACAGTTGATCTCATATGTCACGGGTCGCCGTCACCTGAACTGCTCGAAAAGTTTTTGAAGGATTATGATTATTCTTTAAATAACGCTGAAAGTATTTCGTTCAGGAAGAAAACGGATTTCCGACTGTCTGTATCTCCGATTGTGGAAAATTTAAAGGGGATACAGGATCCTTATACATTTGCTTTTATTAAAGGTCTAGATTATACAGAGAACTGTTACAGCTGTCCTTATGCTCAGAAAAGCAGAGTGGGAGATATAACTCTTGGCGATGCATGGGGAAGCGATTTGCCTGAGGAAGAGCAGAACGCAGGAATCTCTCTGGTTCTGGTTCAGAATGATAAAGGAAGAACGCTCCTTGATAATGTGACACTGCTGGATATAGACTTTGATAAAGCAGCAGAAGCTAACCATCAGTTAAGGCATCCGTCAGATGTTCCGAGAGAAAGGGAGCTGTTTTTCAGTTTGATAAATGACGGAAAAAGCTTCAGCTATGCTTTCAGCAGGTGTTATCCCAAGGTTTATATAAAACAGCGTATAAAAAGGTTATTAATAAAATTAAAAATAAAAAAGCCGTGATTTTGGTCAGGGCTATTTAGAGAATAGTTATTTTGTAATTTATAAAAATTCAAAGCATTTTCGGCTTGAGGCTGTCAATATAAGCCGATGATTATTTTAGTTAACTTTATAAAAAAGCAGAGTGATGAAATGAAGAAAAGAATTGTAATGATATGGAGTTTGGCTGTTACAGCCGTGCTGGTTATTTTGCTGGCCGCAGAGGGAATAGAACAAAACAGAGCAGCCGAAAATTATTCGGAAATGATTCAGCAAATAAAGCCTTTGGATGAAGAAAAAATGGAACTTCACAAGAGGCTTGAAACTCTCGAAAAGGAATATGAGGAAAATATAAAAGCACAGGCTACATTAGAGCTTTTGTTTACCAGTGCAGACAGAGAAATTTATACTGAATTGTTTCCCGAAATGAAGAAAAACTCAGTTGCCGGAATAATTGCTTTATCTGATGAAGAGCTTCCCAATATGGAGGGGAATTTTATTCGCCGTGAATTTGAAGAAATGCTCAATGAGGGATGGTCTTACTGCCTTTCATGGAACGGCGACGGAGATCTGGAATCATTTCTCAATGAAATGGAAGATACATTCTATAATATAAGCCTTACCATGCCCAAGGCGATATATTTTGAACCGGGTACATATTCTTCATCTTATAGTGAAATTTTGGAGGCTCATGGCTTTAATACAGCTGTACATCACGGAGAAGAAAATCTTCCACTTATTGTTTCAAGGGGAGAAAATGAGATTTGGGAAATCGGCGCTTATTCGTTTGAAGCCGATGACAACCTTGATTACCTTGAGGATGTCAGAGAAAATAAAGGGAATTGTGTCTGTGCTGTAAGCGGTCAGGATGGATTAGATATATATGAAGTGTTTAAATCTTATATTTCCGTATTCAAATCAGGACAGGAGAAAGAGCTTTATAAGATAACCACTTTCGGCAGTGCACGTACTATTCACAGTGAGGCAGACGAGGCAAAAGAGCAGTACAGCGGCAAATATGAGTCTGAAAAAGCGGATTTGGAAAAAAGAATTTATGAACTTGATGAGCAAATAAAAGATATCTATTACAGCAGCAAATGAATTGAAAAGAATCAGTGATTTGTTATTTTGAGCGTCTGATAGTTTTAATTATTGTGTAATCTCTGTGGAACAGTGAGCCGAAAGGAGAAAACAGATGAAAAAAGCAAGATCAAAGAAATCAAAAGTTATCATCGCAGTTGTTTGCGTTATAGCGGCAATAGCTGTGATTTTCGGTACTGCTTACGGTTTTTATCATTCTAAAATTTCATTGATGAATTTCAGCGACGGTAAATGGTTTGGAACCATTGATGAAAACGACGACAGTGTTAAAAATGAAGCAGCTGATATGGATAAAGCCACTGCGGATTTGGAAGAGCGTGAAATAATCGAGGCAGAGGGCGGAATATATTCATCTGAAAACGTGACCAATATTCTGCTCATAGGAACAGATGAACGAAGCAAGCAATTCAGCAACAATGCCCGTGGGGATACCTGTATGCTGCTTTCTCTCAATAAAAAAGAAGGAACGGTAAAGCTTGTAAGTTTTGAAAGGGGCATGGGAGTCCCGATTCTCGACGGACAGTATAAGGGGCAGTACGACTGGCTTACTCATACTTTCAGATACGGCGGAGCCGACCTTATGATGAGGGAAATACAGGAATGTTTTAAAGTGGAAGTGAACCGTTATATAAGGGTTAATCTGAGCACTTTTATAGACGGTATTGATGCCATAGGCGGCATTGATATTGAACTTACTCAGGCGGAAGCGGATTACATAAATCATCCTCAGGGAACATATGCGGAATATCATATAGCGGAGATGAAAATTAAGGATGAGGTTCAGCAGGTAAAGGCCGGGATGAATCACTTAAACGGAGCAACAGCCATGCTTTATGCACGGTGCAGATATATAGACAGTGACTGGGGAAGAGTAAAAAGGCAGCAAAAGGTAATACAGGCAGCTGTAAATCAGGTGAAAAATTTAAGCATATCTGAGATGAACAATATGCTGAATGTCATTTTGCCTCTTGTTCAGACCAATCTTAAAGAATCAGAAATTTCAGGCTTGCTTTTATCTGCTCCCCAATTTTTAGGAGCTCAGATTGAAAGCAAAACTTTGCCGGAAGCAGGAACTTACGGCAGTATGACCGGTATGGGCGGAAGAAAACTCTTTGCCGCAGATTTTGAGACAAATTCAGAAATATTACATGATTTTATATTCTGAAAATAATATTAATTGTAAGTTTGAAAACTTAAAAGAGAATTCAAATTAAGTAAAAATAGTCATATATATTTTGATAGATTTTTTTGTTAAAGTTTTAAAAGGAAAATAAAACTTTAAAGGCAGCTGTATTAAACAGCTGTCTTTTGTGTTATTCTGCAAATTCTTAAAAAAGATAGTCTGCCCGATTTTTAACTGTGAATTCGGCGCGGTGTTTTAAATAATGGTTTCTATGCTGCTTTTTAAATGAATGATTTGGAGAAATTACGATGTTTTTTACTTTGGTGTAAAGTACTACTTTGGATTTTCATTTGTTGGTCAATATCAATAAAAAATTTTTTATTGATAAACAAATGTTATATTATACACAATTTAGTTGAAAAATTATATTTTAAAAAATTTTTTTCGTGGTATTATTATATTTAAAATTTATCTTTTTTCTATATTTATAAGCAGTATATTCGAAAAAACAGTGGCAATGAAAATTAGATATTAGATGAAGTGATTAAGAATATTTTATATTAAGCGTTTATATGTTCTTTACAATGAAAATTAGTCCATAGATAAATTTTACAAAAGAAAATGAGTGAATAAAAAACGCTTTCGTGCACGTTAACGTATTCTTGCAAGTCATAGAAAATCGATATTTAGGATTGTTGGAATTTACTTTTTTAAAAACGAAATAAATAGACGCATCACAATAAAAGCTTTACTGAAATTATATAGGGGGAGAAAAAATGAAATACTGGGTGCTGGATGACAGGGATTATAAAGCACAGATTGCCGTTGAAGATTCGAAAGCGGTTATTTCAAATGGGCTGGTGTCACGTACAATTGAGTTTGTTGGATGCAAAACCTTATCATATCAAAATCTGCAAAGGAATATCGAGCTTATTTCAGATGGATACTCGGATTTTGCGATATCTGTAAACGAGAAAAAGTATTATGGCAGCTGTTTTGTTTTTGCCTGCGCTCAGGAAGTTTCCTGTTTAGAGCGTGTGCCGTTTAAAAGAACCGATACTATGACGGAAAACTATGTTTACCCTCCTGAGGGTAAAGCAGTGATTTTGAAATACAGTAACGATGAGCTTAATTTACTGGTGGAAGTAAGGCTTGAAATATACGACGGTATTCCGGTTATAATGAAGCAGCTTACAGTAAAAAATATGGGCACTGAGACAATTACAATAGATAATATTTACACAGATATTTTAAAAATAACAGAGAACCGTAATAATATTTTTGTTGACAGTGATATTGATTCTTCAACAGATTTTTTAGGTCTTGAATTGTCAAAATACGCAAAGCATTATGCACGGTATCAATATGATTTTCTCGAAGTTGCGCCTGAGTTTAGGATGAATATTAAAGCGGAAGCAGGGGAAGAAATAGAGTCGATTGTCGCTTTTGAGCTTCTTTTCGGCGCTGAGTATTATGAACAAAGACTCATAGAAGTAAAGACCATGTACCGTAAAATAGCCCCCTGGTGCACAGATAACGTTCTGTTTTTTCATTTGATATCCAATTCATCCCATGCTATAAGAAAAGCCGTTGACCAATGTGCAGAAATCGGTATTGAAATGATAATTCAGTCTTTTGGCTCTGGAGTAAATATGGAAAGCGGCAGAAAAAGCTATCTGGAGCGTATAAAAAAGGCTTACGATTACGGCCATAAAAAAGGTATACGCATGGGAGCCTATACTCTTGCATATGTAAAAAATTATCGTCCCGTAAGAGGCGATGAGGCACTTAACCATGACGCCAGCCATATATGCAGATGTCTTGCTACTGAGTGGTCACAAAAATATATGAAAAATGTGCTTCGCTTTATTGACGAAACTGGCGCAGATGCTGTGGAGATTGACGGCCCTTACGGTATGCTCATGTGTTCTGGAGGAAAAACTCACCTGCATGATGATTTCACCGATTCTCAGTATAAGCAGTGGAAGATGTCAGTTGTGGATTGGTACAAGGAAATTAAAAAGCGTGGAGTCTACATAAATGCGCCGGATTGGCACTTTTTAAACGGTACAAACCGTATATGTGTCGGATACGAAGAAATTGCCTATTCGGAACGCCGTCAGGAACAGCTTATTACATCGAGAATTTATTATTATAAAGGCACGTTTTCAAAAAATCCCGCTCAGGGTTGGGGATTTTTGCCTCTTAACGTGTATCATGGCGGAGGGGATGAGGCAAAGTTTTTCCCCACCGAAAAGAATAGCTTTGATTTTGACTGGGCTTTGGCGCAAATTACTGCAAGCGGAGTTTGGCCTACTATCAGAGGCAAGAAAGTTTACGATTCCGAAAAGGGAAAAGAGATATTCAAAAAATGGGTGAGCATATTTAAAAAATACCGCCATGTTTTAAATGGTATAACAGTACATTTTTTGCCGCCCAGAATTGATACGGATAATCCTTCTCGCACTAAGGCTATTGACGCTATTATGAATGTGCTGCCAAAGGGAGAAACAAGGGGTTTTGTCATGTTTTTCAATCAGACCGATGAAGAACACACAGAAACTTTGAGGATTCCCGTTTATTATACAGGGCTTACCTCTCTCGAAAATCCGCCTGCTCCGTTTCCTAATACTAAAAACAGCGACATATCATATCCTCTTTACGGTGCAGAGATAGCCCCTTTGATAATCCGAGCACGAAACGGTGAAAAAAGAACTTATATAACTGATGAAAAGGTTGAAGATAAAGAAATTCCGCCTTTGAAAGAACCGAGCTATACAGGTAAAAAAATAGTTATTTCAAGACAGGATGAAAATCCGGAAGTATATGATATTGATTCAAACGGAAATGTTGAATTTAAAATTACTTTGCAGCCCATGTCTTACGAATGGTATGTTATGCACCCGGATGAGGAAAATAAGCTGTTATGATTAATATGGGAAAACTCCCATGAGTAGGGCGGAAAATTTAAAAGTTTTCAATGGGAAGAAATTACCCTATGAAAGGACGATGGACATGAAAAAAATTTCAAAAATTTTACTGGGTATAACTGCTGCAGTTACTCTTGTAGGTTCTGCGGTTACTGTTGCCTGCGTTAAAAGTGATAACTTTTTTTATAAAAGCAAACCTTATAGCCACGATGAAGCGCTGACTATAACAAAAAAAGAAAATGAGGATTTTGTTATTTTGCAGCTGGCAGATGTACAAATCGGAAACGAGGGAAACAAATATCCGGAAACAGAGCAGTATGAAATGATTGATGACCTTATAAATCGAAGCGATCCTGATTTTATCGTTCTTACAGGTGATAACGCTTTGTATGATGATTTGGAAAAAATTGAAAACTTTGCAGATTTTCTTAATAGCTATAATATTCCTTTTTTTTGTTTTTGGCAATCACGAAAATGATATTAAACCGTCGCTCAGAGAAATTGCGTCTGTTTTTGAAAAAAAGGAAAATTGCCTTTTCAGGGAAGGCTTTAAAAATGTTTCCGGAGTAGGTAACTATGTTGTCAACGTAGTTGAAAATTCGGATATCAAATACAGCTTTTATATGTTCGATTCCCATAATTACGGTTTTTATCTGCCTTCCGATAAAAAGCAGCCTCTTGGCGGAACTGACTGGGCCTACATAAAGAAAAGTCAGATAGACTGGTACGAGCGGACGGTAAAAGCCATAAACGCTGCTGTGGGACATCCGGTTGATTCCCTTGCCTTTTTCCATATTCCGCTTCCGGAATACCGTTATTTTACACCTGAACAGGCTATAATCGGAGAGCAAAGAGAAGATATATGTTCGCCGTACAAAAATACGGGTCTTTTTGCCAAAATGGAGGAGCTTGGTTCCACAAAAGGTGTATTTGTTGGCCATGACCATAAGAATAATTTTGCCTTTGAATACGATTCCGTTGTGTTGGCCTATGGACTCAAAACTGGCCGCACAAGTTATTATGACGAAGATTTGCAGGGGGCTTTGGTAATTCGTTTTGATAAGGATATGAAAGATTTTACCATTGAGCATCTGTACTCTGAGTTCAATTGAGGATAATAAGGAGAATTTAAAATGAGCGTTAAAAAAATTATTGCAGTAATATGCGGCCTAATTTTATTAATAGCGATTCTGGCAGTTGCTGCGTCAGCAATAGCGTCGTCGATTTACAGCAAGAAAAATATGGAGCTTGCCAGCAGCTTTGATAAAGTCGAGAAAGAAGATCCTCTCACACCTGAAAAAGATGAAAACGGAAACTGGTACTTTGTAACTGACCGTGAGTTTAAGATTATGCAGCTTACAGATGTGCATATAGGCGGAGGCTGGTTATCAGCAAAAAAGGACGCTCAAGCACTTAACTGTATTGCTGCCATGGTTGCCCGGGAAAAACCGGATTTGGTAATTGCCACAGGCGATATAGCCTTTCCGTTCCCCGATAAGGCAGGAACTCTCAACAATCTTGCTGCAGCTAAAATTTTTGCAAAGTTAATGGATAAGCTCGGAGTATATTGGACTGTTGCTTTCGGAAATCACGACACCGAAGCGTACAGCTTCTATTCCCGTGAAAAGCTGGGAGAATACTATATGAGCGATGAACTCCAATACTGCCTTTATACTCCCGGGCCCGAGGAAGTTGATGGATACGGCAATCAGATTATAAATGTAAAAAATTCCAAAGGCCTTATTACGCAATCCCTTATTATGTTTGATTCTCATTCGTATCCGGGAATTGTTGACATTGGTGGGAAATACGATAATATTCATCAGAATCAGATTGACTGGTACAGAAAAAATATAGAGGAGCTTAACAGTTATAACGCAGAGGTTTTAAATGAGTTGCCCTCCGGCTCTCTTGCGTATCCTGAGGAAACATATAAAAATGTAAAATCTCTTGCTTTTTTCCATATTCCTCTCAGGGAGTATGACACCGCATGGTCCGAATACGAAAATTCAGGCTTTAAAAATACTGAAAATGTAAAATACGTTTATGGTGAGAAAAACGAAAATGTTTGCTGTGGTGCGGAGGATGACATGGTTTTTGAAACCATGCTCCAGTTAGGCTCTACGCAGGGGATTTTTGTAGGGCATGATCATGTCAATAATTATTCCCTTGATTATAAAGGCATACGCCTTACATATGGCCTTAGCGTTGATTATCTTGCCTATAAAGATATAGATAAAAAAGGCGATTATCGCGGATGCACTATGATAACAACTTATCCTGACGGTAAATTTGACTGTCGTGCAGAAAATTATTATCAGGATAAATATACTCCGAAATATGAAAAAGAGTCGGTAACTTTTGAAAAATAAAGATAGCTTACTTTATATTGCTATTTGTGAGGTGTAACATATGCTCGAAATAAAAAACGGAGCCTTTTATATGGACGATAAACCCTTTAACATCTATTCCGGAGCCATGCATTATTTCAGGATTCCCCATGAATACTGGGCGGATCGTCTCAGAAAACTTAAAGCGGCCGGCTTCAACACTGTTGAAACCTATATAGCGTGGAATGTTCATCAGCCGAGGGATGAGGAAGTTTACGACTTTGAGGGGCAAAATGACGTCTTTGAATTTATCAGAACTGCTCAGCGTGAGGGGCTTTATGTTATTGTGCGTCCGGGCCCATTCATATGCGCTGAATGGGAATTCGGAGGATTCCCGTCGTGGCTTTTAAAATATGATGATATAAAGCTTCGCTGCTACAATGAAAGATACATAGGTTTTGTCAAAAGATATTTCGATGTGCTTATTCCGCATCTTGCCGAGCTTCAGCAGACAAAGGGCGGACCGATTATAGCTGTACAGATTGAAAATGAATACGGAAGCTATGGTACAGATAAAAAATATCTGAGATTTATTAGGGATAACCTGCGTTCAAACGGCATCGAGGTTCTGCTTTTCACATCTGACGGTGAGAGCAAATACTGTCTGTCCGGCGGAAGTCTCCCGGAAGAATTCAAAGTCGTAAATTTCGGTTCATATCCGAAAGTAGGCTTAAAGGAACTAAGGGAATATCAGCCCGATAAGCCTCTTATGTGCGGAGAAATGTGGTGTGGATGGTTTGACCATTTCCGTGAAAAGCACCATGGCGGGGTAGATATCGGTGTAAAAAAGAGATTCGGCAGAATACTTAATGAATTTTTTGAGCAGGATGCAAGCTTCAATTTTTATATGTTCCACGGAGGAACTAATTTTGGCTATATGGCGGGAGCAAACTATGCAAAAATTTATCAGCCTACGACTACAAGCTATGATTACGGTGCACCGCTCAATGAGTACGGAGATTATACTCAGAAATATTACGTAATGCGTGAGCTTTTGTGCAGAAAGCAGGGAATAGAGCCGCCGGAGCTTCCTCCGAGACCCCAAACACAGTATATCGGCGAAGTAAAGCTCACTAAAAGCGCATCCTTTATTGAAAATATAAAGCTTAACGGTACAAAATACTCCGACCATTTTGCCCATTATATGGAGCATTACGGTCAGGATTACGGCATGATACTCTATCATACGGAAATAGAAGGGGATTATCCCGCAACTTCCATAGCTGCCGACGGAGTTCATGATATTGCATCAGTTTATGTAAACGGGAAATTAATAGGAAGATTTGACCGCTCCGCTCCTCTTACAAAAAAGCAGATAAAAGCGGGTATGGATGCTCCCGAAAGCTTTTCATTCCCCATTCCCGCTTTCAAGGGAAGAATTACTGTAGATATTCTTGTAGAAGCAATGGGCAGAATCAATTTTGCCAAAAGGATACATGACCGAAAGGGTCTTAAAAATGTAATGATTGGCGATCAGTACGTCTATGATTTTGACGTCTATACAATACCCCTTGATAAAACAGACAATCTGACTTTTACAAATGGTATCAATGAAAATTTTCCTGTTTACCTGAAAGGAAAATTTAAGGCAAGCTCAAAACATGACTGCTTTGTGGATATAAGGAATTTCACCAAAGGCTATGTTTTCGTAAACGGAAGAAATCTCGGAAGATACTGGAATGTTGGACCTCAGCGGACTTTGTATATTCCCGGAGTATGGTTAAAGGAAGAAAATGAGATAATTGTCTTTGAAACTCAGGGCTTCAAAAAGCCTGTTGTCGAAATTACCGATAAACACATATTCAAATAAATTTAAAAGCATCTGTTAATTATACAGGCTGCATCAGACAGGAGAAGCTTATGAAACAGTTTAAGTTTGAACTTGATTGTAACGGTAAAACAGAAAATGTAAAAAAGCATTGGCAGTTTTGTGTGGGCAGCGGTCACGCCGCACTGGCTCAGAGAGCTGATTATGTGCAGCAGCTTAAATTGGTTCACGATGAGCTCGGTATTGAAAGAGTGCGTTTCCACGGTATTTTTGACGATGACATGTATGTATGTGTGCGCCTTGAAGACCATCTTCCTCTCAGAATACCGGGCAGCCGAAAAATATTCAATTTCTATCAGGTGGGGCGTGTTTACGATAATCTGCTCAGTGCGGGCATGAAACCCTTTGTTGAAATAAGTTTCATGCCCTCTGCGCTGGCATCGGGAAAAAAGACTATTTTTCATTATAAGGGTAATGTAACTCTGCCGAAAAAGACAGATGAGTGGCAGCAGTTTATACGGGAGTTTGCTGAATTCCTTATTGACAGATACGGTATAGAAGAAGTAAGCACCTGGTATTTTGAAATTTGGAACGAGCCTGATCTTTCCTGTTTCTTTAAGGGAACATTGAAAGATTATTTCAGATTGTATGCCGATACGGTGTCCGCCTTAAAATCAGTCAGTGAAAAACTGATGGTCGGCGGACCTGCTACAACTGCGGGTAAACATATTACTGAATTCCTGGATTTTTGCAAAAGAGAAAACGTGCCTGTGGATTTTATTTCAACTCATCAGTATCCTACCGATGCCCTCGGCCATACCATTAACAGTGAACGGCTCAAAGCCATAAGAAAGCTGAAAAGCGGCATTTACAGCAATACTCTCAGAAGTATGCTTCAGCCGATTTTTGACAACGTCAACGATTTTTCAAATAACCTTAAAGGATATATGAAAAGAGAGGCTGAACGTGTCCGAAAGGAAGCAGGCAAGCTTCCGCTGTATTATACGGAATGGAGTATCAGCTCAAACTGTGTTGCAGAAATTCATGACAAACCCACGGCGGCTTCTTTTTTAGTTAAAACAGTTCTCGACAATCAGGGAATTGTTGACGGCAGCAGTTACTGGACTTTTTCAGATATTTTTGAAGAGCTTTTCTTCTTTGCCGATCCTTTTTGCGGAGGTTTCGGTTTTATGACAATTGACGCAATTAAAAAGCCGACCTTTTATGCAATGAAAATGCTCGCTGATCTTCCTGATAAAAGGTACACTCTGCCCATAACTGATGATGATGTGGAAATGGCGGCGTTCTGCGATGATGCGAAAAATGTTTATATTATGCTGTATGCACAGAATTTTACAGAGAACGGTGGAGAGTATTCTGCGGTTATAAATTTAAAAAATGCTCCGGATTTTTCAGAAGTTTCGGTTGAAAGAGTGGGAAAGGGAAGCGGGGATCCGTTTTCAATCTGGGAAGAAATGGGCAAACCGGCGGTTCTTTCAATTGAGGAAACAGAGAAAATAAAGGCAAATTCTCAGCCCTTCAAAGCTAACCTTGATGCAGATAAAATCAATTCTGAAAAAAGTGTAGAAGTAAAACTTTCAGATAACGATATCATTTTGATTACAATGAAAAGATGATTTATATTATACAGCATAAATAATTGAACGCAAAAAGAAAGCAGAAGCAAAACTGTCTGCTTTCTTTTTGTATGATAATAAATAAAGAAGAATGGTAAGTAATTATATTACTTGAAATTTAACAAAGAGAAAGCCGGCGTTATTTATGAAATAGTCAATAGTTAGTAGACATAAAAAAGCGAAACTAAGCCATCTGTTCAATTCTAAATTGGATAGGTGGCTTTCCATTTAGTTTACGAACAGGA
>CASEMN010000021.1 GCA_949289045.1 uncultured Oscillospiraceae bacterium
GTTCGTAAACTAAATGGAAAGCCACCTATCCAATTTAGAATTGAACAGATGGCTTAGTTTCGCTTTTTTATGTCTACTAACTATTGACTATTTCACAAAACACATTAGCCGCAAACAAAAAGCCGTCCTTCCGGACGGCTTTTTTTATTTCCTCTCTATAAGCTTCTCATCAAAGGCTTCTCGTTGCAACAACGTCCACGCCTGTACCGCAGACGTCCTTTATCACTATATCCCCTGTTTTTACAGGAGCTTTTAGTGTCACTGAATTGAGAGCCTCCATTACCTCAAATATCTTTTCCTTAGGTATGGAGCCTGCTGTTTTAACGCTGCATCTCGGATAAGCTCCGCCCTCCGCTTTTACAGTGCTTGTTACAACTCTCATAGGATTAAGCAGTTCGTTTTTACCGTACTCAGCACCTTTAAGGCATGTATTGCCGGTAACCGCATATCCGTTTTCTTCATCAACCTTGAGGTGACAGCCCTTGGGACATACAATACAAATTAACTCTTTCATCACTTAGCCTCCTCAACGCTTACTGTAATATCTCCCTGTACCTTATCGAGAATTACCTTGGGAAGAGTGATATGCTCCATCTCACCGGGGGCAAGATGCTCTCGCTTATATGAAGCTACGGTCTTGTCGCCGTCCTTAACCACAATGCGAAGATCTCCAGAATAAACATTGCGTACACGGAAGAAAAGTTCGGCAAACTTTTCCACAGCTTCAACACGAATTCTCTGAGGCACGGTGTAAGTTACTCCGTCGCCGTTTGAAACTTCTATAATTCTGCCGCCTCTGCGCTTACCGCAGGCATACTCGGCAGCAGCTGCTCCAGCTCTGGAGCTTTCCGCTGTAACATAGTCAACAAGGTCATGAACATGAACAACGTTTCCGCAGGCAAAAATACCGGGAGCCTGAGTCTCCATGTTCTCAAATACAATTGCTCCGTTTGTACGGCGGTCAATTGTAATTCCCGCTCCTCTTGTGAGCTCGTTTTCTGGGATAAGTCCAACAGAAAGAAGAATTGTGTCGCAGTCGAACTCCATTTCAGTACCGGGAATAGGTCTTCTGTTTTCGTCAACCTTTGCGACTATTGCCTTTTCAACTCTGTCCTTACCCTGAATGTCAATAATTGTATGAGAAAGGTAAAGGGGTATATTGTAGTCATGAAGGCACTGAACGATATTTCTGTTAAGTCCGCCGGAATAGGGCATTACCTCAACACAGGCAAGAACCTTTGCTCCCTCAAGAGTCATTCTTCTGGCCATAATAAGTCCGATATCGCCGGAACCTAAGATGAGCACCTTTTTGCCCACCATATAGCCTTCCATATTGACGTATCTCTGGGCAGTACCTGCTGTGAATACGCCGGCGGGACGTGTTCCGGGAATACCGATTGCGCCTCTTGTACGCTCACGGCAGCCCATTGCAAGGACAATAGCCTTTGCCTTTATAAGACAGTAGCCGTATTTTCCGCTTACTGCATGGATTTCATGGGTTTCAGCGTTAAGGTCGAGAACCATGGTATCGAGCCAAAGCTCAATTCCGCTGCCTTCAAGCTGAGCCACAAATCTGCCCGCATATTCGGGACCTGTAAGCTCTTCCTTAAAATAATGAAGTCCGAAGCCGTTATGTATACACTGGTTGAGTATTCCTCCGGCCTCTTTGTCGCGCTCGAGAATGAGAACCTTTTCAGCTCCGTTTTCCCTTGCCTTTAAAGCCGCTGCAAGACCTGCGGGGCCTCCGCCGATAACTGCTACATCATAAAGCTGTTCGTTCATCATCTCTCGCCTCCTTCTTTAGTTCTGCCTGTAAGAATTACGGTACCTACTCCGTCCTGCATTATCTCTTCAGGATCTTTATTAAGCTCTCTTGCAAGAATTTCGAGAACTCTCGGTCCGCAGAAGCCGCCCTGACATCTGCCCATTCCGCTGCCTGCACGGCGTTTTACTCCGTCAATGCTGCAGGGAGGAATAATCTCATGGCAGGCATCGATAATTTCGCCCTCTGTTATGGTTTCGCAGCGGCAGATAACTCTGCCATATGCGGGATTCTTTTTAACAAGCTCTGCTTTTCCCTCAGCTGAAAGCTCCTTGAATCTGACCTTATGACGTTTTGTAACAGGATTCTCCTTTTTGGGAGCTGAAAGTCCGGCTTCCTCAAGAAGCTTAACGGCCTCTTCACCAACGGCCGCCGCCGCTGAAAGTCCGGGGCTCTTCATTCCTGCAAGATCAAGGAATCCTTCCGCTGCCATTTCTATTATAAAGTCGGACTGGTCGGTGTTTGCACGTACACCTGCAAAGTTTCTTATATTCTCTCTGAAATTAATTGAAGGAACGCTCTTTTTAGCCATTTCCGCTACAAATGCAAGACCTGCTGCTGTATTGGCCACAGAATCCACATCTTCAGCATTGGGTCCTACAATAAGATTTCCGTGGACTGTGGGAGAAACGAGAACGCCTTTACCCACCTTTGTGGGGCACTGGAAAATAACATGATTTACTCTTGTACCCTCGGTTTTATCAAGGAGATAATATTCACCGCGGCAGGGAATTGTAGTAAATTCCTTTTCTGCAACCATTTCATGAACTTCTCCCGCACTGACTCCCGCAGCGTTTACAACATATTTTGCCTCAACGTCGCCGGAGGGAGTTTTCAAAAGCCAGCCATTTTCGGTTTTCTCTATGGCAGTAACGGGGCTATTGAGTCTTACCTCAGCTCCGTTTTCCACTGCGTTTTCAGCCATTGCAATAGCAAATTCCCAAGGATTTACAATTGCCGCCGAAGGAGCGTAAAGAGCACATTTTACGGGAGAAAGATTCGGCTCCATCTGGGCTACCTCTTCACCGCTTATGATTTTCGCTCCGGGAACACCGTTTGCCTTTGCGTTTTCGTAAAGCTTTTCAACGTGAGGTACTTCCTCATCGGTAAAAGCAAGCACAAGGCTTCCTATCTGCTTTCTGTGAACATCGAGATCTTCGCAAATCTGTTTTGCAAGCTCTACACCTCTTACATTGAGTCTTGCCATAAGCGTACCCGGTTCCGGGTCATAGCCTGCGTGAAGAATTGCGCTGTTGGCTTTTGTAGTACCCATTGCAACATCGTTGTTCTTTTCAAGGACTACAACGGAAACCTGACGTTTTGCAAGCTCCATAGCCACCGCTGCGCCGATAACTCCGCAGCCGATAACTGCTACATCTACCATTTTCCCACTCCCTTTTCAAAATAAAAAAGAGCAAAGCGAAAACACCCCCGTATTTCGGGGAATTTTGCTTTACTCTCAACCTCTGAAACAAGCCGATATTCGGTTTTATCTGTACAACTGAATAATAACCCATATAAAACAAAAAATCAATAGTTTTATTTACATTTTTATAGGTAATTTTTTAAAAAGTACCGAACATCACGAAAAGCGATTAATTATATTAATAGAAAGCGAAACACCCGCTATCCAAAATAAAGAAGGATAGCAGGCGCCTCGCTTAGCGGTTTTATATGTGAAAGAAGTGAAATGAAGAAAGCCTGTTTGATTAATTACTTTCTCTTTTTAGTAATTATAAGAGCTGCACCGGCAAGCACTGCAACTGCTGCAAAAGCACCGATCATCATTGTATCGCCGTTTGCAGGAGGAGTTATGTCTCCGGAATCGTCTGTACCGGGATCTGTAGGTGTTGTAGGATCAGTGGGGTCTGTGGACTCGTCACCCTGAGGAACACCGAGTAAATCGCAAACCATTACAAGTGCTTCGTCAGCGCTGAGACCTGCAATTGAACCGAGAACCTGATCGATAACCTGAGTAATTGAAGGATCTGTTACAAGAGATGAGATAGCTTTCTTAATAGAAGCAAGGTTATTTTCCTCTGTAATATTCTCGAAGAGATAACGGAAAACTACAAGGAAAGCATCGCTCTTATTTGTCTCAAAGCCTACACGGTAAGCGTTATCGCCTGAAACGCTGTCCTTAATAACAGGCTTAGCTGTTGATGCAAGAAGAGCCCAGTCGGGATCGGAAAGCTTAAGGCTAAGTGTAACATCACCAATCTGAAGGTTGCCGATAAGTCCGTTAACAAGACCGATAATAGCAGAGGGATCAATGTGAAGGAGATCTGCACTTACAAAGCTGCTGATCATTCCCAAAGTTCCATGGATAAGCTGAAGCTGATCATTGAGGATATTGTCATTGAGAACATGTGCAAGCTTCGGAAGAAGGTCTACAAGTGTTGAAAGGGGAGCTGCTGAAAGTTTATTCTCAACAAGATCAAAGATAGGATTGAGAATAGGAAGAATTGCTGCGTCGCCCTTAGCGTTACCCTCAGCTGCATTAAATTGCTCAGTATACTCTCTTGAACTCATGAGTCCTTCAACATCAAGAGCCTCAAGTACAGGAATAAGGTACTCATAAAGACCGTAAGTCACGTTGGGAACATTAACCTCGTTAGCGAAATCAACTGCAAGGAGTCCGCTTGTAAGCGGTACAGTTAAACCTCTGAGAACTGCTGCAAGAGCGTTTACAAAGCCCTCACGGTCGCCATCCTGGAATCCAAAAGTGCCATTCTCAACCTTTGTAAGGTCAAGATTTGCCCAATGGGCTGTTGAATCCTTTTCTCCCTCGGGGGCAAGTGAATTAAAGAGGTCTCTGGCTTTTGCGAATTTTTCTTCCTCCATAACTTTTGCAAGCTTCTGCGGAGACAGGCTAAGGAAGCTGAGTGCAATTCCTGCACCGTTATCGTTAAGAAGCTGCTCAAGCATGGGATAAAGTGCCTGAGGAATCATTGCTACTGTATAGTTTGTGTAAAGCTCTTTTTCAAGAATATCCTTAATGCTGTCATAACCCTGCTGCTTAATAAGTTCATTGATCATTGTATCAAGAGTTTCAACAAGAAGAGCTGTTCTGTTCTCGTCTACTTCTGCAGGATACTTAAGGTCGGGACGTGTCCATTCAGGAAGTACAGGCTTCTCTTCAGAAGCGGGCATATTAGCAATCATATCCTCGAACTTATCAAGAACCTCTGCGGGAATCTGTGAATAGCTTTCTGAGAAAATCTGATTGTAAGCGTCAATAGCCTTCTGTACAGCTTCTCTTGTATAGGGCTCTGTTGCCTCGTTAACTGCTGCAACAAAAGCGTCAACTCTGGGCTGACCTACAAGACCTTTAATTGTACTTGCTGCATCTTTAAATGAGATAAGGCCATAGGTGTCAACATATTTATATGATGCATAATTAGACTTGCTGAAAACAAAAGCATCAGTTTCTGAAAGAGCTTCAAACTTTGCATAAACAGCGCTGAACTCTTCGCCGGTGACGCTGCTGTTATCTGCAACGTACTTCTCGAGCAATGTTACCATCTCAACGCCAAGATCATATACGTTTTTAAGAAGAGTTTGGTCGATATCAGCAATCTTTTCCCAAGCGTATACACACCATACAGATTCTGCCTGAGCCTTGCGGTCATCATAAGCAGCTTTATCTGCCTTATACTGAGGATCGGAAATTCCTCCGGGATACTTCTCTTTATCCTGCCAGCTGGGAGCTACCTCTGTAAATGGATTTTCAGCTTCCTTTACAGCTTTATAGTAATCATAAAATTCTTTGATAGCGTCATAGGGGCTTGAGAAGTTCTTATAATACACAGCCAAGCCACTATTGTCACCGGATGTGTAAGATGAACTATAGTAAAGGAAAGGAAGATATCTTGCTGCTTCACCAAGAGCTTTATAATCTTCAGCGGCTTTTTCAAAAGCAGCGGCTATAACTCCTTGTGTATCAGCCTGAATATCAGCTGCCTTTGCATCCTTAATTGCTATTTCCTTATCGCCTACTGTAACCTTGGTTTCACAGAAAGCTTCCCAGTATGCCTGTGACTTATCTGCATTATCAGTTCTTCCGAGAACCTCGTCTGCATACTCATCAGCTAAAACATACTTTGCATAAAAATCATCGCCTGCTTCATCCGCTTTAACAACCTGACCACGGTCAAATGCAAGCTTGAAGAGTTTACCTGTTGCTGTAATATCAAGCTCATCTTTCTGTTTATCAGTGAGAGCTTTATATTCTGCTGCAATAGACTCAAACTCTTTAATGTCTTCTTCGGTTGCTTTGCTGCCGGTTGTACCGTCAAAAGCGTTAATTCTCTCAACTACATCTTCAGGACTCTCTGCAAAAACTATAAGAGCCGCTGATATAGCAGAAAACACCATTACAAGTGCAAGGAATACGCTTAACAGCTTTTTACCCTTTGCCATTTTCGTTCCTCAAATATGTTTTTTTGCGGTGCACATATTCTGTACGACCGACTACTCCGTTATGATAATTCATCGAGTTAAATAAATTAATGGTAATATTGTGAAAAGAATAACACTCTTATTTGTTCAAACCATAAAATCAATTGGCAAAATTTCATAAATATTACATAAAAAAATACCGACCAGTCAGTCTTTGGCAACCTCATTTATTTCTATGCTTGTAATTTTTGAAATTTTTAGGTATATTAGTCACTCTCAGAATGCATTTGCATAAGTTTATAATTTTTGCGATTTTATATGTAAAAATTGCTATATAGTTTGGTATCAATTGATAACCCAGCTTGTTTCTGAATTTTTAAAGTGTAAATATTTTTATCTATACATTTTGTAATTGAAATCTATTTAATTACACAATGCAAAAAGTTATTGTCTAATAATTAAAATTTACTAATTTAAGTTCCTTTTCTATTTCGCTTTCATAATTCTTCTTCCTCTCTTTTAATTATATGTTTTTACAAAACCGCCTGTTATATCAGTTATATTATTTAACAAAATAAATTCATTCCTATATCGCAAATATTTTTCGGTATTTATAATAGTTTTCAGCTCTGCTTTTTGACACGTATATGAAATTTGCTATAAAATCAATAAATATTGCAATTTACAGCCAATCTTATATATGTTAAAATATAAACAATCGTTTAAAGCATTCGAATAATTTGGAGGTCTTTTAATGAATTCCCAGGCAAATGTCAACGAAATTATAGAATCTGCCTCCCGTATTTTTACAATTTACGGATACGAAGAAACTTCTATTAATGAAATATGCAAGATGTGCAATATTTCAAAAGGAAAATTCTATTACTACTTCAATGATAAGGAAGACCTGTTTACAGCCTGCTGTGCCCACGCATATTCAATTGTAAACGAAATCTTTGAACTGTTTGAATTTGATGAAAACTTATCATTCAGAAACAATCTTCTTAAAATTTTTTCCTGCTATCAAAAGGTTTTTGATGAACATAGTTTCCTTCTTTACATAATTTATTCAATCCACTCTACACAACAGCCTACCATAAAAGAGAAAATTCTGGAAATAACAAATTATCACCAGAAAAAATTTACCGAACTGTTGCAAAAAATAGTCGAATACTATTCACTTGACATCAGTGCTTTTGAAATGTCTTTATGCTTTCATATAGCTTTCATGGCCGCCTATGAAGCACGAGGAGCTTTGAATTATAAGGATTTACCGGGACTTAAGGGCGATAGCATATATGATTATTTTACATATTATATTGACAAAGTTCTTTACGGCATTTTGCCCTGCAACAATGAATTAACGAAAAATTCTATAGCTTCCAAAGAAGCACTCAACATAAAAACAGCTCAGTAATAAGTAACTAATATCAATTTTAACCTCCTTTTATAATATGGTACGGAGAAGAGGCGCAGAAAAATTTCTGCGCCTCTTCTCCCTTTTTATTATTAAATTAAACTTTTTCTATGTGCCAAACATTATCAGCATACTCCGAAACTGAACGATCAGAGGAAAAATCACCGCAGGAACACATATTGAGCCAGCACTTTTTGGCAAAAGCCTCTTTATCCGCCGTATCCGAATTGAGACGCAGGCGGGTTTCAAGACAGCTTTCAAAATCGTGAAGCACAAAATAATGATCGGGTCTGTGCCAGCTGGCTCCGATTGTAATAGCATCATAAAGCTCCTTAAACATACCGGTGCCGCCGTCATCCAAAGTTCCGTCTATAAGGGCATTCATACATCTTTTGATTTTCGGATTTGACTCCATAAGTGACATGGGGTCATAACTTTCATAGATTTTCTCTATTTCCTCGGCATCCGCTCCGAAAATGTAATTGTTTTCCTTTCCGGCTTTCTCCACTATCTCTATATTGGCTCCGTCCATAGTGCCGAAGGTTACAGCTCCGTTTAAGGCAAGCTTCATGTTTCCTGTTCCGCTGGCCTCTGTTCCCGCAGTGGAAATCTGCTGGGAAATATCTGCGGCGGCCACTATTTTTTCAGCGTAGGAAACATTGTAATCGGGCAAGAAGACAACTTTCAGTATGCCTTTCATATCAGGGTCACTGTCTATAAGCTCAGCCACTTCGCCTATGAGCTTTATAACACCTTTTGCTCTGAAATATCCGGGTGCCGCTTTGCCTGCAAAAATAACGGTGGTGGGATTAAATCCCGACAAACTTCCCTCTTTAAGCTCAAAGTATATTTCCAGCACTGTAAGTATATTCAAAAGCTGGCGTTTATACTCATGGAGACGCTTTATCTGAACATCAAAAATAGTATCAGGATTTATTTTTATTCCGCTATGCTTTTTAACATACTGGGAAAGCTGCTTTTTGTTGTCTTCCTTTATTTTTATAAATCTCTCGATGACATTTTTATCATCTGCATACTTTTTGAGTCCTTCAAGGAAAGTCAAATCTTTTTTCCATAAATCGCTGCCTAAAAGTTCCGTTATAAGCCCGCTCAGCTCCGGATTCGCCAAAGCAAGCCATCTTCTGGGAGTTATTCCGTTAGTGACGTTGAGGAACTTTTCCGGATAAAGGTCATACCAATCCTTTAAAACCCGCTCCTTTAAAATATCCGTGTGGATTTTCGCAACTCCGTTTATATGTCCCGAACCGTAGGCGGAAAGATTCGCCATATGCACTGTACTGCCCTGAATAATGTGCATATTCTCTTTTTCCGCTCCCATATCTTTAAGCTCCTGCTTCAAGCGGCGGTTTATTAGGGTTATTATCTTAGCAGTTTTGGGACATACTGCCCTAAGCAGCTTCATATCCCATTTTTCAAGGGCTTCCTGCATTATAGTGTGATTTGTATAGCCGAAAACACTGCGTGCCGTTAAAAGAGCCTCGTCGAAATAAATTCCCTCTTCTTCCGTAAGAATTCTCACAAGCTCCGGTACGGAAAGAGCCGGATGTGTATCATTAAGCTGTATTGCGGTATAATCTCCAAGCTGAGTGAGATTTTCGCCATGCTCCTTTTTAAAAGTACGAATTATATCTTTAAGGGATGCGCTGGAAAAGAAGTATTCCTGCCTGAGCCTGAGAAGCTTTCCGCTGACAGTTTCGTCTCCGGGATAGAGCACACGGGAAATATCCTCGGCTCTGTTTTTATATTTAAGAGAAAAACTGTGTCTGCCCGCTGAAAACTTGTCAAAATCAAAGGGCTCCACACTCTCGCACTGCCACAGACGCAAAGTGGAAATATGGTCTGTGCCATAACCGATTACAGGCATATCGTAGGGAACAGCCTTTACCTTTTCTCCCCCTGCGAATTCCACAATTACCGAATCTTCATCTCGGCAAACCGACCAGGGATCGCCGAACCTTGACCAGTCGTCGGGCTCTTCCTTCTGGAAGCCGTTTTGGATTTTTTGTTTAAAAAGTCCGTATTTATATCTTATACCGTATCCGTCAAGGGGAAGGTTCATTGAAGCGGCGCTGTCGAGAAAACAGGCGGCCAGACGTCCCAAGCCGCCGTTTCCCAAAGCTGCATCCTCGATTTCCTCAAGGGACTCAAAACTCAGTCCCCTTTCCTCAAAAAACTCTTTGGCTTCACTGAGGAGTCCGGCACAAAGAAGATTATTATATATGGCTCTTCCTGTTAAAAACTCAGCCGAAAGATAGCAGGCTCTGCGGTTTTCTCCATGCTTTTTGCGGCTTTCTTTCCAGTTATCCGAAATACTGTTCATTACCGCCGCTGCCGTTACACAGTGGAGCTCCTGGGGCAAAAGCTCGGAAAGCTCCTTCTGATACATACTGTGTGAAAAAATATTCATGCTCTCAAAGGTCTTTGACATAAAATCAATCCTCTCACTATAAAGCTTATATTACCGTTTCAGGATTTTCTCTTTTTCTTCTCCGTAGGAAGTCTTCTGTATGTTTCGGTTATCTTTTTTATCTTTTTACAGAGCTTTTCGTCTATGGCTCCCTTTTCCATCCTCCAGCTCCAGTTGCCCTCGGCAACTCCCGGAACGTTCATTCTTCCCTCGCTGCCAAGGCCCAGAAAGTCCTGCATGGGAACAATAACCGTATCGGCTACACTCATCATTGCCGACTTTATTATGCCCCAATTATATCCTTCCCGTGCACTAAGACGCAAATATCTTTTTACAAAGGCTCTGTCCTTTTGATTAAGGGAATCAATCCAGCCTATCACTGTATCGTTATCGTGGGTTCCCGTATATACCACACAGTTCTTTATATGATTGTGGGGAAGATAAGAGCTGCTGTCATCTGCATCAAAGGCAAACTCTAATATTTTCATTCCCGGAAGCCCTGTCTTTTTAAGCATCTTCCTTACGTCATCGGTGAGCATTCCAAGATCTTCGGCTATAACCGGCAGAGAGCCGAATTTTTTCTTCATAACTGCGAAAAATTCGCTTCCCGGTCCTTTTTCCCATTTGCCGTTTTTCGCAGTTTTTTCTCCCAGAGGAATACAGTAATAGGATTCAAATCCTCTGAAATGGTCAATACGTACCCTGTCGCAGACCTTCAGAGCATGGGAAAGCCGCTGCGTCCACCAGGTATATCCGTCCCCTTTCATCTTCTCCCAGTTATAAACGGGGTTGCCCCAAAGCTGGCCGTCCTCGGAAAAGGCATCGGGAGGACATCCTGCCACTACACGGGGACTGTATTCTTCATCTAAAAGAAAGTTTTCAGGGGATGACCATACATCTGCGCTGTCATAGTCTACATATATGGGGATATCCCCCACTATCTCGATTCCGTTTTTATTGGCATATTTTTTAAGGGCATACCACTGGCTGTAAAAGAGATACTGCTCCATTTTATAACGGTTTACATTCTCCGAAAGCTCCCGCTCCGCTTTTATAAGCGCCTCTTCTTTCCGAAGTTTCAGAGGTTTTCCCCACTCATTCCACGAAACATCGCCGTATTTTTCTTTTAAAGCCATAAAGAGTGCAAAATCACGAAGCCAAAATTCGTTTTCCTTACAAAAACTTTCATAGTCATCGGGAACACTGAGGAAGAATCTTTCCGCTGCAAGGTGAAACAGCTTTTCCCGCCCTGCTGTCACTTTTTCAAAATCCACCCGGCTTTCTTCACTGCCGAAATCACATTCGGCAACTTCCGCCTGAGTTAAAAGCTCTTTTTCAACCAAAGCAGTTAAATCTATAAAAAGACTGTTTCCGGCAAAATTTGAAAAGCTCATATAAGGAGAGTTTCCCTTTCCACCGGGACAAAGAGGCAGTATCTGCCACAGCGACTGCCCGGAATCTTTAAGAAAATCTACAAATTCATAAGCCTCTTTGCCGAGAGTTCCTATACCGTACTTTGATGGCAAAGAGGAAATATGCATCAGAACGCCGCTTCTTCTCAACTTAAAATCACCCTTCCGAGAGCTTTAAACATAAAGCATCAACAAAGATATATTACTTTAATTTTCGTCCCAAATCAATATTATATACATTTAATCCCCTTTTGCTGCGGCTATCAGAAAAAATTATATATACATTCAGAACAAAAAAATAAAGAGCCGATTTTTCGGCTCCTCAAATTTTATTTACCCCTAATTTAAATTTACTTTTTCTTTTCCTCTCTTTTGTTAAGGTCTCCGCCCTCGGCAAAGCCTTCACCTCTGAGAACTACCGCAACTGTTTTAAACATGATTTTTATATCTAAAAGCATACTCCTGTTTTGGACATATTCCGCATCCCAGTTTACTTTCTGCTCTTCGGTGACAAGATCTCTTCCGTTAACCTGTGCAAGTCCTGTAACTCCCGGCCTTACAGAATACACATTTTTTTCTGCACGCATTTTTCTTATATGCTCTTCCTGAGGAATGAGAGGTCTGGGTCCTACAAAGCTCATGGTTCCCTCAAGGATATTTATAAGCTGGGGAAGCTCATCAAGACTTGTCTTTCTGAGCACCTTGCCGATGGGGGTGATACAGTCGTCAGAATTTTTAAGGTCTTTTGTAGCAACGTTTTTTGTTCCAACTTTCATGGAGCGGAACTTTCTTATTCTGAAAGTTTTGTTACCGAGACCTACTCTCTCCTGTCTGAATACTACGGGACGTCCGTCGGTGGCCAAAATTATAATAGCTATTACCGCCATCGGTAAAGCCAAAATAACAATGGCAACAATACTGAAAATTATATCAAAAAGTCTTTTCATCTTTTAATCACCTATATTTTTATTTAAGCGGGTTTTACAGGCACTTAACTTTCATAAAAAGAAAAAGGACTTTAATAAACCTCCGCTTCAAAAGAGCCGCAATAAAAATCTATTCGCATAGCAAACAAAACAGCAATTTTTCTATTGTATTATACAATATTTTACTATTTTTGGCAACACTTATGAAACCTCAGCCTTTCCCTCCCCAAAATATGTACCCGGAAATCAGCATCGCCCTTACAGGAGCCGCTTCAAGCTCTCCGGTATTCACCGGAGGCGCTATAAGAAAGTATTCGCCGGGCTGAACAGCTGAAAGATTCAGTCCCTCTAAAACTACAACGCCTTCACTTAGCAATGCACGGTGAGCTAAAGGTTCGAAATCTCCCTGAGGGTCAATGGAAAAGCTATCTATACCGATAAGCTTTACTCCTCTCAGAGCCAGCTCCGCAGCAGCACTTTCGTGTATAAATCCTCCCTGAGTTTTAAACAGCACCCTTTCGCAGCCGTGAGGCAAATATTTATCTATAATCTCTCCCGTTATAACCGTACCCGCTTCGATTACCGTACAGGGCCCAATAAAAACGGAAAGATCAAGGTCTTTAATACACGCTCCGTCCTCGATAAAATGCAAAGGAGCGTCGCAGTGAGTTCCGTTATGAAGACAGGCATACATTGCCGTAAGGTTGCATTCGTCCCCTAACTCCATGCGGCTTAGTTTTTCCGCAACGGGAGAAGGATCGCCGGGATAAACCTCAGCTTCAAATATATTTTTCGATATATCGATAATTTCCATTAAAATCCCTCCTTTTTCCAAATAATAGCACATATAGTTCCCGTTTTCAATTTATTACGAAAGCGCTTGATTTATTTTACAAATTTGTAACCATTTAATACATATATTGAAAGTTTTCTTTCAAAAAACGGTAACAGCAAAAATATATAATGTGCTCACAAAATAAAAAGGAGCTATTTAAAATGAAAATGAATATTCTTGTGTGTCTTGATTCCGGTTATATTCCTCCCTTAAAGGTTATGCTGCGTTCCCTCACTTTCTCAAATCCCGACGACTTTTTTGATATCTACGTTCTGCATTCATCCCTTACCAATGAGGATATCCAGTCGGTTTCCGACTCCCTTAAAAACAGAAAGGCAAAAATTATCTCCATACAGCTTCCCGATGACTTCGGAGAGGACTTTCCGATTTTAAGACATCTTACCAAAGAAGCCTATTTCAGGATTTTTGCCCCGTGGTATCTTCCAGAGGAACTTGATAAAATACTGTACCTCGACCCGGATATAACTATAATCGGCAAAATTGATGAACTTTATAACACTGACCTTCATGAAAAGTGTTTTGCAGGAGCAAGCCATGGTATTCCCGTAACTCAGTTTTTTAACCGTATGCGCCTGCGGATGTGCAGAAATTCACAGTATATAAACTCCGGCGTGTTTTTAATGAATCTCAAGCAGATAAGACAAGAGCACAGCCGTGAGGAAATACTTAAATATATAGATAAACACGGCGATAAACTTTATTTTGCCGACCAGGACGTTATAAACGGAATGTACAGCAAAAAAATAGTTTATTTCAGCTCTCTAAAATATAATCTTGACGAAAACTTCTTTAAGCTTTACAACCGAACCAGCCCAAAACGGGACAGGGTAGATTTTTCATGGGTTCGCAAAAACACAAGCATCATCCACTACTGCGGCAAAAACAAGCCCTGGAAAGAGGATTATGAAGGCGAATTCGGAATTTTCTACGAAAGTTTCACCGATGCTCCTGTAATAAGGAAGCCCAAGGGACACGTAAATTATTTTTTCCTTGATGCGGTAAATTAAACGGTAATTTCCGTACTTTTCGGCAAATTGACATAGTTTTTCTCCCATGATATACTTTAAACACATATATTTTAAGAGGAATTTAAGCTAATATCGCTGCCCCTTTTATTCCTTGCTGCTCTTATAATTCTTTTACCGTTTTAAAAAAAGAAGCTTTAAAAATTACATAAAAGAAATTTCTATTCCGGCAATATACTTTATTTGCGGTACGGCAAACATCATAGTACTGGCAGCTACCTCCAGTATTTACCGTCGTTCATGGTTTTTATCAATAATATACCTGATAATCATTTGCGGTCTTTTTATGAAAAAACTTAAGCTTTCCAAAACAGGCGATTACATAAAATATGCTGTTGTATTCTTTGTTGCCGTTTCCTTTATTGTTTCATATGCTTTCGCTGCAAAAAGCATTGTCAAAACATATGATGAAATACAGATTGAATTAACTCAGATTCAGCAGCAGAAAGCCGCCGGCATAGAGGATATAACGGTAACACCCCATCAAAGGCCCTCAAATCAATATAACGCTTTATATGGTACCGCTAACTTAACCAGCGACCGCCAGCAATGGTTTAATCTTTGGATTGCAAAGTACTACGGTGTTAAATCCGTAGGAATATTGCCGCCTATCGAATCGGAATAATCTTTTTAATATAAATATTCGCCTGCTTTTAGAGTTAATCTATAGGCAGGCTTTTTCTTCTTTATCCTATAAAAATAAAACATAATTTTTATAAGTCGAAGCATTCTAAAGTAGGGAAAATTATGTAAAATATAAAAACCTATTGACTGCCACCTTAGGGGATGGATTAAAATATATTCAGCGAGGTGATAGAAATGCTGATAAGTGAAGCGGCGGCAAAAACAGACCTTACCAAAAAGGCGATAGAATATTATGAAGAGCAGGGACTTATATGTCCGGAAATTTCAGAAAACGGATACAGAAATTTTTCACAAGATGACATATTGAAACTGCGGGAAATATCAGTTCTGAGAAGTCTCGGCTTATCGGTAGCAGAGATAAAGGAGTTTTTCTCAGACAACGGCCATGGAAAAATTCAGGAAATCATAAATCGAAAGGCTTTTGAGGCACAAGCTTTTAAAGAAAAGGAAAGACTTCTTAGAGAACTTTCGGAGAAAACAGATTGGGATAAAATTCAGGAAGACGTTAAAACCCTTGAAAGAAAAAATTCTGTGCTCACTCGCCTTTTAAACTGTTTTCCGGGATTTTACGGGCAATATCTCATTGTTCATTTTGCCCCGTTTTTAAACGAACCCATAACCACCCCAGAACAGCAAAAAGCATTTGATACAATCGTTTCGTTTTTGGATAATCTCGAAATGGATATTCCGGAAGATCTGCGTGAATTCATCTATGAAATAACAAAAGAAATGGATTCGGATTTTGCGGAAAAAATGTCAGAAAACTTACATAAGACAGTAGAAAATCCAAAAAAGTATTTAGAGGAAAACCACGAAAATATAGAACTTTACCGGCAGATTAAAGAAAGCGAAGAGTATAAAAATTCCCCTGCATTCAGGCTAAATGAATATTTTCGTAAAATCAGCAGCGAAAACGGATATTATGATATTTTTATCCCTGCTATCAAAAAGCTCAGCCCCTCATACAAGGCATATTGCGAAAAACTAAAGGAGGCAGACAGAATTTTTGCAGAAGAATTTGAGGGCTAATATATAAAGAATAAGCAAAAATCCGCATGCTTTGGTTTAATCAAGGCATACGGATTCATTTATTATTTAAATTTTACGGGAAGTGGTTGTTACTCTATACCGGTGTTCGGTATATGAAATGTATGCAGGCTCAGTAAAATAAAACCTGCGTTCAGAAAAAATCTAAACGCAGGCGAATATATTAATTGTTTTATATAAGTCCGTGTGCGACTTGGGTGCAGGCTCAGCCTGCCCGCAGGCACTTATAGTTTTTCATTACCGGCAGTCAGTGTGCGACTTGCCTGTGGGCTCAGCCCACCTGCCAGAAACCTACCTTACGCATTACCTTTGAAAGGGTCTTGTAAGCTATGCGGCTTGCTTTTTCTGCTCCTTCTTTGGCACACTTTTCGAGATATGCTTTATCTCCCATGAGACGGGCAAACTCTTCCTGAACGGGACGAAGCTCTTCAACAACAGCTTCTGCCACGGCTCCCTTGAAATCGCCGTAGCCTTTGCCGGCAAACTCTGCTTCAATTTCTTCAAAGGTCTTGCCTGTACAGCAGGAGTAAATTCCCATAAGGTTGTTGATTCCGTCCTTACCCTCGGCAAAGCGGACGCAGCCCTCAGAATCTGTTACGGCTGACTTTATTTTCTTTGCAATAACATCGGAGGAATCAGCAAGGGAAATAAATGCCTTTGCGTTGGTGTCGGATTTGCTCATCTTCTTTTCCGGCTCCTGGAGTGACTTTATTCTTGCTCCAACCTTGCCGATAAAGGGCTTCGGAACCTTGAAAGTCTCACTGTAAAGACCGTTGAATCTCTCAGCTACATTTCTCGCAAGCTCAAGGTGCTGCTTCTGATCTTCTCCAATGGGCACATAGTCAGTCTGATAGAGAAGAATATCCGCCGCCATAAGAGTGGGATATGCAAAAAGTCCCACGTTTACGTTATCGGCGTGCTTTGCGGATTTATCCTTGAACTGAGTCATTCTTGAAGCCTCGCCGAACTGGGTGTAGCAGTTGAGAATCCAGCCAAGCTGTGAGTGTGCCGGCACATGGCTCTGGACAAAGAGAATATTCTTCTCCGGATCAAGGCCGATTGCCATGAGCATTGCATACATCTCAATTGACCTGCGTCTTAAATCGGCGGGAGTTGTTCTGACTGTTATTGAATGGAGGTCTGCAACGGCAAAAAGGCAGTCGTAGTCCTCGCTCATGTTTTTCCAGTTTTTAAGAGCTCCCAGGTAGTTGCCGAGAGTGGGCATACCTGTGGGCTGAATTGCGCTTAAAACGCGCTCTTTTGGCTGTACGCTGTTTTCCACTTTTTACCTCTCCCTTATCTGTAAAAATCGGCTGCCTTTGAAAGACGCTTCATACCCTCGACTATCTTTTCATCGGTGGGTGTTGAGAAGTTTATACGGAAACAATCTGTCTTTGCGCTTTCGTCAACCATAAATGCAGAACCGGGCACAACTGCCACTTTCTGCTCAACTGCTTTGCGGCAGAAATCCATCATATCAACCTTTTCGGGAAGCTTGCACCAGATGAAAAGTCCGCCCTCGGGCTTGTGGTATGTTACAAAATCGCCAAGCTCGCTGTCAAGAAGTGAGCACATAAGGTCAAGCTTTTTCTTGTAAATGCCGCAGATTTTCTGAATGTGTCCCTCAAAGTCGTAGTTATTCATCCAGCGTTCAACGATCATCTGGCAAAGCATTGTAGTATGAACGTCACTTGTCTGCTTGCCGACGGTCATCTTTGCAATAAGCTCTGCGGGAGCAATAACATAACCTACACGCATACCGGGAGAAAGAATCTTTGAGAATGAACCTGCATAAATTACTATGCCGTCCTCGTCAAAGCTCTTGATGGGAGGAATATGCTCGCCGCTGACTCTCAAATCTCCGTAGGGGTTGTCCTCAAGGATAAGCACACCGTACTTTTTAGCAAGACGGTAGACTTCCTTTCTCTTTTCAAGGGACATTGTAGCTCCTGACGGGTTCTGGAAGTTGGGAATTGTATAGATAAACTTTGCGTTCTTCTCGGTTTTAAGTACCTCTTCGAGCTTTTCGGTATCCATTCCGTCTGCTTCAACGGGAACACCTGCAAGCTTAGCATTATAAGCTCTGAAGCAGTTGAGGGAACCGATAAAAGACGGAGCTTCACAGATAACAGTATCTCCCTCGTTTACAAGTACCTTTGTGGCAAGGTCCATAATCTGCTGTGCGCCGGAAGTGATGATGATACTGTCAAAATCCCTGCCCACATTGTGCTTTTTCTTCATGTAAGCGGCAACAGTCTTTTTAAGAGGCTCATAGCCCTCGGTTACACCGTACTGAAGAGCGGTTATGGGATCCTTTGCCATAATGTCCGCAGTTATCTCACGGACTGCATCTACCGGGAATGCATCGGGAGCCGGGTTTCCTGCGGCAAAGGGTACGATTTCCGGGTCTGCGGTAGCCTTTAAAATTTCACGGATTGCGGAAGGCTGCAAGGCCGCAATTCTGTCTGAAAAAGTATACTCCATCTTTCAAACCACCATTTCTATATATATTGATTTTTATTTATTACATTGATTCGGGAACAGTAATGCGGAACATTTCGAGAATGTTGCGGATTGTATCCCTTACGCATACGCAAAGGAAAAGTCTTGCCTGCATAAGTGATTCATCTTCGCAGGTTACACGGCAGCTGTTGTAGAACTTGTGGAAAAGTGTTGCAAGCTCTATGACATAGCGTGTGATTCTTGCCGGGTCGTAGTTCTTTGCGGAAAGTACGATTTCATCGGTAAGAGCGGCAAGGTGACGGATAAGCTCACGCTCTTCGGGAGCGGAAAGAAGAAGAAGCTCTTCGTCTGTAACGTCACGAAGCTCAGTTCCCTGAGCGGCGGATTTTTTAAGTATGCTGCAAATACGTGCATGAGCGTACTGGCAGTAGTAAACGGGATTCTGTGAGCTTGTCTCAACAGCAAGGTCAAGGTCAAAATCCATCTGTGAACCCGCCTCACGCATATTGAACAGGAAACGCACTGCATCTACGGGGATTTCCTCAAGAAGATCTGTAAGGGTAATGGATTTACCTGTTCTCTTTGACATTCTTACAACCTGACCGTCTTTCATAAGGCGGACAAGCTGCATGAGGATTATATCAAGTCTTGAGGGATCAATGCCGATTGATTCAAGAGCGCCTTTCATACGGGCAACGTGGCCGTGGTGGTCTGCGCCCCAAATGTCAATTGCCTTATCAAAGCCTCTTGTTACAAGCTTATTGCGGTGATAGGCGATATCCGCCGCAAAATATGTGGGGTTGCCGTTGGCACGGATGAGAACGTCATCTTTGAGCTCAAGACGGTCAATTTCCTCCTGAGTTTTGCCCTCGGCAAGAAGTCTCTTTTCGCTTACCTCTTTATTTTTGTACCAAACGGCTCCGTCCTTTTCGTAGGTAAGTCCCTTTTCTTTGAGAAGCTCGACGGTTTTCATAACCTCTCCGCTCTCATGGAGGGTGCTTTCATGGAACCACTTGTCATATTCGATTCTGTACTTTGCCATTGTAGCTTTCATCGCCGCAATGTTCTTGGGAAGGGCAAAGTCAACAAGAGCCTTTTTGCGCTCCTCTTCGGAGGTGTTCATGTATTTATCGCCGTTTATCTCCTTAAACTCCTCGGCAAGCTCTTTGATATCAAGTCCCTGATAGCAGTCCTCGGGAAGAGGTGCATTCTCTTCGCCTACAAAAAGCTGACGGTAACGGACATCAAGGGAAGATGCGAATTTTTCAATCTGATTGCCTGCGTCGTTAATATAAAACTCACGGCTTACATTGTATCCCGCTCTCTCCATAACAGCTGCAAGGCAGTCACCTAAAGCGCCGCCGCGGGCATTACCCATATGCATGGGGCCTGTGGGGTTTGCGGAGACGAACTCAAGCATTACCTTTTCGCCCTTGCCGTAATCGGAACGGCCATAGTCTGAACCGCACTCCTTAACGTCACGGAGAATTGCTCCGTAATAGCTGTCTTTAAGATAGAAGTTAATAAAGCCAGGACCTGCTGTTTCACATTTTTCGAGATATGTGCCTTCAAGAGAAATATTTTCCTTGATTGCATCGGCAATTTTCTTGGGAGCACAGCGGAATGCTCTTGCGGAAATCATTGCAGCATTGGTGGAGAAATCTCCGTTTGCCCTGTCTGCGGGAACCTCTACGTTTACCTCGGGGATTTCTCCCTCCGGGAGCTGTCCCTTTTCAATTGCTTTCTTTATTGCCTCGACTACCGCTGTCTTTATTGAATTTTCAGTTTCCTTAACTATTTTTGACATCTTTACGCCTCCCGTATTTTTATCATCATGTGATTTTCCGTAATCTGATTTCCAAAATCTATAATGTAATCCATTTCAAGGCTTCCGCCTTTTTCGGTTACGTCGGATATAATATAGTTTGTATAAATAGCCATCTGCATCTGTCCGTAAGGGGTGGAGTAAATGCACATATGACGTTTTTTATTTTCCAAGAAAAGCTGTGAGGTGTATTCGCCACGCCTTGTCATTTTAACGGTTTCGCCGCCGTTTTCAACCTGCAAGGTGGTTTCGCTTCCCTTTAGCTCTCCGCCCTCAGAATAGAAAAGAGTGTAGTTTTCGCCGTCCCCCTCAAAAAATCCGTCGGTAGTGACGATTATTGTCTCTTCCTCATTTCCGGCAAAGGCGTTAATATCAATTATTACTTCCTTTTTCATGGTCACCGACCCTTTTTATTTCTCCCACTTTTCGATTGCAAGGCTCATGAGTCTGTCAAGAAGCTCCGGATAGGGGATTCCCACAGCGTCAAAGAGCTTTGGATACATACTGATAGAAGTGAATCCCGGAATTGTATTGGGCTCATTGAGCATCACTTTGCCGTCGCTCTCTCTTACAAAGAAATCAACTCTTGCAAGTCCTGAGCATCCGAGAGCTTTATATGCCCTTACAGCAGCCTCTCTTACCTCATCCCTCTTCTCCTTGGGAAGATGTGCGGGAATATGAAGCTCACTGTCCTCTACATATTTTGCGTCAAAATCATAGAACTCGTTGCAGGCTACAATTTCGCCTATATCGGAGGCTACGGGATCTTCGTTGCCGAGAACGGCGCACTCGACCTCTCTGCCGATTACTGTTTCTTCAAGAACTATCTTTTCGTCCTCTTTAAATGCATTCTCCATAGCAGCACAGAGCTCTTCACGGTTATCGGCTTTTCCGACGCCTACTGATGAACCTGCATTCGCCGGCTTTACAAAAATCGGATAACCTAATTTTTCCTCGGCTCTCTCGATTATGCAAAGAGGATGAAGCTCATAATCCCTTTTATTGGCCGCAACCCATTTTGCCTGGTCGATTCCTGCAGCATCTGCAAGGGCATTTGTAAAGGCTTTATCCATGCACACAGCAGAGGATGCACAGGAGCAGCCCACAAAGGGAATACCTGCCATAGTGAAAAGTCCCTGAATTGTGCCGTCCTCGCCGTTTCTTCCGTGAAGCACCGGGAAAGCAACATCTATACGAATTTCCTCATATTTTCCGTCACGGAGAACCACTATTCCGTGAACTGATGCATCGGGAGAGACAAAAGCCGGTGTACAGTATTCCGGAGAAACCCATTTGTCATCCTTTAAAAGTGAGATATCTCCATCGAACAGATACCAGCGTCCGTCTGAGGTGATACCCATTTTTATAATCTCATATTTATCGGTGGGTATGTTTCTGAGAATTGATTCGGCAGACATAAGAGAAATTGAATGTTCGCTGGATACACCGCCAAAAATCACAAGTGCTTTTTTCATCTTAACCGCCCTGCGAAAGCTTATTTGACTTTTATACGCCTGAGAGCTTTCGCTTCCTTTCTTCATTTATTGTAAGAGGCTTACATTTTTGCTATTAAACGGCACTCCTGCCATAATAATATATAATACCACATACATGGTTTATTCGCAATTGTTTAAAGGGATTAATATAAAGTCAAAAGCCAAAATATGGAGCTTTTAATGAAATTTATCCTATCAAAAATCCGAAACAAAAAAATCCCTGTATTATAATGATTAAAGAGCTCTGATTGCCTTGATTTAACCTTATTTTTAATACATTAACGGCACTATAAAATGTTAATTTTTCTTATGGGGCTTTATTTTCACTTTAAGCTGTGATATAATGCAAAATATATACTGCCATATTGTACGTTCTTATATTTTCAAGATAGAAAAAACAAGGAGATGCCACAATGACAGAGGTTTCAAAATTATTTTCCGCAGTTTCCAAAGGACTTGAGGAGCTCATGGCGGATAACGGCTTTAAAGCAGTTTTTCCGGCAGAAGTTAAGGCAAACGAGCTTCCAATGTTCAGCGAAAACGGCAAAGAACGCATAGTTTACGAAGGTAAAAAAGGCGTTGTTAAAATTGAGCACAGCGAAAAGCTTATAAACGTTATGTTTGCAAACACTCTTCCCGAAGAGGTTGAGGATTCCGATTTCAAGACTCTTTCATCAACTTATTTCGACAGTGAAACAGCTGACGAAACCGATCTTAAATATATTACCAATGAAGCTGTTGACACTCTTACAGGAGTATTCGGAACAAAACAGGCTGTAGTTAAGAAAAAGCTTCCGCCTCCAGTTTCCAAGACAGCTGCAAAGAGCGGCACAATGGCATATGACCCCAACAGCCTTGCAAACAGACTTTGCGGTGCATATCCTGAGCTTAAACCCTACTACCGTGCAAACATCGAAACTTATGACCGCTTCCTTGCAGAGGAGTTTTTCGATAAGTACGGCACAAAGGTTATCATTGACACAATCAGGCAGAATGACAAACAGAAGATGAAGAAGCTCTTCAATATTCTCAATTCTGTTTTTGATGATGGTACAAACGAAACTCAGAGCCTTATCTGTGTAACAATCCTCGGCAAAATGGATAACGATCCCCAGCTTATTGAAAACGCTAAGGCATATATGGAAGATTATCTTGCTAATCCGGTTATTGCGGTAAATAAATATCTTGCTTCAGCGGCCGGTAAGAGAGCAAAGAAAAAGCTGGCAAATCCGCCCCTTTATAAGCCCAAGAAAAAGAAAAAGGGCATGATGTCAACGCTGGCAGGAATATAAAAAATTAACTCTCCCGTAAATTAAACGGGAGAGTTTTATTTGTGCCTTCATATAAAAAAGCCGCCCTAAAGACGGCTTTAAATCATTGTATCAGCTTGTAAATTTTTCTAAATATCCAGAAAGTCCGTTAAACTCGTCAGTATTCAACGAATAATGCATCCATCTGCCATCTTTTTTACCCTCAACGAGACCGCTTTCACACAAAATTTTCATATGATGCGACAGTGTAGGCTGAGTAATATTAAGAATATCAAGAAGCTCATAGGCGCATTTCTGCCCTTCCTGGAGCTGCTCGACAATCCTAAGACGATTTTCATCACACAAAGCCTTAAACTTTACGGCCTGGCTCTTAATAATTTGTTCCATAAGCATAACTTATACAACACTCCTCTATGAAATTGTACAGCAATTAATGGATGCTGCCAACATTAGCTTATTAAAGGCAGATAAACATATGAACTCATTCTTAGAATTGAAGTTTATAATCATATATTTAATGTAAATAGGGAAGCCCTATACCTTTAAGGTCATTATCAATAACGCATATGATAACGATGCTTGCAGCTTAATTTAAATAATACAACACTTAAAACTGTTAGTCAATCATAATAATTTAAAAAATTGTAAATATTTGTCTAAAATGCGTATTTTTTACGAGCAAAACTAAAAATAAAAGAAAAAAGCGAAGCACAATTGCTTCGCTTTTAATTTTACACCCTGAAAACTGAACAAAGATAAAGTTTTGTGATTCTTGAAAACCTTAACCACTTATGGTCAAGCCCTCGACCTATTAGTACTGCCAAGCTCAATGCGTCACCGCACTTACACATGCAGCCTATCAACCTCTTAG
>CASEMN010000022.1 GCA_949289045.1 uncultured Oscillospiraceae bacterium
TATTCTTTTCGCATTTTTTCACCGCCTTTTCTTCATTATACAACAAAAGATAGGAGACACGTTTTTTTGTGTCTCCTATCTTTATACCACTTCACATTTGCAGAAGGTTTTTTATATGAATCAGTTTTTAATCTAAAGCCTGTGCATCCTCATTGTTGCTTGTAGAGGGTTCAGATGAAGGTGCTGTGGATGATTCCGAAGATTCCGTTTCTAAATTGGAATTGCTTTCTGTTTCCATCGGCTCTGATACGCTGTCCGTAGATTCAGGAACCTGTGATTCTGTAGGGAGAACTTCTGAAGATTCTTCCGGTGTAACATTGTTAGATGAAGAGGTTGCTGAGGGGATTGTGTAGAAGAAATCCATAACAGTCTCTTCGCCCTCATCAAGTTCAATATTTGTTTTTCCGTAAATAGCCATCTGAAGATCACGTGCACAGAGCGGGAAATCAGAAATCCAGTACCATGTGCTGTTTATTGTAGCAGAAGTTCTGTTCGCTTCGTTTGGCATCTGGAGCTGTTCAATGGGATAGCTCATCCAATTATAAGTAATAGCCTGGGTTCCGTATTTAATAAAATCAAGTCGTCCAAAACTGGTGGAAACACTGGGCAGCAAGGTGCTGAGCAGGTCATCTATCTGAGAGACCTTTATGTTCTTGGCGCCCTCAATAAGAGCGCTTATAACCATTCTCTGACGTCTTGTACGGCTTACGTCTCCGTCGGCGTCGCATTTACGGATTCGTGAGAACATAAGGGCCTGCTGTCCGTTGAGGGTTACGTTTTCACCGCTGGGTACAGGTGTGTTCCATGAGCTTGCCATATATGCTGCTTCATAAGGCTGAACGTCAACTGTAACGCCTCCGATTGCATCTATTACATCAGGGAAAGTGGTAAAGTCAACGCTGACATATCCATCAATCTTAATTTTATAGTCCTTTTCAATGGTATCAATAACAGCTTTAGGACCGCCGAAAGTATAAACCTCAGTAAGCTTCATAAAATGAGAGCCGTTGGCTGTAGAATAGGTGTCAGAGTAAGTATAAGTATCTCTGAAGAAAGAAGACATTATAATCTCTTTGGAAACCTTGTTGATAGAAAGCAGAATCATAGAGTCGGAGTGGCTTTTTGATTCGTCAAGACCCATAAGAAGAACATTAATAACGTTCTTGCTCTGCATAAGGTCTCCGCCGTTGTTGTGCCATTTTTCAAGGTAATCCTGTAATCCGCTTGCATCCGTAACAGCGCTCATTGGATCAAGATCCATGTCATCCTCTTGTATGTAATCGTCTCCGGTAGGAGCAACGTAATCTTCGCCGCTGTTCCAGTCAATAAGATTAAAATAAGAGGCAATAATAGAAAAAAGTATAATTAAAAGTAGTATAATAACGGCAACTACAGAAATTATAATTTTTTTCTTTTTAGGCATTGCTTTAAGTTTTTCAATAAAACCTTTTAAGGATTTATCGCTCTTACTGTTTATATCTATATTGTTGCTTGTCCCATTTTCTGAAGCTTTTTCATTATTTTCTTTAGAATCGTCACGGGACGCTTTAGCTGCTGCTTCCTGTTCGGTGAGCTGCTGCAAATATTCTTTATAGTCAGTCTTATTATCTTTATCCGAAGATTCAGAAGGTGTGTTTTCTTCAGTGTTTAAGTTATCAAAATTTTCTTTCTCTTTCAAAACCGGTACCTCCTTGATAAAATTAAAAAATGATGCAATCTATTATATAAAAAAAATCAAAAAATTACAATAGAAAGCTGATGTAAAATTATGATAAAAAAACGATCCGTAAAAAAACGGATCGTTTTTAGTCATCAGAAAATATAAATTCTGACCTGTCTTGCACCCCACTGATAGCACTCTTCAAGTGTATTCATATATAAGTCACAGGTAAATGTTTTTTTCTGCACGAATCCGCCTGTATCGGCAGCTATGCAGTAACCGTAGATGTATTTACCGTCAAGAGAAACAATGTACATCTCGGTGCCATAGGGGATTTGGTTAGGATCAACGGCAATATAACCAGGCTGGGGTTTTTTGCCGGTAGAAGTGCTTACACCACCTGTGTAAGCTGCAGCCTTACCTTCAATTATGGATTTATAGTTAGTGGGGAGACCATTTGAGTCAAACTCAATCCAATCAGGTGTAGCAAAACCGGAAATGGGTTTGCCGGCTGTAAGTTTGATAGAACTATAATATTTTTTTGTTCCTACCTTTACAATCTCGTTAACGGGTTCTGTAATAGTAGTTGAAGCTATTTCAGTGCTTTCAGCAAGCTTTCCGTCAACGTACTTATCACGGTAGGTAACTGTTCTCTCGCCGTTAACTCCCTCACGTACGGTTACAGACTCATTTGTAAACATAGTTGAGGTTTTCTGAGTTTCGGTTTCATAGGGAACAGCCTCATTAGTTGTGCGTTCGGAGTAAGTTACTCTGTGGACGACAATTTCAGTATCGCCTAAAATGTGAGCATCATAAGCGGGTTCAGTTTCGTCATCGGGACCAAGAACAATGCCCATAGCCTCGAGAGCATCAGCAACTGTCGCAACTGTGAGAACCTTTGTATACTCTTCGCCGTCTGCTGTAATAGTGATATTTGCCTTTCTCAGTACTCCTATAGCCATACCATCTTTAAGAATAGATGTAGCTGAATAGTTGAGTAACTGATTTTCGCCGAGAACAACTCCTGCCTTTGCAACTGCATCGGCAACCGTACCAGCTGTAGTAACTTCGATTACGTTTCCTTCGCCGTCGGTAACTGTTACAGTGTGTGTACGATAGATTGTGATTACTGAATCTTTGCCGCTTGCAAATTCGCTGAAGTCAGCTTTATCGGTAGCTGCAAGTGTTATTTCTGCCTGTGCCAATACTTCTTCGGGAGTACTTCTTGTTGTAACAATTGAAGACTCAACGCCGTCATCAATAACGGTAACTGTATATGACACCGAAGTCGCTGCGAAAACCGTGCCGGCGCACATTACTACAAGCATAATTACTGCAATGAGTCTTGTGCGAAGGCGTTTGGTAAACGCCTCAATCTTCTTTGTACTGTCAACCATCAAATTGCTCCTTTACTAAGCAGAGGTTACTTCCGGATTTAATCTGGAGAAACACGTCTGCCGTTATTCTCGCCTGTGACGTTTGCCATTATATTAGCTTCAATGTGAATTGTCAAATCGCAAGGTTAAAGCTTTTTGTCTATATTGCACAAATATCAAAAATGCAAAATCCACAAAAAGCCATTTTAAAGGGGATAATATAAAAAAATTGCGTTTCACTTGTCATAAAATGGAAGCAAATTTTGTACAAAAGCTAAAAAAGTTACAAAAGGTTACAAACCCATTACAAAGGTTTAATTTTTTCGTTTTTTTTACTAAATTGGAATATTGTTTTTTTAGTTATTAAGCTGTATTTTAAATAGGCAAATTAGAGCAAAATGTAATTTGAAGGTAATATCAGTCTTTAAAAGAAAAATAAACTTCCAAATTACGTTAATATTATTTCCGGTATTGATAAAAATAAACCCTCCGGAAAAGGAGGGCTTAAAGGGTAATATATATTATATTATATATAGTATACGTAAAAATGGTGACATGGGAATCAGTTGTTTCCGGAATAGTTTGGAGCTTCCTTTGTGATAAATACATCATGGGGATGGCTTTCAACAAGACCGGCGTTTGTGATTCTGATGAACTGAGCCTTTTCCTGAAGCTCGTCAACGGTTCCGCATCCGCAGTATCCCATGCCGGCACGAAGACCGCCCATCATCTGGTAAACGGTGTCTGAAAGAGTTCCCTTATAAGGAACACGTCCTTCAACGCCTTCGGGAACAAGCTTTTTGTTGTTCTGCTGGAAGTAACGGTCACGGCTTCCGTGGTTCATTGCACCTATGCTGCCCATGCCGCGGTAAACCTTGAACTGACGTCCCTGATAAATTTCAATATCTCCAGGTGACTCTTCGCATCCTGCAACAAGAGAACCAACCATAACGACGTTTGCTCCGGCTGCGATAGCTTTAACAATTTCACCGGAATACTTGATTCCGCCGTCTCCGATAATCGGAATACCGTATTTTGCGGCAATGTTAGCTGAATCATAGATAGCTGTAATCTGGGGAACACCGATACCTGCAACAACACGGGTTGTACAGATTGAACCGGGGCCGATACCAACCTTAACGGCGTCTGCGCCGCTTTCAATAAGAGCCTGAGTAGCGGCTGCTGTTGCAACGTTACCTGCTATGACAGAAACGTTGGGGAATGCAGCTTTAACGCTTTCAAGTACCTTAAAGATGTTTTTGCTGTGACCGTGAGCTGAGTCCAGTACAAGAGCGTCAACCTGAGCTTCAACAAGAGCGCCTGCTCTGTCGAGAACATCGTCTGTTACGCCGATTGCTGCTGCACACAGGAGCCTGCCGTTTTCGTCACGGGCTGTGTTGGGATACTGAACGGCTTTTTCAATATCCTTAATAGTGATAAGACCTTTGAGATAGCCTTCATCGTCAACAAGAGGAAGCTTTTCTATTTTATGCTTCATGAGGATTTCCTGAGCTTCATGAAGAGTTGTGCCGACATGGGAGGTTACAAGACCGTCCTTTGTCATAACGTCTTTAATTTTAACATTAAAATCAGGAAGAAATTTAAGGTCACGGTTTGTGATGATTCCTACAAGTTTTCCATTCTCACAGATCGGAACACCGGAAATCTTAAATTTACCCATGAGCTCATTGGCTTCTGTAACTGTATGCTCAGGTGAAAGGAAGAAGGGATTGACAATAACGCCGTTTTCCGAACGCTTTACCTTGTCAACCTCCTGAACCTGCTGCTCGATTGACATATTCTTATGAATAACTCCTATACCGCCTTCACGGGCGATAGCGATTGCCATTTTGGACTCAGTAACCGTATCCATAGCAGCTGTCATAAGTGGAATGTTCAGTGTGATTTTAGAAGTCAGCTTAGTTTTGAGACTTACGTCTGCCGGTAAAACATCTGACTGAGCGGGAATAAGTAAAACATCGTCGAAAGTAAGTCCCTCTTTCAGAAATTTTTCGGCGGGATTTGTGTTAAGCAAGGCTCTCTCCTCCTTTGATTATTAAAAATTATTGTATTTTCTAATTGTACCATTACTGACGGATTAAATACAATTGGAAAATCGAAAAATCATTTTATTACAGTTAATAGCGATATTGGTTATTTTGCTGTAAACTGTCAATTAAATGCAAAAAAGGAAAAATAATGAGGCTTAGGCTTCAATTTTTTCTTGTTTGTTATCATCAAAATCCGGTGAAAAGCGGCGATAATGAAAAAGATACTGCTGGGCTGCACCTTTATAGGGAGAATCCTCAAAGGGGAATCCCTCCGGATAGAGTTCCTTTAAAATTTTCTTAACCCATACGTCAATGGGGAATGCATCCTTTTTGCCGCATCCGTACAGGAGTGCACAGCTGGCGACCTTTGGACCAACGCCGGTTATTTTCATAAGTGAATTGAGGCCTTCTTCAAGGGGAAGCTGAGAAAGGGAATATAACGGAACTTCTCCAGATGTAACTTTTCTTGCGGCGTCCACTATGTATTTTGCTCTGAATCCCGATCTCAGGGGAGCAAGTTCTTCAGGCTCCATTTTAGCAAGTCTTTCGGCATCGGGAAACGAAAAATCGCCGCTTCCCAAATTATCTCCGAAAGCTTCACAAAGACGTGAAATTATACCTTTGATTCTTGGAATGTTGTTGTTCTGAGAAATTATAAAAGAGCAAAGGGCTTCCCATGGTTCCTGCTTTAAAAGGCGTATGCCGCCGCAGAACTCTATGGCTTTAGAAAGATACAAGTCCGTGCTGAAGGATTCTCTGATTTTTTTGTAGTCAGTATCAAAGTCAAAGTAATCTTTCCATATTGTATTAAATTGCTCTTCGGTTGTGTTTTCGAAAATTATTCCTTCTGATGTCTCGTAAACTGTAAGGGGAGTGCCTTTAACAACACCGTGCCATTTATTATTTTCGGTTTTTTCCCAGCGGAAAGCCTGTCCGCAGTCAAGGGTTTGAGGCAGGCTGAAAATATCCTCGGGAACTACCAGTAAATCGTTATGTTTCTTTATATATTTCACTGTATCACATCCTGTATACTATTATATACATATAACTTAGTGTTTTCAATATAAGTTTTATTATTTGAAAGACATGAAAAAAGGACGGTAAAACCGTCCTGATTTTTAAAGTATTCCGAGATGCTCCAAAAGAATTTTTAGTCCCAAAAGTATAAGGACTACGCCGCCTGCAAGCTCTGCTTTAGATTTATATTTTCCTCCGAAAGCATTTCCAATATATACGCCTAAAGCCGAAAGAGCAAAGGTTATTACACCGATAAGTGATGCCGCTGCAAAAATGTCCACACTCAGGAAAGCAAAGGTAACGCCTATGGCAAGGGCGTCGATGCTTGTTGCAATTGCCATGGGAAGCATTGCTCTTACGCCGAAAGAAGCGCTGGTTTCTTTTTCCTCTTTCGAGAAGCTTTCCTTAACCATATTTCCACCGATTAAAGCCAGCAAAATAAAGGCGATCCAGTGGTCAAAGGCGGTTATGTATTTTTCAAAGGCTGAACCAATAAAAAAGCCGATTACCGGCATGAGAGCCTGAAAGCCTCCGAACCAAAGGCCGGTTATAAGCGATTTTTTAAGTTCGACATTTCTTGAAGAGAGGCCTTTGCAGATAGATACGGCAAAAGCATCCATTGCAAGACCTAAAGCCAGAATAAAAAGTTCCGTAATTCCCATAGCTTTCTTTTCCTTTCGTAGTTGAATCAGGGCAAAAAAATACCCGGGTACAGCGGCTGTACTCGAGCTAAAAGACGCAGATACAGCCGGATGCACTGTATTTGAGTCTCGTTAATTAAGATATGCCGGGCTAACGCCGGTATGTCGACATATCACACAATATAATGTGCAAACTACTCCCTCTGAATAACGGTATTAATTATATTACTATTTTAAAAAAAGTCAAGAAAAACAGCGGTTAAAATGCTGAAAAAAAACAACATTTGTTTGACATTCTTACCAAAAAGGATTATATTTAAAAACAGATTAAAATTTTTCGGAGCGTTGCCCCGCAGGAGGTTTTTTTATGCCCACATTGGAAAAAATCAAAGATGCATCTAAGGTACTTTCAGAGATAATAAGACCTACTTCATTAATTTATTCTCCGAAAATTGCTCCTGACTGTCATCTGTATTTAAAGCCTGAAAATCTTCAGGTTACCGGCTCTTTCAAGGTAAGAGGAGCTTATTATAAAATATCCCGCCTTTCAGAGGAAGAAAAAGCAAAGGGAGTTATCGCTTGTTCTGCAGGAAACCACGCACAGGGTGTTGCCCTTGCAGCTACAAAAAGAGGTATTAAATCACTTATCTGCCTTCCCGACGGCGCGCCGATTTCAAAGGTTGAGGCTACTAAGGGTTACGGCGCAGATATCTGCCTTGTAAAGGGCGTTTACGATAACGCTTATCAGAAGGCTCTTGAGCTTAAAATGCAGCACGGATATACTTTTATCCATCCCTTTGATGATGATGATGTTATCGCCGGCCAGGGTACAATCGGCCTTGAGATTTTAGAAGAGCTTCCCGATGCAGATGCCGTAATCGTACCAATCGGCGGCGGCGGACTCATTGCCGGTGTCGCAAGCGCAGTAAAAGCTATTAATCCCAAGTGCAAGGTTTACGGCGTACAGGCTGCCGGAGCTCCTTCAATGTTCAATTCAATTCATTCACACGCAATTGAAACTCTTCCCAAGGTTTCAACTATTGCGGACGGAATCGCAGTTAAAACTCCCGGACAGCATACCTTTGAAATTTGTGAAGAGTGTGTTGACGAAATTGTCACAGTAACCGATGATGAAATTTCAACTGCAATCCTTGCCCTTATCGAGGAGCAGAAGCTCATCGCTGAGGGAGCGGGTGCTGTTTCGGTTGCAGCTGCTATGTTTGGAAAAGTTCCTGTAAAGGGAAAGAAAGTTGTCTGCGTTGTTTCAGGCGGTAATATCGATGTTACTATTCTTTCAAGAGTTATTAACCGTGGTCTTCTTAACACAGGTCGTTCTGCTGATATCACAATCGAGCTTACCGATAAGCCCGGTCAGCTTAGCGAGGTTTCAAGAATCATTGCAGAAAAGGGCGGAAATGTTGTCTCCATCTATCATGACAGAGGAGATCTCGATGTTGAAATCACAGGCTGCTATCTGAGAATAGTTCTTGAAACAAAGGATTTCACACATATCCGTGAAATTAAGGATGCACTTTTAATGGCAGGCTTTAAGCTTGTTTAATCAGGTATAAAGAATTAAAAAGGAGTGTTTTGAAATGTTCAAAGTAATCAGTACAGATAAGGCTCCCGGAGCAATCGGACCTTATTCACAGGGAATTGTATGCAACGGTTTTCTTTTCGCTTCCGGCCAGATCGCTATTAATCCCGCAAGCGGCGAGGTTGAATCTGCAACAATCGAAGGACAGACAGAGCAGGTTATGAAAAACATCGGCGGACTTCTTGAGGCTGCCGGAACAAGCTATGAAAATGTTGTAAAGACAACCTGTTTCCTTGCAGATATGGGAGACTTCGGAACTTTCAACGAGATTTATGCAAAGTATTTCACAAGCAAGCCTGCACGTTCATGTGTTGCAGCAAAAGCTCTTCCCAAGGGCGTACTTGTTGAAGTTGAGGTTATAGCTGCCGTTTAAGTTTTGAGGCAGAATTATAACTGTGGGAGGAACTGAAATGTCTGAAAATACAGTAAATGTAATCAAAAACGAAACTATGGAAAGCATTCTTGATAGGCGCAGTATTAGACTTTATAAGCCTCAGATGCCTAAACAGGAAGAACTTGACACTGTGCTTACAGCGGCTCTTTATGCTCCCAGTGCAAGAAATTATCAGCCGAACCATGTGAGAGTTGTAAAGGATAAAGCTCTTTTAGATGAGCTCAACAAGGACTTCAAAGCCTTTGTAGGCGAAAACACACCTGCATATACCGGCTGGCAGGAGCAGCCCTTTTATCACGACGCTCCCGTATTTGCCATGATTTTCGGAGACAGAGAAAACCATTACACTCCTGTTGATGCAGGAATTATGGTTGAAAATATGGCTGTTGCCGCACAGAGCGTTGGTCTTGGTTCATGTATAATCGGTTGCATCGGCACTTATATGAATTCTCCCGAAGGAGCAAAGTGGAGAGAAAGATTTGATGTTCCGGAAAACTGTGACTTTATGATTGGTATAACTTTGGGATATGCTGATGAAGCTCCCGAAATGAAGCCGAGATATGAAGACAGAATAGAAGAAGTGCTGTAATTTACTGCAAATTTTACTTATATAGCTTTTTAACTCCTTTTCATGCAGTTTACTGTGTGAAAAGGAGTTTTCTTTTTTAAAAATCCAATCGAACAAATATGCGAAAATATCCAAACAAATGTTTGCTTTTGCTTCTGTTATATGGTATAATACCTGCGAGGAAGCTTTAGCTTTTGTATTTTACTGGGAGGTTTTCATATGGGACCTATTACCGATATACAGAGAAAAATATATGAATATTTGTGTGAACGTGCTCAGGACGGTGTTCCACCGTCAGTTCGTGAAATAGGAGCCGCTGTGGGACTTAGTTCCACTTCGTCCGTTCAGGGCAATTTAAACGCCCTCGAAAAAGCGGGATATATCAGCCGTGACCCTCTGCTTAAGCGTTCAATCAGAGTAATGGGTCAGGCGGAGAACATAACCCATGTTCCCCTTTTGGGAACTGTTACGGCAGGTGCTCCTATTCTTGCCGTTGAGCAGATTGAAGGGTACATACCCTATACTGGCTCCGTTTCCCGTGATAAGCCTCTTTTTGCCCTGAGGGTAAGGGGAGAGAGTATGCTCTGGTCAGGTATTCTTGACGGAGATATTGTAATTGCCGAAAAAACTCCCGTTGCATCAAACGGTGAAATTGTTGTAGCAATGATAGATGATGAAGCAACGGTAAAGCGTTTCTTTAAGGAAAAAGGACATTTTCGTCTTCAGCCGGAAAACGATGAGTACGAGCCTATAATTGTAGATGAAGTAACAATTTTAGGCAGAGTAAAAGCTATAATAAGATATTACTGATAATATGGAAAAAGAAGATTTACTGCTTATTTCCGCTGCGGAAGATAAGATGCGTCAAAGTCAGGAACAGTATGTCATAACCTCCACAAATTTTCTTGATGAGAGGGAACAGGGAATTTTACTTGACCGGTTCAGAAAAGAAGATTGTCTTTATGTTCTTTTCGGAGGATACGACGAAGCGGTGAGAAGAGCGATGTTTTTCTTTCCGCCCTATTCAGGAGCCGAAACTCCCGGTGAAGCTGCTGAAATTCTCAAAAACGGTGAGGATTGCACCTTTGTGCGTCTGCGTTTTACAAAGGATAAATTCAGTACAGCCGGACACCGTGACTATTTAGGAGCTTTGATGGGTCTTGGACTTAGGCGTGAAATGATAGGCGATATAATTGTCACCGCTGACGGGTGCGATGTTTTCGCTATGAAAAGCGTAAAGAAATTTATTCTCGATAACTTTACAAAAGCCGGAAGAGCAACCCTTAAAGGTGAAGAAGTTCCTCTTTCTCAGCTAATGAATGAGCAGCAGAAAACAGTAACAGAAAGAATAACTGCCGCTTCAATGCGTCTTGATGTAGTTGTGGCACAGGTTTACCGCATTTCGAGAACCGCAGCTTCTGAAAGTATAGAAAAAGGTCTGGTGTTCGTAAACGATTCCCAGGCTCTCAAATGCGATATGCGTATTTCGCAGGGCGATAAAATTGTTTTGCGAGGCAAGGGCAAAGCGATAGTCGAAGAAGTAAACGGTACAACCAAAAAGGGACGTATAGCTTTAAATATTAAAAAATTTGTTTAATTAATATAATAGTACAATAAAAACCACTCAGGAAATTTCCTTTGAGTGGTTTTCACTTTGTAAACATAAAGCAAAAAGCACCGTTAATACGGTGCTTTAATTTTATGCCATATAGGATTGGGGATTGCTGAGATCTTCTGTTGAAAGAATTCCGCCCTGAGTTGATGCTGCGGCGGAAAAAAGTATACATGCGGCCAAAACAGCTGTTGCCACTGAAATGACAATGCCCTTAGTGATTTTTTTCATTAAGAAAATAACCTCCGTTTTTACATGCACTTTAAAATCAGCGCTCTAAAATTTTTTTCAAAATCATCATTCTGTTTTTCTGTTCGCTTTTTAGGTCCTTTGATTCTTTGACCCGCCATGCGGGCTCTTTTTGCAGTATACCGCGAAAAAAGCAAAGAGTCAATATTATTTTCATTATAAATCATGCCGTTTTGATTTATAACCTTTGCTTTTTTGGAAAGACACATTGCCGCAAGACCATAGTCCTGAGTGATGACAATATCTCCGCTCAGGCAATGTGCGACAATTGCAAAATCTGCGCTGTCGTTTCCTTTAGAGACTACAATGGTTTCTGCACCATCGATGTCTATTATATGAGATGTATCGCAAAAAAGAAAGACCTTTATGTCGTATTCTTTGCATAATTTCACCGCTATATTCACAACGGGGCACGCATCAGCATCAATAATTACTTTCATTTTGTCAGCTTATGAATAAAATTGTATGTGCAAGGCACATCTGGGCTGAAAAGTACGTGATGATATTAAAAATTTTAACGCTGTAAATTCTTTTATTACCGAAATTAATTAGAGCCAAAGTTGAGTCGGACATACAGAACATAACGCTGCCCGCAATTAAAAGAGAAGCGGGAAGAGCCCAAAGGGCAAAGTTTGATTCGAGTCCGGCTATAGCCAAATGACAGGCTTTTACCATCATTGAGGTGAGCGCTACGGTATAAATAAAAGCAGGTACGGCAGCTCGGCCGAAATGGATTTTCTTTTTAACTGCGTATATTACGCTTACGGCTGTGAGAACGGCTACTGCAATAATATCCCAAGGGGATAAAACAGGAATTCCGAAAAGCTTTTTTGCCGCAACGGAATAAGCTGAAACATAAAATATATGTCCTATAAGGAAGAAAAACAAACCAGTAATAAAAAGTGAAAGTTTTTCATTGATATGCAGGAACAGATCCCCGAACCAGGAGAAACATAATCCGCACAGCATGAGAAGAGCATAAGCTGACTTATTTCCGCTGTAAATTATGCACATAACACCGCTGAGAACAAAGAGGCTTGCACAAATCATTTTGTAGCAAAGAGAAACCTTGTTCTTGTTAGGCCAGCATTTTCTCAGATATGCAGGTACAAACACAAATTCAAGTATAACGGCAAGCACCATTATGTAAGGCAAAAATTTCATAAAAACCTCCCCACTGCGCCGCAGAAACGCAAAATAAGCAAAAATAAAAAGAAAAGCAGAAAAGGGTTAACCTTATCTGCTTTCTCTGCGTTAACAAGCATATTATATCAAATTGCACATAAATTGCAATACAAAACCTTTAAAAAATATAAAATAAATCTGTTTAACTTGATTTACTATTGTTCCTTAGCCGGCTTTCTATAAAAATCAAATATTTTTATTGTCTCGATTATTATAAAAGGAACTGCTGAAAGCGCCAATGCGATAAACCAGGCAGTGCCTGAAAGGGGAGCAAGAGAAAAAATCGCTGCGGCTGACGGAATTGTGACAACTGCCCACTGAATAGCCATGCATATTATGAAAGTCATGGTCAGGCGCATATTTGAGAAATATCCAATTTTATACATAGGGATATGTCCTCGCATATTAAAAGCATGAACAAGTTCGCTTATATTGAGAGTTACAAAAGCCATGGTTCTGCCTATTAGGGGCTGAGAAGAGAAATCAAACATTCTCATTCCCACGGTAAAGCTCACAAGGGACAGACCGCCTATTAAAAGTCCTTCAAGAAATATATCAACCCAAAGTCCGCCGGAAAACATGCTTTTATGTGTTTTAAGAGGCTTTTGCAGCATTATATCCCTTTCTGCCTTTTCTGTACCCAGAGCCATGGCCGGCAATGAGTCCGTTATAAGGTTTACAAATAAAAGCTGAATTGGCAAAAGAGGCGTTGGCATTCCTAAAATGTATGCAGCGAATATTACGACGATTTCACCTATGTTGCTGGACAGTAGGAAATGCACTGTTTTTCTTATGTTGCTGTAAATTATCCTGCCCTGACGGACAGCTTTTACTATTGTAGCGAAATTGTCGTCAGTTAAAATCATGTCCGCTGCAGCTTTTGCAGCGTCCGTTCCTCCCTGACCCATAGCACAACCTATGTCGGCGGCTTTAAGGGCGGGAGCGTCGTTTACTCCGTCGCCTGTCATAGCCACAACTTCACCGAGAGAGCGTAGAGCCTTTACTATTCTGACTTTATGTGCAGGAGTGACTCTGGCAAAAACACGACAGGTTTTAATTTTTTTCCGAAGCAGCTCGTCGCTTAAAGCGTCAATTTCCGATCCAGTCATTAAAGTGTCGCCCTTGCGTAAAATACCGGTTTCGGCAGCAACAGCCTTTGCGGTTGCCGCATGGTCTCCGGTTATCATTACGGTTTTAATACCGGCTCTACGGCACATGGCAACGGCTTCCTTTGCCTCTTTTCTGGGTGGGTCAGCCATGGCGATAAGTCCGATAAATGTAAGGGAAGTTTCGGATGTATCGTCAAGGGAAGAGGCGGTTCTTTCTGCGGCGGCAATTACTCTAAGAGCTTTTTCAGCAAGGGTAAGGTTTATTTCTTCTATTTTTTTGATATCAGCGGCGGTTATAGGAACTTCAGTTCCGTTTTTCAGGATTTTAGTACATTTTTTTATTAGTACGTCAGGTGCTCCTTTTGCCATTACAAATTTGCGGCCGTCTCTGTTTACAAGCACCGACATCATTTTTCTATCTGATGAAAATGGATTTTCTCTGAGCCGAATGTATTCTTTATCTATTTTTGGTTTCTTAATTCCCGCTTTTTCTCCTGCGTTTAAAATTGCCGACTCCGTAGGTTCGCCCATGATGCTTTCCTTACCCCACAGAGCATTGTTGCACACACAGGCGCAGGTTAAAAGTCTTTTGCCTAAGGGAGAAGAAAATTTTTCCTCTCCGCCAATGCCGTAAATGCCTTTTACGGTCATTTTATTTTCCGTAAGAGTGCCTGTTTTGTCGGAGCAGATTATCGTTGCGCTGCCGAGAGTTTCAACTGCCGGAAGACGTCTGATAATGGCGTTGTTTTTAGCCATAATCTGAACTCCGAGAGAAAGGACAATTGTCACAACGGCGGGAAGCCCTTCAGGAATAGCCGCCACTGCAAGGCTTACTGATAACATAAAGCTATCAAGGAAGTTTGCATTTCTCAAAATTCCCATAACAAATATTACGGCGCATATGGCTAAGGCACCTATGCCTAAAAGTTTTCCGGTTTTTGCAAGTCGGTTTTGCAGGGGAGTGGATGGTGTTTCTTCGCTGTCAATAAGTCCGGCAATGTGACCTACGGCGGTATCCATTGCCGTTGCCGTTACTACTGCCCGGCAAGAGCCTGAAGTAATCTGAGTTGCGGAAAAAAGCATGTTCCGTCTTTCACCTAAAGGTGTATCGGCAGAAAGGCTTTCGCCGGCACTTTTAGCAGCCGGTTCAGATTCTCCTGTAAGAGCCGATTCCTCCGCTTTCAGGGAGGAACATTCAATTATCAGACAGTCGGCGGGAACAAGATCACCGCTTTTTAAAATTATAATATCTCCCGTTACAAGTTCAGAGGCAGCTGCACTTATAACGGAGCCGGAGCGTACAACTCTTGCACGGGGAGCTGAGAGCTTTCTAAGAGCGGCAATAGCTTTTTCTGCACGGCTTTCCTGAATGGTGCCTATAAGTGCATTAAGAAATACAATAACCAAAATTATAATGGAGTCGATATAATCTCCGTCACCGCTGAAATAAGAGGTAATAAATGAAATTACCGACGCTGCAAGGAGAATTAGAACCATAAAGTCAGAAAACTGCGAGATGAATTTTTTAAAAAATCCCCTTTTCTTTTTTGATGACAATACATTGGGTCCGTATTTTTCTAATCGAAGGTTTGCTTCATGTTGAGAAAGTCCGTTTTTATCGTTTGAACCGAGGCGTTTGAGCGCCTGGTCGGGAGTTAGGGTATGCCAATCCATATATTTAAACCCCTCCGAAAAAGTGTTATACAGTTCAATATATGAAAAATTAAATAAAGTTATAACGAGTTGCTGCTTTTAGTGCAACTAATGCCTCATTTTAGCTCTTTAGTGAAACGGTCTGAGGCTTTTTAACAGAAAAAACACAGTATTGATTTACTGAATATTATAGTTAACGGAGGTGATAAAAACGGATATTTTAAATTATATTGTAGGGGAAGGCCTTATTCTTATCCCAGCTATTTATATAATCGGAGTGATTATTCGTAAAACAGATAAAATTCCCAATAAATATATTCCGATTATTTTACTTCCCCTGGGTATTTTAGGCGCTATGGGAATTATGGGCTTTACGGTAAAGGCGGCTATACAGGGAATACTCATTACGGGAGCTGCTGTTTACGGAGATCAGGTTTATAAGCAGATGACAAAAAAGGAAGAATAGTAAATTTCCTAATGCTTCAGACGGATTCTTTATTATAGATATAAAACACATTTTTCATCCTTTCAAAACAGAAACCCGGATTCTCAAATATGAGAACCCGGGTTTTTATAATTAAGATCTTTTTTTAGAATACGCAGTACTGCTTCATATAAGCGTCCATCAGGGGAATAAGGTGAGCGTAATCCTCTCTGCCGAGAAGATATTCTCTTATATCCTGAACGGTAACGAGAGCGTGAACTTTGATTCCGAACTCTTCGCCTACTTCCATAACTGCCGTTTTACCGGGAGTCTGTCCCACTTCGCAGCGGTTAACGGAAATAAACATATCGGTAACTTTAACGTCTGCGCAGGCTTTAAGTACCGGAAGGGTTTCGCGGATAGCTGTGCCGGCGGTGATGACGTCTTCAATTATAATAATGCGATCTCCGTCTTTAGGAGCATAGCCTACAATATTTCCGCCTTCGCCGTGGTCTTTAACTTCCTTGCGGTTAAAGAAGAAAGGTTTATCAATTCCGTAGGTTCTTGCAAGAGCTCCTGAAACGGAAGTCGCAAGGGGAATGCCTTTATATGCAGGACCAAACATAGCGTCAAAATTGTCTCCGACAGTTTCTTTTACAAGGGCGGCGTAAAACTCACCCAGCTTTGAGTTCTGAAGTCCTGTTTTATAGTTTCCCGTATTTACGAAATAAGGAGTTTTTCTTCCTGATTTGGTTGTGAAATCACCGAAACGCAGTACATCTGCACTCATCATAAATTCTATAAAATCTTTTTTTGCCTGTGTGAGCATTCTTACATCCCGTCCTTTACATATATTCTGTTAAAAGTATAACAGATTTAGGGCTTTTAAACAAGCTTATTCGCTAATAGATTTATAAGCTGCCTGCATAACGGTATTGGCAACCGGTATTGCCTCATAATAACCGGAACCACCGTTTTCAACAACTACTACAAAAGCAAGAGGGCAATCTTCTTTTGTTGAAAATCCCGTAAACCATGCATGGGATTCCTGTCCGCCGTCCAATTCAGCGGTTCCCGTTTTACCTGCAATTTCCAGTCCCGGGAACTGCCAGTCGCCGTAATAGGATGTTACGTTGTATCTCATCATATCACGTACAGTATCGGCTGTTTCGGGTTCAATAAGCTGTCCGACGTTCTGTGTTTTAGTCTCATCTATAATTTTTCCGTCAGGGGTTTCGATTGTCTTTACAACGTAAGGAGAAGCCGGATTTCCTGAGTTCGCAATTGCTCCCATAATCGTCATCATGTGATAGGGATTGAGAAGAGTGGTGTACTGGCCTATTCCTGCCCAGGCTAAATCTGTGTTGTTTACTGATGAAACATCGAATGAGCTTTTAGCAATAACAGTGTCTCCCATTTTAAAAGCTTTATTAAAGCCTAATTCGTTGGCAGTTGCCGCAAGGGCATCTGCTCCGAGCTCGTTGGCGATTGTGGCAAATGCACAGTTGCAGGAGTGTGCAAAGGCATCTTTAAATGAAACTGTGCCGTGAACGCCGCTGCACTTTACTTCACCGCCGCCGGGAATATCAATGCTTCCGTCGCAGTAAAATGTCTGTGAAAAAATATCACTTATGTTGTTTACTGCGCTTATGCAGGTGATTGCTTTAAATACTGAACCGGGAGTGTATACACCGGAAAGAAAACGGTTTAAATATATTCCGTCGTATTTTCCATTTGGATTTTCATTAATATCGGTGGGTTTATTTTCCGGGTCATAGGTGGGGGAGGATACCATGCAGATTATTTCACCTGTTTTATAATTGTATACGCCGACAGTACCTTTTCTTCCGTTAAGAGCATTTAAGGCGGTTGCGCATACATCGGCGTCCAAAGTAAGGCGAATATTGTTTCCTGTGCCGTATTTACTTATGGAGTAAATGCCGTTTATAAAATTGTATCCTATAAGCTCATCGCTGTAGACTGACTGTATACCGGTTGAAATATAACCGTCTGAGTCGCCTATGGCGTGAAGAGTGGCTTTACGTATTGTCTGATTGTCATTGTAAACACGCTGTCCGTCCTGTGTGCCTACAAGCAGCTCTCCTTTAGAATCGTAAATGCTTCCGGCTACATTCAAAGTGTTTCCGTCATATATGTGTTTATTGTAACGGCTTAAAGCCCAGGAAGAAGCATTTATTGTAAGGGTTGAGACAAAGAAAATAATTCCCGCCATAAAAAAAGCCACAAGTGCGTATAAGGCGTATGCTCGTTTAGTTGTACTTTTCATCGCTGTGCCTCCACTTTTTCATAAAATGACGGATATGTGCGCAGATCGCAGGCTTTAATAAGTGCGAGAAGCGCCCATGAACATATCATACTTGAACCGCCCTGGCTGACAAAGGGCAGGGTTACGCCGGTAAGGGGAAGGATGTCTGTAATTCCGAATACATTAAGGCATGTCTGGAAAAGCATCATACCCGCTGCGGCTACAGCGGCAATTGCGAAAAAGGAAGAGCGGGCTCCCTGTGCAGAGCGAATGGCGTGTACTGCTATGAATCCGTAAGCGAGAACTACTGTGATTGCAAGAATTACGCCCCATTCTTCGCAGAGAACACCGAAAACAAGGTCGGTTGTTGAAGCAAATATATTTCTGAGTTCTCCTCTTCCTATGCCTGTTCCTAAAAGTCCACCGCTGGCAGCGTAAATTAAAACACGTGTCTGCTGATATCCGCCTGTGTCGGGATATTCCCAAACATGACGGTAGGTTGCAAAACGTTCTGCTACGTATGGCTTAAAGATGAGGATCAAAATTGCTCCTAAAAGAGCAGCGCCGCATACAACGGCTATTGTACGTATATCTCCTGAACGCATAAAAGAAATGAGGATAAATGTGAAGAAGAAAATAAGCGCTGCACCGAAGTCATACATAAGGAAAAGGCAGCCTATACATACAACTGAAAATACAATATATTTAAGCAGGCTTCTTGTAGACTGAAGCTTTTCAAGCGTTGAAGAGCCTACAAAAATAAAGGCTATTTTTACGAATTCAGAGGGCTGAAAAGATATTCCGAATACTGTAATCCAGTTAAGGGCACCGTTTGTAGCTTCCGCCAAAATAAGGTTAAGTGCCAGAAGGGCTACAGATGCAATGGCCAACGGAACGCTTGACCATTCAATGCGTTTTATATCAGCTACGAACCACAGTATTAAAGCAAAAACTGTAAGTCCCAACAGGAAAGAAATAAACTGTTTTATCAAATCACCGGGGAAAACACTTGCAACTACTGTAAGTCCTATTCCTGTAAGGAAAAATCCTATAAGTTCAAGCTCGAAGCTTTTTCTTTTAAATCCGAATCTGGAAATAATCAGCCACAGCCATTCTATAATAATGTAAGCGCCGAAAACAAAAACGATATCCTGACGGATTTTGCCTTCCGAATCAAAAATGGTCTGCACTGCTGAAATCAGCTGGAAAATGGTTATAAGCAAAAGAATAAATCCGTTATTTAAACGGTGTTTTTTCTTTTCCTTAATATTAGAGTTTATCCGGTTATAATTTGGATTTGTACTTTTTGCATTACTATGCGCCATTTTTACACCTCCTTAAAAGGGTTTGTAGTTGTCGAAGCGGGAATAATTATCGTAAAAAATCAGCTCTTCGCCGCCGAGATTTATTTCGTCGCCGTTAAAAAGAAGTTGCTTTCTCGATATCTGTTTTCCGTTAATAATTGTTCCTGCTTTTGAACCGAGGTCCTCAATGGCAAATCCGTCATCTTCTGCGGTTATTTTGGCATGATGACGTGAAACTAATTGAGAGGGAAGTACAATATCGCATTCCTCTTCTCTTCCTATTATATATGTGTGTTGTTTAAGAGGAAAAGCATGAGCAGATCTTACAACATATATTGCGGGATTTTCTTCTTTGCTTTCAGATGAAGAAATATCAGGCATAGGAATCTCTTCGGGAATTTCTTCTACAGGAGCTTCAGCTGCCTGCAAGGGAATATCCTGTGCGGCAGGTTTTACAGCGGCAAAGATCCTTGGGTTTGGAGACGGATAGAGAGGAGCAGAAAAAACCATAACGGCGCTGCCGAAAGTAATGGAATCTCCGTCAAAAAGCTGTACCAGTTTTTTGACCTCTTTATCATTTACTTTTGTACCGGTTTTGGAAAAGGTATCGGTAATAAACCAGCCGTCGCTGCGTCTTGATATTACCGCATGAAACCTTGAAACGCTGCCGTAGCCAATTGTAATATCGCAAAGCTTGCTGCGTCCTACGGAGATTTCCCAGCGGTCTAAGGGTATTTTATCTCCGTTGATTGTATTTACCAGCTCCGCCATTGAATAAGGCTTAATTTTAAGTTTGAGCAGCGAGTAAATACAGCTGCCCAGAATTATAACAGCCATAACGGGCAGAATAAATCTGCTGTAATATTGGAGCTGTTCCATAATTTCTGTCATATATTTACACCTCCGAAAAGCTTAACAGAAACGGTATGAAATATTATACTATAAAACATACTACACATTAACAGAAAAAAGTCAATAAATGTGATGTTTTTGTAATACCTTTTTAACCTTTTGTAATTTGCTTTTTTTATTTATATATGATATCTTTGTTATATAAAAAATAACACAGAAGGAGTGTTGTTATAATGGAAAGCTTAAAAAAATTGTTCGGCAAAACCTCAAAGGGAGAGGAGGTTTATGCTTATACTATAACAAACGGAAAAATAAGCGCAGAGATACTTGATTTCGGCGCAACTTTAAGAAGCATATATGTGCCTGATAAAAACGGCAATGTCGCTGATGTAACTATAGGTTATGAAGATTTTGCCCCTTATGAGACCAGCAGCGCATACGAGGGTAAAACTGTCGGAAGATATGCAAACCGTATTTGCGGAGGGAAATTTGAGATAAACGGGAAAGAATATAATGTAGAAAAAAATGAGAATAATATTACATGTCTTCACGGCGGCGGAGAGTTTTCATTTAATTTCTGGAAAGTGGAAAATTTCAGTGACAGCTCAATAACTCTTTCCTTTGAGAGTGAGGATGGCAGCTTCGGGTTTCCGGGAAAAATGGAGGCAAGAGTAACATTTACCGTTACTGAGCGAAATGGCGTGGAGATAAGATACAGCGCAGTTGCCGATAAGGATACAATAATTAATTTTACCAATCATTCCTATTTTAATCTTGCAGGCAAGGGAGATATTCTCGGTCATCTCTTAAAAATAAACGCAAACGCCTTTACTCCCACAGATGAGATAAATATTCCTACTGGAGAAATTAAATCCGTTGCTGCAACGCCTATGGATTTCAGAGAGTTTAAAGTTATTGGCAAAGAAATTAATTCTGATTATGCTCAGCTTGTAAATGCAGGGGGATATGACCACAATTTCTGCCTTATAGGAGAAAAGGGACAAATAAGAGCTGTTGCTGAGGCTTACGATCCGGAAAGCGAAAGAAGAATGACAGTTTATACCGATCTTCCCGGAATACAGCTTTATACAGGCAATTTCCTTGAAAGATGCAGCGGAAAAGCCGGAAGAGAAAATTATAAAAACTGCGGTTTCTGTCTTGAAACTCAGTATTATCCTGATACTCCCAACCAGAAAAATTTCCCACAGTGTACATTTAAAGCCGGTGAAGAGTATAATTCCGTTACTATTTTTGAATTTTCTGCCGACTAAAAAAGGTACGGCAAAAAGGCGGTGCTGAAAAATGGCAATTAAACTTGATATGGCAAGCCCGGTACCATTATATATACAGATAAAAAATCAAATTATAGTGGCGATAGCCTCCGGTGATTATAAACCCGGAGCGAAACTGCCGTCTGTGAGAGCCTTTGCCGAAGAACTTGAAGTTAATATGCACACGGTTAACAAAGCTTATCTTTTGTTAAGAGATGAGGGCTATATAACCTTGGATCGCCGAAGGGGCGGTGTAGTTTCATTCCCGCCAAAGGAACCTGACGAAAGTTTTATCAATAATCTTTTGCAGGACTTGCTTCCCTGTGCGGCAGGTGCGAAATGTATGGGAATGGGCAGAAAGGAGTTTCGTAAGCTGTGTACTCAGGTTTATGAAAGTCTTGATAAGGAATAGATCTCAAACCTTAAAATCAGCACTAAAAAGTCTCCCTGTGCGAAGGGAGATGTCAAAACGCAGTTTTGACAGAGGGATTGTATGAAGAAAAGCTCCGGCAATACAACATTTTTCATGTTTTGCCAAAGCTATTTAAGCTATAAATAAACGTACAGTAAACATTAACGTACAGTAAAAAGACTTTATCGACAAGCTGAAAACCGCTTTAAAAAGCGGTTGAGACTGTCGAAAAACCTTAAAATCAGCACTCAAAAAGTCTCCCTTGTGCAAAGGGAGATGTCAAAACGCAGTTTTGACAGAGGGATTGTATGAAGAAAAGCCTTGGCAATACAACGTTTTTTCAGGTTTTGCCCAAAGCTGTTTAAGTTATAAAAAACATACAGTGAACATAACTTATAGCAAAAAAGACTTTATCGACAAGCTGGAGGCAGCGCTTAGGCGCTGCCTGTTTTTTTATATACTTATATAAACGCTTTTTTAAATTGGTTAAAATTGCAGTAAAAAAATAAATATTGTTGAAACGTTTTGTTTCCAAAATAAAAAATAAACAAATTCTAAAACATACATTGAATAAGTTGAAAGAATTCATTTTCAGTGTTAAGATGTATTTACCAAATTATATAAGGAGGGATAAAATCCAATGGTAACCACAAAAAAATTCGGCAGGGTTACCGCTATGCTTCTTGCTCTGGTAATGTTATTAACATTAGTGCCGTTCCAGAGTTTTGCAGCTGACGCCCCTGCCGCAGCCGATTTGGTCCTCAAAAATGGTGTTACCGTCGCAATTTCAAGCGATATGAAAGAGGATCAGGTCAAAAAAGCACTTTTTGATGCACTTGTAGAGAATCCTGAAGGTGCAAACTATCAGGATTATTCATGGGAATATGAGTGCGAAGGCAAATGGGCAGCATCTTGGGATAATAAGACTTGGGGTTCAGTTGATGGATTTACATCGACCAAGAAGATTCTCGGTGTAACTTATACATACAACCACCCCGCTCTTAAAGACAACCAGGATGACACATGGCCCGTTCGCCTTGTACAAAGAGACGGAGACACAATTGTAAGCCAGTCTAATGAAGTGACTATAACCAAACAATTACAACTATGATCTCACTAAGGGATCAGTTCTTGTAAATGACGCACAGGTAAGCGGAACTGTAACAGGTGTATCTCCTGCAGCAGACCTTCAGTTTACGGTTGTTCCCAAGGAAGGCTACAAAGTAGCTTCCGTAACTGTAAACGGCGAGGCAGTTGAAGCAGTAGACGGTGTTTACACAGTTCTTCCCGTCGCAACAACAGACATCAACGTAACATTTGAAGAAGACGGCACCTTCCATAATGTTGCAGTATCAGCGGGTGAAGGCGTAACCGTTGAGATGAACGGCCTCGCTGTATCCGGTGATGTAAGAGTCAAAGAAGGCGCAGAATATACCTTCGAGTATATTCCCAACGACAGCACCAGCGTTAAAGCTGTAAAGCTTGGCGCAGAGGATGTCACATCTGATGTTTCCTTTGCAAACTATGTAGGAACACAGACTCTCACTTTCACAGGCGACACAACTCTCGCAGTTGAGTCAGTTGCAAAGAACGCTCAGCTTGTTCTTACAGGTACAACAGAAGTTCCCGTTGCTATTAATGCAGACGGAAGCTTCAACTTTGACGGAATCCGTGCAAATCTCATCTCAGCTCTTATCGATAAAGATCAGAGCATCGGTGTAGATTTCTCAGCGGCTAACGTCACAATCGAGCAGTACACTAAGTACTACACATCAGGCGATGTCGCCGGTGTTTCATCTGACTGGGTACCTCTTGAGGGTAAAGATATCGGTGCGGGAATCCACTACAAGCCCGTTCAGATCGGCAGCAACCATCTGAGAATTGCCTTCAACGGCGACAACCAGTACAGAGCTACCGATTACATCGAGCTTGACGTAACACTTGTTGACGTTGGAAACGCAGTAATCGCCCTTAAAGAGAATCCCACAGTTACTCTTACAGAGACAACTGTAGGAAACATCGACTATTCAACACTTAAACAGGATATCTTTGATGCAGCTATTGATACAGTTCCCGCAGACCTCACTCTTGAGGATCTCGAGCTTACAGTTCCCGAGAACATTACAGAGAGCGGCAAGTACAAAGTAACAGCAAGATATCCCGGCAGCGTAAACTACCGTGAGACAACTGTAACTTTCGACGTACAGGTAAACGTTGTAAAGTGCCCCACAGCTGATATCGCTCTTAAGGCAGATACAGTTGACGCAGTTCTTAAAGAGACAGCAGTTGGCGTATATGACAACGCAGCTCTTAAAGAGGCAGTTTATGCAGCAGCAGTAGATCTTGATGAATGTGCAGCTAACGACCTTGACGTTTCAAAGCTTGTTTTCGAGCTTCAGGATGTAACAACCGCAGGCACATACACAGCAACTGTTTCCTATCCCGATACTGAGACAATGCACGGCGCTTCTGTACAGGTTACAGTTAACGTAACAGTTGACAAGCTTCCCACAGTTGAGATTACAGCTGCTGAGGATGCAACAGTAACTCTTTACAAGAATTATGACCGTACATATGACTACGAAGGACTTAAGGACGAGATCTTCGAGAACGTTCTTTCAGTTGCTAACGTAGAAGGTCTTACAAGAGATGCTTTCAGCTTCCAGTACAAGATTCTTGACGGCATGGATTCAGGAGTCGGCGTTGGTGCAGGCAAGTTCTACAACTTTGAGCAGGGCAAGCTTGGCGCAGATGCAGCTGGCACATACAAGTATCTTTACAAGGGTGGAAACTTTGAGATCAAGGTCTCTATCCCCAACGGAACTGACTATTACGGTTCGGAAATCGTATTTAACCTTAACGTTGAAATCGGAGACAGCTATGTTTCTGAAATCGTAGTAAACGAAGGACCCTTCAATCTTACTCTCAACATGACAAGAGACCGCGGTTATGATTACAACGCTCTCAAGCAGGCTATTTTTGATGCCGCTGTTGTTGAGGTAAAGAATGTTGCCGGTGAAGTTAACTGGGACGACCTCGACTACCAATATGAGATAAAAATTGCTGGTTTAGACAGTAACTATTATGATTTTGAGGTTGAAAGCGTTGGCGGAGACCTTACAAGTATGTACAATTACCTTCGCGAGGGCGGCAGCTTTAACGTTCGTCTTTCAATCGCTGACGGAAACGGATATTACGGTTCACACGTTGATATTACCGTTAACGTAACAGTAGCTGATCCCTTCGCAACGGAAATCAAGCTTAACAGCGATATCGCTCCCGTAACTCTCAAAGAGACAACAGTGGGCAATTTCGACTATGAGTCACTCAAGGCTCAGATTTTTGCAGCCGCTATCGACGCTGCAAATTCAACGCCTTCAAATCTTACCGTTGACAGCTTTGATTTCGTAATTCCCGAGATCAGCACCAGCGGTACCTACAATGTAACCGCAAACTTCAAAGAGACATATGAAAATATTGCCGCAAGCGTAAGCTTTGACATTCAGGTAAATGTCGAAATGCTTCCCACAGCTACAATCGTTCTCAAGTCAGATGCAGTTTCAGTAGAACTTAAAGAGACAGAGGTTGGTGTATTTGACCTTGAAGCTGTCAAGAAGGCTGTTTTCGAGGGTACTGTTGACGCAGCGGCTTCCAATCCTGCTCTCAGCTATGAAGATGTAACAATCACCTTCGACAAGCAGATTACCGGCGACGACAAGTACACTGCCACAATCGCTTATGCGGGAACAAGCACAATCCACGGCACATCCGTAAAGGTTACGGTTGACGTAGATATCATCAAGCTTCCCACAGTTGTAATCGAGACTCAGGCTCGCGCTCTTACTCTCAATAAGGCCGTTGACGGCAGCTACGATTACGATGGACTTAAGAAGGCAATCTTTGATGAGTGCCTGAGAGTAAGCGGTGTTGAAGGTCTCACTTGGGACAACTTCACCTATCAGTATAAGATCCTCGACGCTATGGGCTCAAGCGTAGGTGTTGGCGCAGGCGAGTTCTATAACTTCGACCAGGGTACACTTCCTGCAGACGCAGGCAATACCTACAAGTACCTTTACAAGGGCGGCAGCTTTGAGTTTAAGGTAAGCATCGCTGATAGTTCTACATATTACGGAACTTCTGTAAATCTTACTCTTCCCATCACTGTTGACGATCCTTACTACACAGAGATAGCTCTTAAAGAGAACTATCAGAAGGACTATGTACTTAACTACGCTGCAAACGGTGAGTTCGACTATGACAGACTTGAGAAGGAAATCTTCGACGCTGTTATCGACCTTGAGAATTCACCCGCTAACGTAAGCTTCGATACAGCTACTATCACCTACCAGATCATGGATGCTATGGGCTCAAGCACAGGCATCGGTGCCGGCGAATTCTATCCCTTCAACCAGGGTACGCTCGGCGCAGACGCAGCAGGCACATACAAGTACATGTACAAGGGCGGCACATTCAACATCAAGGTTGCAGCTCCTGCAACTGAGGATTGCCGTGCGGTAGAGGTTGTATTTGAAGTAAATGTACAGCCCTACACAAGAGTACCTTCAAATGTCGTACTTAACGGCGGTTCAATGGATTACACAAGTGACGTTAACGCTATTAAGGAATATATTTTCAATAACCTTATAGACTTTAACGCCTCAAAGCTTCCCGCTGATGTTACTATCGATGACTTTACCTTTGAGTACTATGCAAGAAACTACACCGCAGGAGATCTTCCCGGTGTTGAATATCGCTGGGTACCTTTCGAGGGTATGGAGCATCCCACTCTTGCCGGTTCTTATTTCAAGCAGATCGGCAATGGTACAAACAAGATAAGAGTAACCTTCAACGGTACTGACGATTATCTTGCAAGTACTTCCAACGAAGTTGACTTTACAATGAGCAAGGCTTCCTTCTCAATCAGCCTTAAGCAGAACTACAAATATCTTGACGAAGCTCTTCCGAAAGATTTTGTACAGCCCAGCGTAAGCGATAACTTCGAGCACTTCTACTTCATTCTTGATGCATCTTCAGCTCAGGCTACAGTTTACCTTGACAGCCTCAGCGGAATTGCACAGACAGATATTTCTGTACTTCCTTCAATTATGTTCCAGACCGTTCTCGGACGTTCTGCAATTGAAGTTTATGTTGAAGGCGTCAGCCGCGATGAGCTTATTAAGCTTATAAATTCCGACGAGCTTGCTGCTTACGCACAGGATAATTACAATATCGATGCAGCAGCAATCAACGCTATGAAGGATATTGTAAACAGCATTCCCACAAGCGTTACAAACATCAAGTTCAAGGAAGGCCAGCCTACAACTCCCGGTACTTACACAGTATTCGCAATGGCAACAAATGAAAACTACAACACAGCTTTCACTTCCAGCGTATTCTATGTAAAGTATCACAGCACAGGCACAAAGCTTGTATTCGTTCAGGATACTGACGGACTTAACAGTTTCAACGTTGGCGATTTCGATTACTCAGCAGTTGTAACTAAGGACGGCGTACCGGTACAGAGCGATAACGTACGTTACATTTACACAGGATTCCGTTCAAATGCACTCTTCTAT
>CASEMN010000023.1 GCA_949289045.1 uncultured Oscillospiraceae bacterium
CTATTTTAAATTCGCCACTATACACTTTGTTTTTTCTTTCTGTTTTTCCCATAAAAATATGCACCTCCAAAAGTGTCTAACTTTTGGGGTGCATATCAGCTTCGGCTTCGGGTGGTTTTTTTGCTTTTGATATAGATAATAATGAATATGTGACAAGAATCTTCTACAAATATAGTAATTTTGTTTGTACTATTTGCGAATATTCTTATTACTTTTTTAGTGGTATTATAATACACATTAAAAAACAGGAGAGTTATTATGAAACCCTTAAAAAACACGTTTATGACCTTGTTAATTATTTCGGTTTTTCTTAGTTCTTTTTATGTAAAAAGCGATGCGGCTGTCGCTTAAACGGAATATGAGGAATATCACGACCAAATAGATTTTGATAACCTCAATCTTTTAATGACAAGCGAAACCAGTATAGATGCCTATGCAGATACCGATTCAGGATTATTTGATTATTTAGATGGGCGTAAAAGCCTTAAAAAGTTGGAACAGTTTTTGGAACAGTATCCTGAAAAAGAGAGTATTCTTGCAGAAAATATGCTTAAAGATACCGTTCCAGTCGCAATGAGTTATACAATCGCTCCCTGTAAAGAAACAGACGGACATTACGAGAGAATTGAAAAAGATAAACCAACATTAGCCTCATTTATTTTTCCTTTTTTTACCGTTGATGCTGCTACCGATCCGTCTAAATTTGGAAACTTTGCACTATCTACGACTGTATTTAGAGGCAGATATGATGAAAGCCATGGTAAGTATATATATGTAACATTAACTGCTGGAGCTTGGTCTGATCATTCTTTTATCGGAGGCAGTAATTATCCGGCGTCTAACTATGATACAGTGGCACAGTCGCTTCCCTCTAATTTCTTTATTGAATCTAGTTCTAAAACAATGGCTATGGAATATACTGACGGAAGTGTAGGTACTACGGAAAATCGCAACTATAAAGATGTGCCACCTTATGGAGATTCTTTCTGTTGCTATGATATCCAAGATGATCCATTTGGTCCTGCTCAATTGTATCAATTTATTTTAGCTACAAATTCATACGCTGAATCTAACAACAATTTAAAAAAGGCTCACAGCACCTATTTACATACATGGAGCACTTTAGATGTTGAAGTAACTATATCTACTCCGATATCCAATCCAAAGGAAACTACCATAGAAATGGTTCCAAGTATTGAATCAGCCGCTTGGGATAAACCTCTTCACAACGCAGTTACCTTTTCGGAATAAATTATAGGAGGAAACTAATATGAGCAAAACTAAAAAAATTATTATATCTGTGGTTGCGGCAATTTTGATAATCATAGGCGTATATGTTGCATACATTTTTTCAACAACCTATTCTTATGAACAGGCTCTCAATTATTGCTTAGAGAACACTCAAATAGAGGCAAAAGAATTTCATTTTTGCGGATATTACGAATATGATTGTTTTTTAGCTGAAGGCAACAAAGACGATCTCCAGGAGCTTTTCAGATTTAAACAAGGCGGATTACTCTCTTTCAAAAGATACAGAAAGGCAGGCGCAGATGGCGGTGATAACACGACCGTCGGTGTACTTTTGGAATTTTTAAAGGATAAAGATGGCAAAAACACTCCCGTCAAAAATTACACCTTCTACTCTGCAAGCGACAAAATGATTAACAAATGTGTATATACTATAAGCATAAACGGAGTGGATAAAGAATATACCAGAGGTCTTAGCGGTACATTTATATTCACAATTAACGATATAGGTATAAAAGACGGACTTCAAAGAGACCTTGAAAAAATAACTTTTTACCATGATGACACAGTAGTACAGGAATACTTTATACCTGTTGAGTAATAAAACTGCTTATCACCCGGAGCTTCGGCTTCGGGAGGTTTTTTTTTGCAATTTTATCATATAAATAATTTTCTTTTTTAGCGGAAAACTAATCTTTCAGGGGCATTTTATTATGCTGTACATTTGTTAATTCATTATCATAAAATCTGCTTTAAAACCGAATGTATCCGTAAATTTTATTAAATATATATAAAATCAGCAAATTTTTTCCTATAATTCAGCAGTAGCTACTTTTATGTAGTTAACGTATTTGTACATGTTTCATTTAATTTTTTATTAATTATTCGCATTGACATATTCGTCACAAATGGTAAGATGATCGTACCTTTACTAAAACTCAAACGACTTCTTCATATACAAATTCTTTAGAATGTATATAAATCAAATGACACAGAGGTGTTTTTATGGGCAGAAAAAGTATATTTACCGCAATACTGATTATCGTACTGGCCGTTTTCATAAACGGCTGCAACAGTTCTCCCACAACAGCTCAGGAGAATAACAGCAAGTCATCATATGATTATGTTAAAACTCTGGACAACGGAGTGAAAATAAACTTAACCAAAAAGTCACTGGACAAAGATTTAATGGGTATTGAGTTTTCTTTTGACTGTGATAAGGGAACCGTCAATTTAGATGAGGCGGCGCTGCAAACAGATGACTTTAACTGTTATCTGATTAATAAAACCGACGGCACAAAAATTATGAGCAGCGGAGATGCGCCTTTTCTAAACAACACCTTGTACTTTGACAATGCAGATTTAAAAAATTACAACTTGCATTTTGAATGTACCGTAACAATTGAGCTTAATTCACCGTATTCCGTTGACGTCAATGTAAACGAGGGTGAAACAGGAACACATAATAAAATTTCGCTTCCGCTGGATAATTATATCGAAGTAAATAAAACATCAGTTCACACAGGATATGACAAATATTCCGATAAGTGCGTTGAAATATATTTTTCAACAAGCGAAAATGTAACGTTTGACATTAAAGTGGATAAATCTGAAATCAGCACTGGTGCACCAGTTGGAGATTTGAAGGAAATAAGCAACAACACATATGTATATACTCATCCAATCACTGATACTGAGAAAACCATAGCTCTATCTTTCACTTCACTAAAAATTAGTGATAATATTAATTGCGATATAGAGCTTTGATAAATTAATTTTTTGCTGATTTATTTTATTAAGTTTAAAAAACACCGATAACAGTCATTTAATAAGATTTTTTAATTATTAAGACAGTTTTGAATGAATTTTCCCCTTGACGGCGACCAAAACAACCGGCTGCACAGGCTGCTATCAAAGGAATAAGAGCTAAATAATTTAATATTTAAGGTTTCTTAAATAGCTTACCTCCCGGAGCTTCGGCTTCGGGAGGTTTTTTTTGCAATTTTATCATATAAATAATTTTCTTTTTTAGCGGAAAACTAATCTTTCAGGGGCATTTTATTATGCTGTACATTTGTTAATTCATTATTTTCAAAATATATTCATAAAATCTGCTTTAAAACCGAATGTATCCGTAAATTTTATTAAAAATATATGAAAACAGCAAATTTTTTGCTATATTTCAGTAACGGTAACTTTTATGTAGTTAACGTATTTGTGCAGGTTTCCTTTCATTTTTTATCAATTATTAACATTGACATATCCGTCACAAATGGTAGGATAATTATATCGGAACTAAAATTTTTAAAGGAAAATTTTAGGGATTTTTTGACCGAATCTTATAGGCCCTTACGGCAGAAAGGAAGATATTTATGAGAAATCTTGAAAAGTACAAGGGGATTATTCCGGCGTTTTACGCCTGCTATGATGAAAACGGAGCAATTTCGCCTGAAAGAGTAAGAGCTCTTACTGAGCACCTGCTTAAAAAGGGCGTTAAAGGCGTATATGTCTGCGGCTCCTCAGGCGAATGCATTTACCAGAGCGTTGCTGAGCGTAAAGTAGTTCTCGAAAACGTTATGGCTGTTGCTAAAGGCAAAATGACAGTTATCGCACACGTTGCCTGCAACAATACAGCTGACAGCGTTGAGCTTGCAGCTCACGCAGAAGCACAGGGCGTTGACGCTATCGCAGCTATTCCGCCCATTTACTTCCGTCTGCCCGAGTACGCAATTGCTGATTACTGGAACGCAATGAGCGCAGCAGCTCCCAACACTGACTTTGTTATCTATAACATTCCTCAGCTTGCAGGTGTTGCCCTTACAATGAGTCTGTTTGAGAAGATGAAGGAAAACAAAAACGTTGTAGCAGTTAAGAACAGCTCCATGCCCACTCAGGACATTCAGATGTTCAAGGATTCCGGCGGAAAGGACTTCATCGTATTTAACGGTCCCGACGAGCAGTTCATTGCCGGACGTGCAATCGGCGCTGACGGCGGAATCGGCGGAACATATGCCGTTATGCCTGAGCTCTTCCTCAAGGCTGACGAGCTTTTCAGAGCCGGACGCATTGACGATGCACGTAAAATCCAGTATGAAATCGACAGAATCATCTACGCTATGTGTGCCTGCAAGGGAAATCTCTACGCTGTTATGAAGGAAATCCTTCGCATCCGTGAGAACCTTGACATCGGCGGAGTACGTCCTCCCATGCCCAACCTTTATCCCGAGGATATGCCTCAGGTCAAGAAGGCAGCAGCAATGATTGACGAAGCTATGAAAATGGCTGCCGCACTTTAATAATAAGCAATAAGATTTTACCGAGATTTGGAGGATTTACCATTGGATAAGCAGAAGCTTATAGAAGCGCAGAAATGGATAAAAAAAGAACTTGATGTATGTGCCGATTTTTGGCTTAAAAACGGCATGGATAGAGAAAACGGCGGTGTTTACACCTGCCTTGACAGAAAAGGTGAAGTATATTCTACCGATAAAAGTGTTTGGATGCAGGGACGCTGTGCATGGACATTTGCACACCTTTGCCGTCTTTACGGAAAACGTGACGAGTGGATGGAAGCTTCAAAGTCATGCCTTGACTTTATGGAAAAACACTGCATAAACCCCGATGCTGACGGACGTATGTATTTCACTGTTACAGCAGAGGGAAAGCCTCTTCGCCAGCGCCGCTACTGCTTCAGCGAAGGCTTTTATGCAATTGCAAACGCTGAATATTACGGCCTTACAGAGGAAAAGGTATATATTGACCGTGCGAGAAAAGCTTATGAACTTATTTATAAGCTTAATAACGGTCTAATTGCCGACCCCACAGGACTCGGCCCCAAGACAATTCCCGAAACAAGAACAGGACGTGCTCTTGCTGATCCCATGATATTCCTCAACATAATTAGCGTACTTCGCAGAGTGGACCCGGAACACCGTGAGGAATACGATAAGAGAAGCGCCGAGTGCACTGAGGCTATATTTAAATATCATTATCATCCGGAGCTTAAATGCACCCTTGAAAGCGTTGCTCTCGACGGAACACCTGAGCTTTGGTATACCGCCGGCAGAGTTGTAAACCCCGGCCATGATATTGAATGCAGCTGGTTCCTTATGGAAGAGGCAAATTACCGCAAGGATGAGGAAATCCATAAAACAGCGGAGCAGATTTTCCGCAATGCCATTGAAGCTGGTTGGGACAACACCTACGGCGGACTGCTCTATTTCATTGACTGTCTCGGAAAGCCCACAGAAGCTTACGAGCACGACATGAAGCTGTGGTGGCCTCACGACGAAATAATGATAGCTTCCCTTATGGCTTACCGCGATACCGGAGACGAGTATTATGCGGACTGGTTCTTTAAGACACTTGATTACTGTAAAGAGCATTTTGCTGATCCCGAATACGGCGAATGGTACGGATATCTCCGCCGTGACGGACTTCCCACAGAGCCATCCACAAAGGGCAGCACCTTTAAAGGTCCCTTCCACCTGCCCCGTATGCTCAGCATGACCGACAAAATGCTTGATGAAATTTTAAGCAAATAAATCGCATCAAGTGTATAAATTCAAAATAAGAGAGGTGCAATGATGAAAGGTTTTACTTGGATTGATATGGCAATACTGATAATTTACCTTGCCGCAGTTCTTTTCGCCGGACTTCATTTCTCAAAGAAAGAGATGAAGGGCAAAGAATTTTTCCGCGGCGACGGAACAATTCCATGGTGGGTTACTTCAGTTTCAATTTTCGCAACTCTTCTGAGCCCCATTTCCTTTCTGTCCCTCGCCGGAAACTCTTACGGCGGAACATGGTTCCTCTGGTTTGCCCAACTTGGTATGCTTGTTGCAATACCAATAACAATCAGGTTTTTCTTACCTCTTTATTCACACCTCGACATTGACACCGCTTACGAATATCTGCAAATCCGCTTTAACAGCAAGGGCTTGCGTATTCTCGGCGCTGTAATGTTCATTGTATATCAGATAGGGCGTATGTCCATTATCATGTACCTGCCCTCAATGGTACTGGCAAAGCTTACAGGTATTCCTATAAGTATCCTTATTATAGTTATGGGCGTTATTGCCATTATCTACTCCTACACAGGCGGACTTAAATCCGTTCTCTGGACGGACTTTATTCAGGGCTCGGTACTTTTAATCGGCGTTACCTTCGCCCTCATTTTCCTCTTTGCGAAAATTGACGGCGGCGCCGGAGCTGTTTTCAACTCAATGTTTAACGAGGGAAAATTCCTTTCCCCCGACGAGAAATGGTTTGATCCAGTATTCCTGCGTTCAAGCGTATTTATTGTTCTCTTCGGTGCCGGTCTCAACACCTGCTCCTCATACGTTTCCTCTCAGGATATCGTTCAGCGTTTCACAACTACAACCGATATGAAACAGCTTACAAAAATGACTCTCGGAAACGGCGTACTTTCCATTTTTATCGCTACTGTTTTCTATCTTATCGGTTCCGGTCTTTATGTTTATTACACTCAGCAGCCCCAGCTTTTAACGGAAATGAGCAAAGAAGTAATCGGACAGGATCAGATCTTTGCTTACTTTATAGCCTATGCCCTTCCCGCAGGCATAACCGGCATACTTCTTGCCGCCATTTACGCCGCTTCCCAGTCCACTCTTTCAACGGGTCTCAACTCTGTTGCAACAAGCTGGGTTCTCGATATTCAGGCTATTGTAGCTAAAAAAGAAATCCCCATGAAACGTCAGACAAGAATTGCTCAGTACGTTTCTCTCGGAGTCGGCGTTGCTTCAATTATCGTAGCAATGATTCTTGCAGAGAGCAATATCAAATCTGCTTACGAGTGGTTTAACGCCTTTATGGGTCTTGTTCTCGGCGTTCTCGGCGGAACGTTCGCACTGGGAGCATTTACAAAGAAAGCTACAAATGTAGGCGCTTACGTGGCATTTTCAGTTGCCGCAGTTTTAATTGTAATAATTAAGTACAATCCCTTTAAAGTTGCTTTCTTCGCTGATATTTCTTCCTGGGCATATTCTCTTATATCCATTTCCGTATCGGTCGTTGTAGGACTTATAGTTTCCGCAATTCACCGCAAAGTTATGGGTATTACCGAAGAAGCCCCGGAAGGTTCAACTGTTTACACAGCCCGCATTAAAAAGACTGAGGAGGCTGACAAATAATGATTTTTGCAAACATCAACCAGAATTTACCTTATTTACCTGAAAACGTAAAAGAGTGCCTTGAATTTGCCAAGAAAAACGATTTGCTTTCCTTTGAGCCGGGAAGCCACGAAATAGACGGCAAACGCCTTTTCGTAAATATTGCTGAATATGAGACAACAGAGCGTGAGAACCGCCCTTGGGAAGCTCACAAAGACTATCTCGACCTGCACCTTATGCTCAGAGGCAGCGAGATTTTCGACCTCGGCTTCATCGAAAATATGGAGCAGAAAGAATATGTCCCCGAAGAGGATTTTCTTCCCCTTGACGGTGACAGAAGCTGTTCTGTAATTCTCAGCGAAGGTGATTTCCTCGTATGCTATCCCGATGACGCTCATCTTACAGCAGTCAAAAACGGTGAAAGCCAAAAAATCAAAAAGGCAATTTTCAAAATTCAGGTTAAATAAAGTGCGGAAAATTCAATACATCTGAATTAAAAAACAAAAATCCCGGTGAAACATCCGGGATTTTTTCTTTTTACCATGTTTGAATTAAAAATAATTCCCTATTCTTTTATCAGAGCATACATTTTCATATCCAGCACTTTCCCGTTTTTTACCGCATTGCTGCGCAGTGTTCCTTCGAGTTTAAAACCGGATTTTTCCAGCGCTCTGCATGATGCTGTATTGTAAGCAAAGGGCTCCGCAAAAATCCTGATTATGTCAGTATTCTCAAAAATATATTTGCACATTTGCTTTACCGCGCTTGTACCGTACCCTTTTCCCCAGTAATCTTCTCTGATATAATAACCCAGTTCCGCCGTTCTGAAATGGATATTTCCACATCTGAAAACTCCGATGCTTCCAACAACCTTCTCTTCAACTGTTATTGCAAAAGCAAAAGTCTTTGCTTTATCGGCAGATAAATTCGATTCAATAAACTCTACAGCGTCTTTTTCCGTATATGGGTATGGTATGCCGTCGCGTAAATTATCCAAAATCCTTTTATTGTTTAAAATTTCCGCTAAATCCTTTTTATCCTCAATTCTCCATTGCCTCAGTACGCATTCCACAACACGCCTCCTCCCATCTTATCTAAAATTATGGTGTACCCCTTATTCATGTGCCCTTTCATAAGCCTCTTTTATCTCCTGAGGCATTTTATCCGGCACAAGAGAACGCACCCTTTCCTCGTTTCCGTCTGCCATAGCCTGTTCATAGTACCAAAGCTTGTATTTTATCATATCGAGAACCTTTTCAAGCTTTTTTATTTCCCTCTCTGCTTCCTCTCTTTGACGCAGGAACATTTCATACCTCTTCGGATAGGTTTCACTGCCCTGGGAGCACCATTTTATAAATTCCTTTATATCCTTTATTTCCATACCGGATTTTTTGAGGCATTCAATAACCTGCAGCGTTTCAACTGTTTTATCGCTAAACCGACGCATTCCCGAAACCCTTTGAAGATCCGGAAGCAATCCCTCTTTATCGTAATATCGCAGAGTTGAAACCGGCAAATTAAACATTTCTGAAACTTCACCTATGGTATACATATAAATCGCTCCGTTTAAAAAATACTGTTGACCTAAAGTCAACTTTAGGTTGTATAATCATTTTAACATATCCAAAAAATAAAATCCACCTTGGGAGGAAACATAGTTATGTCAAAAAAAGTTCTCATAATAAGCACAAGCTTAAGAAACAACAGCAATTCTGAAATTCTTGCCGATAACTTTATGAAAGGTGCACTGGAAAACGGTAATGAGGTAGAGAAAATCACTCTTAAAGACAAAAACGTAGCTTTCTGCAAAGGATGCCTCGCCTGCCAGAAAATCAGCCACTGCGTTATTAAGGACGACGCAATAGCCCTTGCCGAAAAAATGCACGACGCTGAGAACATTGTATTTGCAACACCCATTTACTACTACGAAATGAGCGGACAGATGAAAACTCTTCTGGACAGAGCAAATTCGCTTTATGATTCCGACTATAAATTCACCGACATTTATCTTCTTACAACTGCCGCTGAGGACAGCGATTATGTCCCCGAAAGAGCAATAAGCGGTTTACAGGGCTGGATAGACTGCTTTGAGAGAGCAAATCTTAAAGGCACAGTTTTTGCCGGAGGCGTAAATGACGGCGGAGATATAAAGGAGCACAAAGCTCTCACAGAAGCCTATGAGATGGGAAAAGCCATTAAATAATCTTATTTTGAGCTAAAAAAGGAACAGCTTTTTGCAGATTATAAATCTGTAAAAAGCTGTTTTTATTAAAAGAGGTATTGAAAACTCAAACTTATTTTGACTGGTAAAATTCCTTTGCTGCGGCGAAGAATGCGTCTATATTCTCCCACTTTGCAGCAGGGGGAATATCACAGCCTGAAGAAATAACAAAGTTTTTGTATCCGCAGCAGGCATTCATTATTCTGAGAGTCTCCTCACGGACGCTCTCAGGTGTACCGTTTTTAAGCTGACCTGCCGGGTCAATGTTGCCCATTGCAATTGTATTTTCCGGGATGTGAGTGAGCATTTCAGCCATATCAATTGAGTTTCCGAAATGATATGCGTCACAATCAGTTGCAAGGATAGAATCTATCATTCTGATTACGTTGTCGCCGCAGTTATGATAGATAACAATAAAGTCATCATCTTTTACAGCCTGGGCAATTTCTCTTACATAAGGCTCTGAAAACTCCCCAGCCATATCAGGTGAAAGAAGTCCAGTAAGAGGCTCTGCCATAACTACGCCGTTGGCTCCTGCAGCTTTATAGGCAAGGATATATTCTTTCAAAAAGGCTGTTGCCTTCTTCATAACTTCATGTACCATTTCCGGCTCAGTGTAGCAGTTTACAAGAGCTTCGGTAACATCCATGAGTCTTCCTGCAAGGGAGAAAGGTCCGATTACTCCGGCGAAAACAGGTCTGTCCGTTATAAGCTCCTTTGCTTGACGGATTGCTTCAATGTAAATGCCTGTTCTTCCCGCTCCAACCTCAGGGACTTTAAGCTCCTGAGCCTTTTCGGGACTGTCCACAAGGCATCCTGAAATGGTGGGAACCTCATCACGGGCAAACACGGGAGTTGCTCCGAATGCCTCAGCTTCAACGGATAAATCCATCATGCTCACGCTGGCAGCGGAATCTACTCTTTCTGCAACAGCTTTCATAGCCTTTGCCTGAAGAGCGCTGTCCTTTACAAGATCTTCAACGGTTATATCCATAAGGCTTATGCTGGGAAAAGAAAGCACCGGCAAAGGCTTTTTTACCGGAGCCTCACATAAATCCTGGAGCCATTTTTTCATGTTCATATTAATTCTCCTCTTTGAGCTATAATATCAGTGTGGTAAAAATAATAACATACGGGTTAAGGTATCAGCTATAAAAAAACTGCTGTTTTTGGGAAAATAAATCAGTCTTTTATTAAAAAACAGCCGGTATATGTAACAGTATTTTCTCCGTTGATATATTTAAGTCCGCTGTCGGCGCAGACCTCGCTTACCATCAAGCCATACGCCTCCATTGAAGAAAAACGCTTTTCAGGAAATCGACATGGCTCATGGGGACAGGTACATTCCCCACAAACCTTACAGGGCCCTGCTCCTAACGAAAGCACATTCGAAAGCTCTCCCTCAATTTTTTCTCTCATATGGGTCATACGCTGACAGTGTTCTATTGCAGCTTTCTCCATCCCCTCAAAATCGAAGGAATCTTCGAGAACCCCTATTGTCTGAACAACTATGGCTTTATCATACTTACCGGCTCTTTCACGGCATTCGCTGACACTTCCGCAGCCGGGAGGGCAGCCCCAGTTGTTGCCGTAGGATCCGCATCTGCCGCTTTTGCACATTTCTCTTACATCGTCACGGAATATCAGCTTATCCGCATCCATCACCGCCGCTGTGTCAAAAGCATCCTCGCATATTGCTTTTACTTTTTCTGCTTTGTCACTCAATTTTTATTCTCCTTATGCTGTACTACGCCTCTTGTCTCTCTGAATTTTCCCGGGGAAACTCCCATGGCTTTTTTAAAAACCTTGGTAAAATAGCTCTGATCGTCAAAACCTGTAAGCATTGCTATATCCGCTAAAGATAAATCATCATTTAAAAGGTAAGCCTTGCTTTTTTCTATACGGAGCTTATTTGTATAACTTGTAAAGGTACAGTTAAGCTCCTCCTTAAAAATTCTGCTTAGATAGGATTTACTGAGATGAACGTGATCGGCTACTTTATCAAGGCTGATTTTTTCGCAGTAATGCTCCTTTATATAATCAATGGCCTTGTATATAACGTCAACATGCTTTATGTTATTAAAATCAAAAACGCAGCTTATAAACCTGTGAATGACGTTAGTAAGAAGACGGTTAATTTTTTCCATATCGTCAAGGCGTTCTATCTCGTTAAGATATTTCGCATTGAGCCAAAATATCTGATGAATATCGGCTCCTGCATCTATGGTGGCTCTGGAAAGCACCACAACCAGCTCCACTATTCTCGCTTTAAGGGCATTGCTGTCCCCGCCGGAACTGAAATATATATGGCCGAGGAGCGTGTTTAAAAGACTTTGGGCTCCGTCCTTATCCCCTGCCGAAACCATCGTCTGAAGCTGTTTTTCATACTGTATGGGATATGCTTTATCCTCTGCGTTTTCATAAAGACCCGAAACATAGTACATTATGTTATGTCTTTCACGCTGCGACTGTTCATCCTCCCCAGCAAAGGGATTATTCTCATAAGAGGAATAGCAGCAAAGGTCATGTACTGTATTCCCCAAAAGCCGCACCTTTTTAGTGGAGAGCAAAGGAAGAATCGTCTGAAGATGCTCAGGGAGAGTAAGAGCACATTCGCTTAAATCAGAGGAATTGGACATAATAACGGGACCTGTAACCGCTCCCCCTTCAATATGACCGTCACCGTTTAAAATTGCACAGGCTGAAAAAATAAGTCCTGCGGGACAGTAATAGGTATAGCTGGAATTCCACCGCTCAGCCTCATAACATCCGTACAAATGAGTGTTTTCGTAGGTGCATTTCCCCTCGGCGCTTAAAGGACACAGGTTAGCGCAAAATGACGGCGATCCCTTGTGAAATCCTTTTTCCGGAATACTGTATATTCGGCACTCAACACGGCAAAGCTCCCTAATCCGCTCCGCCTGTTCAAGATAGTTCTCAAAAAAATCTTCACTCACAAGAAATCACCTGCCTTTTTATATTTTAATTGTATCAATATGGTACAAAATAAATCAATATTGTTCTTGCAAAAAAATGCGATTTTTTGTAAAGTTATTCATATAATTACCCTTCGGAGGAGCTAATATGGCTTATATTAAAATACAAAAAAACAACGAAGAAATATATCTTTCAGCCGATTCAGAATCTCTTTTTTCCGATATTCTCAAAAGCGCCGCCGTACCCTTTTCAATGCCCTGCGGCGGAAACCATAGTTGCGGAAAATGCAAAGTTGAAATAGACGGCGAGGTTTCTCCTATGGATGAGAGAGAAAAAAAGCTTTTGGGAGATGAAGTCTCCCCTAAAACTCGCCTTGCCTGCTTTACGAAAATTTTAGGCGACTGTACCATAACGCTGCCTGACAGCCACAAAAACGCTGCAGTTGAAATTGAAAGCGGCAGCCTTAAAGCAAATGCCAACGAAAAATGCGCTCTTGTTTTCGACATAGGCACTACAACCGTTGCCGGCTCTGTTTACGGTCTTGAGCCTTTCAGACTTTTATACTCTCAGGGTGAGCTTAACAGCCAGCGCCCCTTCGGTGCAGACGTTGTATCGAGAATAGATTACTGCTGCAAAAACGGTACTGAAAAAATAACCGGTGCCGTTACTCAGCAGCTTTCCTCCATGGCAGAAAGTCTTTGCAGAAAAGCCGAAGCCTCAAAGGAAAACATTCTGCGTATTGCCGTAACGGGAAACACAACTATGCTTCATATATTTGCGGGACTTAATCCCGACACAATGGCAGTTGCCCCCTTTAAGCCGAGAAGCCTTTTCGGAATAACAGAAAAGGCAGACAAATATCTCAGCGGTTTCAGTAATGCTCAAATAATTTTTCCGCCCTGTATAGGCCCCTTCCTGGGAGCTGATATAGTCTGTGCCATAGGAGCAAGCTCCATGACAGAAAAGGGAGAAAATTCATTTATAGCCGATATAGGAACCAACGGAGAAATGGCTCTTTTTTCTGACGGAAAGCTTTACTGCTGCTCAACGGCGGCAGGACCTGCTTTTGAGGGAGCGGGCATAGAAATGGGTATGCCTGCCTGTGACGGAGCGGCAGATAAATTCTACATTGAAAACGGTGAGATAAAATGTCACACAATAGGTGAAAAAGAGGCAATCGGAATATGCGGAACGGGTCTTATAAGCGCCGCAGCGCTGATGCTTAAAACCGGTATTATGGACGAAACCGGATACCTATGCGAAGAGGGACATCCCTTTACTCACCTTATAGATTATGACGACAGCGGCATATCATACGTAAACTTTGGAAAAGTTAAAATAACTCAGCGTGATATACGTCAGTTACAGCTTGCAAAAGGCGCTATAAGCGCAGGAATACAGACCCTTCTCAAAGAATGTAATATGACACCCCAGGAAATTTCAGCCTTTTATCTTTGCGGCGGTTTCGGGAGCTATATAAATCCCGAAGATGCGGCGGCTATCGGACTTATTCCCTCCTCGTTTACAAAAGTTACCCATCCCCTGGGCAATGCTGCAGCTAAGGGAGCGGCAATTGCAGTAAAAAACGAAAAGCAGGATTCTCTTAAAGAAATCGTTCTTTCCGCAAAAGAAATTCCTTTAGCGGAAAATGCCTTTTTCATGGAAAAGTATATTGATGCTATGAACTTTGAAGTGGTGTAAAAAATTCCAATAAAGGGCAGTTTTTTTCTATAATTTTTGTGTTGTGTAATGATAGAATGATTTTACAATCATAGAGTATCGGAGGAATCGTTGTGAGTACACTTGAAGAACTCAGCACATTTTTACAGCAGGGAAGAGTGCCAAAGGTTAAAGAACTCACCCTCAAAGCCCTTGAGGAGGGCATAGACCCAAAAACTGTACTCGAAGAAGGACTTCTCAGCGGAATGTCCGTTATAGGCGAAAAATTTAAAAACAACGAAGTTTTCGTTCCTGAAGTTCTTATTGCCGCAAGAGCTATGAACGCAGGAGCACAGATTTTAAAGCCATATCTTACTGAGGCAGGTGTTACGGAAATCGGAACGGTTGTTCTCGGCACCGTAAAAGGCGACCTTCATGACATAGGTAAAAACCTTGTTAAGATGATGATGGAAGGCAAGGGATTAAAGGTCATTGACCTTGGCGTTGACGTTCCCGGCGAAAAGTTTATTGAAGCAGCAAAGGAAAACGACGCAAAAATCATTGCCTGCTCCACTCTTCTTACAACTACAATGCATGAGATGAAAAATGTAGTTGATCTTGCAAAAAACAGCGGAATGGACGTTAAGGTTATGATAGGCGGAGCACCCGTTACACAGAGCTTCTGCGACTCAATCGGTGCAGACTGCTACACTCCTGACGCCGCTTCAGCAGCAGACGTAGCAGCAGACTTTTGCCGCTGAGTTTCAAGAGGATTTTTAAAATGACGGAAAGACAAAATTTGATTTCACTGCTCAGACGAGAAGGCTATGACCACGTTCCCGTTGAGTTTAATCTCTGTCCCCATCTCGAAAAAGTATATAAGGAAGAGACCCATTCTCTCAGGAGCTACCGTTCCTACTTCAAAATGCCATGGGAGAGCGTAGGCGGGCTTATTTATCTGCCCGCAGATAAGAAACGCTTTGATAAATATCATACTGCGGAGAATTTGGCTAACCGTGATTTTTCCATTGACGACGACGGAGTTGGCCACAAAAAAACATCCACATCTATGCACATGACTCAGATGTTTTGCCCTCTTGCAAACGCTGACAGTCTCGAACAGATTGACGAATATCCCTTAAGTGAACTCGATGAGTTAAAAAGCTTTAAAGCCCTTAAAGCCGCTGTAAAACTCACTCACCTGAAAGGGCTTGCAGCTGTGGGAAATATGCAGTGTACTGTCTGGGAAAATGCATGGTATATCAGAGGCATGGAAAACCTTATGATGGATATGATGTGCGAAGACCCAATGGCGGAACATCTTTTGGATAAAGTCACAGACCGCTCTCTCAAACGTGCCGTAGCTTACGCAAAGGCAGGAGTGGACATTCTCTTTTTAGGCGATGACATCGGTATGCAAAACAGCATAATGATGAGCAAAGAGCTGTACTGCACCTGGCTTAAACCGAGACTTAAAAAAATAATTTCAGCTGCCAAAGCAGTAAATCCCAACCTTATTGTCTTTTATCATTCCTGTGGTTTTGTAACCCCGTTTATTCCTCATCTTATAGAAGCAGGCGTTGACGTTTTAAATCCGGTTCAGCCCGAATGTATGAACTTTGAAGAAATTCACGAAGCTTACGGCGACAAAATTTCTTTTAACGGAACAATAGGCACCCAGTCAACAATGCCTTTCGGCACCCCGGCCGATGTGAGAAAAGAGGTTGAAAAAAATCTTAAAATTGCCGGCGACAAAGGCGGACTTTTTGTTTCGCCTACACATCTTCTTGAGCCGGAAGTTCCCTGGGAAAATATTTTAGCATATGTAGACGCATGCAGACATTTTTGCGGTTAAAAACATTAAATCTCCCCACCTTCAAAAGGCGGGGAGATTTTAAATTCATTTAGATATTTCAAGGCATAAAATGTAATCCGCACTTACATTATAGAGCTTGCAAAGAGAAATTAAATGTCTTATAGGCAACTCATTTTCTCCGTTTTCATACCTTGAATAAACCTGCTGAGTTGTACCTAAAAATTTGGCAACCTCACTTTGCGTCAGGTCGTTATCCTCCCTCAACTCCCTAATCACATCAACATAGCTTCTCATAATCCACCTCATTAGCAGTTTATGAAAAAATTGTAATGCACATCACATGTGATGTATTGACTTTACACTAAAACTGGTGTAAAATCATTGCGTAGTCTATTATATTCTACTTATTTAGATATCAGTTGTATTTTCTATATTCAGCTTTCATGCAGCACCACCTGCACGAAATAAATCTCTATAAGCTTCTAAGGAGGGAGAACAGATTCAGTAACGGATCTGTTCTCCCTCCTTTTTATTTACTCTTCCATTTGTTTGCCGAGAAATACTGCCGCAACATGGGCAAGCTTTACCTCAGTGTGGGTGGGAAGGGTTCCATCCTCACCCATGAGCATTATTACTGCTCCGGAAACATCTCCACCGCCGATTATTGTGCTTACTACGGCGGCATCTCTTGCAACGCCTTCAATAGGCACAAACTTTTTGCTGTCCCGCTCCGCTACATAAGAGCCTCTGTTTTCCATTAAATCTTCAAGGGCAGAGGTTATTCTTCTTTCAAGAACTTCCCTTTTAGGCATACCGGCACAGGCGATAACGTGATCTCTGTCGCAGATAAGCACGGGATGATTAGTGCCCTTGCTTAAAGATTCGGCATACTGGGCGATAAAATCTCCCATTTCACCAATTGGTGAATATTTTTTGAAAATCACTTCTCCGTTTGCGTCGGTATATATCTCAAGAGGATCACCCTCTCTGATTCTCATGGTTCTTCTGATTTCTTTCGGAATAACGACTCTTCCGAGGTCGTCAATTCGTCTTACAATACCTGTTGCCTTCATCTATCTTTAGTCTCCTTTTATAATTTTTTCTTGCCGTGTTATTGTTTGTTTTTAAGGCGGATTTATGCAGAAAAAAATCAATTTACCAATGTATTTTATTTTACTTAATAAGAGCTTAAAAATATTTGCTATAATAATACTGTAAATTAAAATTTTTATTTAAATTTTTTTAACCTATGCAAGGATTAATCCGTTTCATTCGTATTATTTATGAAAGGGTTTAAACCCCAAGTAAATAATAAGGAGGAATAAAAATGAAAAAATTAATTATTGCAGGGGCTGTTATTGCCGCTGTATCCACTTTTGCCGTTTCAGCTTTTGCGGCCGACACTTCTTCCGATACAGCAGAAACTTCCGGAAGCTCCGCAGCTTTCTGCACACAGACTGAATGCACACAATTTCTTTGTCCCCAGGACGGAACAGGAAACAGATACGGCGCTGACGACGATAAAAGCAGCAGCGAAAGCGTCGTCTGTATTCCATCCTGCCCACAAAACGGCTCAGGACAGGGCACAAACTGCAAAAACAAAAACTATACCGACTGTCCAAATGAGACATGCACCAATGTATGCGGCGGCTCTCAGCAGAGAGTAAGAGCTCATTCTAAACAATAAAATCTGAAATTTTAGGCGGCGAAATCTTTATGAGGAGCGAACAGGACGTAAACCGTGCCATAGAACTTTATGCTGACACGGTAAAAAGAATATGTTTTCTGCATTTGAAAAACTATCATGATACTCAGGACATATTTCAAAAGGTTTTTTTGAAATATTTGACCTATGACGGACAATTTGAAAGCGAAAGCCATAGAAAGGCCTGGTTTATCCGTGTCACCGTTAACGCCTGCAAAGACTGGCTCCGGGACTATTACCGCAAAAACGCCTTATCTATTGAAGAAGCCGTAAAGGAATATGCTGCCTCTGACAGGGGTTCAAGAGAAGTAATAAGCGCCGTATTGTCTCTTGAACCTAAATACAAAAATGTAGTTTATCTTTTTTACTTTGAAGGCTATTCTGTCGGCGAAATATCAAAAATGCTTCAAAAAAAGGAAAACACGGTTTATTCGCTTCTTTCAAGAGCAAGAGAAAAATTAAAGAAAGAACTGGGCGGTGAGGATTTTGAATAGAATTAAAGAAGCTTTCGGTGAAATCAAAGCAGAAGATGAACTTAAACAGAGCACATATGACTTTATAGAAAATCAGCGTTCTAAAAACTTTAAGCCTAAAAATAACCTGCTGAAATATTCCCTTGCCGCTGCCGCTGTTATTATTCTTACCTTTGCCGCAGGAATTTATGAGATGTGGTTTGTTCCGGTGACAGTTATAAGCATTGACGTAAACCCATCGGTGGAAATTGAAGTTAACCGCCTTGACAGAATACTCAGTTCCAACGCATACAATGATGACGGCACTAAAATTCTTCAGTCAGTTTCAATGAACGGCAAAAAGTACGAAGACGCAATCAGCACCCTTTTACAAGATGACGAGTTCAACCGCTATTTAAATGATGACGCCCTTTTAACTTTTACCGTCGCCTCTAAAAACCAAGATACGGTTATTTCACAAATTAACGGGTGTCTTAACAGCAGCGGTCACAGCGGAGTTTGCGTAGAAGCTTCATCTGAAGCCGTAAGTGAAGCCCACAGTCTGGGACTTTCCCTCGGAAAATATCAGGCGTATCTTGAAATACTGAAATATGACGAAACCATAACCCCCGAAGAGTGCCAAAGCATGACTATGAAAGAGCTTAATGAACTAAAAAGACAGCTTTCACAGGAAACATCCGGCACTAATTCTCAAACCGGCCAGCATCACGGAAACGGAAAGCAGAATCACGGCCAAAACAATCAAAACAGATAATTATATTTTGTGATTTTTCAGTTTCTTGAAAGCTGTCAAATTTTAGCACGGTCATCAATATTAAAACCCGCTTTTGCATTTCGTGAAAGCGGGTTTTTACACAAGTTTTTCAATACATTTTATATATTTTATTAATTTGTATTTTTATTGAATTATATCATTTCTTGTAATATAATGTTTTTATTATATACTTAAAAACAAGGTGATATAATTGAACAGTCAATCTAAAAAAATCATTTGCTGCGCTATACTTGGCCTTCTTTGCCTATTTATGTTAATGAGCTGCGGCAAAAGCAAAACGGCCGACTCACCTTTAGCTCCCAAAGCTTCAGGAGATTCGCAAACGCTTTATTCATTTGAATCTGAGTCGGAAACAGAAATAATTGAAGAAAGTTCATCTGAAAAAGAGCCTACAACCAAAGAGAGCCTCAAGGAAAAAATAGACTCGGTAACTTTAAAAAACAAGAAGCCAATTACCGTAGATGAGGCTTACAAGCAGACAGATAAAGAAAAAGAGGAAGAAAAAGAACACCATACCGATAATTTCGATAACTATCAGGAAGATATACGCCCTTCAAAGCCTGTACGTCCAACTGAAACAATCCCCTCCACTCAGCCCTCAACTTCCACACCAGCCGCTGAGGAAAGTACAAATGAAAGTACTTCCGACGGAAGCTCCAATATCAGTCCTGAACCCCAGCCCCCTTACAGATATCCTGATATTCCCGAAACAAAAGAATACGCCGGATTCGGATACTTCAAAAACGAAAAATGGATAGCCGACGACAACAATTTTTATATTGACGGAAAGAAAGTGGAATTTTGCAGAGGTATTGACGTTTCAATTTTTCAGCGAGAGCCAAACAACACTGATATGGGAATAGACTTTAAAGCTGTCAAAAATTCCGGAATTGATTTTGTAATGGTCAGACTTGGTGCAAGAAGTCAATCCTCCTCAAAAACTTGGATAGACTACTATTTCGTCAGCAACGTAAAACAAGCATATGCCGCAGGACTTAAGGTAGGCGTATATTTTTATTCTCAGGCAATAAATGAAACGGAAGCTATTGAAGAGGCTAAAATATGCCTTGAAGCAATAAAGGATACAGGATGTAAAATCGAATATCCCGTTGTAATGGACGTTGAAGGTGACAATACACGTCTCGGAAAAATCAGTAAGGCTCAAAGAACTGCAAACATAAAGGCCTTTTGTGAAACAATAATAGACGGCGGATATTATCCCATGCTCTACGCTAATCAGCTTTGGATGGATGAAAAAATAGATATGAGCCAAATTGATTACGATATATGGATGGCAGCTTATATGAACCCAACATGTTTAAAAACCGTTTACGGGGTGGATATCCCCTTCACAATGTGGCAATACGGAGGACGTGAGGTGCCCGGTATCCGCACGGGAAAAGTCGGCGTTGATGTTTCGATAGTTAATTATCCCGCTTTCCTTAAAAAATACGGATGGAACAATCTTTAATCCATAAATCCTACATATTTCTAAAGTTCTGCATTTTGATTAAAAAGTGCAGAACTTTTTTTAGTTTTTCTACATGTATTAAAACCATGAATTTTTGCGCTTTTTTTGTAATTTTCAAAGGTATATTTATAACCCAGAAGTATTTAAAGACCATTTTGTAAAGCTTAAACAACGCCCAGTATTTGATAATTTATTAACATTCCACCAATTTTACACTTGTTAAAAAGATGAATATCCACTTCTGAAAGGGCTTATTAACAGTTTCCACATAGTTTTCCACATTTTTTAGCATAGCTTGTGAAAGGCACATATACAAAAAGTATATAAACAAATTTTCACAAAAATTAATATTGACACGCTTTCACCTCATCTGATTATTTCACCCATTTGTTTTGCATAAATTTTTCCTTTAAGGGGAATTATATACTGAGTAAAGAGAACGGGAGGTCAAAAAATGATTAAAGGCGTAAACAGACAGGTTATAGAAATTACGGAAACAGGCAGCGAATATTTTGAAAAAATGCTCCTTGTGGTAAAACCCCAGTATTCCTCAATGAATGTAAAAAAACTTAAAAAGAAAGCCGGAAGCGTTGCAGTCGGCGTTTCACAGACTCCTCCCCCGCCGCCTTCAAAACGAAAACGCCCTTCTTTTTTGGCCTCGGCGGCAAAATTAAGCGCCGCTGCAGGAGCAGGCGCTGCCCTGACAGCCGTATTAATAAGGTTATAAATAAAAAATCCCGACAGTTTGCGGAGATTTTTCCGCAGCTGCCGGGAATATTGTTTTTAATTATTCTGCATCGCTTTCGTTGTCTGCGCTGCCTTTAAGCTGTTCTTTCATTTCTTTGTATTCGCAAATAAATCTCTTAACTTTAACTGCAATAATAATCGCCAAGATAAAGGTAATAACTTCACAAAACGTATCCGTAAACACAAAAGAAATCCCGCACAGCACCCCTGCAATTACAGGATTCCATATGGCTCTTCTCAGCGCAAAATCTTTCTTATATGTAAGTTTTTTTCCAATTTCGGGATCTTTAAAATTTTCTGCAAAACTTTTTACATCGTCCATATATCCTATAATCCACGCTAAGATTATCGGCACAATAACCATAATTAAAGACATAACTGCTGATAACAACGCCATACTTAATTCTTCCGCAAAACCTAAAACCACAAATAACGGTATGCATATGATTACCATTGCGATATATGCAGGCCATTTTTTCTCCATAAATATATTATTCCTTTCCTTTCTCCGTATTTTATCTCCGTCATCATTCAGCGATATTATATATTTGCACAATTTCTCTGTCAATACATGCAATATATTTGTTATAAATATTATATAAATTAAAAAGCTGCACAATCTATGCGATAGTGTAAAGTATAATAATAAAACATAAGCCATATCCCAGAAAGGATATGGCTTATAAAATATCACAGTATTAATTTCGGATTTCTTATTTTACATTTTACATTAATCAGTCCATATTCTCTGCTTCTATCTGCTTTACCATTTCGTTAGTAATGGTATCTTTAGCCTCGCCATGCTTTACAAACAGTATGCAGAACAGTGAAAGGGCAAAGGCAATGGGGCAGAACACAAACAGGGACATATATGTACCTGAGAACATTCTTACAGTACCGAAAAGAATTGGAGCTACAATTTGAGCTGAGAAAGTAGCAGTATAATAGTAACCTGTGAAAGTACCTATCTTTTCAACTCCGCCGATTTCGAGAACCAGAGGCAGTGTGTTAACTGTGATAAACATATTTGCAAAGCCGCCGAGGACAAGGGCCACCCACACAATCCAAAGCTCCCTTGTTATGGCATAAAGGGCAAATATGGACATAAACACTATAAGTCCGCCGATAATGACTTTTTTGCGTCCGATTTTTGCTCCCAGCTTACCTGCCGGAATAGCCGCTATCATTGAGCAAACGGCAAACAGAGCCATCATTATTGTAGCTTCCTGGGTACTCTTACCAAGAACCTCTCCGGCGAAAAGAGAGAAGAAAGTCTGAATAGCATTTGTAGCCACAAAAAGGAAGAACAAACACATAAGCATAAACACAAGGCTCTTTTTCTCGCCTTTAGTAAGCTTAATGGCTTTAAGCCTTTCTTTCTCAGCCTTTTTCTCTTCCTGAGCTTTGAGTTTTTCATCTGCATCGGCATTAGCCTGGGCCTGATGCTTAAGCCTTGAATCCGGTTCTTTTACAAAGAAGAAAAGAACAATAGTGCTTATTATCATTATAATTGAACCTAAAAGGAAAACAGCCGGATATTCCTCATGAAGATCACTGTTATATCCGAAAATAAAGCACACAATTGTTCCCGCAACCATACCGATAAGGCTTCCAAGACCTCCGCAGAGGTTAATTATGGCATTACCCTCACTTCTAAGTTTCGGAGGAGTAAGGTCAGGCATCAGCGCAACAACGGGAGCACGCCAGAAAGACATTATCATAACATACATTATAATGCAGAACATAAGGGACGGTATTGTGTCCATAAGGGGTATAAGCGCAAAGAATATTGCAGAAAGGGGAGCGCCTATAAAAATAAACGGACGCCTTTTTCCGAAACGTGAATGGGTATGGTCTGAAAGTTTTCCGAAGAAAGGCTGAAAAATGACGCCGAAAATGTTATCGAAGGTCATTATAATACCAACAAAAAGAGGAACCAAAGTAAATGCACCTGCTGCGTCAACGGTGCTTTCGCCCTGAGCCTCCATTAGCTTTACTACAAAAGGAAACGTCTCTGCTATTTTTTGTCCCCAAGAGGCTATTACCTCAGAGCGTCCTAAAATTTCATTAAGTATTCGCGTAACATACGGGTCGTAAATCGCCCACGCCACACTGCTGGCAAGAAAACCAAAGCCAATAAGTATGGTTTTACCGTAATTAAGTTTCTGGGCCGATTTTTCTTCCATCTTATTCTCTCCTTTTCATTTGGTTTGGCAGGTTATTACCCCACAGGATAAGTATATCATCATTTTAATGCAAATACAACAAAGATATAAATCTTATACCTCAACTAATTATGCAAAATATTAGTGAATGTTTTTGTTTAATTTACTCAAATAAAATTACATACATTTTACCTGCAGTATTTGTATAACGTTATCTAAATTATAATTTTATTTTTCGGTTTAAATTTGACTGACATGATTTTATAAAACAAAAAAGCACACTTTTCAGTGTGCTTTTTCTTGGTGACCCGGACGGGAATCGAACCCGTGTTACCGCCGTGAAAGGGCGGTGTCTTAGCCGCTTGACCACCGGGCCATTTGATATATATAAAGAGGGTTCACGGCCGCCAAAAGCAGGGGCAAATCCTCTTGTTTTAAAAATGGTAGCGGCAGTCGGATTTGAACCAACGACACTTCGGGTATGAACCGAATGCTCTAGCCAACTGAGCTATGCCGCCATTTGCGCTCCACAAGTGAGCGAACATTATTATAATACAGGCTTGTACCTTTGTCAACACTTTTTTTAAAATATCACAAAATTTTTCAAAATCATTCTACTTATGCAAAATAACACCATGGAGTAAAAATAATTTTATAGCAATATTGCCAAAATATGAACTATATGTTAATATTTACACATCAATTTTAAGGACGTGATATCCGGTGTCAATCCTTTCTGTTTCGTTTTTGGCCTTTCTCGTTTTATTAACCGCCATTTACCATATTGTTCCGGTAAAGGTTAAGCCATATATACTTTTGGCCGGCAGCATCTTCTTTTATCTTTCTTTTGATATGAGATATTCTCTTTTTCTGCTTTTTACTGTTATATCCACTTATGCCTGCGGTATTCTTACGGAAAAAGCCGAAGCAAAAGAAAGGAAAAAGCTTTATCTTATTATAACGCTGTTAATAAATATAGCAATTTTAATTGTTGTAAAATATCTCCCTTATACAGTTTCTTTAATCGGCTCCGCTTTCGGAAAAGATTTTTCCGCATTTAAGCTTTTAGTGCCTATCGGCATTTCCTTTTACACTCTCCAAACAGTAGGATATTGCATCGACGTATACAGAGGCGACATAAAAGCCGAAAAGAACTTTTTTAAATATTCTTCTTTTGCAACTTTCTTTCCCCTTATTCTTCAAGGTCCAATATCACGTTACGGTCAGCTTGCAGATCAGCTTTTTTCAAAGAAGAAAGCTGACGACCTTTACCGCTCCATCACTTTCGGCTCACAGCTTATGCTGTGGGGATTTTTCAAAAAACTCGTTATTGCCGACCGTGCAGCTATACTTGTAAACACGGTTTTTGATAACCATACCGAGTATACGGCTCTTCCCATGCTTGCGGCAGCTCTGCTTTATACGGTTCAGATATATACTGATTTTTCAGGCTGCGTAGACATTTGCCGAGGAGCAGGCGAACTTTTTGGAATAAATATTATTGACAATTTCCGTCAGCCTTATTTTGCAACATCCATACCGGATTTCTGGAGAAGATGGCATATTTCTTTAAGCAGCTGGCTTAGAGACTATGTGTATATTCCCCTTGGAGGAAACAGAAAGGGAAAGATAAGAAAATACATAAATATATTCATTGTATTTTTAGTAAGCGGTTTTTGGCACGGCGTTGGTCTTCAATATATCGCCTGGGGAATTCTTCACGGAGTTTATCAGATTGCAGGAGGCATAACTATGCCTATGCGGAAAAAGCTTTGCTCTTCAATGCATATAAACCGTGAATCCGTCCCGTACAAGCTGTTTCAGCAACTGTTCACCTTTGCACTCATTGTTGAATCATGGATTTTCTTCCGCAGCGATTCCGTTACAACAGCATTAAGAATGACCAAACGTTTGATATTTAACTGGGACTCAACTCCCCTTTCATATCTTCTCAATTTAGGCCTCGACGTTAACGATTTTATAATTCTTGCAGTATCTCTCGTTCTACTCTTTACGGTCTCAGTACTGAGAGCCAAAAAAATTCCTGTGCGAGAGAAAACTGCAAAAGCTCCCCTTCCCATACGATGGATTATATATCTCGCCGTATTTATGGCAGTGCTCATTTTTGGAATTTACGGTCCGGGATATTCCGACGCATCATTTATCTACATGAATTTTTAGGAGGATAAAGGTTGAAACATTGTAATTTGAGTACCATTCCCAAAAAGGGCGCACAAACCCAAGCCCCCTAAAAGCGGGCAAAAATCGAATTTATGCTTAAAATC
>CASEMN010000024.1 GCA_949289045.1 uncultured Oscillospiraceae bacterium
AGAATTGTTTCTAAACTGAAAATGAGCCCGGTTAAGTTCCGAACTCATTCTCTTACTTGTTAATATTTTTTTGTCTAAACTTTGGGGTTCACTTCATTCGGAGCGGTTTAAAACTTTAATATATTTTAGTCTGCATTTTTTTCTTCTCTGCGCTTTACAAGCTCACCTAAGATATGCTCATGCTCTTTATCGCTGAGAGCGTATTTAAGAGTTGGAAGAGCAGAGAGAAGCATTCCGATACCGATCGGTATTGAAATAAGGAAGAACATAGCAGCTGCATATTCTCCGCCGTTATATGTAATAAAGCTTTCGCCTTCTGTAAGACGCTGGTTCATAACCTCAATATTGGTGCCTGAGAACTGTACTGCACCGTAAACAACGGACTGAATAAGAATAGCAATACCGCCGGAAAGCTTAGTAATAAAGCTCTGGCCGGAGAAGAAAACACCATCAGGTCTTAAACCACTGTTATATTCCTCATAGTCAACACAGTCGGCAATCATTACTGACTGAAGCACGTTGATAGCTCCCATTGCTGCACTTGCAAGGAGGAAAGAAAGTCCGGTAACAAGAGCCCAGCCGATAGGTGTTACATCGCCGCCGGAAAGCTTATAAATAACAAAAATTGCAAAGAACGGAATGGCGCCGCCAATTGAGAAGAAGTTGTAAAGCTTTTTATTCTCAAACTTCTTTATAAGCATGGGAGTTATGGCCATTGCCACAAACTGACCTGCGAAAATTCCAAGGGCAATTATGACAATGTTTATTGCCATTGTCCAGTTGATTTTGCCGTCAGCCATAATATTCATGATGTTGCCGTTTGCATAGTAGTATGTAACAAATGACATTGCAACAAGCATAAGAACCTGAATGGGGCTTCTCAAAATACCGGATATGAGAATCTGGCGGAAAGGTTTGCACTGCCACATAAGCTTAAAGCTCTCTTTAATTGTGCGGTGCTCTTCTGATGGTTCAACTCTCTCTTTAGTTCCGAGACCTGCAAATTCAAAGAGGATTGTAGAACCGACAGTAAAAATAATAACAACTATGATAAATCCGTACTGGTTCGCCTTTGAAACATCCATACCTGAGTTAATGAATGAGTTGCTGAGTATCTGAGCAGCCTGTACAACGAGAACGCCCAATCCGCCGATACCTGCAAAAATTCTTGCGAGGCCTAAAATCTTGGAGCGGTCATTTTCGTCTTCAGTCATAAGGGAAGTAAGTCCCCACAGAGGAATATCGCAAACAGTGAAAAGCATTCCCCAAAGGATATAGGAAACAGCCGCCCATGCAATAATGAGTATTTTTCCTATTTCCGATGCCTGAGAATAGTTGCCGTTTACAAAAGTAAGAATTGTGATTGCGCCGATAAGCACCGGGACAAAGATAAGATATGGACGGCATTTGCCCCATTTACTGTGAGTACGGTCAACAATAACGCCCATCATAGGGTCGTTGATCGCATCCCATACTCTTGCAATCGCCACAATCCAGCCGATTGCAACAACAGGAAGATAGATAACATACTGTAGGTAATAACCTACAAGACCGGTTGTAACAACATTATAAATGATGTTCTGTCCCAACATACCCGCAAGATAAGCGTTACGCTCTTTTGGGGTATATGTTCTTGCTCTGTTCTGCATTTTTAATGCCTCCTTTTATATAATTGTAATTATATTAAAACAGCAAAATAAAGTCAACAAAATACAGGATAAAAGTGCAAAATTTTCGACAAAATTAACAAAGGGATGTTCGTATTTTGATATTATCTACAAATATATTTATAAAATATTAAAACACAAAACGTATTAGTACCATATAAAGAGCTGTGGAAACACCGATACTCAGTAATGTATTTTGCTTTTTCCAGTGAATTAAAGCTGCCGCTGCAACACAGATTATTTCCGGAAGCCCATAAGGATAACTTAAAAATGAAACCCCCGAAAAACAGCTTACAACCAAAAGTCCAATGGCTGCAAAAGGAAGGATCTTTCCGAGATAGACTACAAAAGAGGGAACCTTTTTTCCTTTCGGAAAAAGTACAAATGGTAAAAACCTGGTTATAACTGTTGCCGCAGCCAAAGCCGCAACTATAAAAAAGATTTCCTTATTATTCATTTCCGTCTTTCGCCTCCCCTACCTCTCTTTTTCCTTTCACAAAGTAAAAAACAATACATACAACTACAATTACTCCCATAGAAACAGGAATAAAAATTTCTGAACCAAAAATCAGAAGACAAAGGGCTGTTGCCAAAACGCCGAGAACTGCTCCTCTATGATCTTTTGTGCTTTTCCACTGATCAACAAAAATTACCGTAAATAAAGCAGTAAGGGCAAAATCTATACCGGTGGTATCAAAGGGAACAAACTCCCCTAAAAATGCGCCGGCGGCAGTTCCGGCAATCCAATAAAAATGATTGGCAAGGGTAATTAAAAAATAAACATGTGATGCGCTCTGATTTTTCGGAACCTCCAGAGAACAGACTACCGAAAAGGTTTCATCGGTAAGCCCAGCAATAAGATATGGCTTTTCCTTGCCCGCTTTAGAGTATTTATCGAGCATTGAAATTCCGTAAAAGATATGTCTTGCGTTTATCATAAGTCCCATTAAAAAAGCGGTAAATGGCGAAGCCGCTGCAGTAAGGAGATTCACCCCCACATACTGAAGACTTCCAGCATAGACAAAAACGCTCATGGCAATTGCCCACCAGGGTGAAAAGCCTGAAACGCTCATAAGTACGCCGTAAGCGGCGCCTAAAAACAGATATCCCGTCATAACGGGAACTGTTTTATAAAAGACAAACTTTAAAAGCTCTTTTTTCTCCTTTTTCATTTTCTTCCCCTTTTCAAAACCATTAAAAATTAAGTCAAAATAATATTGTTATAATCAAATACCGAAATGCTCACGTATAACTTTATTGAGACTGTAGCCGAGAATTTCTCCTGATACTTTTTTCCACACATCAGGCGAACTGTCCGCATAATAGGTTTTCAGATAATTTTCGGTAATCTTTTCCTTTGTATATCCCTTTTCCAAAGTAAGAGGATAATCTTTAAGGCTGTCAACAGGCAAAGAAGCAAGTTCTTCATTTTTAAAGTTGCCCTTTACTCCTTTACGGACTGTATTTATAACAGGAGCAGCTTCTTTGTTTTTTTCACACAATACTCCCTTTTGCTCGATGATGTCAGCTCCGTCTAAATTTTCTTTTAAATATCTTAAAAGTGAAACCTGAGTACAGAATTTCTTGTTTTCTTCCGCTGCTCCTTCCTTAGATACAAGAGAATTTTTAATAAGGAAGGACAGGCAGTAATCTTCCCTCATTGAAAGGCAAATATCAATTCCGCCGTAGCCCATTTTATGTACATACAGTTTGCCAAATCGCCCCGACTGCCCCCTGCGGCATTTTTCACTCTTAAAACCATGGGTATTGGTATCCTCAAATTTCCCCGGGCAATAATAATATGCCTCCACCAAAAGCGGTTCGATTGTAAAATCCCCTACTTTGATTTCATAGCATGTCAGCAATAATTTATTTACAGACTGCAAAATTTCAATCTGCTTTTTTCTGTCAGTTTCTTTTTCAAGATTTCTTACGGCAGTTTTAAGATTCTTCATTTTTCTTCCTCTGGAACATTGTTTTCAATACTGATTTACATATTTTATCATAAAAAAACACAAAGAGAAACAGACTGCTGCATCTTAAATCCATACCCATTTGAATTTAAATGCAGCAGTCTGATAAAATTTTATTATGATTTTTACTTACAGCTCTAAAACACAGGTAAGCTCATGGGCTTTTTCGCTGTCCTCACCCACAAAAATATTATATGCGTTTTCGTAATACCAATCCTTATTTTCCTCACTATAGAAACGCAGATCTTCTTTTTCTACCTGTACAGTTACATCGGCAGTTTCTCCTGAACGTAAGAAAACCTTTTTGAAGCCTTTGAGCTGTTTTAAGGGGTGATCTCCCGCTCTTGCTCCGGCATAAACCTGTACAACAGTTTTTCCGTCAGCTTCGCCAGTGTTCGTTACCTTTACGGTAACGTCAATGAATTTTTCCTTTTGCTCCAGTTTTAAATCGGAATATTCAAAGGTAGTGTATGAAAGTCCAAATCCGAAGGGGAATGCGGCTTTTTTATTTTCCTTATCGAGAAGAGCATAGCCGTGATAGTATCCGTATGTAATATCATCACGATTATCTCCCGGGAAAAGGAAGTCGGGATAATCCTCCTCCACTTTTGCCATTGTAAAGGGCAGATGTCCGGAAGGATTCACCTTACCTGTAAGAATATCGGCAAGAGCGTTTCCACCCTCCATACCGCTGTAAAAGCTTTCAAGAATGGCGTTTGCCTCGTCTTTCCACTCTTCGATTATATATGCGCTGCCGCCGATTATATTGACAACTGTCTTCTTCGCCACGGCACAGACTTTATGTATAAGCTCCACTTCATCAGCGGGTATCCTGAGAGAATATCTGTCGCCGCCGAACATCATTTTTGCAGCGCCATCTTTATGGGAAAGATTAATGAGATTCTCTCCCTCCTGACGGAAATCACTGCCGACACAGACAACAGCCACATCGCATTTTGCAATTTTCGCTCTGTGCTTTTCTATGTTTCTGCCGGTGAAACAAATAACATTTTCTTCACCCAGTGCATTTTTAAGTCCCTCATAGGGTGTTACGGTATATGGACTTGCAACGCTGCTGCTGCCGTGGTCGCCTACATTCTTTTTGTTTGCGTATCTGCCGATTACAGCAACTTTAGCTTTATCTTTAAGAGGAAGTGTATCATCATTTTTAAGAAGCACCATGCTCTCTCTTGCTGACTCATGGGCAAGATATGTATGCTCGTTGCAGGCGATAATTGTTTTCGGATATTTCTTCATTGCGGGAGTTACTGTAATAAGTCCCGCTAAAATATGCTCTACTGCATCATCTATATGTTTTTCCTCTATGACGCCCTTTTTGAGAGCACTTTTAAGGCAAGCATATTTATTGGTAGAGGGCATTTCAATATCAAGGCCAGATTTTAAGGATTTCGGTCCGTCGTAAACACCGAGAAGGAAGTCAGAAATCGTAAAACCTTTAAATTTCCACTGCTTTCTGAGAACATCAGTCAAAAGGTATTCGCTTTCACAGCAGTGCTCTCCACGCACCTTATTGTAAGCTCCCATAACCGACATTGCACCGGCTTCGATGCATTTCCTGAAATGGTAAAGGTAAATTTCCTGCATAGTTTTTTCGTCTGCTGAAACATCTACTGAGAACCGTAAATTTTCAATGCTGTTGCAGGCAAAATGCTTTATACAGGCAATAACGCCTTTTTCCTGCACAGCTTTTGTAAGGGCAACTCCCATTTTCGCCTGAAGATACTGATCTTCGCCGTAGCTTTCCTGAGCTCTGCCCCACCGTGGATTTCTCAGCAGATTTATACATACTCCGCCGAAATAGTTTCCTCCGCCGGCGATTATCTCTTCAGCAATTGCCTGACCTATTTTATATTCCAGCTCATCATTAAAGCTTGCCGCTCTAGCCATTGATACGGGAAAACAGGTGCTGTTTCCCATTACCACACCCCTGGGACCATCGGAAAAAGCGACGGCGGGAACACCCAGTCTTTTAACGGGACGTGTGTTATAGGGCAGATAATTGTATTTTTGCCCTTTCGTCAGCAGTCCATATGCACTTACCAGAAGAAAAGTACGGCTGCCTGAAAGCATACCGATTTTTTCATTTAGTGTCATTTCTCCTCTGAGCTTAGCAGAGACATCGAAAAGGACATCATCACAGGGATTTGCCTTATAGAGTTCTACGGCTTTTTTGAAATTCATAGAATTGTTCCCCTTTCTGTTTATTATATTTTAATTTGAAAATCGGTTAACCTCAAAAACTTTTTATATCTTTCGTTATATTTTGCAGCAAGCTCTTTGTCGGGATAAATAATCTTTTCATCTCTGTAAAGCTTTTCAGTAAGGCTTTCATAGTCCTCTTCCGGCATAACGCTTTTTGCTCCTAAAAGTGCTCCACCCAATGCGGCACAGTCGCCTGTTACCGGAACATGAAGCTCCACTTCCAGAGCAGATGCTATTATTTTAAGCCAAAGACTGTTTTTTGCTCCACCGCCGGTTATCCTTGATGAATTTACGGTAATACCGTGGCTGCGGATAATTTCAAGATTCTGTTTAAGGGCAAAGGCAACGCCCTCCAAAACAGCAAGGGTCATATCCTCCCTTTTGGTGTTTACGCTCATTCCGAAAAATACCGCTCTCATTGACGGATTATTATAGGGAGAACGCTCACCGGAAAGATAGGGCAAAAAATAAATTTCGTTTTCTCCCGGCTTTACATTTTCCGGCAGGGTGAAATCATCGGATGTCATTATATCCTTAATCCACCAGTTCATGCATGAAGCCGCCGAAAGCATACACGCCATCTGATGATATGAACCGGAAGCCGAACAGAAAGAATGTATGGCATTCTTTTTGTCACAGGAAAATTTATCGCTTACTACAAAAATTGTTCCGGATGTGCCAAGGGAAATATTGCAGTCTCCGTCATTTACTACTCCCGCTCCGACAGCTGCTGCGGCATTATCACCTGCTCCGGCAGCGATTACGGTTTCCGTCGGAAGTCCCAGCTCTTTGGTCGTTTCCTCCGATATACGGCTCACTGCTTCATAGCTCTCCCTAACTTCGGGAAGCATATTCTCAGAAATAGAAAGTATACTGAGCATCTCCTCAGACCACTTTCTGTTTTCAACATCAAAATAGAGTGTACCGGAAGCGTCGGAAACATCCGTATAATACTTACCCGTAAGAGTAAATAAGATATAATCTTTCGGAAGCAGAATCTTATTTATGCGGGCAAAATTCTCCGGCTCGTTTTCTTTAACCCATAAAACTTTAGGTGCAGTAAAACCTGCAAAAGCGATGTTTCCGCAAAGCTTTAAAAGCTTTTCTTTACCGATAACATTATTTAAATACTCGGTTTCCTTTTCGCTTCTTCCGTCGTTCCAGAGAATTGCCGGTCTTATTACGTTGTTATCTTCATCGAGAAGTACAAGTCCATGCATCTGACCCGAAAAACTTATGGATTTTACAAGAGATTTATCAATATCCTTAGTAAGTTCCTTTATAGCTTCAAAGGTTTTTTCTCGCCAGTGGAGAGGATTCTGCTCACTCCATCCCTCTTTTGGAATACTCACAGGATAATCATATGAAACTGTTTTTTCAATTCCGTTTTCAGATAAAAGCAATGTTTTAACTGAGGATGTTCCCAAATCCACACCGATATAGTAAGCCATATTCATTCTCCTTACCTAAACAAAATATTGTTTATTACCGCACCAATGATATTAAAGCACAAAATAGCAATTTCTTTTACTGTTTTTTTGTATAAATTTATTGTATTACCTTTTTTATTTAAATCCAATGACTGGTTTGCTTAAAAAAGACGACAATCTTGCGATTTGCCGCTTTGTAAGATATAATTCATTCAGGTGATTGAGAAATGAAAAAGGAATATGAAATTATTGAACATAACAAAATAAAGCACATAAAGGTACTGATAAACAAAATCGCATACAGAGCTTATCATCTGCACAGTGATATAGAGCTTATATATACAGTAAACGGTAACGGAACTGTTAAAACCAAAAAAGGGGAATATACTTTATATCCCGGAAGTTTTACACTTATTAACTCACGGGAAACCCATGAGATAGATGCAGGAGGAAAAACGGTAACGGTTATAGTTTTGCAGATTTCCTCACATTTTCTTAATACATATTATCCGCAGCTTAGAGAAACCGATTTTGAAGGCAGCTGCCTTGATCATATATCTGCTACCTGCTCCTCTTATATTTTGGAGCTTGCAAAGGCTTATTTTTCCGAAGAGCCCGCTTATGAGCTTAACTGCGTTTCATGCGGAGCAAAGCTTCTTTCCATTATTCTGCAAAATTCGAAATGGAAAATAAGCAGTACGCCCCAATACAGCTGGAACAAAGCTTTCCGCCAAAGAACAGGCAGAATTTTAAACTATGTTGAAGAAAATTATCAGATGAACGTTAAGCTTTCAGACATTGCAGAAAGGGAAAATCTTTCGGTTACATATATCTCTCACCTTTTTACTGATACAATAGGCATCAGCTTTCAGGAATACCTTACAGATTTACGCTTTGAACACGCCGTACGCCTTTTGCCGGATGAAAATTTATCGGTTTCCGAAATAGCGGCTCAAAGCGGTTTTTCAGAGCTTAAATATATGAACGCTGTTTTCATTAAAAAGCGTGGCATGAAACCTAAAGATTTAAGAAAACTGCTGACAGAGAAAAACGGACAGGCTAACGCTTCACCTCAATACACACCGGAATATGTTTTCTCACCGAAGGAAAGTAGAGAATTCCTAAAAAATCTTTAAAATCAAAAGCACATAAAAAGACCGCATCGGTTTTGATGCGGTCTTTGTTTATTGAAAAAATTATTTGTCAAACAGTGCCGAATAAACACAAATGAAGTTTTAAATGCTCTTTTTCGCCAAACCCATAGCAATTTTTTCGGGAGTTATGGGAAGCTCCGTAAATCTCAGTCCTGTGGCGTTGTAGACAGCATCACTTATAGCTCCTAAGGGTGTATTTATTACAACCTCACCTATGGACTTTGCCCCGAAAGGTCCGCTTTCCTCATAGCTGCTTTCAAACTCCACACGGATTCTTCCTATATCCGTTCTCGCCGGAATCTTATACTGCATAAGGGAATTTTCTGCAAGTCTTCCTTTTGCGTCATAAGTGATATTTTCAGTAAGAGTCATACCGATTCCCTGAAGTATTCCTCCCTCAGCCTGCACCCTTGCAAGGTTCGGATTTACGGGAGTACCGCAGTCAACGGCGGCGGCATAGTCAATTACTTTCACCTCACCTGTTTCGGTATCCACCTCTATTTCGGCAGCTCCTACCATAAACGGCGGTGGAGAATTAGGAGAAGTATGGGTGTAAGCCGCCTCAAGGGCTATGTTATTACCTGCCATTGAAGCTGTGGCTATATCACCAATTGAAACTTTTTTATCATGTGATTTCGTGAAAACTGCTTTTCCGTCAAATTCTGTATCCTTTTCAGAACATCCCAATATTTTTGCGCCGAGACGGCAGATTTTCTCTCTAAGCTCCAGCGCCGCTTTTTCCGTAGCCTTACCGGTAACATAAGTTGTACTTGAAGCGTATGAACCGGAATCATAGGGCGATGCGTCGGTATCGGCTCCCAAAACGGTTATGTTGTCAACATCGCATTCCAGTACCTCCGCAGCTATCTGTGCAAGAATGGTATCACAACCTGTTCCCATATCGGCGGCGGCAATTCGCATTGTGTAGAATCCGTCGTCATTGAGTTTAAGAGAGCATGAACCTACATCCAGTCCGGAAATACCCGAACCCTGCATGGCCATTGCCATACCTACGGCTCTGACCTTTGTATCGCTCACTCTGCGACAGGGATATTTTTCATCCCAGTCTATCATCTCTTTAACTCTCTTTAAACAGCGGTCAAGGGCACAGCTTGTGTTTGGTTCGTTATAGTAAGCTGGCATTATTTCGCCCTCTTTTACCATGTTTGCTTCCCTCAAAGCAATTGGATCTTTATTTATAATATGGGCAAGCTCATTTACAGCGCTTTCAACGGCAAAAAGTCCCTGGGTTGCACCGTATCCTCTGTAAGCTCCCGCAGACATAACATTTGTATAAACAACATCATAGGCAAAGCGGAAAGCCTCTGCCTTTGCGTAAAGGGGAATTGATTTGTGTCCCGTAAGTCCTACCGTTGTAGGTCCATGCTCTCCGTATGCACCGGTATTTGAAAGAGTATACATATCAATGGCTCTTATTGTACCGTCATTCATGGCTCCAAGGCGTACTTTTATCTCCATTTCATGTCTCGGAGAAGAGGCAATCATAGATTCTTCTCTTGTAAAGATTATCTTGGATGGCTTTTTGGTTTTCCATGTTACGAAAGCCGGATATATTTCGCTTACCGAGCTTTGCTTTGCGCCAAATCCTCCGCCTATTCTGGGCTTCGTAACCCTTATCATGGATTTCGGAATACCCAGTGCATTTGAAATTATTCTGCGGCAGTGGAAAACAATCTGTGTTGAGCTTACAACATTAAGTCTTCCGTAAGCGTCAATGGTGCAGAAAGTTCTGAAAGTTTCCATCATAGCCTGCTGGTTTGCCTTTGTATGATATGTGCGCTCCACTACAACATCGCACTCACTGAGAACTTTATCCACATCGCCCATTTCATTAACCTCATGGGCGCAGAGATTTCTTTTATTATCCGCTCCTACTGGACAAAGTGATTCCCAGTTTTCCTCGGGATGCACAAGAATTTTATTATCCTTTGCGTTTCTGAAATCAAGAAGGGGCTCCAAAACATTATATTTGACCTTGATAAGTTTAAGGGCTTTCGCTGCGCTTTTTTCATCCTTTGTGGCGACTATTGCGGCAACGTCACCCACAAAACGCATATGCCTGTCCAGTATAAGCCTGTCATAGGGGCTGGGCTCCGGATATGTCTGACCTGCAAGGGTAAAACGTCTTGAGTTCTGGTCAACATCCTTCCATGTGTAAATCGCCTCAACTCCCGGCACTTTAAGGGCTATATCGGTGTTTATATCTTCAATAACAGCGTTGGCATAGGGAGAACGAAGAAGCTTTACAATAAGACAGTTTGACGGCGCAATATCGTCCGTATAGATAGGCTGACCTGTTAAAAGCTGCATTGCATCCTTTTTTCTCACAGGACTGTTTACGCTTTTCATGACTTCTTCTCCCTCCATTTAAGATATTCCTTTATTCCTCTGAGCTGACCTTCATAGCCTGAACAGCGGCAGAGATTGCCAGCAAGATAGGATTTTATCTCCTCGTCATCAGGATGGGGATTTTCACTCAAAAGTGCAATTGTATTCATCACAAAACCAGGATTGCAGAAACCGCACTGCTCCGCTCCCTGATCTGCTATAAAAGCGGCAAACTCCTCTGCCTCACTGCCTATTCCCTCAAGGGTAGTAACTTTTCTTCCGTTAGCTCTCAAAGCCAGAACAGAGCATGAAAGCACAGGTTTATCGTCAAGAAATACTGTACACAGTCCGCAGTTGGAAGTTTCACATCCTCTTTTTACACTGAAACAGTCATGACTGCGTACAAAATCTATAAGGAGCATATCGGGCTCAATATCCTCTGTTATCTTTTTATTGTTGAGAATAAGTGAAATTTTCATTTCTGCTCCTCCTTTTCCATAATTTCAAGACAGCATCTTTTTACAAGAACTTTCACAAGATGCTCCCTGTACTCTTTTCCGGCTCGTACGTTTCCTGAAACCGAAACCTTACTCTGAACATATTGAGCAAATTTCTCAGCGTTTTCTGAAGTCATATTTGCAAAGAGGTTTTCATTATCCAAAACATTTACAGCTCGCATGGGTCTTGCTCCGATTGCTGCTTTTACTTTGCCATCCATTCTGCTTACACAGCAGGTAAGCGCCGGGAAATCCGTAGAGGAATTTCTCACGCTCTCATAAGCGAATACTCCCGGCGTTTTCTTTACTATAACCGAAACTATAATGTCCCTGTCATATTTTGATGCGGCATATTCTGCAAGAGGTACAACGCCGCCTTTATAAAGCTCAACATAGGAATCCATTGCCATGAATATTGTAAGAACATCAGAAAACCCATAGCGGCCGTAAATACTGCCGCCAAGTGTAGCGCTGTTTCTGAACTGTACACCTACAATATGTTTAAGGCTCTCTTTCATAGCTCCGCAGGTATATTTCTCCAGCCCCTCATGGTTTTCAAGGCTTCTGAGTGTAACCATTGAACCGATTCTGAACTGAGTGTCCGTTTCCTCTATTTTATCAAGACCGAGCCCCGACAAATCTATAACGGTGTTATAACGCTTTTTGCTCATCTTCATCCAGAGCATACCGCCAATAACGACATTATTCTTTTTTTGATTAAGCTGCCATGCTTCTTCCAGAGTTTCAGCGGCTTTATATTCCGAGAAAGTAATCATAATAACCTCCACATGAGACTTATAATACTGTATTTCCTTTTCATTATAGAGGAGATATTGTAAAAAGTCCAATATTATGATAAAATCAGCGTTGTAGTTTATGTAGTATAACGATTAAAATTTGAGGAGGAGACAAAATGAAAAAAATCATAGCACTCATTCTGGCAATAACACTGCTTTTCTCATTTGCAGCTTGCTCCGGTTCAAATGACGACGGAGAAACAAACAGCACAGGCACAAACCTGTCAGCTGAGGTTTCATTCCCTGTTAAGGTCACCGACCAGCTGGGCAGAGAAGTAAAAATTGAGAAAAAGCCCGAAAAAATTGTAAGCGGATATTACATTTCCACAAGCCTTCTTATAGCTCTGGGTCTTGAGGATAACCTTGTGGGTATTGAGGCAAAAGCGGACTCACGTCCTATTTACAAGCTTGCTGCTCCACAGCTTCTTGAGCTTCCCAACGTCGGAACCGCCAAGAATTTCGACCTTGAGGGCTGCACCGCTCTTAATCCCGACCTTGTTATTCTTCCCGTAAAACTCAAGGACAGCATCCCTGCCCTTGAAGAGCTGGGAATAAAGGTTTTGGCAGTTAACCCCGAAGACGGCGATTTGCTCAATGAAGCTATCGACCTTGTTGCAAAGGCTACCGGAACAACAGAAAAAGCTCAGGAACTCAAAGCTTTCAATGACAAACTTATAGGTGAAATTTCCGCAGCAGTCAAAGACAGCGAAAAGCCGTCAGTATACCTTTCAAGCAATGGCACTTTCACAGCCGCTGCCGGCGCAAAAATGTATCAGAACACAATTATTGAGAACGCAGGCGGAACAAACGCCGCCGCAGAAATTACAGATACTTCATGGGCAAAGGTTTCCTATGAACAGATTAACAAATGGAACCCCGACGTTATTGTAATCGCATCAGATGCTGATTATACAGTTGAGGACGTGCTTTCAGATTCCGCTGTTTCTCAGGTTACAGCAGTAAAGGAAAAGAAAGTTTACAAAATGCCCGATTCCTTTGAGTCATGGGATTCGCCCGTCCCCAGCGGAGTTTTAGGCACAGCATGGCTTGCAAATAAACTTTATCCTGAAAAATATTCTGATGAAGCTTATGAAAAAGCAGTAAAAGAGTTCTACGAAACTTTCTACGGCTTTACTCCTGATCTCCAAGCTTAAGTCATGAAAAACAGAAGAACATTTCTAATTTTAGCGGTCGCCGTATTCTTTACTGCGGCCGCAGTAATTATATCAATATGTACTGGACGCTATCCCCTAACCATCGGCTCAATTCTCAGCGGAGACGAAATGGCCGTAAGAGTATTCCTTACTCTGCGTCTGCCAAGGGTAATAATGTCCGTTGTGGCTGGCTTTGCAATCGGCTGTGCAGGCTGGGTTTATCAGACCATATTCAATAACCCCCTTGCCTCCCCCGATATTATAGGCGTTTCTTCAGGTGCCAGCGTCGGAGCCGCTTTTGCAATACTCTTTCTTTCCGGCGGAGCTTTTGCCGTAACCTCTTCCGCTTTTGTAGGAGGAATTATTGCGGTTATCCTCTCGTTGCTTCTATCCGCTGTGTGCGGAAGAAATCAGATTGCATCAGTAGTTCTTTCCGGTATCGCCGTCAACGCCATTGCCCAGGCCATACTTATGACGCTCAAACTTGCCGCTGACCCAGAAAAGCAGCTCGCTTCCATTGAATACTGGACTATGGGTTCTTTAAGCGCAGTTACAGCATCAAAAATTCCCGCTGCGGTCATTACAGCTTTGGCTTCAAGCTTGCTGCTTATTATCCTCCACCGTCAGATTCTCATTCTTTCCGCAGGAACCCATGAGGCAAAAATGCTCGGAGTAAATGTTAATTTTGTGCGTTTTACAGTGCTGATTCTGGCGACTCTTGCAGTTACCTCAGCAGTGAGCGTAACGGGTCTTATCAGTTTTATCGGACTTCTCGCCCCGCACTGTGCAAGACTTATAATGAAACACAACCGTGCATCTTCAATGGTACTGGGAGGAATTATGGGAGCCCTTATTATGACCCTTGCAGATATTCTTGCACGCAGCATTACAAACACCGAGCTTCCCATAAGCATATTTACTTCACTTTTGGGAGCGCCTTTTATGCTCTATCTTATCGCCAAAGGAGAGAAGAAATTTGGCTTCTGATTTTTTCAGCATTAAAAATCTCTCCGTCAGCTTTGACGGCAAAAGCATACTGGAAAATGTGTCCTTTACTTTGGAAAAAGGAAAGCTTACCGGACTTTTAGGTGTAAACGGAAGCGGAAAAAGCACCCTCCTTAAAGGCATCTGCTCAATTTGCGGAACTTATGAAAGCTGCACAGTAGCAGGAGAAGAGATAAAAAAGCTCTCCGCAAAAAAGACAGCTCAGCTCATAAGCTATATCCCACAAAAAAGCGGAATAGAGCTTTCGGTTTCCGTACTTGATACGGTACTGATGGGATTTAATCCGGTACTGGGAATATTTGAAAATCCAAATGGAAAGCAGAAAAAGAAAGCAATTGAAGCCATCTGCGAGGTTGGACTTTCCGAAAAGATAGACGACAATTATCTCACTTTGAGCGAGGGACAAAAACAGCTTTGCATCCTTGCCAGAACGATGGTGCAAAACACAAAAATTTTACTTCTTGACGAGCCGGAAAGCTCCCTTGACTTTACAAACAAGCGTATGCTTCTAAAAAAGGTAAAGGAAGCCGTATATAACAAAGAAAAAGCCGCACTCATATGTCTTCATGACCCTATGTGTGCCCTCGAATTCTGCGACAGGCTTTTGATTATCTCAGATGGAAAAATATGCGAAAGCATAAACCCAAAAGAGGACAGCGAGAAAAAAATATCAAAAGCACTCTGGACTATTTACGGAAACATAGAGGTTTTCCGCCATAAGGGAAAGCTTTTCATAACCGTGGAGGAAAGCGATGAAACCGGGAATTAAAGTAATGCTTCTCAGCGACCAAGGAGAAAAGTTTTTCGGTGAAGGGCCCTACGGACTCCTTAAGGAAACAGAAAAAACAGGTTCTCTTCGCTGTGCCGCTTCAAATATGGGAATGGCTTATTCAAAAGCCATGAGAATTTTATCGGCAGCGGAAGAAAACTTAGGGTTTAAACTCACATACAGAAAAATCGGAGGAAAAGGCGGCGGCGGAAGTCTTTTGACCGAAGAAGCAAAAGAACTTCTCGGGAAATACGAAAAATATAAAGCCGCCTGCAATGAGTCAGCGGAAAAGATATACTGTGAAATTTTTGAGGAGTAAAATTTATAAAAAAATAGTCTAAAGAAATAAACTGAGATACAAAAAAACCGCTCTCCCGAAATGGGTGAAGTGGTATAAAGATAGGAGACACAAAAAAACGTGTCTCCTATCTTTTGTTGTATAATGAAGAAAAGGCGGTGAAAAAATGCGAAAAGAATATACA
>CASEMN010000025.1 GCA_949289045.1 uncultured Oscillospiraceae bacterium
AAATCCAGCCTTATTCTCCTATAGCCATTATGCGGGGAGAAGCCATCAATATATCCTCTAATCGAATAGGAAGCCGTATAGATTTCACCCGACAGATCCAGGTTAATGTCAGCATTGCCATAGCTGTCATCTGTTCTTCCTCTTCATAATGATGTATTTCCCGGTTTATATGAGAGGTATTTGCTGAACGTGCCGTATTTGCTACAACCCTGCTCTTTTGGTTCGTGTCTTTTGCTGTGAAAGCCTGTCTCCCTGCTTTGCTTATAATATGAAGCTGTACGTTATACGCAGATGCTGCAATCGCAGCAAGAAGCAGCGCAAGGAGCGCCATAATAATACCTGCAAGGTATGGGTTGCGGGTGCGCTTGTAAATAATACGTGATACAACTGCTGCAACGGGAAGGATAACCACTATGGGATACAGCCAGATTCCTATAATGTTTCCGCCGAACCAGGGGATAAACTCATTAGGAAGGTGTCCGGTGATGAAGAAGCAGCTGTACATGATGATTATCATAATCAGCGAAGCTAGGCCGTTGAAAACAGCCATAACTGTGGTGTTAACCCATTCCTTCTTGCCCATCTGGAAGTAGTTATAGCAGTTAACTGAAATGCTGTTGCAGATGTAGTAGACCAGGAAGAAGGGAAGATACAGTGCGATAATCGGAATCTTATCGGCTGTAAATGCCTTAATGGGAAGTACCCAGAGACGGAAATCGGTCTTGAAGAAGTAGTCGGCAGCAAATACAAGGGCATAGGAAGCCGCAGCGACAACTATCGCAAGAGCGATTGTCTTTACAAGATTTATTCCGCTTATCTTTACTCCGATAGCAGCTCTGTCAGGCTTGTTGCCGGTGATAAGACGACCGAGCCAGATGAGTACAAGAGCGAAGAGTCCACAAAGCATACTCCATATACCTATGAAGAATACCGGCGCCTGTACAAACAGAGCGGGTCTTATCTTATTGATTACGGAGTAGCCTATCATGTAAACAACAATTGAGAACAGTGTAGCCAAAATGTTGCTAATCCAGAACCATGCTTTTGCCTTGCCTTTAAGTGCGGGAGCGGGAGCAACCATTTGAGGCGCCTTAAGGCTTGCAAAAACTTTAGATCTGATAAGAACAAGAGTAAGGCATACAGCGAACATCATAAAGCCGACAAGGCCGATTGCGTTAAAGAATACTTTAAGCTGCCAAATCTGGCTGTCGCCGTCGATTTTAATGGGAGCGTCAAGAGCTGCGTCAAAAAATTCAACACTGGAAGATACAACGCCCTTTGAGAAGTGAGCCCAGGGGTGGGTAATGTTGGGGTTATAAATTACTCTGATAGCTTCCTCTCCGTCTATTTCCTCTTTATACATTGTGTAACTGCTGCGAGTGTCAAGTCCTGTGGGATCCTGACCGAAATGGAGGAATGACTGAGCCGTTGTCTGGTCTATGTAATCACGGGGAGCGGTACGGGTGCCGTCCTCCAGAGTTACACGATGGAAGAATTCATCGTACTGGCAGGCGACTATACCTGCGTCACGGCTGCCGAACATATTGTAGTATTCGCCGTTCTCATCTACATAAACCGCATCGTTTGAAACAAGAAGTGCAGCTGCAATAAGCTGGGTTTCAGCTTCGTTGTCGAGAAGTACTGCTGTGCGGCTTGCAAGGGCGCCGTTAGAGTGGCCTGTTACGCCTATGCGTTCAGTGTCAACAAAGGGAAGGTCGGCCATCATCTTTACGGCGTCATACATTCCGTTTGCGTTATTCTCGTCTTTCCACCATTCGTTGGTTACGAGATTTTCAGAGTTGCCGTGGCCGTACATATCAATTGAAAGTACAACGAATCCGCGGCGTGCATATTCTACATAGTTAAGGTCCTGCATTTCACGGTTGTTGTACCAGCCGTGGCTGCAGATAATTGCGGGAGCGGGATTTTCTTCCGTAGCATTTTCGGGGATAAACAGCAATGCACTCATGTAGTGACCGCTGTCAGTTTCCCAACGTAAATCCCTCACTTCAACTTTTCCGAAATTGGTCTGTACTAAGCTGGCTCCGATGGAGCTGATCAGACATATGACCAGTGCAATACACAGCCAGAAGACAGATGATTTTTTCTTTGAACCAGCGTTCATAATTCTTCCTCCTCATGTGTGTGTGTTCGAAAAGCTCTTCGGTTTTATTGCGGACTTTTGCGCATAAAGCCCGTGATGCTCATGAGAAGCCGGAAAGTGACCGCTTCAGAAGGGTACAGAAGGACTAACTTTACCCATATTTTCTCACTTTCATGCTTCTGAGCATTCTCATCGATTTCATGCTATCACTATACATAGTTATATGTCAATAGCCTTTAAAATTTTTATACAAAACGTCGAAAATTATACCTCTCTTTTGGAAGAAAAGTAATCTGATTTTAAAGAGAAAATTAAATTTTCAGCTGATTCAATATAGTAATTGTATATAAAAGACCTTATGAGCTGTGTTAACGGTTGGGGAAAACCCGAGATAAATGTTAACGCATAATTAACACGGCTTCGGTTTCACAGTTAACATCCCATAGACTATACTGAATGTGTTTCAAAAAACAAAACCAATGGACAGTGACTCAGGAGGTCATGAAAGATGAAAAAATTATTAGCAGTTTTAATCGTAGGCGTTTTGCTTGCAGGTGTGCTTTACGGCTGCACCGCAGGCGGAGACAATCTTTCCGGTACAGTAACAACAGATGGTTCAACATCCATGGAAAAGTACATCGGCTTCATGGGAGAAAGCTTTATGGAGCAGAATGACGGTGTTGAGGTAACTTACAATCCCACAGGTTCAGGCTCAGGTATTCAGGCAGTTCTTGAGGGCAGATGCGACATCGGACTTTCTTCCCGTGACCTTAAAGAAGAAGAGATTGCAAAGGGACTTAAAGGAACAGTTGTTGCAATTGACGGTATAGCAATTATCCTTAACCCTGAAAACACAGTTGAAGACCTTACAGTTGAGCAGATCGCAGCTCTTTACACAGGAGAAATCACCAACTGGAAAGAGGTTGGCGGCAAAGATGCTCCGGTAGTTGCAATCGGCCGTGAGGCAGGTTCAGGTACACGTGACGGCTTCGAGTCAATCACAGGTACTGAAGATAAGTGCAAATACAGCCAGGCTCTTACAGCAACAGGCGACGTTGTTGCAACAGTAGCAGGCAACCCCAACGCAATCGGATATGTTTCCCTTGCATCAGTAAGCGATAAGGTTAAGGCTATCAAAGTTAACGGCGTAGCTCCCAGCACTGAGACAATTCAGGATGGAACATATGAAATCCAGCGTAACTTCGTAATGGTAACCCTCGCCGACAAAGAGCTCAGCGAAGCTGCACAGAAGTTCTTCGACTTCGTAACATCTGCAGAGGCAGACGCTCTTGTAAAGGAAGCAGGAGTTGTACCTGTAAAGAGATAAAAAGCGTAAACTCTCTCCTGCGCATCTGCTCAAGGGTAGATGCGCTTTATTCGTGAATCAAAGCTTAGTGTAAAAATAAAAGAAAGGTAACGGCTGTGCATAATAAAGTATAAAGGTTTTTCTTTTGCTGTTTGCACATCCCATGGCGTTTTTATATGAGTAAATCAAAGAAATTTCTTTCGGCTGCCGAAAAGGCGATGAATCTTTTCTTCATGATTTGCGGATTTCTTGCAGTAGCCTGTGTCTTGTTCATAACGGTTTATCTTATAATATCGGGACTTCCCGCAATTCGTGAAATTGGACTTATAGACTTTTTATTTGGCAAAGTCTGGAGTCCCACCTCATCTAATCCCCTATACGGAATTCTTCCGTTTATTATGACTTCAGTCTGGGGTACTTTGGGCGCCGTAATAATCGGTGTTCCTGTCGGACTCCTGACAGCTATTTTTCTTGCAAAGATGGCTCCCAAACGTCTTGCAAAGACTGTCAGGCCCGCCGTTGACCTGCTTGCAGGTATCCCCTCCGTTGTCTACGGTCTTATCGGTATGATTGTGCTTGTTCCCGCAGTGAGGGAAGCTTTCAATCTTCCCGACGGAGCGAATCTTTTCTCCGCTATAATCGTTCTTGCGATTATGATTCTTCCGTCCATAATCAGTGTTTCCGAAACTGCTTTAAAGGCTGTGCCTTCCGAATACGAAGAGGCCAGTCTTGCTCTGGGAGCTACAAAAACCGAAACCGTTTTCAAGGTGACGGTGCCTGCGGCAAAAGGCGGCATTGCAACATCAGTGGTTCTTGGTATCGGCAGAGCTATAGGTGAAGCCATGGCGGTTATGATGGTATCCGGCAACGTTCCCAATATGCCGGGAATTTTCACAAGTGTCCGCTTTCTTACAACGGCAGTTGCCAGTGAAATGTCATATTCCAGCGGACTTCAGCGACAGGCGCTGTTTTCAATAGCTCTTGTGCTGTTTATATTCATAATGATAATTAACCTTGTGCTTAACAAGCTCCTTAAAAAGAAAAGTAAATGAGGCGATGAAAATGAAAAATAAATTATCGGCAAAGCGAAGAGCCTACCGCCTTGTTCTTCATGTTCTTATGTATGCTGCCGCAGCCCTTACCTGTGCTCTTCTTGCAGGACTCATTATCTATATTTTTTACCGTGGACTGGGCAATATTTCCTGGGAACTTTTAAGCACGTCTCCGAGCTTTTTAAAGGACACCATAGGCATTCTTCCAAATATACTTAATACAATATATGTTGTTGTTATAACATTAATTATAGTTTTGCCCTTAGGCGTAGGCGCCGCAATATATCTTACGGAATACGCAAAGAATAAAAAGCTTGTTTCCGTAATTGAGTTTGCAACCGAGACCCTTGCGGGAATACCGTCTATTATTTACGGACTTGTAGGTATGCTTTTCTTCGTTCAGTTCTGCTCTTTGGGCTACAGCCTTATGGCAGGCAGTCTTACCCTTGTTGTGGTAACTCTTCCGACTATTATCAGAACCACCCAGGAAAGTTTAAAAACTGTTCCTCAGAGCTACCGTGAGGGAGCTTTGGGACTGGGAGCTGGTAAATGGCATATGATACGAACAGTTGTACTGCCCTGCTCCGTTGACGGAATAGTCACAGGCTGTATCCTTGCAGTTGGACGAATTGTAGGCGAGTCTGCAGCGCTGCTCTTTACAGCGGGTATGGCAAACAACGTAATGAATTTTATAGATGCCATTAAGCCCGGAAATCCCGGAGCAACTCTGACAGTTGCCATGTACATTTATGCTAAAGAGAGAGGCGAGTTTGAGGTTGCCTTTGCCATTGCGGCAATACTTTTAATGCTCACCTTTGTAATAAATTTTGCGGCAAAGCTTGCGGGACGCAAACTCAAAAAATGATAGGAGAATATATATGGCTGGTATCATAGAAACAAAAGATTTAAGACTTTGGTACGGAAATAACGAGGCCCTTAAAGGCGTAAGTATGGAAATACCGAAAAATCAGATAACCGCTTTAATAGGACCCTCCGGATGCGGTAAATCCACTTACCTTAAAACTCTCAACCGTATGAATGACCTTATAGAGGGATGCAAAATTGAGGGAAAGGTAACTCTTGAGGGCGAGGATATCTACGGCGATATGGATGTAAACCTTCTTCGCAAAAGAGTCGGTATGGTTTTCCAGAAGCCTAACCCATTCCCCATGAGCATTTACGATAATATAGCCTACGGACCGAGAATCCACGGAGTGCGTTCGAAGGTCGCCCTTGATGAAATAGTTGAGCGCAGTCTCAGACAGGCTGCAATCTGGGATGAATGTAAGGACAGGCTTAAAAAAAGCGCCCTTAGCATGTCCGGCGGACAGCAGCAGCGTCTTTGCATTGCAAGAGCACTGGCAGTTGAGCCCGAGGTGCTTTTAATGGACGAACCCACTTCAGCTCTTGACCCCATATCCACTTCAAAGATTGAGGAGCTTGTACTTGAACTTAAAAAGCAGTACACAATAATAATAGTCACTCACAATATGCAGCAGGCTCTTAGAATTGCAGATAAAACAGCATTCTTCCTTTTGGGCGAAGTAATCGAGTTTGACGATACAGAGAAAATGTTCTCAACTCCCTCGGATAAGAGAACAGAAGATTATATTACAGGAAGGTTCGGATAAAAATGAGATCATATTTTGATAAACAGCTGAGTACTTTAAATCTTGAGCTTGTAAAGATGGGAGCTCTGTGTGAAGAGGCGATTTCGGCTGCTGCAAAATGTCTTAATGACGGAGATAAAACCCTTATCGACAAAATAAAGGAAACTGAAAGACTTATTGATGAGAAGGAGCGAGAGGTGGAATCTCTTTCCATGAAGCTGCTTCTTCACCAGCAGCCTGTTGCGGGAGATCTGAGAATGATTTCTGCTGCACTGAGAATGATTTCCGATATGGAGCGAATAGGTGATCAGGCGGCGGATATAGCTGAGATACTCAAGTTTGTAGGTTCCGACAGTAAGGGAATAGCAGCCCATATTGTCGATATGGCAAGCGCAACCAAAAAGATGGTTACCGAAAGCGTTGATTCCTTTGTAAACAGGGATCTCGATATGACCCATAAGGTTATGAAGCGTGACGATGTAGTTGATGAGCTTTTCCTTAAAGTAAAAGAGGAGCTTACAAAGGCCATATGTGATAATCCCGAAGAGGGTGAGGTTTACCTTGATATTCTCATGATTGCAAAATACTTTGAGCGTATAGGAGATCATGCTGTAAATATTGCCGAGTGGGTTGAATATTCTATAACCGATACCCATGTAAAGGCGTGATTACTTTTTATCCCTTTTAGTGTATAATATGTTTAAAGTTAAACCATACAACACCGTATATTAGCGGAAGGGGTAAAGAAATGATTTATTTGGTTGAAGACGATCAGAATATAAGAAAGCTCATTTGCTATGCTCTTTCAAAAGAGGGATTTGAGACCTGCGACTTTTCTTCGTCGGATCCTTTTTGGGAAGCTTTGAAAAAAGAAAAGCCGGAAATGATACTTCTTGACATAATGCTTCCCGGTGAGGACGGCCTTACTATTCTTAAAAAAATCCGTTATGGCGCTGAAACAAAAAATATACCGGTTATAATGCTTACTGCAAAGGGCAGCGAATACGATAAGGTTACGGGTCTCGATATGGGCGCCGATGATTATATAGCAAAGCCTTTTGGAATGATGGAGCTTATTTCAAGGATAAAGGCGGTGCTTCGCCGTTATAAAGAGGTCCCCGTAAAATCACCTGATTTTGTAGTTGGACCTTTGAGGGTGAATCCCCAGAAACATATTGTTGAGGTTAACGGAGAACCGGTGGTTCTTTCTTTTAAAGAGTTTGAGCTTTTGTGTGCTCTTTTGGAAGAGGACGGAGTGGTTTTAAGCCGCGACGCAATTTACAGCCGTATATGGGGCTATGAATTTGACGGAGAAAACCGCACCGTTGACGTTCATGTTACAAAGCTTCGCCGTAAATTAGGTGAAGCCGGCAATCTTATTGAAACAGTAAAAGGAATAGGATATAAAATCGGCGGTGTAAAAAATGAATAAAAAAATATTTTTTTCCTCATGTCTTGTGGCGTTCACGGTGCTGATAATAAGCCTTGCCATGAGTACCGGCGTTTTTTTTAATCAGTTTGAAAAACAGGTTGAGCAGGAGCTTAAAGAAGAATCGGAGCTTCTTGCAAGCGTTACCGAAAAGGCGGGAGTCGAAAACATTGCGGATTATGATTTCGGCAGCCGACGTGTTACCGTTATAGGAAATGACGGTGGGGTATTATTCGATTCTCAGGCGGATGCCTCTCAAATGGAAAATCACAGTGACCGTGAGGAATTCAAAGAGGCGGTTCTTTACGGAACAGGTATGAGCAGCCGCTATTCCGACACTCTTACCGAAAAGAATATTTACTATGCCGTAAGGCTTTCAGACGGTTCTATTTTGCGGCTTTCCGCTCCTCAAAGTACGATTTTTGCCTTTCTTTCAGATCTTATAGGGCCTATCTGTATTGTAATTTTAATTGCTCTTATACTTTCTGCGGTGCTTGCAATTAAACTTTCGGAAAGTATATTAAAGCCCATAAATGCCCTTGACCTTGATAATCCCGAAAACAATAAAACATATGATGAACTGGCTCCTTTGCTCACTAAAATAAACCGTCAGAAGCTGGTTATAGAAAATCAGCTCCATGAGGCAAAGCAGAAGCAGAAGGAGTTTAAGCTCATTACCGACAATATGCGTGAGGGACTGCTGGTAATTGACAGTAATTCCGATATACTTACTTATAACGCTGCGGCGGAAAAGCTTCTCGATATAACCGATGAAACAAGTCTTGCTTCTCTTAAAATATATCGTTCAACTCAGGTTATAGACGCTGTTGACGAAGCTCTTAAAGGAAATAATTCAGAGTGTCAGATAACCCAGCATTCCCGTCAGTACAGCCTTATTGCAAACCCTGTTTTCCGTGACGGAGAGATAATCGGTGCGGTTATAGTGCTTCTTGATATAACGGAAAAAGCGCAGCGTGAACAGCTTCGCCGTGAGTTTACGGCAAATGTTTCCCATGAGCTTAAAACTCCCCTTACCTCAATTTACGGCTTTGCGGAGCTTATGAAAGATGGAGACATGAAAAAAGAGGATATGGAGGATTTTGCAAAGTCTATTTACGACGAAACAAAGCATCTTATTACTCTTGTAGGGGATATAATAAAGCTTTCCGCTCTGGATGAGAAAAGCAGGTTTTACGAAAAGGAAACGGTTGATTTATATGCCCTTGCCTGCGAAACTGCCGAAAGGCTTAAAGTTGACGCAGCTAAAAAGCACGTTACAGTTAATGTGGATGGCGAAAAAGCGGAGTATATTGGAGTCAGACAGATACTGACTGATATTATCTATAACCTTTGCGAAAACGCTATAAAGTATAATCGTGAAAACGGAAGCGTTGATGTAAGTGTCGCAGAAAACGATAATAATATTATTTTAAAGGTTAAAGATACGGGAATCGGTATCCCACAGGAGCATCAGGAGCGGGTTTTTGAAAGATTTTACAGAGTGGACAAAAGCCATTCTAAAGAGATCGGCGGAACGGGTCTTGGTCTTTCAATTGTAAAGCACGGGGTCTTGTATCATGGAGGAGAAATTTCCATGGAAAGTGAACCAGGAAAGGGTACAGAAATCACTGTTACATTTAAAAAGAATAACTAAGCATAATGTACTTTATGCTATATCGCAGCAAAGAAAAATGCTGTCTGCCATTGGGGCGGACAGCATTTTTTATAGTTTTTTTAGTGTAAATCAGAAGCAGCCCTGTTCCATCATGGCTGTTGCAACCTTTTTAAAGCCTGCAATATTTGCGCCGGCTACAAGGTTATAGCCGAGTCCGAATTCTTCGGCAGCTTCAACGGATACCCTGTGAATATTTGCCATAATGCCTTTGAGCTTTTCGTCAACCTCATCGGCGCTCCATACAAGACGCTCACTGTTTTGGCTCATCTCGAGAGCTGAAACGGCAACTCCTCCGGCATTGACTGCCTTTGAGGGAGCAACTATTATGTCCTTTTGCTTCATAAGATAGAAAAGTGCATCGTTTGTGGTGGGCATGTTGGCGACCTCAATATAATATTTTACGCCGTTTGCGGCGATTTTTTCAGCCCATTCCATAGTGACGTCGTTTTGTGTTGCCGAAGGCATTATAATGTCAGCCTTTACGTTCCAAGGCTTTTCTCCCGGATAGAAAGAACAGCCGAATTTATCGGCGTAGTCCTGAACTCTGTCACGACCTGAGGAACGCATTTCGAGGAGATAGTCAATTTTTTCTTCTGTTGCAACTCCGTCGGGGTCGTAGATATATCCGTCTGGGCCGGAAAGCGTTACAACCTTTGCACCGAGCTGTGATGCTTTCTTGCAAATGCCCCATGCAACGTTGCCGAATCCGGAAACGGCGATTGTTTTTCCCTCTATGGTATCGTTTTCGTGTTTGAGAACTTCTGTTAGATAGTAAACTGCGCCGTAACCTGTCGCTTCGGGGCGGATAAGTGAACCGCCGTATGTAAGGCCCTTTCCTGTAAGTACGCCGTTTTCAAATGTGCCTTTAAGATGGCGGTACTGGCCGTAGAGATAGCCTATTTCTCTTCCTCCAACTCCTATGTCTCCGGCAGGAACGTCAATGTCGGGTCCTATATATCGGTAAAGTGCGCTCATGAAAGCCTGGCAGAAACGCATTATTTCAGCATCGCTTTTGCCTCTTGGATCAAAATCAGAGCCGCCCTTTGCACCGCCTATGGGAAGTCCCGTAAGGCTGTTTTTAAAAACCTGTTCAAAACCGAGGAATTTTATTATGCCTGAATAAACGGAAGGGTGAAAACGCAGGCCGCCTTTGTATGGACCGATTGCGCCGTTAAACTGAAAACGGTATCCTGTATTTGTATGCCAGCTGCCGTTATCGTCCATCCATGTAACTCTGAATGTAAACTGACGCTCAGGCTCAACCATGCGTCCGAGTAAATCTGCTTTTTCATATTCTGGATGTGCATCCACAACCGGCGAAATCGATGTAAGTACTTCTTCAACTGTCTGTACAAATTCCGGCTCATAATTATACTTTGCTCTTACTTTTTCGATTACCTTTGAAACGTAGCTGTTCATAAAAAGCTCCCTTCGGACAGCGGCGGTTGATGTTTTTATTATTTTTTATTTGTACCGCTGTAATTTAACATTTTATCACTTTGACATAGTATTAACAATATTTTGAGCTTTGATTGTTGTATAAAATTTATCGAATTAACATATGCAATATGCACAATAATAATTCCACATATAAATAAAAATACATTTATTATTGTGAAAACAAAAAGGACACTGCTTGTTAAACAGTGTCCTTTAATGAGATTATGTGTTTAAATAAGTCCCAGCAGATGCTGCATGCCGAGGCTTACAAGAGAAATGCTTATCCAGCAGCAAAGACCCATAAGTATTGGTTTTCCGCCGGATTTTACGAGCTTTACTATATTGGTGTTAAGTCCAATAGCCGACATTGCCATGACTATAAAGAATTTTGAAAGCTCTTTAAAGGGAGAGAAGAAGGAGCTTTCGACTCCGAGAGAAGTGCAGACGGTGGTTATAATTGAAGCGAGCACGAAGAAAACAATGAACATCGGGAAAACCTTTTTAAGGCTGAAGGTGCTGTTTGCTTCAGACTGCTCCTTTTTGAGCTTTCTTGTACGCCAGAATGCGAGAACAAGAGTTATGGGAATAATTGCGAGGGTACGGGTAAGCTTTACTATTGTAGCGGTATCGAGGGTGTTGGCTCCGGCGTGCATACCGTCCCATGCTGTTGCGGCGGCGGTAACGGAAGAAGTATCGTTTATTGCTGTGCCTGCGAAAAGGCCGAAGCCTTCGTTAGTCATGCCGAGCATGGAGCCGAGGGTGGGGAAAGTGAGGGCGGCGAGGACGTTAAAGAGAAAGATAACCGAAATTGACTGGGCTATTTCCTCATCGTTTGCTTCAATAACAGGAGCGGTGGCAGCTATTGCGGAGCCTCCGCAGATAGAAGAACCTACACCGATAAGGGTAGAAACGTTTGCCGGAGTTTTCATTAGTTTATAGAGGATAAATGAAACTATAAGGGAGGTTGCTATGGTAGAGACGATAATCGGCAGGGACATTGAACCAACCTTTGCTATTTCGGAAAGGTTAAGTCCGAAGCCCAGAAGAATAACTGCGTATTGCAGAATTTTCTTTGAAGTAAAGGTTATTCCTCCTGCAAAGGCGTCTTTCTTTTTGATTATAAGGGTAAGTATCATTCCTGCGATTATTGCAAAAACGGGAGCTCCTACAAAGGGCAGAGCCTTACCCAAAAACCAGCACGGAATCGAGATTATCAGACACAAGAGAATGCCTGGAATTTTTTGTTTAATTTGCATCATCAGTATAACTCCTTTATGTAAAAAATTCACAGGGGAGTATATCATAAATGCAGTCTAATGTGAATAAAAATGTCGCTATTTTTGATTTTCTGTAAAAATGCTGAGGAAAAGCACGGTGTACAGTTATTTATATATTATTTATGACGTTACATTTTGCGAAATATGTGTTATTATTGAGCTGAACATAAGGAGGGGTTATATGTCGCCGGGACTGATAGTTTATAAATCAAAATACGGTGCAACCGAAAAATACGCCGGGTGGCTTTCCCAGGAAACCGGATTTGACTGCGTTGATGTAAAACATTTTTCTGCGTCAGATCTTGATAATTATGAAACTGTTATATTCGGTTCGGGAATATACGCTTCTCATATTTCCGGTTTGTCTTTTCTTCGCAGACACTGGGAAAAGCTGCAGGAAAAGGAAGTTGCTGTTTTTTGTGTAGGAGCATTTCCCTATGAGGAAAAATCATTTAAAAAGCTTTACGCAGATAATTTCCGTGACGAAATAGCAGGTGTTCCGTGCTTTTATTGCCGCAGAGCGATGGATATGGATTCTCTCAATGTAACCGACAGGCTCTTGCTTAAGGCGATGCAGAAAGCAGTCGCCAAAAAAGATCCTGCTTTATATACCTGTGCTGATAAGGCCGTCATGGAGGCCTCCAAGGGAAAGTGTGACTGGACAGATAAAAAGTATTTAACTCCTGTTATAAACTTTATCGGATAACCATAGCTTTTAAGGCCGCCTCTGAAGTGGTATAAAGATAGGAGACACAAAAAAACGTGTCTCCTATCTTTTGTTGTATAATGAAGAAAAGGCGGTGAAAAAATGCGAAAAGAATATAC
>CASEMN010000026.1 GCA_949289045.1 uncultured Oscillospiraceae bacterium
CTAAGAGGTTGATAGGCTGCATGTGTAAGTGCGGTGACGCATTGAGCTTGGCAGTACTAATAGGTCGAGGGCTTGACCATAAGTGGTTAAGGTTTTCAAAAGAAATCACAAAACTTTATCTTTGTTCAGTTTTCAGGGTGCAGATAAACCCAACGAGCAGAAATGCACCATTAGCTCAGTTGGTAGAGCACCTGACTCTTAATCAGGGTGTCCACGGTTCGAGCCCGTGATGGTGTACCACCAAATGGCCCGTTGGTCAAGTGGCCTAAGACTCCGGCCTCTCACGCCGGCAACAGCGGTTCGAATCCGCTACGGGTCACCAAAAGGAATAAGACAGAGGAATCTGTTTTATATATATGGAGCAGACAGCGAAAGCTGGTTGCGAAGTCGGTGTTAATGACGATGAGGGTCCACCTGTTCCCATTCCGAACACAGTAGTTAAGCTCATTCGTGCCGAAGATACTTGGCGGGCAGCCGCCCGGGAAAATAGGTCGAACTTGGGGAGCCACAAGAAGCCTGAACAGAATGTTCAGGCTTTTTTCTTTTAATGTTTTCAAATATTAAAATGACTCCGCAGTTATACTGAGAGAGACCTAAAAGTTAAGTGTTAAAAATTTCCTTGTTGAAATGGTAAGTGGCTTGGCAAGGTACATTATTAAAGTAACAAAAAGTTTTTGACAAATTTAGAGAGTGTTAGCAGGGAAGCAATATATTTTAAGTAGAGCAGCCGTCTTATATATGACTGCTTTTTTATATTTACTGATATTTTCATAATTATATATATCATAGTTTTTCTTTTAAAAAAGGCTCTGACAGTTTTCTTATGATCATGGTTATTCCACTTTAATTTATCAGTTTTAATCTTTGCATCAATTATTCAACACTATTTCTAAATTGGATTACTTTAAAATTTTGCAAATATTCACAAATTTACATCGCCAAATTCTCGATCAGGTTAGTGGAATAATATAAATGTGTATAGAAAAAATCCTAATTATGTGATATAATAGTGCAAAATTATTCTCTTGTATACATGGGAGGGGTTAAATGCCATATTTATTTGCACATTTTAAGGAAAAAATTACTGTTGACGGGGAGCAGGTATACTTTGCTGTCAGTAAAGATGGATATGACTGGGAAAAAGTCAACAACGGTAATCCTGTTATAACCTGTGATAAGGGATACGGTGGCTGTAGAGATATTGAAGTTGTAAGACTTAAAGAAGGCGGCTTTGTCGTTATTGCAACTGATTTATGTATAGTAAAACACATGGATGAAAACTACAATGTGGATTGGGGATACATCAACAGTCACGGAAGCAAATGCTTATCACTTTGGCGAAGTGATGATCTTGTTAATTTTTCAGAGCAAGAGCTCATCTATTTTGGAAGAGATGATTTCGGATGTTTATGGGCCCCTGAAGTATTTTATGATGAAGGTAACGAAGAGTATCTTCTTCATTGGAGCTCAACTGTTGCGGCGAATAATTATGCATACACATTGATTTATTGCAGCACAACGAAGGATTTTAAATCTTTCTCTGAGCCTAAACTGTTTTTTGAAAACGACAAGGGCTGCTTTGACTCTCATATAGTAAAAGTCGGCGATACATATCACCTTTTCTATAAGAATGTTGAACCCGGAATGAATTTACACGCAACCTCCTCTAATCTTTATGGGGAGTATAAAAACGATGTAGATTTTGAAGATTATATGAAAAATCTTCCGAAGCCTGGTTCTTATGAAGCAGTCACAACCTACCAGCTTCCTGACGGTAAGTGGTGCATGATGATGGACTTTTTTGGCTGTGAGAAGGACAAAATGGGATATGTTCCTTTTGTCTCAGAAAAAGTTGGCGACGCTCATTTTACGAAGTGCCCCGAAAAATTCAGTTTTCCCTATGGCTTTAAGCATGGTGGAGTAATTGAAATAACCGATGAAGAATACAATAGATTATTAAATTTCAAAAAGTAATACCATTATAGTTAAAAACTTATTTAACAGATTGGAGATTTTTATGAAAGCAAAAATTACGCTTGCTAAGGAATTTAAAATCGGCGAAATAGATAAAAGAATTTATGGCTCCTTTATTGAGCATTTGGGAAGAGCTGTTTACGGCGGAATTTACGAGCCGGGTCACGAAACAGCTGATGAAGACGGTTTTCGCCGTGATGTAATAGAGCTTGTAAAAGAGCTTAATGTTCCCGTTGTCCGTTATCCCGGCGGCAATTTTGTTTCCGGATACAATTGGGAGGATGGCGTCGGACCTGTTGAAAAGAGACCGAAGAGACTTGATCTGGCTTGGGAGACAACTGAACCCAACTATTTCGGAACAAACGAGTTTATGAAATGGTGTAAAAAAGCAAATACTGAATGCATGATGGCGGTAAACCTCGGAACCAGAGGTCCCGAAGAAGCCAGAAATCTTGTTGAATATACTAACCATATTGGCGGAACAGCTTATTCTGATTTAAGAAAATCACATGGCTACGAAAAGCCCTGGAATGTAAAATTATGGTGCCTCGGCAACGAGATGGATGGCCCTTGGCAGATGGGAGCTAAAACTGCAACAGAATACGGAAGAGTTGCCCTTGAAGCTTCTAAAGTCATGAAATGGACGGATAATACAATTGAAACTGTTCTCTGCGGTTCATCAAGCAGACATTCTAAAACTTTCGGAGAATGGGAGGCAACTTCTCTTGATATTGCCTACGACAGTGTTGATTATGTTTCATTGCATCAGTACTATGGCAATCAGGATAAGGATACAGAGTCCTTCCTTGCTCAGACTATGGAACTTGAAGAATTTATCCATTCCGTTTTGTGTGTCTGCGACTACATAAAGGCTAAGAAGAAATCAAAGAAAACTATAAATCTTTCTTTTGACGAATGGAATGTATGGTATCACGCTCGTGTCAATCCTGTTGAAAAGTGGTCAATGGCTCCGGAAATCCTTGAGGATATTTATACTTTTGAGGATGCTCTTCTTGTTGGTTCAATGTTAATCACTCTTTTGCGTCATTGCGACAGAGTTAAAATTGCATGTCTTGCTCAGCTCGTCAATGTTATTGCTCCTATTTTCACTAAAACCGGAGGCGGAGTATTTAAACAGACTATTTACTATCCCTTTGAGCATATGAGTAATTTCGGCAGAGGTGTTGCACTTAATCCTATTATCAGCTGTCCGAAGCATGACACGAAAAAATTCACTGATGTTCCTTATATTGAGTCCATTGCCACTTATGATGAAGAAAATGAGAAAATTGCATTATTCTGTGTTAACAAATCCCTTAGCGATAATGTTGTTCTTGATGTAAACCTTATGGATTTTGAAGGTTATAAGCCCAGCAAGTTTATTTCTATGGATGGCTACAAAGCAGAAGATCTTAACGGTTTTGACAATCCCTTTGTTAAGCCACATGAAAACGATTTGCCCGATATGGATGAAAATGTTCTTACTGCAAACTTGAAGCCCTTCAGCTGGAATGTAATTATTCTCGAAAAGTAATATATAAGATTTTTAACGGGTTATGTAGTTTTACTTAGATGCTGTGAAAAAGCCTGGAGAGTTATAACCCTTTAAGTTATAGAAAGGAATATAAATTTTATGGTGAATTTCAAAAAATTTGCAAAAACTCCTCCTCTGGGATGGAATTCCTGGGATTGCTTTGGAGCAGCAGTAAACGAGCAGCAGCTTAGAGAAAATGCCGAATACATGGCGAAAAATCTAAAGGAATACGGCTGGGAGTATATCGTCTGTGATATCCAGTGGTACGAGCCTTGTGCTAAAGATAACAACTACAATGATTTTTGTCCGCTGGAAATAGATGAATACGGCAGACTGATTCCTGCTGAAAACCGGTTCCCGAGTTCTGCCGGCGGAAAAGGATTTAAGCCTTTAGCCGATTATATCCATTCTCTTGGCCTCAAGTTTGGTATTCATATAATGCGAGGAGTTCCACGCCAAGCTGCTGCCCGTAACAGTAAAATTTATGGCAGCAATGCAACTTGCCGAGACATTGCCCATCCGTTTTCGGTATGTTCATGGAACACTGATATGTACGGACTAAAAAATTGTCAGGCTTCTCAGGAGTATTATAATTCTATTATAAATATGTATGCCCAATGGGGCGTTGACTTTATTAAGTGCGATGATATTTGTGTAACGGAATTCAGAAAATGGGATAACCCGTACAGCGCTTACTACGAAGTTGAGATGCTTCGCAAGGCAATTGATAACTGCGGCAGAGAAATAGTGCTATCTCTTTCTCCGGGACCGGCTGAAATATCTGTAGCGGAGCATCTGTGCAAAAACGCAAACATGTGGCGATTAACCGGCGATTTTTGGGATCAGTGGGATAAACTTCACGATATGTTTTCCCGATGCGAAAAATGGCAGGGTATTCCCTCTGAGGGGAATTGGCCGGATTGTGATATGCTTCCCATAGGTAGGCTCTCAAAAAACGGTGTATGCGGCGGCCCTCAAAACCGCATGACACAATTTACAAGGGATGAGCAATATACGCTGATGACGTTATGGGGAATTTTCAGAAGTCCCCTTATGATTGGCGGTAATATGCCTGAAAATGATGATTTTACATTGTCGCTTCTCACTAATCGTGAATATATGAATATGCACAAAACTTCTTACGGTGCACGCCTTGTGTCAAATACCGAGAAAAACGGCAAAGGTACTATTATCTGGTGTGCCAACGGCAGAAAGTGCAAATACATTGCCGTATTCAACACGGACAGTAAAGAAAAAAACATTACTGTAAATATTACGGACATGCTTATGCCGGATACTGAATATAATGTGTATGACATATGGAGCGACAGTGATGAAGGTACAGTTAAAAACAAATTTAAATCAGTTGTTGCTTCTCATGGAGCAAAACTCTATAAAATCTATTGATTTTCATTGTAAATAACAAATTATTTTAGAAAAAAATTTAACTTAATTTATTATAATTGCACTTTGTATTTGCCCAAAACTGTACTTAAATCAAATTGTTTTTAATAGTACATTAGGAGAATTTATGCAAGAGAAAAATAGCGGAGCATATCTCTTTGTTTGTTTTCAAAATGATGAAAATGGAAAAGATATAGAAAAATTGTTCTATGGAATAAGTTTGGATGGCTATAATTTTAAAGCCTTAAATGACAATAATCCGGTTTTCACTTCATATCTCGGTACAAAACATATGAGAGACCCTTTTATTTTTAAAGGTGAGGATGGCTATTTTTATTTAGTCGCAACGGATATGGACCATTGCTGCGGCTGGGAAAGTCAGTCTACAATTGTTATCTATAAAACCGCAGATTTAATAAATTTTGATGACGGAATTGTCGTTGACTATTCGGATTTTAAAGGTTTTGAAGACTGCAACAGAGCGTGGGCACCTCAGATTATATGGAGTCCATGCCATGAAAACGCCGACGGTTCAAAAGGTGCATACATGGTTTACCTTACTTTGCAAAAGAAATCCACGGCAAATACAATCGGAACAGTTTTGTATAAAAACTTTGCCACCGACCTTATGGATAAAAATACATACACAATACCGGAATATCTTATAAGCGGGGAAGAGAAAGGCGAATATCAGTCTGTCAGTGCTATTGACGGAGATATAATTTACGACACAGTCAATAAACGATGGCTTATGTATTTTGACGGGAGAAGAATTTCTCAATCCGTTACGGGAAATGTTGAAGGCCCATACCGGGAAATACAAGGCAGCCCTTTTGAAGTGGATAAAATAGAAGGCTCAAATATTTACAAAATTTATGATAAGGAAAAATGGATTATTTGTGCTGATGGAAGAGCCTTCGGTACCGGTTTTAGATTTGCCCAGACAACTGATTTTGCAACATATAAGCAGCTTATGAATGGCGTTGATTATTCTCTCGATTTTACGCCTCGTCACGGTTATGTAATTCATATAACCCATGAGCAGTTTAAGATGCTTATGAAAAAATATGGAGGCAATTTAAATTTAAGTCTATAATGTCCTTTATTTATAAAGCAATATTTTTTACTGATTAAAGATGTGATAATTATAAGGAGGGAGAGCTTCATATTAAAAAGTGCCGATTTGCACTCAAAAGAAAATTCAAACATATAAATCTTGCTTATTAAAGTGAAGATGTACAGTCGTGCATTTTTATTTTGCCTGTTAGTTAGATAATATGTTTTTATTTCTAAAATAAAGCAGAAGATAAGATTTTATATTTTTCTTTATAGTTTTATTTGTGCAAACCACTTTATTTTTTGCTGTACCTTAAAGGCAGCACAGCATTGCGGTTATAAGAAAAAAGCTGGTAAATTTATTACTGCTTTTGTATTTTCCGCGGGAGGACATTTAAGAGGAATGCTTTAAACACTTTTAATAAGAAGTTTGCAATAGGGTGCCGGATTAAACTGCTGGCATGATGCACGATTGAGAGTTATCCCGTTGTGATTTCTTACGGAAATACACATAAAGAAGTTTTTATAACTGATATGCCAAATGAAATTTAAAAATATTTAAACTTTTAAGTCTGAAAGAATTTAAATATTTATTAACCGATTTTGCGGTCAGTTATAAAAATGCCGTAAAGTTATTTATATTGCTTTATAAATAAATCAAATTTAGAATTTGCAGGGACACAAAAACTTGTATTAGGGGGTATTTAATTGAAAATGGATGTTAAAAGTAAAGTTATGGAGGGTATTTCCTATGTAAAGGAAAGATGGGATACTCCGGCAAAAGGGGAGTATACGAACCTTAAGGAATTCCTTTCCTACTGTTTTGGTACTATGGGAATATGTAGCTTTACATATCTTTGTAATGACGTAGTTTCCTTTGCCAGCGGATATTTCTGTGGTTCAATCATGGAAATTAAGCTTATGGACTTTACAGTCATCGCTTTCATAGGTCTTATTGTAAAGTATCTTACTCTGTACATTGAATCTATTTCAATGACGATTTTTGAAAACCTCGGACATCTTAATAAGAAAAAGGCGAAATCTGCCGCTGCGGCATATATAATCTGTGCTCTTATCGGTATCGGATTTTACTTTATTCCGTCGGAACCCTTTGAATCTATCATCAAAGGTCTGCCTCAGATTATCGGTAATATGCTTACTATAATGGGCGTCGGAGGACTTGTTAACTGGTTCCTGCGTTCAAAGCTCTGCAAAAAGTACGGACGCTACAAGCCCTTTATGATGATTTACGGTGTACCGATTGCGCTTATTACAACCGCTATGGTATTTGTTCCGCCAACCCTTGATTACACCACTAAAATTGTTATTCTTCACTTCCTTGTAACACTCAGAAACAGATTTTCAGCTCTGTATTATGATACAGCCTCTCCCATTGTCGGACTTATTTCTCCCAATATGGTTGAGAGACAGAAGTATTATTCAATCGGAAACATTTTCCTTGGATTCCTTCGCTCAATATTTAGAATTGTATTCCCGATCCTTATCGTTTCAACAGGCGGTTATCTTTCAATAACCTCTTATAAAGTATTTATTCCTATCTTCTCAGTTATCGGCGTTGTTCTCGGCTGGTCTTTCGCTAAAGTTAAGGAAAGAGTTGCCGCAAATACAGAAATCACTCCCAAAGTTGACTTTAAACACAGTGCAAAGCTGCTTTTGTCAAACAAATATTTCTGGATTATCAACATCGCAACAATGTTCAATTTGTGGAACTCGCTGTCAGACGGCGTTATAAACTACATCTTTATTTATCAGATGAGAATTGAATGGATTATCGGTTTCTTGGGCATTTTCGGCGTCACAAGCGTTATAGGAAACCTGATTACTCCTATTCTTATAAAACGCTTTGAAAAACGTACCTGTATTATCTTTATGCGTTCCATATGGGCGGCCGTAACCGCTTGCTATCTTATTGCTTTGAAGCTTCAAAGCGTCCCGCTGCTTATTTTGTTTATCTTTATCCGTTCCGCTTTCTCAGCTGCAAGTAATGGTATCGCTAACAATCTTACCGCTGACGTACTTGACTATCATCAGTGGAAAACGGGAGAAAGAGCGGACAATATTCAGAGTATCTTCAACTGGTTCACAACACCCATTGTTACACTTCTTGGTCTTATTTCACCCTGGCTCTTCGCAAGAGTCGGTTATACATCCGACTGGGATGTTCTCTTTGACGATACAATCTTCCTTAATGTTATGAATATTCACGTTATCCTGACGGTATCCGGTCTTATTCTTTCAACTCTTCCCTTCCTGTTCTATAACTACACAAAGAAAATGCATGATGACTGTGTAGCGGAAATTGCTGAGAGAGAAGCAAAAGCCAAGGCGGAAGCCGCTGAAGGTGCATTGGTCAAGGAGGGCGTTGCAGAATGAAAAAAGGATTTAGAATTTTAAGCATTTTCTGTGCGGTTGCACTTATTGTGGCATCCTTTGCTGGCTGTACTCAGAGCACTAAGGATAAGCTTGAATATGTAATAGAAAACAACGAGGTTACAATTACCGGATATACAGATTCTACTGTAAGAACTGAAATAACCGTTCCCGACGAAATAGAAGGTTATCCTGTAACAGAAATTGCGGATTTCAGCCTCTTTAATGCCGAATCCCTTAAAAAGATAACTATCGGAAAAAATGTTCGTGAAATCGGCACCTGGTCAATGACCAACAATCAGCGTTTGGTGGAATTTGCCGTTGATGAGGAAAACGAGTACTTTACCGCCGTTGACGGAATCCTTTTCACGAAGGATATGAAAACCCTGGTTTACTATCCGTCAGCTAAAAATATCGAATTTAACAAATACGGCGAGGCTCAGAATACCACAAGCTATGTCATTCCAGATGGCGTTGAGACTATACGCTCAAAGGCTTTTTACAAGTGCTACTATCTTGAAAATATTGAAATTCCGGATACGGTAACTTCAATAGAAGAAAAGGCATTCCATCGCTGCAGTGCACTGAAAGAACTTGATCTGCCTTCAAATCTTGAGTTTATAGGTAAAGACGCATTTGCATATTGTGAGCTTATTGAAAGTGCAACAATCCCTGAAACAATAAAGCAGATAGATGAATACGCCTTCTTCAACTGCTCCGGCATGAAGGAACTGAATATCTATAACGCTGAGGAAAATATCAAGCTCGGCAAGAACTGGTATCCAACCTATAACGGCCAGCAGATAGAAGACTGTGTTATCAACTGGAAATAATTAATTAGTTTTTTAAAACAATAAATTTTACAGTTTAAATTTAACTTTAAAAAGCCTGAACTTTTTGTTCAGGCTTTTTCTTTTAAGAAAAAAGGACTAAAAGGAATACGAAAATGTGAAATTTATATATATTATATTGACTTTACATATAAAAATTATTATGATTATATAAAAGACTGCGGAGCGGAGGGGCGATTTTGAAAGATAAAAAGTATGTATTTGACGATGAAGGCAGAATAAAAACCAAAAATCCCTTTGTTTATTTTACTGATAAACATGCGAAAGAAGGATATGTTCCTAACAGAGAGATGACATTTTTTTCTCTCGGACTTGCAGGCCAGAATCTTACTTACAACTTAGTCAATGGCTGGCTTTTCTATTTTTGTACTAACATACTTCATATTTCTTCCCTTAACGTGGGAATTATAACAAGTGTAAGCAGAGTTTGGGACGGTATAAATGACCCTCTGGTCGGAAGCCTTGTGGATCGCAGAAAAGCAGCTCCTGGACAGAAGCTGCATCCTTTTTTAGGTAAGCTGCCTATAGTTGTTGGAATATTAACTCTTTTGATGTTTGTGGATTTCGGCTTCTCTGAAACCCTTTCTATGGCGTTTATATTGTGCGTATATCTTGCCTGGGATATGTTTTATTCTTTCCAGGATGTGGCTCTCTGGGGAACGCTGTCGCTGATTTCTCCTATTTCAAAAGAACGTTCCAGAGTGGCTCAGTGGCTTAATATATTTATATCTGCGGCTACCGGATTAGTAGGCCTTATTCCTCTTATTTTAGGTGCAAGAGAGGCCATCGGCGTAAGCGAAAAGACTTTGTTTTTCATTTTCGGACTTGTGTTCGGCTTTGGCGGTGAACTGCTTTCAATATTTGCCGCTAAAACCAACGAAAGAGTTATACTTAGCGGTAAAACTGAAAATGTTTCAATAATTGAAAATTTTAAGATTCTTTTCAGTAACCGCAATCTTCTGTGTCTGATATTTGCCCAGATTTTCGGAAGTCTTAGCATCACGGTACCTTGGATTTACTTTTTTAAGTATTGTGTATCATATCAGATAGGCGATTATGTCATGAACGGTGAAACAGTTCAGTTTTGGTACGGTGCAATTTCTTCCATTCCGGGAGCTTTTGCAATGTTTTTTGCCGTAAAAATTGCCAACAAATTTGGCGGAAGAAAAAATGTTCTGATTATAACTCAGCTTGCTACTGTGGTGATAAGAATAATCGCCTATTTTATAGGATACAAAACTTTGCCGCAGATGATAGCGGTAGCGATACTCATGTCTCTTATAACCATACCTTCTTCCGCAACCAATATGTCTTTGCGTTCGCTTATAACCGATTCAATAGACTATATGGAATGGAAAACTGGAAAGAGGACAGAAGGACTCGTTTCTTCCATGCAGAATTTTACAGCGAAAATAACCGCAGCTATTCAGCTTTTTATAAACGGACTTGTATTGGAGCTGCTGCATTTTGACGGCAGTATTGAAGGGGTTGCAGGACAAAGTCAGGCTTTCTATGATTGGCAGTGGCCTCTGTTTATTTTAGGACCTGCCATAGGAGCGTTTCTGTACCTTATTCCGGCGTTTTTTATTAAGGATAATAAAGAAGAGCGAGAGAAAATTGAAAGCGAGCTGAAGAGGCGCAGAGAGGCTGAAAAGGACACTGCGGAATAAAAATAATATATTTGCTGAAAACAGCATGAAAAAAACCTTCTGCATTTGTGAAATAGTCAATAGTTAGTAGACATAAAAAAGCGAAACTAAGCCATCTGTTCAATTCTAAATTGGATAGGTGGCTTTCCATTTAGTTTACGAAC
>CASEMN010000027.1 GCA_949289045.1 uncultured Oscillospiraceae bacterium
AGCCTAACGCCCGACCTATCCGACACAGCCCTAAGTGCCGGATAGGAACGGCAAAATTTTTTACACTTCTATTACTTCTTTATCGCACATCAGTAAAAACTGAGTTTATGAAGCATAAGTTTTCGCTCATTTCCGGCCATATAAATTGTGCTTTCACGTATTGCACTCCAAGCTGACATCAAGGGATTTTCTGTTATAAAATATGTGCTCAGAGCAAATTTCTGCATAAAGGTCCAGGAGAACAGGATGCCGCCTGTAAATGACAAAATGGTTCCGGCAGCGGCGGCAAGAACGGTGTAAATAGAAAAGTCATTTACAGCAAGGTAATAGAAAACGGAGCCGAAAGCGGCGGCAGGGATTAAAAAAACTATAAGTACAGCGGTGTTTATAATTTTTAGTGAAAGCCAAAGCCAGGCCGATTTTCCGAAGAGTAAAAAGCCTTTAAAGAAAAGATGGTAGGGGGCATACTCTCTTGTAGATCTTTTCCAAAACCATGCGTCAAGGCCGATGCGGAAAGCTCCTATGGCAAAAACCGAAATTGTTAGAGATGCAAAGGAGGATAGGAGCCTCAGTCCGCTGTAAAGAAGGGGATCAATGTCCGTAAGAGTGTTTTGAACTGAATTTTGAGAAAAAATCAGATTTATTACCCTTGCCAGATTTCCGAAAGCGAACAATACGGCAATGTAAGCAAATACTGCCAGTGCGCAGGCGAAACCATTTCCGGCCAGGAGCCATTTTGCGTTTCCCTTAATTTTGCCGTTTTTCATTATCTTACCGCCTTTCTCTGAACTAATATACAAAATTATTATGTACAGTTAAAAAGGATTTTATTATTTATATTTAAATTCCCCTTGAAATTTAGCTGTCATGTGTTACAATATTGAAAAAGGTTATAAGGAGGCTACTAAAATGGCATATGCTATTTCTGACGATTGCATCTCCTGCGGCGCTTGCGCAGCAGAGTGCCCTGTAGAGGCTATTTCTGAGGGCGACGGAAAGTATGTAATCGATGCTGATACCTGCATTGAGTGCGGTGCTTGCGCAGACGCTTGCCCCGTTGGAGCTCCCCAGCAGGCATAATTAAAAAGCAAATGAAAAACCGCAGAGCTTTTGCTCTGCGGTTTTTTGTTGCCTTTATGTGGTTTTATTTGCGTCTTTTTGCAGTGGCACGCTGTATTGCCTTTACGATTTCAACAATTGGTATTACTGAGAAAGCAAGGGCAAGGGATACAACGTATTCTTCAAGGGAAATGTGCTCAAACTGGAAGGCATTTGAAAGGAAGGGGATATAGATAACTGCTGAGGTAAGAAGAAGAGAAGCTACCATTGCGCCGAAGATATAGAAATTGTGATGCTTAAGTTTGAAGATAGAGCCCGTTCTTGAGCGCATGTTGTATGAGTGGAAAATCTCAGCCATGGACATTGTAAGGAATGCCATTGTTATACCATCGGGGCTGTTTGTGATTTCCCAGACGCCTGCTTCCATAAAGTGACCTATAAAGTAAGCGGCAAGGGTTACTATTGAAACGAGAATACCCTGATACGCAACGTCGAAGCCCATTCCGCCGGCAAAAATTCCATCGGAAGGATTACGGGGTTTACGCTTCATAAGATCCGGTTCACCTTTTTCCATGCCCAGTGCAAGGGCGGGGAAGGTGTCGGTAATAAGGTTAATCCAAAGAATGTGCACAGGTTCAAGTATTGTAAAGCCTAAAAGAGTGGCTGTGAAAATCGAGATAACCTCACTGAGGTTTGAGGCAAGGAGGAACTGAATGGATTTACGGATGTTGTCGTAAATCTTTCTGCCCTCTTCAACTGCTGCAACGATTGTTGCAAAGTTGTCGTCGGCGAGAACCATGTCAGCAACGTTCTTTGTAACGTCAGTGCCTGTAATGCCCATTCCGATGCCGATATCTGCGCTTTTAATTGACGGTGCGTCGTTTACTCCGTCTCCGGTCATAGCCGTTACACAGCCCTTTTTACGCCATGCATTGACTATTCTTACCTTATGCTCAGGCTGAACACGAGCGTAAACTGAGAAATCTCCAACACGCTTTTCAAATTCTTCGTCGGACATTTCAGAAAGCTCAGAGCCTGTAATTGCCTGGTTTGCGTTTTCTATTATTCCAAGCTCCATAGCTATTGCAACAGCTGTATCCTTGTGGTCACCGGTTATCATAATAGGACGTATGCCGGCTTCCTTACACTCCTTAATGGATGCCACAACCTCGGGACGGACAGGGTCGATCATTCCTGTAAGACCGATAAAGATAAGGTCGCCTTCCAAGGCTTCAGGAGCAAAATCAGAGGGCTTTGAAGTATATTCTCTGTAAGCTGCGGCAAGAACACGAAGAGCTTTGTCTGCCATAGTCTTGTTCTGAGCGGATATCTTTGCTCTTATTTCGTCAGTCATATCGATGACTGCGCCGTTTTCTGAGAGAAATTTTGTGCAGCGGCTCAGAACAACGTCCGGCGCACCCTTTGTGTATTGTACAAATCCTTCTCCTGAGGAGTGAACGGTGGACATCATTTTTCTCATTGAGTCAAAAGGAGCTTCACCGATTCTGGGAGAGGACTCTTTCATTTCATTTTTGTTAAGTCCCAGTGAAAGACCGTAGGCTACAAGAGCAGCCTCAGTGGGTTCACCTGTTACGCTGCCGTCGTGCTGAACTTCTGCATCGGTGCAAAGAGCCATGGCTCTTGCGAGGAGCTTTTCGTCTGCCGAGTAGTGTTCGACAACAGTCATCTTATTCTGAGTAAGCGTACCGGTTTTATCGGAACAGATTATCTGAGCACAGCCGAGGGTTTCAACTGCTGTGAGTTTTCTGATAACAGCATTTCGCTTTGACATACCCGTAACGCCCATAGAAAGGACAATTGTAACAACTGTTGCAAGACCTTCTGGAATTGCGGCAACTGCAAGGCTGACAGCTATCATAAATGTGTCAATGGCTGTTGCAAAGGAGAAATCTCCGGCACGTACAAAGGAGAAAATAAAGATAAATACACATATGCCGAGAACGATAAAGGAAAGAATTTTGCTAAGCTGAGAGAGCTTTTTCTGCAAGGGAGTCTGACCGTCTTCTGCATTTGTGATGGCAGAGGCAATTTTGCCCATTTCCGTTTCCATACCAGTACGGGTTACAACGGCTTTTCCTCGTCCGTAGACAACGGTGCTGCCCATATAGGCCATATTTTTTCTGTCGCCTAATGGAACATCCTTACCGTCGGAGGGAAGGAGTTTTTCCATTATCTTTCCGGCGGGGACTGATTCGCCTGTCAGAGCGGCTTCCTCAATTTTAAGGCTTGCGCTTTCTATAATTCGGCAGTCAGCGGGAACAGCATCGCCGGCTTCAAGGAGTACAACGTCGCCGGGAACCATATCCGCACTTTTAACGTGTGCTATTTCTCCGTCGCGGAGAACTTTTGAAGTGGCGGCAGTCATTTTCTGAAGAGCTTCAATTGCTTTTTCCGCTTTGCTCTCCTGATAAACGCCCAATACTGCATTAATTATTACAACGAAAAGGATGATGAATACATCTGCAAAGGATTCGTTTGCATAAGCGGCGGTGATTCCTGAAACAACAGCGGCTACAAGAAGAATTATTATCATGGGGTCTGCAAGCTGCTCAAGGAATCGGCGTATGAGTGATTTGCCCTTGGGTTTTGCCAGTTCGTTTTTGCCGTACTTTTCGAGACGTTTTGACGCTTCGTCGGAGGTAAGTCCTTCGGGCACAGCGTCAAGGTCTTTCATAACCTGTTCGGCTTCTTCAAGATAGAATTTCATTTTCCGCACCCTTTCAATTTTCGGTTAAAACAAAAAAGACCCTCAGCAGTAACCTGCCAAAGGTCTTGCTACCTGCGTTTTATCCTACGGCAGGTCGTCCGGCCAGCTTAAAAAGCGGATGTTGACCGGATGATTGCTATTCGCAAAAGCTACTCCCCTTCGGTAAAAACCAAAGTGAATATGTTTTAATCTCTGACTTAATATTATCACTATTCGCTGTTTAGTCAAGGAAGAAAAGCACATATTTACAATTCATTTACAATATTTGAATAATCTTTCAAATTATTCCTCATTGAAAACGACCGTTTCCAGCGCTCTTGCGGCGTCGGCTACAATATGAGCACAGGGACGTTTTTTATAGTATTCAGCTGTACGCTCATCGGGAGTAGCGGTTTCTTTCTTCGATTTATCAAGACCTAAAAGCTCACGGCAGACAATGGAGTGATTTGTCTTTTTAAATTCCTCCGCTACCTTTTGGACGGTTTCATATGTGTGCTTTTTTGCCTGTCTGTCATTGGGGTCAAGACTTCCGACTTTCATACCTACAACTATCGCTGCGGCATTGAAGGCTCCGCATACCTCTCTCATTCTTCCCACTCCACCGCCGAGACCGGAAGAAAGAAGCATGGCTGTTTTTTCGTCAAGTCCTATTAAATCGGCAAAGGCAAGTAAAACTGCCTGTGAGCAGTTGCAGCCGGATTTAAAATTTTCAACAGCTTTTTCTACTCTGCTTTCCATTTATTTTTACCTCCAACATAAGAAATACTCATTTTTCTATATTTTCCGCCGAAGAGTATAGCATTTTATCCTGTGTAAGTCAATTTAAAGTAAAGTTTAAAATGCATTGACATGTGCAGTATCAATATAATATAATTTGATATAAAGAAAAAAATATTCAATTTAACAAGTTTAAGAGGAGGCAGGTAGAATAAATACTTAAAACATTTTGAAGCTAGTAATGTGAGGCCGTAAGTGAGGATGTTCTGAAATCTAATATAAGGATAAGAGAATATGAAATATAAATATTTATTCGGTTCGATCGTTGTGGTTTTCATTTGGTTTTTGATCTCATTACGTATGGATAATGATTCTGTGTGCGCTACGATGATTTTTTATCCTCCCTGCGTGATTTTTATTATGTTATGCTATATCATCGGTCTCCTAAAAGATATGAAGTCAAAGCCTGAATCTAAAGAAAACCATGAAAAAGATGATAAAAATACGAACAGTTAATATTTTGGAGGAGTAAATTTATGGCAGAAAAATATTTATACGGTTCACTGATAGCGGCAGGAATATGGGTCTTTGCGGGAATGTATCTCGGTGGCGAGGCAATGCCGCTGCTGTTTATTCTGGCAACAGGAATATTCTTTGTAATACTTTGCTACATTATCGGTCTGTTAAAGGATATAAGGGCAAAGCTAGGAATACGTGAAATAGGCAGTGAAGAAAAATTTTTCTATGAAGCCGAAAAAGAGGAAAGTAATGACGTATCAGTTCCTGAAACGGAAAGCTCTAAAGAGGATGCAGGAAAGTAATTGTACTTGACAGAAGTCTTATTTTGATGTATCTTTTTCTCTTGAAATAAAGTAAAAGGAGAAAAAGGATATGACATATACATATAAGACAAAGGGAACCTGTTCAAGATTTATTGACGTAGAGCTTGATGGCGATACAATAAAAAGCGTAAAGTTTCACGGCGGATGTGACGGAAACCTCAAAGGCATAAGCGCCATTGTAAGAGGAATGAAAATAGACGACGTTGAAAAGAGATTTACAGGCATAACCTGCGGCTTTAAGCCTACTTCCTGTCCTGACCAGCTTGCAAAGGCTGTAAGGGAAGCTTACGAGGCACAGAAGAAGTAAATATTATAAGTTAAGGGCGAAAGCAAAGAAGCTTTTGCCCTTTCTTTTAAGAGATTGAGGAGAAAAAATGAGAGAGGTGAAAACGTGATTATGACTAACGTAGAAATTTTGGAAACAGCTATGAAGCAGTCCGCTATAGATGCGAACTGTAAGGCAGAGGATTTTAAAAGCAGCAAAAATGTAATTGTAGAATCGGTAAAAAATCCCAATGCACGAAAATATCTCCAGCTGCCATTAGCCTGTAATTTGATATCATATGGGAACAATATCGTCGCTTCCATTGATATGAAATATAAGAATATAGTAGAGAGTTATATAAATAAATATGAAGCTGAGCACTGTTTTGAAACTCCGAATATGCAGGTTTTGAATACGGAATTTATGAAACACGGTTTGCAGGTATGTTTTATGGCGGAATATTTTCTTCCTGATATAAATGTGCTTACCCCTCAGCCATGCGAATACGAGCTTAAAGTGTTGGAGCAAAAAGATTTTGAGGGTTTATATTTACCTCAGTGGAGCAATGCACTGTGCAAACAAAGAAAAAATCTCGATGTGCTGGGAGTCGGAGCCTATAAAGATAATAAGCTTGTAGGTCTTGCTGGATGTTCAGCAGACTGCGAAACCATGTGGCAGATCGGTGTGGATGTTTTACCGGAAGAACGTAGGCAGGGCATAGCGTCAGCGGTTACAAGCCGTCTAGCAAAAGAGATTCTAGCAAGGGGAAAGGTTCCATTTTACTGCTGTGCATGGTCGAATATCAAGTCTGTACGTAATGCCATAAAAAGCGGTTTCAGACCCGCATGGGTGGAAATGACAGTTAAACCCATAGAATTCGTAGCTGAGCTCAATAAATAGAATATTATATGAAAAACCGTCCGGGAATTTTCTTGAAATAGTCAATAGTTAGTAGACATAAAAAAGCGAAACTAAGCCATCTGTTCAATTCTAAATTGGATAGGTGGCTTTCCATTTAGTTTACGAACAGG
>CASEMN010000028.1 GCA_949289045.1 uncultured Oscillospiraceae bacterium
TCCTGTTCGTAAACTAAATGGAAAGCCACCTATCCAATTTAGAATTGAACAGATGGCTTAGTTTCGCTTTTTTATGTCTACTAACTATTGACTATTTCAGATTTAACTAAGCGGTTTTTTCTTTTTACTTTTACTAATTTCCAATATGTTTTAATAATTCATTAACTTAGCCATAGCGGTTATCATTAATAAAACTAAAAGAGAACTATATAATACCTCTCCATATGCGGAACATAAAGATAAAAATACTGTAAACATGGAAAAAACTATAATTTTCCTTAATGTTTTACCTTTACAAAAAAATAATTACATCTATATAGATTTGCCGGCAATTGCTGCCGGCGTATATGCAAAATGGTTCCTTCGGTAAATTATAAATTTTCATGAAATAAGTTTTTGATTCTTTCTGTTTTATCGAACGGATTTTTCTTTATATGAGATTATTGCCAAATCCTGAGGTTAAAATAAACATAAAGCAAAGGCTTTATATTGATTTCAGGAGTGATTGAATATAAATATAAAAGCAAAAAGCACCTCTTCAAAAATGCTTATCAATCTTATAAGTTCACTGGTAGTTTTCGGTATTAACCTTATAATTCAGTTTTTCTTTTCTCCTTATATTGTCCGTGAGCTTGGCGCCGAGGCAAACGGATTTATTACCCTTGCCAATAACTTTATAACATACGCCTCTTTGCTTACCTCTGCTCTTAATTCCATGTCGGGAAGATTTATTTCAATGGCATATCATCAAAATAATACCGAAATGGCAAACCGTTATTATACGGCATCCTTTGCAAGCGGTTTTTTCGCGGTAGGTATTCTTGTTATTCCCGTCAGTTTGATAATAATAAAGCTTGAAAAAATTCTTAATATACCGATAAATCTTGTAGGTGATGTAAAGTTTCTTTTCGCTCTTGTTTTCCTGAACTTTTTCCTCATTACCGCTTTTACTCCCTGGGTCGCCGCAACATACGTTACAAATACCCTTTACCTTAAATCTCTGCGCACAATGGAATCACAAATTATAAAAGTTATTGTTATAACAGCTCTTTTTGTATTCTTTAAGCCTTCAATTATCTATGTAGGCTTTGCCTCTCTTCTTGCAACTGTTTTTGTAACTTTTTCCTCCTTAATTTTCAAACGCCGGCTGCTTCCTGAAATAAATGTAAAAAAAGCATATTTCCATATTAAAGACTCCATTAAACTGCTTCTCTCCGGAATGTGGAACACCGTAAATCAAACAGGAAATATGCTTTCCGGCGGCCTTGATATATTAATCAGCAACCTTTTTCTCGGATACGAAGAAATGGGACTATTATCAATAGCCAAGGGAATTTCCAACGTAATCTCCAATCTTTCAACCACTTTGACGGGAATATTTGCCCCTCAGACAACAATGAAATATGCCGCGGGAAAGTCGAAAGAAATAGTTCCTATTCTAAAAAGAGGATGCCGCATTTGCTCTGTGTTAACGGCTTTGCCCGTAGGCGGTTTTCTGGCTTTGGGCAAAGAATTCTTTGCCCTTTGGATGCCTGAGGAAAACTCAGAAATCCTTTATGCTCTGACTGCTTTATCATGTATTCATTTTGCTTTTACCGCAGGCGCTCAGTGTCTCATTAATGTGTTCACTGCAACAAATCGCTTAAAGCTCAGTTCCCTTTCGGTGCTCTCCTCCGGACTTTTAGGAACAATATCTGCTTTAATTTTTATAGAAGTTTTTCCCTCTCTCGGAGTGTATGGTGTTGCCGGCATAAGCGGTGCTTTTATTTTTTTAAGAACTATATTTTTTATTGTACCGTTTTCCGCTAAATATCTTAAGGAACCTATTAAAACCTTTTTTCCGGAAATTCTTGTTTCTTTCTATTGTACCGCTGCCGTTTTTTTATGGGGTTTACTCTTTAAATTTATTTTTTCACCGGATAACTGGATTACACTTATTCTTTCAGCAATCCTGACTGCCGCCTTAGGCACGGCATCAGCTATACCAGTCGCTTTAAAGAAAAATGACATAAAACTAATTTTTTCGTTTTTCAAAAAATTTTATTCTAAACTATAATCAAATGAGATTTGTTTACAGGAAAACTTAAAACTTTATACTTCGTTTATTTAACTTATTTTACGGCGGCAAAATCCAACGTTTTTAAAGGAATATTGCGCATTTTTCTCTGTTAATTAATAAAAAACAGTAGCGTTTTCTTTTTACATCTGTTATAATAGCTTTAGGTTGTCGGGGTACAGCTTTTTTGTTGCTGCCCGGAACAACACAAGGACACAAAAAATATTATGGAGGTAGATCCCGATGAGCTACAAGTATGTTTACCTTTTCAGCGAAGGTAACGGCAAAATGAGAGAGATCCTCGGCGGTAAGGGCGCAAACCTTGCTGAGATGACAAATCTCGGTATGCCTGTTCCCCAGGGCTTCACTGTTTCTACAGAAGCTTGCACACGCTACTATGATGACGGAAAAGTTATCGCTTCCGACATCGAGGAGCAGATTTATGAATATCTCGGAAAGATGGAGGAAATCAACGGCAAGAAGTTTGGCGATACAAAGAATCCCCTTCTTGTTTCCGTTCGTTCCGGCGCTAGAGCATCTATGCCCGGTATGATGGATACAATCCTTAACCTCGGTCTTAACGATGAGGTTGCTGCTGGTCTTATTTCCGGCAACCCCGATCCCAAATTTGAAAGATTCGTTTACGACTCATATCGTCGTTTCATCCAGATGTTCTCCGACGTTGTTATGGAGCTTTCCAAGAAGCGTTTTGAAGAGATCATCGACGATGTTAAGGCTAAGAAGGGCGTTAAGAATGACATTGACCTTGACGTTAACGATATGAAAGAGCTCGTTAAGCTCTTCAAAGAGTTCTATAAGTCAGAAAAGGGTGAGGATTTCCCCACAGATCCCAAGGTTCAGCTTATGGAAGCTATCAAGGCTGTTTTCCGTTCATGGGACAATCCCCGTGCAAACGTTTACCGCCGCATGAACGACATTCCCTACTCATGGGGTACTGCCGTTAACGTTCAGCCCATGGTTTTCGGTAACCTTAACGAGAATTCAGGTACAGGCGTTGCCTTCACACGTGACCCCGCTACAGGCGAAAAGGCTCTCTTCGGTGAGTACCTTATCAACGCTCAGGGTGAAGACGTTGTTGCTGGCGTTCGTACTCCCTCCCCCATCGCAAAGCTTAAGGAGGATATGCCTGAAGTTTACGATCAGTTCGCTTCAATTGCTCAGAGACTTGAGAACCACTATAAAGACATGCAGGATATGGAGTTCACTATCGAAAACGGTAAGCTCTATATGCTTCAGACAAGAAACGGTAAGAGAACAGCAGCAGCTGCTCTTAAAATCGCCGTTGACCTTGTTGACGAGGGCATGATCGACGAGGAAGAAGCAGTTCTTCGTGTTGAGCCCAAGCAGCTTGACGCTCTTCTTCATCCCCAGTTCGACGCTAAAGCTCTTAAGGCTGCAACTCCCATCGGAACAGGTCTTGCTGCTTCTCCCGGAGCTGCTTGCGGTAAAGTTGTTTTCACAGCTGAAGACGCTAAAGAGTGGGCTGCAAACGGCGAGAAAGTAGTTCTTGTTCGTCTTGAGACAAGCCCCGAAGATATCGAGGGTATGGCTGCTGCTCAGGGTATCCTTACAGTTCGCGGCGGTATGACTTCTCACGCTGCTGTTGTTGCTCGTGGTATGGGTACATGCTGCGTTTCCGGCTGCGGCGATATCACAATGCACGCTGACCAGAAGTACTTCGAGCTTGCTGGCAAGGAGTACCACGAGGGAGATTACATCTCAATCGACGGTTCAACAGGTAAGATCTATGGCGAAGCTATCCCCACAGTTGCTGCTGAGATTTCCGGCGACTTCGGACGCTTCATGGCTTGGGCTGACGAGAGAAGAGTTCTCAAAGTTCGCACCAACGCTGATAACCCCAGAGATACTGCTCAGGCTGTTAAGTTCGGCGCAGAGGGCATCGGCCTTTGCCGTACAGAGCACATGTTCTTTGAAGGCGATAGAATCAAGGCTATCCGTGAGATGATCGTTTCAAAGACAGTTGAAGAGAGAGAAAAGGCTCTGGCTAAGATCCTTCCCCTTCAGCAGGGCGACTTCGAGGCTATGTACAGAGAGCTTGCAGGACGTCCCATGACAGTCCGCTTCCTCGATCCGCCTCTTCACGAGTTCGTTCCTCAGAAGGAAGAAGATATTGTTGAGCTTGCTGGCGAGATGAACATCTCCGTTGACGAGCTTAAGGCAATTATCGAAGGTCTTCACGAGTTCAACCCCATGATGGGTCACAGAGGATGCCGTCTTGCAGTAACTTATCCCGAAATTGCTGCAATGCAGACAACAGCTGTTATCAAGGCTGCTATCGCTGTTAACGCTGAGCATCCCGAGTACAACATCGTTCCTGAGATCATGATTCCCCTTGTTGGCGAAATCAAAGAGCTCAAGTTCGTTAAGGATGTTGTTACTAAGACTGCTGATAAGATTATCGCTGACGCAGGCGTTGAGATGACATACAAAGTTGGTACAATGATTGAGATCCCCCGTGCTGCTCTTACAGCCGACGAGATCGCTCAGGAAGCAGAGTTCTTCAGCTTCGGTACTAACGACCTTACTCAGATGACATTCGGCTTCAGCCGTGACGACGCTGGTAAGTTCCTTGACGCTTACTATGATAACAAGATCTACGAGTCAGATCCCTTCGCTAAGCTTGACCAGGTTGGCGTTGGCAAGCTCGTTAAGATGGCTGCTGAGCTTGGCCGCAAGACACGTCCCGACATCAAACTCGGAATCTGCGGTGAGCACGGCGGAGATCCCAGCTCTGTTGAGTTCTGCCACAACATCGGCCTCAACTATGTTTCCTGCTCACCTTATCGTGTTCCGATCGCACGTCTTGCTGCTGCACAGGCTGCTATCAAGGAAAAGAGAGCTAAATAAGTTAATATTTAAGGTTTCTTAAATAGCTTACCACCCGGAGAATGAAGTGAACCCCAAAGTTTAGACAAAAAAATATTAACAAGTAAGAGAATGAGTTCGGAACTTAACCGGGCTCATTTTCAGTTTAGAAACAATTCT
>CASEMN010000029.1 GCA_949289045.1 uncultured Oscillospiraceae bacterium
GTATTTCTCGGATTGTTAGATTCTCTTTTCCTGCCGGCTTCTTTATAACGCCGCTTACATACTGGGTTCCCGTACAATCCGGATTAAAGTCCATCCATACATAGTCGGCAGTATTGTTTTCAACGTAATTTATACCTGCTGCCAAAGTGAATTTTCTGTTGCTGCCTTCCGGCAACGGTACGGAATTGCCTTTCGCTTTAGCACTAAAGGTAAAAGCTACATCTTTGCTGTTAACTTCAATAATCTGCTTTGCTTTCTTTCCGGAAGAGCCGCCTGTCATGTGCAGTTTTCCGCCGGTTACTTTATCAGCAGAAGAAGTATTAAAGAAATACCACGGCGACTGAGAAGAAGCGTCGGAAAACTCAACCATGTTATAAGGGCTTACAGTTGAAGAAATTTCCGTCTGCATACAGTCAGCGTATACAGTACCGTTTGCTTCATTTAAGCCCACATATACAAAGGCTACGTCGTGCCGCGGAGCTGAATCCACTGTGACAGATACTCTCTTCCAATTGTTGGTACCGGTCAGGGCATCACTGACATAGGTACCGACAAGGCTGCCGTTATTGTAGAAGAATATCATTGCAACGGCACCTCGTCTGCCGTTTTGCTCACCTATCGGGGTAACGTTTGTCGTTTTAAGGTATGCAGAAAAAGTGACCGGCTTGCCAACAGGCAGCTCAACCGTCTGCCTATAGGTTTCAAAATCACCTGTTCTGCCGCTTCGTGAAATTTTAAGTGAATAATTTCCTAAATAATGCTGCTCCGTAACCTTACCGTGAGAAGAACTTCCGGCAGCATTTGCAGACTGCCAGGTGTGATAACCCCAATAGCCTTCTCCGCCTTCAAGACTTGTGTTGTGATTGAGATTGTTTACATATTTAGGCGTTGCACTGGCGCCAGTAATTCTGACTGTTTCTTCAGGTTTAACCGTTGTTTTTCCATCGGACTGATAGGAGAGAGATTTTCCGCCCTCTGGCGTAACGACGCTTGTAACCTGTCCATAATTATTAAAAGTATAAGTCTCTTCAACCTCATAAGCTGAATTGAATGAACCGGAATGATCGGTATCATACTGAACGGTTGTGGTATTGTCTCCGTTATACTTGAAAATTACGCCGTTACCTACCGATGATTTTCCGTTTTCTGGTTTCGTGTATTCGTAAGCGCTCTTTACACGATATTTCAGCGACGTGAATTTTGAGTTAGTGTAATATGTATACGCAATATAACTTCCGTCACTGTCGATTGCTTTAGTCATCTTTCCTTCGGAATCATACTGGAACTGTACTATCTGATTGCCTGGGAAAGTCACTTTAATTAATCGGCCGTTTGAGTCGTACTGGAGATTTACGTTTTTACCTTCAGGATCTGTAAACTGGTAGGCTCTGTTTTTAATGTATATCCTTATCTGCCTGCCTGAGCTATCCTTGATATTGTTGATAAATCCATCCGCATCGTAGTTATAGTTTATTTTATGGCCGTCTGAATCTTTTTCATAAATAAGCTTTGACGAACCCGTGGAGCCTCCGGCAATATATGTATATCGTTCCGTATAGCCTGATTCATAAACTAAATCAAGATAATTTTTTCCGCTCTCGGTCACTTTCTTAAGTTTTAATGTAGGCTCTGTTTCGTCTTCCCAAACGTTTGCCGTTGAAGTCTTTTTAAAGAAATGTTCAGTACCGTCGGCATCAATATACTTGTAAGGATAGGTGCTTTTAATTGCGCTGTCCGAAACAGAAACAACTCTCTTACTTGACGTCAGCTTCCATCCTTTTCCTACAGTTCCGTAAGCGGCAGGATCAAACTGATTGGCCTTTTGAAGATTATAAACCAGACTTAACGATACCGGCATCTTTTCAGACGACATAGTCGCTACAGGCACCTCAAAGGAAAGATTGCCTGTAAAATCGTTTACACTACCTGTGCCGGCAAGACCTGCACTTTGAGTATGATAGGACCAATAAGGCTCTATACCATTGTTATTGATATAGTTAACGTATACGAACGGATATGCTACTGATCCCTGTGCGGTATTATCCGAAGAGAAAAAGGCGGCTCTTTGTATACCGTTCTCATTTTCCATTTTCAGACCAAATGTAGGATTTATTCCATCACTATAACTCTTTTTTACTGCCTGAGTAACATCCCATGTATATGCCTCTGCTACATTGTTTTTATTTGGTCTGAAATTTGTATAATCAATTACTTTTTGTGTTATCTTGCTGTTATCTATATATATCGGCTGTTTCCACCATGTATACTGAGTCAAAGCATCTTTGCTGACTTCACCTAAATAATAAGCTAAAATATTTCCGCCATTTCCGCTTCCAGGATCATAATCCCACTGGTACAAACCCATTACGGCATTAGTTACCATACTGCCATTCGGAAGCTGCGGTAAATCAAACTGGATATATGATCTTGTAAGACCTAAACTGTTTTTACCCACAATCAAATACTGCGGCGCACAGTGTATACCGGTAGGAATAGATGAATCAACATAAGTATCATATATATCGTATCTATCCAAATTATACTTCATAGAGGGATCCACTGTTACCGGGTACTCTCTGGAATCATCTCTAAGCCACTCTTCGTTTGCAGTAAGTTTAACAGTCAGTTTCTTATTCTTTTGAGATAAAATCTCAAGAGAAAGCTCTTCGCTCATTTCACCATTAGAATCCACCATACAGGGAGCTTCTATGATAAATTCCGCTTTGCCTGAACTATTTCTCAGTTCGATGGTTCTGTCATCTATCTGAACAGCATTAAGCTTATCAATAGAGTATTCATAGACAAATTCATTTATCGTATTATTCTTTTTCAAAATAATATTTTCTTTTACTCCATTGCCACTTGAAATATATTCAATATCTACGTTTTTAGCTGCATCAGCGTAAACTATTGTTCCTACAGAATTTTTTATTGCCGCTTTTTCTTCTTTGAAAGATAATTCGTCGTCCTTTATCTTTCCGGTTACTTTAGACAAACCCAAAATTCCCCATGAAATCTTATAACCGTTTTTAGTAACAGTTATGGTTTTGCCTTCTTTTAGTTTTTTTGATATACGAACGTCTTTGTCACTCTTTTTATTTTTGTATTCTTTCTCATTCTTTGAATCAGAAGAATTGTCCTCAACAAAAGAATTATCGTAATCGATCCATTTTCCGTCTTCATAATAATGTACGGGTACACCATATTTTGCCGCAATATAAGTGCCATCACTTAGTCTAAAATGTTTTACATCATCAGAATTCCTCAGACTTTCTACTTCCCCTATTATTTCGGGGATATCTTCTTCAGAAATTTCACTCTCTGATTCAGTTTCAGAAGTCATTTGCATAACTTCTTTAAACTCTTCTGCTAATGGTTCTTGGGCTGCTGATAAGGTTGTTGTCATCATTAAAATAGCCATTATTAAAGCTACTATTTTTAAAAACTTAGACATATTCTCCTCCTAATTTTAGATTAGATAACCGTGCTGTCATTCTTTTAGACATAGATGCTATCAGTAACCAACTTCCAATAAACACTTCAACATTTATAAGAATTTTGATGAATATAAAATCATTGCTCCCCCTCCTTTGATAGTTATATTTGATATAAGTACAAATCGATGTTATTTACTAATAACTTTTTCAATTGTTATCCCCCCTGTTATCTTGAACTGTTTTTGTCGACAAAATGTGACATATTTTATGTTTTTTGTCAATCCAAACTATAAATGTTCATTTCTTTTTACATATTGCCCAAAGACACGTTATAAAATAATATTTCAAAATAAAATTACTCATCATTCTAAAATCTTAATTACATCACAGAAAAGAAATAATTAAAAGATTAAAATAAAAGCCGACGTTAAATATGAAGTGGTATAAAGATAGGAGACACAAAAAAACGTGTCTCCTATCTTTTGTTGTATAATGAAGAAAAGGCGGTGAAAAAATGCGAAAAGAATAT
>CASEMN010000030.1 GCA_949289045.1 uncultured Oscillospiraceae bacterium
CACAACTGCCCATAGAGACAAAGTTCTATGAAGATTCCCTCTACCGCGCCCAGATAAGCGGAGTAAGGCCGAATCTGGACTTTATAGAGGTCTTTCCGCGCACGGAGTACAAGTATATATACCGGACGGAGACAATACGCCAGAAGTCGAAAAAATGGGGGTTGGGAGTGAGTGCCGGATACGCCTTTACAGGCTCTAAGATGCAGCCCTATATAGGCGTTGGGATAAGTTACGATTTGTTGCAGTGGTGACAAGCAGCAAGGGACGGATTGCTCCGCCCCTCTGGTTACAAAACAAAAAATTACGTCGTTACTATAATCTACAACAGTAGAAATTGAAAAAATGTAACGCACTGCAAAGATAATAAAAATTTGTAAAGTTGTTTGACATATTGGAATTACCGCAAAGCGGACTATATTAGTTTCGGTGTGGTTTTTGTTGCAAAAATGAAAAAAAATTAAAATCTTTGCCAAGGAGATATTGAATTATGAAAAAATCTTATTACAGAACTGATTTTCTATTTTCAAAAATGTCCTTTTGGATAGGAGCAGGAAGTATATTAAGTTTATTTACTCCCTACTTCGATTTCAATATGAGTAAAGATATTGACACCAAGGCCATAGAATCCGACTTTGGCACTATAGGGGGAGATATTAGAAATGCTATAGGGATTTTTGAAAAAAGCGAATTATGAGTAATCAGCAATCTAATAATGCGGTCAGCCAAAAGGATGTTGAAAAAATTCTGAATTCTCTGCCTAAAGAGAAAAAGGATGCACTTTTAAGATTCTATTCATTGCAAATCCAGCATTCGGAAGAGTTTCATGGTCCAATACCACCTCCCGACCTCTTTGCGAAATATGAGCAAATTTTACCCGGCAGTGCAGACAGGATATTACGAATGGCTGAAAATCAACAAGAGCACAGAATGCAATTGGAGAATAAAATAATGACAGAGCAATTGTCTATGAGTAAAAGAGGACAGATGTATGCTTTGGTTGTTTTCATCTTAGGTCTGGGAATTTCTGTTTTATTTGCCTATTTCGGTATGAAATGGTTTGCCGGAACATTTGCAACGGTTACACTTGTGACCATTATCGGATTGTTTATAAACGGGAAAAAATCTATAAACAGAAATCTTCGAAACAAAATGTGACTCTAATAATAGTGCATTGATTATAAAGCGGTAATTCCAATAGTCGGAGTTGCCGCTTTTTATATTATGACACGAGAGAGTTACACCCAGCAGGCCGCTGTCAAGTGGTTCAGAATGCAGTATCCTCAATATGCGAAACTGCTTATACATATCCCCAACGAGGGCAAGAGGAACACGAAGTTAATCCGCACCCGCAATGGATATAAGACTATCTGCACTTCCGGTGCAAGGCTTAGAGCAGAGGGCATGGTCAAAGGAGCGTCAGACCTGGTGCTGTTTATTGCGAGAGGACGCTATCACGGTTTGTGTCTTGAGACCAAGACAGAGACCATAGACGGCAACGGGAAGAAAGTGCGGACATACCAGTCCCCAGAACAGAAGCAGTGGCAGGATGAAGTGGAGAGACAGGGTTACATGTATGCCGTCTATCGTAATGTGGAGGAGTTCGTGGATATTGTGAACGGGTATTTAACAAGATAGGGGAGCAACCCGTGCTCCCCTACGGTGGATGTCCATTGCGGGCACTTCCACAAGTGTTGTTCCCGCGGTACGATTAAATTTTCATCTACAACAGTAGAAATTTCCGTTGAGATAATTTTTATTTCAATTCCATTTGGTACGATTAAAACTCAACGGCATGACAAAGATAAAAAAGAATTTTTAGAATGCAATAGAAATAAATAATCGGCAGGTAAAAAATCCCTGCCTCCTTAGTGGGAAGATTGCAAGTTATCACTAAGGATATACCCACAGCGTGTATTCTGGCAGGGATTAACTGTCAATATGCTGTGGGTATTTTGTTTTTAACTTGCAACCACAAAGTTAACATTTTTAGTGATATGATGAAAGAAGAAATGACAAAAGTTGTCTCAC
>CASEMN010000031.1 GCA_949289045.1 uncultured Oscillospiraceae bacterium
ATGACAGAATAAAAGTCACCCAGAGCAAAATTCTCTCGTCTCCTGACGAAAATCATCTTTTGACAATAGCGATGGACGGCGAAAACTGCTGGGAAAATTACCTTGACGACGGCAACGAATTTTTGAACACATTATACAAACTTATAGACGACGACCCGACATTGGAAACTGTTTTGATAAGCGATTATCTTGACAGAGAAAAGAACCCGAAACCGCTCAATAAAATTTGCGCGGGCTCATGGATTAACAAAACATTCAAACTCTGGATTGATGAACCTATAAAAAATCTTGCCTGGACGTACCTAAAACAAGTACGCGACGACTTTTGCAGATACGTGAGAAAAAACCCGCTTAATCCGAACATAAAACTAGCCCGCAGAGAACTTTTTGTCTGCGAGGGAAGTGATTGGTTCTGGTGGTATGGAGAGCCGAACGATTCCGGACGGGACAATATTTTTGATTATCTTTTCAGAGAACATTTAAAGAATATTTATCTCTACCTTGGCATACAGGCACCTGAGTATCTTGATATCCCGCTTTTGTCCGCCATAACCAAGCCGTCCAGATTTCCGAAAGGTGAATTTACGCCTGAGCTTACCGGCAGCCCTGAAGATAGTGCTGAATGGCTCAACGCCGGATGTATTGACATCCCGGACGGTCCGGTGCTCAAAGAAACCAAATTTTTCGATAGAATTTATTACGGCTGTGACAAGGAAAATCTTTATTTGAGATTTTACCTTAACGAATACACATCCAACACTCCGATTGCTAAAAAAATGCACCCGCAGATATATATTTATGCTAAAAATTTCGATAAAAAACAAACGCTTTCGCCGGTCAGAGTAATCCACCGCAGAGAAACAATACTACCGGTGGCAAAAGAAAAATTCCATAACGAAATAAAAATTTCAATAGACGACAACCGGCTTGATGCGGTAAGGTTTGCGCAGGCAACGAACAACAACCTTTGGATAGCAAGGTCTTCCAAAAGAATTTTAACCTCCTGCGGCAGGGTGCTTGATATGTCAATACCGTTTGATGTTTTAAACATTGCGCCGGGAGACACCTTAGAATTTATGTTTGCAAACGCTAATTTTGATGCGCTTGACAGCTATATCCCCAACAATAGCTTTTTAACCTTAAAAAGAAGTCTTCCTAAATGAGTAAATGACCATGTGGTTAGTGAAGAGTGGTTATTGAAGAGACCATTACATTAAGAGACCAGGTGACCAAGTGAAAGTTCTGGCAGCGTCTGACTTACTCTCAATTCCCTATCCCGATTTGGAGAGCGGATTTTCGGACTGTAAATACTCCTCCCCCCCCCCGCGAAGCAGTGGGGGAGAAATTAAAACTGCTAAGCTCTTACGGGTATAACAAAGTTGGTGGGCACGCGTGCGCTTTGCCCACCCTATAACTCTCTTTCGCACAACAATGCACTTTGTACCCTTCCCAGGTGGTACTGTTACCATACTATTGCTAATAAAAGGAAAAAGATGTATAATAAAGAGTAGGAGGAAAAGAGAAATGGCACAATGTACACACTGCAATAGTAATAATACAATGTACACACTGCAATAGTAATAATACGAAGAAAAATGGAAGTGGACAATGGGGACAAAGGTATTATTGCAAAGACTGTAAAAGAACATTTACACTAAATAAACCAAGATTTAGTAAAAAAGTAAAATATATGGCAATACAATTTTATTTAAACAATGTAGGAATAAGAAAGATAGCAATGTTTTTAAATACAAGTCCGGTATCAGTTCTGCGTTGGATAAGAAATGCACATAAAATACTTCAGCAAGAATTGCAAGAACATAATCCGTTAGAAACAAAACAACCGGATATAATTGAATTAGATGAGATATATACATATGTAAAAAAAAGAAACAAAGGACAGTCATATGGACTGCTTATTCTAGACGGAGACAGCGTGTTATTGCATATACCATCGGAGAAGGATTAAAATGTGCTGTCAGAATATATCTTAAAGTATTTTCAATTACTGGTAAGATAATGCAAATATACTCTGATGCAAACAGTTGTTATAATATTGCATTTAAAAAGTTCGGAATAACAGAGCCACATGTTATGACTAAATCTGAAACTCATTTAATAGAAAGTTCTAATAGTTCGATTAGGGATAACCTTGCCAGATTTAACAGAAAAACTAAGAGATATTCTAAATCTCTTGAAATGTTAAAAATCTCTTTGGATTTATTCTTTTACAAGGATCTTATCCTTAAAGCATTAGTTTGTTAACAATGCC